>NZ_JBLQZO010000003.1:0-811292 GCF_047872835.1 Priestia sp. RMT2NF4
CGGGTGTAGTTTAGTGGTAAAACCTCAGCCTTCCAAGCTGATGTCGTGAGTTCGATTCTCATCACCCGCTCCAAATAATGGGCCTATAGCTCAGCTGGTTAGAGCGCACGCCTGATAAGCGTGAGGTCGGTGGTTCGAGTCCACTTAGGCCCACCATATTCCACAGTAGCTCAGTGGTAGAGCTATCGGCTGTTAACCGATCGGTCGTAGGTTCGAGTCCTACCTGTGGAGCCATACTGGCCCGTTGGTCAAGCGGTTAAGACACCGCCCTTTCACGGCGGTAACACGGGTTCGAATCCCGTACGGGTCATCTCAAAAGCAGTTTGCATATGCAAACTGCTTTTTTTGTTTGTAAACAGAGTTTAGACAAAAGAATAAACTCTATTTTTCGTTTTTCTATGATTTTCTCTTCACAATTTGCATTTCCTATAGTACATCTCTAAACGCTTGTTCTAAATTTCGAAAAAAAACCTACAATAGTAATAACAGAATACTGTTTGTACAAAAGGAGGGGAATACGTGAAAAAAATTGTTTTGTGGTCCATCGGAGTTTTTCTTGTGTATGCAGCTTGTATATGGGTGTATTTATTTTATATAAGTGACACCTCTATTCCACAATCATTAAAAGGTACCAGCGTGGATCCGGCTACGTTTATGAATGCAAGAGAACTTATGTTAACCGAAAAATATTCAAAGATTAGAGATGCGCTCTTTTTTATCCGAATTCCATATGAGTGGTTAGGGTTTATTTTAATTTTAGTGTTAGGTGTGTCTAAGAAAGTGAATAAGTGGTCTAAAGACGTCAGCCGTTTCAGTCTTCTCCAAACTGCTATTTATGTATTTTGGTTATCTGTTCTGCTGCTGATCTACTCTTTTCCTATGGACTGGATTAGCTATAAGCTTTCAACGGCTTACCATATTACGACGCAACCTTTCCGAGGATGGATGAAAGATCTTTTTACAGATTTTTGGGTGAACTATGCCACGATGTTTTTAGTGATTGCTGTGTTATATGCATTCATTCGTAAGTTTTCAAAAAGATGGTGGCTGTATGCGTGGCTAGTATCTATTCCATTTACGCTATTTTTGACGTTTATTCAACCAGTGGTTATCGATCCGTTATATAACGATTTTTATCCATTAAAGAATAAAGAGCTGGAGACGAAAATTTTGCATTTAGCAGATGAAGCTCATATACCTGCTAAGCATGTATATGAAGTAAACATGTCTGAAAAAACGAACTCTCTCAATGCATATGTAACGGGAATAGGTTCTAATTCAAGAATTGTGTTATGGGATACTACTCTTAATAAATTGACGGAACGTGAAATTTTGTTTATCATGGCGCACGAAATGGGTCACTATGTGAAGAAACATATTTATGTAGGGATTGCTTCAGCCTTAGTTTTATCGATTGTAGGTTTATGGCTAACGAAACATTTAGCTAGCTTTGTGATTAAGAGATGGGGGAAAGCATTAAAAATCACTTCTCTTAGTGATTTAAATTCATTACCGCTTATTCTACTTATTTTTTCTGTGCTCACATTTGCTGTAAGTCCTTTAACAAATATGCAGTCGCGTCATCATGAACTTCAATCTGACACGTACGCCATGGACTTAACAGGAGATAAACAAGCTGCTATTAAAACATTTCAGGATTTAACAAAATCAGGACTGTCCCAGGTGAATCCGCCGTATTTAGTGAAAATTTTTCGATATGGTCATCCAACAATATTGGAAAGAATTTCATTTGTTGAGAAGTATGAAAGAAATGAATAAGTGATATAAGAAAAAGTAAAGGATATATGAAGCCTTTTATACGTAGGTATTAATAGAAAAGCCTCCTTGCGAGTAGGAAAAAAATTCTAAAAGGAGGTTTCATTTTCGAAAGTACTGTTATATAATAACGTATGTAAAATAAAAACTGTTTTATAACAATAGGGAGGAATAGTTATTTGTGATTGAAAAGATAGCAGTCTAAATTCTCAGCGTATATTCACCTCAGCTAAGTCTTACTACATGTCCTTCAACTACTTACTTATTTCATCTACGTTCTCTCTAACACTATGGCAAACTGCTAATTTACTTCATCATGAAACAGACATATTCTAACTGCTGCGTTTTATATTTTTATGAATATAGAATTTTAAATTCATTAGGGGGTATAAAGAATGAAAGACATTCGTGTAAAAAACCTTGAAGAGAACTGGAAAAGCGATGAGCGTTGGAAAGGAATTGAACGTCCATATTCTGCAGAAAAAGTCATTGGGCTAAGAGGGTCCATTGATATTGAACATACGCTTGCTAGAAGAGGAGCCGAAAAGTTCTGGAACTTATTAAAAACAGAGCCATACGTTCATGCATTAGGAGCTTTAACAGGAAATCAAGCAGTACAACAGGTAAAAGCGGGGTTAAAAGCAATTTACTTAAGCGGATGGCAAGTAGCTGCAGATGCAAATCTTTCAGGAAACATGTATCCTGATCAAAGTTTATACCCGGCAAACAGCGTGCCGCATGTTGTGAAACGAATCAATCAAGCGCTGCAGCGTGCCGATCAAATTCAGCATTTAGAAGGAGAAGGGGATATCGATTACTTTGCTCCAATTGTAGCAGATGCAGAAGCAGGGTTTGGAGGACAGTTAAACGTATTTGAACTAATGAAAGGAATGATTGAGTCGGGAGCATCTGCCGTACACTTTGAAGATCAATTATCCTCTGAGAAAAAGTGTGGCCACCTTGGCGGCAAGGTATTGCTGCCAACTCAGACCGCTGTGAAAAATTTGATTGCTGCTCGTTTAGCTGCTGATGTAATGGGTGTTCCAACACTTCTGATTGCTCGTACCGATGCTGATGCCGCTGATTTAATTACAAGTGATGTTGATCCTGTAGATCGCCAGTTTATTACAGGTGAACGCACCGCTGAAGGTTTTTATCGCACGAGAGCCGGAATCGATCAAGCTATTGCTCGTGGCTTAGCATATGCGCCATATGCTGATCTAGTATGGTGTGAAACGTCTGAACCAAACTTGGAACAAGCACAAAAATTTGCAGATGCTATTCATGAAAAATTCCCAGGTAAAATGCTTGCTTATAACTGTTCACCATCTTTCAACTGGAAGAAAAAATTAGATAAGAAAACGATTGAAAAGTTCCAAAGAGAAATCGCAAAAATGGGCTACAAATTCCAATTCGTTACGCTTGCTGGCTTCCATGCTTTAAATCACAGCATGTTTGAGCTGGCACGAGGATATAAAACAAGAGGAATGGCAGCTTATTCAGAGTTACAAGAGAGAGAGTTTGCTAGTGAAATAAATGGATATACTGCTACAAGACATCAGCGTGAAGTAGGAACGGGTTATTTTGATGAAGTGGCGCAAGTAGTTTCTGGTGGGACTTCCTCTACCACAGCTTTAAAAGGTTCAACGGAAGAAGAGCAGTTTCAGGCACATAAATAACAAAAAATCTATGAGTGGAACGGTTAGTTACTTCCACTCATAGGAAAAATCCTAACAAAAAAGATTCTTACATCTGTAAGAATCTTTTTTTATGTAGTAAACACGATTTAACAGACAGCTGTTCTTCCTGAGAAGAAAGTATCTGCCTGTTAAACGTACATATAAATCATTAACATGAATGAACTTCTTGAAATATTAAGTAGATGTTTGAAGTAAGGATTGGTACTGTGCTGATAGCTCATAAAAAGCAGTTTCATCACGTTGATCTAATGCCGTGTTAATGTTTGTTTCTAACAGTTCTTTTTGACGCTTAAAAAGCGATTCATCAATTACCATTTCGATATAAACATCCAACATACTCACAGTATCAATTACTTTTTTCTTGCGAGCGAGGGACTTCATCATTTCCGTGTACGATTTTTCATTGTTCATACCTCATCACCTCTGCACCCTTTTTATTATTATATAGATTAAAAGAAGAAAAAACAACTAATTTTCTAAATTTTTAGATTTTTATTTTTAGAAATGATAAAGTAAGAGGGAAACGCTACTTTCGTTTTTATCGATTGGCTATTTGGTTTAAAAATGAATCCTTGGGGGCGAAGAAATTGAATCATTTAAAAAAGCGTACGGTAACGGTAGAGGATTTGTATGAATTGAAGTCTGTGTATAACCCTCAGATTTCTCCAGATGGAAAAAGTGTAGTTTATACGGTTCGAGAAACGAAAAAAATAGAAAACGGTTATGAGACGCAGCTGTTTATGTTAGATCTTGAAACAAAAAAAACAAAGCAATTGACGTATTATAAAGGAAATAATCATTCTCCCGCCTGGTCTCCTGACGGCAGGTGGATTGCTTTTTTATCAGATCGCAGTCAAACCGTTCAGCTCTATCTATTAGCAGCGACAGGCGGGGAAGCAGAAGCACTCACAGATTGTGAAAAAGGCGTTAGTAATCCCGTATGGTCTCCTTATAGTGATGAAATTATGTTTTCTACAAAAGTAGAAGAAAAAGCTGTAAGAGTTGAACAAAATCATGAGCATCCTCAGCCATACGAAGTGGAACGTTTGTTGTATAAATCCGATGCTAGCGGCTATTTAAAAGGTGAATATACGCAAGTTGCGGTCGTTAAACTTAAAAATAAAGAAGTGACGTTTTTAACGGATGGACCTTATCATCACTCTGTAGGATGCTGGGCCCCTGATGCAAATTCAATTGTATTTTGCAGCAGCCGAGGAGAGAATCCGGATTTATCGTTAACCATGGACGTGTTTATTTTGCATCGTGATACTAAAAAGTTAACATCTATTACAGCAGAAACAGGATATTTTCATCAAGTTTCGTGGTCACCAGATGGGTCATACATAGCTTACATTGGAAATGAACGTACATACGGATCGGCTTCAATGAATGACATATATATTTATCAGGTCTCCAATCAAAAAACAGCTTGTATCACTGCAGGTATAGACTTAGAAATAGGAGATATGGTAGCAGGAGATTTTCACTTTGGAAGAACCGCAGCGGGAATTATGTGGAGCAGTAAGGAAGAATTTTATTTTGTCGTAAGTGAAAAGGGTTCTGTAGGCATATATAAAGGAAATGTAAATGGAAAGTTAGACTCTGTGCTTATGGATAATGCTCACGTATACGGGGTATCTGTTCTTCCCAACGGTGAGGAAGCTATCGTAGCAATCAGTACATTTACACATCCCGGAGATCTTTATTCTTTAAATTTAAAAACAGAGGAACTAGTGAAGCTGACAAACGTTAATGATTCATTTTTAAAGCATGTGCAGTTAACGGAAGCAGAATCTTTTTGCGCGACTGCCACGGACGGTATACATATCTACAGTTGGGTCGTAAAAGCGGCTGCTGCCAACGATGTATCTCCAACCATTTTAGAAATTCACGGAGGTCCGCATCTTATGTATGGTCATACATTTATGTTTGAATTTCAAGTGCTTGCATCAAAAGGGTTCAATATCCTCTTTTCTAATCCAAGAGGCGGAAGAGGATATGGTCAAGCCTTTACAGATGCCGTTCGAGGAGATTACGGAGGCATGGATTATATGGATTTGATGGCAGTAACCGACGAAGCAATTAACCGCTACTCTTATATTAATGAAGATAAACTTGGCGTAACAGGAGGAAGCTACGGAGGATTTATGACAAACTGGATTGTAGGAAGTACAAATCGGTTTAAAGCAGCGGTGACGCAACGGTCTATTTCAAATTGGACGAGTTTTTACGGCGTTAGTGATATTGGCTATTATTTTACCGAATGGGAATTGAAAGCTGATATTTATGAGAATCCGGAAAAACTTTGGAACCACTCGCCGCTTCGTTTAGCGGAGAACGTGAAAACACCGCTGTTAATCTTGCATAGCGAACAGGATTATAGATGTCCAATTGAACAAGCTGAACAGCTTTATGTGGCACTAAAAAGAAAAGATAAAGAAGTAGAATTTATTCGTTTTCCTCAGTCTAACCATGAACTTTCTAGAAGCGGTAAGCCTAATTTACGAACGGCGAGACTAAAATATTTAACCAGCTGGTTTAAACGTTATTTGCAGCAGTCTAAGTAAAAGCACATGTTGTTCTAGAGGTTCTGCTCGTGTAAGTAAGGGCTGGCTATATGGCAAGCGCAACAGGGCAGAAAAGATAAAACGCTGTAAAACTTTTGTTTGGTAAAGGAAAGTAGTACAATAAGTGAAAAGTAGCACAGTTGTTTAAATAAGGAGAACATTCGATGGATTTTGAAACATTAAAGCATTATTTGACATTAGACGGCGTCCTCGAGTTATTAAAACAATATCAATCATTTGGGATCATTCCCGGACTGCTGTTGCCTATTTTAGAAGCGTTTATCCCTATCTTGCCGCTTTTTGCGTTTGTAATGGCTAATGCTGCTGCCTTTGGCTTATGGTTAGGCTTTTTAATTTCATGGATCGGGAGCTGCGTTGGATCACTGCTTGTCTTTTTGATTTTTAGAAAATACGGACAGGCGAGGTTTTTACATTTTATCAGCCGCCATGCGCAAATTCGAAAGATTATGATTTGGGTGGAAAGACACGGTTTTGGACCGCTGTTTATTATGCTTTGTTTCCCCTTTACGCCGTCTTCAGCGATTAATGTAGTAGCTGGACTATCACGTGTCAGTATGGCTCAGTTTATGCTTGCTGTATTAGCGGGTAAAATGGTCATGATATTTATGATGAGCTTTATTGGGGCCGATTTTGTTTCATTTGTGAAACAGCCTTTAAAAGCAGTACTTGTTTTAGTGATCATTTTTGTCCTATGGCTTGTTGGAAAGCAAATTGAACGAAGATTAAATGAAAAATCTAAAGTGAAACAGTATGACAAATAGTTTGTTTATATATAACAAATAGTGATGAAAGACTGCTTTTTAATAGGCAGTCTTTTGTTATACATACAGCAGAAGAGGGTATTGTAAACTATGGAAAAACCTTTTCTTATAGGAATACAGCAGCATTTTTGAAAGGTTTTTTGCCTTTTTCTTAAAGAAGTTATTTGTCTGTTTATTCGGTTGGTAGAACAATGCACATACAGAGTATCTGTCTAGTAATGAACAAGTTTTTTGTTTATCAATTGTGAAAAATATGCTAAAATAAAAGAAAAAACTGGGAATAAATTAGACGTCTATTCCTAGTTGCACCTAAGTAATGAACCCTTTGTTTTCTAGAGATATACATGTTTTTTCTCAACATGTATTATCACCTCATGTATTTCAAAACGTTTTCTTAAAAATTATATGAATGATTTTTGAGCTTGACTACTAAGATGTAAGTAGAGGGATCATTACTAGAAAAGCACCGAATGATCATTAAGACGTGCTTGGCGTCGTTTTGAGGAGGGGAATGCGCTACTAAGATTCAAGCGACTTGCTGATTAATCGTTGTTAGTAAGCGTCTTATAGCGCGGGTGACATGAGATTAAAAGATAAAGTGGCAATTATTACGGGTGCAGCAAATGGGTTAGGGTTCGAAGCTTCTCGAATTTTCGCACAAGAGGGTGCAAAGGTCGCTATGGTTGACTACGATGCAAAAGTAGGAGAAGAACGAGCAGCTCAGCTAAAAGAAGAAGGCGGAGATGTAGCATTCTTTCAAGTAAACGTAGCGGATCGAGACAGTGTAGATGCAATGGTAGAAGAAGTCGTGAAACGCTTCTCTAAAATAGATATTTTAATTAATAATGCAGGTATTACCAGAGATGGAATGCTAACTAAATTATCAGTTGAAAATTTTCAAGCGGTCATTAACGTAAACCTTACAGGCGTTTTTCACTGTACGCAAGCCGTTGTACCGCATATGATTGCTCAAGGTAAAGGGAAAATTATCAGCACATCTTCGGTATCCGGCGTATATGGAAATGTTGGTCAAACAAACTATGCGGCGACAAAAGCCGGCGTAGTGGGAATGACAAAAACATGGGCTAAAGAGCTTGGGCGAAAAGGAATTAATGTAAACGCTGTAGCTCCCGGGTTTATTGAGACGGATATGGTGAAGGCGATGCCGGACAAAATCATTGATCAAATGAAATCCACTATTCCTTTACAAAGGTTAGGTCAGCCTTCTGACATTGGTTATGCTTATCTTTATTTAGCCTCTGATGAGTCCAACTATATTAACGGCACAACACTGCATGTAGATGGTGGAATCATGATGTAAAAGTAGAAAATAACTCGCTTTTCTAAAACTTTTCAGTGGTCATTTGGCTACTGAAAAGTTTTTTTGTTGCATCCAGCATTTCACATATGTGCAAAGTGGAATTTTGTCTGCAAGTTCAGTAAAATAATAAGGAGAGAGATAGAGAGATTTAGCTGATTATCACTATAAAATTTTGACGACTGCGTCACGTGTTTGCGTGGCGTTTATCCATTTTGCACTTAAACAACTAAAAATATAGAGAAGAAAAATGAAGGGGTGAAAACGTGGGGCTACAGTTTTTATTAGGACGTTCAGGAAGCGGGAAAACGGAATATCTTTTAAATAGCATGCGCCAAGAGCTGTTAAATGCTCCGCTTGGGCATCCACTTATTTATATTGTACCTGAACAGATGACATTTCAGTCGGAGTATGCGCTTGTTCAAACACCTGGGTTAGAAGGCATGATGCGTGCTCAAGTTTATAGTTTTACACGTCTTGCGTGGCGTATCCTGCAAGAAGTCGGAGGTATTAGCCGCTATCATGTGGATCAAACAGGTATTCATATGATGCTTAAAAAAATTATCGAGCATCAAAAAAAAGAGCTTCGATTGTTTGCGAATTCTTCAGAACAAGCAGGGTTTATTGAAGAACTAGAAAAAATGGTTAAAGAATTTAAACAGTACACGGTAGATGCACCGTCTCTCGAAGAGATGAAGCAAAAACTTCAAGCAGAAGATGAGAAAGTCCTTGCTGATAAATTACATGATTTACATCTCATTTACGGAGAATTAGAAAAACAGCTGATGACAAAATATGTAGATGGAGAAGATTATTTGAAGCTGCTGAGTGAAAAAGTAGTCTCTTCTGCGTACCTTGCTCAAGCAACGATTTATGTAGATGGATTTCATCACTATACTCCTCAAGAATTAACGGTATTAGTAGAGCTGATGAAAGTTTGTAGAGAAGTGAAAATAGCGGTTACTTCTGATTATTCATATCAAGATTTTATTCCAAATGACCTGCACTTGTTTCGATTAACGAGCGAAACGTATCAAGAAATAATGGGCCTGGCGGCTGAAAACGGGATAGAGATTCAAGAGCCAAACGTATTTAATGAACAAAAAAGGCATCAAAACAGTCCAGAGCTTGCCTATTTAGAACGATATTATGATGAACGGCCAACGCCGGAATTTCAGTCAGAGCCCGAGCACATTCAGCTGCTGCCTGCTGTTAGCCGAAGAGCAGAGGTAGAAGGGATTGCGAGAGAAGTGCTGTCGCTTGTGCGTGATCACGGCTATCGCTATCGTGATATTGCCTTGATTGTTAGAAATGCAGAAGACTATCATGACTTGCTTCAAACCATTTTTCGAGATTATGAAATTCCGTACTTTATTGACCAAAAGCGAGCGATGTTTCACCATCCACTCGTTGAATTTATTCGCTCAGTCTTAGAGGTGGTAAGCGGGTCATGGCGATACGAAACCATCTTTCGGGCAGTGAAAACAGACCTTTTATTTCCTTTGTCATCTGATGTGCACCAGCTTCGCGAAGAGATGGATGAATTAGAAAATTACGTACTTGCTTACGGTATTCAAGGATCTAAGTGGACGAGTAAGGAGCCATTTACCTACAGAAAATATCGTTCGCTTGAAGACATGAACCTTGGGAAAACTGACGAAGAGCTTGCTTTTGAGCAAAAAATAAATGAATTAAAAAATATGATTGTTCCTCCTATTTATTCGCTTCAGCAAAAATTAAAACAAGCGAAAATAGGAAAAGAAAAAGCAGAAGCACTCTATCGTTTTTTAACGAATTTAGATATTCCACAAAAGATAGAAGCGCTGCGCAATCGATGTGAAGAAGAAGGAAAGCTTCAAGAAGCAAGAGAGCACGAGCAGGTATGGAAAGCAATTCTTCACTTATTTGATCAGTTTGTTGAAATGATGGGAGAAGAGAAAGTATCGATTTCTTTGTTCGCGGATCTATTTGAGACAGGGCTTGACAGCATGCAGTTTGCACTTGTTCCGCCTGCACTGGATCAAGTGGTTGTGGCAAGTTTTGAGCGTTCGCGTTTATCCGATATCAAAGCAAGCTTTGTGCTAGGCGTAAATGACGGTGTGATTCCAGCTAAACCAAAAAGCGATGGCCTGTTATCTGAGAAAGAGAGAGAGCAGCTGCTTGAATCAGGCTTATTACTTGCGCCAACTGGAAGGCAAAAGCTGTTTGACGAACAATTTCTCATTTATTTAGCACTTTCCAGCTCTTCTGAAAAACTTTATGTTTCGTATCCTCTTGCCAATGAGGAAGGGAAGACTCTGCTGCCTTCACTCGTTATTAATCGATTAAAAGAGCTATTTCCGCTCCTGCAGGAAAAGCTGTTAATGACGGAGCCTACGGATTTAGAAGAAGAAAAGCAAGTTGATTATATAACAAATCCCTTAACGAGCATCGCGCATTTAGCTAGCCAGCTGCAAGGGTGGAAACGCCATTATCCGATGAGTTCCGCTTGGTGGGATGTATATAATTTTTATGTAGAAAATTCAGATTGGAACTCATACAGCGAGAAAGTACTAAGCAGTTTATTTTATAAAAACGAAGCAAAAAGGTTAACAAAGAAAACGAGTCAGCGTCTGTATGGAAAGCATATTCAAGCAAGTGTATCGAGAATGGAGAAATTTGAAGCCTGTCCGTACGCTCATTTTGCTTCTCACGGGCTTAAGCTTAAAGAACGAAAAGTTTTCAAATTAGCAGCTCCTGACATAGGCGAGTTATTTCACGCGGCGCTGAAGATGATTTCAGACGAGCTACGGGGCGGTCAAAAAGAATGGAAGAACTTAACGAGAAAAGACTGTCAGCAGCTTTCTACGGCTGCGGTGCACGAACTTGCTCCGCGCTTACAAAACGAGATTTTATTGAGCTCTAATCGTCACCATTATTTAACGCATAAGCTGCAGCAAATTATTGAACGGGCGTCGCTTGTGTTAAGTGAGCACGCTAAGGTGAGTGGGTTTGTTCCTGTTGGATTGGAGCTTGGATTTGGACCTAGCGCGGAGCTGCCTTCTATGCAGTTTACACTGCCAAATGGCCATACGATGGAACTCGTTGGTCGAATTGACAGGGTAGATAAAGCGGAAAGCTCCAAAGGACTTTTACTGCGTATTGTCGACTATAAATCAAGCGATAAAGCATTAAACTTAGTGGAAGTGTACTACGGTTTATCTCTTCAAATTTTAGCTTATTTAGACATAGTCGTGACGTATGCTGAACAGCTTCTTCATGATAATAGAGGAGCATTGCCTGCTGGCGTTCTTTATTTCCATGTTCATAATCCAATGATCAACAGTACTAAAGCATTACAACCTGATCAAATTGAAGCCGAAATCTTCAAGAAGTTTAAAATGAAAGGACTGCTTTTAGGGGACGAGGAAGCAGTCCGATTAATGGACGAAACGTTAGAATCAGGGCACTCACAGGTTATATCGGCGGGTATTAAAAAGACAGGGGGCTTTTATTCCAATTCTTCGGTTGCGAGCGAAGAAGATTTTACACATCTCCGTCAGTATGTGCGAGGTAAGTTTGTAGAGGCAGGTACTGAGATTACAAATGGAAAAATTGATATTTCGCCTTATAAGCTAAAAGATAAAACACCATGTGCGTTTTGTGAATACCGCTCAATCTGTCAGTTCGATGAATCAATGGAAAACAACGAATATCGTCAGCTTAGTACAGAGAGTCAAAATGTTATTTTAGATAAAATTCGAGAGGAGGCCAAACGAGATGAGTGAAGATATACACGTAAAACCGGCCGACTCCCAGTGGACGGATGATCAGTGGAACGCCATTGTTTCATCCGGTCAAGATATATTAGTAGCCGCGGCGGCTGGCTCAGGAAAAACAGCGGTTTTAGTCGAACGTATTATTAAAAAGATTACGATGGGCGAGGAACCAATCGATGTTGATAGATTACTAGTTGCTACGTTTACAAATGCTTCTGCAGCCGAAATGAGAAATCGAATTGGAGAAGCATTGGAAAAAGAGTTAAAAAAGAATCCATCTTCTTTACACTTGCGCAGACAGCTTAATTTATTAAACCGTGCGTCGATTTCTACGCTTCATTCTTTTTGTTTAGAAGTCATTCGTACGTATTATTATATGATTGATGTAGACCCTGGTTTTCGAATTGCGGATGATACGGAAGCAGAGCTCCTTCGTGAAGAAGTATTGGAAGAACTGTTTGAAGAGCAGTACAGTATTGAACAGAACGAGCGATTCTTTGATTTAATTGATCGTTATACAAGCGACAGAAATGACTTAGATATTCAGCTTATGGTAAGAAAGCTATATGACTTTGCACGATCTAATCCCGACCCAAACGGATGGCTTAAAATGATTGTGAGTCAATATGATGTCACAGAGGACTCTTCTATTGATTCACTTCCGTTTCTGTCTTTTCTTTTACAAGAAGTAACAACGCAGCTCATGGGCATTGAGTCGATTTTAAAACAGGGCTTAGAGCTAACAAAGCTGCCGGGAGGGCCTGCTCCTCGCGCTGTTAATGCAGAGGAAGACTTGGCTCAAATTCATCGGCTGCTCAGCGCTTCTAAGCATTCTTTTGCTGATTTGCATGAAGAAATGCAGAGTTTGAATTTTACTCGTTTAAAGCCATGTAAAGGAGATGCGTACGACTCGCAGCTTTTAGATGATTTTGGAGAGCTTCGCAAAAAAGCGAAAACAAGCCTTGAGAAGCTTCATGCTGATTTGTTTTCTAGGCCTTTGCACGGCTACATGGCTGATTTTGAAAAAATGAAGCCCGTTATTGAAACGCTAATCTTTTTAGTTCAGCGCTTCGGTGAACGATATGAACACATCAAAAAAGAGAAAGGTTTAGTGGACTTTTCTGATTTAGAGCATTATTGCCTGCAAATCTTGAGTGTAAAAGAAGACGGGGTGCTTAAGCCTTCGTCCATTGCTCAAAAATATCGCACTCAGTTTGAAGAGGTGCTTGTTGACGAATATCAAGATACAAATATGGTTCAAGAAACACTAATTAAATTAGTGACGAGAGATAGTGAAGAACAAGGGAATTTATTTATGGTTGGAGATGTAAAACAATCCATTTACCGCTTTCGTTTAGCGGAGCCATTTTTGTTTTTGACGAAGTACAAGCGATTTACGCAAGATGGACGACAATTTGGAAAACGTATTGACTTAAATAAAAACTTCCGAAGTCGTTCTCAAGTGCTTGACGCCACAAACTTTATTTTTAACCAGCTGATGGATGAAGAAGTAGGAGAAATTGCATATGACGATGATGCTTCTTTAAAATTAGGAGCATCGTATCCAAAAGTGGAAGGAATGGAAACGGAGCTTCTGCTGATTGCAAAAGAAAATGCAGAAGAAGGAGCGGAAGAAGAATCGGATTCTTCTCTCGTCGCGTTTTCAGAAGCAGAGCTTGAAACGGCTCAGTTAGAGGCAAGAGCAATGGCGCGCAAAATCAAAGAACTCGTTCAAAACCGTTTTCAAATATATGATCGCAAGCTCGATATCATGAGAAACGTAACGTATCGTGACTTTGTTATTTTGCTTCGTTCCATGCCTTGGGCTGCGCAGATTATGGATGAATTTAAACAAGAAGGCGTGCCGATTTATGCGGATTTATCAACAGGCTATTTTGATGCTACTGAAGTGATGATTATGATGTCTTTATTAAAAGTAGTAGATAACCCGCATCAAGACATTCCGTTAGCTTCTGTTCTTCGCTCACCGGTAGTAGGGCTTTCAGATGAAGAGTTGGCTACACTGAGAGCAGAGCAAAAGAAAGGAACGTATTATGATGCGTTGAAAACGTACTTAGCGGTTTCAGATGATGAAGAACTTCGCGATAAAGTGAAATATTTCTATGAGCAGTTAAAAGCATGGAGAACACAAGCTAGACAAAGCTCTTTGTCAGAACTAGTATGGCAAATTTACCGCGACACGGGTTTCTTTGAATTTGTTGGCGGACTTCCTGGCGGGAAACAGCGTCAAGCCAATTTACGTGCTCTTTACGATCGCGCTCGCCAGTATGAGGCGACTTCATTTAGAGGTCTGTTCCGCTTTTTACGCTTTATTGAACGGATGCAGGATCGAGGGAACGATTTAGGAGCTGCTCGAGCGCTGGGAGAACAAGAAGATGTGGTGCGTTTGATGACGATCCACAGCAGTAAAGGTCTTGAGTTTCCTGTCGTTTTTGTAGCTGGTCTTGCTCGTCAGTTTAACTTAATGGACTTGAATAAAGCATATTTACTCGATAAAGAACTAGGTTTTGGATCTAAATATATTGATCCAAAACTGCGTATTACGTACCCGACTCTTCTTCAGCAGACCATGAAGAAAAAAATGAAAAAAGAAAGCATGGCAGAAGAAATGCGGGTATTATACGTAGCTTTGACGCGTGCGAAAGAAAAGCTTATTTTAGTCGGAACAGTAAAAGATGCACCAGAAAAGCTTAGACAGTGGAGCTCTGTTATGGCACATGAAGATTGGACGCTTCCAGCTCACGTGAGAAGAGATGCAAAATGTTATTTAGACTGGATTGGACCTTCTTTAATTCGTCACCAAAATGTTAGTCACATGGTTGAAGGAGAGGTCCAGCCGGCTGAGATGGTTCATCAGCATGCTTCAAGCTGGAAACTTTCAACGTTATTAGCGGTTGATTTAGCCGAACAGCCTCTTGAAGAGCAGCAGCATCATGAAGAGCTCTTGAACGCTCTTCAAAAGCATGAGCCAGTTTCAGAGTCCAGCGATTATAAAGACGAAGTGTATAGACGATTAAATTGGTCTTATGATTATCGTGTAGCTTCCGTTCATCGTTCGAAGCAATCTGTTTCTGAACTAAAAAGGCAGCAGCAGCTGACGGATGCAGGTGGAAGCGACGATCTCGTTCGGGGATCTAAAGCACCTCTTGGAAACCGTCCGCTGTTTCTTCAAGAAAAATCTCTCACAGGAGCTGAAAAAGGAACAGCCACACATGCCGTTATGCAGCAGCTTCCATTAAATAAAGCTTATACCCTCGAAATGGTTCAAGACTTTATTCAATCAATGGTTACCAAAGAATTATTGACGCAAGAACAAGCGGATGCCGTTGATGCAAATGATGTAGCAGACTTTTTAGACAGTGACATTGCACAAGGTATTCGAACGGCTCGCAAGGTTTATAGAGAGATGCCTTTTAGTTTAGGTGTCTCGGCTAAAGAAATCTATGATCATTGGGAGCAGGAAGACGAAACGATTTTAGTGCAAGGTATTATTGATTGTTTGTATGAAACGGAAGAAGGCCTCGTTTTACTTGATTTTAAAACGGATAATATTTCGGATCGTTTTGAAGGTGATTTTGAACGAGCAAAACCGTTTCTAATCGAAAGGTACCGCATTCAGTTAGAGCTTTACGCAAAGGCCATTGAGCGGATTGTAAAACAACCTGTGCAGCATCGCTATCTGTACTTTTTAGATGGTGGACATGCTGTTGAAATATAAAAAAAGAAGAAGGCGATAGTCTTCTTCTTTTTCACCAATAAGGAGAGAGTAACATGCGTTTATTACATACAGCGGATTGGCATTTGGGGCGAACGTTAGAAGGCCGAAGCCGTCTAGCTGAGCAAGCACAGTTTTTAGATGAACTGGCAGACATTGTGGAAGAGGAAAAGATAGATGCTATTCTCATGGCGGGCGATGCCTTTGATACGGTCAACCCTCCAGCAGCTGCAGAGCAGCTTTTTTACGAAAGTATGTCTAGGCTGAGCAACAATGGTAAACGTCCAATTATTGTTATTGCGGGTAACCATGATAATCCAGATCGGCTTTCGGCAGCTTCTCCATTAGCTGTTCATCAAAATATTACGCTTCTTGGTTTGCCTACTACCGATGTAGAAAGCATTCACATTCCTACATCAGATGAAATATTAAGGGTTGCGGCTCTTCCTTACCCATCTGAATCTAGATTAAAAGAACTGTTAGCAGAAGAAAATGATGAGCTGGCTCTTCGAAATTCATATGATGCCAGAGTAAAAGGTATTTTCGATAAAATGAGTGAGCAGTTTACTACAGATAGCGTTAACATTGCGATGAGCCATATTTACGTAGCAGGAGGAAGTTCAACGGACTCAGAACGTCCAATTGAAGTAGGAGGAGCTTATACGGTGGCGGCAACTAGTTTACCTGCCAACGCTCAATATGTAGCGTTAGGGCATTTGCATCGTCCGCAAATGATCAATCGCGCCCACACTCTGGCAAGGTATTCCGGTTCACCTCTTGCTTACAGCTTTTCGGAGTCAGGATACGCAAAGTCGGTTACCATTTTAGATGCTAAGCCAGGAAAAGAGGTTGAGATGACTGAAATTCCATTATCTAGCGGAAAGCCCTTGACGCGTTGGAAAGCGAAAAACGGATTGGCAGAAGTATATACATGGCTTGATGAGCAAAAAGATACGCAGGCATGGGTTGATTTAGAAGTTCACGTAGAAGATGCACTTTCACTAGAAGAAATCCATCGTCTTCGCAAGCTTCATCCAGGCTTTATTCATATCCGTCCGGTATTCAAAGCAGAAGAACTAGCACATGAAACACGTTCACAGCGCGAAGTGCCAATCGAAGAACTGTTTACAAAGTTCTACAGCAGGCAAACCGGCGGAGGGGCACCTGATACTGAATTAGTCAAACTGTTTTTAACCTTGATTAACGACGAAGATATATCGGGAAAGGAGGATGAAAAATGAAACCTATTAACTTGACCGTTTCGGGGCTTCACAGTTTTAGAGAAAAACAAACTGTCGATTTTGAAGCGCTGTGTTCAGGCGGTGTTTTCGGAATATTTGGTCCTACTGGAAGCGGGAAATCCTCCATTTTGGATGCCATTACACTAGCTTTATACGGAAAAGTAGAGCGTGCAGCTAATAATACACAAGGAATTTTAAATCACGGGGAAAATGAACTGAAAGTATCGTTTACGTTCGAACTGGAAAATGCTAATCATAAAAAACGCTATACTGTTGAACGAAGCTTTAAACGGACGGATGAGCTGCGTGTGAAATCAGCTTCCAGTCGGTTGATTGAAATCGAAGATGAAACGTACGTATTAGCGGATAAAACAAATGATGTAAACCAGCAGGTACAGGAACTTCTTGGTTTAACAATTGATGATTTTACAAGAGCTGTTGTATTACCACAAGGAAAATTTGCGGAGTTTTTATCATTAAAAGGGACGGAGCGTCGTCAAATGCTTCAGCGTCTTTTTAATCTCGAGCAGTACGGGGATCAGCTTAGTAAGAAAATACGCTATCAAGTTCAGCAGCTAAAAACAGACCTAGATAAAATTACGGCAGAACAAACGGGATTAGGTGAAGCTTCAACAGAGAAAGTAACGGAAGCTGAGCAGCTTGTAAGTGATAGCATTGTACTTTTGGAAAAACGAGAAAAAGAAGCGGCTGATTTGCAAGAGCGATACGATCAGCAGGCGTCTCTTTGGAAAGCACAGCAGGAAAAAACATTGCTAGAAGAAAAGCTAGTACATGCTTCTAGACAGGAAGAGGAGATTAAACAAAAGCAGGATGTGCTGACGAAAGCTCAGCAGGCTGAGCGTCTTTTTCCTTATTTAGAAACATTTGAACAAGCTGAAAAACAGCAGAAGCTTTATGAAGATAAAGTAGAAAATTTAAAAGCACAAATTGTTCAAAAAAGTGAGGAATATAAGCGTTCGAATAGCTTATATGAGCAGGCTCGCTTGTACAAAAATGAACAGCAGCCCAAATTAGTTGTTCAAAAAGAACAGCTTCAACAAGCTTCTGATCTTCAAAAACAAATTAAAGAAGGTCAGCAAGAAATAAAAGAAGCGGAAGTTTCTCTTCAGCAAAAGCAGCAGGCACTTCAAGCGAAAAACGATGAATTAATGGAAGCGGATAAGCGGTATCAGCAAGGCTTGACTCTTCAAAAAGAGTTAAAAGAAGCATTAACAAAGGTGGAGATTCAACCTGATTATCGGCAGGCTGTTCAGCAAGCATTTTACCGTTATCAAGTATGGAATAATGATAAAAAAAATCTAGATGAAGGCCAAAAAACGTATAAAGAAAAAGCGGAACAGCTTCAGCATTTGCATACACAAAAACAGACACACCAAGAGAGATATCAGCAAACAATAGAACAAAGTAAAGCGTTATTTTCAGATATTCAAGGCTTGTATCATACTGTATGTGAGCGGGAAAAAGAGTTTCAGCAGCTTTTTCAACAAGCAGATCGTTTAATGAGCGATCTAAAAAGACGCAAAGAAAAAGAATGGTCACGCCGTCTGGCTCATCAATTAGCTGAGCAGCTGACCCAAGGAGAGCCTTGTCCAGTTTGTGGCTCTGAGCATCATCCTAACCCCGTGTTACACCAACAAGAAGATGACGTCACAACTGAGTCAGCGGATCAGTTCGAAGATCAAGTCAATCAATTGCGTGAACAGCGATTTAGCTATTCGTCGCTCAAAATGCAGCTTGAACAGCTAGCTAAACCTCTTGTTGAAAAAATACCTGAGTTAGCTGAGTTTATGAACGAAGCTGGCGAAGTTTCTGCTTTAGGAGAAATGGGTACAGATGCCTTTGGCCAGTATGCTAAGAAAATAGAAGTTGAAATCAAATCTCTTGAGCAGGATTATTTGCAGGTAAGTGAAAAACAGCAGGCAATTCTAGGGCAGGTACAAAAGGTCCAGCAAAGTCTTGAAAAGATTGAATTAGAGCTTGCTCATTATCAAAAAGAACAAATTAAATTAGAAGGAAAAGTCAATCAGCAAAAACAAACGTTACAAGCAGGAAAAGAAGCTTTTCAACAAGATTATCCTTCCTTTGTATTTGAAGAGATGGAAAAAATTAACGAACAGCTAAATGAGCGAGAAAAAGAAGAGCAGACAATAAAGGCTCGAATTGAAAAAAGCAGCATATTTTTTGAAAATCAGCAAAAGAAAATCGAAGGTCTAAAAGAAGAGAAATATGCGGGCGAAAAAGAATTTACAGAATTAAAAGCAATGCTGTCTCATAAACAATCTCTTGTTCACTCGCAAATTGAACGCTTGCGTACGCTTACAGATCAAGAAGATATTGAACAAGCGCTGCAAAAAACAGTGCACTTACTTACGGAGTTAGAGACGAATGAACAGCAGGCGTATCAGCATTGGCAGACTGTTCAAAAAGCGTATCAAACGCTGCAAATGGATGAAAAAGCAGCGAGCGAATCTCTAGAAACAGCTCATATCCAGTATAAAAAAGCAGCTGAAAAATGGGAAGAAGCTATAGGGAATTCTTTATTCAGCGAAGGAAAAGAAGTTCAGCAAGCTTTGTTATCAAATGATGAGATGAAATTGTTGGATGAAACTGTTCAGGCTTATTGGGACAACATAAAACAGATGAAGTCATCAATTGAACAGTTAAATATCCAGCTGAATCACCAGTCCATAGAAGAGCAGCAATTTGAAGAAACTCAGCAGCTGCTTCATGATATAAAAGCCGCTGTAAAAGAAGCCGTTCAGCTCAAGGGAGCAGCTGAGCAAACGTTAAAAAGCGTCAAAGAACGGCATGAGCGATTTTTAGTGCTTGAACAGGACCGTGAAGAAAAACAAGCGTTATTTGAACAGTATCAAAAGCTTCAAACAGTATTTAAAGGAAATGCTTTCGTCGAATATATTGCTGAAGAACAGCTGATGTCCGTTAGCCGAGATGCTTCAGAGCGTCTGGGTATATTAACACGTCAGCGCTATGCGATTGAAGTTGATTCACAAGGCGGCTTTATCATGAGAGATGATGCAAATGGAGGCGTAAAACGTCCGGTTTCAACTTTATCGGGAGGGGAAACATTTTTAACTTCCCTCGCTCTGGCCCTTTCATTATCTGCACAAATACAGCTAAGAGGAGAATATCCACTGCAGTTTTTCTTTTTAGATGAAGGATTTGGAACGCTTGATGGAGAGCTTCTTGATACCGTGGTTACGGCGCTTGAAAAACTTCAGTCCAATAATTTATCAATTGGAGTCATCAGTCACGTACAAGAACTTCGTGCTCGTCTGCCAAAACGTTTGATTGTTGAGCCGTCCGAGCCTTCTGGCAAAGGAACTAGTGTAAGAGTAGAAACTTTATAGGGAAGGAAATCTATATGAAGAAAAAAGACAGGCGAATAGGAACATGCGAATTATGCGGAAGGCAGGATGTCTTGACGACCGTACATCATTTAACGCCAAAGGAAATGGGCGGAGCGTTTGAACCGACCGCAAACTTATGTATTCCGTGTCATAAACAAATTCATGCGTTATACACAAATGATGAATTAGCCATTCGTCTTAATACGATTTCTTTATTACAAGCTGATTCTAAAATTAGCTCCTTTATTAAATGGATTCGTAAACAGCCTTCTTCTAAATTACCTAAAACCAAAAAATCAAACAGCCGAAAATCCAGGTGAATAAAAAACCCCTTATCCGCTTTAATAGCAAAGATAAGGGGTTTTTTTAAGCATTTGCCGCTATATTTTGATCGAATAAATCTGGATCTAACGTATTTGTTCCTGAAATGCCGTTATTGGTATTAACAAAGTTACCTGTATTTAAAGAACCGGAGCCTGAGGCTGTTTTAGCAGCGCTTTTTGGAGAAACATAGAACGTATCTCCAAACGTTACGACACCGCCTCCGACGCTCATGATACTAACGGGTCCAATTATTGCTGGCATGAAGTTCACACCCTTTTTTTCGTGATATTAATTTAGTATATGAGCAGCTTCTTAAAAGGTTCACTCACCGCTGCGAGCTTCTGAAGTAGAACTATTTGATGTTCCTGTTTCAGCTTCCTTTGAAGGTTCATCGTTGATCAGTTCACGAATATGCTTAATGCGAGCTTCTGCATAAACATTGCACGTTGAGCCCACATGAATAACTGATGAAAATGAACATCCTTTTATATCAATTCTGTTAACGCGTATCAAAGGTATTTCATTCCATGTTTGAACAGGAATAGGTTCGTAGTCGCCATGGGGAATAGGCTCACTAAAGATAGCATAATCATCAAAATTTCCTTCTCTGCCGTAGAAAAACGGATACTGTCTCCGATCAGCTAACGCTTTATTAAGTAGGTGAATTTCTGTTGAATCTCCAATTTGGCAAAAAGAGCTCGCTGATAAGGAATTAATTTCTATATAATTAACAGAAGATGTGCGTGAAAGCATACATAAGCTCCTTTATGATAACGATAGTGGAACATAAGGACCGATAATCAAAGATTCCGCTGGCGTATCAAATGTTGAAGAGAGAGAGATGTAATTTGCATCACCAATTAAAAAAAGAGAAGAAGAAGATACGCCTGTAATACTAACGTCTCCAACAAGCAATTCACGGTTTACAACGTTAAAGTTCATGAATGGGGTCCACCTTTCTTTAAGGATTCAGGTAAATACGTTAAAAATGCGTCAATTCCTTTTTTCATATCTTCATAAAGTTTACCGATAATTTGCGGTTTAATTTGTTCAAAATTCCGTTCCATTTCTTCCGGCTGAACTTGCTGTATATAAAAAGTAATCCGCTGCTGCAGCTGCTTTTTAATATCTTCTAAAATAAACTCGTAGTACGATTCATCAATCATCATCGAGCGCTCATCAAGCACATGTTGAACCATAGAAAATCCATATTGATTAAGCTCATTTAAAATCGTTTCATGAATATCAGAGACCCACTGCTTTTCTAGCTGGCGATCCAATGGTTTTAAGCTGGGGTTTTGCGGTCCAGGACCTCCGGGTTGTCCCGGCTGCTCACCTTGAGGCTGCTGACCTTGTGGCTGAGCTCCTTGCGGAAATGTTACTTCTGGTTTCTCATTAATAATGATATCTTCTAAATTATCGGGTGTAAGAGGGTTCAATCCAATATTTAATGTTCCATCTAAAGAATCAATTTTTAACTGTTCAAATTTATATTCAATTTTATCAATTTTAATAGGTGGCTGTTCACCTAACTCTTTTATTTTTTGCTGAAGTTCTTGTACGTTTTTTTCAAGCTGAGCAATGCGTTCTTCTTGCTGCTGAATATACGAAGACATTTGCTGAACATACTGATGAACCTGCTGAATATAGTTCATGTTATCCACCTTCAATCACCTCGATTCCCTTATCTCCCGATAAAGAAAATAGTTATATATATACATATGGCGATGAAGGTTGTAACATGTCAGTCGTTGTCTCGAGCTGGGGGAGTTAACGACTGTGAAAAAGGAGCGGGTGCAGTGCCAGCACCGGTTCCGGGAGTAAAGGTAGAGGGAGAAACAGATCCAAGAATGCCTTTTTTTGTTTCAGTAGGTGCAGCGCCTGTAAACCCTCCTGTATTAAAGAGATTTGAGTTCGGTTTAATAACACCTACGCTTCCAATTTGAAGTACCGAAGAGTTACTTACGGCACTGATTTTCATACTTTGAATACAGATACTTTGATTTACATAAAAGTTCATAAGCATCCTCCTGTATGAGCTTCATTTCTATTAGAGATTTCCAGCGACATTTTGATCATTTACGTCATTGTCCGACGTATTCGTTGAGCTCTGCTGATTCACAACATATAATCCGTCGCCTGTATTAAACGAACCTGCGCCAGCAAATGTTTTAGCAGTAGAAATAGGGGCTATTGTATAAACATCTCCAATATGAAAGACGCTGGCTGAACCAACACTGTTAAGATTAACAACACCAACAATGGCAGGCATAGGCAAACACCCTTTTAATTTAGTCTAGTAACAGCATATGAAGCCTAGACAAAAAGGTGATTAATGCTTTTTCCTTATCTATATGCAAAGAGTAAGTAAAACATTAAAGAGAGGAATGGAAATAGTAAACATTGAAGAAAAACTTTTATGTTCGATATAATGTGAAAGCAATAATGAAAGCATGTAAGGTGTGAAAGAATGAAACGTTTCAAAATGAACGCGACTGATAAAGAACAGCGTATTGAAGCAGCGGATGTATTAAAAGGAATCGCGCTTATTGGTATTTTGCTGATGAACATGCCCGATTTTTATTCGCCTGCTGCCTATTACGACAATAATTTGATGAATGGTTCAAGAATGAGTTATGTTGCTAATGGATTAGTTGATATAGTAGTAGGGCAGACAGGGTACGCGCTGCTTGCTATTTTGTTTGGATTTGGTTTTATGAAAATGTTCCAGCGTACATACGAAAGGCAAGTAAGCTTTACTCCTTTTTATGTACGAAGAATGACAGCTTTGCTTCTCGTGGGAGCTATTCATGCTGTATTTATTTGGCACGGTGATATGATTGTGATATACAGCTTCTTTGCTTTGATTATGCTGTTTTTCCAAGAAGCAAAGAAAGAAGTGTTATTAGCATGGGGAACCGGAATATTTAGTATTTACGCTGTGATTATGATTGTTATTTTAACGGTAGCGGCTTTTGCTAATGAAGGAGAGACAGCAGCGGGAATTCACCAGCCTATTATTGACCAAGCTCTTCAAGTATATGGACACGGAAGTTTTGCGTCAATATTTCATCAGCGCTTGCTGGATTGGTACTACGCGTATAATTTAAATACGGTTCCTTTTCTGTTTTTATCGCTATTTCCACTGTTTTTATTAGGCGGTTTTATGGCGAAAAGCGATTGGTTCGAAGGAATAGAAGAATATATAGTGGAGACAAAGTGGCTTTGCCTTATTTCATTTATCGCGTATACAGTATCATCCGTACTGCCGTATGCTTTAGATCACAATGTAGCTACATCCTATATCCACGATACAATCGGAGGAACGGCAGGAGCAATTTTTGTTGTAACGTTGGTCACATTGGCTATGCGAAGTGTATCTATTCGAAAAATCATGCAGCCATTTGCCTTTTTGGGGAGAATGATTTTAACTAACTATATTGTCCAGTCCATTGTATGTACATTCCTTTTTTACTCATATGGGTTAGGATACTACGGACATATTTCAATTGTAGAAGGATTGGCTATTGCGGGGATTATCATTTTTATTCAACTGCTGGGAAGCTGGATATGGATGAGCCTATTTTCAGATGGACCGCTTGAAAAACTCATTCGGTATGCTACATATGGACGCAGCCGCTAAAAATCCTTTTCCTTCCTTATATTATTGGTGAAGGAAAGGTTTTCATGATATGATATTTTCAGAAAGGACGTGAGATGAATGGCTCCACTACATATTCATGTAACGCTTTGGACATTATTGATTATCTCGTTTGTGGTTTCGTTGATTTTACATCGAGCAGGTAAAGCTAAAGGTCAAAAAATCCTACATATGGTGGCGAGACTTCTATACTTATTAGTATTAGTATCAGGTCTGCATATGTTAGCAGCTTGGTACCATTTTCAAGGCGCAGCGCTCATTAAAGGAATTGCCGGAGTGTTAGTGCTTGTGGGAATGGAAATGGTCCTTGTTCGTACTGAAAAAAGAAAACGTACAGGCGTTGCTTGGGCAGTTCTTGTAATTGCGCTTATCTTAGTATTCTATTACGGATATGTCGTACTAGGATAAGAAAAGAGGATAGGGCAAGAGTATTTTAGTTCAAAAAAAAACCGAAGTATTAATCAGAATTCTGATTAATACTTCGGTTTTTTTTTTCGTTGTCATGGTGAAAGTAAATTTAATGCGTGTAGGTGCTTCTAGCTGTTGATTGGAGGGCAAGGCGAAGACTCCTGCGGGAAAAGTGGCACAGGTGAGACCCCGCAGGAGCGTAAGCGACGAGGAGGCTCATCGGCCGCCCGCGGAAAGCGAAGCCTTGCACGGAAACCAATAGCGGTTTAAAAGCAATCAATACGAACTCATATATCCAATTTTTTCTTTTTAGATTAGGTTGATGAAGTTATGTCTCAAACTCTTTTCTTTTGCTTTAATCTAAAAAAAGATTCATTGAACGTTCTCCATCGTTAACGGTATATTCAAATCGGTCTAGGTAATGCGTGCCTCGTTCGAATAAATGCTGAACGGCACAAATTTTTTCCTCATTGTCATAAATGATAAAATTAGCACCTTTTGTATCACCGTCTGTCGGTAAAAAACATAATGTGTTGTGACAGTAAATACAATCATAAAGAGAGAATTTTAATGAATTTAAGTGCTGAGTGAATGATAAAAAGGTCTCTTTCGGTAGTGATTGAAGAAGCTGTTCGTATGCATAAGGTAGCTTTTTAGTCAGTCTTAGCTTATCCCCATTTCGCAATAAATACGTTCCATCGTGAAGCTTTATTTGACGGTCATCAACCATAATGGCTTTTTCCCAGCGTGTATCAATAAGAAGTTCTAATGTCTCATCCATTACTTCATGAAGCATGGAAGCTTCGTCACTTTCATCTTCAAAGAAAATCCACTGTGAATCAACACATTCAACCGTACCAATCACGAAGGAACGCGGCTGATTGTTCATAGCTTGTTGTTTAGAATAATGATTCATAATCAAACCTCCGTGTGAAATTTATCCATATTTTTTTATTGCCTAAAAAAGCTCTCTTTATAACTGAAAAGTAAAAATAAAATATAAGGACAATTCAACTGTAACTACTGCGTGCATACAATGGCATTATTTCATTCATAAACAAGAGCGTGAAAGAAAGGATGATAAACGATGTGTGGTATAACGGGTTGGGTCGATTTAAAGCGATCGCTTTTAAATGAAACAGCAACAATAACAAAAATGGCTGACACTTTATCGAAAAGAGGTCCTGATGACACCAACGTATGGACACAGCAGCATGTTGCTTTTGGGCACAAACGCTTAGTTGTAGTAGATCCTCAAGGCGGAAGACAGCCGATGACGCGAGAAAAAAATGAACAGCTCTACACGCTTTGCTATAATGGAGAGCTTTACAACACGGAAGATATTCGGAAAGAATTACTAAAAAGAGGTTATCAATTTCAGGGACATTCAGATACGGAAGTACTTCTAACATCTTATATAGAATGGAAAGAATCATGCGTAGATCATTTTAACGGTATCTTTGCTTTTTCGATCTGGGATGAAGCCAATGAAAAGTTATTTATAGCACGCGACAGAATGGGAGTGAAGCCCTTATTCTATCGATCTTATGAAGGTGGAATTCAATTTGCATCAGAATTAAAGGCGATATTAGCTCATCCTGAGGTAAAAGCAGAAGTAGGATTAGATGGATTAGCAGAAGTGTTTGGCTTAGGACCTTCTCGATCTCCCGGCCACGGCGTATTTAAAAACATAAATGAATTACGCCCGGCTCACGCGCTCACGCTTACGCGTAACGGATTGAAGATTTGGCGATACTGGAACGTAAAAAGTGAGCAGCATACAGATAATTTAGCTGAAACAACAGAAAAAGTTAAATTTTTAGTGCAAGACGCGATTGTAAGACAGCTAGTGTCGGATGTCCCGGTTTGTACATTTTTATCAGGTGGAGTGGACTCAAGCGCCATTACAGCAATTGCTGCAAATGCGTTCAAAGAAAGCGGCAAGGGCTCCCTTCATACGTATTCTATCGACTATGAAGACAATGATAAATTTTTTAAAGCAAATGAGTTTCAGCCAAATTCTGATGGAACTTATATCAAGCTCATGTCCGATACGTTTCAAACAAATCATCATCGCTGCATTATTTCAACGGAGGACCTTGTGCAGCATTTAACAGAGGCTGTAGAGGTGAGAGATCTTCCTGGAATGGCTGATGTAGATTCATCGTTGCTTTGGTTTTGCCGTGAAATCAAACAAGATTTTGTCGTGAGCTTATCAGGAGAATGTGCAGATGAAATTTTTGGAGGATATCCGTGGTTTCACCGAAAACACGATTTGTCTTCGGATACTTTCCCGTGGATGCGCTCATTAGATGCTCGAATTGATTTGCTGCAAAGTTCATGGAGAAAGAAATTACAGTTAGAAGATTATGTACGTGCAAGATATGAAGAAACGTTAAAGGAAGTGCCTGAATTAGAAGGTGAATCGTTAGAAGATGCGCAGCGGAGAAAGCTGTTTTATTTAAATCAGGTTTGGTTTATGACAACTTTATTAGATCGTAAAGATCGTATGAGCATGGGAGCGAGCTTAGAAGTACGCGTACCTTTTGCAGATCATCGCCTTGTGGAATATGCATGGAATATTCCATGGGAGATGAAAATGACGGGCAATAAAGAGAAGGGGATTTTACGCAAAGCGCTTGAAGGAATTTTGCCTCATGACGTTCTTTATCGCAAGAAAAGCCCTTACCCTAAAACGCATAACCCAGCTTATACAAAAGCTGTAACTGTATGGCTTCAATCTCTTTTACAAGATAAACAGTCACCTCTTTATGAATTTTTTGATAAGCAGCAGTTAAAGCATATTATTGATACAGGCGGAGAAGGATTTAAAGCGCCGTGGTTTGGTCAATTAATGACAGGGCCTCAGCTGCTAGCTCATCTAGCTCAAATTCACGTCTGGTTTACTCACAATAATATTCAAATTGTTGAATGACAGGACCCTCTCAGTACAGAGGGTTTTTTTATGAAATCAGTCATCCATTTCTCTTTTTTATACGTTTAAGTAGAGAAGAAGACCGCAGTCTATTTTTGTATAACTTTACATAGATATAAAATAAAAGCTTGAAAGCACCGAATAAAGGGAAAGTGTACTGAAACCCTGGAAAAATGGTACAAACGTCATATTTTCATGGTTTAGTTATTGGTAATTTTATGATTCGAATAAAGACAAGCAGTTTATCGTTGTGTTTAATAATAAAGCTTTGTATAATGTTTGTATAACTATTGTATAGGATTAGGAGTGTATGTATGCAAAAAAACGTAATCGTGATTGGAGCAGGTCCAGGAGGACTAGCGGCAGCAATGCTGCTAGCAAGTCATGGCTATAAAGTAGATGTATATGAAAAGCAAGGATACGTGGGCGGGCGAAATTCAGCGATTAAAATGTCAGGTTATACGTTTGATATGGGCCCTACATTTTTGAGCATGCCACAGATTTTTGAAGAATTATTTCAAGCTGCTAATCGCAATGCGCATGACTATATGGACTTAAAACGTCTAAATCTCATGTATGAGCTTATCTTTGATGATGCACAGATTCAGATGACGGATAACCATAAAAAGATGAAAGAAGAAATCGAACGTTTATACCCAGGAAACGGGGAAGGCTATGAGCGCTTTATGAAAGATACCGAAGCAAAGATGGCGGCTTTGCTGCCTTTATTGCAAGGCCAGATGGATCGTTTTCATCACTATTTAAAGCCTGAAGCAATTCGAGCACTGCCGCATTTATCCTTAGGTAAAACGCTCTATGATGTACTTGGCAAGTATTTCACTGATGAGAAATTGAAATTAGCTTTTACTTTTCAATCGAAGTACTTGGGAATGTCCCCTTGGGAATGTCCAGGAGCCTTTTCTATTTTATCGTTTATGGAACATGCCTACGGTATCTTCCATCCGATAGGAGGAGTAAATCAGCTATCTCAAGCAATGGCAAAAGTAGTGGAAGAACATCAAGGGCACATCCACTTAAACCAAGGTGTTCAAAAACTATGGATTGAAAATAAGAGAGTAAAAGGAATTATTCTAGAAAATGGAGAGCGAATAGGGGCAGACGACGTCATTATCAATGGAGATTTTGCTCATGCCATGACGAATTTAATAGATGAAGGTACGCTTAAAAAATATGCAGTTAAAAAACTTGAAAAGAAAAAATACTCTTGTTCCACTTTTATGATTTATCTAGGCATAGACAAACAGTACAAAGATCTGCCTCATCACACGATTGTGTTCGCTGAAGATTATAAAAAAAATGTAGAAGAGATCACAAAAACGTTAGCTCTTTCAGAAGACCCTTCCATCTACATTCAAAACCCAAGTGTAACAGACCCAACTTTAGCACCAGAAGGAAAGTCTGCTCTTTATATTTTAGCGCCGGTTCCAAATAATTTCAGCGGTGTAAACTGGGATGAAAAACAAAAAGCTTTTCGAGATGCAGTATTAAAAATTGTAGAAAAGAAAACGGGTTTCAAAGATTTAGAGAGTCATATTGAAGTTGAAAAAATCATTTCACCAAAGCAGTGGGAAGAAGACGTGCTGGTCTATAAAGGAGCGACATTTAACCTTGGACATCAGCTCACTCAAATGATGGTACTGCGTCCGCATAATAAATTTGAAGAATTAGAAAATTGCTGGCTAGTTGGAGGAGGAACTCATCCAGGGAGCGGTCTACCAACTATTCTGGAATCATCCCGCATTACGACAAAGCTCATCTTAAAAAGAGACGGACAATTACTGAATGAGCCGTTTAAAACCATGAAGGAAATGGAGAGTGCATTATGAGAACAGCAATTGTTGGAGGCGGCATAGGCGGTTTAATTACCGCTTTGTTATTAAGCAAACGAGGTTTTTCTGTTGATATTTTCGAAAAAGAAAACAAGCTGGGCGGCCGGCTGGCGTTTGTAGAAAAAGACGGTTATAAAATTGATGAAGGTCCCACGATTGTCTTGCTGCCTTTAATGCTTGAACGTATTTTAGATGAAGCGGGCATTTCTGCTTCTCAATATGAACTAATACGCTGTGATCCACTTTATGATATTCATTTTCCAGACGGTACGACCTATACAAAAAAAGCGACTGAAAAAGATCAGTTAGAGGAGATTAGCCGTTTGTTTCCAGGCGAAGAGCAAAACTACCGGCGTTTTATGACTGAATTAAAAAAGCGATTTGAATTAGGAAGTAATGCATTTTTGGAAAAAACATTTGTAAATAAACGAGATTTTTGGACATGGCAAAACATTAAGGCATTAAAAAAAATGAATGCAAATAAATCAATGAGAAAATTTGTTTCAACGTATTTCCATGATGAACGTCTAGTAGATGCCTACTCGCTGCAATCTCTCTATATTGGAGGGAATCCTTATTCGGCACCAGCTATTTATTCCCTTGTTCCTTACAGTGAGCATGCTCATGGCATCTATTACGTAAAAGGGGGATACGCAAGTCTTGTGCCACTTCTTGAAAAGGCGCTGATAGAGCAAGGTGTAAGCATTCATTTGAATAAGGTGGTTCAAGAGCTTTCTATATCAGGAGACAAGACAGAAGGGGTTATTGTTGACGAAAAACTTCACCCATTTGATCAAGTGATTTTAAATGGCGACTTTCCTAATATGGCGAAAATTGCTCAAAAAAAAGAAAAGAAGTATGTGCCTTCGTCCAGCTGTCTGCTGCTTTATCTTGGTTTGAAGAGAAAATATGATCATCACAATGTGCATCAATACTTTATGGGCAATGATTTGGCTAAACATATGGAAGCAGTGTTTAAGCATAAAACGATTCCTGAAGATCCCGCTATTTATACATTTAATCCCTCTGTTATTGATCCATCCCTAGCTCCCGAAGGAAAAAGTGTGCTATATGCACTTGTACCGGTTCCATCAGGTGGCCACATTGATTGGAGCAATCAGCAAGATTTTGTTGATGGAATCATTCGAACTTTGGAAGAAAAAGGGTTTGGGGAGCTGCGTAAAGAAATAGAATGGGTAAAAGTACGCACGCCAAATGATGCTCAAGCATTTGGACTTTACGAAGGCGGAAGCTTTGGTATTGCTCCTGAGCTGTTTCAGTCAGGCGTATTCAGACCTCAGTACCAGCCGTACGAATATAAAAATGTTTTTGCGGTGGGAGCATCTATACATCCAGGCGGAGGCGTGCCAATTGTTATGCAAGGAGCAAAAATGTTGGCTGATCATCTTATTGAACAATCGTCTATTCAAACGGTTGCAAAGCTCTCTTAAGATCTTGTGAAGCCATAAGGAAATGATGGTTTATCCTTTAATAGAGAAAGGGGTCCTATATGATGAACATTTCGTTAGACAAAGCGTACACTCAGTGTGAAGAAATTATTAAAGAAAACTCAAAAACGTTTTACAAAGCTTTTTCCATGCTGCCATCAAAACAAAGAAAGGCAGTATGGGCGGTATATGCATTTTGCCGTCAAGTCGATGATATTGTAGATGAAGGAAGTAATCCTGAAATAGAGCTGCAGCAATTCGAAGGAGAATTTGCTCGGTTTAAAAATGGAGAACTATTAAACGAAAGCGCCATGTGGGTAGCTCTGCGCAATGTATTTGAACAATATGAAATGAATGTTCAAGCATTTGACGATATGATTACCGGTCAGCGAATGGATTTAGTAAAAAAAGAATACGATACGCTTGATGAAGTGAAAACATACTCCTATCATGTAGCGAGTACGGTAGGGCTAATGCTTTTACCGATTTTAGCTCCAACTACTCATAAAGAATTAGAAGAAGAAGCAGTTGCGTTAGGCATTGCGATGCAGCTGACCAACATTTTAAGAGACGTGGGGGAAGACTTAGAGCGAGGGCGCATTTATTTACCGAAAGACCTTATGAATTCTTACGGATATACGCGCACGCTATTAGAGAACCGGTGGGTCACTTCTGAATTTATAGAAATGTGGGAGCACCTGGCCAAAGAAGCAGAAATGTATTATATAAAAGGGCTTCAGTCGATTCATAAATATCCCGTGGCTTCTCGTTTACCTCTTACAGGAGCGGCGCATTTATACCGAGCGATTCTTGATAAAATTCGAAAAGAACATTATGAAGTATTTACAGAAAAGCATTTTGTCACAAGTCAAGTGAAAAAGCAAATTATGACATCTATTTCTACGGGGTAACGCAAAGGAGCTACTTTTCCTTTGCGTTACTTTTTTTTGAAGAGATATGAAAGCGTTAACTATTATGTAAATAAGAAAAAAGTCTCATTTTTATCACATATTAACTTGAATATTCAGAAAATTATCTATATGATAATATATATAACGTTAAATGTTAATAAAACTAACATGAAAGAGGGGTTACAATGAAAAAAGTGGAAGCTATCATTCGTCCAGAAAAATTTCAAGCACTGCGCGTAAAATTAGAGGAAGTAGGAATAAACGGATTAACAGTCTCAGAAGTGGCAGGCTGCGGTCAGCAAAAAGGAGAGCAGGGACTGTTCAGGGGACAAAGTTTTGAAATCAAACTAGTACCTAAAGTCAAGGTAGAAATGATTTTAGAAGCAGAACAAGTTGATGAAGTCATTAAGATCATTCAATCAATTTGTTCTACGAACCAAATAGGCGACGGAAAGGTTTTTGTCTATCCGGTAGAGGATGCTGTACGAATTAGAACAGGAGAAGCAGGTGTAGAGGCTATTTTATAAAAAGAGAGTGTTATTTTAATAGAGGGGGAGTTAAGCGTTGAAAAAGAAAATTAGTGCGGTTTTGTTTATTAGTTTGTTGGCGGCAACACGCGTTAATGCAGCTGATCCAACTGTCGAATCAGTCAGTGCATCAATTGACATGATGTGGGTAATGTTTGGGGCAGTGCTTGTGTTTTTAATGCACGCAGGGTTTGCGATGGTTGAAACAGGCTTCACTCGTTCGAAAAATTCGCTTAATATCTTAATGAAAAATATGCTAACGGTAGCTGTATCTTCCGTATTGTATTTTGTGATTGGTTTTGCCCTTATGTTTGGAAATTCAAAAGGAGGATTTATCGGTTCAAGCGGTTTCTTTTTAAATGGAGAAAGCGATCAAATGAGCTTTTTCGTCTTCCAAATTGTTTTCGCAGCAACGTGCGCTACGATTATTTCAGGAGCGGTAGCGGAACGTATGAAACTATCCAGCTATATGATGCTCACGATTGCGATGGTAGCTGTGATTTATCCAGTTGTAGGTCACTGGGTATGGGGAGGAGGGTGGTTGTCCAAACTAGGCTTCGTAGATTTTGCAGGATCGACAGTTGTTCATTTGACTGGGGCTCTTGGTGCGGCTGTAGCAGTTACTTTTCTGGGAGCACGTCTAGGAAAGTATGGAAGCGATGGAAAAGTCAATGCTATTCAAGGGCATAACATTCCGCTTGGCGCATTAGGTGTATTTATCCTCTGGTTTGGCTGGTTTGGATTTAATGGAGGAAGTACATTAGCAGCCGATCCTGCTCTTGTCCCGGGAATCATTGCAACAACATTAATGTCTGGGTCATGCGGAGTCCTGTCTTCTGCTTTATACACAAAATTTCGCTACAAACGTATTGACGCTAGCTTAACATTAAACGGTGCCTTAGCTGGACTTGTAGGGATTACAGCTGGAACAGCAAACGTATCGATCCCGGGTGCGATCGTCATTGGGCTGATTGCAGGAATTATTCTAGTAGAAGCTGTGCATTTTATCGATAGCAAAATGAAGTTAGACGATCCAGTTGGCGCTATTACTGTTCATGGAATTTGCGGTATTTGGGGGACGTTAGCAGTGGGGCTGTTTGATACAGCTAACGGTTTATTTTATGGTGGCGGCGTACAGCTATTAGGTATTCAAGCTCTTGGAATTATAGCTGTGATGGGTTGGACAATTGGAACGGTTGGGTTATTCTTATTTGTTCTCACGCGTTTTTCTTCCATTCGAGTATCAAGCGAAGAAGAAATTGCTGGTTTAGATTTTGCTGAACACGGTTCATCCGCATACGAATTTCGTGAAAGTTTTGTAGCGACAGGAGACGGCAATCTTCATCCTGAATTTGGTGTTGGATTGATTGATCGATTAAATAAAGTGGGTAAAGTATCGGATAAACCTCATATATCGAACGTAAATGAGACGATATAGCAGTATATAGATAGAAAAAAGTGATTAAAAGTAAAAACTTTTAATCACTTTTTTTGTTTTTATCAACTTATTTAACAATAATGTAAGCGTTAACGTTATAATGGAAACAAAAGTGAGTTTGAAACAGTTCGTCTATAGGAGGGGAATAGATGAAATGGAAAAGGACAAGTATGCTACTTATACTATTATTGCTTTTTGGAAGCAGCGCCTCAGCGCAAGATCATAAAGATATACGTGATGAGGTGATATACTCATTGATGATTAACCGTTTTTATAACGGAAGTGAACAGAATGATCGAAATGTTAACTATGAACGCTCAGATGCCTATTATGGAGGCGATTTACAGGGAGTAGCACAAAAGTTAGACTATATTCAAGAGATGGGATTTACCGCTGTTTTATTGACTCCTTTTATGGAAAATGATGAGACAGGCTATCATGGATATGCGGTGACCGACCATTATAAAATAGACGATCATTTTGGAACGTTAAAAGACTTACGAAATCTTGTGAAGAAAGCACATGAGCGCAATATAAAAATTATGGTCGAATTTCCTTTGACAATCAGTAACAGTCATACCTGGATAGCAGATAAAGGAAAACAAACATGGATAAGTAATGAATCCGGTACGGATAACGAAGTAATTAAAGCATTGCCTCACCTTAACTTAAAAGAAAGCGCCGTGCAGAAATACCTTATTAAAAATGCTGCCTGGTGGAGCAAACAAACAGATATTGACGGATATTACGTTAAAGATATCGATCAAGCTCCTTCTGCATTTATTTCATCTTTTTCTCAGACGTTAAAAAGCATGGATCCTTCCTTTCTATTAATAGGAGAAATAAACGGGCATTCATTAAAAAAAAGTGAGCAGGCTGATTCATTAGGAATGGATTTGCTTGTAGATAGAACGCTAGCCGAAGCCACTGCTGCTACGTTTAGCGGTACTAATCGTCCGCAGAAAATGTTGTATGACAAGTGGGAAAAAGGAAGTAATTTGCCTTTAGCCAATTTTTTAGATGATGTTCATAGCACACGTTTTACAGCAAAAGCATTAAAGAGTGAAAACCATCCTGGAGCCCGAACAAAGCAAGGGCTTTCCTACCTTTATACTTCGCCGAGTGTACCGATCGTTTTTTATGGAACAGAAATTGCGCTGAATGGGGGAAAGGGAGCAGAAAATTATGGCATGATGAATTTTTTAGCTAATCCCGATATTATAGATCATTTAAAAAAACTGGCTGAACTTAGAGCGAAATCGCCTTCTCTTCGAAAAGGAAGCTTTACCATTGTGTCTGAGCAAAAAGGTGTGGCCGTATACAAGAGAAGGTATAAGGACGAAACGACGTTTGTGGTGATTAATAATACAAAGGAAACGTCAGCCATTAATGTCCCGCTTAAAAAAGTTGGAAAAGAAAATGAACTAAGAGGGTTAATAACGGAAGGAATTATACGACCAGTTGACGATGTATACAACATTTCATTGGAGCCTGAGACGACAAATGTATATAAAGTAGTGAAAAAGTCAGGGCTCAATATAGGATATATCGCAGCGGTTGCCGCTGTTTATACGGGATTTGGCATCTTTTTGTACAAAGCATCGTCAAAAAGAAGAAAAGAAAAGAAAATTTCTTAATCTCATAAAAAGGACAGCGCGTCGTAGTTGTCAAACTATATTGGATAAGTAGTAATGAAGAAAACATAATTAAGAGGTGGAATTATGGGTGTAACAATAAAAGATGTGGCAAATTTAGCAAATGTAGCCCCTTCGACGGTATCTCGCGTCATTGCAGACAGCTCAAGAATTAGTGAAAAAACAAAACAGCGCGTGCGATCGGCTATGAAAGAACTTGGTTATCACCCAAATATTATTGCGCGAAGTCTAGCAAATCAAACGACAGAGGCAGTCGGCCTAGTGATGCCGAGCTCAGCAGACAAGGTGTTTCAAAATCCATTCTTCCCAGAAGTGCTAAGAGGAATCAGCACCGGAGCTCACGAAAACAAAAGAGCGATTTATATGTCAACTGGAGAAACGGAAGAAGAGATTTTTGCAGAAGTTGTTCAAATGGTACAGGGAAGACGAGTGGATGGATTAATTTTGCTGTACTCCAAAGTTGATGATCAAGTGCTTTCTTATTTGCAAGAACAGAGCGTTCCGTTTGTAGTTATTGGAAAGCCGTTTAAGCATAGTGAAAGCATCACGTTTGTTGATAACGACAATTTTAAAGCTGGAAAAGAAGCGACGGAATATTTAATTGAATCTGGTCATGAGCGTATTGCTTTTATTGGTGGAAGTCTTGAATTAGTCGTTACCATTGACCGTTTAACAGGCTATGATAAAGCGATTCAAAAAGCAAACATTCCTTACCGGGATGAGTATGTGATTCATGAAGAATTTCTACAGAAGGGAGGAAAAGAAGCTGTTTGCGAACTTTTATCTCTAAAAGAACGTCCAACGGCTCTAGTAGTAGCAGATGACTTAATGGCATTAGGTGTTTTAAATACATTGGATGAAATGGGAATTTCGGTTCCTGAAGACATCTCTATTGTCAGTTTTAATAATGTCTTAATCGCTGAAATGGCTAGACCAGCTCTTACATCAATTGATATTAATATTTTTGAACTTGGTTATCAGGCTGTAAGCTGCTTGATTAAGCAGATTGAAACGCCATATGCTGTTGCAGAACAAGTGCGCGTTCCTCACAAAATGATTAAAAGACAGTCCTGCAAAACCATTCAAATGACGAAAAGATAACGTAATACACAAATAGAAAGAGGCTGAGACAAAAGTAGTGTAGTTGAAGGAAGATCCGAACGAGTTTGATTCTTGATGGAGAATCAAACTCGTTCGGATTTTTTCGTTTTTAGATTGAATTGATTTAGGTATGTCTCAACATCCTCTTTACGCAAAAAAAATTGGCATTTTAAGCGCCAAAAAAATATACATATGCCAATTATTTTTTCTTTTATCAAAAAGAAAGAATGATATAAGTAGTGAAAGCCTTGATGATAAAGAGGCTGTAAAGTTTTATTAAAAGTTGGCACGCTACTTGCATAACTATAAAGTAAACAAAGATTTGCATACTAGGAGGCATATATCATGGTAGTTTCTTATTCTCATGAACCATTTACAAATTTTAAGGACGAAAACAATAAACAGGCATTTCAAGAAGCATTAACATATGTGAATACACAGCTTGGCAAGACGTATCCACTTGTAATCAACGGTGAAAAAGTGGAGACCGAAGAGAAAATTACGTCTGTTAACCCAGCAAACATAAAAGAAGTAATTGGATATGTATCTACAGTAAATAAAGATCTAGCAGAGCAAGCAATGCAGTCAGCTCTAAAAGCTTTTGAAACGTGGAAAAAGTGGAAAGTAGAACACCGAGCAGATATTCTTTTCCGCGCAGCGGCCATCATTCGTCGAAGAAAGCATGAATTTTCTAGTTATCTTGTAAAAGAAGCAGGAAAGCCTTGGAACGAAGCAGATGCTGATACAGCAGAAGCAATTGATTTTTTAGAGTACTATGCACGTCAAGTCCTGACGTTAAAAGACGGTTCTCCAGTACAGAGTCGAGACGGTGAGTATAATCAGTACAATTATATTCCGCTTGGCGTAGGTATTATTATTTCACCATTTAACTTCCCGTTAGCTATTATGGCTGGAACGGCAGTAGCAGCTATTGTCACCGGAAATACGATTTTATTAAAACCAGCTGATGCCACTCCTGTAGTAGCAGCGAAATTTGTAGAAGTAATGGAAGAAGCAGGATTACCAAAAGGCGTATTAAACTTTATTCCTGGTGCTACACCTGAAATTGGTGACTACTTAGTGGAACATCCAAAAACACGCTTTGTTTCATTTACCGGCTCGCGTGCAGTGGGTTGCCGCATTTACGAAAGAGCAGCAAAAGTACAGCCGGGGCAAAAATGGCTAAAACGTGTTATAGCTGAAATGGGCGGAAAAGACACGGTGGTTGTAGACAAAGATGCTGATCTTGATTTAGCAGCTTCTTCAATCGTATATTCTGCATTTGGTTTTGCAGGGCAAAAGTGCTCCGCAGGTTCTCGTGCTGTTGTGCATCAAGATGTATATGATGAAGTGCTTGAAAAAGCAGTTGCGCTAACAAAAACATTAACTGTTGGCAACCCGGAAGAAGTTTCGACTTATATGGGACCTGTTATTCACGAGGCTTCGTACAATAAAGTATTATCGTATATTGAAATTGGAAAAGAAGAAGGGCGTCTCGTTGCGGGAGGAGAAGCAGACAATTCAACTGGATACTTTATTCAGCCAACTATTTTTGCGGATGTAGATGAAAAAGCTCGTCTCATGCAAGAAGAAATTTTTGGTCCGGTAGTAGCATTCTCTAAAGCGCGAGATTTTGATCATATGATGGAGATTGCAAACAATACAGAATATGCATTAACAGGCGCTTTATTATCAAATAACCGCGAGCATATTGAACGCGCCCGTGAAGAGTTCCATGTTGGAAACCTGTATTTTAACAGAGGATGTACAGGAGCGATTGTAGGGTACCAGCCTTTTGGCGGATTTAATATGTCAGGAACGGATTCAAAAGCAGGGGGACCGGATTATCTAGTTCTTCACATGCAAGCAAAAACAACATCTGAAACATTCTAATTGGAAAATAAGGAGGAATAAATATGACAACTGAAACACAAAAAACGGTGAAAATTATTGAGCAAACAGAAAAGTTTGGGGCACATAACTATCATCCGCTGCCGATTGTAATTGAAAAAGCAGAAGGCGTATGGGTACACGATCCAGAAAATAATAAATATATGGATATGCTAAGCGCGTATTCCGCTGTTAACCAAGGACATCGTCATCCGAAAATTATTGAAGCATTAAAACGTCAAGCTGATAAAGTAACGTTAACGTCACGAGCGTTTCATAATGATCAGCTTGGTCCATGGTATGAAAAGATTTGTAAATTAACAAATAAAAATATGGCTCTTCCAATGAATACGGGAGCAGAAGCGGTTGAAACAGCCATTAAAGCTGCACGCCGCTGGGCTTACGATGTGAAAGGTGTTGCTGAAAATCAAGCACAAATCATCGCATGTGTGGGCAACTTCCACGGTCGTACAATGACAGCTGTTTCATTATCATCCGAAGCAGAATATCAACGTGGTTTTGGACCGATGCTTCCAGGGCTTCAAACGATTCCTTACGGTGATTTAGAAGCGTTAAAAGCCGCTATTACACCAAATACGGCCGCATTTTTAATTGAGCCAATTCAAGGCGAAGCAGGTATCGTTTTACCTCCAGAAGGCTTCTTAAAAGCTGCAGCTGACTTATGTAAAGAACATAATGTGTTATTTATTGCGGACGAAATCCAAGTCGGCTTAGCGCGTACAGGCAAAATGTTTGCTTGTGATTGGGAAGGCGTAGAACCAGATATGCTGATTTTAGGTAAAGCGCTTGGAGGAGGAGTTTTCCCTATCTCTTGCGTAGTTGCTAACGAAGACATTTTAAGTGTCTTTAACCCTGGTTCTCATGGTTCAACGTTTGGCGGAAACCCGCTTGCTTGTGCCGTATCATTAGCTGCTTTGGAAGTAATTGAAGACGAGGAACTTCCAGCGCGTTCATTAGAATTAGGTTCTTATTTCAAACAGAAGCTCCAAAGCTTAAGCAATCCAGTTGTGAAAGAAGTGCGCGGCCGCGGTCTATTCATCGGGGTAGAATTACACGAAGAGGCTCGTCCTTATTGTGAAAAATTAAAAGACCAAGGTTTGCTTTGTAAAGAAACGCACAGTACGGTTATTCGTTTTGCTCCGCCGTTAACGATTTCAAAAGAAGAGTTAGACTGGGCAATTGAACGAATTGAAAAAGTATTTGCTGAGTAATCGGTTTAAAATAAATAAAAGTAGTACGATATGTATATATCGTACTACTTTTATTCATATGCAGCTAAATGAAGTTTTTATTTGATAGGCAGGAGGAATAGAAGTGTATACCCAACTCTCACGGCTAAGCATTGAAGAGCAAGTTGAATGTTTAACACAAGCGTTAGTGAAAATCAAAAGTATCAATGGGACAAGCGGCGAAGTAAAGATTGCTGATTTTATTAAAAATACGCTTCAAAGTTTTCCTTATTTCAAAGACAATCCGCTTCACGTCTGGGAACAGAAAATTAATGGCGATACGCTAGGCAGAAAAAATGTATTTGCTTTTATTCAAGGCAGCCAAAAAAATGCTCAAACAATTATTTATCACGCTCACTTAGATACGGTTGGCATTGAAGATTTTGGTTCATTAAAAGATATAGCGTTAGATCCAGAAGCGCTTCAGCGCTATTTCTCTATGCATAACATTAATGAAGATGTACAGCGAGATGCTCAATTAGGTGAATGGATGTTCGGAAGAGGAAGCGTTGATATGCAAAGTGGAATTGCTGTACACTTAGCCAATGTGCTGCATTTTACTAAGCATCGAGATCAATTAGAAGGAAACGTGCTTTTTATGGTTAATCCTGATGAGGAAAGCCAGCATGCTGGAATTATTTCTGCTGTTTCTGAGCTGAACCGTTTGAAAAAAGAAAAAAATCTTTCGTATACAGCAGCGATTAATACCGACTTTATTACACCTCTTTACGATGGAGATTCCACGCGCTATATTTATACAGGAGCCGCTGGGAAGCTGCTTCCATGTTTTTATATTTACGGAAGGGAAGTGCATGTAGGAGATACGCTTGCTGGCATAGATCCTAATTTGATTGCATCTGAGATTACGAGAAGCATCCATAACAATATTAACCTGGCTGAAAATATTGAAGGAGAGCTGGTACTGCCGCCTTCTTGCCTGTATCAACGAGACAGTAAAGAGGCTTATAATGTGCAAACTGCTGTAAGCAGTCATTTGTATTTTAACTATTTCATCTACGAACGAACGGCAAAAGAAGTGATGAGTCAATTAATTGGATTATCAATCGAAGCATGTGAAAAAGTAGAGGGTAAACTTTCTGATTATTACGAACTTTTTGTTCAAAGAACGAATTTACCAAAGCGAAACTTGTCTTGGAAAGTGGATGTTGTGAGTTTGGAAGATTACCTGGAAGAATTAGATCAAAAAGGAATAAATACTCATGGTTGTATTGAACGAGCTTTCGAACAGTATGCGCATTTAGAACTTAGAACAAGATGCTTTAAAGTAATCGAAGAACTTCAAAAGCTAGATCCGCATCAAAGTCCGCGTGTAATTGTCTTTTTTGCACCGCCTTACTTGCCTCATAATCACTTGAAGAAAGACGAAAGCAGAGATCAGCAGCTTCTTTATACCTTACAAGCGGCGGTGGAGAAGGTTGGAAACCAGACGGGAGAGACGTTTCAATTTAAAAAATTCTTCCCCTATCTAGCGGATGGCAGTTTTTTATCTCTTCACGAGACAGATGAGGAAATTGATGCTTTTACACGTAACTTTCCGGGGTGGGGTATTGCAGGTGCGATTCCTTTCCGTGAAATTCGAGAGTTAAATATTCCGTCCATTAATATGGGGGTATATGGAAAAGACGGCCATAAGTGGACAGAGCGAGTGTACAAGCCTTATTCGTTCGGCGTCCTTCCTAAGTTGATTCAAGAAACAACTCTTCATATATTAAAAAGTGGTCATGCTTGTACAAACACCATATAAGAAAATGAAGAATGGAGGTACCGATGAATAGACATACAGAACAAAACCAATTACAGAGAACAATGAAAAGCAGACATTTATTTATGATTGCGTTAGGAGGCGTGATTGGGACAGGACTATTTTTAGGTTCGGGTTTTACTATTAGCCAGGCAGGCCCTGGAGGAGCCATTCTTGCTTATATAATAGGCGGCTTTCTCATGTACTTAGTTATGCTTTGTTTAGGAGAGCTAGCCGTAGCCATGCCGGTTTCAGGTTCCTTTCAAGAATACGCTACAAGATTTTTAGGACCTTCTACTGGCTTTATGATTGGATGGCTATACTGGTTTAGCTGGGCAAATACGACAGGGCTTGAATTTACGTCAGCAGGAATTTTAATGCAAAGGTGGTTTCCTGATGTACCTGTATGGTCATGGTGCTTAATTTTTGGCGTCATTACGTTTTTAATTAACGCTCTTTCCGCTCGAAGCTATGCTGAAACTGAATTTTGGTTTTCGAGCATTAAAGTTACCGCTATCATTCTATTTATTTTAATTGGAGGAGCTGCTGTTTTTGGTTTTATCGACTTTAAAGGAGGAGAATCCGCACCGTTTCTTTCGCATTTTACCCAAGGCGCAGGTCTTTTTCCAAATGGGATACTGGCAGTTCTATTAACTTTAGTAACGGTTAACTTTTCGTTTCAAGGAACGGAGCTTGTCGGCATTGCAGCAGGAGAAAGTGAAAGCCCTGAGAAAACGTTGCCGAGATCCATTCGAAACGTCATTTGGAGAACGCTGTTTTTCTTTGTGTTAGCTATGTTTGTGTTAGTCTCTATTCTTCCATATAAAACAGCGGGAGTTATTGAAAGTCCGTTTGTGGCCGTATTAGATCAAATTGGCATTCCATATGCAGCGGATATCATGAACTTTGTCATTTTAACAGCTGTGTTATCCGTGGCGAACTCCGGGGTCTACGCTGCTTCTCGTATGCTTTGGTCACTGTCAAACAATAATATGGGACCAAAACCTTTGAAGAAGTTGTCTTCAAAAGGTGTTCCAATTAACGCATTAATTGTGACGATGATTATTTCAGGGTGCTCGCTGATTACAAGCGTCGTGGCTGCCGAAACCGTATATCTTTGGTTTATTTCGATTTCAGGAATGGTGACCATTATTGTTTGGATGTCCATTTGTGCCTCTCAATTTATGTTCCGCCGTCGTTTTTTAGCGGAAGGAAGAGACGTAAAGGAGCTTAAATTTAAAACGCCGCTTTATCCGTTTGTGCCTATTCTAGGTTTTTGTTTGTATGGACTTGTATTAATCAGCTTAATTTTTATCCCAGATCAACGAATTGGTCTTTACTGCGGGGTTCCTTTAATTGTTGTACTCTACGTGTATTATCACATAGGAATCAAGAAAAATATTAATCAAAAACAATCGGATTCACCGGTTTATAAAGCAAAATAAAAAAGAAGTGCACAGTGCACTTCTTTTTTATTTAGATCGGATGCTTAATCGTTTCATACGATACTGCAAGCTTTGTCTAGTCAGCCCTAGTATCTTAGCGCTTTTTGAGATGTTGTGGTTGTGTTGTTCAAGCGTTTGTTTAATACATTCTGCTTCAAACGCTAACAGCTGTTCCTTTAAAGGAAGAGAAGGGTGAAAAGCGCTTGGATAAGAGGGTGCTTCACCGCTTGTTTTATCTTCAAAATGTTCATGCTGCTTTAGCTGGAACTTTGTTCTGTATTGAAAAGGAAGGTGAGAATAGTGAATAACATCTTCATCCATCACCAAGTTCATTGCACCTTCAATAATGTGTTCTAATTCCCGTACGTTTCCTGGCCAGTCATAAGAGAGAAAAGAAGACATGACTTGGTGATCTACGGTTTTTACATTCATCTGAAACAAATCATTGTATTTTTTGATGAAAAACTTTGTTAATTCAATAATATCTTCTTTTCGTTCACGAAGAGGAGGAATAAAAAGCGTCACGACGCCAAGTCGATAATATAAGTCTTTACGTAATCGATTTTCTGCAATCGCATCGATTGGGTCTTCATTCATGTTCGCGATGACTCGAACGTTCACCGGTTTGTCTACGGTATCTCCAATTCTTCGTACGGTTTTTTCCTGCAGTACTCGAAGAAGCTTAGCCTGCAGATTTGGATTCAACGAGTTGATTTCATCTAGCAGTAATGTGCCTCCTTGCGCTTGTTCGAAAAGACCAGGATTATCCATTGCACCTGTAAAAGCTCCGCGTTTCGTACCGAACAAAAGGCTTTCAATTAAATTATCCGGTAGCGCAGCGCAGTTTTGTGAAATAAAAGGAGCGGAAGAGCGGCTGCTGCCATTATGTATGCTTTGAGCAAACAGTTCTTTCCCCGTGCCTGTTTCTCCAATAATTAAGACATAAGAAGGAGTTCTAGTTGCGCGCTTGGCGTCTTCAATCACATCGTGAACGGCTTGACTGCTTCCGATGATGCTATCAAACGTAAAGCGTGTGTTTCCTTTTTGCCTAATGTTTTGCCGGATTAGACGCTCTAGTTTCGTCACGTCCTGAGCAATTTCAACCGCTCCTTGAATGACACCGTTTTTTAAAATAGGGAAGGTATTATTAATCGTCGTGATTTCTTGTCCTTGATTGTTGAAATACGTTTGTTTGACGTTAACCGTTTCTTTTCCTTTTTGCAGCGCCTGTACAAGCGTGCTTTGCTGATTTTCTTTGAACATAAACACATCTAACAAGTTTTTATGTAAAACGTCTTGTTCATCCATCAGCTCCATCTTTGTCATCTTTTCATTGTAAATAATGGTTTTTCCTGTTTCATCGACCGCATGGATACCGGCATCGACTTTATTTAAAATGGTTTCATATATATGTTTAAGAGTGCTTAATGTATCGGTCATTCAAATACTCTCCTTTAGCGGTGTTCATATCTCTATTTAAACAAAAATAGCTGAATTCTGATAGTGTTTCCATAGAAAAATAAATGAATGACCGAAGAGAAATGTTATCCGTTTACAATGGATCCTCCATTAATGTGAAGGACTTGCCCGGACATATAAGAAGAATCAGAGCTTGCCAAATATACATAGGCCGCTCCGAGCTCAGAAGGCTGTCCTGCTCGTTTCATAGGTGTGTTAGACCCAAATGTTGCAACTTGCTGTTCGTCGAACGTAGACGGAATAAGAGGTGTCCAAATAGGTCCTGGAGCTACGCCGTTTACGCGAATGCCTTTTGTTGCGAGTGAAGCTGACAAAGAACGTGTGAAAGCCACGATAGCACCCTTGGTTGAAGAGTAATCAATTAATTGGTCATGCCCATGATAAGCTGTCACAGAAGTTGTGTTAATAATCGCGCTTCCTTGTTTTAAATGAGGCAATGCAGCTTTGGTTAAATGAAAAATTGAAAAAATATTCGTTTGAAACGTACGGGTAAGCTGTTCAGTGGTGATATCCGTAATGCTTTTTTGAGGATGCTGTTCAGCTGCATTATTGACTAAAATGTCTATTTTTCCGAAAGTCTGAATGGCCTTTGAGACGACTTCTTGACAAAAATGCTCATCTCCTATGTCACCAGCAAGCAACAAACAAGAAGCCCCCATTCGTTCAACTTGTTTTTTAGTTTCATTTGCATCATCATGTTCATTCAGATAGGTTACGACAACATTTGCGCCTTCTTTCGCGTAATGATAAGCGACAGAACGTCCAATCCCACTGTCTCCTCCGGTGATAACGGCTACTTTATTCTGTAATTTTCCGCTTGCCTTATAGTCTGGAGCGATAGAGGTAGGGACTGGATGCATATCTTTCTCAATACCTGGCTGAGTTTGCTGATGCTGAGGAGGGAAGTTTTGTTTTTGATTTTGATTCATTAGTATACACTCCTTAATTAATATGAGTATGTAAGCGTATACTAGTATTTGTTAAGAGAGTGTATCTATGCATAGGGATAAGCCTAAACGGATACAAAAGGCTTTAAAAGAAAAAATGAATGCCGGGGGCATCCATTTTTAGCGGTAATTAATAAATTGTACGTCAATAGGTAAATCAGCGCTGCGAATAGCTGAAATAATTTGCTGCAGGTCATCACGATTTTTACCGCTTACGCGAAGCTGATCATCTTGAATTTGGCTTTTTACTTTTAAACCGGTATTTTTAATAATTGTATTTAGCTTTTTAGCGTTGTCTTTGTCGATACCTTGAATTAACTTAGCGCGCTGTCTAACCGTTCCTCCAGAAGCATTTTCAATTTTACCGTAGGAGATATTGCGTGTAGGTACGCCGCGTTTGATGAGCTTAGAAATCAGTACGTCTTTTAACTGTTCAAGCTTAAATTCATCATCAGAAATAAGAACAAGCTCTTCGTTTTCGAGCGAGATTTCGCTTTTACTGCCTTTAAAATCATAGCGGGTTTTAATTTCCTTTGTTGCCATGGTAATGCCGTTTGTTACCTCTGATAAATCAACTTGTGACACAACGTCAAATGAACTATCTTTAGCCATAATAACCTCCATATGTAAAGAGTTTGTTCTTTTATTATAAATAAAACACAAACTGTATACAACTGATATTGAATAGAGAGCCGGTAATTGATACAATACAAGTTATGCTTTTTGTTGTAAGCTATAGAAGCAGCTTTTTTAAACAATGCATGCATTTTAGTTGATTTGAAATTTGAAATGCTATTTGATGCAAAGTGAGAAGGTATGTGGTGAAGGAACAATCACTACTAATTTATATAAAGGATGGATAGAACGATGAATGTAGAAGCTGGGATGAAAGCGTATTTAACAGTAAACCGCGAAACGCCGATTGGTTATATGTTAGCAGAAGATGAAGAAGAAATTTTGCTACATAAAAATGAAACAACAAGAGAACTTGCTGAAGGAGAAGAAGTAGAAGTTTTTCTATACCTTGATCAGCACGACCGCTTAACGGCAACGATGCACTTACCCCTTGTTGAAGAAGGTGTCTATGAGTGGGTTGAAGTCGTAGATGTTAATCCGGGTTTAGGCGTGTTTGTAAATATCGGCATGAACAAAGATATGTTAATTGGTTCAACAGATTTACCTGCGCTAGAAGAGCTGTGGCCAGAAGTTGGAAACAAAGTTTACTGTACGATGAAGATTTCAAAGCGCGGTAAGATGTACGGGAAAATTGCTACAGACGATGTGATGAAAGCAATGGCCTTAGATGCTCCACCTGAACTTTTTAATCGTGAAGTGAGCGGATATATCTATCGCGTCCTGCGCGTAGGTTCATTTATTATGACAGATGAAGGATATGTTGGATTTATTCACGAAAGCGAGAGACGTAAAGAACCGAAGCTTGGTACGCATGTAACTGGCCGCGTCATTAATGTAAAAGAAGATGGAACGCTAAACGTATCGCTTCTTCCGCGCAAACAAGAAAGCATGGATGAAGATGCACAAGTACTATACGATTACATGGAAAGCCGCGGTGGCGTTATGCCATTTTGGGATAAAAGCTATCCAGAAGATATTCGTGAGCGCTTTAATATGAGTAAAGCTGCGTTCAAACGTGCGCTTGGTAAACTGATGAAAGAAGGAAAAGTTTATCAAGAAGAAGGATGGACATATTTTAAAAAAGAAGAAAACTAAAAGGAGAAGCCGCTGAAAATTCAGCGGCTTCTTTTTATAAGTGATCAGTTTTTTTAGAAAATGAATGTTTTCCAAGCTCACGGTTGTGCTTAGCTTGCAGATTCTTTTCGTGAAGCTTTGCGTTATTATCTTTTGCTTTTTTATCGTTATCGCTCGTTTTTGGCATTGTGATACACCCCTTTTTGATCGTACCTTTAGAATGCCCTGACCTCTTTAAATTATTCGATGGTTTCGTTCAAAAAGAAGACTGCAATTGTCCCTGGGCCAGAATGAGAACCTATGGCTGCACCAATAATATTAATAATAAAATGTTTGGTGCCAAAACGTTCTTGAATCATCTCTTTCAGCTGAAGAGCTGTTTCTAAATCATCTCCATGGCTAATTCCAATGGTTTGAGAAGAGAGATTTTTTCCTCGCTCTTCCATCACGTCAAGCATGCGTTTAAATACTTTTTTACGGCCGCGGATTTTTTCGATTGGAATCAATTTTCCATCTTCCACATGAAGCAGCGGCTTAATATTAAGCAGACCTCCTACAAAAGCAGAAGCTTTGCTCACGCGGCCTCCTTGAGCAAGAAAATCCAAGTCATCAACCGTAAAAATATGCTCCATATGCAGAGCGTATTGCTTTATTTTTTTTGTCATTTCTACTAGCGAGAGGTTTTGGTGTAATAATTGTGCTGCATAATAAGTAACTACTCCCTGGCCAAGAGATGCACATTTCGTATCGATTATTTCTAATTGGAAATCGGGATACTTTTCTAGGAGTTCTTCTCGAATCATCATTGCTGTTTGATATGTACCGGACAATTCCGAAGAAAAAGCTAAATAAATGCACGAATCACCTGATTTAGCTATGTTCTCAAAGACTTCATACATAGTAGTTGGAGCCGCTTGAGACGTTTTTGGCATCTTGCCTTTACGGATGGCTTCGTAGACAGAAGCTGGTTCAATCGTTTGTAGATCTAAAAATTCTTGATTATCCAAGCTTACGCGAAGCGGTAAAAAGCCAACGTTATTTTCTTGAAAAAAGGATAAAGGCAAATCGCTTGCACTATCGGTTAAAAGTTTAATTGACATAAATGTCACCTTCCTAATTGCATTTATAAAATATGAAATGAGTTTGATGTATAAACATTGAAAAGCGTTATATACGACATAGTATTAGTGTATAAGCACTTGGAGGAAAATACAATTTTTGAATAAGTTTTTTTAATTCTGCCAAATCGTACATACTATATGTACTAACTATTTTAAAGATGCTGACTTTATTCATTTTATAAATGGGTATAAGGAAGTAAGAAGTTTTAAAAAGCGGAGGTCGGTCATTTGAATATGTGGCTTGAAACAAAAAAAGCGATAGTCGTCTTAGTAGGAGCATTATTGAATGCGCTTGCGCTCAACTTGTTTTTGATACCTGCTAATGTATATTCGAGCGGCTTTACGGGAGTAGCACAGCTTGTTTCGAGTATCGTGACAGATTACACTCCTTTTACTATTTCCACTGGAGTGCTGCTGTTGTTGTTAAATATTCCTGTAACTATTTTAGGGTGGAAAAAGGTGGGGAAGTCATTTACTGTTTACAGTTTTATCAGCGTTGCTGCAACAACTTTGTTTCTTGGAATTATTCCTATTCAAGCACTTTCTAAGGACATCATCCTTAATGCAGTTTTTGGAGGCGTTATTTTAGCGGTAGGGGTAGGAATTACGTTAAAATTTGGAGCTTCAACTGGTGGGCTCGATATCATTGCCCTGATTTTGTCCCGAGTAAAAGACCGACCAATTGGCACTTATATGTTCATATTAAATGCAATTATTATCGTGCTAGCAGGTCTTTTATATGGTGCTGAGAAGTCACTTTATACGCTTGTGACGCTTTATACGACCACTCGCGTCATTGATGTTATTCATACGCGTCATGTCAAACTCACAGCAATGATCGTAACGAAAAAAGGAGTGGAGCTAAGAAAGGCGATTCATGCCAAACTCGTGCGAGGGATTACGGCGGTACCGGCTAAAGGAGGCTTCACAAACGAAGATAAAGAAATGCTAATGATTGTTTTAACTAGGTATGAATTATTTGACTTGGAACGAGTAATTAAAGAGGTGGATCCTAAGGCATTTACTAATATAGTTCAAACAACGGGAATCTTTGGTTTGTTTCGCAAAGATTAAAAAGAGTCCAGGTATTCATTACCTGGACTCTTTTTTATTAATGTGTGCCTTTTAAGTCATTAGAAAGTTCTTGAAGCTGAGCTTGTTCTTCAGGAGAAGCATTTTGCTGCGCATGAGACAGCATATCAGCTGCAATGTTTTCATCAGAAGCTGCAGACGTATGAGCCTGAGACGTTTGATGATTTTGACCAGCAGCTCCCAATGTATTCTGAAGCTGTTGAAGCTGAGCTTGTTCTTCAGGAGAAGCATTTTGCTGCGCATGAGACAGCATATCAGCTGCCACGTTTTCACTAGACGTGTGAGCTTCACCGTGAGCGTGAGACTGACCGCCTTCTAAAGTGCTTTGAAGCTGTTCAAGCTGGCTCTTTTCTTCAGGAGAAGCATTTTGCTGTGCATGAGACAATATATCAGCTGCCACGCTTTCACTGGACGTGTGAGCTTCACCGTGAGCGTGAGACTGACCGCCTTCTAAAGTGCTTTGAAGCTGTTCAAGCTGTGCCTTCTCTTCGGAAGAAGCATTCTGAACGATATGAGACAGCGTATCGGACGTAATGTCTGCGCTTTTCTCTTTTGAATGTGATTCTCCATCTGTATCATACGCTTGATGCAATGAGTTTTGGAATTGCTTCAGCTGCTCTTGCTCCTCAGGAGAAGCGTTAGAAGCAATACTATTTAATACGCCTTCTGAAATATCAAGTTCACCGTTGCCGTGCTTTTGACGATGAAGCTGATCTTCTGAATGGCCGGATACTGCGTTTCGAATCGCATCTTTTACTTGACCAAAAAGTGAATTTTTCATAAGTTACTGTCCTCCATGAGGAGTTTGGCGCTGGTGAGCTTGAAATGCTTCTGCCTCCGCCATAGTCATATGATAAGGAATTCGTTCATCATGTTTTTGAACTGCGTCTGCACCTTGTTTCACAAAACGTTTTGATCGATTGCCTCTGCCCATCATAAATTCCTCCTCGTAATATAAATAAAACCGACACCTTAAGAAGTGTCGGTTATAGTGTGTGCTAAATAAAAAAAATGATAGCGATAAAAATTTACCTTGCTTTTCAAAAAAAGCTAAGTTATAAATTTAACGTTTTTTCCAAATAATAAGCAATACCATCATTTTCATTCGATTTTGTTACTTCACGCGCTAGCTGCTTTAATTCGCTAATACCATTTTCCATGGCGATACCGTGTCCTGCAAATTTAATCATTTCAAAATCATTGTCTTCATCTCCAAATGCAATAATTCGTTCGCGAGGAATTTGATAATGATTAGCTACGCGCTCAAGACCTACAGCTTTATTAAGTCCTTTTTTTACAATTTCAACGACATGCCAAGGTGCTCCCCAGCGTCTATGTTCTAGTACTTCTGCATGAACATCTGAAAGGTGAGAGCGTATATCTTGTACATGTTCTTCATCTGCGTGAATTAAAATAGACGTTGGATCGTGCTGCAGCGTATGACGCAAATCACCCGTTTGTAATTTAGGATCCCCTAGGCTGAGTACATCCATTAATTTTCGATCTTCAAAATGAAGATACACATCATCTTGTACTTCTGCCATGATATTGTTGATGCGATAGTCTTGCATAGCTGTCACAATGTCATGAACAGTTCGGCGATTTAAAGGTTCGTGATGCGTGCCAAAATCAGGCTGAAGGGGATGATGGACAAGCGCTCCGTTAAAGTTTACGATAGGCGTGGATAAATCTAATTCGCTGTAATACATAGCACTGGAACGATAAGGTCTTCCAGTTGCAATCATTACAATATGTCCGTCTTGTTTGGCTTTTTCTAACACCCGTTTTGTTTTAGGTGAAATGGTTTTTTCATTCGTTAACAATGTTCCATCCAGATCTAAGGCGATTAAGTGTTGATCGTTTCTCATATAGGGCTCCTTTTAAATTGAAGTAGTTATACGATTATATTGAATTCTACTAATATTCATGCTTGTATTCCCATATTTTACACAACTTTTCCTTATGAGCAAAGCAGAACGATTGACATGCAAAAGTTGTCTTGTTACGGTGTAAGACATAGTTATTGATTGCTTACGATAAATTGTTTAAGGGTATATTTAATACGTGAAGATAATTACGGAAGTAAAAGAAAGGAGAATGAATATGGATAAACAGTTAGAAGATAAAATCATGGAATCACTAGAAGAAGTAATTGATCCAGAGCTTGGCGTTGATATCGTAAATTTAGGCTTAGTTTACGGGGTGGAAATGGAAGAAAACAACACGGTTATCGTGACGATGACGTTAACTTCTATTGGGTGCCCGCTAGCGGGTGTGATTGGCGAACAAGTGAAAAAACAATTAATTTCTCTTGAAGAAGTAGAAAATGTAGAAGTGAATATCACATTTAACCCGCCATGGGATAAAGATCGCATGACGCGCTACGCTAAAATTGCATTAGGTGTTCAATAAGAAAAAAAGCCATCAACGATGGCTTTTTTTCTTATTCAATTCTGCACAATTCCACAGGGCAGTCTTCACAGTCTATTTCTTTCTTTAAAAAAGAGAGCTTATGAATGATAATTTTTCCATCTGTCATTGAGATTACTTCATTTTTTCGCAACTCAGCGAGCATACGATTGACCACTTCTCGGGATGTCCCGCATAGATTAGCGATCTCTTGATTTGTCAACGTTACGTTTAATAAAATACCATTTGGCTTCATTACCCCAAAACTATTGGACATGCGAATCAGAGTAGAATAGAGAGCTCCTTTTTTTCCATTTAGAATTAAGTCTCTAAACTTTGTCTGCATTCGCTTAATTTGAAGTCCCATCCACTTCATGTACTCCATGGAAAGAGCAGGGTATTGTGCTAGTTCGTTTTCTAACACCCGTTTTTGAATGCTGATCGCTGTACAAGGTTCAATGGCTTTTGCTTGAAGCATATGGGGAGTAGATCCGCAAAACAGCATAACTTCCCCGATTAAGTCTCCTGAACTTGCCAGCTGAAGCGTCAGTTCGCGTCCTTCCGGCGTCACTTTACTTACTTGTACAGCTCCAGAAGTAATAAAAAATAAATGAGTTGAAGGTGAACCTTCTTGAAAGAGAAAGTCACCTTTTTTAAACGAAATTTTATGATCAAAGTCCATAAAAAATTGCTGCAGCTCATTTGAAAAAGAATCCGTTGTGATGTTCATCATGTTATCACCTTTTACTCAAAATTTTTGCGACTGTTACTTATTAATCTATTAAGTTAGAACAGTCTGTATATCCTGTACGTCCACTAGCCGTATGAAGAAATGTCATACGGATGATTTTTATCGATACTTTTATTATACACAAAAACAACCAGTGTTTTCCAAAACTATCTGTGAACAATTTCTAAACAAAAATAGAAAGATAGTTATAAAAATAAAAACTTATGAATAAATAAAAATGTTTAAAAATATAGAATAAAGTGTTGGTTTTTTTAAATATTCATTTGATTTTATTTTTATACGGTATTATAATGATAAATAATTCAAATAGATACGTGGAAAAAGGAGTTTTAAAATGAAAGAATACAAGGTAGGAATTGTTGGAGCAACAGGGTATGGAGGAGTAGAACTGATTCGTTTGTTAGCGAATCACCCGCATTTTCATGTTTATGCAGTTTATTCATCCTCTCAGGATGGGATGGAACTAGCAGAAGTTTATCCTCACCTTTCTAATACTGTATATACACTGCAAGATATAAACCCTAAGAACATGGCCAAAGAATTAGACTTAGTGTTTACAGCAACTCCGTCCGGTGTTTCTAGCAAACTTGTACCTCAATTAATAGAAGAAGGAATAAAAGTGGTAGATCTATCTGGAGATTTTAGATTAAAAACAGAAGCTCTTTATGAAAAGTGGTACAAAAAGCCTGCTGCAGCCGAAGCGTTTTTACAACAGTCCGTGTATGGGTTAGCGGAATGGTTTGCAGAAGAAGTTGAAAGCAGTACGTTCGTTGCGAACCCGGGTTGTTATCCAACAGCTACACTGCTTGGGCTAGCTCCTCTCGTTAGTAAACAAATGGTGAAATCAAACTCTATTATCATTGATGCAAAGTCCGGAATTTCAGGAGCAGGACGTGGTCTTTCGCAAATGGCTCATTATGCTGAAATCAATGAAAATATGAAAATATACAAAGTTAATCAGCATCAGCATATCCCAGAAATTGAATCTATTTTAGAAAAGTGGGATGAGGAAATTGGCCATGTTACGTTCAGTACGCACTTAGTTCCAATGACGCGAGGGATTATGAGTACGATATACGCTGAACTTTCTGAAGAGAGCTCAGTACAAGAGCTTCATCAGCTATATGTAGATACATATCAAAACTCCCCATTCGTTCGCGTTCGAAAAGCTGGTGAATTTCCGTCTACTAAAGAAGTAAGTGCATCAAATTATTGCGATATTGGTATTGCATTTGACGAACGAACAAAGCGTGTCACGATTGTTTCTGTCATTGATAACTTAGTTAAAGGGGCAGCCGGTCAGGCCATTCAAAATGCCAATATCATGATGGGATTTGAACAGCAAACGGGTATTGGACTACTGCCTGTCTTCCCATAAAAGCACAGCATCACTAATCACGATAAAAGCAGGAGGGAACGTATAGTGATTACGGTTAAACAAACGAAAGAAAAGATAAAGAAAATAGAGAACGGTACAATTGTAACGCCGCTAGGTTTTTCAGCAGATGGCGTTCACGCTGGTTTACGTTATGCTAAAAAAGATTTAGGAGTTATTGTAAGTGATGTGCCAGCTAATTGCGCAGCTGTTTACACGCTTAATGCTTTCCAAGCAGCGCCTTTAGCTGTTACAAAAGAAAGTGTAGCAGTAGAGCAGAAGCTGCAAGCGATCGTTGTGAACAGCGCATGTGCAAATGCATGTACTGGAGAACAAGGATTAAAAGATGCATACCAAATGCGAAATACATGTGCAGAAAAGCTTAATATTCTACCTCATCATGTAGCGGTAGCTTCTACAGGGGTAATTGGAGAGCTTCTAGATATGGAAAAAATCGTGAAGGGCATTGGGTTATTAAGTCCTTCGTCGAACAAAGAAAAAGCAGAAGAATTTCAAACGGCTATTTTAACAACAGATACCGTAATGAAGTCAACTTGCTATCAAACAGCCATTGACGGCAAAACGGTTACGATTGGCGGCACAGCGAAAGGATCAGGTATGATTCACCCGAATATGGCTACGATGCTTAGCTTTATCACAACGGATGCTAAGGTTGAAGCTTCAGTACTACAAGATGCGCTGGGTTCTATTACAAATAAAAGCTTTAATCAAATTACAGTAGATGGTGATACGTCTACGAATGATATGGTTGTTGTTTTAGCAAATGGAAAAGCTGATCACCAGCCGCTTACACCAGATCATCCTGAATGGACGTCATTTTATGAAGCACTGCGCTTGACGTGTGAAGATTTAGCCAAACAAATTGCACGCGACGGTGAAGGAGCAACAAAACTAATTGAAGTAAACGTATCTGGTGCTCATACAAACGAAGAGGCAAATGTGATTGCTAAACAAATTGTAGGCTCGAACTTAGTGAAAACGGCCATGTATGGAGCCGATGCCAATTGGGGACGAATTATTTGTTCAGTTGGCTACAGCGGCGTAGCGCTTAATCCAGAAGCAGTGAACGTTTCGTTAGGTGATATCCAAATGCTAAAAAACAGCCAGCCTGTTTCATTTAGTGAAGAAGAAGCAAAAGCTTATTTAGAAAATGATACGGTTGAAGTCTATGTTGACTTGCAGCAGGGAAATGGAATTGGCAAGGCGTGGGGCTGCGATTTGACTTACGATTATGTGAAAATCAATGCCAGTTATCGAACGTAAGGAGAGAGTGAAATGAGCAGTGAAAAAATCGTCGTTGTAAAATGCGGAGGCAGCATTATCAATCAGTTAACAAGCGCTTTTTTTGAAAGTATTCAGCAGTTAAAAGCGAGTGGATATCAGATCATTGTTGTGCACGGAGGCGGGCCTGATATTCAAGATACGCTTACCAAGCTTCACATTGAAACGGAATTTGTAGATGGGCTTCGAAAAACGTCCAAAGAAGCATTAGAAGTTGTGACGATGGTATTAGCAGGCAAAGTTAATAAGCATCTTGTAAAAGAACTACAAAAAGCGAACTTAAAAGCAGTAGGACTATCAGGAATTGATGGATTTTTGCTTAAAGCAGAGGCTATCGATGTTGAACGTCTAGGTTACGTTGGAGAAGTAAGAGGCGTAAACGATACATTATTAAAACAACTAACTGACAGTCAGTACATTCCGGTTATTTCTTCCATTGGAGCCGATGAAGAAGGTAATAGCTATAATATTAATGCTGACGTGGCAGCCGGAGCCGTTGCACAAGCAGTAAATGCTGAAAAGCTGATGTTTGTGACGGATGTAAAAGGTGTATTAAAGGATGGAGCATTGCTTCCTGAACTTACAAAGTCAGAGATTGATGCACTTATTGAAGAAAAAGTAATTTACGGCGGAATGATTCCAAAAGTGACATCAGCGGTAAATGCGTTATCTCCTTTACTTGAAGAAGTTCATATTATTAGCGGAACTGATGGATTTTTAGATAAGGAAGGAAAGCTGATTGGTACAGCAATTAAATATAGTGGAAAAGGTGGAGAAGATAGCGATGAGTTCATTGTTTCCAACATATCAACGGTTTGATATCCATGTGGAAGAGGCGCAAGGAACAAAATTAATAGATAACAAAGGAAATGAGTATTTAGATTTTATTTCAGGTATCGCTGTCTGTAACGTAGGCCATCGTCATCCTGATGTTCAAAAAGCGATCGAAGAGCAGTTAAATAAAGTGTGGCACGTGTCAAATTTATTTCATCAATCGATTCAAGAAGATGTAGCAGGTAAGCTTGTGGAACATTCAAACGGTGATGCAGTATTCTTCTGTAACAGCGGTGCAGAAGCCAACGAAGCGGCGATTAAATTAGCGCGCAAGTACACGCAAAAACATAAAATCATTACCTTTACAAAATCATTTCATGGACGTACATTTGCTACCATGACAGCTACAGGGCAGGCAAAAATTCATGATGGCTTCGGTCCTCTTGTTAATGAGTTTGTTTACGTGCCATACAATGATGAAGAAGCATTAAAACAGGAAATGGACGACAGCGTAGCAGCAATTATGGTTGAAGTCATTCAAGGAGAAGGCGGAGTTGTTCCAGGAACCGAAGCATTTTTATTAACTATTCAAGAGCTGTGTAAAAAGCACGAAGCACTGTTTATAGTCGATGAAGTGCAAACTGGAATCGGCAGAACAGGAAAACCATTTGCCTATCAGCATTTTAATGTGTCACCAGATATTATTACAGCAGCTAAAGGGTTAGGAAGCGGAATGCCGGTTGGTGCGATGATTGGAAAAGGCTATCTCAAAGAAGCGTTTGGACCTGGTACTCACGGAACAACCTTTGGAGGAAATCCAATTGCATTAGCTTCAGCCAAAGCAACTTTAAACATTATTTTTAACGAAGCATTTTTAGCAGAGGTTGCAGAAAAAAGCCTTTATTTTACCAACGCTTTGAAAAATAGCGTAGCAGATTATTCATTTGTAAAAGATGTTCGCGGAAAAGGTTTTATGATTGGAATTGAATGCGGAGAACATCAGTCGGCATTGCTTGCAGCAATGCGTGAAAAAGGATTGCTAGCACTGGGAGCAGGACCGCATGTAGTACGATTGCTGCCGCCTTTAACTGTAACAAAAGAAGAGTTAGACCAAGCGATTCATATCATTGAAGAAGCATTTAGCCAAACAAAAATTACTTCATAATACAAATTTTTTTGAATATGTTTGTATAAAAATTCTGTTTTATAAATAATTATTCGAAGAGGGATGCACAATGAACGGATATTTACACTTAGCAAACGGCGATTCGTTCGCCGGACACATTGAACATACAGCAACGCACCAGGCAGAAGGAGAAATTGTTTTCTTTACTGGAATGACTGGTTATCAAGAAGTTGTGACTGATCCATCTTACAAAGATCAAATTATCGTCTTTACGTACCCTTTGATTGGGAACTATGGTATCAATGAGAAAGATTATGAAAGCAAAAAGCCTCACGTAGCAGGCGTTGTCGTATACGAATGTTCAGATGAAGGGTTCCATTACGAAGCGATGTACAGCTTCAAACAATATTTAAAGAAATGGAACATTCCGCTTATTACACATGTGGATACGAGAGCGGTCGTAAAACGAATTCGAAAAGAAGGTACGATGCAATCTGCCTTTTCGGCATCTGCTGAGCCGCCAGCATTTACTGCTGAATGCGATGGATATGTAGTAAAAGAAGTGTCAACAAAAGAGCCTGTTACTTACGGAAACGGTGAAAAACACGTTGTATTAATGGACTTTGGCTATAAAAAATCAATTTTACAAGAGCTGCTAAATCGAGAGTGCAAAGTAACGGTTGTTCCTTATTCTACAAGCTCTTCAAAAGTAAAAGAGCTGCAGCCGGATGGCATTGTCTTATCAAACGGACCTGGAGATCCAACTCAAGTAAGCAGTCAGCTGGATGAATTAAAAGAAATTATTTCAGCGTATCCAACTTTGGGAATTTGCTTTGGACATCAGTTAATTGGGCTTGCTTTTGGGGCAGAAACTAAAAAGCTGGCGTTCGGTCACCGAGGAGCTAATCAGCCTGTAATTGATTTAACGACTAACAAAGTGTGTATGACGTCTCAAAACCATAGCTATGTCGTAGATGAACAGACGATTACGTCTACGCCATTAAGCGTTCGATTTAAAAATGTGAATGACGGATCGGTTGAAGGTTTAATGCATAAAGACCTTCCTGTTATTTCGGTTCAATATCATCCAGAAGCACATCCTGGACCAAGTGACAGCACGTATATCTTTGATGAATTTATGACGAAAGTACAGCAAGTAGGGAGCGGAAAAGTATATGCCTAAAGACCAAACATTAAAAAAGATTTTAGTAATCGGATCAGGACCAATCGTAATTGGGCAAGCAGCAGAATTTGATTATTCAGGAACTCAGGCATGCTTGTCATTAAAAGAAGAAGGTTATGAAGTTATCTTAATCAATAATAATCCAGCTACGATTATGACGGACACTCACGTAGCAGATCGAATCTATTTTGAACCATTAACAGTAGACTGCGTAGAGAAAATTATTGCAAAAGAAAAGCCGGATGGTTTGTTAGCTACATTAGGCGGACAGACGGGTTTAAACTTAGCCCTTGAGCTTCATGAACAAAATATCTTGCCAAAATACGATGTGAAACTTTTAGGAACATCGATTGAATCAATCAAAAAAGGTGAAAGCCGTGAAGAGTTCCGTGCATTAATGAATGAACTAAATGAACCGGTGCCGGAAAGTGAAGTTGTCACAAAAGTAGAAGAAGCATTAGCTTTTGCCGAGAAAATTGGTTTTCCTGTTATTGTACGTCCTGCTTATACGTTAGGCGGAACGGGCGGAGGAATTGCTCATTCTATGGAAGAACTTGAAAAACTTTCAGCGTCAGGTTTACGTGAAAGTGCTATTACTCAATGCTTAATTGAAAAAAGCATCGCTGGATTTAAAGAGGTTGAGTACGAAGTTATGCGTGACGTGAACAATACGTGCATTACAATTTGTAACATGGAAAATATTGATCCCGTGGGTGTTCATACTGGAGATTCGGTAGTCGTTGCTCCTTCTCAAACGTTAACCGACGTGGAATATCAAATGCTTCGTTCGGCTTCAGTTAAAATTATTTCATCGCTTGGCATTATTGGAGGTTGCAACATTCAGTTTGCGCTTGATCCAAAAAGCAAGCAATACTATTTAATTGAAGTAAATCCGCGTGTGAGCCGTTCGTCTGCTCTTGCATCAAAAGCAACGGGCTATCCGATTGCTAAAATTGCTGCAAAACTATCAGTAGGCTACACGCTTCATGAGTTATTAAATCCTGTAACAGGAGACACATATGCAAGCTTCGAACCAGCTCTTGACTATGTAGTAGTGAAATTTCCAAGATGGCCGTTTGACAAGTTTTTCTACGCGGAGAGAACGCTTGGCACGCAAATGAAAGCAACTGGAGAAGTAATGGCTATTGACCGTAACTTTACACGTAGCTTCCAAAAGGCACTGTCTTCTTTAGAAATTGATTTACAAGGATTGGAAGTAGAAGAACTGCAAGAACTTTCAACGGATGAATTAAAAAGCAAGCTTGGCGAACAAAGCGATGAGCGTATTTTTGTTATCCTTGAGCTTTTACGTCGCGGTACAACGCCTGAGTATATCCATGAAGTAACGCAAATTGATTATTTCTATTTAACACACTTTACGCAGCTGATTAAAATGGAAGCCTCTTTGAAGGAAGTACGTTTTGATTCCATTACAGCTGAACACTTCAAGCAAGTGAAGGAGCATGGTTTTACAGATGCGTATCTAGCAAGCGTATGGAACGTGCCAGAGCTTGACGTAAGAGCGAAACGTAAAGCACTACATATTACGCCAAGCTACAAAATGGTAGATACATGTGCAGCGGAGTTCGAATCCTCTACGGCTTATTTCTACTCTAGTTATTATGGCGAGAGTGAGATTGAACCATCAACGAATAAAAAAGTTGCGATTATCGGTTCTGGACCGATTCGTATCGGCCAAGGAGTAGAATTCGACTACAGCTCTGTACACGGTGTGTTAGCTCTTGAAAAAGAAGGATACGAAACAATTTTAATTAACAACAATCCAGAAACGGTAAGTACGGATTTTGAAGTAGCAGACCGCTTATATTTTGAACCTGTAACAGTAGAAGATGTGCTAAACGTTCTTGATGCTGAAAATGTGACGGATGTAATTGTTCAATACGGAGGTCAAACGGCTATTTCGCTTGTTAAAGGGCTAGAAGAAGCTGGCGTCAATTTACTAGGGATTACAAATGATGTTATTGATGCACTTGAAGATCGCGACCTGTTTTATAAGCTCTTAGACGACTGTGATATTCCGCATATCCCAGGTGAAATGGCGAAAGATGAGCAAGAACTTGTACAAAAAGCAAAAGCTATGGGATTCCCATTACTTATTCGTCCTTCTTACGTCATTGGCGGAAAAGGAATGCTGACAATTCAAAATGAAACGGAGCTGCAGGCTTGTTTACCGGCTATTAAAGCGTCTCATTTCCCAATGCTTATTGATGCTTACTTCCCTGGAAAAGAAGCAGAAATTGATGTTGTAGCAGACGGAAAAGATGTGTTGATTCCGACAATCGTTGAACATATTGAAAAAGCCGGCGTTCATTCAGGAGACAGCTATGCGCTTTTACCAGCAAAAACAGTAGAAGCAGCACATAAAGAAAAAATGGTGAGCTACGCTCAAAAAATTGTAAACAAACTTCAATATAAAGGGATTATGAATATCCAATATGTTATTTACAACGATGAAGTCTACATGCTGGAAGTTAATCCGCGTGCCAGCCGTACAGTGCCTGTAGTAAGCAAAGTGTGCAACACGCCGCTTGTTTCGCTATCAACTCAAATATTGCTTGGGAAATCATTGTCGGAAATTAGCGAGAAGCTAGGTTTATTGCCGGATCCGGCTTATACAACTATTAAGTTTCCAGTGTTTTCGACAAGTAAATTATCAGGAGTTGATCCGCTCGTTGGACCAGAAATGAAGTCAACTGGTGAAGGAATTGCGATTTCTTCAACGATTGAAGAAGCAGCAAAAAAAGTATTCCATCAGTATGTGTTAAGTAAAAAAGGTGCTGCAGAAGTGTATATTAACGGAGAAGCACAGGGCCTTGAAGAACTTGCGCAAAGCGCGGGATTAACTCTTGTTAAAGATAAAGAAGTTAGTGAATGGGTAAAAACGAAAGAAGCTTTATTATATGTAAGTTTACAGCCTGAAGATAAAGAAAGCCGTATGTCAGCATTAAAACACGGTTTAATGGTTATGACGGAGGCAGAAACGGCTTCGCTATTTTTCCAATCGTTCCAAGTCAATGAATATCACGTTTCATCACTACAAGAATGGTTTCAAAAAACTAAAAAGGAAGTGACAGTATCATGAGTACAGTATCGGTAAATACGAATTTAAAAGGAAAAGATTTGCTTACGCTTAAAGATTTATCATCAGACGATATTATGTCACTTTTAGAAAGCGCCATTGAGCTGAAAGAAAAGCATAAAAATGGTGAAATCGTCACATCGTTAAAAGGAAAAACGCTGGGGCTCATTTTTGAAAAATCTTCAACAAGAACAAGAGTCTCATTTGAAGCGGGAATGATGCAGCTTGGAGGAAACGCCCTCTTTTTAAGCAGCCAGGATTTACAAATTGGACGCGGAGAAACGATTGCTGATACAGCACGCGTACTATCTGAATTCATCGATGCTATCATGATTCGTACGTTTGAACATAGCAAGATCGAAGAGCTTGCAGATTACGCATCCATTCCCGTTATTAATGGTTTGACAGATGATTATCATCCTTGTCAGGCTCTAGCTGATTTATTAACGATTTACGAGCACAAGAAATCATTTGATGGGCTAAAAGTAGCTTATGTTGGAGACGGAAATAATGTAGCGCATTCCTTAATGATTGCATGTGCAAAAATGGGAATAGATATTTCAATTGGATGCCCTGACGGATATGAGCCAAAAGACTTTGTAACAGCTTATGTTAATGAAGTAGCTGCTAAAACGGGTGCGAAGGTTACGATTACAAAAGATCCTGTAGAGGCTGTAAAAAATGCCGATGCTATTTATGCAGACGTGTGGACAAGTATGGGACAGGAAGAAGAAGCACAGCAGCGCTTGAAAATATTTGCTCCTTATCAAGTAAATGAAGAGCTAGCTGCCCATGCGAAGTCAGACTATTTATTTCTCCACTGCTTGCCTGCGCATCGTGAAGAAGAAGTGACAGCAAGCATTATTGACGGACCAAATTCGGTTGTTTTCCAGCAGGCTGGAAATCGTATGCATGTACAAAAGGCCTTGCTTCAAGCAATTTTAGGCTAAGAAAAAAACCTTTCTGAGAATATCAGAAAGGTTTTTTTGTTTAAAGGGAATTAATTGTGGGAACACCAGTTGTATACTAAACAGAACGAAAGGTGATTTATGATGAAAGTATTAGTTGTTGGAGCAAACGGAACAACGGGAAAACAAGTGGTAGAAAAAGTCGCAAACAGCAAGCAGCATGAAGCTTATGCGATGATTCGCGACGAAAAACAAGCAGACGCTTTAAAAAAGCTGGGCGCTAACGTTGTACTTGGTGACTTGGAGCAAGATGTTTCAGATGCTTTAAGAGGTATGGATGCTGTCATATTTGCAGCAGGTTCTGGAGGACATACGGGAGACGAAAAAACAATCGCTGTGGATCAAAACGGTGCTAAAAATATCATTGATGAAGCAAAAAATCAAGGTGTGAAGCGCTTTGTTATGTTAAGTTCAATGGGAACAGATGCACCTGAACAAGGACCAGAAGGCTTACAACTTTACCTGCGTGCTAAAGCGATAGCGGATGAATACTTAAAGCAGTCTAATCTGCAATATACAATTGTACGACCAGGAACTTTATCGAATGATTCAGCTACTGGAAAAATTGATATCAATAATGATATTGAAGATAAATCTCAGACGATTCCTCGAGCAGATGTAGCAACCGTGCTTGTAGAATGCCTAAACGAAGAAGCTACGATAGGAAAAACGTTTGAAATGTTAGCCGGAGAAACTGAAATTGAACAAGCTATTAAATTTACTCATTGATACAAAAGGGCAGATCTAAAGGTCTGCTCTTTTCTGTTCTGTTCCTAATATGAAAACATCTCCATTATGAAACGGAAATCTTAAGGGAATAGTATAGGAGAACATTTCATTTCAGGAATGAGGAGGCAGGACAATGGGACAAAATCGTCATTTCACACCGGGTCAAAAAGCTCCTAATAACGGAGTGTATATTGAAATTGGTGAAACAGGAAGCAACGTAAATAATCCTCAAAAGGTTAAATTAAAAGCAGGAGAGCGTTTTCCAGAGACGGCAAACGATGACCGCCACTGGACATACATGCGCAAGCCTTAAATAGTAAAAAAATAAAGAAGCCATTCTAAATTGAATGGCTTTACTTGTTTTCCCATTGCTGGGTATAATGAAATAAAGGTCAATAAAGGTCAAATGTATCGAAGGAGGATGTTCAATGGACATAAATAAAATGACCCAAAAATTGCAAGAAGGCGTGATGGAAGCGCAGTCCGAAGCTATTAAACGAAATCAGCAGGAAGTGGATATTGCTCATTTGCTTTATACGCTTATTCATCAGCAAGATGGTATTGCTCCTCGCATATTAGATCATTTACATATAGATCATCAATCTTTTCAGCAGCAGGTAAATCAACTGCTTGCGAAAAAACCTGCTGTTACAGGAAGTGGAGCTGAAGTAGGGAAAGTTTATATTACAAATAAACTCCAGCAGCTGTTTGTCAAAGCTCAAGAAGAAGCATCTCGTCTGCAAGATGATTATGTTTCAGTTGAGCACATCTTTTTAGCCTTAGCACAGGAACCGTCTTCTAGTGAATATGGCAAGTTATTTTCAAGTCACGGTATAACAAAAAAAGCTTTGCAAGATGTGCTTACTAGCCTTCGAGGAAATCAGCGAATTACAAGTCAAAATCCGGAAGTTACATATGAAGCGTTAGCTAAATATGGAAGAGACTTAGTGGCAGAAGTAAGAGCAGGGAACATTGATCCAGTCATTGGACGAGACGGAGAAATTCGCCGCGTTATCCGCATTTTATCGCGAAAAACAAAAAACAATCCAGTTTTGATTGGAGAACCTGGCGTTGGTAAAACAGCGATTGTTGAAGGTCTAGCACAGCGAATTGTTCGTAGAGATGTGCCTGAAGGATTAAAAGATAAAACCATCTTCTCATTAGATATGGGAGCTTTAGTAGCAGGAGCGAAGTTCAGAGGCGAATTTGAAGAGCGTTTAAAAGCTGTTCTTCAAGAAGTGAAGAAAAGCAACGGTCAAATTCTTTTATTTATTGACGAACTTCATACAATCGTTGGAGCAGGTCGTACGGACGGAGCGATGGATGCAGGGAATATTTTAAAACCAATGCTTGCTAGAGGAGAACTTCACTGTATAGGAGCTACAACTCTTGATGAGTATCGTCAGTATATTGAAAAAGATCCAGCTCTTGAAAGACGCTTTCAACAGGTGCTGGTTGAAGAACCTTCAGTAGAAGATACAATCTCTATCTTACGTGGTTTAAAAGAACGATTTGAAATTCATCACGGTGTAAATATTCATGACCGGGCGATTGTTTCAGCAGCGGTTATGTCGGATCGTTATATCTCAGATCGCTTTTTACCTGATAAAGCAATTGATTTAATTGATGAAGCATGCGCAACTATTCGAACAGAAATGGATTCGATGCCATCAGAATTAGATGAAGTAACGCGACGTGTCATGCAGCTTGAAATTGAAGAAGCGGCATTAAGTAAAGAAACAGATCAAGCAAGCATCACAAGGTTAGAGGCAATTCGAAAAGAAGTCTCTGATTTAAAAGAACGTGCAGATACAATGAAGCTGCAGTGGGAAAAAGAAAAGCAGTCGATTCAAACGGTGCAAGATGTCCGGGAGCAGCTTGAAAAAGCGAAGCGAGACCTAGAAGAAGCTGAAGGGAAATATGATTTAAATAAAGCAGCCGAACTTCGCCACGGACGCATTCCAGCTCTTGAAAAAGAACTAAAACAGCTGGAAGAAACAGCTGCTGAAAAAGCACAAGAAAACCGTTTGTTAAGAGAAGAGGTAACGGAAGAAGAAATTGCTGAAATTGTAGGAAGATGGACGGGAATTCCGGTGTCGAAACTAGTTGAAGGAGAAAGAGAAAAGCTGTTGAAGCTTGAGTCAATTTTACAGCAGCGTGTGATTGGACAGGACGAAGCCGTATCCTTAGTTACAGATGCTGTGATTCGCGCAAGGGCAGGCATTAAAGACCCGAACCGCCCAATTGGATCATTTATTTTCCTAGGACCTACCGGAGTAGGAAAAACGGAGCTAGCCAAAACGTTGGCACATTCGTTATTTGACAGTGAAGAACAAATGGTTCGTATTGATATGTCTGAATACATGGAAAAGCATGCGGTCTCTAGGCTTATAGGAGCGCCTCCTGGCTATGTAGGGTATGAAGAAGGCGGACAGCTAACGGAAGCGGTGAGACGCAAGCCTTATTCAGTCGTTTTGTTAGATGAAATTGAAAAAGCTCATCCCGAAGTATTTAACGTGCTCCTTCAAATACTAGATGATGGAAGAGCAACAGATTCAAAAGGAAAAGTCATTGATTTTAAAAATACAGTCATTATTATGACGTCAAATATTGGTTCTCAATTTTTATTAGATGGTTTAACAAGTGAAGGCGAGATTAATGAAAAAGCCAGAGAGCAAGTGATGGCTCAATTAAGACAGCATTTTCGCCCAGAATTTTTAAATCGAGTAGACGACACGATTTTATTCAAACCGCTAACTGTTCATGAAGTAAAGGGAATTATTGATAAGCTATTGCTTCAGCTTGAAAAGCGTTTATCCGATCGTCATATTTCGTTAATGTTAACAGAAGAAGCAAAAAATCATATTGCAGCCTCCGGGTTTGATCCGGTATACGGAGCGCGCCCTTTAAAAAGGTTTATTCAAAAATATATTGAAACAAAAATTGCCAGAGAATTAATTGCAGGGCAAATTGAAGATTATAGTCAAGTGACAGTTGATGTAAAAGATGATGAGTTTGTTGTCAGCGTATAAGTTTTCTCAAAAGGCCATTCATGATAATTTGAATGGTCTTTTTTTGCTATTAAGAGCAGCATCCCTTTTAAAATAAATAAAAAAAAATACGTGAGAGCTAAGCGTAAAAACTTATTCAGTTTTAGGTTGTAGAATATATCTAATTCATTTATGATAATACAAAATGGGCAAAGGAGCATGAATGAGCACATGAAGGACCGTATAGAGCTTATATATGACGAAGCATACGATTTTATAGATCAGGCATTAACTAAAATAAGAGCGCTGGATAAAAATGATCTTCAAGCTGAAAATGAAGAAGTGCAGGAAAAGGCAGAACGGACAGAGTTTGCACTTCAAGCTGCACGAGATATTTTAGAAAATATGATTATCCCGGGTAAAAAATTGACTTTTATTTACGAAAAAGGTTCTGTGGTAGTAGAAATTCCCGATAAAAAATAAAAACGACTTCCTTTTATGGAAGTCGTTTTTATTTTGGTAATGCAAAGTGTTCATCAATGGATGCATCACTTTTTCGATACTGCCCGGGTGTCATATTGGTTGTTTTGCGAAATACTTTTGTTAAATAATTGGCATTTGCATAGCCGACGTTTTCAGCAATTTCTTCGATTGAATACTTGGTTTGATGCAATAGCTCGGCCGCTTTTTGAATGCGAAGCTTCGTTAAATATTGAATCGGCGTAATCCCTGTTGTTTGTTTGAATAACCGGCTAAAATGATAGCGAGATAAATGAGCTGCATCTGCCATTTCATCCGGACCGATTTCTTCATGATAATGATTGCGGGCAAATAAAATAGAGCTAATGATACTTTCAGGCCAATCCTCTGTAAAACTGTCCATGCTTTTAATATATTGATACAGCTCCATTACAAAGCGGTAAGATAAGCTTGAGGCATGAAATGGATCTGCTATATGTTTTTCACTTGCCCTCTTATATATCTGAGCAAGCAGCTGAACAGGTGCTGATTCAGGGTGAAATCGAATTACAGGGGAGTGGGTTGACTGAATATAATCCCAGCATTTTTGTACTTCATCTCCGTATAATGTAAGAAAAATAAACTCCCAGTTTTCACTTTCCTTTGGTAAGTAATAGCGATAATTTCCAGGTATATTGACGATGAATGCTTTTCCAGCATCCACTTTATATTCTTGTCCATCTATTTCAATCATCCCGTACCCAGAAACCGTGTATTGAAAAATATATTTTCCTACATCTTTTCGCTGATTTCCGCTCCAGTTATAAAGGGGCGAGAAAACTTCATCCCATCCAACCGACCAGAGCTGCGCAACTTCGTTTGTGCGGGATTCTAAAAACCTGTATGCGTACGTTGAATATTCTTGAGCTTGGAAATGTGAGAGCAAATTTTCACCTTCTTTTTGAAATAAAGTAGTACTTAATTCTTACTTTAACGTAATCGCTTTCATTTTTCTATAATTTTTTGAAAATATCATGATTATTTTTAGTGAATGTCTCTAAATCTATTATTTTCTTATAATTTGCAAGTCAAGGCTCCCATGAAGATAACACCTTTTTGGCGCAAGAGCAGTTCATCATCAATTTAAAAGAATCATTTTTAAAGTGATAAGCAAAAAAGTACCGATTATCGATAGGAATTTTACCATTGAGGCAAGGAAAATTGGACTTTACAATGTACATATGAATCCGTTTCCAAAAAACTACTTAAAATAGGTGATAATAAATGCTGGAAAAATTAATCGAAGAGTTCAAACAAATATTTCATTCGTCAGAAGCTATTCGCTGCTTTTTTGCACCAGGGCGTGTCAATTTAATTGGAGAACATACTGATTATAATGGAGGGCATGTTTTTCCTTGTTCATTGAGTATAGGAACGTATGCGGTAGTACAAAAACGTCATGATCGAAAAATACGTATGTACTCTAAAAACTTCTCTGAAGCAGGCGTTATTGAATCCTCTTTAGAGCAATTAACGTACAAAACCGAGGATGATTGGGCTAATTATCCAAAAGGAGTAATGGACACCTTTAAAAAGCACGGATATGATCTTCCTTTTGGTTTTGATATCTTGTTTTTCGGCAACATTCCTAACGGAGCAGGGCTTTCATCGTCGGCATCAATTGAGTTAGTCACATGCGTACTTTTAAATAAAATTCTTGAATTGAATATTGATATGATGGACCTTGTAAAAATGGCGCAGCAAGCTGAAAATGAATTTATCGGCGTAAGCTGCGGGATTATGGATCAGTTTGCAATTGGAATGGGAAAAGAAAATCAAGCCGTATTGTTAAACTGCCAGACTCTTGAATACCAGTATAGCCCGCTGCAGTTAACAGATGCTGTGCTCGTTATTTCTAACACAAATAAGCGAAGAGGGCTGGCAGATTCAAAATATAATGAGCGCCGTATGGAGTGTGAAAGAGCACTATCAGATTTGCAAACTTCACTTTCCATTGATTCGCTTGGTGATTTAACGAAAGAACAATTTGAAAAGCACAAATCTTTAATACAAAACGAAGTAGATTGTAAGCGCGCTAAACATGCGGTATATGAAAATGAACGCACAAAAGAAGCGGTTGCTAAATTGCAAAACGGCGATTTAAAAGGATTTGGTCAATTGATGAATGAGTCGCACTGTTCGCTGCGAGATGACTATGAAGTAAGTGGAAAAGAATTAGATGCTCTTGTAGAAGCAGCCTGGTTGCAAGAAGGTGTGATTGGATCACGCATGACGGGTGCAGGCTTTGGCGGCTGTACAATCAGTATCGTAAAAAAAGCACAGGTTGATAGATTTATTGAGGAAGTAAAAGACGCTTATTATAAGCAAACGAGTTTAGAAGCTGAATTTTATGTGGTTACGGTTGGAGAAGGAGCGCGTGAACTCACATTAGAAGCAGTATAAGAGAAAACAGATAGAGAAAGGAACGAGTGTATGTCAGTCAACATTCATGAAGAAATCACCCGACTTATTCAATATGGTTTACAAAAGAATCTAGTAACAAAATGGGATATAGATGTGGTGAGAAATAAACTGCTGGAAGTGTTAGAACTCGACGAATGTATTACGGTAGAAGTTAAAGAAGAACGTTTGGAACATCCAGCTGCTATTTTAGATAACATGCTTGATTGGGCTGCCGAAAACAATCGAATCGCCGATAATTCTATCACATATAGAGATTTATTCGATACCAAAATAATGGGATGCTTTGCAAGCATGCCTTCAGAGGTTAATCGAACCTTTTACGATCACTATCAGCAAAACCCTCAAAAAGCCACAAGCTATTATTATAAGCTGTCAAAAGACATTCACTATATTCGCAGAGATCGAATTGCTAAAAACGAAAGATGGGTAACAAACACTGACTTTGGAGAACTTGAAATTACTATCAACTTATCTAAGCCGGAAAAAGATCCAAAAGCAATTGCAGCAAGCAAATCACTGAAAGAAAGCAACTACCCGCTATGCCTGCTCTGTAAAGAAAATGCTGGCTATGCAGGCCGCATTAACCACCCAGCTCGCCAAAATCACCGGATTATCCCTGTGGAATTGCAGGAAGAGCTGTGGTACATGCAGTTTTCACCTTACGTTTATTATAATGAACATGCCATTGTTTTTGCGAGTGAGCATACACCTATGCATATTTCAAAGCAAACGTTTAAGCGGCTGCTTGCCTTCGTTGAACAATTCCCACATTATTTTTTAGGGTCAAATGCAGATTTACCCATCGTAGGAGGATCTATTTTAACGCATGATCACTTTCAAGGAGGCTATCATGAGTTTCCTATGGCTAAAGCAAGAATAAATAAATCGTTCTCTCTTGAAGCGCATCCAAACGTGAAAGCTGGAATTGTTCATTGGCCAATGTCGGTCGTTCGTCTTCAAAGTTCGCACCTTGCACCATTAGTGGAAGCAGCGGATTTCATTTTGAAGAAATGGAAATCATATAGTGATCAAAGTGCTGGTATTTTAGCTTTTACAGATCAAACTCCTCACAATACGGTCACGCCTATTGCTAGGAAAAGAGGGGATTTGTACGAATTAGATTTAGTACTGCGAAACAATCGAACAAACAGCAAGCATCCAGATGGCATTTATCATCCGCATGCAGAAGTTCATCATATCAAAAAAGAGAACATAGGTTTAATTGAAGTAATGGGGCTTGCGGTTTTACCCGGTCGTTTGAAAGACGAAATGAGTCTAGTGGCCAAAGGGTTAGTTCAGAATAACCTGAGTGAAGTAGCCAGCAGGCATGATCAAGTGAAAAAACACGTGAAGTGGGCTGAACACATCAAGAAAAAATATCCGCATATTGAAGTGGAAAATGTCCAAAGCATTCTTCAACAAGAGCTCGGTTTGATCTTTGCGACTATTTTAGAGCATGCAGGTGTGTTTAAACAAACTGCTGAAGGGCAGCTCGCATTCAGTCGTTTTATGAATTCGTTAAATGAAGCGTAAATCATTAATAAAAACAGGCAGCTCGTAATGAGCTGCCTGTCTTTATACAGTTAGGGCATGCTGTTTTAAAAGGGTATACAGAGCCTGTGTTCCTTTATTATCCTGGCCTTGTTTTTCGAGCTGTTCATAAAGCGATTTTGCTAATTTTAGCCCGGGTGTATACAGCTCCATTTCTTCAGCTGATTCAATGGCAATCTTCATATCTTTAATGAAGTGTTTAATATAAAAGCCTGGTTCGAAGTCTCCTTTAATCATGCGAGGAGCTAAATTGCTTAACGACCAGCTTCCCGCTGCGCCTGTTTCAATACTTTTTAGAACGGTATTCGGATCTAATCCGGCTTTTTCAGCATAAAGTATCGCTTCGCAGACACCCATCATATTAGAGGCAATAGCAATTTGATTGCACATTTTTGTATGTTGACCAGCACCGGCGCTTCCTTGAAGAACGATATTTGTCCCCATTTTTTCAAGAATAGGCGTAACGGCAGAGAATGCTTCAGAATCGCCTCCTACCATAATCGCTAAGGTTGCTTTCTGAGCCCCAATATCTCCTCCTGAAACAGGAGCGTCAAGCGCATGAATGTGCTTCTCTTTTGCTGCTTGATAAATCTCACGAGCAAGTATAGGGCTTGATGTCGTCATATCAATTGTATAGCAGCCTTTCTTTGCATTATGTATAATGCCGTCTTTTCCTAAATAAATCTCTTTTACATCGTGAGGATAGCCTACCATGGTGATAATAACATCAGATTGTTCGGCCACTTCTTGAACGGTTTCTTTCCATTTGGCCCCTTTTTCAAGTAGTGCTTGAGCACGAGTTTTTGTTCGTGTATAAACAAGGACTTCATATCCTGCGTCAATTAAATGCCCGGCCATGCTTTGACCCATAACGCCTGTTCCGATAAAACCAATTTTTTCTTTAGTCACAGCAGTATTCACTCCTAAAGTTAATAGTTTGATTATTCTAAAATTATATAGTTAAAGTTTGGGATAATCAATGATTCCGACTATATATAGATAGAGAAAAGCACTCTCAGTCCTATGTCTTGAATACGAGGTAAGGAAAGAAAGTACTGAGAAGAACCTATACCAAAAAATAAAAAAAGCGCTGGCTTTACAGCCAACACTTTTTAGTGTTGATTATTTGCTGGTTTATTCGGTACACCCAGTTCTCCAATCAAAATTACAACTAGCGTGAAAACTACTCCAAGGATGGAAGCGGTTGCGAAACTGTAAGTACCGCCCGTCATTGCAGAGATTACGTACACTGCCATATTCATTAGTAAAAAGCCCCAAACAAAAGCCATTACGACACGCATTCTATTCACCTCGTTTACAGTACAGTTTGATTTCATTTTAGCATATAGCAGTCAAATAAGAAATTGAATTTTTTATGAATAAATAAGGGGCGTGCTCCCATGTAGAAACAAAAGAGCAATAAGTCAGAAATAGGCATTATTCTAGTGCGCTTTTTTATGGTTCTATCATACACTGTATGGAACAACTAGTAAGTTACGGAGGAAGAGCTATGATACATCGACGCTTTTTTAGCTTAGATACGCAATGGAATGTCGTACATGTCCCTGAACGACCGAATGGTTTCGGTGTGTTAGTATTGGGTGATAAAGATCATTTTGTTGAAAGTTCAACTAGCTTATGGATTCAGCACGGCGGAAGGTCACAGCTGTTGCAATGTTTACAAGATGAAGGATACACAGTATTTTATTCCAATTTATATGGCCGGCATTGGGGGTCTCCTGAAGCATATCACCTTGCAAAACAACTTTATCATTTAGTAATGAAACAAGAAATTTTAAATAAACGAATTCATATTTTAGCTGAAGGAATGGGGGCTCTGTTAGCGCTGCAGCTAATGGAAAATGACGGGAATACGTTCATTCGATCAGCTGGTTTACTAAATCCGTGTATTGATCTTCATACGCATGCAGAACATGAAAAAAACAATAAATTCTTTTATAAACAATTCACGAAGGACTTGACTCAAGCTTATAAAGTGGAGCGGAAGCAAGTATCAAAGCTAATTAAGGAGTACCCTTCCGTTACGGAATTAAAATCAACGCTGCCCGTGAAGATATGGACCGCGCCTAATGCCTCTACTCATTATCCAATTGCACACAGTAAAAAATATGAACTACATCGTGAAGAACTTCACTCTCCGATTATGCTTTCACTTTATTTGCCTGAAAAAAACTATTTATTTGAACGGTCCCTTCTCCAATTTTATAAACAGCATGAAAAAGTGTTATAAGCAAAGCTTCTATGATTATACATATCATAGGGGCTTTTTGTATAAGAGATAAAAGGAAAAAGAGAGTTCATGATGTTTTTACGGATGAACTACTTTGAAATAAGGAATGAGTACTCTCTATAACTATAGGGCTTTAAGCTTTTGTTTAATAAATGATGAATGAAGAATTGGAGGAAGCGATATGGGAAATGTAGTAGTAATAGGGGCAAACCGCTTTATTGGTTTTCATTTATGTATGACTTTTTTAGACGAAGGTACAGAAGTAAAAGGATATACACATTCTGCTCATAAAGAAGAAGATGATTTGCAGGAAGAGATGAAATTTTTCTTAGGGCGAAACGCTAATTATGTATCGACTGAAGTAGGCGATTCATTAGATATGATTACCTCAGAAACGGATATTGTCTACTTCACGTATTTCGATGGAGGAGATTTTTATCATCCTGATTTTTTAAGACAAGAAATGCAAAAAGCGCAGCAAGTACTCATTCAAGCACTTAATAAATGCCGTCAATTCAACATTCGATTTGTGTTTGTTTCTACCATGCGCGTATTTGGAGACCAGCAGCGAAAGATTGAAGAAACAACGATTCCAGAACCGGACAGTAGTGAAGGAAGGCTATACGTTCATTTTGAGCGAATGATAGAAAAATATAAAGATGATGGATGGCCCATTATGATTGTCAGAACGCCCACTCTTTACGGACCTTGGCAGCCTTTGTCAATGTGCTATTCTAAAAATATTGCCGGGTACGAGGAAGCTTTTACCATTATGGAAGGCACGGATTTTATTATTTATATTGAAGACGCCGTCAGTGCACTCAGACGCTGTACAACTGGTGCATATTCATATGAAGTGGTTCATTTAGTTGAAGAAAAATTACAGCCTTGGAGCGCTGGAGCAAACATTACTCATATGGAGGTGAAGGAAGAAGCGGCTCAAGAAAAATATGAAATCAGCAGGAAAGCGAAAGAACTGCTACATTTTTCTTCCAAAGTAACGGCTAAAGAAGGCATTTACCTGCAAAAAAAACATATGAGAACATTCTTTTTACCTCTTCATTAAAGGAGAAAGTTGTACTTATAGAATAGATTCGCTAATATAAGGAGGAATAAATGTTTTTAATAAAGGAGATTTCACTATGGAAGAGCAAAATATGCAATTCATGCAAATTGCAATGAAGTACTTGCCAGAAGCAAAGCAGATTTTAGATGAAACAGGCGTTGAGTTATCAATGGAACACGTACAGCCGGTATTGACATTACTGACAAAAGTAATGAACGACGCCTATGAGCTTGGCAAGCAAGATGCATTAGCTGAAAATGAAAACAACTAAAGAAAACAGCTCGGTAGAATCCGAGCTGTTATTTTTGTTTGTAAAATAAATCGACTAAAGGGGCAAACTGTTTAAGAAGAGGAGCTAGTTCTTCGACGGCGAGTACAATTTCATCGATTTGTTTGAATAATCTTTCCCACTCCTCTCGCTCTCTTTCTTCTCTTGATTTTCTGCGCCCAGCTCCAAACATAAAATCAGAAAAAGCTTCATTTCTTTGTCTTCTTGCCATGATACTCATTCCTTTCACTATTTTAATGGTGGGTAAGTTCTTACCTAATGTCCCATACTAGAGTAAGAGGGACCCGTATGATTACTATATGTAGCATGATAGATACCTGAGTAGGACGAACACCCATATAGACAAAAAATAAAAAATGAAGTAAAATTAGTACCAACTCATAATAATTGATTATATAATCGATAAATGAAATGACGGATATAGGTTTTATAGGAATATAAGCCTTTTATTTAAAGGAGAGGTTGATATGAACGCTGGTGTTCTAGGAATTGGACGTTATGTACCAGAGAAAGTTGTAACAAATTTAGATCTTGAAAAAGTAATGGATACATCAGATGAGTGGATTCGTACGCGCACAGGTATTCAAGAGCGCCGAATTGCAGCCGATAACGAGGACACATCTGATTTAGCTTATAAAGCAGCAGTTGAAGCTTTACATAAAGCTAACGTCGAGGCAGAAGATATTGACATGATCATTGTTGCTACGGTAACGCCAGATCAACCGTTTCCTACAGTATCATGTATGCTGCAAGAAAAATTGGGAGCAAAAAAAGCAGCTTCTTACGATGTGAGTGCAGCATGTGCAGGATTTATGTACGGCATGATTACAGCTAAGCAATTTATTGAAACTAATGCTTACAAGCATATATTAGTGGTCGGTGTAGAAAAGCTTTCTAAGATTACAGATTGGGACGACCGTAACACGGCTGTTTTATTCGGAGACGGAGCAGGTGCAGTTGTAATGGGACCTGTGTCAGAAGGACGAGGTATTTTATCCTTTGAACTAGGATCCGACGGTACGGGAGGCAAGCACTTGTATCAAAACGAGCTTGATCATATTGTCATGAACGGACGTGAAGTATTTAAGTTTGCTGTTCGACAAATGGGGGAATCTGCTGTTAATGTAATTGAAAAAGCAGGTTTAACAAAAGAGGATGTTGATTTTCTTGTACCTCATCAAGCGAATATTCGTATTATGGAAGCTGCAAGACAGCGATTAGACTTGCCTGAAGAAAAAATGTCTAAAACAATCCAATACTACGGCAATACATCAGCAGCATCGATTCCAATTTCAATTGTTCATGAGCTTGAAGCAGGGAAAATTCAAGACGATGATTTAATTGTAATGGTTGGCTTCGGAGGCGGCTTAACATGGGGAGCTATTGCCATTAGATGGGGAAAATAACACTACATTTTTAAAGCAACTGAAGGAGATGAATGTACGATGAATAAAAAACGTGTAGTTGTAACAGGACTTGGTGGGCTTACACCAATTGGAAATGACGTAGAAACAGCTTGGGAAAACGCAGTAGCAGGCGTGTCTGGCGTTGGTCCTTTAACAAGACTAGATGCAGATGAATTTCCGGCTAAAGTAGCGGCTGAAGTAAAAGATTTTAACGTGGAAGATTTTATTGACCGCAAAGAGGCTCGTAAGATGGATCGCTTTACTCAATATGCAATGGTAGCTGCATTGGCGGCTGTTAAAGATGCGAATTTGACTATTACGGAAGAGATTGCTCCAAACGTCGGGGTTTGGATTGGATCTGGAATTGGCGGTATGGAAACGTTTGAAAATCAATATTCAACGTTATTAGAAAAAGGTGCCCGCCGTGTAAGTCCATTCTTTATTCCGATGATGATTCCTGATATGGCAACAGGACAAGTTTCTATTGCTTTAGGGGCGAAAGGCGTGAACTCTTGTACGGTAACGGCGTGTGCAACAGGTACAAACTCTATTGGTGATGCATTTAAAGTCATTCAACGCGGAGATGCAGACGTGATGGTGACGGGCGGTACGGAAGCACCAATCACGCGTTTATCTATTGCTGGTTTCTGTGCGAATAAAGCACTTTCTACAAATCCAGATCCTGCAACAGCATCTCGTCCGTTTGATAAAGACCGCGACGGCTTCGTTATGGGAGAAGGTGCGGGTGTTATTGTGCTTGAAGAGCTTGAACATGCATTAGCACGCGGCGCACGTATTTATGCTGAAATTGTGGGCTATGGTTCAACAGGAGATGCTCATCATATCACAGCGCCAGCTCCAGGAGGAGAAGGCGGCGTTCGTGCAATGCGTCATGCGATTGAAGATGCAGGTCTACAGCCAAGTGATATTGATTACATCAATGCTCACGGTACAAGTACAGGGTACAACGATAAATTTGAAACGATGGCTATTAAAGAAGTATTTGGTGACCACGCTCAAAAAGTAGCAATTAGTTCAACAAAGTCAATGACTGGCCATTTGCTAGGAGCTGCTGGTGGAGTAGAAGCTATTTTTAGTGTGAAAGCAATTCAAGATGGTATTCTTCCTCCAACAATTAACTATCAAACACCCGATGAAGAGTGCGATTTAGACTACATTCCAAACAAAGCGCGTAAGCAAGAAGTAAAAGCGGTGCTAAGCAACTCACTTGGATTTGGCGGTCACAATGCAACAATCATCTTTAAAAAGTACGAAGCATAATGAAAAATTCTAGGCTGACGCCTAGAATTTTTTTTATTTTTAATAACCAAAAAAGTAGCTGTGAACATATCATGAAACAAAAGGATGAAGAAAGAGAGGGGAAAACATGCCGATTGTTTCAACTTCTACTTGGACGGAGCCGAAAGAAATAAGCCGTTATCTTGCGCGCTATTTTAAGAAATTAAAAGAAAAAGAATATATGGAATTACTTTTTAACTATGGAATGTGTCCGCCTTCTTTAATGTTTATAAAAGAATTAGAAGAAATGAAGAAAAGGCAGGTTTGGAAGAAAGTAAAAGCACATTATGAAAAGCTTAAAAAAGCATGGAATGGGCCGGATGTAGCGGTGCTAGTGCTTCCAAGCAATCCTCGAAATCGAAAAATGCAGCGTGAATTTAACGGAAGAGCAGGTGTCGCTTTTACCGATAAATTATTTGTGTTTATGACAAGTCATACATCCGATGAAGAAATGTTAGCGGTGCTTACCCATGAATATCATCACGTTTGCAGGCTAAAAGCCATTAACAAATCTGATGAAACGATTACTTTGTTAGACGCTATGATGATGGAAGGGTTAGCTGAAAGAGCAGTGGAGGAATATTGTGGTAAAAAATATTTAGCCCCTTGGACAAATTATTATACCATTGAAGAAGCTAAAAAAATGTGGGAAAAGCATGTTAAACCTTATTACAATCTGCGCGCTGACGAAAAAAAATATGATCAACTGTTATTCGGCCAAAATTGGTATCCAGAAATGATGGGCTACAATATCGGTTATCATCTTGTTACTTCATGTATGAAGCCTCACACTTTAACTACTACCCAGCTGCTTCCTTTTAGTACCAATACTATCTTAAAAAAATCTGCGTTCCAACTGTAAAAAAATAAGTTCTATATACCCAAAATAAAAAATAGTAAATTTTATCCTGTTTTCAACAAAAAATTAGGAGGTTTATGCGTTAAAGTGCTGAAGAGATATTCAAAAATCATTATTTTAAAAATAAAAAATATAATTAATTTTCAAAATATATTGATTTTGTAATGAAATTGTAATAATATCTTATTCAAATATAACAATTTTTAGAAAAATGAGGTGTGCACTATAAATGGATAAAAAGCCCGTCGAATCAACACCTTTACTAGAAGTGAAAAATTTACAAACTGCTTTTTCCATTAATGATTCCTGGCATAATGCCGTGGACGACGTGTCGTTTCAAGTCGGACGAAAGCGAATTGTAGGAGTTGTAGGAGAATCTGGCTGTGGAAAAAGCGTATTGTCTTTATCCGTTATTGGGCTATTACCTAAAGTAAATAGTCAAATTAGAAGCGGAAGCGTTGTATTTAACGGAAAGAATCTTACGCACTTATCAGAAGATGAGATGAATGATGTTCGGGGAAAAGACATCTCAATGATTTTCCAAGAACCGATGACATCTCTCAATCCTGTTTTAACCATTGGGTATCAGCTGCAGGAAGTATTGTTTAACCATATGAATATATCGAAAGCGGAAGCGCGTGAAAAAAGCATTGCGCTTTTAAAAAGCGTTGGTATTTCGAGATCCGAAAAGCTCATCGATGAATATCCGCATCAGCTGTCGGGAGGAATGAGGCAGCGCGTCATGATTGCCATGGCGGTAGCTTGTCAGCCTAAACTTTTAATTGCGGATGAGCCGACAACCGCCCTGGATGTTACGGTTCAAGCTCAAATTTTAGAATTGTTAAAAGAAATTCAAGAAAGCAATGATATGTCTATTATTATGATTACTCATGATTTAGGAGTCGTTGCTGAGATGTGTGATGAAGTGATTGTCATGTATGGCGGGAAAATTGTTGAGCATACAGATGTTGATACGTTATTTTATGCCCCAAAACATCCGTACACGAAAGCGCTTCTTCACTCAATTCCACGCATGGAAGATGATGTAGAAGTATTAAATACAATCAAAGGAATTGTGCCTTCTCTTGTAAACATGCCGCGGACAGGCTGTCGTTTCGTTAACCGATGTCCTCATGCAATGGAAGACTGCAGTTCTGTTACGCCTGTTCTTCGCGAGGATTCACAGGGGCATGACGTCGCGTGTCTGCTGTATGAAAACAGCTATCCGTCAAAAGGAGTGAAGACAAGCTAATGACTAAAGCGGTGAAAGATGTATTGCTAGAAGTTCGGCATTTAAAAACCTACTATCCTATTCACGGGGGATTTTTTCGAAAGAAAATTGGTGATGTAAAAGCAGTTGACGGTATTTCTTTTGCGATTCGAAAAGGAGAAACGCTCGGTCTGGTAGGAGAATCTGGCTGTGGAAAATCCACGGCAGGAAGGACGATTCTAAGACTGTTGGAACCAACTAGCGGAAAAATTATTTTCGATGGTAAAGATATCACAGAAGCAAGAGGAACTTCTCTCCGTAAAATTAGACAAGATTTCCAAATGGTTTTTCAAGATCCCTATGCTTCCCTCAATCCAATGCAAATGGTTGGAGATGTTATTTCTGAACCAATTCGGAATTTTACAGGAAAATCAACCAATCAATTAAAATCAGAAGTTATGAATCTACTTACAAAAGTAGGGTTACCGGAAGATGCATACTATAAATATCCTCACGAATTTTCCGGTGGGCAGCGTCAGCGTATTGGAATTGCACGTGCACTTGCACTTCGTCCAAAACTTATTATTGCTGATGAACCGGTGTCGGCACTTGACGTTTCTGTCCAATCACAAGTTTTAAACCTTCTTAAAGAACTTCAACAAGAATTCGACCTAACCTTTTTATTTATTGCCCATGATTTGAGTGTTGTTAAACATATGAGTGACCGTATCGGTGTTATGTACCTAGGCGATTTAGTGGAAATTGCTGATAAGAAAAGTCTATACGCAGAGCCGTTGCACCCTTATACGCAAGCGCTTGTATCGGCTATACCTGAACCAGATCCACGAAAGAAAAAACAGCGTATTATTTTACAGGGAGATGTGCCAAGTCCAATTGATCCGCCAAAAGGCTGTGCGTTTCATCCTCGCTGTATACATGCCATGGCAGAGTGCAGCCAAACGAAACCTGCCTTAAAGGAGGTGAGACCTGGCCATCAAGTAGCTTGCCATTTATATAACTCGTAAAAGCTACATACGAACAGATTATTAGTTAAATAGGGGGAACGTCATGATGAAAAAGAAATCGTTTTTATCACTTGTTTCCATTTTGCTTGTGCTATCGCTTTTTCTAGCGGCATGCAGCGGTGGAAGCAGTTCTTCATCTTCTAGTAATAAAGAAGGCGGAGAAGCAAAAACTGAAGGTGCAAAAACAGACAAGCCAAAAGATGGCGGAACGATTACGTATGGGATTGACGGAGCGCCGGAAGGGCTTTTTGAGTACGCATTGTATGGTAGTGCATATGATAGCCAAATCTTAGAATTTATCAATGAAGGTCTTTTTACTTATGATAAGAAATTAAAAATTAAATCTGACTTAGCTACTTGGGACGTGAGTGGTGATAAACTAACTTACACGTTTAAATTAAAAAAGGGGATTAAGTGGCATAACGGAGATCCATTAACTGCAGATGATTTTAAATATACGTATGAAACGATTGCTGATAAAGACTATACAGGTCCACGCTATGTAAACGTTGAGCATATTAAAGGCGCTCAAGAATATCATGACGGCAAAGCGGATTCTATTTCCGGAGTTGAAGTGGTAGATCCGCAAACATTTAAAGTAACGTTTAAAGAAGTTCGTGTAAATAACTTAGACAATCTATGGCCGTATCCAATGCCGAAAAAGTACTATGAAGGAATTGCTGTAAAAGATCTTGCAGAGTCCAAACAAGTTCGTAAAGAGCCTATTGGTGTTGGACCATTTAAAGTGAAAAAAGTGGTAGCAAGTGAATATGTTCAGATGGAACGCAATGATGACTATTGGAAAGGTAAGCCTCATCTTGATGGCGTTGTTGTAAAAGTACTGGATCCATCTGTTTCCGCCGGAGCATTGAAAAAAGGCGATGTCGACATTATGGATGTTCGCCCAGCTGATTTAGGGCAAGTTGAAAAAGCAGAAAACTTAGACTTTTTGGAAGGGAAATCAACTAGTTATTCGTATATTGGTCTACGATTTGGACATCGTGATAAAAACGCTGGTAAAAACGTAGATGATTATGATAAGTTCAAAGATCTAAAACTTCGTCAAGCATTGCTTTACGCAATAGATAGAAAAGCAATGGTAAAAGCATTTATGAACGACAAAGCGGTTGTTTCTAACACAGTTATTCCGTCTGTATTCTGGATTGCTGCTGACCAAAAAGATTTAACAAAGTACAAGTATAGTCCAGAAAAAGCTAAAAAATTGTTAGCTGAAGCTGGTTATAAAGATAAGAATAATGACGGTTTTGTAGAAGATCCAAACGGAAAACCATTTACGATCTCATTTGGTCACTATGCTGGTCCAGCCAACTTCGAGGGTCGTGCGAAGGCTATTATGCAAGCATGGAATGATATTGGTATTAAAACAAAATTAGCAACGGGTTCACTTGTTGAATTTAACTTGTACAATGAAATGAAAGATAACGACGATAAGGCGTTAGAAGCGTTCTTCGGTTCTTGGGACACTGGTTCAGATCCAGATCCTACAGGATTATGGAGCTCTAATGCTGAATGGAACTATGGCCGTTGGGTAAATAAGGAATCTGATGAAATGCTTAAAGACGGTTTGAGTGAAAAATCATTTGATGATAAACACCGTAAAGATGTATATGTAAAATGGCAAAAATTCTTTAACGAGCAGCTGCCAGCACTTCCTTTATGGGAAAATATCAATATTTATGCTGTGAATAAGCGTGTGAAAAACGTAACTCTAGATCCATCAACGGTAGTTGTAGATCCGGAGAAATGGTCTGTAACGGAATAAGTATTTTACATGTAAAGGAGAGTCAACGATGCTGCAATACTCACTAAGACGTATTTTAGGGATGATTCCAATGTTGATTCTGATCTCCTTTGTTGTGTTTTCCCTGGCAAAAATGATGCCAGGGGACCCTTTTGGGGGAGAAATCAACCCCAGTAATACAGATCCAAAATACATTGAGGAAATGCGTGATAAGCTAGGATATAACGATCCTATCTACGTTCAATATTGGAACTGGGTAAAGGGAGTGGCACAAGGAGATTTAGGAAAGTCAACAACTCATAAGTTACCGACATTAGATATTATTTTAGAGCGTATGCCTAATACGATCTTTTTAGCTTTGACTTCGCTTTTGATTACGTATGTGTTTGCATTTATTTTAGGTATGTATGCAGGAAGAAAACCGTATACCTTAGCAGATAACTTTATTGCAGGATATAATTACTTTGCATTAGCGGTTCCATCGTTTATCGCAGGGATCGTAGGCATTTATTTATTTTCCTTTCAGTTAGGCTGGTTTCCGTTTAGCGGTTCTGTTGAAGTAGGATTAAAAGAGGGATCATGGGAATTTATTCAAAGTAGAATTCATCACGTTATATTACCTGCACTGATTCTTGGCTTGATGTCGACCGCGCAGTATACCCAATTTTTGCGCAATGATATTATTGAAAACAGTCGCAAAGATTTTGTGCGCACAGCTAGAGCAAAAGGAACAAAAGAATCTAAAATTTATAATGTTCATATCTTACGCAACTCAATGATTCCGCTTATTACGTTTTTAGGGTTTGATCTTGTAACAATCATTAGCGGTTCTATCATTACAGAGACAATCTTTACGTATCCAGGAATCGGAAAGTTGTTTGTTGACTCTGTAGCAACTCGTGACTACTCAGTTATGATGTCGCTTACAATGCTGTTTTCAATTTTAACACTAGTTGGGAATCTGGTTGCTGATTTGTTATACGGCGTAGCAGATCCGCGTATTCGTTTGGATTAGGAGGAGAAAGTATGGAAATTGTAACGAAAAAAGATGTACAGCCAGAAGTGAATATGAAAGCTCCTAAAAACCTTTCTCCATGGGCGATTGCGCGAAAGAAGTTTGTAAAAAATAAACTAGCCATGATAAGTTTGGCTTTCATGATTGTGATTACGCTTCTTGCCATTTTTGCACCGCTGCTTACAAAAGCAGATATTACACGTATCGACTATATGGCGATGAATGCAGCGCCTTCCAGTGAGCATTGGTTTGGAACGGATACAAATGGTCGAGACGTATTTGCACGTACATTGTATGGAGGAAGAACTTCGTTACTGATTGGAGTTGCTTGTACAACACTCGTTATTTTAATCGGAACTCTTATTGGTTCGATTGCGGGTTATTACGGAGGCAAAGTGGACCAATTCTTAATGCGTTTTACAGACTTTGTCTTAAACTTTCCGCTCATTGTTTTTGTTGTAGTGTTAAATACAATTCTAATTGGAAAAATCTCAGGCGTTTGGACGCTCATCCTAGTTGTTAGTTTCCTAAGCTGGGGAAGTACGGCCCGGCTGGTGCGAAGCAAAGTGTTGGCTGAAAAAGAAAATGAATATGTGCTTTCAGCTGTTTCCATTGGGTGCAGCCCGTTTAAAATCATCTTCAAACATTTGCTGCCAAATGTGTTTTCAACGATTGTGGTTCAAGCCAGTTTGCAGATGGCCATCCTTATCGTGTTTGAGTCAGCGATTAGCTTTATCGGTTTTGGCGTGCCGGCTGATACGCCGAGCTGGGGGAATATGCTGACAGAAGCAAGGGAATCAGATGTGCTGCAGAATAAGCCTTGGATGTGGGTTCCGCCAGGTTTAGCTATTACATTTACGATCCTGGCTATCAACTTCATTGGTGAAGGATTAAAAGATGCTTTAAATCCAAAATCTCTTCGTTAAAAATCTATCACAAAAGTGTGATAGATTTTTTTAGGTTTGTCAGACCTCCTGACAAACCTATTACTATAGAAGAAACTCGGATTTTTTCTGCTTATAGGGGTGGATATAGTTCATGAAGCCTGTAGCAATCATTAGCACTGGCGTTATGTCTGAGCTTCGAAATAAGTGCATTTGCATAATAACCAAAAACGAAGGTATTTTACAATTAATTTTTAGAAAAATAACATCATTTGGAATAAAAATTCCTTTCTCTGCCTATACTGATGGATAACAAACAGATAGTAAGTGAGGGGTAAATTATGCTATATCTTCATGATGTATGGGTTAATTGGTTTGAAGGCGAAGAAAACGGTTATAATGTGTGTCATTTCCATGAGTGGAGAAAAGACGATTGTGTAGAACTGCTCGATCAAGCACCGTTATTAAAAGTAAATCCGCTTTTATTTCATTACATTGAAAATGATCTTTCCGAGCTACCTCAACAACTACTACAAGATGTCTATCAGAAAGCATACATTCGGAAAAATCATGAGCGCACGCAGGTTGAATATTGTTTTATTGTTACAGATGGAACGAATATTTTAGCAATTGATACGATGGGCTATCATATCCCAATTCGAAAAAGCCGCTTAATTCCAAGACAAGAACAGTTAGTTTATGAGATGATTGCGGATCAAGAAGAGCTAGAATATAAGTTCAGTGAAGACGAGCTAACTAAAAAAGAGCATCATATTCTTTCGCCGTCTCCTGAAACGATGAGAGGGCTAACACGTAAAGAACGTCAGCTAAAACAGCTGTTATTTATGGCACTTGATCAGCTACATACAACAAAAAATACAGCTCAAATCCGCTACTGGTACACAGAGTGGAATCCAACGAAATACGAAGACATTCAAGAGATGCCGTTTCAAGACGTATGGAATCAGCTATACGATGAAACGAAGTCAGGGTGGTCACCGAAACATAAATTATTATGCGAGCGCTTAGTAAAAGGACAACCTTTCTTTGAAAAACTTTGGGAAATTGAACAAGAGCCAAAAGTGAATTAAAAAAACGACTGCATAGCAGTCGTTTTTTTTTTAACGTTTACGGCCAATTCCCATTGCGTTTCGCATTTTGCGAAGCATTTTATTAGCCGTTGCATTTGCTTTATCGGCACCTTGATCTAAAATATCATCTAACTCGCTAGAATCAACTAATTCATAATATCTTTCTTGAATTGGAGCAAGTGCTTCAGCTACTACTTTAGCTGTGTCAGCTTTAAAGTCACCATAACCTTTGCCTTCGTACATTGCTTCAATGTCTTCGATTGATTTATTTGCTAGGATTGAATAAATGCTTAATAAGTTTGAAATACCTGGCTTATTTTCTTTATCGTAGCGAACAATACCTTCTGAATCCGTTACGGCACTTTTGATTTTCTTTTCAATCGTTTTAGCGTCATCCAAGAGCGTAATAAAAGCTTTTTGGTTTGGATCGGACTTGCTCATTTTTTTCGTAGGATCTTGAAGAGACATGACGCGTGCGCCCACTTTTGGAATACGTACTTCAGGAATAGTGAAGATATCATTGTATTTTTTGTTAAAGCGCTCAGCTAAGTCACGCGTTAATTCTAAATGCTGCTTTTGATCTTCACCAACTGGAACCAAATCGGTGTTGTATAAAAGAATATCAGCTGCCATTAGTGGAGGATAAGTTAATAATCCTGCTGATACTGCTTCTTTTCCAGCGGACTTATCTTTAAACTGAGTCATACGCTCAAGTTCACCGATATACGCTACGCACTGTAACATCCATCCTGCTTCCGTGTGGGCGGGCACTTCTGATTGAATAAATAAAGTTGATTTTGCTGGATCAATTCCTACTGCTACATACAGAGCAGCAAGGCTGCGAATGTTTTTACGAAGTGCTAAACGGTCTTGAGGCGCTGTAATTGCATGCTGATCTACAATACAAAAATGACAGTTATAGTCATGTTGAAGTTCAACAAATTGCTTCATCGCTCCAATGTAGTTACCTAAAGTGATTGTACCGCTTGGTTGAATACCTGAAAAAATTGTTTTCATCAAATCTTCCTTTCATCTGCACATATATGATGCTAGTTTACGTATACAACATAAAAAGGCCCATCCGCTCCTAGCATAAGCTAGGGGCGAATGGACCGCGTTGCCACCCTAATTAGCACACATTATTGTGAACTATCTTTATTCATGTAACGTTGAGATCAACGTTCAAGCTTTGCACTTGAAAGCTCCAAAGTCCATTCTGCAGGTTTCAATGTTTGTTCTCACCAGCCACAAACTCTCTAAAAATGAAAATTCTGCATACTACTCTTTTTCACAGCTTTAATTATATAGTTATTCGTTATTATAACGCGAAAAAGCAGGAATTTAAACATCTTATCGCTAAAAAGTTTTATAAGACAATTTACTGGAATTTTTCTTCGGCAAAAAAAGACAAGAACCTTTTAATTAAAGCATTTCTTGATGAAAATTTGGTGGAGGATTTGGTAAAAATCTTTTATTTAGTATTTCTAATGCCTTTGTAATACTATTGTAATACCTATACTACAAAAAAGATTTTAGACGTCTGACAAGTAGGCACAATCCTTATAAGATAAGGTTTTTTCCCTCATGACAAAAAAATACCATTAAATAATAGTATTGCAATAAATTTTTAAAATATTTATAATAGGCGTAACAAACATATTTTTTACAAAGGTATTACAATTTCTTAATTTTCAGAAAAAACAAAATAGCCAATGTTTTGTTTCAATTAGCGAATTTTGTAATGAATGAGTCTTCTACATATTAAGCGCATACATTGGATTTACAGCATGTAAACAATTGATGACAGTTTCATAGGGTAGAAGAATAATTTTGCAGTGAGGTCTTTAGCACTCTACTACGTGAAAAAATAACTGATTATTTTGTATTGAAAGAGGATTAAGAAATTAGTGCATATCAAAAAAATATGGTTGCCACACAAACAAAATTTAATAGGGGGTAACACGCAATGAAGAAAAGGTTGTCAATTCTTTTCAGTTTGCTGCTTGTAATGAGCTTGTTTTTAGCTGCATGTGGATTTAACAAAGAATCTGGTGGCAGTGAAAATGCTAGCAGTGATGGCGGCGACAAGAAAAAAGAGCAAGAGCTTCGCGTAAACATTAAAACTGAGCCTTTCTCACTGAACCCAGGCTTAGCTAATGATTCAACGTCATCAAACGTATTATTACAAACATTTGAAGGTTTAACTCGTATTGGTAAAGATGGGAAACCTGAAAATGCCATGGCGAAAGATGTAAAGGTCAGCGATGATCAAACTAAATATACGTTTACGATTCGCGACGATGCAAAATGGTCAAATGGTGACCCTGTAACAGCAAAAGATTTCGAATATGCATGGAAATGGGCGTTAGATCCTAAAAACGAATCTCAATATGCATATCAATTATACTATGTTAAAAATGCACAGGCTGCTAATGAAGGAAAAGGTTCATTAGATGATGTTGCCGTTAAAGCAACAGATGATAAAACGCTTGAGGTAACATTAGAAAACCCAACGCCATATTTCTTAGAATTAACAGCTTTCTATACGTACTTCCCAGTGAATACGAAAATTGCTGAATCAAATGAAAAATGGTACACAAATGCAGGCGAAAACTATACGTCAAACGGTCCTTTCAAGCTTAAAACTTGGAAACATAACGACAAAATTGAGTTAGTTCCTAATGAAAACTATTGGGATAAAGATGCTGTAAAACTTAAAAAAGTTGAAATGTACATGATCAATGATAACAACACTGAACTTTCAATGTTCAAAAACGGTGAATTAGACTGGGCGGGTATGCCTACCGGTCAATTACCAGCTGATGCACTTCCTGAATTAAAGAAAGACGGTTCATTAAACATTCAAGAGATTGCAGGTACTTACTGGTACAAGTTTAATACAGAACAAAAACCTTTAGACAATGTGAACATTCGTAAAGCATTAGCTTATGCAATTGATCGTAAAGGTATTACAGAACAAATTACAAAAGACGGTTCAGTTCCAGCGATGGCGGCTGTACCACCAACAATGTTTGAAGATAACAAAAAAGGCTACTTCAAAGACAATGATGTGAAAAAAGCAAAAGAATATTTAGAAAAAGGCTTGAAAGAAATGGGCCTTAAAGATGCTTCAGAACTACCAGCAATTAAGGTTTCATACAACACGGATGAAAAACATGCAAAAATTGCACAAGCTGTTCAAGATATGTGGAAGAAAAACCTTGGTATTAAAGTACAGTTAGACAACTCTGAGTGGGCTGTTTACATTGAAAAGTTACACCAAGGAGATTATCAAGTTGGGCGTATGGGCTGGTTAGGAGACTTTAACGATCCAATCAACTTCCTAGAGTTATTCCGTGACAAAAAAGGCGGAAACAATGATACAAACTGGGAAAATCCAGAATATAAAAAGTTATTAATTGACTCTCAAAAAGAAACAGATCCTAAAAAACGTCAGGCAATGTTGAAAAAAGCAGAAGGTATCTTCATGGATGAAATGCCAGTGGCACCAATCTACTTCTACACAAATGCTTGGGTACAAGACAAGCAGCTGAAAGATGTTGTGATGTCTGGTCTTGGAGACATTCAGATTAAGTGGGCTCATTTTGAGTAAGTAACATCAATTATGACAAAGGGTATATGGGGCCTGGTGCTCCATATACTTTTCTTTCTTGTGCGCGAATTTTGTAAAAATATGGAGGTGTGTCAGGGTGTTCAAATATATAGGAAAACGACTTATTTATATGTTTCTATCATTATGGCTGATCGTAACAGCGACCTTTTTCTTAATGCGTGCTGTTCCAGGAGGTCCATTCACATCAGAAAAGCAGCTTCCCCCTGAAATTCAAAAAAATCTAAATCAGTATTACGGTTTAGATCAGCCTTGGTACCATCAGTACTTTGATTACTTAACATCAATTTTAAAGTGGGATTTTGGTCCATCTTTCAAATATAAAGGCCAAACGGTAAATGATTTGATTAACGGCGGATTCCCTGTTTCATTCATGCTAGGGATGGAAGCTATTTTAATAGCGATTGCTATTGGCGTAGTACTAGGTGTTATTGCTGCTTTAAAACATAATAAGTGGCAAGATTACACGGCGATGGTTATTGCAGTTCTAGGAATCTCAGTTCCAAGTTTTATCATGGCAGCGGTATTACAATACGTTCTGGCTATGAAACTACAAATTTTTCCGGTTGCACGCTGGGAATCTTGGGCACACACGGTGTTACCAGCTCTCGCGCTTGCTTCAACCCCTATGGCGTTTATCGCACGATTAACTCGGTCGAGTATGCTTGAAGTATTAAGCAATGATTATATTCGTACAGCGAAAGCAAAAGGTTTAAGCAGAGGCGTTATTACAGTTAAGCACGCCATGCGAAATGCGATGCTTCCAGTCGTATCCTATATGGGACCTTTAGTAGCAGGGATTTTAACGGGTAGCTTTGTTATTGAAAAAATATTTGGTATCCCGGGATTAGGTTCACACTTTGTACTCAGTATCTCAAACCGAGATTATACAACGATTATGGGCGTAACGGTGTTCTACAGTATTTTACTACTTTTTTGTATCTTGCTTGTAGATATTGCATACGGCTTCATTGACCCTCGAATTAAACTTACAGGTGCTAAGAAAGGAGAGTAACTATGCAGCAACTTCCGAAAATTCCTAAAGAAATGTTTGAAACAGCAGGGATTGACCACGCTCAGGCAGAAAAGATTGAAAAACCGAGTCTTTCATTCTGGCAAGATGTTTTTATTCGTTTTCGCAAAAATAAGCTTGCTATGTTTGGTGTAGTACTAATGGTTCTCCTTGTTTTTATGGCTATATTTGGTCCATTGATGGTGAAATATGATTATGCAACCAATGATTTGCTGAATGCTAATCAGGCTCCATCTTCTGAGCACTGGTTCGGTACAGATGAATTAGGGCGTGATGTTTTTGCTCGTACGTGGGAAGGCGCTCGTATTTCATTATTTATCGGGTTAGCAGCAGCTTTAATTGATTTATTCATCGGCGTAGTTTGGGGAAGCATCTCTGGATACCGCGGCGGCCGTACGGATGAAACAATGATGCGTGTTGCGGATATCTTATATGGTGTTCCTTACCTTTTACTGGTTATTATTTTAATGGTTATGCTTGGCCAAGGGTTAGGTACGATGATCTTGGCGATGACCATTACCGGCTGGATTAACATGGCTCGTATTGTACGTGGACAAGTATTGCAGTTGAAAAACCAAGAGTACGTAATGGCTTCACAAACATTAGGAGCAACAACAAAGCGTATTTTATTTAAACATCTTATTCCGAATGCAACAGGTCCAATTTTAGTAACAATGACACTAACGATTCCTTCAGCAATCTTTACAGAAGCATTTTTAAGCTACTTGGGACTAGGCGTTCCGGCACCGCTTGCAAGCTGGGGAACAATGGCTTCAGAAGGCTTACCTGCTTTGGAATACTATCCTTGGCGCTTATTTTTCCCAGGTTTGTTTATCTGTTTAACAATCTTAGCGTTCAACGTAATTGGTGATGGATTACGAGATGCGTTAGATCCAAAACTACGTAAGTAAGGAAGTGAACTCATATGTCACGTTTATTAGAAGTAAAAAATTTAGCTGTATCATTTAAAACATATGGCGGAGAAGTTCAAGCTGTTCGCGGCGTTAACTTCCACTTAAATAAAGGTGAAACGCTAGCAATTGTTGGTGAGTCAGGATCTGGTAAAAGTGTAACTTCACAAACAATCATGCGCCTTATCCCGATGCCTCCTGGCCGAATTAAAAGCGGTGAAATGCTGTTTGACGGCATTGATTTAGCAAAGAAAACGGATAAAGAAATGGAAGCTATTCGCGGTAAGGATATCGGTATGATTTTCCAAGATCCGATGACTTCTTTAAATCCAACAATGAAGGTTGGAGCTCAAATTGGTGAAGTCGTAATCAAGCATTCCAAAGTATCTAAAGCGGAAGCGAAAAAACGTGCAGTCGAGTTATTAACGCTTGTAGGCATTCCTTTTCCAGAACAGCGTGTGAATCAATATCCGCATGAATTCAGCGGAGGGATGAGACAGCGTGTTGTCATTGCGATGGCTCTTGCTTCTAATCCGAAATTACTGATTGCTGATGAACCAACAACGGCGCTTGATGTAACAATTCAAGCTCAAATTTTAGAGTTGATGAAAGATATTCAGAAAAAAACGGATACATCTATTATCTTTATCACCCATGATCTTGGTGTAGTAGCAAATGTAGCAGATCGAGTAGCCGTTATGTACGCTGGTCAAATTGTTGAAACGGGCACGGTGGATGAAGTGTTTTACGACCCAAAACATCCGTATACGTGGGGACTCCTAGCTTCTATGCCAAGCTTAGATAACGAGGCGGAAGAAGAGCTGGCTGCTATTCCTGGAACGCCGCCAGATTTAACGAATCCTCCAAAGGGAGATGCATTTGCAGCGCGAAATCCGTACGCAATGAAAATTGATTTTGAGCAAGAACCTCCAATGTTCAAAATATCGGATACGCACTATGCAAAAACATGGCTCTTACATCCGGATGCACCAAAAGTAGAGCCGCCTGCTTCAGTTCAGCGCCGCATGCGTAAAGTTGATAATGTATACAGTACACCTGTACTCGTAGCGAAGGATGGTGAATAACATGACAGATAAATTATTAGAGATTAAAGGCTTAAAACAACATTTTTTCACAAGTAAAGGAACAATTAAAGCGGTTGATGGTCTGACGTTTGACATCTTCCGCGGAGAGACGTTAGGTCTTGTAGGTGAATCTGGTTGCGGGAAGTCAACGACAGGCAGAACGATTATTCGTTTATATGACGCTACTAGCGGTGAGGTGCTATTTAATGGCGAAGATGTACATGGTCGCAAATCTCGCTCGGAGCTTAAAAAATTCAATCGTAAAATGCAAATGATTTTCCAAGATCCATATGCGTCACTTAACCCTCGTATGACCGTAGCAGATATCATAGCAGAAGGCATTGACATCCACGGTTTAGCTAAGACGAGAAAAGAGCGTATGGCAAAGGTTCACGAGCTTCTTGAAACAGTGGGGCTCAACAAAGAACATGCAAATCGCTATCCACATGAGTTTAGTGGCGGCCAGCGTCAGCGTATCGGTATCGCAAGAGCACTGGCAGTAGAACCTGATTTTATCATCGCAGATGAACCAATCTCAGCTTTGGATGTATCTATACAAGCTCAAGTTGTTAACTTAATGAAGAAGTTACAGCGTGAACGTGGACTAACCTATTTATTTATCGCCCATGATTTGTCAATGGTAAAATACATTAGTGACCGCATCGGCGTTATGTACAGAGGTAAGATTGTAGAGCTTGCACCAAGTGATGAACTTTATCGAAACCCTGTTCATCCATATACAAAAGCGTTGCTTTCAGCTATTCCGCTTCCCGATCCTGACAGTGAAAAAACGCGTCAGCGCAAAATTTATGATCCAAGTATCCATGATTATAACGGTGAAGAACCGGAGCTTAGAGAAGTATCTCCAGGTCACTACGTGTCTTGTTCTCAAGCAGAGTTTGCCGCATATACAACCTAACAAAAACGATCTCACAACGAGGTCGTTTTTTATTTAGTTATCAAAGAACGCTAAACTTTAAATTGGAAAAAACATGTAAGAACAAGTGACATTAGCGCTTTACAGGTATTATACAATACAGGATTAGAAAATACTATTAAAAATTTTCAGAATTTTATATTTAAGACAAAATATCTATGTTAAAACCTTATAACTAAAGGAATATAATTGATTAATAATGTTGTATGTTGAATAATAATTCAAAAATATAAAAGAAGGTAGACGTATGCCTACCTTCTTTTTATAAATCTGCTAAGATATCGCCGTCTTTACGATTTTTGTCAATTTTTAATACTTGATCTGCCGGCTGATAAGACGCACCATATATTTCTTTGTCTTTGTAAGTATGAATTAACTCGTACGTTTTTTTCATTTTATTTAAAATGCTTTCCTCTGTTTCAGAGGTAGGAGACCAGTATAGAATTTCCATCTGATTAACTTCATTTGTAGCTAATGAGCGGCGGTTATAGCCGATTGTTTGAGCATGCTTAAAGTCTGCACGTTTATAAAAATGCAGTCTTTTTGCTGAGTCTGAATCTTTATAGTCTATAGGCTCTACTTCTAGGATAATTGGTTTGTTATGTTGTTTTAACTCATCAATTAATTTACCGCCAAGCCCTTGACCTCTAGCGTCTTTTGAAACAAAGAGGTAATCAATAAAGATAAATTGGTCTGTTTCCACGTACATTAATACGTGATGAGGTCCTTCATTTTTATGATAAATATCGCTGCGTTCTTGTAAAAGCGTTTCGATATGCTTCTTTGATTTCATTTCTTCAATGGGAAAATATTGACTTAGTTTTTCATACCAATTCATAGCACCCTCCTACTGATCTTTTCATGATGATGTTCATAATAGTGTTTAAACAGTTATCTTATCTTTACCCTTTTTAGGGAAAAATAAGCATCTATAATTGAAAATAAGGAAAAACAATAGATTTATTATTCTTAATAGTTAGAAAATTATAGTGGAATAAGAACATATAATGTAAAAAATGGTTTTTATTATATTTTTATTGTAAGTTTATTTGTGAAAATCACAAAAAACTATCGCATTTTTTGTGATTTTTGATAAAATGAACAAAGTGAAGTTTTTTTAATATTGTATTTTATAGATGTGATAGCGGTATAAATGCAGGTGTGGAACTTGCAATATCAGATTTTTAGTACATACACTGCCTAGAATTGTTTGTTTGAAAAATAAGTTAATTAGCCGCTATTAAATGAAATGGACATGTTAGGAGAGAGAATTATGCAAGGGAACACGCAAGAAAAAGAATTAAGCCGTGGACTTGAGGAAAGACATATTAGCTTAATGTCTTTAGGCGCAGCTATCGGAGTTGGACTGTTTTTAGGTTCTGCATCCGCTATTCGGTTAGCAGGTCCTGGTATTCTTATCATGTATGGAATCAGTGGTCTTATTATGTTTTTTATTATGAGAGCGTTAGGTGAAATGGCAGTACAAAATCCAGTAGCCGGTTCTTTTAGTAAGTATGCTAACGATTATTTGGGACCACTCGCTGGTTATTTAACAGGCTGGAACTACTGGTTTATGTGGATTATTACATGTATGGCTGAAATTACAGCCGTTGGAGTATATATGGATTTTTGGTTCCCGGGTGTGCCCCAGTGGATATGGGCACTTGCAGCGCTCGTTATCATGACAGGCGTTAACTTTTTAGCTGTAAAAGCATATGGTGAACTAGAGTTTTGGTTTTCTCTTATTAAAGTAGTAACGATTATCCTTATGATTGTGCTTGGTCTAGGCATGATTATCTTTGGAATTGGAAATGGCGGCATTGCAACAGGAATCAGTAATTTATGGAATCACGGTGGCTTTTTCCCGAATGGTATGAAAGGTGTTCTTCTATCACTTCAAATGGTTATGTTTGCTTACCTCGGTATTGAAATGATTGGGGTAACAGCAGGAGAGGTGAAAAATCCGGAAAAGACGTTAACAAAAGCAATTGATAATGTACTGTGGAGAATTTTGATTTTTTACATCGGAGCTTTGTTTGTTATTATGTCTATTTATCCTTGGCCAGAGATCGGAACACAAGGAAGCCCATTTGTTTTAACATTTGATAAAGCTGGAATTCCCGCTGCAGCAGGGATTATAAACTTTGTAGTGTTAACAGCGGCTTTATCTTCTTGTAACAGTGGGATTTTTAGTACAGGCCGTATGTTATTTAATTTAGCTCAGCACGGGGAAGCACCAAAACGCTATGCCAATTTAACAAAAGGCGGCGTGCCTGGTGCAGCAGTTATTGCTTCAGCTGTTGTACTGCTACTCGGAGTTGGCTTAAACTATGTTGTTCCTGATAAGGTGTTCACGTGGGTGACAAGTATCGCTACTATTGGAGCGATTTGGACATGGGGAATTATTTTACTTTCTCAAATTCGCTTCCGCAGAGGATTAAGTGATCAGCAGGTAAGTGATTTAAAATATAAGCTTCCGTTCTTCCCGTATACGTCGTATCTCGCTCTTGCTTTCTTAGCGGGGGTAGTAGTGGTGATGGGTTTCTCCTCTGATACAAGAATAGCCCTTATTGTAGGTCCGATATGGTTTATTTTGTTGGTTATTATTTACTATTCAAAAGGTTTTCATAAAAGATAAAAAATAAGGCTGAGACAAACCTATTTTTGTTGAAGGGAAATCCGAACGCGTTGAATTCTTGATTAAGAATCTAACGCGTTCGGATTTTTTTGTTTGTAGGGTGAACGTAGGTTTACTGTATGTAGGGGCTTCTAGCTGTTGATTGGAGGACAAGGCGAAGACTTCTGCGGGAAAAGCGAGACAGGCTCACCGCCCGCAGAAAGCGAAGTCTTGCATGGAAATGAACAGCGGTGTCACAAGCGCAATCCACACGAGCTCATATATCCCGTCTGTTCATCTATAGATGAATGGAGTTATGTCTCAGCCGCATTTTTTTCCAAAAGAAAATGAAGGATTTATTATTTCACTTTTTGCTTTAGTGTGCTAATATATTATATTGTTAAACAAATGAAGAAATAAATAATTTCTATGTTTTAATAGATTAGCATCGAGCTTTCTATGTCAAAAGTTTAAGCTTTTAGAAAGCAAAAGGAGACACAGCAAATGAAAGACAAAAAATGGGGACTTTGGTTTTTAACAGCCTTTGTAGTTGGTAATATGGTAGGCGGCGGAGTATTTATGCTTCCTTCTAATTTAGCAAACGTATCAAGTCCAATTGGTTCAACACTTGCTTGGATTGCAACAGGTCTTGGCGTGTTCATGATTGCTCTTGTGTTCGGGAACTTAGTTATGAGAAAGCCTGAATTAAAAGGAGGGCCTCAAAGTTATGCAGCGAACCTTTTTTCATCGCCTAAAGCAGGTAAAGTAGCTGGGTATAGCATGGCTTGGGGTTATTGGGCAGCAAACTGGGCTGCAACAGCATCTGTCATCATATCGTTTGCGGGATATTTAACAACGTTCTTTCCAGTAATGGAGAGTAAGGATATTTTATTTTCAGTCGGAGATTTTCAATTAGAAGCTGGGAAATTTATTACGTTTTTAGTATGTTCTGTTGTATTATGGGGAATTCAAGCTATTTTGCAGCGAGATATCAATAGCGCCGGTAATATTAACTTTATCACAACGGCAGCTAAAATTATTGGATTCGGTTTATTTATTGTTGTGGCGCTATCGCTATTTAGCGCATCCAACCTCGTCAGTACAGAATTTGTTAATTCAAAGGGTATAAATGTAGGATTAGGAAGTCAGGTCAATGGAGCAGCCATTGCTACGCTGTGGGCATTTATCGGAATTGAATCAGCTGTACTGTTATCTAATCGTGCAAAATCACAAAAAGTAGTAAAGAAAGCAACGCTGCTTGGATTATTAATCTCAATGGTTATCTATGTGGGGATTACGCTTCTAGCTATGGGGATTCTTTCGACAGCTCAGCTTCAGCAGTCTCAAAAGCCTTTGGTAGATACGTTAGAAATGGTTATTGGACATAAAGGTGCTTACGTAATGGCCATTTTAGCACTTATATCTTTATTAGGTTCTACTGTTGGATGGATTGTTGTTAGTGCAGAAGTTCCTTATCAAGCAGCAAAGTCAGGGTTGTTTCCACAGTGGTTTGCTAAAACGAATCAGAACAATAGTCCAGCCCGCTCACTAACATTAACAAATGGCTTAACACAGTTGTTTTTGTTTGCGACTATTTCAGGCACAGTTTCGCAAGCCTATAATTTCGCTATCGTTGTAGCTACTCTTGCCTATTTAGTTCCTTATTTCGTGACGACAGTTTATCAATTAAAGCTTATTGTGAAGGGTGAGACGTACGACACGATTAAAGGATCGCGAGTAAAAGACGGAATTATTGCTTCGTTAGCACTTATTTATTCGCTATGGGTGATTAAGACAGGGACAGCTGATTTAAAAACATTTTTCCTAGGTATTGGATTATTTGTAATCGGGCTTTTACTGTATCCTATCTTAATGAGACGAGGAAAAAGCACATCAGCTATTAAATAAATAAGAGATTATCTCAAAAGCTTTGCAGAAAAGTCATTTCTTCTGCAAGGCTTTTTTAGTGACTGAAAAGTTCGAGGAATTTGTGAAAGAAAAAAATAATAAAAAAATGAAACTAATCTACAGGTTTATTCGTAATAGTAGTGTGGTAAATAAATAATGAAGAAAATCGGTAATGAAAATAATGACAGTGAAGGAACGAACTAATGTACTAGTTCACTTTAAAAAGTATATCATTCCGATGAAGTTTATAGTATAATGCAAATAGATATTATTTTTTAAAAGTAATTATAAAGTAGTATCGATTTTCATTATCAGTCATTAAATATTTACACTCGTTGAAGTTTGTATAAAACAACATGATTTACAGTTCATGTTTTGAATGTTATGACCGATTATGATAGAAGGAGTGAAGGAGTAAATGGTTACATTATATACATCACCAAGTTGTACATCTTGTCGTAAAGCGAAAGCTTGGTTAGAGGAAAATGATATTGGATATACAGAGCGTAATATCTTTTCAGAGCCGTTATCAATCGATGAGATTAAAGAAATTTTACGTATGACAGAAGATGGAACAGATGAAATCATTTCAACACGTTCGAAAACTTTCCAAAAACTAGACGTTCAGGTAGACGCTATGCCTTTACAAGATTTGTATGAATTAATTCAGCAAAATCCTGGCTTATTGCGCCGTCCGATTATCATTGATGAAAAACGTCTACAAGTTGGTTATAATGAAGACGAGATCCGTCGTTTCTTACCACGTAAAGTGCGTACTTTCCAACTTCGCGAAGCTCAAAGACTTGTGAATGGTTAATTTTTATATTTGTCTGTTTAAGATTTAAATACGAAACCAACCAAGTAACGTTTGCTTGAAGTTGGTATATAAAAAATAAGCAGCAGGGAGCCAAATGGCCTCTGCTGCTTATTTTTTGTCGAAATAGCAGGGAAAATGAAGTATATATGTAATTAATAAAGAAAGAGAGTAATTAAACATATAAAAGTGGTGGTGAACGGATTGGAGCTTTTACAGCTAAAATATTTCCAAGTAGTTGCTAGACTAGAACATATCAGCAAAGCGGCTGAAGAGCTATACGTATCTCAGCCTGCGCTCAGCAAAACGATTTCACAGTTGGAAAAAGAGCTAGGCATTCGTTTGTTTGATCGAAACGGTAAATACATTAAATTAAATCGCTACGGTAAAGCGTTCTGTTCCAAAGTAGAACGTGCTTTAAAAACATTAGAAGACGCAAAGCATGAGCTAAAGGATATGTCGAACGATCCATGTGAAGAAATTCGTCTTGTTGTGTTAGCTAGTTCACATTTACTTCCAGAGCTATTAAGCAGGTTTCGTGAGCAATATCCTCAGGTGCGTTTTCGGCTAATGCAGCATTTGACTAATAGCTATTCACAGCCTGATTTTGATTTATGTATTTCAGCTTTTCCATTAACAACCCGTCAGATTGAACATACTCCTTTACTTCGTGAATCGATTTTGCTTGCAGTCCCTCTTGATCATCATTTAGCCAAGCAATCACGTGTAAAGTTAAATGAACTTAAAAATGAGAAATTCATTGTGCTAAAGAAAGGGAAAGAGCTAAGAAAAATAACGGATGCGATTTGTAAGGAACAGAATTTTGTACCTCAAATTACGTTTGAAAGCGATGATCCAGCAACAGTGAGAGGCTTGATTAGAGCAAAGCAAGGAATAGGTTTTATTCCTGAAGTGACGTGGGGAGGTTCTACAGGAAAGGATGTAAAACTGCTAAAAATTGAAGAAGAAACATTTGAACGTACAATCTTTTTAACTTGGAACAATGGAGGCTACGTGACGGATTTACAACAAATCTTCAGGCAGTTTGTGATTGATTATTTTAAACATTTACCCTCGGATATGCCTCATGAATACATATAAGAATCATGACTAAATGTCATGGTTTTTATTTCTTTTTCGAATAAATCTAAAATGAACAGTAGAGAAAAACTGCATTATGTCATTTTTGATATAAGTATATAACTAAAAATGCATAGGTTATTCAACTTTTTTCCTTTACACTATTTTTAAACCATAAAGTAAACGCTTTCAATAATGGGTTGGGGAGGAAGTAATATGATAATCTTCGGTGTAGCGCTGCTGTCTATTTGCATGTTAATAGGAGTAATTGTAGGGGACGCATTAGGAGGGCTGATGGGAGTAGAAGCCAACGTTGGGGGAGTAGGGGTATCCATGCTTCTTCTTGTACTAGCGGTGGATTATTTAAAGAAGAAAAATAAGCTCCAAGTAAAATCCGAAGAAGGCATTGCTTTTTGGGGAGGAATTTATATTCCTATCGTGGTAGCGATGTCTGCACAGCAAAATGTTGTAGCTGCTCTTGATGGAGGAGGCATGGCGATTCTTGCAGGGGTGGTAGTAGTCGTAGTAGGCTTTTTATCCATACCATTTATCAGCAGAATAGGAGAGAAAGCGAAGGTGAATGAACAAGAAATAGAGCTTTCTATTTTACCTAAGGAGCAGATAAAATGATGAATATGATTAAAGAAGGATTAGAAAATAACGGACTGATTACGGCATTTGCTATTATTGGGATTGTCATGTATATTGCTTATTTTTTATCAGATAAATTAACAAAAGGAAGAGTTCACGGATCTGCTATTGCTATTATGTTTGGGTTAATCCTTGCTTATATCGGTGGAGTGAATACAGGAGGAGAAAAAGGGATTTCTGATATACAGTTATTTTCAGGAATTGGTTTAATGGGCGGGGGGATGCTGCGAGATTTTGCCATTATTGCTACTGCGTTCGGTGCCAATTTTAGCGAAGTCAAAAAAACGGGAATCAGCGGGATTACGGCTTTGTTTTTTGGGGTTTTCTATTCCTTTGTACTAGGTGTAATTATTGCTCTTTGTTTTGGGTATAGAGATCCCGTTGCTTTGACTACAATCGGAGGAGGAGCTGTGACCTATATTGTGGGACCGGTTTCTGGAACTGCGATTGGAGCCTCTTCTGATATTATCGCGTTAAGTATAGCTGTAGGATTAATTAAATCCATTTCAGTTATGATTTTGACACCGATATTTGCTAAGAAAATCAAATTAAACAACCCTCGTACAGCAATGATCTATGGAGGAGTTATGGGGACGACGAGCGGTGTAGCAGCTGGTTTAGCGGCGACAGATGTAAAACTTGTACCTTACGGAGCCATGACAGCTACATTTTATACAGGTCTTGGTTGCTTACTCGTACCATCTATTCTTTTTTTACTCACAGAGATTATTTTTTAAGTGTACAAAGTGTTTTATGAATAAAAGACTGCTGTGCTCATTAAACTAAAGAAAAGGCCATACTAAATAAAAATGTTTAGTATGGCCTTTTCTTTATCATTTAGTTGAACGAAAGCTATTAACAGCCATGCCGCTTATCAGCACAACAGCAATTGTTATAAACGGAATAAATGTTCCTAGAGATGTATGGTCTGCAAAGAATGAATGTAAGTTCTTTTCATGTCCAATCATATTTCCAGCAGTATAAGCTAAAATAGCTGCTCCGCCGTAAACAAGCAGGGGAAACCGTTCCATCAAATACAAAATGAGCTTGCTTCCCCAAACAATAATAGGGACGGATACGAGTAGTCCCGTGACAACTAAGATAATATTTCCATGAGCTGCGCCTGCCACAGCTATTACATTATCTAGTCCCATTACAATATCAGCAAATACAATCGTTCTCACAGCGGCGCCTAACGTCACACCTGCACGAATTGAAGATGCATCGTCACCTTCTGATACAAGAAGCTTAAAGGCAATGATCACTAATAAAAAACCGCCGATGAGCTGCAAGTAAGGAATAGTTAGTAAATAAACAGCTAAAATAGTAAGTACAATGCGAACGATCACAGCTAAGCCAGTCCCTAAAAAAATAGCTTTATTTCGTTGATGTTCAGGTAAATTGCGGCTTGCTAAGGCAATAACAATAGCGTTGTCTCCACCTAATACAATATCGATACCGATAATAAGAAGAATGGAGGTTATTAATTCTAAATCCAATAGTCTTCCCTCCCAATATGTAAGGATAAGTAGCTCATATTGCTTTATCTGTGTTCATTTTTAACAAAAAGCGTTCATAGGGTAAAGAGATTATGTATATAACAAAGTAAGGTGTAAGGTGGCTATGAGTTGTCAGAGTATTTTTTATTTCCTTTCTTTCGCATTTTGTCATAAAATAGATATACAAGGTTCACTCAAATAGTGTATGCTTGTATATCCCAAGTTAGAATGCTTTACAAAGTGAGAAAGTACATGTAATATTGCTTTAACACGGGGGTAAAATAGTCCCTTCATCGTTTAGGGGTAATGTTCGAAATGGCCGGATTACCTTCACTGATTTTTCCGAAGGGAGAGATGATAATGGAAATCGAACGCATTAATGAAAACACAGTAAAATTCTTTGTCACTTACGTAGATATTGAAGAACGTGGATTTGATCGCAATGAAATTTGGTTTAGCCGTGAGCGCAGTGAAGAGCTATTCTGGGAGATGATGGACGAAATTCATCAAGAAGAAGAGTTTGTAGCAGAAGGTCCTCTTTGGATTCAAGTACATGCGCTTGAGAAGGGGCTAGAGGTTATCGTAACAAGAGCACAAGTTTCAAAAGACGGTCAAAAGTTCGAAGTACCTGTTGGTGAAAATGATAAAATCGATATCCCTGTAGATGGAAAAATTGAAGCGTTGCTTGATCATCAAGCGAATCAAAATAAAAAAGCTGATTTTGAAGAAGAAATTATAGAAGACGAAGGGCTACAGTTCGTCGCACGCTTTCAAGACTTAGAACATTTAATTTCCTTAAGTCACCATTTAGAGTTAGATGATATCATCAACAGCATGTACGTGTTTGAAGGGAAATATTATTTATACGTTGAGTTTACAGATGATGAAGACTTTGTAGCTGAAATTGATAACATTTTAAGTATCATTTTAGAATATGCAAATGAATCAAATGTAACAGTTCATCGTTTAATGGAATATGGAAAAGAATTAATCAGTGAAAATGCACTTGAACAAGTAAAACAGTATTTTCCTTTACGATAATAGCAGCCGATTTCATGTATATGAAATCGGTCTTTGTTTTGTCCTCTTTTTTGGAAAAGCTCTCCGCTCATATCGAACAGTATAGGTAGAAAAAGCAGGCGGCTGGTTCCTACACGGGAAAGTGTAGTGTTAAAATACCAAGTTTGAGGATAATAACAGTATAGAGACCTGTTATGAATGATGAAAGATTGGTTTTAGGATAGGTGAAAACAAGTTGAAAAATAGATTACAGCTTTTAATTTTTGTTGTTGGTATTATTGCCTTGCTTTATTTTACAAAAGGGTATTGGGACGGTAAATTTATTGGCGTGCTAAGTATCTTAATTACGATTAGTGTTGTTTTCATCGGTCTTGTTATTTCATTAGAAAACCGTCATCCAACCCAAACGCTAACGTGGCTCGTAGTATTAGGCGGTTTTCCAGTAATAGGGTTCTTTTTTTATTTGTTATTTGGACGCAATACGCGAAAACGGCGTTTATTTGCTAAAAAAGCAAAGCTGGATGAACAGGTGCTTTTAAAGATGGAAAGAGATTCTGGTATATTAGAAAATCACTTTGAACAGTTGGGCACCAGTAGGAAGCAAATGCTGAAGCTAGCCGTCAGGCTTGGCAAGAGTCCCATTTCTTTTTCTTCAGATACGCGCGCATTGACGAATGGAAAAGAGACGTTTCACGAAATTATGGAATCTTTAAAGCATGCAAGGCATCATATCCATTTAGAGTATTACATCGTACGACATGATCACTTAGGAGAACAAATTAAAGATATTTTAATTCAGAAAGTACAAGAAGGAGTTTATGTACGTTTCTTGTATGATGCCGTGGGCAGTTTTCAGCTTTCACCGCATTATATTCATGAGTTAAGAAACGCGGGCGTAGAAATGATTCCGTTTTTGCCGGTGAGACTTCCATTTCTCAATAATAAAATCAACTTCCGTAATCATCGTAAAATTGTAGTCATTGATGGAACAATTGGATTTGTAGGAGGTTTGAACATTGGTGATGAATATCTCGGAAAAAGTCGGCATTTTGGCTTTTGGAGAGATACTCATTTGATGGTGAAGGGTGAGGCAGTCCGTTCATTACAGCTTATTTTCTTGCAAGACTGGTATTATATGACAGGACAGACGATGCTTACTCAAACGTATCTATCGCCGGATTTAATTGACATTGATATGGAAAAGTGCGGCGGTGTTCAAATGATTGCCGGCGGACCAGACCGTGAGTGGGAAATTATTAAACACTTATTTTTTTCGATGATTACGTCTGCGAAAGAGTCCATTTGGATTGCTTCTCCTTACTTCATACCTGATGAAGATATTTTTACTTCTCTCAAAGTAGCTGCTTTAAGCGGTATAGATGTAAGGCTTCTTGTACCTCAGAAGCCCGATAAAAAAATTGTTTTTCATGCATCACGCTCTTATTTTCCTGAGCTGCTAGAAGCAGGTGTGAAAATTTACGAGTATAAAAAAGGATTTATGCACAGCAAGATTGTGATTGTTGATAGGGAAATTGCCTCTATTGGAACAGCTAACATGGATATGAGAAGCTTTCATCTGAATTTTGAAGTAAATGCTTTTTTATATCGCACAGCTAGTACCCAAAAGCTCGTATATGAATATATGCAAGATTTAGAAGAAACGAGTGAGCTTCACTTTAAAGACTTTGAAAAGCGGCCATTTATACAGCGGCTGTTTGAATCAACAGCTCGTTTGCTTTCACCGCTATTATAATCGCTGTAAACCACATTGCGTATGCTGCAATGTGGTTTTTTTCTGAAAGAAAAGGGTTTAGTAGAAAGGTGTCGAATACAAGGATATAGCTCGCTACTATAGGAAGGAGAAATGTACGATTGTTAGTTGCCCGAACAGAAGAAGGCCTCATTTCACTAGCTCAGCGCTTTTCGCTTGAACAGCTTAAGCTGTGGAAAAAAGAAAAGCAGTTCTACTGTCCCTCTTGTCAATCCCCTGTACAGTTAAAGATAGGTACAAAAAAAATCCCTCATTTTGCTCACCTGAAAAAAACGTGCGTCGCTCAGCATGAAGGTGAAACAGATTATCATCTTGACGGAAAGCGAAAGCTGTTTCACTGGTTTAGTTCTCATCTTGAAGTCGAGTTAGAAAGTTACCTTCCTGACATTATGCAGCGTCCAGATCTTCTTATAGATACCCCTTCGCAAAAATATGCAATCGAATTTCAATGTGCGTCCTTATCTTCCTCAGTGCTAACCAAACGTTCTATTCATTATGAGAAAGGAAATTATATGCCTCTTTGGATTATGGGAGCAAAAAGAATGAAACGCTTATCCACTTATATGTATCAACTTTCTTTTCAAGAGTGGCAGTTTCTCACTCTTTCCGATTATACGCCCACACTTCTTTATTTTTCACCTTCTACTAATCAGCTGTTGAAACTTGAACATCTTATGCCTTTTTCATCTCAAATTTGTTATGCACAGCTTGTCGTGCTCTCTCCTCACGAGCATACCTTTCATGATCTTTTTTCTACACATACACAGCCTCAATTTTTCTCTTCATGGGTAAAGAAAAAGAAGGCATGGAGAACGCATTATATCCTCTATCCTAATCAGAAGCTTCAGCCTTTTTTACACGCTCTTTATGAAAACAATATTCCTCCTTCTCATATTCCAGCAGAAGCGGGCATGCCGCTGCCTTCTTTATACATGATTGAAACGTCTGCTACCATATGGCAAACGTGGCTGCTTCTTGATTTAATGCAGCAGAAGCAGGTAGGGGATTTAGTTACAGAAAAAGAGTTATGCAGGCTATGGCTCTACAGAATTCATCAGAGGCATATTGTGTTTCGGTCTTTGCCGATGGCCCCTGTTGTTGTAGCACAGCCCTTGTTTGAGTATATAGAGGTATTATGCCGGTTAGGAATACTAACGTCTATAACTTCTGGGTTATACAAAATCAGAAGGCCTTATACGATTCCAAAGCAAACATCCGATGCTTTTTTAGAAGATGGACAGATGATGAAAAAGTGGTTAAATCAAGCAAAAGAAGTGACATAACCACTGAAAATCAGTACGCTTAAGAAAGAATCCTTTTTTCAAAAGCGTACTGACTTTTGATTAATTCTTTTAAAACAACATACAATAACGAAAGAAATAAAAAGGATTCGCCTTAGAAAAAGCGAACAGTTATAGACAGGTAGAAAAAGATGGAGGGATGACCATGAGTGAACAATCAAAAGTAAAAAAGTTACCAAGTAGAAGCGAGATAAAAGTAGAAGATACGTGGAAACTAGAAGATATTTTTGCTTCAGATGACGCATGGGAAAAAGAATTTGAAGAAGTAAAAGCTCTTATTCCAAAAATGGAAAAATTCAAAGGGAAACTTGGAGAGTCCGCTCAAACTTTATACGACGCTCTTCAAGAGCAAGACGAGCTCACAATGCGCGTTAGTAAACTTTATACATATGCTCATATGCGCTACGATCAAGATACCACTAATTCTTTTTATCAAGGGTTAAATGATCGCATCAAAACACTTTATACTCAAATTGCAAGTGCACTATCTTATGTAACACCAGAAATTTTGTCTATTGAAGAATCAAAAATTAAACAATACATGGCGGAACATAAAGAGCTAAAGTTATATGCTCATGCATTAGATGAAATTACTCGCGAGCGTCCACACATTTTATCAGAAAGCGAAGAAGCGCTTCTCGCTCAGGCTTCTGAAGTATTAGGATCTTCAAGCAACACGTTTGGAATGTTAAACAACGCGGATTTAGAATTTCCTTCTATTAAAGACGAAAATGGAGAAGAAGTAGAAATTACGCACGGACGCTATATTCGTTTTTTAGAAAGCAGCGATCGCCGCGTACGAGAAGAAGCGTTTAAAGCGGTGTACGAAACGTACGGTAAATTTAAAAATACGTTTGCAAGTACATTAAGCGGCACGGTGAAGAAAGATAATTTTAGCGCCCGCGTTCGTCACTATAATTCAGCTCGTCACTCAGCTCTTAGCACAAATAATATCCCAGAAGAAGTATACGATAACTTAGTTAAAACAGTGAACGATAATTTGCATTTATTGCATCGATATATTGATTTACGTAAGAAAGTATTGGGAATTGAAGAGCTTCATATGTATGATCTCTATACGCCTTTAGTAAAAGACGTAAAAATGGAAGTAACGTATGAAGAAGCAAAAGATTATATTTTAAAAGGTCTGAAACCACTAGGTGAAGACTACCTTAATGTGTTAAAAGAAGGATTTGAAAATCGTTGGGTAGATGTTCATGAGAACAAAGGCAAGCGAAGCGGTGCTTATTCTTCAGGAACGTACGGCACCAATCCTTATATCTTAATGAACTGGCAGGATAATGTAAATAACTTGTTTACACTAGCCCATGAATTTGGCCATTCTGTACACAGTTATTACACAAGAAAAACGCAGCCATATCCTTATGGAGATTATTCAATCTTTGTGGCAGAAGTAGCTTCCACGTGTAATGAAGCGCTTCTAAACGATTATTTACTAAAAACGATTGATGATGAAAAGCAGCGTTTGTACTTGCTTAACCATTATTTAGAAGGGTTCCGCGGTACGGTATTCCGTCAAACGATGTTTGCTGAATTTGAGCACGATGTGCACGTGCGTGCTCAAAACGGAGAGCCGCTTACACCTGAATTATTAACAAAATTATATTATGACTTAAATAAAAAATATTTTGGAGACAACTTAGTAATTGACGAAGAGATTGGGTTAGAATGGGCTCGTATTCCGCATTTCTACTACAATTACTACGTTTATCAATATGCTACAGGATTCAGTGCAGCAGCGGCATTAAGCAAGCAAATCCTTGAAGAAGGAGATGCAGCTGTTGAGCGCTATGTAGGTTTCTTAAAGTCAGGAAGCTCTGATTATCCAATTGAAGTGTTGAAAAAAGCAGGAGTGGACATGACAACATCTCAGCCTATCGAAGAAGCGCTAGCCGTATTTGAAGAGAAGTTAACGGAAATGGAACGTTTATTAAATCAATAAAATTAAAATGAAGCAGGAGCTGTATCCTGCTTCATTTTTTAAATCCCCGAAATTTGTTGTGATTGTTAAGCAATGTAAAAATAATAAGAATAGCTAAAAATAAGAGAGGGCCTGCGATAATGAGAGGAACAAGCTGCATAAGAGATAAAATATAGAATAAAAAAGAAAACAAAAGAATCACAACCCCTAGAGTAATTCCAGCAATTTTCATAGTTAACACCTCTATTAAAAGCATAATTGGTTGTACTATATGAGTGAATCTGGCTGTTTATGAAGTTTTTTTATAAAAAAGTGAATAAAATTGAAAAAAGGGGTTGCCAAAAGTCGACATAATTTGCTATAGTATTAATCGTGAAGTTTATCACAAAACAAACATATACCCCTTTGTTTGACCGTGAAAAATTTCTCCCATCCCCTTGTTGTCTTAAGACAAACGAAAAGACTTGGCGAAAGCCAAGTCTTTTTTGTGTAGTTGATGCTTAGGATAAGCATCAACATTTAATAATTAACAGCTCTTTTCAGTACTTCTCCAAAAGGTTCCATATTTGACAGGAACTCTTTCAACAACCTGCTGAAGCTGAAGTTTTTTCAATTCTTTTTCAGCCTCTTCTAATGATAAACCATACACAACTGCAACTTCTTTTGAAGCAACAAATTGAAAATAGCTTAAAAATGAACGAAGAGGCGGAAGACAAGCTGGATCTGGGTCAATTTCTAACATCTCTTTAATGATGTGTACATATGTTTCGTACGAATAGTATCCTGATATCTTAATGCCTTCTTCTTCAACTTTTTCGTTAAAGAACACAAGAGTTGGAATCTCATCGACATCCATTTCCGATGTGATTTTTAAATCACATTGAAAAGCCTTCGCAGCGTAATCTGAATGCAAATCTTTTACAAATTCATTAACATCTAGCCCCACATGTTTTGCACATTGTATTAAGACAGATTCTTCTGTAACATTTTGTTTTTCTAAAAATACTACTTCTTGAAGTCTTCTCAAAAAGCGAATGCCCTGTTTCTTTCCTTGCAGCCCGGCCGCTTTAATTGCAATTGATGCAGCGTAAGGAGTATCGATGGGGTTTTCAAGCCACAGGTTGCCGTCACATGACATGCCGGAGCGGCTTCCAGTTTTCTCCCACGATTTTGCAATATGTTCAAATCTCTGCTGTGCTCCAATATTTAATTGCTGCAAGTTTCCGCCAAGCACATGCTTGAGGGATAACAGCTGACCATATTCTATTTGTAACTTCTTTAGAATAGGCTCGAGTGCCCAGCACTCTGGACAAAGAGGGTCAACAAATACATAGATTTCAAGCGGTTTTTTATTTGAACCTTGACAAAGCTGATGCAAGGATGGGTATTGGCTGTTTAGATTACTCAATGTGAAAATCCTTTCTCATCTGTCTGTTCCGGTGAATTAATCATGTGTTGGGCAGTTAAAATAAGACGATGATAAAGTTCATCTCTCTCAGGGCCTTCTAAATTAATTTCGTCCATTGCTTCATGCATACACGTCAGCCAGGCTTTGGCTCTTGACGGTGTAATTTCAAAAGGAAGATGCCTAGCTCTCAGCATAGGGTGACCATGCTCTTCAGTGTATAGCGAAGGCCCTCCTAAATATTGTGTCAGAAATTGCTTTTGCTTTCGTGCTGTTTCTGTTAAATCATCAGGAAAAATTGGCGCGAGCTCAGGATGTTGTCCAACGCGTGTATAAAAAGCATCAACAAGTTTTGAAATCGTATGTTCACCGCCTAATAATTCGTAAGGGGAGTGGATTTTTTCTCTCATGTTGATAACTCCTTTGTTATAAGAAATATACGTCTTAACTCTTTGGTGTTTTTTACTTTCCTTAATTTTAGCAGTGTCATTTCGTTAACTCAAACTATCCGCTTACTTCTTCTACTGGAAAAGAGATAAAGTGGAATTTTACATAAGAAAAGTCTATGATGCTGTGGCGAATCACTTAGTATGAGAAACAAAGGAATCCTTTCACAAACGTTTCCTTCTATTTATATAGTGTAACCTCGACAAACTACAGTCATTCCATGGTCGAGTCGCGAATGATTGGACTCTTTTACATGAGATAAGAAGACATAATTTTATTTACATATTTTTGCGTTTCTTGAAAAGGAGGTACTCCGCCGTATTTATCGACATTACCTGGTCCAGCATTGTAGGCTGCCAACGCTAATTTCACGTTTCCGTCGTATTTATCTAACATTTGTCGAAGATATTTGGCTCCTCCAAATACATTTTGCTTGGAGTCATACGGATCTTCTACACCAAGAGCTTTAGCGGTTGCTGGCATTAGCTGCATAAGCCCAGCCGCTCCGACAGAACTTTTGGCAGAGGGATTAAAATTTGACTCTTGTTTAATAACAGAACGAATAAGTTTAGGATCCAGCTGGTAGCGTGCAGCTGCTTCATTAATTATCGTTTGTACATCCTGAGAACTGGCCTTTGCCGTTTCGTTTTTTTGTGCAGGTAAGGCAGCAGTTGAAGCGGCTGCCTTATCTGAAGAAGAAACAGATGGCTGGGATTGCGTTTGAACCGCTGTAGCTGGAAACATCTGCGCTGCCTGCAAGTAAAGGTTGGTACTCATTTGAGGCTCTTGATTGACGTAGTCTTGAAAAAGCTGAGCAAATACAGAGAGTAAAGTTGTACCAAGCATCACGTTAGCTGTTGGCAGCTGGTTGTTAACTGAAAATGGCTGAGTTCCAGGAAATTGAACGGAAGACATGTAATGGTTAATATTCATGCTCATGAATTTATTCTCCATCCATTAACGTATACTTTCGCTTGTAAAACCGTCGAATTTTGTTTTCCGTTGGTTTCTTTTTAATATCAAGCTCCGTAAGCAATTGCTCAAAATATTTTGCCCCTTCATTGGCATCGGTTACTTCGTATTCGAGTTCATAGTCCTCAGCACCTAGATAAAAGCTATGATCGAGTACAAGTAACCCGTTCTTATATGGAATTTCTGCTCGACTTGTACGCAAAGTGCCAAAATAAGTTAGCGAATGGCTATCGACTTGTAAATCAGTAATAAGCTGTTGAATCGTTGACGGAATCTTGGCGCTACCATCTAGCAATTCTTTAGCTTGTTCATTTGTTAATGCTTCATGTGTTTCTAAAAGGCCCTCTTGATGAGGCTGTTTTAGCGTGAGAACGGATTTATTTTTTTTGCTTCGAATTCGCAGGGCAGCTCCGCAGTCTTTCAATGAGAAAGCAGGTGTATCAAAATAGTGGTTTTCTTGAGAAATAAACTGATTTTCAGTTAATTGAAAATGTGAGCGGAGACGATCAAACTCTTCTTTCGTTACTATATTTTTAAATTCAATTTCAATTTCTTGTTTCAATGAAATCATCCTTTTAATTTAGGTCTTTTGGTAAGGCACTTTCCATCTTAATTTATCACACTTTTTGAGACAGTAAAACTACATTTCCTAACAGGAATATCCATATGGGGAACTTGGAAAATGAAGAAATACGGATTGTTTAGGTTTTACCTTTATTAAACGTTCCTGGAATGTGTTAAAATAGTAACGAATTGTATAGTTGGAAGGAGTTTATTTATGCACAATCGAATTGACATCACTACCTGTGTGATGAAATCAAATGAATTACATTTAAAAGCAGACCCTATTGAGACGGAAATTGAACAATTGGAAGATACAAAACAAATGCTTGTTGACTCAGATAACATGTCATTTGTATATGTTGTAGATATTAATGATCAATTTATGTATGTTGGCCTTAGTGATAATATTTGGGCGAATTTAAAGCACGTCTTACATAAAGATATGAAAGTATTTTTAGAAATTAATAAGGAAGTAATTGAGCTATCAGCCGTTAAAGAAGAGCTGTCTTATCTCATCAGTAACATCGAAGGAAACGTGAATTATGGAGACGAGATGGTAGCAAGAGTAGAGGAAGTTTTTTTAGATAAAGAAAATAAGTAACAGAGAGAAAAAAGGGGGGTGTTATTAATGATCAGGCATTGGGATTTATTTTTAGCACCGTATAAACAAGCCGTTGAAGAACTTAAGGTGAAATTAAAAGGAATTCGTTCACAGTATGATATGAAGTCTACGCATTCACCTATTGAATTCGTGACGGGACGAGTAAAGCCTATCGCCAGTATTTTGGATAAAGCGACTCGAAAAGGAATTTCTCTCGATCGCTTAGAGGAAGAGATGCAGGACATTGCAGGACTCCGTATGATGTGTCAATTTACGGACGATATTAAAGCGGTCGTAGAGCTCCTTCGTCAGCGCACAGACTTTGAATTGATTGAAGAAAGAGATTATATTCTTCATAAAAAAGAAAGCGGCTATCGTTCATATCATGTGGTCGTATGTTATCCTGTTCAGACAATTAAAGGTGAAAAGAAAATTTTAGTGGAAATTCAAATTCGTACACTGGCTATGAATTTTTGGGCTACAATTGAGCATTCTTTAAATTATAAGTACAGCGGGAAATTTCCTGAGAATATCAAAAAGCGACTTCAGCGTGCTTCTGAAGCGGCTACTCAGCTCGATGAAGAAATGTCTCAAATACGAGGTGAGATTCAAGAAGCCCAGGCTATTTTCTCACGAAAAAAAGAATCGGCGGAAGAATCTTAGGTATGACTCAGCAACAGCTTTGTACACTGGATGGATAGGGGGAGAGAATTAGGTGGAGAAAATAAAATTTGCTATTACATCAAAAGGCAACCAAATATCAAATACGCTTATGCAAAAAATGAAAACGTATTTATTAGATTTTCATTTAGAATATGATGAAAACCAGCCTGATATTGTAGTGTCAGTAGGGGGGGATGGAACGCTTCTCTACGCGTTTCACCGCTATCGAAACCGACTTGACAAGACGGCTTTTATTGGGGTTCATACCGGTCATTTAGGCTTTTATGCAGATTGGACACCTGATGAGATTGAGAAGCTGGTGATTGCTATTGCAAAGACACCCTATCAGACTGTAGAGTATCCACTGCTCGAAGTGATTATCCGCTATACGAACGGTGGACGCGAAGCTCGATATTTAGCTCTGAATGAATGTACGGTGAAAAGTGTAGAAGGCTCTTTAGTAATGGATGTGGAAATTAAAGGGCAGCGATTTGAGACATTCCGAGGAGACGGCCTTTGCGTATCCACTCCCTCGGGAAGTACAGCTTATAACAAATCCCTTGGAGGCGCGATTTTACATCCTTCGCTTCAAGCTATTCAAATTGCTGAAATGGCTTCTATTAACAATCGAGTGTTCCGTACGATAGGTTCTCCATTGGTTCTTCCTGGACATCATACAGCGCTGTTAAAGCCTGTTAACGACGCAGACTTTCAAATTACCATTGATCATTTAACTCTTTTACATAAAGATGTAAAGTCGATTCAATTTCGGGTAGCAAGCGAAAAAATTCGATTTGCTCGCTTTCGCGCGTTTCCTTTCTGGCAGCGTGTCAGAGACTCTTTTGTATGTGATGATTAAAGGCAGGGAAGAGAATGAAACAAGTTTTTACGTTGAGTTGGACCGTAGATCATTCTTTCGAGGGTGTAGCGGTTCGTGAATTTTTAAAAGAACATGATATTTCCAAAGCTTCGCTGACGGACATTAAGTTCAGAGGAGGAGCGATTGAAGTAAATGGAAAGCATGCAACGGTTCGATATATTCTGCAAAAAGGTGACGAAATCAAGGTAGCGTTTCCACCAGAAAAAGCAAGTGAAAGTCTTCTTCCTAAAGCTATACCTTTGGATATTGTATATGAAGATGAGTATATATTAGTTTTGAATAAGCAGCCAAACATGCCAAGTATACCTTCTCGAGAACATCTAACGTGGTCACTAAGTAATGCTGTGCTCTATTATTATGAGAAAAATAACATTAACTCGACTGTTCATCTTGTGAACAGGTTAGACCGAGACACATCTGGGCTGCTTATTGTCGCTAAGCATAGGCACGTTCATTACTTATTCTCTAAAGCACAAAAAGAGCATGAAATTAAACGCGTGTACCGAGCTTTTGTTCATGGTAAGCTTGTTGGCAAGGAAACGATAGAGGCACCGATTGGCCGAAAAGAGTCAAGTATCATCGAACGGGAAGTAAGAGAAGATGGGCAGTTTGCTATTACACACTATACGGCGCTTCGTCCGTATTCTTCTTTTACAGAAGTTGCTCTTTCGCTTGAGACGGGGAGAACTCACCAAATTCGTGTTCATATGGCTTATAAAGGATATCCACTGCTTGGAGATACCCTATATGGCGGAACGAATCATCTTATTTCTCGTCAAGCTCTCCACAGCTATGAGCTCACTTTTTTTCATCCTTTTTTACAAAAAACGTTGTCTTTTACAGCACCTTTGCCGCCAGATATGCAGAAACTTCAAATCGTAAGATAAAAGTCGCTTTTTAAATGAAAAGCGACTTTATTTTTACACGAAGTGATTAAATTTTTCCTCTACATAAGGCATAGATGAAGGCACCGATATAATATTCCCTTCAGGATACTGAAACGCCGTTAAAGCCCCTCCAAAAACTGCGCCCGTATCAATATTAATGGTATTATGAATTTTTCTGGCTTTTACTACGGGTGTATGCCCATACACGATAAAAGGTTTTCCGTTATAATGTTGGGCCCAATCCCGTCGGACAGGCATACCGTTTAGATGTTTTTCACCCGTAATGTCTCCGTATAGCACAAAGGTTTTAACTTTTTTATCTGTTCTGCCGATGTATTCAGCTTTAAGGCCGGCGTGAGCAATAATTAATTGATTTTGATCAAGCTGCACATATAGAGGTGATTGCTCATAAAGCTCAATAAACTTTTTTTTAATGAATTTCTGTTCTCTTGAAGGCAAGGCTTCGTACTCAGCAACGGTCGTTTCTAACCCATGAGTAATTTCCACTTTGTTACCGCAAAAGAAGCGATATAGCTTATTACAGTGATTGCCTGGACAGTAGTAAGCTTGCTGATGCTTGATTACAAGTGACCATACGAGCTCAATCACTTTTAGTGAATGAGGTCCTCGGTCTGTTAAATCACCTACAAATCCAAGGCGCCGTCCGTCAGAGTGGATAGGAATCCCGTCTTGCCACTCATACCCAAGTTTTTCTGTTAACGCTTTTAATTCATCATAACATCCATGGATATCGCCTATTATATCTACTTTCATCTTTTATCCACATCCTTAAAAGGTTTTTCCTTTGACGATATAAAATTACCCTTATATGGAGCAAACTATGTGTAGAACTTATATATTATTGGGAAAAGAGTAAAGAGCTATGAGTTGAAAAAAAACAAAATTCATCATAAAGTTAAATGAGTTTTGTGCGACAGGGAGGTTGAAGACATGACAGATTCAATTGAAAAAGAAGAAAAAGCATGGTTCGTCGAACATTTATTATCACTTCTAGAAAAAAATGAAATCGATGCATTTCGTGAAGAATTTTTACATATGCATACGTATGACCAAGCTCAATTTTTTGAAGAATTAGATGAGCCTTCTAGGTTTGCGCTGTACGAGATGTTATCTCCGGAAGAAATGGCGGATATCTTTGAAAATGTAGAGATACGAGAAGAAGATTATCAAGAAATTCTCTCAGAAATGCATCCCAATTTTGCAGCAGACATGCTGTCGGAAATGTCGGCGGATGATGCCGTTGACGTATTAAATGAATTGGATAAAGAACAAGTGGCGAGCTATTTAACGATTATGGATGAAGAAGCAGCCGATGAAATTAAAGAGCTGCTTCATTACGAGGAATATACCGCTGGAAGTATTATGACGACTGAGTTTGTGGCCATTCGTGAAAATCAAACCGTACATTCAGCTATGCACATTCTACGCAGGGAAGCTCCAGAAGCGGAAACGATTTATTATGTATTTGTTATTGATGAACAAAAGCATCTAGCAGGTGTTATTTCTCTTCGTGATTTAATTATAGCAGATGAAGATACGATGATAAGCGAAGTTATGAATGAACGAGTTGTATCCGTGTCAGTAGCAGAAGACCAAGAAGAAGTTGCGCGCATTATGCGCGATTACAACTTTCTTGCGCTTCCAGTTGTTGATTTTCAGCAGCATCTTCTAGGGATTATTACGGTTGATGATGTGATGGATGTTCTTGATGAAGAGGCATCGGATGACTATTCTAAATTAGCCGGTATTAGTGATGTAGATGATACGATTGACCACAATCCCTTAGTAGCGGCCAAAAAGAGGCTGCCTTGGCTGATCATTTTGCTGTTTTTAGGAATGATGACAGCGAGTTTAATTGGACGTTTTGAAGATACGTTGAATCAAGTAGCTATTTTAGCTGTATTTATACCTTTAATTGGCGGTATGGCTGGTAATACAGGAACACAGGCACTAGCCGTTGCGGTTCGCGGACTGGCGACGGGAGAAATCGAAGAAGAAAGCAAATTTAAGCTGTTAATCCGAGAAGCAGCTACCGGAATGATTACGGGCGCATCATGTGGACTTTTAGTTGTATTAATTGTTTATATTTGGCAGGGAGATCTGATTTTAGGCGCTTTGGTAGGCGTCTCTGTATTTTCAACATTGATTGTGGCTACACTAGCAGGAGCGTTTATCCCGCTTCTCATGCACAGATTCAAAATTGACCCTGCAGTCGCATCAGGACCATTTATTACAACGATCAATGATCTTATCAGTATTTTAATTTACTTCGGTCTAGCCACAACATTTATGAGTTATTTAAAATAATGAAGGGACTTTGGAATTCGACATGAGTAATCATGTCGGATTTTCATTATCAGTTCATATAGTTGACAGAGAACCTTCAAGCTTTTATGATTAACCTTTAATTTTGAATACTAACGTCTTCGTTTTATAAATAGCGAAGGTAAAAGGAGGGGAATCTAATGGAACAGCACGCGTCCTTTACATCACTTGTTATCGTCATTAGTTTGGCCTTTTTAACGCCTATACTGTTGCATCGGTTTAAACTCAACATTATACCTGTAGTCGTAGCTGAAATTATTATGGGATTAATTATAGGGAAAAGTGGTTTTGACCTTGTGGAGCAGGATATGTGGCTTGAAACACTTTCCACTTTAGGCTTTATCTTTTTGATGTTTTTAAGTGGTTTGGAAATTGATTTTTCTGCTTTTGCTGGAGGAAATTCAAAAGACAAAAAGGCATCAGGAGCGAAGGTGCCAAATGCTTTTTCCATTTCTATACTAGTGTTTGCAGCTATCTTTGCGGTTTCACTATTTTTGTCCTATGTTTTTGTATGGACCGGTTTTATTGATAATGCCTTTTTGATGACGCTTATTATTTCTACCATTTCACTAGGAGTAGTAGTGCCGACTTTAAAAGATGCACAGATTATGAAAAAGCCAATTGGACAAACCATTTTATTGATTGCGGTTATTGCGGACTTAGTCACGATGATTTTACTAGCCGTATTTGCTTCCGTCTATGATAAATCAGGAAATAGCAATACATGGTTGATTTTAATTTTATTTGGAGTAGGAGTGATTTTATACTTCATAGGGAAGCAGTTTAAAAACCGATCGTTTCTTGAGACAATGTCTAAAGGTACAATTCAAATCGACACGCGCGCCGTATTTGCACTCATTATCATTCTAGTGGGCCTTTCGGAGTCAATTGGTGTTGAAAACATTTTAGGCGCTTTTTTAGCGGGATCACTCGTTTCTCTTCTTGCGCCTAATAAAAACTTAGTTCATAAATTAGATTCGTTTGGCTACGGTTTTTTAATTCCTATCTTTTTTGTGATGGTAGGAGTGAAGCTTGACGTTTGGTCATTGTTCAGTGATAAAAAAGTGCTGATTTTAATGCCTTTATTATTCATTGCATTATTAATATCCAAGCTAGTTCCAGCGTTAATCTTAAGAAAATGGTATGATATGAAAACCGTTTTGGCATCGGGTTTTCTTTTAACATCGACTTTATCACTCGTTATTGCGGCAGCAACGGTTGGTGAAAATATTGGTGTGATTGATTCACAAATGTCCGGTGCGCTGATTTTGGTGGCGATTATTACATGTATTATTACACCTATTATCTTTAGAAAGCTGTTTCCAAAGCCAGAAATCAGTGATAGAAAGCTGAAGGTTAATATGCTTGGTGCAAATCAATTTACACTCCCGGTTATTCGAGAAATGGATCTTGATTTATATGATGTGACGATTTATCATCCTACTCAGGACAAAATTGAAAACCGTACGTCGGATTCCATTTTTAATATCGTCGACATCGATGGATATAGTAAGGAAACGTTAAGAAATATGGGGATTTTAGATGCGGATGTATTAGTTGTAACAACAGGGGAAGAAGAAAGAAATAGCGACATTGCTCTATTTGCAAAAGAGTATGGTACAGAACGGGTTATTGCCCGCGTAGAAAGTCCTGCCTTAGATGAAAAGATGAAAGAAAATAACATTGAAGTTTTTTCTGTGCTGTTATCTACAACGGCATTGCTAAAAGCTTTAATCGAATCGCCAAATATTTTAAATATCTTAACGAATCAAGAAACAGCACTTTATCAAATTAATATGCGTAACCCTAAATACGAGGGGGTAGAGCTTCGTAAGTTCCCGTTTACAGGAGATGTGATTTTTGTTCGAATCTTCAGAGGTAAAGATTCTATTGTACCTCATGGCGATACAGAGCTTGAATTTGATGATCGCTTGATTGTAACGGGGTCTCGTTCGTATGTGAATGAATTGCGTATGCTTCTTGAGTATAAAATTAGATAAAGGTATTTAGCTGGATTTAGTTTTCTACCTGATTGAATGAGAGGAAGAGACTGAGACAAAAGTATTTTAGCTCAAGTGAAAAACGAACCACTGATCAACATGTTTGATTAGTGGTTCGTTTTTTTTGTTGTTTTGAAAATAAGTTTCATCTGTTTAGCTCTTTCTAGCAGTTGATTGGAGGGCAAGACGAAGACTCCTGCGGGAAAAGCGGAACAGATGAGACCCCGCAGGAGCGCAAGCGACGAGGAGGCTCATTGGCCGCCCGCGGAAAGCGAAGTCTTGCACGGAAATCAACGGCGGTGTAACAAGCGGGCAGCTCATGTATCCTATTTATGCGTCTTTAGATTGAATTAATTTAGTTATATCTCAACTTCTTTTGTGGTATTTTCCTAAATTATATAAAAAAGTATAGTGCTGCTTTTATTTCTAAAAAGGCTACTGCAAAAAAATAAACAAGTTTTTCCGTGTGCAAGCATACATTTTTAAAAGAACGATAACAAGCAATTGGAGGTATGCTTCATGACTAACTCAAAATCTAAGTCAGAAGAAAATGAGCCGCTAATGTACATTGTCCAGCCAAACGCTACGCAAAACCAGCGTTCTATGCAATATTATTTTAGTTCAAAACAGCAGGACAATAAAGGAATAGAGAAAGAGCATGTGTTAAAAGAAGAGCCCAGCTTTTCTTCCATTCAAGAAGTCAAAGAGCCTGACGTAGAAAAAGTGGAAGAGATTAAGAATGAAAAAAAGGAAGAGCGTTCAATTGTTCCCGTGGATATACCGCAATCAGAGAATAAAAAACCAAATAAAATGTTTCAGTCTATGACAATTAAAGAAAAAGTTGAATTTCTATGCAGCTTCCCGCCTCATATGTCTCAGCCTATTTGCGAAATTATATGTCAAAACCAAAAATATATAGGAACAATTTTAGAATTAAAAGAAGGAAGTTTATACGTAAGCGTTCCTCCTAATAAAGAGAAAACAGTATTGACATTTCATGATATTCAGACCATATCTATCATTAAAATTTAAGTAATTCTAAAAGCTAACAGTGAAGAAGCACGTTAGCTTTTATTTTCATAAGTTTGTGAATGCACGGAGGAATGAAGATGACATGGATTTATCTAACGCTATTTATCTTTGCAACGTTTCGACTTACTCGTCTAATTGTTTTTGATAAAATTACAGCGTTTATTCGTAAACCGTTTCATAAAATCGTAGAAGATCAAGATGAACAAGGAAATACAGTAACTTACCTAGAGATAAAAGGGAAGGGACTGCAAAAGTGGATTGGAGAACTGCTCAGCTGCTATTGGTGTACAGGCATATGGTGTGCGGTAGGGATTTATTTTAGTTATGTAGCGGTCCCGCACATTGCTATTCCTATTATTACGATCTTAGCTATTGCAGGATGTGCAGGAATTATAGAATCTTTTATGAAATAAATGGACGAGTTAAAAGACATATTGAACATCAATATGTCTTTTAATAATTAAGGGAAATTTAGCACAACTTTATTTAAAAAAGGGATACCCTCTTGCCACTCTTCGCTATAAAAAAAGCCTTCTAGAATAAATGAAGTTGTATCAGTGGAGAGCGGAATGACTACTTGAAAAGAGTCAAATAGTAATTTGCCTTTGGGCTTTAATACTGTTTGCTTAATGGGTTTAATCCAATATTCACCGTCATTTTGAATTTTTTCGTTCCATTTTGGATGAGCGTAGCGCCATTCTAAAGAAGAAGAGGGGACACTAGAAGCTTCAATATCTTTTTCATCAATGATCTTCCCGCTTAACATAGCAGAAGCAGTAGGCTTCATTTTTAAGCAAAGTGTTGGAGAGTATAAAGTACTGCTCGTTTGATTTTGAATAATTACGTTGCCGAACATCATCAGCTCGCTTTCATCTTGTTCTGGCAGCAGTATGGAATGTTGGAAGAAACAGAGGATATCGCTTTTTTCGAACCTTTCTATGGGTTTTTCTACAATCTTTTCAATTACTTTCTCCACGATTTTTTCTTCAATAACGGGCTGTTTCCTTGAAGCTTTTTCTCGAAACGCTTCGGCAATAATTTTTTGTTCGGAAAGCTCGTTTCTCAGTAGATCCAGTTCTTTTTCTAATTCTTCAATTTCTACTTCTTTTTCAGATGTAGAAAGCGTCTCAGCGTGTTTCTTTTTCCAAAACGATGTATTTTCTTTTTCTCGCTCTAAAGCTCGTTCATAGCTTTTCAGTTGGTTTTGCACGTTTCGAATTTCTGATTTATAGTGTATGAGCTTTTGTTTTAATTGAGTTAGATCATCTTTAGGGGAAGGGGAGTTACGACTCATCTAGTAGTCTCCTTTCCTGCTGAGCTATAAATTAATCTGGTCGTTAGAGCTGCCCATAGCAGTTTTATTTATATGTATGCAGAAAGCGCGTAAAGGATGAAAAAAGAGGAGAAATATTCTCCTCTGGCTTTTTATCTTGTTAATCAAATTCGTGATGGTCGAAGCCTGACTCTACATCGTCTCCATCAAAATCATCGTGATGTGGTCTTCCAGGGAAAATAGCATCACATTGAGGTGGATATTCAATAGGTGAGCAGCTGCTTGTAGAAATGATTTCAGGGCGAGGGTAGCAGAAGCTTCCTTCTACTTCAACTTTAACATCTTTTTCAATTTGAACACTTAGGCATAACATAAGATCAAAGCTTAATTGCTGTAAGTGACAATCTGATAATCTGAGAGAACCGTCAGTTCCTTCAAAAGATTCAAGGTGGACAACAGGTTCTGTTCCTTCCGGGGCGCATAAATAGAATGTTTGATGTATTTTCCAAGGAATAACGCTAGATTCAACCTCATCGTGTTTGTGATGTCCATTCAATTCAATTAACTTAACTCGGTAAAAGCCGCTAATTGATAATTTTACTTCATGAAGAACAACAACTTCTCCATCTGGTAACACAATTTTTTTAGGTCTGCGACCACCGTGCGGCACAAGCTCAATCACGTTATCAAGTGCGTCTTCATCTGAAGGATCTACAGGGTGACCTTCACTATCTGTTAAAACAATTTCCACTTCTACGTCATGGCCTAAATCTTTAAGTGCTTCTTCTTCAAATAATGAAGTGTCGTTCGTAAAGATTTGTGGTAAAACAACTTGACGTCTAACCCAGTCGTACACTTTAGGTACGCGGATACATAATGATTCAAAAAGTTCTGCCATTTTTAAACCTCCTAATTGTAATTGTCCTTCCTTTACGCTTTTCGTTACTAGGTATCGGACTACTATAGTGTATGAATGACCTGCTTTTATGTTCCTTAGTAAAAGCGGAATTTATCGGAATAAATCCTAGTTGGAGCGAGCATAAAAAATGAAGGAAATAATAAACTCAATTACAGCATATTCATGTTAATAAAAAGTGTTATTCATCTTTAACTGATTTTTTAGAAGCTGTGGGTTATTTATAATGGAGGAGTGAAGGGCATGAGCGAGGAAAAAACAAAACAATATATTGCTTCATTGAAGTCGGAGTTGGCTTTTTATAAAGAAGAATATCAAAAATTCAAGCACCAAGAATTTGAATATGAAGATATGAAGGAAGAGTTATTGGAATTACAGCAAAAGCATGAAGAAGAAAAAAAGAAGCTAGAGGAAAAAATAGATTGGCTTAAAGCATGCGTCAATGAACAAAAATCAAAAACCGAACAGTCTATTGTACAGTACAATCATCAAGCAGAAGGGACAATTCAAGAACTGCAAAATCGGCTGCGTGAAGTGACAGAGCAAAAGGGAGGAGAAAGACCGAGAGTGAGGAAACAAAAAAACAGCACGGATTTATTTTTGTCCCTGCAGCGCAAAATGGACAAATAAGATAGAACGTCTTTCTTTAGTCCTGAATATAATGTTATAGATAGGATGCTGTGAAAAGGAGGGAAACATGATGTATTATCATTATAATTATAATCCTAATCAATACCCTCAGCCCCTGCCTTATCATCCACAACCAATGACAAAACAATCGGTGAAGAAAGGGCATGCCATTCCTAAGCCAGTCCAGTACCCTTCTCCAAAACAAGGTGGTTGCGGCTGCGGTTCAAAATTACCAAAGCGATAAGCAATAGAAGCATTGTCAATCAGACAATGCTTTTTTACATGGAGTGGAGAGAGGTGTAGAGATGCCGGATTTTTTCGATGAATTTGAACGGTTTTTTGAACAGCATATGATGGGAGAACATCGAAAGAGAATGAAAGAAGTAGAAAAAGCAGAAAATCAGATGGAACAGCAAGAGAGGAAACTGCAGCAAAATGTAAAAAGACTTGATGAGCAAGATGCTGAAGATCCGTTTGGACAATGAAATTTAATGTACACAGTTGAAAAGCCCATACAAAATCATTTGAGTGAACATACAGTATAGAGAGTAAAACAGAGGGGGTGTAATATTATGGGCTGCGGATTTGGCTACGGTGGTTGTGGTTACGGTGGTGGCTACGGCGGTGGTTTTGCGTTAATCGTTGTATTATTCATTCTATTAATTATTGTTGGTTGTGTTTGTTTTTACAATTAATCCCTTCTATGAATAAGGCACCGAAAAGTGCGGGTGAAGTTTCACCCGCACTTTATTTTTTTATTAAATGTAAAGGGCACCATCTAGGCACATGGTGCATACGATGAAGTATAAATAAAGGAGGTCATGCAAAGTGGATAATAATATGTTTAAAAATATAGAAAAGAAAACAGGCGTTAATATGAAGGATATTTTTGAACTTGCGAATTCTGTACAAAATGCTAATTTTAAAGATGAGCAAACGGTGCGTAATATTGTGAAGCGAGTAGCGCAAATTGCGAATAAGCCAATTTCAAAACAAAAAGAAGAACAAATTGTTAAGGCGATTGCAAACAATAATCAATCCATTGATTTTGCGACCATCGCTAAAATGCTAAATGAGAAAAAATAATTTAATATTTTTATATAAAGCCCTGAGGTGTCAGGGCTTTTTTCCATTTAGGCAATTTCATTTGTTTGAAATGCGTTAGAATCAAGATCAAACAGTTCGGGATGCTGTTCTAAGTAATTAATTTCTTTAATACGATGAGCGATAGGAGGGTGAGTTGAAGTAGCTTGATTCAACCACATAAAAAAACCTTTTTCCTGTGAGTGCGTATGAACAAATTCTTCCTGATTTACTTTTTTATTTAGACAATGACCAACCGCAAGTATAGTGAGTGCTTGAGTGGCAGCTTTTGCATCACCAATCGCAACGGAAGCTATGCGATCACATGTATATTCACAGGCCCTAGAGTAAGCTTTTCCTAAAAAAGGAACCCAAAGAGCAGGTAGAATAAGTGAGTGGTAGAGTGTGTGCTTACGTTTGATATGAACTAATTCGTGGGCAATGATAAAAGAAAGTTCTTTTTCTTGATTATCTTCAATCATTTCAACAATGTCGGAGTATAAAACGACAAAGTGACGTCCAAAAAAACGTGTAGCAAACGCGTTTAATAAGCCGCCTGATTGAACAATATAAATATCGGGCAGCTCTAAATCCAGCTCTGAAGATAAATGTTTTGCCTGATGATAAGTGTGCGGGAACTGCTTCTCTGTCAATCTAACTCCATTATTGCGAATTTGAGCAATAGAGAAACCGTGTAGCATAAATGTAATGAAAAAACCGATTGCAATGTAGAGAATGCCGACGAGTGAAATAATTAAAAACAAATAGGTTAATAAGCTGATAACCATACACAAAATGAAAAAAATCTTTTCATTTTCATGAATAAGCTTTGCGTTCAATAATGGAACCTCCTAAAATATAGTAATGCAGTACATAACGTAGTGTAACGCATCTACTTATGAATATCTACCTCTTAGTGGAATATTTGGTTAATAATAGAGGTTGAAACGTAACGAAATCAATCCAATCTAAAGAGGAGAAAATTGGATACATGAGCTCCTACGGGGTCTCATCCCTTCCGCTTTTCCCCAAAGAGCCCTCCAATCAACAGCTAGAAGCAACTAAATATATTAACTCTACATGTACATGACAATAAAAAGTACGAACGGTTAATCAATAATTTTGATTAACCGTTCGTACTTCAATTTGACTAAAATACTTTTGTCCCAGCCTTTTTTGCTTTATACTTTTTTTATAAAAGACTTCAGAAATCTTGAAGGATAAGCGGTTTTACCTCTTCTAGTTTGCGGAACAGATAAGTAAAGTGAATTCTGTGCACGCGTCATGGCTACATATAAAAGGCGGCGTTCTTCTTGAAGTGGCACATCATCTCCGCCTCGATAAGCTTCGAGTGCATAATCATGAGGCAATCCTCCGTCTACGCTGCTCAGTACGTATACATGCTTATATTCAAGACCCTTTGCTCGGTGAATGGTGGTTAGCTGAATACTTTCATTAAATTGCTTGCTTAAAGCTTTCATCTCTGTGTTCATGGCAATCATATGATCCACATGATCTAACAGTTCAGGTACGGTTTTGAATTTACGTGCTACAACTTTTAAATCCCGCACGTCATCCGAACCTTTTTCCATCATATTTCCTTCATTTCCGCGTTTTTTGACAAAATCATCGAATCCCATATCCTTAGAAATCGTCTCAAGTGCCAAAGAAGGAGACATTGATTTTAGCGACTTGAATAAAGGAATTACTTTCTTGAGCTTTTTTTGCTGGAACGGTTTTAAATCTTGAAGATATTCAAGCGCATCAATAAATGTACCGTCATGAAGAATACTTGCTGCTTTTAAGTCATTGACTGCTGTTTTCTTTAAAAAGAGTGCGTTCACTAAATCTTGTAGCGAACTTGCGTCATTTGGGTTCACGCTCAAGCGTAGAAATGAAAGTAAACTTCGAACCATTCTTCTTTTATAAAACGAATCCGCATCTTGTTCGATTGAAAATGGCAGGTTTGACTGCGATAAACGTTCAAAGATGGCGCGTGAAGAAGCGTGAGTTCGGTATAAGACCGCGAAGTCAGTTGGAGAAGCTCCTTGCTTAATCTTTTCTTTCATATCCGTTACAATCATTGTTGCTTCTTCTTCTTCGTCGTATGGAAAGAAGAAGGTAGGTCTTAACTCATTATCAAACTGGGCAGCCATTTCTTTTTGTCGGCGCGCTGTATTTCGTGCAATCACTTTATTAGCGGAAGAAACGATGGCGTGAGCTGAACGATAATTTTGGTTTAACGTAATAACAGTTGTATGAGCAAAATCTTTTTCAAAGTTTAAGATGAACGAAGGGTCGCTTCCGCGGAAAGCGTAAATTGATTGATCATCATCTCCTACGACACACAAGTTTTTAGAGTCTTCACTTAGCATTTTCATAATTTTATATTGAACTTTATTGATATCTTGAAATTCGTCAATTAAAAAATAGCGAAATCTTTTTTGATAACGAGTTAGCAAATCGGGATTTTGTTTTAGCATTTCATAACATCCATACAGCATGTCATCAAAATCGAATAGCTGTTTTTGCTTTTTGACTTCTTCATAGCGACGATATAAAAAGTGCACATCTTGTTCCCATTTGTCTTTTGGGCGAACATCTTTCACGCCAACAAGCGTGTTTTTCCAATAGCCGATTTGCTGAAGTGCCTGATCAAACGGGAAATCTTTTTCATCCACGTGGAGCTCTCTTGCTGCTTCTTTCACGATCTGTTCTTTTTGCCAATCCCATTTCAGCAGGCGATCCATTTGCCACGCTTGAGGATTGTGATGAACAATCATACGTAAGAAAATGCTGTGAAAAGTTCCAACTAGCATTTGACGAAGATGTAAGCCGGACATCTTTGGGTATGTAGCCAATCGTTCTTTCATTTCTTTAGCTGATTTAGCCGTGAAAGTCACCAGCATAATGGATTTTGGATCAATTTGTTTTTCTTGTATCATATATGCGGTGCGAGCTGTTAACACACGCGTTTTTCCGCTTCCTGCACCGGCTAGAATAAGAAGAGGTCCTTCTGAATGTGTAACAGCTTTCCATTGGTTCGAATCTAATTCAATACCGCTCTCTTTAAATTCATTTAAATAAGGAGAGTCAGAGTGTTTAGGAACAGGTGGTTTTGAGCGAAAAGCAGGAACACTTGAAAAAGGCGCGGAAGACCTCCATGTCGCTTTCTCTTTTACAGTTGAATTTTTCTCACTAATAGCTCGTCCTTTAGGAATACGAAATCCATTGGTTTCTCTGTATTCAGCCGGAGTTTCTTTTATTTGTTGTACAGCTGTTGTTTCTGATAGTGTGTCTGAACACTCTTCTCTTTCATGAGGAACTTGAGCATGATAAAAGTAAGGAGAATGTTCAATCCCCAGGTATAATTTAACTGGTTCTCCGCAGTGAGCACATGTTATTTCTCCTCGGAGACTAGCTTCATATAAATATTGAAATCGGTCTCTAGCCGTTATAGCAAGATTAAGTATCTGTTTTTGATAAAGTGCACGTTGCAAAAAACATGGCCTCCTTTGTAAAACATGAACAATCAATAGTAAATAAGAGGGAGTTAAAGCAAGAAGCCGCTCTTGTTCTACATCGATATAGATGTGTATATACGCACAGTTTTTATTCTATAATCAAAGTCTATCATATCAAAATCGTCTTTTTTTAAAAAGAGTACGGATATTTTTGGAGGGATACGATGTAAAAAAGGGTATATATTGAGTAAGAGGTCACATATGTTCAAAAAAAGGCGGTATAGATACAAAGTGCTATCTGTTTTGAACAAGTCTAGAAGAGGGCGTAAGTGAGCTGTTTCAATGTCGATACTTCTTGCGAAAAATACTGAGGTCCGGGAGTAGAAGGTATCTTGAAAAAGAGGAGGGTTCATATGGGATATATACTGCCCGTCACACCTTATCAATCTATTCAATATGCAAATCGCCTTCAAAAAAATAATGCTTCTTTTTCAAATCGTATTTGGCCTGTCCAGAAAAAAAGCTTTGACGAAGAGTTTGAATCGCGTTCTCACTCATTGGAATTGACGCCAAGCTCCGTACAAAAGCGAAAAAAGCTTCAAGCAGCAGAGCGTGTATACAGCAAGCTAACAAATAAGGGCCTAGTGATTAATACACGGGTATAATAGAAAAAATCGTGAACGCAGCAGAATGAATGCGCTCACGATTTTTAACAAAGTAATGAACAAGTAAAAAACACCTTAGTAAGATTCAATAAAAAGTGTACGGCCCTGCTGCCATTCAGCATAAAGCACCTGTTTATAATCGGTAAATCCCTGTTTTTTTAACTGTTTCTTTAGCCAGTCTTCATCAAAGCCTGACTGAATTAAGTTTTTCAAAAGCAAACGTCCATCACTGACGAAGGCGATAGATAAAACAGGTTCAGAAGGAGGCAGCTGCAGATCGCTTCTTGTTGGTTTAGCATAATCAGATTTTGGCAGTACGCTTAGCGAGCCATCTGTTTCTAAAATTGCATATTCAACTTCACGAATGGAAAACATGTCTTTTGAACGCAGCATATGAAGAAGCTGATCGATATCTAATCGATTTTTGCTAAGTTCTTTGTACGAAATTTTCCCTTTTCGAATAATGATAGATGGCCGTCCTTCTAAAAACAAGCGCAGGCGAATATTTTTTTGAGTAATAACTTCGGTGACATAAATAAGCGCTCCCCAAAAGATAACAGCAAATAAAATTTTGCCTATGCCTACTTCTGAGTCATATAACGCATTTCCTACTAACTCTCCTAATACAAGAGCAGAGATAAAATCAAAAGTGGTAAGCTGAGTGATCGTCGCTCTGCCTAAAAATTTAGTTAAGATAAACAAGCAGATAAATCCGATAAAGAGTTCTAGTGCAATTCCGATAAGTTCATCCATATTTTCACCTAATTCACATGATTAGGTATTAGTATAAGCAAAGCAAAGGTTCTTATCCTTTAAAAAAGCAAAAACACCAGGTTCAATTCCTAGTGTTTTTTACTTAGTTTCTTTACCATCTCTACATGTGGAATTCCAGCATCCATAAATTCACCTGAAACCGTTACGTAGCCTAGCTTTTTATAAAATCCTTCCGCATGCGTTTGAGCATGCAGCTTAATCTTTTCAATCTCATGCTCTGCTGCGATCTCTTCTAACTTATCCATCAAAAGCTTTCCTACACCATCTTTTCGATAAGAAGAAAGAACGCAGATTCGTTCGGCTTTTCCATAGTCCTCTACCATACGGAAGCGTCCTGCCCCAATTGGTGCAGTTCCTTTGTATACAACTAAATGCAGGGCTTCGGAATCGTATTCATCGATTTCTTGCTCTACATCAACCTGCTGTTCTTCTACAAATACTTTTTGACGTACGAAGTAAGCATCAGAAGGATCTTGTTTGTTCGTTAGTACTTTGATGTTCACGTATCTTATCCCTTTCCAAGACGAAATGTTTCAAACACAGTCCATGTTTCATTTTCAAGCTGGTACATTAAATGAAAGCGATCAACTGTTTCTTCATGAGCGACATCTACAAGCTTCAACTGGCTATACACATCTAAGTGCTCATCATCTGAAAGTCGTTGACCAATTGTAATATGTGGAATAAATGAATACTCAGTTGGCTGTTCGAGATTGCCTTCATGAAGTTTATTGTAAAGTGACGTCAGTTCTGGCTTTTGTTCCACTTTTAAGTAAATAACGTTATTGGCTGGTGAAAATGAGCTTACTTTCGTTACATTTAATGTAAATGGATTTGTTTCTTCGGCAATTTTACGCAAATTAGCCGCAATTTCATCAATTTGGTCTTCTGTAGCTTCAAAGACTTCTTTTAATGTAAGATGAGGCGGAATTAATGAATAGTGAGAATCATAGCGCTTTCGATAAGAATTCGCTACATCTTGCAATTTTTTAGATGGAAAAAGTACAACGCCAAATTTCATAAAAAATCCCTCCAAAGTAAGATCATAAAATATGTATAAAGCGAGCTTATTATAACAAATTTTCAAAAAATATGATATCTTTCTACTTCAACATATATTGAAGCGACCGCTTTACGTCTTTTTGCCAGTATTTCCACGTATGATTTCCGTTAAATTCTTCATAGAAAACAGAATATCCACGCTGCTTCATTTGTTCGTGCAACAAGCGGTTAGGCTCAATAAAGTTCAATATACCGTCTTGTGTTGTTTTGACATCCGTTTCTTCCGTTCCAATAACATGATACAAATCCAGAAGTGAAGGAGAAGCAAATGAGTTGACCGTTTGTAATACAGCATCGTTCACGAAAGGAGAATGCATAATTACTTTCCCGAACGTGTGAGGATACGCAATGGCCGTCAGCAGTGAAACTGTAGCAGCAAGCGAATCACCAATTAGAACACGCGATTTTCCCATTTGATATGTAGGATATGTTTTATCCAAAAATGGCACAAGTTCATGTGCTAAAAAGCGAATGTAAGCATCTACCTGTTTTCCTTCTGGATGATACTTATCGCGTCTGTCTTCCACGCTTTTATATGGAATTCCAACAAAAATAGTACGATCGATTTCTGACTCGTTCATTAAATCATCGATTAAACGAGGTGTACGTCCGTACATAACATAATCTTTTCCGTCTTGGGCGATAAGTAGAGAATACTTATAGAGCGTAGAATAGTTTGACGGCAAATAGACTAGCAACGTGACATCTTCTTGCAGTGCGTCACTATAAAAAGAAATTTCTTCTAACTTCCGCTTACTTTCTGACATGAATAATCGACTCCTATGCATTTGAATGAAAGCGTTACCTTTATTGTAACACATTTTCTAAAAATCGTTCTTTATTTTATTGTAACGAATTTTTTAGCGAATGACGAGAAAGAGGCATGCGTTGCTAAAAAAAGAGGTTAGGACGTAACGAAATGAATTTCATCCAAACATGAACAATCTGGATATATAATCTGGACAGCTTGCTCGGCCGCAGTTGATTTCCGTGCAAGACTCCGCTTTCCGCGGGCGGCCGGTGAGCCTTCTCGTCGCTTGTGCTCCTGCGGGGTCTCACCTGTTCCGCTGTTTCCGCAGGAGTCTTCGACTTGCCCTCCAATCAACTGCTAGAAGGAATGAAACAGATAAAACCTGCGTCCACTTTAACAAAAAAAAACGAATCATCAATCAAACAGTTTGATTGATGATTCGTTTTTTTGTTAATCTAATTTTTTCATCTTTTTAAACATATCTTTTTCTGCTTGAGTGGCTTTTTCTAGCGGTTTTTTCGTATATTCCTCTTCTTTTTCATCAATCGAAACCAATTCTGTGTCATTTTTTACATAACTTCGGATATTGCGAGCACCGAAATAGCCGTTTACATCTTTCAAAATAGGCTTGTTTTCTTTTTGATCATAAAGAGTATATGAATTCTCTTCTTTAACGATAGCATAGTGATTTCCTGCGAGCAGAGCCACAGCTTCTTTTTCGCTTTTTCCAAAAGTAGACATGAGAAACAGAACGATTAAGATGATAAAGAAAAGGGCTGTTGCGCCAATGAAAAATAATAATAAGCCTCTGCTAAATTTACTTTGTTTTTCTTCCACAGTAGACAAACCTCCTGATTCGATAATTTTATTATAGCAAGTAAATGTAATGAGCGCCTAAAGAGATATGTGACGAGTTTATGAACTCAGGCGGATGAACAAAAAAGGTTTTTAGCGGCTCTCATCGAATTTAGTATAAAGAGAGACAACAACTTGAAAAGGAGAGAGAGACATGACAGCGAAAAAAATCCCAACGAGCAAAGAAGTAGCAAAGGCAACATTTAATTTGCTGGAAGAGCGTGGCGTAACAGTTTTGGATATTGCTGAAATTGTGTATGATTTACAGCTTCCTTATCATCCAGCTCTAACCATTCAGGAATGCGCTGAAAGCGTAGAGAGAGTACTGCAAAAGCGAGAAATTCAGCATGCCCTTCTAGTTGGAATCGAACTTGATAAGTTAGCTGAGCAAAATAAATTATCAGAACCTCTTCAAAGTATTGTAGAACAAGACGAAGGGTTGTTTGGCGTTGACGAAACGATTGCTTTAGGTGCCGTTTTAACCTATGGCAGTATCGCTGTTACGACCTTTGGCTATTTAGATAAAGTAAAAGTAGGTATTATTGAAAAGCTGGACTGTAAAAAAGAAAAAGGAGTTAATACCTTTTTAGATGATTTGGTAGCGAGCGTAGCTTCTAGTGCGGCAAGTCGTTTGGCTCACCGTCAGCGTGATGAACAAGAACAGCTGCAAGAAGGCAATCCGGCTACGTAATAAACTTCTTTTAGTATGTATATAAGCTGCGTAAATTAACGCGTTAAAATGATTGAGTCTTTTATTTGAATAACGGAGGCTAGGCACGTAGGAGATACGTGCCTAGCCTCCGTTAATGGAACGACTTATGGCTGTAGTGAAGTAGTCATAAGATAGCTTAAGTTTTCCAGTCCAAGACTTTCATAAAAAGCACGTGCTTTTTCGTTAAATGCCCATACGGTAAGCTGGAGGTCATTTGCTCCTTTTTGTACAGCCCACTGTTTTGTAGCAGAAAAAAGACCTTTTCCTACCCCATAATTTTGAAAGCCTTTTTTTACACCAAAATATTGGATGTATGCTGTGTAGGAAAGCGGAGCTAACGTGGTGGGAGGGTTATATTTTAATTCAACAACAGACGCTCCAATAATTTGATTTCGATATTGAGCTACAAGAATATCAATGGTTGCATAATAAAGGGTAGCTTGATATTGTTCTGGAGATAAAACAGCCATTTGGTTATCAAACATAGAAGGAAGCGCATTTGCGTGGAGTTCTAGTGATTCCCCTAATATTTTATTTACTTCTGTATAATCATCTAGTTTTGCAGTGCGATAGATAATATCCATACACACTTCACCTACTTTTTAAAAGTTGTGCTTTATCATATGTAGCAACTTAGAAAATGTTAAATGAGAATGAAAACCTGAAAATTTTAAGTGAAGAACCGCACTAAACAGAGCATATATTTTATGCTCTGTTTGATGTTGTAGTTGAAGAATATATAAGGGCGAAACATTAAATTCTAGTTTCAGCAATAGCATCGCGTACTTTTTCAAGCGAGTGTTTAGAGGTGTCTTTATTCGCAATCATTACATTAACATACAAAGCATCAATGAGGCTTAGCTGTCCAATTCTCGAGGCGAGAGCTTCAGATCGATATTCGGTTTCTTCTGAACTTGTATAAAGAGAAACGTCAACGTTTTGACTTAATGGAGATTTAGGAAAACCTGTGATCCCGATCGTTTTGGCGCCGTTCGCTTTTGCTGTATTTAAAATGTTCATCGTGTCTTTATTTGTTCCAGAATGAGAAATCACTACCGCTACATCTTGTTTCGTCAATTGAGAAGCGGACATAAGCTGGAAATGGGAATCGATAAATGCAAACGTTTTAATTCCTGTTCGCACAAATTTATGAAAAGCATCCATAGCCACGACTGAAGAGCCTCCCGTGCCATAAAATTGAACTTTATCGGCCTTCATTAAAAGTTTGACGGCTTTTTCAATAGCATTGCCCTCTAGTATTTGTAATGTATTCTCAAGCGTTCGCACGTTGGAGCGAAAGATTTTTTCAGCGATCGTTTTTTCATTATCCGTTTCAGCAATTTCCTCGTGAATCTGCTGAATAGGCGTCATAATTTCAGCAGCCAGCGCTATTTTCATCGCCTGATAGCCCTTGAAGCCAATTCGTTTACAAAAGCGAAAGACTGTTGCATCAGCTACATTTAAATCGTCTGCTACTTCGTTAATGGTACTGTGAATAATTTGTTCCGGCTGTTCTAAAATATAATTTGCAATTTTTTTCTCTTTTTCACTGAATCTAGCATAGTGAGAACGAATTTTTCCTAAACAATTTTGCGTCATAACTGATGTTCCTTTCCACGAATTTAGTAGTAAAAAGAGTATAGCACAAAAATATGTGTGAAAAAAATTTTCTTGTAAACGATTGCAAAATGAAAAATAATTCGTATAATGGAGGTAATGTGAAATTTTTTTTCAAAGGGAGTTTGTAAAATGAAAATTGGATTAATCGGTTTAGGAAAAATGGGATATAATTTATCATTAAATTTAATGGACAATCATCATGAAGTTGTAGCTTATGATGTGAATAAAGAAGCGGTAGAAAAACTTTCAAATGAAGGAGCAGCTGGTGCCTTTACTATTGAAGAGTTAGTCAACGAACTGCCTGCTTCACCTAAAGTTGTATGGGTTATGGTTCCGGCTGGAGAAGTAACGGAAAATGTGATTACAGAACTAAAAGAACTTCTGTCAGAAGGAGATATTGTAATAGATGGAGGAAACTCTAATTATAAAGAATCTGTTCGACGTGCTCAGGATCTTCAGGAAAAAGGTATTTACTTCTTTGATGTAGGGACAAGCGGCGGAATGGAAGGTGCAAGAAACGGAGCGTGTACAATGATTGGCGGAGATGCAGAAGCATTCCGTACAATTGAGCCAATTTTTAGTGATATTTGCGTAGAAAATGGATTTATGTACGCAGGCAAAAGCGGAAGCGGTCACTTTTTAAAAATGGTTCATAATGGTGTAGAATATGGAATGATGCAATCCATTGCTGAAGGATTTGAAGTTCTGGAAAAAAGTCAGTTTGATTTCGACTATGAAGCCGTAGCGCGCGTTTGGAATAACGGATCTGTCGTTCGCTCTTGGTTAATGGAACTAACGGAAAATGCGTTTTCAAAAGATCCTAAACTAGATAGTATTAAAGGAGTCATGCAGTCTTCTGGTGAAGGGAAATGGACCGTAGAGACTGCCCTTGATCTTCAAACGGCAACTCCTGTTATTGCTTTATCGCTAATGATGCGCTATCGTTCATTAGAGGAAGATACATTTACAGGAAAAGTTGTAGCAGCACTTCGAAATGAATTCGGCGGTCACGGTGTTGTAAATAAGTAAAGTAGTAAAGTAGGGGGACAGCAGCATGAGCAAAAAATATGCAATAGGTGTAGATATCGGAACAACGAGTACAAAGTCTGTATTATTTTCAGTAGACGGTACAGTCATTGCTAACCATGGGATTGAGTATCCACTATACTCGCCTACGCCCGCGATGGCTGAGCAAGATCCTGAAGAAATTTTTCAAGCAGTTGTACGTACCATTCAAACGGTTGTAAAAACAAGCGATGTAAAACCTGAGGATATTTTATGCGTTTCATTCAGCTCAGCTATGCACAGTGTTATTGCCGTTGATCAGCAGGGAAAGCCGCTGACAAAATGTATTACGTGGGCCGATAATAGAAGTGCAGAATGGACGGAAAAAATTAAAAATGAATACAACGGCCATGAGATTTATTTACGTACAGGCACGCCTATTCACCCGATGTCGCCACTTTCCAAGCTAACATGGCTTTCTAATGAACAGCCTGAATTAGTGAAGGGAACACATAAGTTTATTTCAATTAAAGAATATGTATTCTTTAAGTTGTTTAACGAATATGTGATCGACTATTCGATTGCATCAGCAACAGGTTTATTTAATCTGAAAAATCTTGCGTGGGATGAAGAAGCATTAAAAGTAGCAGGTGTGACGACAGATCAGCTATCCACTCCTGTTTCAACTATGCACCAAGTGAAAGGGCTAAACACAGAGCTTGCAGTTGAGATGCACTTACTGCCGGATACGCCCTTTATTGTAGGTGCAAGCGATGGCGTATTATCAAACTTAGGTGTAAATGCGATTGAACCAGGCGTTGTTGCAGTAACAATTGGGACAAGCGGAGCTATTCGAGCAGTCACTGACAAGCCAGTAGTCGATCCTAAAGGTCGTATTTTCTGTTATGCGTTGACAGAAGACCACTGGGTAATTGGCGGCCCTGTAAATAACGGAGGCATGATTTTTAGATGGGCTCGTGATCAATTTGGAGCGTCGGAAGTCGAAACAGCTAAACGTCTTGGAAAAGATCCATATGAAGTATTAACGGATATTGCGGCTTTAGTGAAACCTGGAGCAGACGGCTTATTGTTTCATCCATACCTGTCAGGAGAGCGTGCGCCGCTTTGGGATGCAAATGCTAAAGGTTCGTTCTTTGGCCTAGGTTTGCATCATAAAAAAGAACATATGATTCGCGCCGTATTAGAAGGCGTTATTTTTAACTTGTATACGGTATTATTGGCACTTGAAGAGTTAATTGGAGAACCTACTAAAATTCAGGCAACAGGCGGATTTGCACGTTCCGCACTTTGGCGCCAAATGATGGCAGATATTTTTAACCAAGAAGTATCCGTGCCGGAAAGCTTTGAAAGTTCATGTCTAGGAGCAGTTATTCTTGGCTTATATAGCCTTGGCGAAGTCGACTCATTAAACGTTGTTTCTGATATGGTTGGAGCGACTAATCATCATTATCCAATCAAAGAAAACAGTGAAGTATATAAAGAGTTAACGACTATCTATATTCGTTTGGCTCGTTTATTTAAAGAAGAATACGAAAGCATTACGGCTTTTCAAAAAAAATACGTACATTAAGTTCAAAAATCATCGCTTGAAGCTTTCAGGCGATGATTTTTTGTGTGTTAGGTTATCTAACAACCAAAAGAGTTAACACTACACAATATATAAAAGTTCCCTCAAATAATGTTACAATTTGTCCAGTGTATCCCTGTTTCGCATTAAATATAATAAGGAATAACGTTAGTATTTATCACATACTAGAAGGAATCGTCACAAACGCCTTTATATTTCAGAAAATTCAAATAAAATTTGTTTTTTGAAATGAACTTATTTTATGAAAAGGGGTTTTATGGATGAAAACACAAATCGAGCAAGATGGAATTGTGACGCTCACAGATGAGACGCACAATCAGCTGAGCGGAAGCGATCTTTGGAATGAAGATTTACGTCCTACTACGATGAAAGAACATTCTTGGAAAGGAGTTAACTTTGCCACGCTTTGGATTGGGATGTGTCTGTGTATTCCAGCTTACACAATGGCGAGCGGAATGATGACGCTTGGAATGAACTGGTGGCAGGCAATTGGTACAATCTTTTTAGGAAATGTAATTGTTCTTATTCCTATTTTGCTTAATTCTCACGCTGGAACCAAGTTTGGCATTCCTTATCCGGTATTTGCCCGCCTGTGGTTTGGAGATAAAGGAGCACATATCCCAGCACTGGCTAGGGCTATTGTGGCTGCTGGATGGTTTGGAATTAATACATGGATTGGAACGGAAGCAATTGATACACTGCTAAGCGCTTCATTTTCATCTTGGAATGGTTTAGCTGGTCATACAGCCATTGTATTTGCTCTCTTTTGGCTTTTAAATGTAGGAGTGGCGTATAAAGGACCGCAAGCAATTAAAGTGTTAGGAGCGATTGCTGCTCCGGTTATTGGTATTTCAGCTATTATTCTTTTTATATGGGCTTATACAAACTCAGGAGGGTGGGGACCCATTTTATCTACGCCTTCTAAATTTACATCCACCCGAGAATTTCTAGCTGTATTTTTCCCTGCTTTAACCGGAGTCATTGCATTTTGGGCGACGCTCGCTTTGAACATTCCGGATTTTTGTCGATATGCTAGAAGCCAGAAATCCCAAATGGTTGCGCAAACCTTCTCCTTGCCGTTGACGATGAGTGTTTTTTCATTTATTGGAATTGCTGTTACCTCGGCAACCATCGTTATATTCGGAGAAGCTATTTGGGATCCAGTGGCGTTAGTAGCTAAATTCCCTCCGTTTATCATTTTCTTAGGAACAATCGTTATCGTGCTTTCTTCTTTGACGATTAATGTGGGAGCAAATATTGTGGCGCCGGCCCGTGCAATTGAGAATCTGAATCCAAAGAAAATCACGTTTGCGATGGGAGCGCTAGTAACCGGTATCTTTGCTATTTTGCTTCAGCCATGGTACATCATGTCTAATTTCGGGAATTATATCTTTGGATGGCTTGGAACATACGGAGCGCTGCTTGGTCCTATAGACGGCATCGCCATTGCTGACTACTGGCTTGTAAGAAGGAGACAGATGGCATTAAAGGATTTATACGAGGTAAACGGTCGCTATAGTTATTCAACTGGTTTTAATAAAAACGGTATTTATGCATTAGTAATTGGCGTGGCCATACCTGTTTTAGGCTTACTGATTCCTGGACTGCGCTTTTTATGGGATAATGCCTGGACATTTGGTCTATTCATTTCTATCATCGCCTATACGTATCTCATGAGAGGAGATAAAAGTGTATTAGCGCCGGGAGAATATGAAGAAATAACGTTAAAAACAAGCGAAAAACCAATTATCGACAGTCAAACCGCTGATCCCACCATCACTAAATAAATAAGATAAATCCAATCATTAACATGATTGGATTTTTTTATGAGTTGAAACTCTATGGAAGAAAATTGATAAAATTTTTTTGAGTTTTTTTATTGATTTAAGAATTTTTTTTTCATATAATTTAAGTAATAAAAAGATGAAATCGTTTTCTGATTTAATTAATGTAAACGATTTCGATAATTAAAACGTATTTTTAAAAAAACTAACAGGTTTAGAGCTTTTTTGCTACATAAAGAAAGCGTTTACTTAAGGGGAAGGTGGAAAGCAAGATGGATGCATACTTATTAGCTATTACGGTTGTCGCAATTGTTATTGTTATTGTAGGTGTTTCAGTTTTTAAATGGCATGCGTTTATCAGTTTAACGGTTGCGAGTTTGTTTTTAGCAATTGCTTCTGGGTTATCAATGGATAAAATTGTTGCCGCTTACGAAACGGGAGTGGGCGGTGTTTTAGGACACTTAGTAGGAATTTTAGCACTGGGAACAATTTTAGGTAAGCTGATGGCTGATTCAGGCGCTGGCATGCAGGTAGCGGATTATTTTGTAAGAATATTCGGTGTGAAAAGATTGCCGTGGGCAATGCTAGTAGCAGGTTTCATTATTGGTATTCCTGTTTTCTTCGAAGTAGGAATTTTAATCTTACTGCCTTTAGTTATTTCGATTCATAAAACAACAAAACAAAATATATTATTGATTGCTCTGCCAGTTATTGCAGGATTATCAATTGTTCACGGTCTCGTTCCTCCTCATCCGGGAGCGATGGCAGCTATTAGTATTTACGGAGCAAATACGGGGAAAGTGCTTTTATACGCGTTAATCATTTCAATTCCAGCAGCAGTTATCGCTGGACCAGTTTTTGCAAAATGGGTTAACAAACGAGTAATTCCAGAAGGAGAGCCGGATTTAATTCGTATCACGACAACATCTAAAGATCTGCCTGGTACAGGCGTTTCATTCTTTGTTATTTTACTTCCTGTTTTATTAATGGTTTTAGCAGCAATAGTGCCTATTATTAACGGATTGCCAAGCGGCGTAGTGAAGTTTGTAGAATTAATAGGAAGTCCATTAATTGCACTTTTAATTTCTTGTTTTGCAGCGTTTTACCTGCTTGGAAAACGTCAAGGTATGACAAAAGATGTGATTAAAAAACTAACTGAAGAATGTTTGCTTCCTGTAGGATCTATTGTCTTGATTATTGGTGCAGGCGGTGGCTTCAAACAAGTATTAATCGATAGTGGAGTAGGTACAACGATTGGTCAAATGTCTGAACATCTATCTCTATCACCACTTGTACTTGCATTTTTAATTGCTGGATTAATCCGTATCGCTACGGGTTCAGCAACAGTTGCATTAACAACAGCGGCGGGTATTGTTTCACCGATCATTGAGCACATGTCTGGTGTTAATTTAGAACTTCTGGTTATCGTTACGGGCGCGGGTTCACTAATGTTCTCTCACGTTAATGATGCTGGATTCTGGATGGTGAAGGAGTATTTAGGATTAACAGTAAAAGAAACGTTCAAAACATGGACTGTTCTGGAAACGCTTCTATCCTTTATTGCTTTTGCAGGAGCACTTATTCTAAATGCAATAATCTAAAAATAAGACTCTTTTACTCTATGTAAAAGAGTCTTATTTTTTTATGAAAGAAAAGAATTTACTAGAAAAATAATCAAAATATTTTATTTATTCGTTAAATTATGGCAAAATAGAAATAGAAGAACAATAGCTTCTAAGAAGGGAATGACAGAGAGTGAGTAATCAACTAGTATTTTTCACAAACTTTTCAGAAGGAAAATTAGATTCAGACGTTTCTTGGTATTGTCCACCAGCTCAATTTCAAATTGATACGGAAACGAATCGATTAGTGATTAAAACAGACGCTAAAACAGATTTTTGGCAGCGTACTCATTATGGCTTTGAAGCGGACAATGGACACTTTCTTTACCGTGAAGTAGAAGGCGACTTTGAAATCATGACAAAGGTGCATACATATCCAGTTAATCGCTACGATCAAGCAGGTCTCATGATTCGTGTATCAAAAGATACGTGGATCAAAACGTCAGTTGAATACAATCCCGATGGCCCTAACCAATTAGGAGCAGTCGTAACCAACCAGGGCTTCTCAGATTGGTCCAGTCAAAATTTTACTCAAAACAAATCAGCGCTTTATTTTAAAATTCAGCGCAAAAATGATGATTACACCGTTTGTTATTCAAGTGATGGAGATTCCTGGACTCAGCTCCGACTCGCTCACTTATTGCACTCATCCAAAGAACCTGTTCAAGTTGGGATTTACGCTTGTAGTCCTCAAGGAGAAGGATATGAGGCCCAATTTGATTTTATAAAAGTAGAAAAGCTTTAAACGAAAAACACGATTTAGTCACAGCTAAATCGTGTTTTTTATTTAGAGAGTACATTATCTAAAGGCTGTGTGGCAGCAGTGGGTGTCGATTGATTGTGTAAAGCAATTTTTTGTTTGAAATAGCTGATGACAAACCCTGTAATCGCAATGGACATAACAGAGAAAATTCCTTTTGAAAATCCAATTGAATACATGCTCGACAGCACGACGAGGAAATCAAATGAAAAATTCACTTTTCCAGGATCCCAACCGAATTTTCGCTGCGCGAATAACGCTAGAATATTAGCACCCCCAAGAGAAGCTCCGTTCATAAATAAAATGGATAAGCCAAGACCGGCAATTAGTCCGCCCGTAACAGCACCCATCAGGCTGGGAAGTGTAAAAGCAGGAAGCAAGTGATCGAGTGAAGTGAGAAGTGATAGCAAAGACACTGATCCTATAGTTGTGACGGTAAATTTCCATCCCATTTGAAAGAAGGAAAAGAGATAAAAAGGAATATTAATGAGAAAAAAAATCACCGCAAACGACAAAGGAAGGGCATATGACAAGCTAAGAGACAGACCAGCTGTTCCCCCCGTCACTACGTGAGAGTGCCGCAAGATAAGAACACCAATACTTGCAATCGTACATCCAAGAATAATCCATAAAACTTTTTTCATAAATAAACCCCTTTGTTTGTTTTTTCGGAATTTTCATTTTCAATTATCTACTTTAATGATAGGATATTAAATAAAGAAAACACATGTATAAATGAAGGAAATAATACTTGTTCTGTTATCAACTTGAATAAAGATTTTATTTATTATATTCATTTTGAAAGGAAAGGTTTGTATGGATCAAATCGATGCACAATTATTGTCTATTTTGCAAAGAGACGGGCGTATGACGATTAGTGATTTATCAAAAAAGCTGGCTCTTAGCCGTCCAAGCGTATCAGAAAGGCTGCAGCGCCTTCAGGAACGAGGAGTGATACAGCGTTTCAGCGCTACGGTGTCTCCGAAAGCTTTAGGGAGAGATACACAGCTGTTTATTCAAGTAAGCGAATTAAAAAGAAAACCAGAGGAATTTGAAGACTTTATTGAGCAAAATGAAGATGTGCTTGAATGTCATCGCGTAACGGGACCGGTTTCTTATTTTATCAAAGCAGCCGTATCTGGAATGGATGGACTTAGAATGCTCGTGGATGAACTGATTCCTTATGGAAATGTGAATACCTCAATTATTTTAAAGTCGCCTGTAGAAAACAGGATGATTACTCCTATACAAAAACCGACCCCATAAGAGGCCGGTTTTTTGTGTAAGGACATATTAATAAAACCCTTTAATAATATAAAAATGATTTTGCAAAATATCAGGAACTTCTTCTTCTGAAACGTTTCTTTTCGTCTTTTTTCCGCTGTCTGTTACAGTTAGTGTTTCACCAGAGAGGGTAATTCGCCCTGTAGGTGTTGCGATCGTAACAAGGCGTTTGTGTACAAACGGAGAATCAGCTGAAGTTTGATTGAACTCACACATGGGAGTAAAGTCTGTCAGTTTCTTAGGAAGCGTAGACACACGGTACAGCGTTTTCCATACATCATGTTCCCATCGCTGCAAATCATACATATGCTCAGCAACGTTTGTCATACGATAAGAGCCGCTTACATCTCTTACTACTTCGCCATTTAAAGGCATTGGCTTGCGAACAGAATCTCCAAATCCAACGTCTACGATATAAGACTGATTTTTAACCGTCACAAGGTTTGTAGCGTGACTTCCTTCAATGGTCCACGTGCCATCGGGTTTTTTGACGGTAGCTGAAACGTACGAGACTTCATAACCGCTTTCTTTTAACAGCCAGCCAAATAAACCGTTTAATTCGTAGCAAAATCCTCCGCGCAAATTTACAATTACTTTTTGAAAGATCCGTTCTAAATCAATGATAATAGGAGTTTGAGACAAAACGTCTAAGTTCTCAAACGGAACATGAAGCATATGCTTGTTCTGTAAAGCAGCTAAGTTTTCATACGTTGGACTATCCGGTTTCTTAGCTAAAAACCGACTAAAATAATAATTAATATTCATCAAATACACCTCTTAGTGAATCATTTCTCTTTGTCTTTAAGCTTAGCAGAATATTCATGTAACAGCGTTTTTTCAATGGTTTCTTTGGAAGCAAATTCTTTCAATCTCAGCTTTTTGTTCTTTACTGACTTCTCTTAAAGGATTAGTGGCTAGAAAACATAGTGGACAGACAAAATCAAAATAAAATTCAGCGTGTGCTTTCATCCCGTCATGCTCCTTTATGGCATGTTTTTAGTTTATCAAAAGTAAAGACGGTTCTTCCAACTTGGGGACTGTGGAAAAATAGTTGACAAAATTGGATAACTCTTTCTATAATATAGTCAATACATATCACGAGCGATTAGTTCAGTGGGAGAATACATCCTTGACAGGGATGGGGTCGGGGGTTCGAATCCCTCATCGCTCATACCATTGAATTTGTTGCGTTGGCGCTGTTTTTACTAACAGCAAAACCTTCGTAGTGATTCAATCAAGCTTTGACGAAAACACTTCGTTCATTCTAATTCTAGAGTGAAGGAGTGTTTTTTTGTTGACTTCATTTAACTACTTTGATGAAAAACCACGAGTTAATAAACGACAACCCCATAAACGAAAAGACGAAAAGATATTAAAGAAAGATTCCGCAAAAATCGTCTTTGAGAAATTCATTGAGTTTAAAGCCAAACAGAATTTAAGAGCACCGTCTTTAAATAAATTCATTGCATTGTTTAAAAACTTGGAAACGTTCCATGAAACAAGAAGTAAAACAACTTTGCATGTGACGCATATTACAACGGAGTTTATAAGCGATTATGTGTATTGGCTAAAACACGAATATGTAAAATTCGAAAATAACAATAATGTTCCCGAACACGTTAAAACAATTGGGCTAGCAGACGCTTCAATTGCTACTCGTATACGGTCTTTAAAAACATTTATCAATTGGTGTGTGAGAAAAAAGGTGATTCAAAGCAATCCATTTGATAATTGGGAAGGTTTTAAACAGAACAGCAAAGAGATTGATGTTTTAACGAGGAATGAGCTAAATAACTTGCTCAAAGTGGCTAAGTTTTATTCAAATAAATCTTTCAAATACTTTAGAGATACTGTTTTGCTACATTTACTAATTGATGGCATGTTACGTATCACAGAAGCATTACTATTGTCACCAGACGACATTGACCATGTGAACAGAACTATATTGATTCGCTCAGCAAATGCGAAATCACGTAAAAGTCGTATTATTCCTTTGAGTAATAAAACATATCGCTTGCTAAATAAATTGCTAGATGAAAATGAAGCGTTTGAAGGAGATACGGATAATTTAGTTTTCTTGTCACTTTCAGGGCTTATGTTGAACAAAAATAATGTTCTACGCGATTTGAAAAAGTGGGCGAAGGAAGCAGGAATCAAGAAACGATTTTATTTGCATTTAATTCGCCATTCGGTGGCAACAGAATATCTTCGTTCGTCAGGGGACGTTGAATCATTGCGTAAAATTCTGGGACATGCTGATTTACGCACAGTTTTAATTTATAGTCATTTGGCAGATAGCACTGTAAAAGAAAAACATCAAAGTCATGGGTTTTTTGGAAGTGAAAATATGACTCAACGTAAGCGTTCTAATAAAAGAAGAAAGTAGTTTAGAAGAAATTGAGCTTGTGTTAGTATAGAAAAGTTTACAAAATAAAAACGAACGGATTATAGGAGTGCAATCCTACCGCTCGTTTCTCGACAAATCCATGAAGGATTCATGTTTATTTTAGCACATGTTCCTTCATATTGAAAAGGAGTAGGAACATGAATATTAAATCTGAAATCAATGCGTTGCAGAAGCGTCTGCTTGCACGTTTAAACGTTAAAACAGGCAGTACCCTATACATAATCATTCAAGAAGTATCTCGTCAAGCATACGCGAAGCAGTCGCTTGTGGTGTCACAAAGAAATTCTACGTTAGCAGAAAAATGTGGTGTAACTGCATCTACAATCAGCAGAAATCTAAAGAAAATTAAAGAAAAGTGTGCTGATTTATTAACGATTGAGCAAAACCGGAACACTGGCGAGCAATTTGCAGCACTCGTTTTTACATTTATTCCAAAAGAAAATCAAACGGAAGTGTCAAACGGTGAACAAACGGGGCAAGTCAATGGTGGTGCGGAACCAGTCGAAGTGGCTGAAAATCCGTCTAACTCTTTTTCTAAAACAAATTATAATTTTTATCAAAATTATAATAAAAACAATAATGTTAACAGTAAAGAGGTTCAACAAGAAGAAATAATACATAATGCTTATATTCGATATAAAAAACACATAAATAAAAATCTATTCTTCAAGATCCTGACAGAAGTAAAAAACAAAAAAGGCATTCGGAATTTTAAAGCCTATCTAGAGGGCGCACTTTCTAAAATGGTAAATCACATACAATGCAACAATGGCACAAAAGTAATTAAACATCGAGGTTTAAATGATTTCTACGAGGTATTGATGAATTGAATATTAATATTCAAAAATTGTAGATGGGATATAAATTGATTGCACAATAATTGCAGGGGTACAAATATGCAACGTATCAAAAAGTTGTCAATAATTCTTTCTACATGAAATTTTATAGCTAAAGAGATATTTTATTGTCGATTTTCTTTCTTATGAGATAAAATGGAATCATTAAAGGGGGAAAATTATTGAATTTAAAAGATTATATTCCAGAAGCATATATTCCAGCAATTATTACAGCATCGGTCGCTTTAATTGTGGGTGTGGGAGCGCAATTCTTAAATAGTTGGTTAACTGCTAGAAGAGAAAATAAAAAATATCGAAGAGAAATTTATGAAGAATTTATTTCGGAATTTTTTGTAGATATTCTAACTTATGTTAGTGTGAAAACTCAACCTAGGTCAGATCATGATGTGAAACTCGATGTTAAAGACATTTCAACAACTGTAGAGAATATGTTTAAAAAAATTCATTACGGTGATAGACATCTACAATCTTTAAACTTAGCACATAAAACTTCAAGTCACTTAGAAGATTTTAAAGGCGATTCTCAGGAAACATTACAAATCAAGATTTTTTATTTCTTTCTAATATATAGCAAAAAAATCTTCAAGAAGACTAGTTTTAAATTAGATAAGAGTGTGAAATTTCAACTTGATCACAGCATTCGAGAATATGCCTACTGGTACATTTACGCTGAAACAAGAGATTTTCACGAAGCTCCAAATAAATTAAAGAGTTTAACAATGTGTTCAGAACAAATACTTCAAAGGTATTCTTTGAAGTATTTTCGAAAATTAATTATTGGTGATGATTTACAAGCAAACGAGCAATTTTTGAAGAAAATAGATAAAAAAATAGAAAAAGGACTGTCATAACTTTCGATACATATTTCCTTAGTCTATTGAAATTTGGAAAAAGAGGGGAAACTTTTGAAATTTGATTTTAAATTTAACATTAAGTTTGTAATTATTACATTGGTTGTTGCATTAATCGTAGTACCCGTCTTATTTAACTTCTTATTTATGTGGGAAAGTGGTTGGTCTAGAGGTGAAACAAGCGATTGGTTCACCTTATACGGGAATATAATTGGCGGATTAATTGGAGGTTTCTTTACATACTTGGCACTGTTATTAACATTTAAAGAACAAAAGGAAACAAAGAAAAATGAAATGAGACCCAGAATTGATATACCGCATCAAAATTTTGAATTTATAGACTCTGATATATTAGAAGATTACTATGCACCAATAGTTATTGAATTAAATAATATAGGCGGGTCTATAGCAAAAAATATAGAATGTAAACTTTCATTACCAAATTTCGGAGAGGTAGTTGGTGCCATAAGTAAGGAGCAAAAACGCTTGAAAATTAACATGATTGGGCTGGATGCCATTACACCTGGACATACATTCCAAGGAAGAAGCGTTAAAATTCTACCAAATGATGAATCAACAGTACCTTATATTGGAGATATTGAAAAAGAATGTGACCCAGAATTTATAGGCTCATGTATACCAATGATACTAAATTATGAAGCAAAAACAAAATATTTCTTAGAAACTAACGTAAGCACTTTTATAAATTATGTAATGAGAAAAAGAAATTATAGATTTGGAGAGTTTAATAAAGATGAAATATTTGATTTGGATTTAGAAATAAAATATTCATCAATTGAATACGGAGAATTTACGGATTATTTTAGATTGAAGTGGAAATTTACAGGGATTACAATGGGAAAAACAGGAATAAAATTTCAATATAGATTATTAAGCACCTTAGAAAAGTCAGAAAAAATCAAATAACCGCTTATGGAGCCATGAATCTAAAAATAAGCAAAATTTTGTTTTTTATAGCCATATGTCAGATATCACTAAGCAAGTAAATTCTCACTTTACAATGGATAAAATGAAAGATACTCTTCAACATATTAACCAAATGAAGAATAACAGTACTTATGCTGATATTAAAAATAATAAGTTTACGAAGCCATCAATGGAAATTGGGAAAAGTTTAGCTCGAAAGCATCTAGAGTTGGTTGAAGAAATGTTTAAAACATTTTCTCTTAGTAATTTCCATATTAAAGGCGGTATAAAAAAGTCCTTAGACAATGACAAAGCTAAACTACAAAGAGAGTCCTTCAGAAAGTTAGGGCTTATTAAATAATTCAAGCTTGTAAATGAAGGCAGTAATACGATTACTGCCTTTTTGTTTTGAAAACGGAAAAGAAGTAGCCATAAGCTGATCCTATTCAAGTTCATCGAACACAGAATAAAAATCAATTTCTTCACCCATGAAATCATATAATTCTTTTAAACTAGCCCATACATTTAAAATATCTGCGTGATATATAGTGTCATCTTTTACAAATACAGCTACCGAATGTTTATCACTAGTCATAACATCAACTTCTACATTTAACGCTTTCGATAGTAAAGCAGCTGTAAACTGATTAATCCAATGGCAACCATGAACAAATTGATACCATTCCATTGTACCTTCCTTTGGCGAGTGTTTTTTATAATATTTATGATGAAGCAAGCCCCATTGTTCGCGGTATTCGTCATTATCCCATAAGTCATCCCATAAATCATCCATGCTTACATTTTTACCAAAAAGTTTGCAAAGCCATTCATTAGCTAATATATCACTTTCTCTTTGATATAGTTCATCCTTTTCTATAGCTTCATCAATACGCGTATACCAGTAATCGCTTGTTGTATATTCAAATGGAGCGTCTCCTGGCGTCCACATTTTTCGGTTTGGGTTTCCTTTAGAAAATTCGGTCATTGCTTGATTGAGAACTGCTTGAACGTCCTCATCATTCAAATATGGTTTTAATAAATCCCAGTTCTCACGCATGGGATATAATTTCTCCTGTAATTCTACTTCCTCAATTGCATTATTCATTTCTAAAGTTTGTGTCATAGTGAATTTCCTCCAAATTATATGTTTTTGATTATAAAGTCATTATATTGAGAGAAATTCTTATGTAAGGAGAAATGAGAAAACATTTTAAACTAATTATGAACTGTAAGTTTTATCTAATATAAGGTAATATTGAACTATTGCAAAAGGAGGAGCACCGGTGGATAAGATGAAAAAAGAGAAGTTGACATTTAAAACAATGAAGAAGCGCCATTGGGCGGGAGCAATCATAGCAGGTGTAGCATTGGGAAGCATTATTGGAGCGATGATACCAAGTGAAGATGAAACTGCTCAAAAACCAAAAAAAGTAGAACAAAAAGCAGAAAAACCATCTAATGTTGATTGGGAAGTTGAAGTTAAAAAAATTGTGGGTACTGGTAACACTACCCCTACCGAAAATTTTGATAAAATTATGAAAGTAGCTAATTCATACCAGCCTACTGAAAAAGAAATTAAATATTTTACATCATACATAATTCAAGAATACAATGATAAACGTTACATAAGTGATATTAAAAACGATGACTATATGCTTTCAAACATATTTATGTCAGCAGTCGTAGAAAATTATTATGATGATTCAGAACGTAATCCAATAGACGCGTTTGCATTTGATTTCTTTCAAAATAGCAAATACACCTATAGAGGTGTAGATGCTGTTGATAGTGATGCAGTAAAATCAAACGAACATCAAATGGACAAATCCTTAGCACAATTACAATAAGTTTGATGAAGAAGGAGAGCTGAGTGCTCTCTTTTTTTGATTTTTATCAAAATCTTGTTTAGTTTCTTATGAACGCATTTAAATTTAAAATCAAACTTTATTTATTATAAGCTATTAAACTTTTAATATAAGGGAACCAATAAATTAAAGTGATATTCATTTTTAATTTTTACCCGCAAGAGAGAATGAAAGTATTTTCAAAAGAGGAGTGATTTTTTGAATGAATCATGGAAAGAATGGATGGGATTTGTTCCGCTACTTGTTGCAATCACAACTACTTTGTTAGCTTTTTTATTTGGTAAAGCTACTGAAAAACAGAAAAGGTTTTATTCAAAGGTTGATGGAGATTTCAATGCTGTCTTAAGTAAAATGTATAGAGAAGCAATAGATATTACGGAGATTCAAAACTATAATAGTCGAAAAATAAAAAAGTTTATACTAAAATATACTAACGATGAAAACATGTATAAGCTTCATGATGATGAATTAATATATAAATTTCTTGCACTATCAGTACAAGTTAGAAAAGGAACTATAGACGAGGCTGATTTAGCTTTGGCGTTTAAATGGTTAAGTATCGATATTCAACATTTATTTTGGGATACACTAAAAGTGAGTACTAATGATTTTAAGTGGTGGAAGAATAGAAAAACAATTAGTCCTTTAGTAGGCATTCCACTGAATATTTTCTTTATATTCAAGGATGTTTTTGAGTATCTCTGTGGATTATTCATTTTTTTCTTATTCTTTGTGATCATTGATGTAATGGACGGAAATGTAAGTCACTTTATAAAAGATTATGTGCCTGCGATAAAAAGTTTATCAGCTAGCCTTTTTATAATATATGTCCTTGTATTTATAATAAATAACCTTTTTGGTGACAAAAGAGATTTCAAAAAGAAAAAAATAATAAAACAATCTAAATAGTTTTATCTAACTGAGAGACATTGAACAAATTTGTTCAATGTCCTTTTTATTTTATGAAAAAGAATATGCGGTATTACTAATATCTCTCGTTAATTAAACATATCAAACCGTTATTTATTAACATTGTTATACCGTTTATTCACTCTATCACGTTCCGAGATATATAACATATCACGAATCATCTCTGGGGTTTCCACCATTACGTAAACTTGATATTTTGGATTATTTCGATTTCTCATAGTGTGATTCAGGTCATGCCCCATACGGATTAAATCCATTGCTAAAGTTTTTTTGTAAATATTTTTCAATTTTGGTGTTTCTTCAGCTTTGTTTTTTTCTGTGAGTTGCACACCATCGCCAAACGTTTCAGGTTGAGGAGTTTCATAGTGTTCCTCCCAGCTTTTGATGAACTTTGCGTATACTTTATCCATTGCTTGGGGGTTTAAATGAGTGTAGACCCAAAGGTTATCTTTCACAAAAATGTTTTTCTTTTTACCGCCATTCTTAGCAATGAAATATTCACTTTCAGAAGTTCTGACACCAGCAAGCTCGATTATATGAATTGTTTTTTGAAGGTCTTTTTCCATAAAATATGCCCAAAAGTTGCGGAAGATTTGAGCATATGATTTTTCTTCCCATTTAATTGTTTCTCCATTTACGTTCATTTCAAATTTGTGTTTTTCTCCCATTATTATTCCTCCTGTTATGTAACTCATCAGATATTGATTTATGCAAGTAATTTCTCAATTTCTTCACTAGCCAATCGGTCATATATTCTTAGTGGTTCGATTAAGAAGTGGGCGTTTTTTTCATATATTACTTCTACTAACAATGGAATATCTGCGAGCAAGTTAACTTCGTTATCATAAATCAGATAATCCAGAGCTCTCATAAAAAAAACTTCTCTAAACTCTGCTGAATTATAGTTATCTAATAACATGTCTACAGCACTTTCCATCAAAACTCTTCTCACGTTATCAACTCCGCTTTTTATAAGTTTATTTAATTGTATAATAGAAAAATTTTGCCGCCCAGAAATTTTTTACTTCCTTTATCCTTAGTACTATTAAGCTTTACCATATATATAAATAAAAATTGTTGCTTAAAGAAGCAGTGTAATTATTTCTGAGCTGTTAACTCTGTAATTGATTCTTTCATTAAATACATGAAGTACACTTGCTCCATTAATCCGTTTGAATATACCTTCGTTAACTTAACTATAACGTTCTCCATTTTCTCACCTCTCCTAAAATTGGTATTTTACAATATTTTATACCTCTTCCTATTAACTTCTCAATCCGAAATAAGGCTCTGAATACAAACGTAAACAGGTATAAAAGTACGATTTTAACCTTTTTCAAGTGGCTCTCCTTACAATCGATTTAGCTTCAATACAATATATATAAAGACCTTTTAAATCGGAGGAAATTAAACATGCAATATTTATCACAAGTGTTATCAACAGAAGACAAAGAAAGTTTATTTAAAATAAATGGTTTAAAGCTTTGTGTAGCTCCTACAGGCAGTGGAAAGACATACTTAATTGTTGAAGAAATGAAAAACGAATACCAGGCAATGAAAGCTCCATTTGGAATGAAACGCGTATTGTTATTAGTAAATCGATCTGCATTATTGGAACAATATTTGAAGGCGATTGATGAAACATTCATGCAGACGTTTGAAAAAGATGGTTATTATGTTTATCGTAATTCGGTACATGTCTACAGCTATCAAGCTGCTCAACGGAGAATTGACAATTATGAAGAATTTCTAAAAGCGTTTGACTTAATCATCATGGACGAAGCGCATTATTTCTTGCAGGATTCATGGAATGGAAAGACAGACGATGTATTTACTCGAATTATTGAACGTTCTAAAGACATTCCTTGCACTATGTTTACGGCTACACCAGAGGAATTACAGGATTACGTTAAAGTTCGTAAAATTGACATGAAGCCGATTGATTATTCGGATAAGCTTGGATTTAACGAACGAATTAAATGTATCGCCACAAATAAGGATTTTCATGACATTATCAATGGTATTCCATTAACAGAAAAATACATTTTGTTTGTGAATAACAGTTATACCAAAAATAAAATTGCAAATTTGGCAGATGAATTAACTACCGACTCTCGTTGCGTGGGATTTTATCATTCAAAGTGGGACAACCGACACGGTTACTTCAAAATCATAAAAGAAATGAAAGACAAATATCAAAATCTTGTGGAACTTCATAAATTTGATGAAGACGGTGCTGTGGCAAATGCAGCTGTCGATAACGGAGTCGATTTTAAGGACGAAGATTTAAAACATATTATTTTGCTTGATCACTATGATCCTGTAACTATGAAACAAATGATTGGTCGTAAAAGATTCAATATTAACAACGCTGAAGATAAGCTCAAGGTTTGGGTAGTTAATACGGATAGAAAGTTTCTTCAACGTGAAAAGGAACAGGCTCTGGAACAAGTGATGATGTATGACGCATATAAAAATTTAAGTGCTGGTGCGTTCATTGAAGAATATGCGGAACGTTTAAAATATGCTGAATTAGTTACTTCATTAAATAATGAAACTGCTGAGAAATTAAAAGACGATATTGAAAAATATGAAACAGATAAAAATGTTTCATGTATTAAAGTAAAAATGTGTCATGCAGGAGAGAATGTATTTACTGCTATATTAACAGTTAACTTTTGTTTAGTATCAAAATCGTATTACAGATTAAATTATTTGAACCGTTTATTGGATACAAAAGTGCAATTTAACGAAAACAAAGTACAAAATATGGCGCTTCATAAAGTGATGGAACATGTATTGTCAGACATGGGATATCTCAATGTAAGTATTGACCATAAGAATACGTATTACGAACACCTTGTGAAAAAACAAGAAATTGCTGAAAACATCGAATATAAATTAATCCCATTCATTGAAATTCATTTGGGTAAATTAATGAACAAAGTTACGTTTGATGAATTTAGAAGTTGTATGTATGAATCATTCGGTGTAAAAGATGCACGGGGTAAAAAGCCAGGAGTTAAAATCATCAGTCAATTCCTTGAATCGAATGGTTATATGTTATCTAAAAACAGAAAAACGACAAATGGTAAACAAGAAACACTTTATTCCATAAGTAAATAATGTCTCTGCAAGGAACCTCATCAACTGTTCATCTACTATAAAAAGACAAGTAGTAGGTGAGGTTTTGTGCAGAGTAGGATAAATTCGTTTGTACTATGTAATTTAACATCAGAAAGGAAAAACAATATGCATCTGACGAGCGTTAGTGAGACAGATAAGGCGTAAGCTTGTCTTGTGCCAAGGTTGAGCGAGACCCATCGGAGATTAGAGGATGTGTGAACATGTGCTTAATAAATAACGATAGTATCAAAATAATACTAACGTTGATTAATGTTTGTCGTCACAGGCAAGCTGTAACGACTGTGCTAGAAATACTAGCGTATTTCAGACACGCATATCGTTGCTTTCAGCCTCGTTGTTATAACTTACAGAAGCTGACACAAATATTACATTTGTGCTAAATATCGTGAAAATATTAACTTTTCATGCGTTTGGCATATATATACTATGTAGCTATTCTGACAGCATTAAACTAGGAGGAACATTATTATGAAATTTAATACGATATGTAACAGATGCGGTAATCTAGTAACAGGGTCTGCAACTAACTGTCCATGTAAAAAAACATATAGACGTGGGGGAGATAAAACACATCCAAGCAGTACGAGGAGATTTCAAAAACTCCGCAAGTCAATTATCATTCGTGATGAATACCACTGTCAGCGCTGTAAAGCTGTATATGGACAGTTGATTATGGGAGACCTTGAATGTCATCATATCAAAAGTTTTCGTGATTACCCTGAGTTAGCATATGACGAAGCGAACTTAATTACAGTATGTAGACGTTGCAATCTTGACTTAGGCAATAGCAATAAATTGAATTTTAATTGGATAGCTTCAGAACTGAAAGTGCCTACACTATGATTATATTATTTAAGTCAATTAAAGCAGCAGTTATTTTTAATTTAAGGAGAAAGAGTGTATACGAATACAAATCATTTAAAGTGATACATCATTTATAGCCCCCCATCCAAAAAGAAAAAACAAGGACTGTGGATGGACAAAGAGGTGCCCTGTACAAAAAAAAAAATTCCCCAGCATTTAGAATTTTGAGACGAAAGGAAAAAATAATAATGAGCACATTAAAATCAGTACATTTAAGTAATAGAAAGTTATCTAAAATGGCAAGACGAATTAGAGAAGAAGAGGAAGCAAAAGTAATGGGTGTAAAAATAGGAAAGCCTGAGCCAGCAGAATATTTAGATGATGAAGGTAAAAAGCACTTTCAGAACTTTGTTACACATCATGAACATTTATCATTGTCAGACTCTGAAGATTTATCGCAGCTTTGTCAATACTTAGTCTTTCATCGTAAGGCGATGGATGCGATGAGCGAATTGGACATTTTATCTGATGAATATGGAAAACACTTAACACAAGTTATGAAGCTCGATAAATTAGTGAGTGGATATATGGTACAACTTTGCTTAACTTATAAAGAACGATTACGATTAGCAAATGAGCTAGCGAAGTTAAGAATAGAAGAAGAAAAAATGAAAGTAATAAATAAAAAAAATAATCCATGGGAAGGCAATCCGCTTCTTGAGGTGCTTAGAGCAGTGGATGAATAAAGGGCTTTTTTAGTTAAAAGCTCTTTTTGTTGAGACTGACGTGAGATTATAGAGGTATTTTTGTTACCATAAAGAATATAAGGGTAAACTAACAAGTAAGCCAAAATATAGAGTTGAAGACATAATTTAATGGATTAATTAGTAAATAAATAAGAAGATAATAACAGAAATAACAGAAATAACGTGAAAAAAGCATTAGAATTAAGTATAATATTGTAAAGTCACAAATAACGGAGTGAACATTATGGGAAATATTTTGACTCGTTCAGAGTTAGAATATCATTTCGATGCAGTCCTTAATAACAATTATAAAGATATTAAATCTAATAAAAAATATAGTTACGGTCGAAATGCAGTTAAATCTTACATCATTGAGACGCATATCTTTAAAGAAAATCCTCTAAGAGATAGGGTCTTAGCATCGGTTCTTGCTAGAGCAAAAGAAATTGATTCTGAAACGAAATTACATGAAACTAATGAAGAATCATTAATTTATTTAGAAACGGAACAACTTGATTTTTATGTGGATATAGCCGATCCCAGATATATGGTATTTCATTCCGCTGATCCAACCAAACAGTCCGATCCATTCATAAAAAAGTTTTATAGCGCTAATGGTTACGATAGTATCTGGTTACCTGTTCCTCTGCTATTGCAAACTATAGATTTTGGTAAGTTCTGGGGTATGTCTGTTTCTTTTCAGCAAGCTCTTGATGAGCCTGAAAACGATGAAATTGGTGGACCAGAAGAAACTCAAGATGTTTCTCTAAGTGTAAAAAGACATTTCGCCAAAACATTTTTTGAAACCCTTATCAATTCTGATATAAACAACATGCTTGGTATCTCTAAACTTTCTATCTTAAGAGGAGATAGTATTAAGGATTCAAGTACTGACCGTAAATTTATTATAGATGACATAAAATATAACGGCAAACTAACAGCTAAAGGCAATTCATTTTCTAGGCATTCTCGTTTAGTCTATGAGTTAGTGAACCTATATGGTGATGTAATTGATAAGTTTGAGACATATGGAATGTCTTTTGAAGAAGGTTATCTTTCTGGAAATCCTTTTACAATTACTTTTAGTAAAAAAATTGAACCGAAAAAATTAGTGGACTTAATGTTCAATGGCAATCAGCCATTTAGACTTTGGGGTATGGAAGATGAAATAGGGCATAAGCAATACAGAGTCTATGCGGTTGATATGCATAATGGTAATCATGGCAATAAATTAACTTTTGAAATAACTTCAGATTATATTAGGGTATCATTGCCAAAACATGCATGTGCTAATACTTTGCTACGGCTGTTTGCAAACTTAAATCACTACGTTGATGCAATGGCTAAGATGGAGGTTGTAAATTATGAGCTCAAAGTCGACTTATCTAGAACAAGACTTAGTTAATATCTTAGCTAGTATGACTCTTGTTCTTCCAGGTTATCCTCGGCACTTTTTTGAGACAGGGTATAGAATTGAATCGATTGAAAGAGATTTTGATGTCACACAAAATGGAACAGTGCGAGAACTTAAGTTTGATATTATTTTGAATAACCCAGATAAGAACCATTCCTTAACATGCGAATGTAAAAGTGGAGGTACGGAACCAGATCAATTAGAAAGGTATAGTAAATTAAAATCAGATGAATTAGTTATAGTTGGGGGAGTTGCTTCTGATAATCCTTCTTCTCATACACATGATATTACCCTAGTTTTCAATGAGATAAATAGAGAAAAAATCGAAAAAGAGACAGAAGGCTATAACTTTAAACATTTAGCTATTTCTAAAAAACCTACTAAAATTGAATTAACACAGGGAACCTTTGAAGATGATGACCTTCATGAATATTTTAGTGATGCTATTGAGTATCCTGATTTAGTTCATGAAGTTTTTAAAGTTGGTGGACAGACACCTCTTTTTAAATATATCAACCTGGTAGTCTACGAGCTAGTTTCGCTTTCTATTGGAGGACATGAAGAATTTAAAGTATCTGACCTTGCTCCTGGAGTTACATCTTCTGTACCTGGGTTATATCCTGCACAGATTGGAAAACAGATGCGAAAAGACATTGAAAATAAGATAGAAAAAGCTTTAATAGAAGGAAGTAACTATGAGTTACATGAATACTTTACTTGGGATAAAAGCTTAAAAACTGGAAAACTAAGAAAAGTAAAGCCTGGATGTAAAGCCATAAACTACAAGTCGTTTAAGGAACAAGCTCAACAGATGGCAGATAGAATGAGAAAAAAAGATCCTCCACCTGTTATTCATAGAAATAGGAAGAAAAACGAGGTACATCCTGACCAAACAGCCTTAGATTTATTTCCAAAAGAATCATAAAAAACGCTATTTGCTGTGTTAATTAAGAATACGCTTTTTAGTGATTAAATTAACATAAAATTTCATAATGTTCCGAGAACTATTCTCTAGAGATACATAAAGGAATATAAGGTATTTAGCAATAGACTGATTTTTAATATTAACAGTCTAAGGAACCATAGTAGAATATATCGCAAATTTAAAATGGAATTAACTCATTAATTTTAGGGTAGATACATTGATAAGTGAGTTAAAAGTTCTAATGATTATAGTGAAATACAATATGTATAGACATTTTAGTTTTAGTGACAAAAGAAGGAATTAGTGGTAAATTAATAGAAATATAATAGTATATTTAGAATAAGAGGTGGGTTTAAAATGGAAAATAAAGACTATATAACTTATGTTGAGTTATTTTCCAAATTGTATTCTGAAGGGCAAATTGAGATAAAATGGTTAAATCATTCTGCTCAATTTAGAGCTACTGAGGAAGTTGAAGAAGAGATTCAAAAAAGTGTCAATATATCACATGAGGAATTTATTAAAGTGGCTTTCGAGATTGTGAGGATATCTCAAGCTTTAGCAACAGGAATTAACCCAAAAAATTATGATCGAGATAAGATAAAAATTATATCAGAAATCTTTTTGACTCCCGAAAGGTTAGAATTTATAAATGTGCATTGCTACAGTAAGAATAATGTACTTGAAGGTTTTGATTATGATATTCTTACTAAGCGAAGTCAAGAAAAACCCACAGAAGTCCTTGCGTATACAGCATTACTTAATTTCATATCTGCAGATGTTTATGGAGAAAAAGAAAATGATAACTACAATAAATTGACGTTAGAATTATCAAAAAAAGAGATGCTTAAGCTTATTGAAAACCTTAAGGGAATATATAGTAATATGGAATCCCTTGAAAAAAAGGAGGCTAAAATATGATAACTGATTTTTGTCTAGATAATAAGTCGTCTGTTCTTAAACCTGAAAAAAAGATGATAAAAGTTCCTAGTCAGTCACCAGAACCTATAGTTTTCTCCTTGAACTCCTCATGGAATGACGGAAATATAGGGTTAAGAAGCAACTCTTTTGCATATAATGTTTACCACCAGACTGAAAAGAATTGGGTGGTTGAGGTGAAAGGAATAGACTATTTAAAGTCAGTAATTTTTAAACATCCAGAAACCGTGATGGATAAAGAAATTCTTAGTGGTATGCCTACAATTAAAGGTACAAGAATCCCTGTCTCTCTAGTTATATCGTGTCTGAATGATGATATGAGTATTGAAGAAATTTGCGAAGATTATGACCTGTCTGAAGCCCAAGTTAAAGCTTCTCTCTCCTATGTAGAAGATTTATTGAACAGCCCTTTTTTCGAGGAATAAGATGAAATTACTTTTAGATGAAAATATCACTCCAAGAGCAAAAACAATATTTGAACAGCTAGGTTACGATGTAGTAAGTATTCATTCATTAGGGTTACGGGGGCAATCAGATACAGTGGTATTCAAAGCAGCACAAGCTCAGCAGAGGGCATTACTTACAGAAAATGGTAAAGATTTTGTGGTTCAAGTTCCACCTAGAATGCAATCGGTAAACCATGAAGGACTCTTATGGATTAAGTACGCATTTAAAAGATCTCAAGCACAAGTGAATTGTCAGGAAATAGATGATTTTTTAAAACGGGAAAAAAGTATAGCTAACAGTATATGGAAACATGAAGAAAATGGATTAGTAAAAAGGTTTGTAAAAGTTTATCCTTTATGAATAAAAAGGTCTATCCAAGCATGGAAGGCCTTTTTTAGTTGGGGAAAAGATTATCAATTTCAAAATAAATAACTGTCCTTAACAGGAATCTGTAAGAATTTTTTTCGGTAAAACGATATATGAATTAACTCTGATATATATTCTAAGTTGTAATAAATGTAATTATATGTAAAATGTCGATACTGAATATTAATGAGGTACTCAGTGAAGAGACAAAGTTAAGGTTTTAATCCAAATTAGATATGAAAATGTAGAAAAATGGTATGTCGATTACTAGATTTTTGTTTTTCTGTGCATATATTAAAATAGAAATTTTATGATATTTTTAGTCAGCTTACTTTCGTTAATTCGATTGTGGGCTGGCTTTTTGGTTTTTGCATATTCTACAACTATTGATTGCGTAAACTATAACTTTTCCGCATCGTTGCATTTCATACAACTGCAATCTATTTACAATCTTCTTACGACACTCCTACAACCTATATTCCAAAATCTACAACCTTTCTTCACCTATAGCAAAAATTATTGTTATGAAGCACGTTTACTTCAGAAAAAACTTAAATATAATACCAGTATTAAATACTTGAGGCAAACAAATGAAGTATTACGTTTACATACATAAGATTAAAAATACAGATACAGTTTTTTACGTAGGTTCTAATTGGCAGGGTGGCAATCCAAAGCGAGCATACGAACGTATTAAACGACCAAAGAAATGGCTTGAAGAAGTAGCAAAACATAACGGCGAATACGACATAGAAATTATTGCTTATTTTGATAATCATAAAACAGCTTACGATTATGAAATGAAACTCATGGCTCAATATCAGGACGATTATAATTGGTGCTGGTGCAACAGTGAAAGAAAAACAGATGACCTAAAAGCAAAAATACGCAAAGCCACTTTTAGTAGAAAATTAATTGCAATAAAGGAAAATGAGAACACTGTTTATGATTCAATACGATATGCAAGTGAATTATTAAATATCAAACGTCCAACCATCCACCATTATTTGAAAACTGGTAAACAACATTCTACAGGTTATTGTTTTAAATATTTTAGTTAAAAAATACTTGAAGTATTTTGGTCAAATAGAGTATGATTAATTCAATAGAATGTACGAAATGTTGTTACGTCAGCCTTGTAGGATTATCGTGAACTCAATTTTCGCCCTTGTTCACTTACAGTAATTGACAGGGATGGGGTCGGGGGTTCGAATCCCTCATCGCTCATACCAAAGCCGTTTTCTTATTAATAAGAGAGCGGCTTTTTCACTTTCTTCATTGGTTTAGGAAGAATGCCACATTGTAAATCGTAATCATTACGTTTATAATAATTAAAACTAAATAAGTAAAACTATGATTTGTTTTAAAGTTGAAGGGTGGAGTGACCATGAATGAAAAGATGATGGAGGTTTTTGCAAGAGATATAATTGCTTCTCTTCCTTTTAACAAGCGAATGCTATATCAATTCATTGAGGGAGTCGAAGATCGTTTAGCGCAAAAAGCTGAGACGAAAAAACAGTTTTTAACACTCCTTAAACAGCAGTCTCCTCACCACCAAGCAGCTGAACGTTTTGGGATGAGCATTTACGAAACGGTTGCTTTAATGCACGAGATTGAAGACGAAATTAGTGAAAAGCTAGAAAAGAAATTAGATAAATACAAGTGGATAGATTGTACGGATTATGCTACATATTCAAAACAAACTATTAACAGTGCGCGCTATTATCTTATTATTTCTTAGTTAGTTTACTGATTTTGTATATTGTAGGTGTATGAACTGAAAATAAGTTGGACTTTAAAAATGAGTGTATATTCAAAAGCGGCTGATGTGATTTGAAATTTTGAGCGCGTATAGAAGAATTAAAGTATAATGAAACATAGTGCATCAGGTCATGATAAAGATAATCACTAATTTAAAATAAATGAGGGTACAAAATGAATCAAAGAAGTTTTAGTCAATACGGTCTTAGTGACAAGGTAGCTAAGGCACTTTCTAGCCTGCAATACAATCATCCTACGGAAGTACAAAGCAAGGTGCTTCCCATCGCGCTAGAAGAAAGAGATGTTGTCGTGAAGTCTCAAACAGGAAGTGGAAAAACGGCTTCCTTTGGCATTCCACTGTGTGAATTAGTTAATTGGGAAGAAAATAAGCCCCAGGCCTTAGTGTTAACGCCTACACGAGAGCTGGCTGCACAGGTAAAAGAAGATATTACCAATATCGGCCGTTTTAAGAGAATTAAAGCAGCAGCTGTCTATGGAAAATCACCATTTGCCAAGCAAAAAGTAGAATTAAAGCAAAAAACACATATTGTCGTGGGAACGCCTGGACGAGTGCTTGATCATATAGAAAAAGAAACGCTTGCATTAGAGAAAATTCGTTATTTGGTTATTGATGAAGCAGACGAAATGCTAAATATGGGTTTTATTGATCAAGTGGAAGCAATTATTCAACATCTTCCTAGTGAGCGTGTAACGATGCTTTTCTCGGCTACGCTTCCTGAAGATATTGAAGAGCTGTCTCGCAAATATATGAAGAAGCCGGTTGATGTTGAAATCAAAGCGAACGGATTAACAACAAGCACGATTGACCATTCTGTTATAACAGTACAAAATGAACGTAAATTTGAACTGCTGAAAGACGTAACTACAGTAGAAAATCCAGACAGCTGCATCATTTTTTGCCGCACGCAAGAGCAGGTAAATACGCTGTTAGATGATTTAGATGATCTTGGATATCCTTGTGATAAAATTCATGGGGCAATGGTGCAAGAAGACCGTTTTGAGGTTATGAATGATTTCAAAAAAGGGAAATTCCGCTATTTAGTAGCAACAGATGTAGCTGCGAGAGGAATTGATATTGATAATATCACGCACGTTATTAACTATGACCTTCCGTTGGAAAAAGAAAGCTACGTTCACCGTACGGGAAGAACGGGACGTGCCGGTAAAAAAGGGAAGGCTATCACATTTGTAACGCCTTATGAAGAGAGAATGCTATCGGAAATTGAAGAATATATTGGTTTTTCGATTCCAGTATCTACTCCTCCTTCTAAAGAAGAAGTACAGCAGGCAGCATTCGCTTTTAATGAAAAAATTAATGAGCGTCCAGAAGTTAAAAAAGATAAAAGCGAGTCATTAAATAAAGACATTATGAAGCTGTACTTTAACGGCGGAAAGAAAAAGAAAATTCGAGCGGTCGATTTTGTAGGAACAATCGCAAAATTAGACGGAGTAACCGCAGACGATATTGGAATTATTACCATTCAAGAAAATGTCTCGTATGTAGAGATTCTGAATGGAAAAGGTCCCAAAGTGTTGCAAGCAATGAAAAACAAAACAATTAAAGGAAAGAAATTAAAAGTTCATAAAGCGATTAAATAATAAAGGAAAGTCCATCTTTTTAAAGATGGGCTTTATTTATACAGCCAATAAAGGAGTTGAAAGTATGAAGTACATAAAAGAAGCGTGTGTAGAAGGGTATGAGCAGGCAAAAAAAGCCGAAAAGCTAGGAGCAGACCGCATTGAATTATGTGACAATCTCAGTCAAGGAGGCACTACGCCAAGTTACGGCACCATTCAACATGCAAGTGAACATCTTGATACAGATATCAACGTGATTATTCGCCCAAGAAGCGGGAACTTTGTATATTCGGAAGCAGAATTTCAAATTATGAAAAAAGACGTTAAAGCATGTAAAGACCTTGGAGTAAACGGAGTAGTATTCGGCATATTAACAGAAAAAAATGAAATCGATCACGGACGCAATAAAGAATTAATAGCAGAAGCTCGTCCTTTAAGCGTTACGTTTCATATGGCATTTGATGAGATTAAAGATAAATACAAAGCCATTGATATACTTAGTGAAATGGGAGCAGACCGCATTTTGACCAAAGGTGGGAAAGGGTCTGCTTTGCAAAACTTGCAGGTGATCCGAGAACTGATCACATACGCCAATGACCGTCTTATTATTTTGCCCGGCGGAGGAATTCATGAAGGCAACGCAGATCGGGTTATAAAAGACACACAGGCGACTGAATTACACGGAACAAAAATTGTAGGAGATTTATCGGATTAAATAAAAGAGGCTGGGACAAAAGTATGTTAGTCAAAGTGAAAAACGAACCACTAATCAACATGTTTGATTGGTGGTTCGTTTTTTTGTGATGGTAAATATAGTTTTATGTGTTTCGTTCCTTCTAGCAGGTGATTGGAGGGCAAGGCGAAGACTCCTGCGGGAACAGCGGAATAGATGAGACCCCGCAGGAGCACAAGCGACGAGGAGGCTCAGCGCCCGCCCGCGGAAAGCGAAGCCTTGCACGGAAATCAACTGCGGTGTAATAAGCAGTCCAGCTCATCTATCTCCCTTGTTCATCTTTAGGTTGGATTCATTTCGTTATGTCTCAACCTCTTTTATTTTGATGTGTTTTCTTTTGCTGCTAAGCCGCTCGTCATTTTGGTACGCTGAAAGAAAAACGAACCTACGACGAGTACAGCAATTAAAATAGTTAAAAAGAACTGTGAACGCAATGAATCAATAAATGCCATGGCAATAAAGATACTAGTGATGGCAAGGATTGTAGCGTAAGTTAAGTAAGGAAACAACCACATTTTAATTTTTAATGCTTCAGGGTTTTCTTTTTCATATTTTTTTCTCATTTTAATTTGTGAAAATGCAATAACGAGGTACACAAGAAGGGCTACGCCGCCTGATGCATTCACTAAGAACAAAAAGATTTTATCTGGCGAAATATAGTTAAAGATGACGCTGATGTACGAAATAACTGTACATGCTAATATCGCGCTAACCGGTACGCCTTTTTTATTTAATTTTGAAAAGCTTTTTGGCGCATTACCATTTTGAGACATGGAAAACAGCATACGAGAGCTTGTATACAAACCAGAATTCAGACAAGAAAGGACAGCTGTTAAAATAATAAAGTTCATAATTTGAGCGGCGGCCGGTATGTTTACTAATTCAAGAATAGAGACAAATGGGCTTTTCATTAGGCTTGATGAATTCCACGGAAGAACGGTTACTAAAATAAAAATAGATCCTAAATAGAAAAATAAAATACGATAAATAACGGTATTGGTCGCAATGGTAATGGCTTTTTCAGGTTGAGAAGATTCACCTGCCGCGGTTGCAACAATTTCTGTTCCCATAAAGGAGAACATGACAAGGGCGATTCCTAAAAATACAGAGCTAATTCCATTCGGTAAAAAGCCGCCTTTATGCAAAAGATTGGAAGTGCCGGGAGAATCAATTCCTGGAATGAATCCACAAATAATAGCAATACCTAAAAGTAAAAAAAGAACGATACTGACAACTTTAATGAGAGAAAACCAATATTCAAATTCTCCGAAAGATTTAACAGAGTACAGATTGGTCATCGTTAATAAAAAAGTAAGAGCCAGGCTGACTCCCCAAGACGGTAAAGACGGGAACCAGTATTGAATAATATTTGCACCTGCAATGGCTTCAACAGCAATAACGATAACCCAGAAAAACCAGTAGAGCCAGCCAATTGTGTAGCCGGCCCAAGGGCCTAATGCCTCTTTTGCATAAGTGGAAAACGAACCGCTGGAAGGATTTGCAGTAGACATTTCTCCAAGCATTCGCATGACTAAAATAACGAGTAAACCAGCAAATGCGTACGAAAAAATAGAGCCGGGTCCAGCGGTGTTAATGAGTGATCCGCTTCCAATAAACAATCCAGCGCCAATAATTCCTCCAAGAGAAATCATGGTGATATGCCGGATCTTTAACTCTTTTTTTAACTGTGGCTGTGGATGGCTGTTCATTTGTAACCTCCTATATAACCTGAATTTTTAGTTAATACGGAGAATTATAGTATGTTATAAGGTGCAAGGACAGGATGTTGTTAGAAGTTCTTTCATATAAAAAAACGGATATGAATGGTTGCATTCATATCCGGCTTACTCTGACACAGACATTCATTATGCGTAGAAAGTACCTGATTAGCGCCTTTTTTCTTTATTATAATAAGCAATGCAGATGAATTTTTTATGAATGGTAGCTGAAAATAAGCTGAATGATTGTTTTAGATACGTTAATCAAAAGAGATGTACATCCGATTAAAGGATAATATGGAATGATATTCAAACTCTCCGTAAAGCGCTAAATGCGGGTTTTCCTTTCTGAAAACGGGTATATATAGTAGTAAGAAGTTCATTCTTTTACTAAGTATAAAAGAAAGATGTGCGATAGAAACAGGAGGTTATAAATAATGAAACATGTTGAAGTAGTAGAAAACGGAGCGAATATTAACGAAGCAGTTAATCAATTTGCAGATAAAGGTTTTGAGAAAAATGAAGTATACGTGTTTACCTATGACAAGGAAAATTCTAAAAATTTAACTGAAGTAACGGACACAAATATTATTCGACTGTCTGAAGAAGGTCCTTTACATTCAGCAGCGAGTTTATTTTTAACAAGAGAAGATGAGCTTCGAACAAAAATGGCTTCGCTAGGCTTATCAAAAGACGAAACTAAAAAATATGAAGAAGAGTTAAAGAAAGGCAGTGCGATTGTAGTGGCTGCTACGGGAGAAAGAAAAGACGTTTAATTAGGGCAAAAGTAGTTTAGTTAAAGTAAGATCCGAACGCGGTTGATTCTCTATCAAGAATCAGCCGCGTTCGGATTTTTTTGTGGGGACGGTGTAACAAGTGATCTATACGAGCTCCTTTATTCCATTTGTTTGTCTTTAAATTCACTCGATTTCGTTATGTCTCACACTCTTTTTTGTTTTTTCCAATATATGATTGATAAAACTAATGGTATTAGTTAAAATAAAAACTAATACCATTAGTTTTTATTTTGATAATAGGGGATGAGGAAATGAGAATAGTTCGTGAGAAAATGTTGTATCAATTGACGTTTTTGCCTCGATTTTTTCCAGTGAATTGTTATTTAGTCGAAGAGAAAGACAGTCTTACGTTAATTGATGCGGCTCTTCCTTACAGCGCGTCAGGTATTTTGAAAGCTGCAGATCAAATTGGAAAACCGATTACTCGAATTGTTTTTACTCATACTCATGAAGATCACATCGGAGCGATTGATAATTTGAAGAAAAGTTTGCCGAATGCTTCTGTTTATATGTCGCAAAGAGATTATCGATTATTTTCAGGAGACTTTGCACTCAATTCTGAAGAACCTCAAAACCCAATCCGTGGAGGAATACCAAAACTAGGAAAGATTTCAACTAAAATTGATCATTTCATCGAAGTAGAGTCTTATATAGGCTCACTTGCTCCTATTTTTACACCTGGACATACACCTGGGTCTATGTCTTTTTTAGACCAGAGAACAAACGCATTAATTGCGGGAGATTCTTTCCAAGTGCGGGGAGGAGTTGCCGTATCAGGTCAGTTAAAACCGCTGTTTCCGTTTCCTGCCTTTGGAACGTGGAGCAAAGAGCTAGCGCTTAAAAGTGCAGAAAAGCTATATGAATTAAACCCGTCACTTCTTGCTGTTGGACACGGAAGAATGCTTTCTCAACCGCTAAAAATGATGGAAAAAGCAATACAACAAGCAAAAGTAAAAATAGAAAAGAGGAGATGAAGGCATGTCGCCACGACAAGGACTAGATTTTAAAAAGGTTATTCAAACAGGTGAAAATTTGGCCAATCGTGAAGGGTTTTATGCTGTTACAATTGCTTCATTAGCCAAAGAATTAGATGTTCGCCCTCCGTCTTTGTATAATCATATAAAAGGGTTAGAAGAGCTGCGCAAAGAACTGGCTTTAAGCGGACTGCAGCAGCTACACTATCTTCTAAAAAGTGCTGTTGAACATGCTTCTGCAGAAGACGCTGTTTATCAGCTAAGTAAAGCGTACGTTTCATTTGTAAGAAAGTCTCCCGGAATATACGAAGCAACGGCAACGGTGGCACCAACGATACAGGATGAAGAAGTACAAAAAGCATCTGATAACATCGTATTTTTAGTGCTGGAGGTGTTAAAACCGTATCATCTTCCGGAAAGTGAAGCCCTTCATGCTGTTAGAAGTCTCCGCAGCATTTTACATGGATTTTCTTCTTTGGAGCAAAAAGGGGGATTTGGCATGCCGTTGAGTACTGATGAGACACTAGATTTTTTAATTCGTACGTTTGTATTGGGGCTACACCGGTATGAACAGACCCCATAAATTTCATTAATGCCACTAAGCCTAACGCTTTAATGGAAATTGAAAAAAAACAGAAAGAATGATAGATTACAAATAAAGACATTTATTCCTATTGTTTTAGGGTTGTTACTGATGAAGCAGGCAAAACCTAAGCTGCAAGGACAGAAAAGGTAGTTTCTGTTTGTTGCTGTTTAGGTATTTTTTGCTTTTGTTTAAAATAACCAGCTCTTTTAATTTATTTTATAAAGAGGAAATCTTCTGAGAATGGAGAGAAACAAACATGCTTAATTCAAGAATGATCGTCATATTAAGAGAACTAATGTCCGTACAGTCTACATTATCAACCGTTACGAGCGAATATTTAGCAACAGTAAATCAGGTATCTTCTCGAACTATTCGAACGGATATAAAACAGTTAGATGACATGTTGTCTCAGTACGGGGCCAAAATTAAATCAGCTCGAGGGACGGGATATGAACTTAGCGTTTTAGATGAAAAACAATTTCATCAGCTATTAAAAGAACTTTCGGCTAATCAATTATTTGATTCAACTTCTATTCCAACCGTTCCTGATGACCGCGTGCATTATTTAATTAAAAGACTGCTGCTAGCAGACGAATATTTGAAGCTCGAAGATTTAGCAGACGAGTTATATATTAGCAAGTCAACGGTTCAAAACGATTTAAGAGATGTTAAAAAACAGCTGTGTAAGTATGATATTCTTTTAGAAAAACGTCCTAACTATGGCTTGAAAGCTAAAGGGGACGAAATGAAAATGAGATTTTGTATGTCTGAGTACATATTTAACCGAAAAGATAAAGAAGTAGATATGGTATACAATGAAATATCCATCCTGCCCCAAGAATCAATCTTAACGATTAAAGCCCACATTTTAAATCAAATAAAACGATACAATATTATGGTTTCAGATATTGGATTAAATAATTTAATCATTCATTTAGCAATAGCTTGTAAGCGAATACAAGAAGAAAATTTTATCTCTTTGTATTCAGAAGACTTGCTTGAAATTATGGAGCATAAAGAATATGAAGTAGCAGCTGAAATTGTGAGGGAAATTGAAAAGGCATTCAAGATTCGTTTTCCGAAATCAGAAACAGCGTATATCGCCATTCATTTGCTAGGTACAAAAATGCTCAACAGTAGCAATCATGAAGACAAAGAAGTGAAGCAGTTTATTGCCGCAGATATTTATGAATTAACAGCGGCTATATTAGAAGCAATTGAAAAAGAGCTTCATTTAGGAATTAGTGAAGATTCAGAACTGATTCTTGGCATGAGTTTGCATTTGAAACCGGCTATCAACCGCTATAAATATGGAATGAATCTGCGAAACCCGATGCTTGAAGGAATTAAGAGTCATTACCCTCTTGCTTTTGAAGCTGGAATTATTGCCGGGAAGGTTTTAAAAAATCGCCTTGAAATTGACATGCATGAAACGGAAATTGGCTATTTAGCTTTACATATTGGAGGGGCCATTGAACGTCGGAAAATTATCAATCAGCCTAAGCGCTGTTTGATTGTATGCGCATCGGGAGTAGGGAGTGCCAAGCTATTATCATATAAGCTGCAGGCTACGTTCGGATTAAATCTTACTATTTTAGGAACAACTCAGTATTATAAGCTTCACCAAATGTCGCTGCACTCTTTAGATTTTATTGTTAGTACCATTCCAATTCCAGAGGATCTTCCTGTTCCTGTAGTACAAGTAAGTACAATTCTAGGAAACAATGATTTTAAAAAAATTGAATGTTTAATGAAGAATAAACCGCAGTCTTCGTTAGAATACACGAAAAAAGAATTAGTATATTTACAGCAAGAATTTCAAACAAGAGAAGAAGTGCTTCATTTTTTAGGAGAGAAATTAACTCATCTAGGACTAGTTCCTTTTCAATTTATAGAATCTGTTTTTGAAAGAGAAGCTGCATCCCCAACAAGTTTTGGCAATCTCGTTGCGATTCCGCATCCTATGGTTCCTCAAACGGATACGACGTTTTGGGCCATTTGCACGTTAAAAAAACCGATTATGTGGGAAGGAAATCTTGTGCAATTTATTTGTCTTTTAAGTGTAAAAGCGAATAATCAAGGCGATTTGCAGAAGATGTACAGTTTGTTGGTTCGCGTTGTGGATGACAAGCAGGTCGTGCAGCGCTTAGTAAAGTGCAAGGATTATGAGGAGTTTATAGAGGTATTTATGAAAAATATTAGATAAAAGAAGTCCAAGAGAGGGGCTTCTTCTTTTATCTGAATGTTCAAACATAATTTTTCCGTTACTAACGGAAAAAGGTTGTGTATAAATGTAAGCGCTTTTATTTTAAGATAAAACTATCAACAAAACAGATAGCAAAATAAAAAAACGGGGGAATGACAGATGAATATTCTATTATGTTGTGCAGCTGGAATGTCTACAAGTTTACTAGTAACAAAAATGGAAAAAAGTGCTCAGGACCAAAGCACGGAGTATAAAATTTGGGCAGTTCCTGGTGACTCTGTTCGCAACCATATTGATCAAGCAGATGTACTGTTATTAGGACCTCAAGTGCGCTACTTGCTGCCGCAGCTTAAGAAGCTAGGTGAAGAAAAAGGAGTGCCAGTTGACGTTATAAATCCTGTTCACTACGGAACGTGTAATGGAGAACAAGTGTTAAAATTTGCAGCTCAACTAGTTTCAAAATAGGAGTGTGGACTACATGAGCAAATTTAATAGTATGCTTGAAAGCAAAGTAATGCCTATCGCCGGAAAAATGGCAGGTCAACGCCATTTACAAGCACTTCGAGACGGTATTGTTCTAACAATGCCGCTCATTATTATCGGTTCCGTATTTTTAATACTATCGAATTTACCGATACCAGGTTACAACGACTTTATGGCAGGGATTTTCGGAAAAGAATGGGCCACAAAAATGGCGTATCCAGTTGGAGCTACATTCGATATTATGGCGCTGCTTGCTTGTTTCGGAATAGCCTATCGATTAGCTGAAAAATATGGAGTAGACGCTTTGTCCGCAGGTGCTATTTCACTTGCTGCCTTTTTACTTGCTACTCCGTATAAAGTGTCGTTTCTCCCAAGCGGCGCTAAAGAAGCTATTTTAGTAGACGGCGGAATTCCAACCGCTTTAATGGGAAGTAAAGGACTTTTCGTAGCAATGATTGTCGCGATTCTCTCTACGGAAATTTACAGATGGTTTATTCAAAAAGATATTGTCATCAAGATGCCTGATGGAGTTCCACCCGCTGTTGGAAAATCGTTTGCCGCTCTTATTCCTGGCTTCACGGTAATAGCATTTATTTGGATTTTACGTTTGTTAGTAGAACAAACGCATTTTGGAAGTCTGCATAATATCGTTGGAGAATTGCTTGGAAAGCCTTTAGGTGTGTTAGGCGGCAGTTTAGGCGGTACGCTAGTTGCCGAGCTTGTTATTATGCTCATGTGGTCTTGTGGACTTCATGGAGCGAATATTGTCGGTGGAATTATGGCTCCAATTTGGTATGGAGCTATGGATGAAAACAGAATTGCATTTGCTAACCATGAAGCATTACCCAATATTTTCACACAGCAGTTCTTTGACATTTGGATTAATATCGGAGGCAGCGGAGCGACACTAGCTCTAGTCGTTGCCATGATTTTAAAAGCGCGCAGTCAACAAATGAAGCAGCTTGGTAAATTAGGAATAGGGCCAGCTCTTTTTAATATCAATGAGCCGATTATCTTTGGACTTCCGATGGTCATGAATCCAATGATGCTTATTCCGTTTATTATTACCCCTCTTGTGACGGTAGTAGCAACCTATATTGCCATGTCGACAGGACTGGTAGCAAAACCAGCAGGTATTGCGGTTCCTTGGACCATGCCTCCGATTATTTCTGGCTATTTGGCCACAGGAGGAAAATTATCGGGTGCAGTTATGCAAGCTATTAACATCGGCATTTCTGTTTGCATTTATTATCCTTTCTTTAGAATGTGGGATAAACAAAAATTCACTGAAGAACATGGTATACAGCCTGCAGTTGAAGGGGTACCAAGTGATACACAGAAAGATATTGTGTGAGGAGGGATAAAGAATGGAAAGCGTTCAAGAATATATTTTTAAATTAATCTTACACGGTGGAAACGGCAGAAGTTCAGCAATGGAAGCGATAGCGGCTGCCAAAAAGGGAGATTTTTCAGAAGCGCGTGAAAAGCTTACACAAGCTCGGGAAGAATTAAATGCTGCTCATCATATCCAAACGTCGTTAATTCAAGGAGAAATTAGAGGGGATAGCACAGAAATTTCTCTGCTCATGATTCATGCTCAAGATCATTTAATGAATGCGATGACGGTAAAAGAAATGGCTACTGAATTTGTAGATTTATATGAAGCAATCAAAATTTCTGGGGGGATTACATTATGACAAAAGGTATTAAAATTGTAACGATTGGCGGAGGTTCAAGCTATACGCCTGAACTAATAGAAGGGTTTATTAAACGATATGATGAACTTCCAGTTCGAGAACTGTGGCTAGTAGACGTGGAAGAAGGAAAAGAAAAATTAGAGATTGTTGGAAATTTAGCGAAGAGAATGGTGAAAAAATCAGGTTTGCCAATCGAGGTTCATTTAACGTTAAATCGAAGAGAAGCACTAAAAGATGCGGATTTCGTAACAACTCAATTTCGCGTTGGCTTGTTAGATGCACGAGCGAAAGATGAAAGAATCCCGCTTAAATACGGGGTGCTCGGTCAAGAAACAAACGGACCGGGAGGATTATTTAAAGGACTTCGCACCATTCCCGTTATTTTAGATATCTGCCGTGACATTGAAGAGTTATGTCCAGAAGCTTGGCTGATTAACTTCACAAATCCTGCTGGCATGGTAACAGAAGCTGTGCTTCGCTATAGTAACATTAAAAAGATTGTAGGACTTTGTAATGTGCCAATCGGAATGGAAATGGGGATTGCTAAGTTGCTTGATGTAGACCACTCTCGCATTCGAATTGATTTTGCTGGTTTAAATCACATGGTCTACGGATTAGATGTATATGTAGATGGTGTAAGTGTCAAAGATCAAGTTATTGATTTATTGAGTGATCCAACTAACAGCAGCTTTGTGAAAAATGTAGCAGGACTTGGATGGGAGCCAGAATTCACAAAAGCGCTAAATGCGTTAACGTGTCCATATCACATGTACTATTACAAAACGCGTGAAATGGTAGAAAAAGAGCTTGTTAATTATGAAAAAGGTGAAACCAGAGCAGAAGTCGTGAAACAGTTGGAAAAAGAGCTGTTTGAACTGTACAAAGATCCTAACCTAGACATTAAACCGCCTCAATTAGAACAGCGCGGAGGTGCTTATTATAGTGATGCAGCGGTTCGATTGATTACATCCATTTATACGGATAAAGGCGATATTCAACCTGTAAACACAGTGAACAATGGCGCTATTGCAAGCATTCCAGCTGATTCTGCTGTAGAAGTAAGCTGTATCATTACAAAAGATGGTCCAAAGCCAATTTCAGTCGGCGATCTTCCCGTACCTGTCCGCGGTCTTGTTCAAACCATTAAGTCATTTGAGCGGATTGCAGTTGAAGCAGCAGTGAAAGGAGATTATGACAAAGCTATTTTAGCATTAACCATTAATCCTCTTGTTGCTTCTGATAAACTAGCTAAACAAATTGTCGATGAGATGTTAGAAGCTCATAAAGATTACTTGCCTCAATTTTTTAAAACGGTTCAAGCTTAAAGTCAAGCTGTTCGAATACAGTACGTATTCGAACAGCTTTTTCTGTTTATACAGCTAGATTTCTGACACCATCAATGTAACAATATAAAATAGAAACAGACAGCAAAGGGTGGCTAGAAATGATTCATTTATTAATTATGATGGTAGAACGAGTCGGAGTTATTGTCATCTTAGGCTTTTTGCTGGCACATACAAAAGTTTTTCGGCAATTTCTCCGTAAACAGCAAGGTTATAAAGGAAAAGCTGTACTTATTTTTATTTTTTCTCTTTTTAGCATTATTAGTAACTACACGGGAATTGAAATTCAAGGAACGATTATTCGAAATGAAGATTTATTATTAAAAGTAGATCCATCAAGCTCCATTGCAAATACGCGGATTATGGGTGTGGAAATGGGCGGTCTGCTTGGCGGTCCTTTTGTTGGTTTAGGAGTAGGACTACTTGCCGGCGTTCATCGCTTTATGTTAGGTGGGAGTACGGCGTTTAGCTGCGCTGTTTCATCCGTTTTGGCAGGAGTGTTAACTGGATATATCGGTTATGCCTACCGGAAAAAACATCGAACGATTACACCGCGCTTTGCTGCACTTGTAGGCATAGCGATGGAAACGCTTCAGATGCTGATTATTTTATTATTTGCTAAACCGTTTGATTCGGCATGGACGCTAGTGAGTATTATTGCTATTCCAATGATTATTGTAAATGGTACGGGAAGCTATATTTTCTTATCTATTATTCAGTCCATTTTACGGCAAGAGGAACAAATGAGAGCGCTTCAGACACACAAAGTATTATTAATCGCGGATCAAACTCTTCCGCATTTTCGGCAGGGTCTCACTAGTGAATCATGTGAAAATGTTGCAAATATTATTCATCGCTTCACAGGTACGGACGCTGTTTCGTTAACGGATACGCACAAAATTTTAGCTCATGTGGGAGAAGGAATTGATCACCATGTTCCTTCGCACAGTTTAATTACCGGGCTGTCTCACGAAGTGCTGAAGACGGGGAAAATTATGAAAGCAAAATCCAGAGAACAAATTGATTGTCAGCATAAAGACTGCCCGCTTCATGCCGCAATTGTAATGCCGCTTACTTCTCACGGTACTACCATTGGAACACTAAAAATGTACTTTAAAGATGCGAGCGGGTTAAGCCGGGTGGAGGAAGAGCTGGCAGAAGGATTGGCCAAACTTTTTTCAACTCAGCTAGAGCTCGGCGAAGCAGAGCTTCGAAGTAAATTGCTAAAAGATGCGGAGATTAAAGCTTTACAGGCACAGGTGAATCCTCACTTTTTATTTAATGCCATTAATACGATATCGGCGCTTTGCAGACAGGACGTAGAAAAAGCTAGAAAACTGCTACTGCAACTAAGCGTTTATTTTCGTTCTAATTTGCAAGGTGCAAGGCAGCTGTTGATTCCGTTATCAAAAGAGCTTGATCATGTTCACGCGTACTTATCGCTTGAACAAGCCAGATTCCCTAATAAATACGAAATTGACATGTATATTGAAGAAGGACTAGATGATGTCTTGCTTCCGCCGTTTATTCTTCAAGTACTTGTGGAAAATGCCATTCGGCACGCGTTTCCACGCAAACAAAAACACTGTCGCGTAGAAGTTTATATTGAGACAAAAGATAAATATGTATACGTAAAGGTAAAAGACAATGGACAAGGTATAGACACAAAACGATTGGAACTGCTTGGCAATGAGCCTGTTTTTTCAGAAAAAGGAACGGGGACGGCTCTTTACAATATTAAACAACGTTTACATGGATTGTTTGGAAAAGAAACGACACTGGAGTTTGATGTAACAGAAGGAACAGCAGTTTCGTTTGTTATACCAATTGAATTAAAAAGCGAGGGTATGTAGTATGCTGCGAGTACTAATAGTAGACGATGAAATGTTAGCGCGAGATGAATTAAAATATTTACTCCACCGAACGAAAGAAGTAGACTTCATTGAAGAAGCTGAAAGTATCGAAGAGGCGTTGGATAAAATGATGGATGAAAAGCCGGATTTATTATTCTTAGATATACAATTGTCAGATGACAGCGGTTTTGATATTGCGAAAAGACTTAAAAAAATGAAAAACCCGCCTGCTATTATATTTGCAACTGCGTACGATCAGTACGCTTTACAAGCCTTTGAAGTAGATGCAATTGACTATATTTTGAAGCCTTTTGATGAAGAAAGAGTGGTGCAGGCCATTCATAAATATAAAAAAATGCGTGTTCCTCATCACGCTGTTAAAGAAGAAGAACCGATAGGAGAGTCTTCTTCTCAAACGGGAAAGTTAGCGATTTCTGTAGACGATTCAATTGTGTTAGTAAATATAGAGGACATCTTGTTTGTAGGGCTAATAGAAGGAGAAGTTACCATTCAAACCATAACCGAATCCTATCATACTGCAGATACGCTGGCTATGCTAGAAAAAAAGCTCCCTTCTCAGTCGTTTGTTCGTGTGCACCGGGGTTATATCGTCAACGTACATCATATTTCCGAAGTACAGCCATGGTTTAATTCCACGTATAATTTAGTGATGAAAAACGATAAGCGAGTTCCTGTCAGCCGTACATATGCTAAAGAATTGAAGAAGCGTTTAGGAATTTAAGTAAGAAACAGCTTGCGTATGCATGTTAGCAGGCTGTTTTTTGCATTTCAAGGCTCGATTTTTGTAAGTGAGCACAAATATTCGACTCTTTGATTTGAAAACGCTTTCTAACGTGTTTTCATTTTATATAATGAAGTCAACAAACAGAGAGAGGTGAAAGAAATGAGTGCTAAAAAAGTGTATGGCTTTTTAACACAAGCATTTATTTTTTCCGTAATTATGTTGATTTCAGATTTTATTGCAGAGCATTTGCCTTTTCCGATGCCAGCTTCAGTTATTGGACTTGTGCTGTTATTTCTTGCACTCTGCTTGAAGATTATTAAACTAGAGCAAGTTGAATCACTGGGAACGGCTTTAACTTCTTTGATCGGATTTTTATTTGTACCAGCAGGTATTTCTGTTATGAATTCATTAGGTGTTATGCAGCAGTACGGCATTCAAATTTGTTTAGTTATCATCGTGGCAACGATTATTTTGTTAGGCGTTACAGGCTTATTTTCACAGCTTATACTTGGCATGACAAAAGATAATAAAGCAAAAGAAGAAATAAAAGATGTAGATATGAGTGAAAAAACAAAAAAACAGGGCATTGCGTAATATCAATTATAAAGAGACAAGGTGGTTGGAAAGATGAATCCGTATTTTGGAATCGTGGTTTCTTTAGCTGCGTACGGTATTGGAACGTATTTATTTAAAAAGTCAAAAGGGTTTTTCTTATTTACTCCTTTATTTGTGGCAATGGTGCTCGGGATTGCTTTTTTGAAACTTGGTCACTTTTCTTATGAGGAGTACAGTAGCGGCGGAAAAATTATCAGCTTCTTTTTAGAACCGGCAACAATTGCTTTTGCCATCCCTTTATATAAGCAAGCCGATAAATTAAAAAAGTACTGGTGGCAAATTCTTTCTTCTATTGCAGTAGGATCAGTTTGTTCGGTAGCGATTATTTTTGCGATTGCTAAAGGTATTCATATGGATGAAGTCGTGATGAAATCAATGCTCCCACAAGCAGCTACAACAGCGATTGCACTGCCATTGTCTCAAGATATTGGAGGGATTCCTGCTATTACTTCCTTTGCCGTTATTTTTAATGCAGTTATTGTATATGCACTGGGCGCATTATTTTTAAAAGTATTCAAAGTGAAAAATCCAATTTCAAAAGGATTAGCGCTGGGAACGTCCGGGCATGCGCTAGGAGTAGCCGTAGGGATTGAAATGGGAGAAGTAGAGGCAGCCATGGCAAGTATTGCAGTCGTTATTGTAGGTGTCGTCACAGTTGCCGTTATTCCACTTTTTGTTCAGCTAGTCATGTAATAAAAGCCTGAAGATGTCAGAAAACCTCTGACTTCTTCAGGCTTTTATTTGTTAATACACCACTCCAAAATGTCGTGATGCGCAGTTTTGGCAGGTTGTATGGTCAAAAAGACTCTCAGGAATGATAAATTCAAAACAAAATTGACATTGTTTGAATTGACTTTGTCTATAAAACATTGTCTCTAAGAAAATAGCTGTAATATGTTCGGTTATACGCTTATGGGAACGTTGTTCTAAAGTGGACCACGGAATAGACTGATGCTCTATGTAAATCGGAGAAGAAGTATAGGGTGTATCCCATTGAATGGCTTGATATCCAAACGTAAGGCCATGACGTGCTGCTGATGTAAATATGATCAGGTTTTGATGGAATTCTGGTAGAGGTAATTCTAGTTTTTGATCTTTAAGCGATCTCGTTTTGGAATGAAGGTTATACAATTTAATTTGAAAATGAATCCACTGAGTGGCGTGAACGGTTATTGACATGTTTTAAACCTCCAATTCAGACTCTTTCTTTTATCATAATTGATTTCAAAATAAATAAATAGTAGGCAAAAAGAAGATAACAAAATTTTATATAGAGTACTTATAAAGCGTAGAGAAAGGTAATGCAAGCACAGCATCCTTTTTTCTACCCCTTTTTAAAGCAGATTAATCTTCTATATAAAAGCCTGCTTTCAACGAAAGGTATCGGCGTATTCATACGCTTTAAACAGATTTTAATGTTAGAAGTTATAACAAGGTCCATTTCTTTTAGAGAAGTTTATGAAATAATAAAAAATGTATATTTTACGGTCTGAATCTATGTGTTGGAGGTTTTTATATGACGAAACAAAAGCTGATAGTAATCGGAAACGGAATGGCGGGAATGCGCTGTATTGAAGAAATTCTTATTCATTCTCCAGATTGTTTTGATATTACTGTTTTTGGAAGTGAGCCTCACGTTAACTATAATCGAATTTTATTATCAACCGTTTTACAAGGCAGTACAAAGCTTGAAGATATTAACATTCATTCTTTTGCATGGTATAACGAAAATAATATCACTTTATTTAAAGGAGAAAGTGTTACGCACATAGACACCAAGAGAAAAATAATAAAAACAGATAAAAACAGAGAGACGATGTACGACAAGCTTATTATTGCTACTGGTTCGAGCCCGTATATGCTCCCCGTTAAAGGTGCTGAAAAAGAAGGTGTCCTCGGTTTTCGTACCATTGAAGACTGTCAAAAAATGATTGAAATTTCTAAACAATATAAAAAAGCAGCGGTTATTGGAGGAGGTCTGTTAGGGCTGGAAGCTGCTAGAGGACTATTAAATTTAGGGATGGATGTTCAAGTTATTCATCATTCGGGTTTTTTAATGGAGCGACAGCTAGACAGAGCAGCATCTGCCATGTTAAGAGAAGAATTGGAAAAGCAAGGCATGAGTTTTCTATTAAACAAACATACGGATGAGATTATAGGGGGAAATCGAGCAGAAGGCGTCCGATTTAACGATAACAGCAAAGTTGCAGCTGATTTAGTTGTAATGGCTACAGGAGTGAGGCCAAATGTGAATCTCGCTAAAAAAAGCGGAATAGCAACAAATAGAGCAATTATCGTAAATGATTATTTAGAAACGAGCATTCCGGATATCTATGCAGTAGGTGAATGCGCTGAACATCGGGGGATGACATACGGCCTTGTTGCTCCTCTTTACGAACAAGGGAAAGTCTTAGCGCGACACCTTTGCCAAATGAAAAACGAGGGTTATGGCGGGTCCGTTCTTTCCACTCAGTTAAAAATATCAGGAATAGACGTTTATTCGGTCGGAGAGTTTAAGGAAAATCAAGGTGCAAAAGCTATTACGATTTCGAATATGTTAGATGGTATATACAAAAAAGTAGTTTTTCGCGAAGGGAGAATAGTGGGAGCCGTTCTTTTTGGGGATACCAGTGAGGCTATAAAGCTATCACAAATGATTAGTGAAAAAAAGGATTTGTCGCAAGCGGAAAAAGTACAATTATTTCCTTCTCAATATGAAAAGGAAAATGCAGCAGCTTCTATGTCAGTTACAGATATGGTATGTAACTGTAACGGTGTAACCAAGGGAGCTATTATTGAAGCAGTACAGAAACATGATTTAACGACAGTAGATGAAATAAAAAATTGCACGAAAGCTTCTGGTTCATGCGGAGGATGCAAGCCCCTTGTAACAGATCTTTTAACATATATTCAAAGCAATGAATTTGATGAAAACATTGAACAAAAAACCTTTTGTGCTTGTACACATCTATCAGAAGATGAGCTGGTAAGAGAAATGCAGCAATATCAATTTGAAACGGTTCAGCAAGTAAGAGAAATGTTAAAGTTTAAAGACATGAAAGGCTGCTCGTTATGTGAAGGCGGTCTTCATTACTATTTAAATATGATGAATCCTCATTATGAAAATAATCGACATTCTTTATTTACTATGGAGAATGAACAGGCCGTTTTGCTTCATGACGGTACTTATGCAGTGGTACCGCAAATTCACGGTGGTCTGACAAATGTACAGGAATTAAGGAACATAGCAAATGTAGCTGAAAGGTACAACATCTCGAATATTCGTTTAACAAGTGATCAGCGCATTCAACTTATTGGAGTGAAAAAAGAATATCTTTCGTTGATAAGTGAGGAAATAGATAGAGGACTTCAGCAGCTATATGAACGTACAGTTAAAAATGTATCTGTTTATATAGGAAAAGGAACGTGTATTTGTCAGTATGAACCTGCTCTTGCTTTATCAAATGAATTAGACAAACAGCTTGAATACGTAAAGACCCCATGCGATATCAAAATCAGTATTGCTTCTTGTTTTCACATTACAGAGGATGTCACAACAAGTGATATAGGATTAAGAAGAATAGACAGAGGTTGGGAAATATATGCTGGCGGAAGCAGCACAGAAGCCAGAAGCGGGGAGCTGTTTTATGTGGCCGAAACGAACGAAGAAGCGATAGAAATCAGCTGTTCTTTGATTCAATATTACCGTGAAACGGGGAACTATTTAGAAGCTGTCGGCAGCTGGATCGAGCGAGTAGGAATTGTTCATGTCAGAGAAGTTTTGTTTGAGGCAGACAATCGAGAGTATTTAATGAAGCAGCTCAGCTCAGAACGCTCTCGTGCAATCACATATTTATTATAGGAAAGAAGGGTGACCTACGATGACTGAGATGCTGTTGAAATATTTTCGTGAGCAGCAAAAGCAAGTTGAAACCGAGCGTATCTATAATACGCAGTGTCCTTACTGCAGCATGCAGTGCAAAATGCAGTTAGTTGAACAAACACATGTAAAAAGAAAAACGTATAAAACAATTGGAAGAGACAACCCTACTTCTCAAGGAAGATTATGTATCAAAGGAATGAATGCGCACCAGCATCCTTTGCATAAAGATCGGATTCAATATCCTTTGTTAAAAATAAACGGAGAGTTTGTAAAGATTTCTTGGAGGGAAGCTCTTGACTATATTAAAGAGCACGTTACAGAGATTCAAGAGAAGAATGGAGCAGATGCGCTAGGTGTTTATGGAAGTGCCTCTATTACAAATGAAGAAGCTTATTTATTAGGGAAATTTGCTCGAGTTGCGTTAAAAACAAAGTATATTGATTACAATGGACGCTTATGTATGTCAGCTGCTGCTTCTGCTGCTAGTAAAACATTTGGCATGGACCGAGGATTTACGAATAGCTTACAAGAGATTCCGTTTACTGAATGTATTATGTTAGCTGGAACAAATATTGCGGAATGTCAGCCAACGATTATGCCTTATTTTGAAAAAGCAAAAGAAAACGGAGCTTTTATTATTGCTATTGATCCAAGAGAGACAGGTACAACTAAAATAGCTGATTTACACCTGAAGCTTAAACCGGGGAGCGACGCGGCATTAGCCAATGGAATCTTGAAGGTCATTATCGAAGAAAATTATCTAGATGAACGATTTCTACAAGAACGTGTTAATGGATTTGAAGAGGTAATGCAATATGTGGCGTCTCTAGAATTTAGTGTCATTGAAGAAATAACGGGAGTGCCGCTTGAGAAAATGTATCAAGCTGCCCGTATGTTTGGTCAAAGAGAAACAGGAATGATTTTTACTGCTAGAGGGGTAGAGCAGCAAACAGACGGGAGTGCTGCTGTGCAGAACTTTTTGAATATTCTACTTTCTGTCGGGAAAATCGGTAAACCTCGCTGCGGATATGGAGCCATTACTGGTCAAGGAAATGGGCAAGGAGCCCGAGAACACGGTCAAAAAGCAGATCAGCTTCCAGGCTACCGTTCAATTGAAAATCACGAGCATCGGATGTATATAGCAGATGTTTGGAACATAGAGGAGAAAGATCTTCCTAGAAAAGGTGTTTCTGCATATGAAATGATTGAAAAAATTCATGACGGTGAAATTAAAGGGCTGTTTCTGGTATGTTCAAATCCAACCGTTTCAAATCCAAACGCTAATTTTGTTAAGAAGGCTTTTGAAAAGCTTGAATTTCTAGTGGTAGCAGATATGTTTGAATCAGAAACGGCAAAATTAGCAAACTTAATTTTACCAGCATCCTCTTATTTGGAAGATGAAGGAACGATGACAAATGTGGAGGGAAGAGTTACATTGCGCGAAGCTAGCTTTCCGCGCCGTGGCGAAATCAAACACGACTGGGAAATACTATGTGAAATTGCTAAAGTTTTAGGGAAAGAGGAATATTTTTCGTTTTCATCAGCTGAAGAAATATTTAATGAACTGCGAATAGCAAGTAAAGGAGGAATCGCGGATTACTCCGGTATTACGTACGAACGATTACGAGCGGAAAAAGGAATTTTATGGCCATGCAGAAGCTTAACAGATAAAGGAACCGAGCGCCTGTTTGAAACACGTTTTGCTCATAGTGATGGAAAGGCGATGATGGTCCCTGTCTCCAATCAAGCTATTGTTCCTAAAGCAAAAATAACGAAAAAATATCCTCTCTATTTAACAACAGGGAGAGTGGTGTCACACTATTTAACGGGTGTACAAACGCGAAAAAGTGCATCTTTATCTGCTAGAAATTTCGAATCTTTTATGGAAATCCACCCTTCAACAGCGAAAAAATATGAAATATCGAATCAAGAATTAGTACAAATTGAATCTTCATATGGAAGGATTGTGGTAAGAAGCAAATTTTCAGAGGGCATTCGGCCAGATACCGTATTTGTTCCTTTTCACTGGGCGGATTCTCAAAATGTTAATAACCTTGTTTCTGAGAAATTAGATCCCGCCTGTAAGATGCCTGGCTTTAAAGTAAGTGCCGTGAATATTAGCCCTTCTGTAAAAAGAAGCAGTTATTAAAAATGCTGATGCAAAAAGCCTCTTGCAAAAAGAGGCTTTTTACGTGGAATCAGGCAAGGTGCTTTTGGTTAATACGTACATCTTGTTTTTTGAATCCAGAATAATTCAGTAAGAGACAGAATAGAGCAAAAAGCGCTAGTAAGGAAAAACCGACAACGTAATCTCCGCTTGTATCTTTTATAAAGCCTAGCACAATAGGAGGGAAAAAGCCGCCTACTCCTCCGAATGCTCCTACGATCCCCGTAACAGCTCCAATATTTCCTGTTGAAACAGATGGAACCATTTTAAAAACAGCTCCATTTCCGATACCAAGGGTAATGGCTGCAAGTAAGCAACCTGCGCTGAATAGCGCGAAGGAGCTGATGGTAAAGGCGATAAATAATCCTATTAGCAGCATTCCGGTAAAGACAAAGGTGAGTACTTTTTTTGCTCCGAATACATCCGATAAATATCCTCCAAGAGGCCGTACAAACGTTGCTAATACAACAAAAATAGCTGTTTTCAGCCCGCTGTCTACGGTTGATGCATTAAATTGATCGTGCAAAATGGTAGGGAGATAGATGCTGAATGTGACAAATCCACCGAATGTTAAAAAATAGAAAACGGACAAAAACCACGTTTCTCTAAATTTTAATACCGATAAAGATTCCTGCAGCGTTTTAGGAGAAGCAGCAGAAGGGTGGTCTGAAGTTCCTACCCATAATAAAAGAGCCATTAAAGCTACCGCAATTGCTAAACTCCAAAATACCCAAGGCAAGCCAAAAGAAGAAAAGATAAGTGGAATACTAAAGCTTGCTACCGCTGATCCTAAGTTGCCCATCCCGGCAATTCCTAAAATAAAACCTTGCTTTTGAGGTGAATACCATTTAGAGACATATGTAATGGAAATAGCAAATGTTGTTCCAGCCATGCCGATAAAAAATGCCCAAAAGAGCAGCATGGAGTAAGAATGAGTAAAGCCTGCACAAATGGTAGGGAGTAAAAGAGCAAGCATTGTTAACGAATACACTTTTCTTCCGCCGAAGCGATCTGTTAAAATTCCCATTGGAATCCGCATGAGTGAACCTAATAAGACGGGAGTGGCAATTAAGATACTTTTTTCAGCATTGGTTAATGAATACATCACTTGAATATCTGCGGCGATAGGCGCGAAGACAGACCATACTGAAAAAGCAATAATCATAGATAAAGTCGAGATAAGAAGTACAGATAAGGGCCGTTTAGAAAACATTGCTTAAAAACCTCCTTTTTTATATACAGCGTAAAGCTGTTGCAATATGGTAATTATGATACTACGCTTTCTTTCTTATGTATCATTCTGTGTTAGGCTTTCTTCCGTACTTTTGCTGAAGAACGGACGCAGATAAAGGCGGAGAGATAACTTAGAGTTGTACTCTATCTAAGTGCTGATGAAGAAACGATTAAAAAGCTTCGAAAGAAAAGTAAGTAGAAATATTGTGGGAAGAATGGAAGAAACATTGAAATTAGAAGAGATTAATAGAGTAAGCACCTATAAATTTGTGCTATCGAATTATAGCGAAATGAAAAATAATTCATATTTTATATAGAACACAAATTTTTGAAATAGAAGGTGGAAAAAGTGACAGAAAAGCATCCTCTTTCAGGTTATAAAAAGGATGATAATGGAGTTCTCTGGATCTGGAGTTACGTTGGACAGGCTAGAGTGAAAATGGGGTATAAAGTAAAAAGTCTGCTTCACTATGAGCAATCTTCCTATCAGCAAATCAGTATTGTGGATACAAAATGGTATGGGAAAATGCTGGTGCTAGATGGTACTCCACAAATTTCAACAGGAGAAGGGTTTATTTATAATGAAATGATTAGCCATGTGCCAATTATAACGCATTCAAATCCCCAAAAAGTTGCGATGATTGGCGGAGGAGACTGTGGTCCTGCACGGGAGGCAATGAAGTATGATGGAATTCAACAAATTGATGTAGTCGAAATTGATCCAAAAGTTACAGAAATCTGCCGCACCTGGCTAACTCCGGCTTCTTGTTATGATGGTGAAACCAGGCTCAATATGATACATCGAGATGGAATAGATTGGATTCAAGAACAAAAAGGAGTTTATGATGTTCTCATAATTGATCGACCTGACCCTGTTGGGCCCGGAAAAAAACTATTTCAACCTGATTTTTATCAATATGTCTACAACAGCCTTAAAGATGATGGCGTGGTTGTTTTTCAATCAGGTTCTCCTTACTACAATACTTCTACGTTACAAGGCACAGTTAAAAATTTAAAGGAGCTATTTCCCATTGTCCGCACATATCTAGTGACTATACCTCTGTTCCCTTGCGGCATTTGGAGTTTTACGATTGCTTCTAAAAAAATGGATCCTCTTCAGGCCGATTTAACGAAGCTACAGCATTCACATACTCAATATATTGATCCTGAAATTTTCCGCGCATCATTTGTTTTACCTAAATATATAAAAGAAATAGTAGACGGAAAGGATTCTTAAAAACTAAGTAGCGACAAATGTTTGTTGAAAGTCATCAATAATCTCGGAAAATATATTTGTTATAGCAGATCTATGTTTGCTGCGCAGAGTCCGGGATAGTTCAATTTGAAACGTATTAAAATTATGACTGTAACCTGTATAGTTCCTATTGTCACCTTGTCTGTGAAAGGCAATTGATTCGTTTCCAACAAATTTATTATCAACTATTACATGGATTTTTGGTAACGAATCTTCAGCTTTTTTAGTCAAGGCCTGTTGAAACCAATCTTTAACGTCCTTTGAGCAAGATTGTCCTTTTAAAGTCCCCACTTCAATTGCATAAGGCCCGTAATGTGTATCCTTCATTCCATGAAAAGATAAATGCAAATAGGGTGTTAAAAGGCAATCATTACTATCTATTATCTTTAAAGATTTGATAATTTCTTGGATTGTTCTTCTATATTCTTGTATCCCCTCGTAGTTTGTTTTATTTAGGTTTCTATTTAAATCTGCTACGGTTCTAGAAACCGTACTAACGATTCCTGCACATCCTGTTTTCTTAACTAAATTCTCTACAATTTTATCCGTAAATAAATCAGCAGCGGGTGGTTCTGCATGAAGTGCATCCACATGACAGCTCATAAAGCCGGTTCCTTTATTGTATTTTAAGTAGTTTCCATGAATGAATTTTAATGTCATTGACTATTTCTCCTTTTATATCGTTTGAAATCTATCCTTTCTATAATAAATGCAGTGAAAATAAAATCGGTGAATTATTACGCGTGTTAAATACATACATAAAAAGTTTTTAGATACGGTGGAAATAAATAGATAAATGTACAGGAGTATTTTGTATAGTTACATACTATATGATTAGCTGATTATTGTTATAGGGCATTAAAGTAGCAAAATACGATAGAAAGTTCTAATTAGGAGGCTTTAAAATGGATCCAATGAGAGAAGAGTTAGGGATATTATCTGATAAAGAAATGACGTTGCAAACTCTTAATCTGAATAATATACCGTCTGTTGAATTAGTTGACCCAAAAACCTGTTCATATCCAGTGATAGGGAGGAAATATGGTCACCGTAGCGGAAGAGATATTGTTATCGTCAATACAAAGGATCAAGCAATATATGAAGGATATGATTATTTTACGAAAATATATGCAATAGACAAAGAATATTGTCTAGAAGTAGAAGGACTGAGCGTAAAAACAGTACAAGTAGTGACCAGTGAACATGTAGTATTTAATGAAATACCCATTCGAACGCAAGCCTTCGGTTGGAAATTAGAACAGATAAACAGCATGGATGTACCGGAAATGCTGATGAACGTAGCCATTCGAGCGCTCTACGTAACAGGAGCTAAAAGCGGCTTTGTTAAAATGGGTGTATTAGAAAACGGAGAGTGTATCGTCACAGATATTAACTCATCAGAAAGCGAATGGATAGAAAATCCGCTAAAGCCTAGTGTTCCTTTTAGCATGGGTGCTGATGTTGAGTTTATGTTAAGTTGTGATGGAGAGCTTCTACCAGCTTCTACTTTCTTTTCTGTTGAAGGTCCGGTAGGTTGTGATGAAAGGCAAATAGAGCAAGATAGCGGTGAGTATGCATTAGTAGAAGTTAGGCCTGAAAAAGCGAATTCATCAACAGAGCTATTTCAGAATATCCAAAAATTAATAGAAAAAGCATCTGCACAGGTACCATATAAAAACGTTCATTTTCGGGCAGGAAGCATGCCGTTTTCAGGGTATCAATGTGGAGGGCATATTCATTTTGGCATCCCGCTTTCTTTATCTTTATTAAGAGCTCTTGACCACTACCTTGCTATTCCAGTAGCGCTGATAGAAGAATCTAAAACCGCTAAACTTAGAAGGAAAACGAACCATGGAGGCCTTGGACGCTATCGTGAGAAACCGTATGGATTTGAGTATTTAACGTTAAGCTCTTGGATTATCGACCCTAGAATTACTCTCTCTACTTTAGCTCTTGCTCAGCTAGTTGCTACCCATCATCATGAATTAAAAAGCGAATTTTTATTTCATCCACTTACGCAGCGTGCCTACTATCAAGGGAATAAAATCTTTCTTAAACGGATGTGGAAAGATATCAAGGCGAATCTTATGAAAACATCTAGCTATCCACACTATCAAAATGAACTATCTTTTCTATTTGAAATGATCGAAAAAGAAATTTCTTGTGATGAATCAAATGATATTCGCAGCAATTGGAATGTAAAGATTTCTAAAGAAATCTATAATCGCGGATATATTATCCAAATCCCCAAAAAGCTCCGTTTAAAATACGGCCTCAAAGAGGGGCAGTCTACAATTGTTAGTGCAGGAAAGGCAATATCAACCGCAACTGTTCATTCTTACCCTTTTTCATTTCGCCATCCAAATATGGTTCAACTCTCTAAATCTCTCCGTGATAAACTATCTCTCCCAAAAGATTGGTGCCCCAAGCTATCAGCTTCAGAAGGTATCATAACTTTAGGTCCTATCATTGGCATTCTTGCTAACCGTCCTTTTGAAAGACAAACAACTTATTTCCACCATTTATGTCGCTTAGCAAATGAAAAGCGAATGCTTGTATATGTGTTTGAACCCGAAGATATTGATTGGGAGAAAAAACTGGTTAAAGGAACAACCATTAACGGTGAAGGGCTTTTTCCTTTTCCTGCTGTTATTTATGATCGTTATTTCATAGATGGTAGAAAAAATATTTTAATAGATGAAGTAAGGGCAAAACTTCAGGCGATTTATAAAATTCCTTTTGTTAATTCTTCAAATTTGTTTCAGCTTACGGGAGATAAGTGGGCAACATATCAACTTCTTATGAAAGAATATGAAGAATTTCTTCCGGAGTCACGTCTAGTAAAAAAACCTGCTGACATTGCAGAAATGCTTGATAGCTACGGAGAAGTTTATTTAAAACCGCTTGGCGGAGCCTTAAGTAAAGGAGTCATGCGCATCGTTCGCCGACCAACAGGCATCTTTTGGTTTGATCTTAATAAAAAAGAGCTTCATCAATTCAGTAATATGGAAGAACTATTTACTTTGCTCTCTCCTTTGATGAAAAACAATCCTTATCTTGTTCAAGAAGGAATTCGCAGAAAGCAGCATAAAGATAAAAATTTAGAAATACGGGTTTATATGCAAAAAAATGAAAAGCAAATTTGGCTTCGAACGGGTATGGTTGCGCGCCTCACCGGTGAAGATGTGCTAACGGAAGATTCTGAAACGAATATGCGCCTCAGTAAAATATTGAATAGTTTATACCCTGATCCAACAGACAGAAGGCTCGTTATAAACCAACTAGCTAAAATATCTAAAAATATTGTTGCAACAGTAGAGGAGAAAGTGGGCCCTTTTGGGGAGCTGGCAGTAGATTTATGTATAGATCAGTATGGTTCCATAAAGTTACTCGAAATAAATGCAAAACCAGATAGTCTATTCTCACAAATTAGAGCCTATAAGCTGCGTACTTTGGCGGGGATTCGTCTGCTCAATTATGCATCTTCACTGGCGGGTTACGAAGAAGAAAAGGAGGATTTAACATGAAGAACTTCACATTAAATGAAATCCTTAAACAAACGGGGGGAGACCTTTGTTATGGATCAGGAAATCCGGTTATTAAACATGCTATAAACTACGCTAAAAGAGATATAGAGGATCATACACTCATCTTTCATTTAGATAGAGAACCGATTAGAGGGAAGTATTGGAAAGAAAATCATTCAATCGTCGTTATAACAGATCAACCCGAGCTGTGCACGAACTTAGGGGGAAATATTATTCTTGTTAAAACAGCTCAATTAGAAGATGCTTATTGGAAATTTATCGAATACTACCGAGGGCTTTTTGATCTTCCTGTTATTGGTGTTACAGGAACTTGTGGAAAAACGACTACGAAAGAGATGATCCGACAAATATTAATTGAAGATTATAAAGTGAAAGCTACGTGGATGAGTATGAATTCTATGTCTGTAAATCTACGTTATTTAACAGGTATTGACGATACGACGGAAGTAGCTGTTTTTGAGATGCCGGTCGCTTATCCAGGCTATCTAAAAGTTGCGTGCCGCTACTTTCAACCGCAAATACGAATTTTATTAAATATAGGCGTACACCATCTCGCTGATTGTGAAACGCCTGAAGAATACATGAAAGCAAAAGCTGAAATTGTAGAAGGCTTAGATCCAAATAGCGGCATTTTGATTTTAAACGCAGATGACGAAAATATTAAGAAAGTACTTGATGTGAGTCCTTTTAAAGGCGTTGTATATATAGGTAAAAATGATGGTTCCCAATTTCAGGCGAAAGATATTAAATATGCCAATGGAGGAATGGCTTTTACTTTAAAACACAAAAACAAAGAGTACAATGCCTTTATCCCTGGATATGGTGAACATAATGTTTATAACGCACTTGCTGCCATTGCTGCTGTATTTTATGTGGGCGTTGATATTTCCGTTGCCATACAAAGACTTAGCTTATTTGAACAAGTAGAAGAACATTTGGAATTTAAAAGAGGAATGAATGAATGTACGGTAATTAATGATACATGGAACTCTTCACCTTTATCAATGGCTACAGCTCTTAAAGTTCTTAGCGATATGTCAAAAGAGAAACAATCTATCGCTTTATTAGGCTACATGCCTCAGCTAGGAGAAGGGCCTCATGCAATTAAACAATACGAAGAGATGGGAAGAAAAGCAGCGGAATCAAAAATTAACATTCTGGTTGTAGTAGGAGATGAAGCAAAAGCTATCGGAACAGGAGCTTTAAAATATGGAATGGATCCTAATAAAGTTTATTTTTGTAATACCGGCGACGAAGTATACGGTGTTTTAGCTCCTTATTTAAATGAAAATACAATACTTCTATTAAAAGTAACGCATCGTGTTATGAAAAAACCTACTTTTAAACAATTAAGAAATACACTCATTCCAGACAACGAAGAGTAAAAGGAGGATAGAAATGAAGAAGACTAAACAGCTAAGAGAGTTGATAGAAAGTAAACAGCTAGAGTTTATTATGGAAGCTCACAGTGCGCTATCTGCAAAGATTGTAGAAGAAGCCGGATTCAAAGGGATATGGGCGAGTGGCTTGTCATTATCTGCAGCACTGGGTGTAAGAGATAATAACGAGGCTTCATGGACACAGGTATTAGACATCTTAGAGTTTATGAGTGACGCAACGTCCGTTCCAATTCTTCTCGACGGCGATACAGGCTATGGGAATTTTAATAATGCAAGAAGATTGGTTAAGAAATTGGAGCAGCGAGACATTCCAGGAGTGTGTATTGAAGATAAACTGTTTCCAAAAACAAACTCATTTATTAAAGGTGAAGCACAGCCGCTTGCAGATATTAATGAATTTTGCGGCAAAATTAAAGCAATGAAAGACAGTCAAAAAGATGAAGATTTTGTGGTGGTATCGCGCGTAGAAGCTTTTATTGCAGGGTGGGGGCTGAAAGAAGCTTTAAAGCGTGCAGAAGCTTATCGCCAAGCGGGAACCGACGCCGTTTTGATTCATAGTAAAAGGTCAGATATGACAGAGATCGAAGCTTTTATGAAAGAGTGGGGAAACAGGCTCCCGGTTATTATTGTTCCAACCAAATACTATTCGGTTCCAACTGATAAATTTAGTGATTTAGGAATTAGCTTGAGCATTTGGGCTAACCATAACTTAAGGTCTTCCATTACGGCTATGCAGAAAACGTCCGCTCAGATTTATTATGATCAAAGTTTGATTAACGTAGAAAAAAAGGTCTCTCCGCTTGAGGAAGTTTTTCGCCTTCAAAAAGCTGAAGAGCTCGATATGGCAGAGAAACTTTATTTAAGCTCTGCTAATCATAGCACAAACGCTATGATTCTGGTAAAAGAATCAGCAAATGACGCTTTAATAACTGAACAAATAAATCAGTTAAAAAAAGTCGGCGTGACAAATAGTATAAAAGTAGACAGTAGCAAAGCTATGGAAGATAAGGTATCTGCTAATAGAGGAGAATTATATCCTCTTTATGCTGCGAGGGATAAGCTAGGAACTGCTACTTTAATAAGCGATAGTAACATCGTGTATAAAACACATGTTTTTGAGGAGTTAATTCATGAAAGTGGCGATATCACTATCGTAGCAGGAGCGGATTACGAGTTAAAAGGAAATCAAACATCTTATGTAACCGCTAAACTTCCCTATTCCAAACAGCTGTATTCCAAAACAGTAGACTTAATTCAAATGTCGTGCAATCCAAACTCTAAAAACATTCATGGTGAATTCATTGGTCTTTGGAAAGTTTCCGGAAAAGGCACTGAGGTTGTAAAAAAAGCTTTGGAAGAACTGGCACAAAGAAAAGATTTTGCTCAGCTCACGTTCTCTGATTTCTTTAATTATATTAATCTAATTCATCCGGTTGCTGTTAAATATACGATGGGGTCATGGATAGATACGGAAACGTATACAAAGATTCAAAAAGATGGTGGCAAAAATGATTAGTACATCATCATTTGGGAAGCAATTAAAAAAACTAGGTTTTCAATTTTATAGCGGGGTGCCTTGTTCGTATCTTAAACCTCTTATTAACTACGCTATTAACGAATGTGAATACGTTGCAGCAGCAAACGAAGGAGAAGCGGTAGCGATTGCTGCTGGTGCATCAATTGCTGGTAACAAAGCGGTTGTGTTAATGCAGAACTCCGGATTAGCAAATGCTGTTTCCCCTTTAACCTCTCTTATCCATCCATTTAAAATTCCTGTCCTTGGATTTGTCAGCTTGCGAGGAGAACCTGGATGTCCAGATGAACCGCAGCATGAATTAATGGGAGAAATTACTCCTGCCCTGCTAAATACGATGAAAATAAAATGGGAATATTTATCTTTTGATGTTGCGGAAGTTAAAAACCAATTACAGCGGGCTAATCAAGCTGTTGAAAATAATGAAAGCTACTTTTTTATTGTAAAAAAAGGAACGTTTGAGCCAGTTAAGCTTTTAGAACAATCAATCAAAAACGTTGCTTCTAAAATGAAAAGTGAACAGGTGGCAACCAACGAATTACCTTCAAGGTATGAGGCATTACAAGTAGTTAATTCATTAAAAGACAACGATACTATTCAATTGGCTGCTACAGGAAAAACTGGCCGAGAGCTTTACGAAATAGAAGATGCTAGAAATAATTTTTATATGGTTGGATCTATGGGATGCGTTAGTTCCATTGGTTTGGGCCTAGCTTTGAGCAGAAATGAAAAGAACATTATTACGATTGATGGAGACGGAGCTTTGCTTATGCGCATGGGAAATCTAGCAACCAACGGATACTATTGTCCGGAAAATTTATTACACATTCTTTTAGATAATCAAACCCATGATTCTACAGGGGGACAACATACGGTCTCTCATAACATTAATTTTGTAGATATTGCTTCTTCCTGTGGGTATCAACATTCCATTCATGTTCATAACTTAAATGAGTTAGAGACGTATATAAAACAGTGGAAAAATGATAAAAAATTAACGTTTTTATATCTTAAAATAGCGAAAGGATCTAAAAAGAACCTGGGGCGTCCTGAAATGAAGCCTTATGAAGTCAGAGAAAGACTGCAGGTGTTTTTAGATGATTAAAACAGCTGTTATTCTAGCTGCAGGGATGGGGAGCAGAATTCGTAGAAGAGCTGGAAATCGCCCTAAAGGTTTTTTGATGATTGATGAAAAATCGATTATTGAACATTCCATTTCGAAGTTAATAGAAGCGGGAGTTAAGACGATTTTTATTGGAACAGGTTATATGAAAGAAGAATATGAAAAATTAATGAATAAGTATCCTCAAATAAAATGTGTTAATAACTCCAGATACGAAACAACAGGAAGTCTGTTTACGCTCTATCAATTTAAGGATCATATTAAAGACGATTTTTTACTGTTGGAATCAGATGTAATTTATGAAAAGAGTGCGTTGAAAACATTAGTAAACCATTCGAGATCAGATGTCATACTAGCGAGTAAATTGAACGGTGCTGGCGATGAAGTGTATATCGAAACTGATGGAAATAATAACCTTAAGAATATGTCAAAACAAAAAGAAGAGTTGAGTAGTATCTATGCAGAATTAGTTGGTTTAACCAAACTCTCTTATGCTACATTTCAGAGACTGTGTGATGAAGCAAATACGCTCTTTCAGTTTAGTCAAACGATCGATTATGAATATGGCCTCGTTAAAATTTCTAAAAAAACAAATGTGTATATTCATAAACTGGACAATTTAGCATGGTGTGAAGTGGATGATGAGGATCACTGGGTAAGAGCAACTACTATTGTTTATCCGATTATTAAAGCTCGAGAAGGTATTCCACACGCTGTTAAGAGAAACATACTCCTAAACCCGGGACCGGCAACTACAACAGACACCGTCAAGTATGCTCAAATAGTGGAGGACATTTGCCCGAGAGAAAAAGAATTTGGAGAGACGATGGAATTTATCTCTGCTGAACTAACAAAATTTGTTGGGAATCCAGAGAAGTATACTACGGTATTATTCGGCGGATCTGGAACGGCGGCAGTGGAATCGATTTTAAGTTCAGTAATTGATAACGGTACTGTGGTTATTATCAATAACGGTCCATACGGTGAGAGAATGTGTAAAATCGCCGCGGTTTATGGGCTGAATTATGCAGAATATAAAAGCTCCGCCGAGCAGGCTATTGATATGAACGACTTAGAAGCTTTTATAAAAAAGATTTCAACGAACGTTTCTTATCTGGCACTTGTTCACTGTGAAACTTCAACAGGGCTTCTTAATGATATTGAACAAATTGGGGAATTTTGTGCCGTGAAAAATATCGAGATGATTGTGGATGCAATGAGTTCGTATGCAGCTGTTCCGATTGACATGCAAAAAATGAATATAAGCTATCTGGCCGCAAGTGCAAATAAGAACCTTCAAGGAATGGCAGGCGTGTCGTTTGTTATAGCAAATAAAGACCGGTTAGAAAAAACGGAGCAAATGAAGCCTCGTAACCTTTATCTTCATTTATATGATCAGTATCGCTATTTCCAAATGAATAAACAAATGCGTTTTACTCCTCCTGTTCAGACTATGTATGCCTTAAAGCAGGCAATTATAGAAACTCAGTGGGAAGGAATTGAGAAACGATATGAGCGCTACTCAAAATCGTGGACTACTTTAACTGATGGAATTACTCGGCTTGGGTTAACCTATTTGGTTCCTAAAACACATCATTCTAAAATTATTACCTCTATCATCGAGCCTTCCGATAAAAAGTATAATTTTGATATTATGCATGATTTTTTTTATAAACAAGGGTTTACCATTTATCCTGGTAAAGTTGATAAATTAGAAACGTTTAGAATAGCAAATATTGGTGATATCACATATAGAGATATAGAAAGATTTCTTCACCTTCTTGAACAATATCTTAAAGCTTTAAAAGGAGAGTGAGAAAAAGTTGAATCAAAAATTAGCTGTAGCAGTTATGGTAATCAATCAAGATCATCACGTGCTTCTAGTCAAAAACCATAGACGGGGATGGGAATTTCCTGGAGGTTTTGTAGAAGCAGGTGAATCGATAAAGGATGCGGGTATACGGGAAGTTAAAGAGGAATCTGGAATTGTTGTTGAAGTGACCAACTTTCTTGGAGTAGAGCAAGATGTTAAACGATCTACTACTGTTGTTTTATTAAAGGGAAAAGCGATTAGCGGGGAAATTTCAGTTTCTAGTGAAACGCAGGATGTAGGATATTTTACGTTCGAAGAAGCAAAAGGCATCATTAAATTAGATAACTTTAAGGATCGAATGGCTAGATGTCTAAATGAGACTGAAATACCTTTTTTCTATGTTTTAAAAGACACGGATTCCTTTTACGTATAGGCGGAAGGTTTCTGTGTTGTGATAGATGTGCGGGGTGAACTCGATTAAAAAACTCTCATCGTCATGCGCAGCGATGAGAGTTTTTTTATCAGTAAAAGTATCGTTGCTTATTCAGCCGTCGCAATTTCTTCTTCTACATCATGGTCTTCTAAATTAGCATTTAGAAATTCACTTGTTTCCGATAAATTGAGATTTAATTTCGTTTTTTTGCAAATTTGAATGGTAACATCTTGAACGGAGACGTCTAAAACATGTCCACCTTCTTTTTTATATTCATCAATAAAGTGCAGGTGATACCCGGGAACACCGATGCCTGAAGAATATTCTGGCGTGTAAAAACCTGCTAGTGTTCCATTTACATCTGAAGATGTAAATGTAGGCTGATCAGCAGCTGCATCTACCATGGAAGGATAGGGTTTCTCTTGCTTTGCAACAGTGCGAGTTTTTACTTCTTTAAACTTCCCGTCAATACGAACTGCATAGAATAAATTCGGACTGGGAATAAGCTCGTTCATTAAGGTTTCTAGTTGTTCACGGTTCATTTCCTCTTCTACACGATAAGAGATATCTTCATAAAAGGTTGTCATAATGGCAAAAGGTGTTTTTGCATCTTCACTAATAGGTGCGGCTTTCCCATCAGCAATGTGATAAAATTCTCCGTCAAAGGCAATCATTTCACCATCCAGCTGATTAAACGTGCCGATGCCGAAATCACCTTTCTTAGCTAAATCCCTGTATGTGACAACACCGTCAAATACTCCGTCCAATAAAGCAATCATAGTGGAAGTTTGGTGAATCGTTAATTTTTCTTTATTGCTCATTCTTTACTCAGTCCTTTCAGTTAATTTGATCTGGCAGTAGCTGTGTATTTAATTTTTCATTATCTTTATAATCTACAGGCACGTCGATGATAACGGGGCCTTGTTCACGAAAAGCGCTTGCTAGAGTGTCCGAAAATTCTTCTGGTGAGTTCACTCTAAATCCTTTGGCACCAAAACTTTCAGCAAGCGTAACAAAGTCTACACTCCCGAACTCTACCGCAGATTTTCGGCCATATTTAATCTGCTGTTGAAAGCCAACCATATCGTAGGTTTGATCGTTCCAGATAATGTGAACAATTGGTAAGTTTAACCGAACGGCTGTCTCGAGCTCCATAGCTGAAAATAAAAACCCGCCGTCTCCAGACATGGACAGAACTTTTTTATGGGGGCGAACGAGTGCAGCTGAAATAGCCCAAGGCAAAGCAACACCTAGCGTTTGCATGCCGTTGCTGAATAGTAAATGCTGAGGTTCATAGGAACGAAAATAACGAGCCATCCATATGTAATGCGAACCAACGTCACATGTGATGGTAGTATCATCTTCAACAAAGTCCTGCAGAGCTTCAATTAACTGTAGGGGATGAAGGTGAGTGTCATTAGAAAACTCGTACTGATCGTCAGGTTGTTCAAGTTTGCTTTTTAGCGTTTTTAAAAAAGAAGCACTTTCTGTTGAACGTATTAAATGTGGGAGTTTATCCGTTAATATGTCGATGGTGCTTGGGATATCCCCTACTAACTCAATTTCCGGCTGATAATGGTGGTCAGCTTGTGCTTGTACATCATCTAAATGAATAATGCTTCTTTGACTTTCTGAGTTCCAAAGAGAAGGAGGGTATTCAATTGGGTCATATCCGATTGTTAAGACGACGTCAGCATGCTTCAATAAGACGTCTCCAGGCTGATTGCGAAAAAGACCTACTCGTCCAAAAAAGTGAGTTTCAAGCTCTCGTGAAACAGCTCCCGCACCTTGGAACGTTTCTACGACAGGAAGGTCATGTTCTGCTACGAGTTGACGGATTGATTCCACTGCTTTAGATTTACTTGCTCTCATACCTAAAAGTAAAACAGGTAGTTTTGCTGTGCGAATAGTGTGTATAGCTTGGGCAACAGCGTCTAAATTAGCAGCGCCAATCGTAGGAGTTTTTAGAAAGGATAGAGTGGAAGCTGATGTTTCGCCATCCATTACATCCTGCGGCAAGCTGACAAAAGATGCTCCTGAAGGAGAAGAAACTGCTTCACGAAAGGCGTCTGTTATCACTTCTGGAACGTTTGCAGCATCTTCTACCTCAACGCTGAATTTGGCGATAGATTTAAATAGTCCTTCATTGTCCATTGATTGATGCGTCTTTTTTAATCGATCTGCTCTTGGAACGGCTCCTGCTAGGGCTACCACTGGATCACCTTCAGAAGTAGCAGTGACAAGGCCAGTGGCTAAATTAGCGGCACCTGGACCTGATGTGACAAGGCAAACGCCCGGCGTACCTGTCAATCTTCCCATAGCAGCTGCCATAAACGCAGCATTTTGTTCGTGGCGGCAAACAATTACTTCCGGTCCTTTTTCTTTCAAAACATCAAATACGCCATCAATTTTGGCTCCTGGAATGCCAAAAATATAAGGCACATTCTGACTTGCCAAACTTTCTACTAGTAAATCGGCGCCTTTTTTTGTTTCGGTAGTATCAGCATTACTCATCATGCATTCTCTCCTTTAAGTTTCTTAAATAAGTTTTAAGGCCTACTGATTGAATACCCAATTTGTATGACAACTAACCAAAGGAAAGGAGAAGGTTTTAATTTTCTAAATAAAAAACTTCCCTAATTAATTAGGGAAGCAGAGATGTACCTATTGCGAATAAAACACATCTGTTTTATCTGTAGGTTTATGGTACTTGGGGGATAGCAAGTGAAAGTCCTACGCGGCTCTTATTTGGTATGGTTAAAAAGCTTTTGGTAACGAACAATTTTTTGATCTAGCTTTTGACTTAATTTTAAGATCTCACCGTGAGAATAGCTGCTTGTTTTCTTAGCTAATTGGTAAATATCTGATTGTAAGGCTCGAATTTCTTTTTCTAACTGTGGTTGCTTCATTGAAATCCTCTCCAAGTCAGAATACTTCTATCTTCTATCTTTTATCTAATAGTATGAAATTCCTTCATATTTGTAAAATGTTTTTTGTTTTGAAAAATATGAAATAGGTAAAGAGCTGCTGACAAGCTTTGTCGAACACTTTTTTTACCTATTTTCAACAAATATGATATACTAAGGCTAGGAAAAATGACAATCCGGAGCGCACGTTCAGTTATTCTTAACAAGCGAATGAATTCTTAGCTTTGACAAGTTTAACTTGTAAGGTGAAGAAATTCATCACATAATCTTATTAGATCTGAACCTTGTTAGCCCGGATGAGGATTTGTCGAAAACGATTCACTAGAAAAAACCTTCGAGACCGCCAACTCGGAGGTTTTTTTATTTTTGTGTATGGGAAGTAAAAAAAAGACATAGACTAATAAAGAAAAAGGTCCTGCACCCATAATCGGCCGTAGTTGATTACACCTTGTCCATTTCTGCAAGGAAGCTGTCTTTTTACTATAGGGAAGTGCCGCCAAACACCATTCCCTAAAGACAATCACCACACGAGCCTTATGGATGAAGAACCCTTTAGACGATACTTATCGGTGATTACTTATTTTACTACTGGAAAAATAGCAAAACAAGAGCGACTATGGCTCCTAAAAGCTCCACGTAAGCCGTTAGGAGCTGAACATTCTCAGCATCTAGGAAAAATGACTTGAGGATTCGTCTCAGACTATCCACCACCTTTTTTTTCCTTGCGTGAGTTCCCAAGGGAAAGAAAGGGGACGACAGTGCTTCTTTATTTTAACAAAAGTAGGAAATGATAAGTAGATTTATTTGAAGTGTAAATTAAAAAAGCATGTAAAATACATGCTTTTTTAATTTGGGTAAATTTCTTTTATGCGTCCGACTTGTCCATCTGTTAAACGAACTTTGATACCGTGCGGGTGAAAGCTTGAATTGGTCAGAATGTCTTTGACCGTTCCGTGTGTAAGTTTTCCAGAACGCTGATCTGCTTTTAAAACAATGTCGACTTCAATTCCAGGGGCTACGTCTTTTCTATTTTGTCCGTTCATTATACACCTGTTCTCTTTCGCTGATTATTCGTTTTTTTGGTTTGTTGACTCGTCAGCTTTTTGGTTGCTTGATTGGTACTGCCGTTCTTAGCTTTACTTGAAGATTGATTTTTCTTATTAGCAAGCTGCTGTTTGATAGCATCTTGAAGGCTAATTTTCTTTTTAAGTTGTTCTGTCATAAAGGTTCCTCCTGAATACGTACATCGTCTGAAAAAATAAAGAAAGTAAGGGAATGAAAAAGCTGACTATCTAGTCAGCTTTTTTTAATTAGAAACAGTGACTTCTTCTACAGGCTGCATAAGTACAGCTTCTTTATCAGGGTACGTTTTTTCAATATGATGTTCTCCCCAAGAGCATAGTGAATCAAGAATGCTTTTTAAAGACCATCCGTAATCTGTTAAAGAATATTCTACTCGAGGCGGCATTTCATTGTACATTTTTCTAACAATGATGCCGTCTGCTTCAAGCTCACGAAGCTGCTGCGTTAATACTTTTTGTGTAACGCGCGGCATAATTCTTTTTAATTCTCCAGGGCGTTTTGTCCCTTTAATTAAGTGGCAAAGAATAACGACTTTCCACTTGCCTCCAATGACTTCTAATGCCGCTTCCACTGGAATATTATATTTTTTCACGTTAACAACTCTCCTTGTTCTAGAGATAACGGTTAAATGCATGGTTTCGCATTTTTTCTGATGTTTATCATACCACTATAGCGCAGAATTTTCTAGGTGTAAGCATTTTTTTAGAATACCCAATAGTTCATGACTTTAGTATTTATGCTTATTGTAACCTCCAGGTACCTATATCACTTGAAAGTGCGTACTTTTTCTTTGGTTCTACATCGCTCATAATAACAATTGTTGATGGCCGGTTAGCGAATATATGAAGGGTACCTAAGCTAATCAGCTGTAAGAGAAGCTATTATAAAAAGTTATTATAACGAACAGGAGGCGTTAAGAAGTGAATACACTTTCACAAACACAACAAAGTAAAAAAAGCGGTGCTTTGCCGCTATTAGCGCTAGCTATTAGCGCCTTTGGAATCGGGACAACAGAGTTTGTTCCAGTAGGTTTATTATCATCGCTTGCAGATGATTTAAATATTTCCATTACACTAGCAGGGTTATTAATTTCAGGGTACGCAATGGGAGTTGCATTTGGAGCGCCCGTATTAACAGCATTAACAAGTAAAATGAGCAGAAAATCATTGCTGATGCTATTAATGGTTATTTTTATCGTAGGAAACTCAGTAGCAGCTTTATCAACAAGCTTTGGGCTGCTGCTTATAGCACGAATTATTACTGCATTTTCACACGGGATTTTCTTTTCTATCGGTGCGACTATCGCTGCTGATTTGGTGCCGGAAGATAAGCGGGCAAGTGCCATTGCTTTAATGTTTACAGGTTTGACAGTTGCAACTGTTACAGGTGTTCCACTTGGTACATTTATCGGACAAGCTTTCGGCTGGAGAGCAACATTTTGGGGAGTAGCGTTACTTGGCGTTATTGCCATTATTGCCAGTGCTCTTTTAGTGCCTAAAAACTTAAAAGAAGCGCCGCCGGCAAAGTTTAGTGATCAATTAAAAATTTTGAAAAACGGGCCGCTTTTACTATCGTTTGCTATTACTGCTTTAGGTTATGGCGGAACGTTTGTAGCTTATACGTATTTAGCACCTATTCTTGAAAAGTTAACAGGATACGCACCAAGCGCAGTTAGTATCTTGCTATTAGTATACGGCGTAGCAGTAGCCATCGGAAATACGATTGGAGGAAAAGCTGCGAATAAAAATCCGTTAAAAGCATTATTTTGGATGTTTTTAATTCAAGCCGTTATCTTAGTTATTTTATCGTTTACTGCATCGTTTAAAGTAGCGGGAACAATTACGATTTTTGCCATGGGCTTATTGGCATTTATGAACGTACCTGGACTGCAAGTGCTGGTCGTGAACTTAGCTGAAAAGTATGTTCCTTCAGCAGTAAACGTAGCCTCTGCGCTGAATATTGCTGCATTTAACGTTGGAATTGCTATTGGTTCTTTTGTAGGCGGCCTGATTGTTGATTCCATTGGTCTTGTTCATACTCCTTGGATTGGAGGAGTGATGGTTTTAGGAGCGGTCTTATTAACCGCATGGAGCCGCTCAATAGAAGCAAAAGCAAAATAAAACAGAGATCATCGCCTTTTGCGATGATCTCTTAGCTATAAAAGGAGAGGAAGCAAATGACTGCATTTCAATATCATAAGGCGTATCGTCGTATGTACAAGGAGAATGAGTTAACGTTAGGTTTGCATATGCCGCTTGAAAATTATCAGTATGCCACGCCTACGATGGAGAAACAAGTAGAGCTCACGCAGCTTGCAGAACAATATGGGTTTACAAGCTTATGGTTCCGTGATGTCCTTCTTCAAGATCCATCATTTGGCGATCCAGCCACGGGTCAAATTTATGATATGCTTATTCATTTGACTTACCTTGCCAGTCAAACAAAAGAAATTGCTCTCAGTACATCTGCTATTGTGCTGCCTTTACGTCATCCGCTTCGTGTAGCTAAAGAAATGGCAACCATTGATCAGCTTTTTCCTGAGCGTTTGATTATGGGCGTATCCTCTGGAGACCATCAAGCAGATTTTCGAGGGTTAGGTATTCCTCATGAAGAAAGAGGAAAGCGATTTGCAGAGGCTTTTCATTATTTAGAAGAAGCGTTAAATAAAGAATTTCCATCTATCCAGTCTGCTTTGGGGTCCATTCAAGGAGCAAATGTTGTTCCTAAGCCAACGAAACGTATTCCAACGATGATCACGGGATACAGCCAGCAAAATATGGAGTGGTTTGCACAGTATGGAGACGGCTGGATGTACTATCCTCGTCATCCGCATTTTCAAGCAGAAGCCATTAAACAGTGGAGAGAACTGGTTGATATCTATCATCCAGGCGTTTTTAAACCTTTTACACAACCTATGCATCTAGATTTGGCAGAAGATCCAAATGAAATGCCAACGCCAATTCGTTTAGGATTTCGAGCAGGGCGTAATACATTAATTGAGCTTCTTTCTATTTATAAAGAAATAGGAGTTAACCATCTCTTTTTTGCTCTTTTTGATAGTAAGCGTCCGGCTGAAGAAGTCATACATGAGCTTGGTGAAGAAGTGCTTCCGCATTTCCCGTCTCATATGTAGCAAACAAAAAGAGGCTGAGACAAAAGCAGTTTACTTAAAGGAAAATCCGAACGATGAATCGTTCGGATTTTTTCATTTATCCAATTCGCTCATCTTTAGATTCCAGATTCCATTGATTTCGTTATGTCTAACGCTCTTTTTATATAGATTTCAAGTTATAGGATATATAAGAAATATGTATTAGAGTTATTGATCCTATGTTCTTTATAATAAAAGTATCCATTATCTCCTTGGGTGATATAAAGTCGAAAGGAGAAACACGATGAGTGTTGCATTTCTATTTCCAGGACAAGGTGCACAATATGCTGGTATGCTTCATGATATAAAAAATAAATGGGGATTAACGACTACGTTTGAAGAAGCAAGTGAGGCTTTAAATCAAGACGTATTATCGTTAGATTCGTCAGAAAAATTAAAATGTAATAAAAATGTTCAGATATGTCTTTTTATTGCAGGAGTGGCTACGGCTAGGTCGTTTAAAAACAAAGGTTACTCGCCAGACGTGGTAGGAGGGCATTCAATAGGGGCGTTTGGAGCAGCAGTTATATCTGAAGTGTTATCTTTTAAAGAAGCTCTTTTTCTTGTGGGAAAAAGAGGGGAACTGATGGAAAATGCCTATCCTGATGGTTATGGTATGGGGGTTGTAATGGGACTGCGCGAACATCAGCTTCTCTCTATTGTACATGAAATATCCACCGATGCAGCTCCTGTTTACGTAGCGAATCTAAATGCTCCTGATCAAATAACGCTTTCTGGCACCTTAAAAGCAATTGAGGAAGTTCTTGAAAAAGCATCTAAAAAAGGGGCTAGGAAAACCAAAATGCTTCATGTAACGGTGCCTTCTCACTGTCCTCTTATGGAAGGAGTTTCGAGCGAATTACGAAAAGTAATAACGGAAGTGAAAGGAAAAGACCCGATCGTTCCTTTTATAGGTAATTGTAAAGCTCGGAAATTATGGAAAGCTGCTGATATTAAGGAAGATCTGGCAGAGAGTGTTGCCCTGCCCGTCCGTTGGCATGATATGACGGAAGTTATGTATGAAATGGGTACAAGATTATATATTGAAATGGCTCCAGGAAGAGTACTAACGGATTTGACTGCTAAGAGCTTTCCGGAAGCAAGGGCTATTTCTGCAGCCGAATCTACTATGAAATCTGTGTTAATTTTAATGGAGAAAGAAAAAATGTAAGCGCATTAATTTAGGAGTAGAAGAAAGGAGCTAGAACATGAGTGGAATAAAAAAAACTTCAAAATCATGGACAACCCGCCGAGATCAAAAAGCAGCTCGCCTTGCGAAAATAGACCAACTTCTTAAAGGAAAGTTATTGGATAATGAACACATTATTGAAGCGTTAGAATTGCTTATATCACCCGGAGATAAAGTAGTGCTTGAAGGAGACAATCAAAAGCAAGCATCTTTTTTATCAAAGGCGCTGAATGAAGTAAGCGCTGATAAAATAAACGGTCTTCATATGATTATGTCTAGTATTTCACGCCCGGAACACCTCGACATATTTGAGAAAGGAATTGCTGAAAAAATTGATTTTTCGTACGCCGGTGCTCAAAGTCTTCGCGTATCTCAAATGATTGAAGATGGCACGTTGAAAATGGGAGAAATTCATACATATCTAGAGCTTTACGGACGCCTTTTCATTGATTTAATTCCCAATATTGCATTAGTGGCTGCCGATAAAGCGGATGCACAAGGTAACTTATATACAGGAGCAAATACGGAAGAAACGCCGACGATTATTGAAGCAACAGCGTTTAAGGACGGAATTGTCATTGTGCAGGTAAATGAACTTGTTGAAGAACTTCCGCGAGTTGATATTCCGGCTTCTTGGATTGATTGTATCGTCGTGGCCAATCAGCCTTATCAATTGGAAGCTTTATTTACCCGAGATCCTCGTCATATTACAGAGCTCCAAATTCTAATGGCTATGATGACGATTCGAGGTATCTATGAGCGCCACAGCGTACAATCATTAAATCATGGCATTGGCTTTAATACAGCTGCAATTGAGCTTTTGCTGCCTACCTATGGAGAAAAGTTAGGGCTGAAAGGTAAAATATGCAAGCACTGGGCTCTGAACCCTCACCCTACGTTAATTCCGGCTATTGAAAGCGGATGGATTGAGAGCGTACACTGCTTTGGCGGAGAAGTAGGAATGGAACAATACACAGCAGCCCGTCCAGATGTATTTTTTACAGGACGCGACGGCAGCCTGCGCTCAAACCGTGCGATGTGTCAAGTGGCTGGTCAATATGCAGTAGATGCTTTCGTGGGATCAACTTTGCAAATAGATGGAGAAGGAAATTCTTCTACCGTCACATCTGGACGTTTATCAGGGTTTGGCGGAGCGCCTAACATGGGGCATGATCCTAGAGGCCGACGGCATTCTACGTCTGCTTGGTTGGATATGATGAACGATAAGCATGAATTAGCAAGAGGCAGAAAGCTAGTTGTACAAATGGTTGAAACCTTTCAATCAGGAAATGAGCCTGTTTTCGTTGAGTCTTTGGATGCGGTAAATGTAGCTAAACAAGCAAACTTAGCTACTGCTCCTGTCATGATTTACGGGGATGATGTGACACATGTCGTGACTGAAGAAGGAATTGCTTATTTATATAAAGCACAAAGCTTGGAAGAAAGAAAAGCAGCGCTTGAAGCAGTAGCGGGGGTAACGCCTATAGGGTTACGGCACAACCAAAATAAAGTGGAAAGAATGCGCAGAGATGGCTTAGTGGCTTTTCCGGAAGATTTACAGATTCGCCGTACGGAAGCAAAGCGTTCGCTGTTAGCCGCGAAAAGTGTAGAAGATTTAGTAGAATGGTCAGATGGTTTATATAATCCGCCTGCTAAATTTAGGAGCTGGTAAAAAATATGCGTATTCAAGAAGAGTCAAAAACAACTGTGTTTTCTTCATGCCTGATAGCTAAAATGGCAGTTACCGCTTTAGTTGATGAAGCGGTACTTACACCTAAGCCGGGGCTTGTAGATGCAGCAACAACTGGATCTCATCAAGATATGAATATTGAGACGCTGCTAGCCTCTGCTTATGCTTTACAACCGACCTTCTCACAGATTGCATTATATAGTCAAGGAAAGCAGCCGAGTCAGATGCTAAGGGAAGAAATTGCTCGAATTGGACGCGAAGGTGAACAAATTATGTACGGGGCTACGGATGGTGTAAATACACACAAGGGAGCTATTTGGGCATTAGGTCTACTTGCTTCTGCAACAGCGGTTTGCGGTATTCAAGCATCACCTGCATCCATCACAGAAGCTGCAGGAAAAATTGCTCGTTATGCAGATCGCTTTTGTACTCTGCATTCATCTAATGGACTTCGTGTGAAAAAAAAGTATGGCGCAAAAGGAGCGGCTGGAGAGGCGAAGCAAGGATTTCCTCACGTGATTCATATAGGCTTGCCTGCTTTACATAAGGCTCGCAAGCTAGGCATACATGAAACATCAGCGCGGATTGATACTTTAGTAACACTAATCGCCAATCTTGATGATACGTGTATTTTGCATCGTGCTGGTCCAGTTGTATTAGAGGAGGTTAAAATGGCGGCATCCAATGTGTTAGAAGTTGGAGGGGTATCTACATCAATAGGAAAACAGCGGCTGGAAGCGTTAGATCATATTTTTCTATCATCTAACGCTTCTCCAGGTGGAAGTGCAGATTTGCTGGCTGCTGTATTATTTTTAGATCGAATATCTCTTTTTAAAGAATCATAAACGTCTGCAGGGAGGAGTGAGTGGCTAATGGAAACGTTAGTGTTTAAGTACAAAGCCGATCGAAAGTTAACTCAGCGCGCACATGTAGGCGTTGTTGGTTCAGGGGATTTAGAAATCTTAATGGTTCCTTCTGATGAAGAACATGCTCACGTATCAGTACGAACAGGAAGTGAAGGGTTTAGTGAAACCTGGAAAGCCGTATTAGATCGGTTTTTTAGTGCTCATATGATTCAAGCGAAAATTGTAATTAATGATTTCGGTGCTACGCCCGGTGTAGTCGCTTTGCGTCTTGCACAAGCTTTGGAGGTGAGTGAAAATGGGAGTGAATAATCAAAGCTTTATTGAGTTAAATGGAAGAGAACGAGCGCAGGCAATCTTAGATCAAGGTACATTTCGTGAGCTGCTCGGCCCTTTTGACGGGATCGAGTCGCCTCATTTACCTAAGCAAAATATTGTTCCTCAAAGCGATGATGGTGTCATCATAGCAAGTGGGCTAATAGCAGGGGAGCCAGCAGTTGTCATTTCAATAGAAGGAGGATTTCAAGGGGGAGGCATTGGTGAAGTATCGGGAGCTAAAATTGCAGGAGCTTTAGAATTAGCTCTTAATAATCACAAAAAAGGTGTTCCTGTTAGACCTGTTTTTCTATTCGATACAGGAGGGGTAAGGCTGCAAGAAGCGAATTATGGACTTTTGTCGATATCTGAAATTGACTCAGCGGTAGTTGCTCTGCGTGAGCATACACCTGTTGTCGGAGTTATTTCAGGAAATGTAGGCTGCTTTGGAGGAATGTCTATCACTGCTTCACTCTTTAGTTATCTCATTATGACAAAAGAAGCAAGGTTTGGTCTTAACGGCCCGGAAGTGATCGAACAAGAAGCGGGGGTTGAAGAGTTTGATGCAAGAGACCGAAGCTTAATCTGGAAAACGATTGGCGGTATTCAACGCTATGAAACGGGGTTTGCAGATACATTAGCACAGGATGATGTTACTGCTATTCAACGAGCGGTTCAAGAGACGTTTCAAAAAAAAGAAAAAGTAGCTAGTAAAACAGAACAAGTAGATTTTTATAGGCATTTGCTTAGCAAGGTTGATCCTTCAGAAAAAATGGCTCCTTATCAATTTCAAGAATTGTATAAAGCAACAAAAAATGAACATATCCCTTCAGCAGTCTCTTACTCGTTGAACGAAGTTCGAGGTAGCATGCCTAACAGCCGCGGTCGCGTGTGGATTAACGCTTTAATAAATGATGAAGAAGCAGATTTTGAAATTCCTTCCGTTCTTTATAAAGACGCACTGCTAGGAAGAGAAAAGGTCCGATATATATCGGTTGTACCTAATCCTTATAATCGTTTCTTACGTGCACGAAAAGGGGAAGTAGGACTAGATGAAGGATGGGCAATTGCTAAGCACGTTCGTGAAGTAATACAAGAAGATCGAAATCAATCTCCGCGCCCTATAATTGCCATTGTGGACGTACCGAGTCAAGCGTATGGCTATCATGAAGAACTTCTAGGTATTCACTATGCTTGCGCTGCTGCAGCTGATGCTTATGCAGCAGCGCGCTTAGCAGGTCATCCGGTTATTACGTTAATTGTCGGAAAAGCAATTTCAGGAGCATTTTTGGCTCATGGATACCAATCGAATCGAATTTTGGCTTTAAAAGACGAAGGAGTGAATGTTCACGCCATGTCCAAACAGTCGGCAGCGCGCATTACTAAAAGAAGTATAAAAGAACTTGAGGAAGCTTCAAAGAAAGTCCCGTCCATGGCTTATGATATTAAATCATTTGCTTCACTTGGCGCTTTATATGAGCTGGTTAGCGGTATTCAAGCAGAGCAGCCCACAGAGCGCGACGTTCAAATGATTCAAGATATTTTAATTGGAGCAGTAGAAGATGTTCGCTGTGAAGGTGTATACGATTTAAGCAGCCGGCTGCACAGTGAGCAAGCAAGAAAGGAAGGGCGAAAAGCTTCTTTATGGGTAAGAGGTGAGTTGGAAAAACAATGGAATATATAGCTCATGATTTGCTTCAGTTAAAAGAGGAAGCAAAGCTTATCAGTTATACACCTATCCCCGAGTGGGTGGAATATTCATTAGCCAAGGCTCCATTTGTAGTGGTAAGGCGTGCTGTTCACCGAGATAAACTGATACCTATTGGAGTAAGAGGAGAACGAAGGAATCAGCGTTTTGGTGCTTTTTTATCTGAGGAGGCCATTAAACAAACAATTAGGCCGGAAAATCTCGTTTCATTTTTTCAAAACGCCCAGTCTAGAAACATGCCAGCTATACGCGCTTTGGAAGAGGTGGCTATTATTTTTGAAAAATTTGCGTGGGGACCAACCGGCAGTGTAGGGTTCGAGCTTGCAAGCGGTGAAGAAGTTGTCACGACAACCAGTGATTTAGATGTACTTATTCGCCTTTCTTCTTATTTGTCGGTGAAACAAGCGGAAATGATAGTCAGTAAGCTAAAGAGATGCCCAGTTTCTGTAGATGTACAGGTAGAAACAGAAAAAGGAGCCTTTTCTCTAGCGGAATACGCAAAAGGCGAAGAGACGCTGCTTCTGCGTACTGTATATGGTCCTGCCTTAGTAAAACTGAATCAATTAGCATAAAAGACGGATGAGGGATTTGCACCTTTTCCGTCTTTTCTGTCAATACCAGCTTTTTTCTTGGCTTAACAAACGCTTGGCTTCAAGAAAAAATATTTGAATAAACTTTTTGGTGTTAATGCGAATCGGCAAAATTTTAGAATCTCCCTGCAGTTCTTTCATTTTTTTACGAACGGCTGTAAAGTCAAAAAACTTAGAAGCATAATTTTCAAACTTTGGATTTGAAAAATCTGTTAATCCAATAGAAGCAAAATGATTCAGTGAGTGAGTAACTGCTCGTCTTATTCGCTGTTCACAAGCCTTGGTTTCACGATTAATTTCAATAGAAGACGCGTGAGCTCCCAATTTTTTCTCAGCGACATTCACAAAAATATTTTTTAGAGAAGGGAAATGTTTTTCCACACTTTCTCTTTGGTCATAAGTGTACAGAAACTGTAAAATATCCAGTAAATCTTTTGCACCATTTTCTCCTACAATACCTAATTCGGCTAATAAGAATTTCCCTACATCATATAGATGGGCTTGTTTCGTTATCGGCTGGCTTGAAGGGGGAGCGTGATGGGCTGTCGCTAAACTATTCAAGGAGGTTTTAATATCATCGATTGATTTCTCAAGAGAGATTCGTTCAATTACTTTTCGAATAACCGTTAAAATTTCAATTCGATTAATTGGTTTTGTAATATAGTATTCAATTCCTAATGAATAGGCTTCTCCTATTAATTCTTTGGACTCTACCTGTGAAATCATAATCATTTTTCCTTTAAATGAATCTTTTAAATGACGGATCGTTTCGATTCCATCTCGTCCTGGCATAAGTAAATCAATAAATAAAATATCAATTTGCTTTAAATTTAACGTAGAGGCATCTAAAAAGCTGCCGTCTACGACTTCTTCTACAACTTCTCCTAAATCCTCATCTTCAATCAGCTGACTGAGCGTTGAACGAATGGCTGAATCATCATCTGTAATACAAAATCGCATAAACTCATCCTTTCTGAATTAGACTACAAAGAGGTATTTGAATGATAAAAATCATCCCTTTATCTCCTTGTTTAGCTTCAATCGTACCTCCAAGTTCTTGAACAATATCTCTTACGTAAGAAAGGCCAATTCCAGTAGAGGGATTTCCAAATTGATCGTATTTTGAGGTGAAACCAGGTTCAAAAATAGCTTTTTCGTACTTCAAAGGCACGCCAGGACCATCATCTTGTACATGGAATTCTACAAATTCAGCTTGTCTATGTACGGATAAAACAATCATTCCCTCATCTTTAATCGCCTCCACTGCGTTTGCTACCAAGTTATTAATGATCGATAAAATTGTGTAAACGTGGTAGCTGAAATGTTCCCCGGTGACAGAGGAAAAAAAGCTAATTTGTTTGTGAAGAGAATCGGCATATTTTTTGTTGATGCGTACGATCAGCTCGATTAATTCCTCTGCTTTCATATAATTTTGGAAACTTTCATTTGAAATTGTTTTAGATAAGCCCGCAAAAATACGCTGGTTGTCTTTTTTTACTTCGTGAATATCTCCGGCAATCCGAAGCGCTTTTTTACTGAGCGATTGGTTAAGCACAGAATGATCTTTTTCCTGCTGATGTAATACACGGTATAAATCGTACGAGGCTTTTGTAATCACTTCTGTATTATGAAGGGTCTTTTTTAAATGAACGGTTTCTTCATAAAGGCTTGTAATAAGCATTAGCATGTGCTCATTTTGTTTGCGAATTTGACGTTCTCGTGACTGTGATTCATAAATTGTCATCATATTAAAAAAGCTAAGTACAATGAAGCTGTGAGCAAAAGCAATAACGGCCATGTCGGATAATGAATCGATATGAATGGTTGTGTGCAAAACGATATACTGCGCAGTTAGTTCGACTATATCAGCAGCTATTTCAATGATGAGTCCAATTAATCCAATCACAATAGCACTATAGTTCATGCGGCTTACTTTAAAAATAAAAAATAAAAGTGCATACGTAAAGTAAAAGAAAAACGTAGGGTAATGCGTATGTGCAGAAGCCGCAAATTGAAAATGATCGAGCGTGATATAATCGAGCATGATGCGAAAGAGAACGACGCTTAAAGCGGTTAACAAGCCGCCAGATAAAACGGTTTTCCGTTTTAAAAGCAATAGGAAAAAGAAAAATGTAGGAGCTCCAAATGTAATTCGAAATGTTTCATTTAACGGATAAAATTTTAGCTCTCCCGCCAGCGGAACAGTAATGAGCATGAGCAATAAAATGTACGGATCTTTTCGAATGAAAGATTTAAAATTCAGATAATTACACCTCCTGAAGTGATTCGTGAATTAGTATACATTGTGACAGCGTCCAGCACAATGGAGAAGAGTACCAAAGATAAAAATATAATTCCAAAAAGTTTTGTAGGTTTTTGTATGCTCTCGTAGGTTGCATTGTACATTAAAAACGAAAATGAAATCCCGCTTTATGAAAGCGCTTTAAAATAAAAAGTTAATGAAGTGATGAGGTGATTTTAATGAAAAGAGAAATTGAACAGGAAATGTCTTACTTACAGGTCACTGCAAAAGAGCAGTTACACGAGTGGGTAGAGCAAATAAAAGAATTTTCGTCAGAAGGAAAAACGGCTGATTATATCCCCGCTCTGAAAGATATGGACTCGTCTCAATTAGGTATTTGTTTGATTGGTGCTGACGGAACGGTTATCCAGTCTGGGGATTATGAAGCGGTATTTACTCTTCAAAGTATTTCTAAAGTCATTAGCTTTATAGCAGCTTGCTTATGCTGCGGCATTCCCTACGTACTAGAGAGAGTAGATGTAGAGCCAACTGGAGATGCATTTAATTCTATTATAAGACTGGAAATGCATAAACCAGGAAAGCCGTTCAATCCTATGATTAATGCCGGTGCTTTAACGGTTTCATCTCTTTTATCTGGAGAGACGGCAAAAGAAAAACTAAGCTATTTGTTTGATGTAATAACAATGCTTACTGGGAAAACACCACTCATTAATGAAACCGTCTTTGAATCAGAATGGCAAACGTCTCATCGAAATCGTGCGCTTGCCTACTATTTAAAAGAAACAAACTACTTACAAGGAGAAGTAGAAGAAGTTCTAGAGGTTTACTTAAAGCAGTGCTCAATTGAAGTAACGACTGAAGATATTGCGCTGATCGGATTAATTCTATCATTAGACGGATATCATCCAGTGTTTCACAAACAAGTAATTCCAAAAGAAGTAGCTAAATTAACAAAAGCGCTTATGCTTACATGCGGTATGTATAATGCCTCAGGAAAGTTTGCGGCATTTGTTGGTATGCCAGCTAAAAGCGGTGTATCAGGAGGAATCATGTCATTGGTGCCACCTAATACGAAAAAGCAGTCTCCATTTCCAGACGGATGCGGTATCGGAATTTACAGTCCAGCTATTGATGAGTACGGGAATAGCGTAAAAGGCGTTACGCTGCTAAAAAAAATCGCAAAAGAATGGGATTTGAGTATTTTTTAGTCTATTTACGTACTATTCATTCGCTTCAATAATATAAACACCAAGAGAAAAAACTTTCATGTTTTGCATTTGTTCTACCAAATTTTTTAATGAGGTGATAGGCGTGCAACAAGCAATCGAAAGTGTAATTAGTGTCATCAATGATTTTTTTTGGTCGAATTTATTAATTATTTTACTTGTATCAATCGGTATTTATTTTACGATCCGCTCTCGTTTTTTGCAGTTTCGCATGTTGAAAGAAATGGTACTTGTTTTGAAAGAAGGACGAGCGGCTAAAGATGGGGGAGTCTCCCCGTTTCAAGCTTTCTGCATAAGCATGGCAGCTCGAGTAGGAACAGGAAATATTACCGGTATAGCGATTGCTATTGCTCTTGGTGGCCCGGGTGCTGTATTTTGGATGTGGATTATTGCCATTATCGGTTCAGTATCAAGTTTTGTAGAAAGTACACTCGCTCAAATCTATAAGGTAAAAGGGTCAAACGGATTTCGAGGAGGACCCGCTTACTATATGGAAAAAGGGTTAAATAAAAGATGGATGGGCGGGCTATTTGCTGTACTCATTACACTGTCATTTGGCCTGGTGTTTAACGCTGTGCAATCTAATACGATTACGCTGGCATTTGAGAACTCTTTCGGAACGAGCCGCTTATTGATTGGGATTATTATGACAGTTATATTTGCGATAATTATTTTTGGCGGGATCAAACGCATCGCTAAGATATCGGAATACATCGTTGTCGTATTAGCCGTTTTATACATTGGAATGGCTCTGTTCATCATCTTTAAAAATATTGATCAAATGCCTGCCGTTCTATCTCTAATTGTGAAAAATGCATTTGGATTTGAACAGGCGCTTGGGGGATCAATTGGTGCAACGTTAATCAACGGAGTAAAGCGCGGACTGTTTTCCAATGAAGCAGGGATGGGAAGTGCTCCCAACGCGGCGGCAACTGCAGTGACGAGTCACCCAGTTAAACAAGGTCTTATCCAAGCATTTGGTGTCTTGACGGACACACTTGTGATTTGTACAAGCACAGCATTTATCGTTCTCTTATCCCCCGCCTATAAGCAGGGACTAAGCGGCATTGAATTAACGCAAGCTTCTCTTAGTACACATATCGGTTCTTGGGCATCAGGATTTTTAGCTATCATGGTATTTCTATTTGCTTTTAGTACGTTAATTGGCAATTATTATTATGGAGAAACGAATATTGAATTTTTAAATTCAAATAAGATGTGGCTTTGGTCTTATCGTGTAGGTGTTTTAGCGATGGTTATTTTTGGATCGGTCGCTCAGCTTCAGCTTGTATGGAATTTGGCAGACTTATTTATGGGGATGATGGTAGTGGTGAACTTAATTGCTATTTTTCTATTATCGAAAGTGGCGTTTTCTGCCTTGCATGACTATACTCAGCAGAAAAAGGAAGGGAAAAATCCAGTCTTTTATAAAGATGCATTAGAAAACAATCAAAATATTGAATGTTGGGAAAGAGAATCGACTTCCTCCCCTTCTGAAAAAGAGAATATTATCTAAAAAAAGTTCAGCCAGTTGGCTGAACTTTTTTTATGCGTTTTTCTTTAATTCAGTTTGCGTAGTGCCTTGAGAAAATAATGTTTCTTTCACGCCATTTGTTGCTGCTTTGGTTTTTGCAGCAAAGATTGGATTTAAAATAAAAACTACGAGTAGGTTAGATAATAATCCCCAGAACCCTTCATAAAGGCCAAATGAATTTCCTGTGGCATGAACGGTAAACGTTACAACCAGCCCTACTACTAATCCAGCAATCGTACTTTCTTTCGATTGATTTCTCCAAAACAGGCTGATAACAATAGCCGGGAAGATTTGTACCATGCCGGATACCCCTAGTAACTGTAGGGAAACAAGTGCTTGTGGGAATAATAAACCGAATAAAAGTGCCAGTCCAATAACAACAAAAACCATAGAACGAGTAACCATTGTTAATGTTTTACCCTGTACATTTGGATTAATTAAATCTCTAAATATATTATTTGCAAATAAGTTAGACGCTCCGATCGCCATGATAGAACATGGAATTAATGAAGCAAGAGCAATCGTTGCATAAGCTAACCCTTGGCCAATGCCACCATATGAATATTGAATCAAGGTTAATAATGCTAATCTAGGATCCGTTGTATCTTGAGGTAATACTTGATAAGCAATAAACCCTAAGAAGATCACTAGAATTAAAACAATATTGTAAAGAGGTAAGAAGACAGCATTTTTACGAAGCGAATCTGCACTTTTAGCAGTGAAAACACCTGTAGCAGCGTGGGCCCACATGAATAAAGCTAAAGCAGATACGAGTGATGCTGTAATAAACCATGGAATGCCCTTAGGTCCTTGTGTTGGGATCGTTAATAGCTGAGGTGCATCCTTTGCAACATTGTCAATCATGTTGCCCCAGCTTCCAAAATGCATAATTGGCAGAGAAACAACCATAAATAACATAATCGCCCATACTAAAATATCTTTAATAATTGCCGTATAAGTGGGACCTTTAATTCCGCTGAAAAAAGTATAAAGAGCCACAAGAAAGAATGAAAGAATAACGACAGCTTTTACATTAATGTAGCCAGTTCCTGCAACGCGAAGAGTATCTTGAATACCGCTAAGCTGAAGATCGATATATGGAATAAGCATCAATACACCTACTATGGCAATTAAAGAGGAGAGAAATTTACTGCTAAAACGTTCTCTAGCATAATCAGCAAGTGTAGTAAGTTTGTGCTTTTTAGCAACAGTCCAAAGTTTTGGAAGAAAAAAGTATGAAATTAAAAAGGCTAAAACAGAGTAAGGAATGGCAAAAAATGCGATGCTTCCTCCTTGATAAGCTGTACTTGTAAGACCTAGGAATGTATAAGCAGTATATAAATCTGCTCCTACTAAAAGCCAGACGAGCAGGCTTCCAAAACGTCTTCCCCCTACAGCCCACTCTTCAACGGAGCTTCTAGATGATTTGTCACGTCCTGCTATAAAGCCAATGGCGATAACGACAAGAACAATTGCTGATGTGATTAAAAGTGCGGTTAAATTTCCTTGCATTATTCAATGTCCCCCCAAGATTTTTGTAAACGATAAATGATAAATGTACACACAGGCGTTAAGAAGACCCATAAAAATAACCATAAATGCAAAATAGGTAATCCAAAAATAATTGGATGAATGTTATTTACAAAAGGTAAAAAAGCGAATTGAGCAATAAACGGAATGATGAATAAAATAAATATTATGAATTTTCTGTTCAATTTTTACTCCTCCTCTAAAATTTATCTAACAATGTTCACTATGATAGCAAGTCTGACATAGTAAAGCAATAAGTTTTTTGAAAATTTCGTTATAAATTACGAAAATTTTTTTAGAAAAACAAAAAAAGGGTATGAGAAGAAGATATTTGAAATGATTAGGGAAGAAAAAGCAGGGGAGAACCTAAGCGCAGTTGCCTTTGAAACAAAAAAAGAACGGAAAAGAAGAAAGGTAGTTTTCTCGATGAGATAAAGTATATTGCTATTGCATTAAAGAAAAAGAATTTGTATGTTCAAATATAGATTTATGGAAGCTATAAAAACGAGCAAATAAAAAAACTAGACAATAAGTGCTTGTCTAGTTCCACCACTCTGTCAATGGTCCTTTGTCGCCATAAACAGGATCTGTTGTAGGAATAGGTACTTGTGCAATTTCATCAAATACGTGAGGGCGATCCGTTTGTTTTCCTGTTCGTAAGTTGTAATCCATGCCCTCTGGATAAGCTCCAACCACTTTAAAATCAGCAGTTGACTGCAGACGCATATGTCCTGTACCTGCAGGGAGTACGAGTACATCCCCAGCATGCACCACGATATTTTCTCCCATATGTCCACCTAGTTTTAAGCGTGCAGATCCGCTAATTACACCTAGTGCTTCATGAGAATTGCTGTGGTAATGGTGAAAATCATATATGCCGCCTACCCAGCTGTTTTTCCAGTTGTGAGAATTAAAAATGCTCTCTACTTTCTCTTTCTTACTAATAAATACGTGTTCATACAACAAAACTGGAAGACGAGGGTGATTTGGAATGGTTCCGTCGTCATCAAAATAAAGAACTTTTACATTTGCATAATTCATAAGCATCCCTCTAACAATCTTTTTTCGTAATTTTCCCTGTTTTTTGCTTGCGTAAACAGAGAAGTTTGCTCGAAGTACTTCATTCGTTGCGAAGTGCATGATATGTAGGTGTTAACGTTTTCCCAAAAGAAGTCTCCCACTTCAAGCGTAGCTAAGTGGTGGGCAGTTTACTTTAGTATCTTTTCTTCATATTGTATATAAGTAAAGGGGCTAGTGCAAGAATTCTATGGATATATAGATGTTAATTCGTATTTTGTAAATGAATAATATATATTAATATAATTTTTAGAAGATGATATGCTCGTGAAGTAAAAGAATCAAATAATAAGCAAGGTTAGAGTTTTAGTTGTTTTTTGTAATTAGGAAGAGATTTTAAGAAGATTTATTCGGAATTTTACGAATAATTCATTACTTTTGTAAAAGTAATGTAAACATTTTTGTGTATTGAGTAATAGTAATGAATGTTATATACTGATAAAAAATATATTCCTATATGTGACTGGCGCAACATGGATGACCATGGGGGAGCATATAGCGTATAAGCCGCGCGCCTGGGCAAACACTTGAGAAAATTTCGCAAGTGTTTTTTTTATTTTCCTAGGGAAGAGGAGTAGATTTGGATGAGCAATATGCAAAGGAAGATGGGAACATTTGCTTTAACCATGACAGGCATAGGTTCGATTATCGGTTCAGGATGGCTGTTTGGAGCATGGAAAGCAGCTCAAATTGCAGGACCCGCGGCTATTTTTTCATGGGTTATTGGAATGGTAGTTATTTTGACCATTGCCCTATCGTACGCTGAACTGGGCGCGATGTTTCCGCAAGCAGGGGGGATGGTTAAATATCCTCAGTATTCACACGGATCATTTATTGGATTTTTGGCTGCTTGGGCTAACTGGATTTCAATCGCTTCAACGATAACAGTGGAGGCTATTGCATCTGTGCAATATATGAGTACTTGGCCGTGGAAATGGGCTCGCTGGACTCATGAATTAGTAGACAATGGCATTTTAACGTCCAAGGGGTTGGCAGTTGCGTCTCTGTTATTATTCATTTACTTTTTTGTGAACTATTGGACGGTAAATCTCTTTGCTAAAGCAAACTCATTTATTACGATTGTTAAATTAATTATTCCTGGTTTAACGGCAGGGGCTTTATTTTTTGCTGGTTTTCATAGCGGGAACTTTTCAAGTGAGCATGGGGTAGCACCTTACGGATGGGCGAGTGTTTTAACGGCAGTGGCAACATCAGGTATCGTGTTTGCATTTAATGGGTTTCAAAGTCCTGTAAATATGGCAGGAGAAGCAAAGTCACCTAATAAATCGATTCCGGTAGCTGTAATTGGTTCAATTTTTATTGCTGGAATTGTATACATTATATTACAAATTGTTTTTATCGGAGCAGTAAGTCCGTCATCAATTGCGGATGGATGGAATCATTTGAATTTTAATTCTCCTTTTGCTGATTTAGCGATTGCGCTTGGAATTAACTGGCTAACAATTGTGTTATACGCAGATGCATTTGTTTCTCCTTCCGGCACAGGTGCTACATATACGGCAACGACTTCTAGAATGTTATACGGGATGCAGCAAAATGGATATTTGCCAAAGATATTTGGTACTCTTCATCCACTTTACAATGTCCCGCGCCCAGCTATGTGGCTAAATTTAGCAGCCTGCTTTTTGTTTCTCTTTTTATTTAGAGGATGGGGTGTCTTAGCAGAAGTGATCTCAGTAGCGACGCTTATCTCTTATATTATGGGCCCTGTAGCGCTTATAACATTAAGAAAAACGGCTTCACACTTTTACCGTCCATTTTATTTAAAAGGGGCATCAGTTATTGCGCCATGCGGCTTCGTTTTTGCTTCTTTGACGCTTTACTGGGCAAGGTGGCCACTTACAGGTGAAGTGATTTTTATTATGGCAATTGGCCTGCCAGTTTATTTTTATTACCAAGCGAAAAATAAATGGGTGGGCTTTAAAAAAGAATTTTTAACCGGGGCTTGGATGCTTATCTATTTAGCGTGCATGATTTTTATTTCCTACATAGGAAGCGAAAAATTCGGAGGCAAAAATATTTTACCTTTCGGATGGGATATGCTAGTGATTGCTTGCGTATCATTAGCCTTTTATTACTGGGGAATTAAAAGTGGCAAATCTAACCGATATATGAAAGAAGCTGAACAAATCAATCAAGAAAATTTTAAATCTAAATAAAAAACACGAGCCGGTGCTCGTGTTTTTATTTAGATGAATGGAGAATTTAGACTTAGTTTTTATCAAAATATTGTAAAAAACATAGATTTTAAGGTTTAAGGATTTACACAGAGGGAACCTTTATTTGGGATAAAGTTCTAAAAAAACAAAATAAAGGGGATTGGACAGCTGTGAAAAAAATGAATGTTTTGGCTTTGGTTTTTGTACTTATGCTAGTATTAGCGGCTTGTAACAGTTCTAAGGAAACGGGAGGATCCACTTCGGCTAAAAATAAGGCGATTGAAGCATCTATTGACAGCGCTTCTTATATTTTAGTAGATAGTGATGAAGGAGCTACAAGTGAAGAAAAGGGGCTGTTGAAAGTTGATTTAAAAGTGAAAAATGTATCCAAAAACAGTATATCTTTATCGGATTACGACGGTGTGTATTTATATGAAGGAGATGAACAATTATCTCCCAAAACGGGAGTGAACAGTAGGGAACTTGGACTAGAAAGCAGTTCATCTGACAAGATTGGCGCTGGGAAGCAAAAAAAATTAATGTTCGTCTTTGAAGTCAAAAAAGATAAAAAGTACAAAATTGGGCTTCAGCCAAAATCATCTGATTATGATGAAGAAATTGACGAAGTAACATTAACACTGGATACGAAGAAATACGCGAAAAGCTATAATAAGCTGCAAGACCCAGAAAAAGCTCTGCAAGCTTACACGGAAGTTCTTTACTTAAACAAAGAAAATGTAGATTATGATAAATATGTAACAGCGGACAAAACAGCTGTCATAGAAGAACAGAAAAAAGCGTTTAATGAGGAATTAAAAGGTGCGTTTTCTAATAGTTTAACCGATAAAGCAAAAAAAGATTTTTTTAACATGTATAAAGATGTTTTGAAAGAAAAAGCAAGCGTAAAGACAAATGTGATTGCCAATGCAAATAATAAAGCTGTAGTAGAAGTGGAGTACACTACTGTTAATTTATCAGACTTATATTCATACGTATCGCAGCTTAAGAGAGCATATACAGATGAAACAAAAGATTACGATACAAAACACTCTGAAGAGTTTGCGGCTTCTAAATTCAAAGATATTGTAAATGAATTAGAAACGAAAGAAGGAAGTCGTCCGCTACGAATTTTTATGGTGAAAGAAGATGGGAAATGGACTGTGAAGTCAAGTGACCTATACAGTGACTCTTTAGGTAAAACGTTTGGATCAAGCTACATTCGATAGACAAAAAAGAGGCTAGGACAAAAATAGTTGAGCCCAAGTAAAAAACGAACCATTCATCAATCTGTTTGATGAGTGGTTCGTTTTTTTGCGATGGTGCATATCGTTTTATTTGTTTCGTTCCTTCTAGCAGTTGATTGGAGGGCAAGGCGAAGACTCCTGCGGGAAAAGCGGAACAGGTGAGACCCCGCAGGAGCGTAAGCGACGAGGAGGCTCAGCGCCCGCCCGCGGAAAGCGAAGCCTTGCACGGAAATCAATTGCGGTGTCATAAGCAGTCCAGCTCATGTATCTCATTTGTTCGTCTTTCAATTGGATTTATTTCGTTATGTCTCAACCTCTTTTTTGTTTTCTGTAAATAAATCAACGAGTTTTTTGTAAAGCTAAATTTATCGAAATATGCTAGTATAGGTTCATTCATTCTTTTATTCTTATTATGATAGGCATCAATGGAGGTTCTTACTAATGAAAGCAAATTATTGTAAAGATACAAAGGCCGTTCGAACGAGCCGCATTTTCCCTAATGATATTAATAATCACAATACTTTATTTGGCGGAAAATTAATGAGTGATATTGATATGATTGCGTCCATTTCAGCTTATCGTCACAGTCGTACAGAGTGTGTGACGGCTTCAGCAGACTCTATTCACTTTCTGCACCCTATTACGCCTCAGGATTCTGTATGTTTGGAGTCATACGTATCATGGACAGGTCGTTCATCCATGGAAGTGTTTGTGAAAGTGATTAAAGAAAATTTAAAAACCGGGGAGCGTCAAATTGCAGCTACATCATTTTTAACTTTTGTGGCAATGGATGATGATGGAAAGCCCCGCGCAGTACCGGAGCTTATTCCAGAAACAGAAGAAGAAAGATATCTGTTTCAAACGGGGGCAGATCGTGCTGCCACACGTAAACAAGTGCGTAAAAAAAGCAATGAACTAGCCTCAGTGTTGGATTTAGGACAACCTTGGTAGCATAAAAGAGAGGCTGAAAAGTATTTTAGCTCAAGTGAAAAACGAACCACTGATCAGCACGTTTGATTAGTGGTTCGTTTTTTTTGTTATGGTGAACGTAGGTTTCAGCTGTTTCGTTCTTTCTAGCAGTTGATTGAAAGGAGAGGTGAAGTCTTCCAATCAACTGCGGTGTCACAAGCGGTTCAGCTTATGTATCCCATTTGTTCGTCTTAGGATTGGATTCATTTCGTTATGCCTCATCCTCTTTTTTATATTTGATGAATCTTTCCTCCTAATCGAGAGGAGGAAACAAAATTATATGAAATTTATTTTCGTTCATGGTAATATGAATTTAATATAATTTTCTAAAAAGTTTAAAAAGTACAACATTTATAAAGAAAGGTGTCGTGTCTAATGGTAACAGTAGAAGCAGCAGAAAGACAAAACAGCAGCACTGCCCTGCGCCGTGATGTAAAATTTCTCGGTCAATTGTTAGGGAAAGTTCTGGTTCACCAAGGTGGAGAAGAACTGCTCAACAAAGTAGAAAAAATACGCGAAGTGGCAAAATCACTTAGAGAAAACAAAGATGAAGCCATCTATAAAGAAATAAAAAATGAAATCGTTACTCTTGAACAGCCGATGCGCGCGCAGGTTATTCGGGCATTTGCCGTTTATTTTCATTTAGTTAATATTGCAGAGCAAAATCATCGAATTCGTCGCAGACGGGAATATCAGCAGCAAGAAGATTCTATTATGCAGCCGGGTTCATTGGAAAGCGCCGTTGTTTCGCTTAAAAATAATGGCGTGGCGCCAGATGTAATTGCTAACTTGCTTCAAACTTTATCACTTGAGCTTATCATCACGGCACATCCAACAGAAGCCACTAGACGAAGTGTCCTTGATATTCATAAACGAATGGCTGAGCTTCTGAAAAACTTGGATAATTCAACGTTAACAAAACGTGAACGTACAGAAATTGAAGAAAGACTGTTTAGCGAAGTGTTAATTTTATGGCAAACAAATGAACTGCGAGATCGCAAGCCAACCGTAATGGATGAAGTATCCAATGGATTATATTATTTTGATGAAACGTTATTTGAAGTGCTTCCTCAACTTCATCAGGAATTGGAAAATTCATTGCAGGAGAATTACCCCGAAGAAAATTGGAAAGTGCCTAATATTCTTCGATTTGGTTCATGGATTGGCGGAGACCGAGATGGAAATCCAAACGTAACTTCTAAAGTAACGTGGCAAACGCTTGTCAAACAAAGGAAGTTAGCTATTCGTAAATATAAAGAGTCGCTTACTCAATTGAGACAAAGGTTAAGTCAGTCTACAAAAAGAGTCGCAGTTTCAGATAATCTTCTTGATTCTATTAATCAAGAAATATCGCTGCTGCCTGAGAAAAAGCGATGGAGAATCAAACACGAAGTATATCGCTGCAAGCTTACGATTATGCTTCATAAATTAAATTTAGTTGGAGAGTCGGAAGCAGGTTATCAAAGGTCGGAAGAACTTTTACAAGATTTGTTTCTCATCAAAGATAGCTTGCAAAAGCATCAGCCTCAAGATTATCAGCTGAAAAGCTTGTGTAAATTAATTCGCCAAGTTGAGCTGTTTGGATTTCATTTAGCAACGCTTGATATCCGTAATCACAGCGGAGAACATGAAGCGGCAATCAAAGAAATTTTCCATGCTGTTTCTTTAGCTGAAGATTATTCAGCGTTAACAGAAGAGAAAAAAGTTGAGCTGCTAGGGAAAGTTCTTCAAGACCCAAGACCTGTGCTATCGTTTGTAGAGAATTACTCTAAAGAAACGCAGCAAGTAATTGAAGTATTTAACATGATACATCGAGCACATAAAGAATTTGGAGAAAGATCCATTGAAGTCTACTTGATCAGTATGACGCAGTCTGCAAGTGATTTGTTAGAAGTCATGGTACTTGCCAAAGAAGCGGGTATTTACCGCCTTCATGCAGATGGCCGCATTGAAAGCAAGTTAAATATAGCTCCGCTGCTTGAAACGATCGATGATCTCACAGCAGGTCCTAAGATTATGGAACAGCTATTTCAATTAGATTTTTATCGAGAGCACTTAAGAAAACAGAAGGATTTGCAGGAAATCATGCTTGGCTACTCAGATGGAAGCAAAGATGGCGGAACGCTTACCGCTAATTGGAAGCTCTACAAAGCGCAGCAGGAAATTCACGATATGGCGAGGAAGTATCAAGTTCGTCTGAAGTTTTTCCATGGCCGAGGAGGCTCACTAGGCCGAGGAGGAGGCCCGTTAAACCGAAGCATTTTATCTCAGCCTGTTGAGACGCTAGGAGACGGTGTTAAAATTACAGAGCAAGGAGAAGTTCTTTCTTCTAGATACTCTTTATATGACATTGCTTACCGAAGCCTTGAACAAGCGGTCTCAGCTCTTCTTACAGCGGCAGCAAATGTTTCTCAAGAAGCTGAACAATGTGATATTCGTACACATGAATGGGAAGAAACAATGGACGAGATTTCAACTGCTTCGTTACGTAAGTATCAAGAGCTTGTTTTCAACGATCCAGACTTTTTAACCTACTTTAAACAAGCTACACCTCTTCCTGAGCTCGGGGCTTTAAATATTGGGTCACGTCCAATGAGTCGAAAAGGAAGTGATCGCTTTGAAGACTTGCGAGCAATTCCATGGGTATTTGCATGGACGCAAAGCAGACAGCTGCTTCCAGCCTGGTACGCTGCAGGTACGGGCTTACAGCATTTAGTAGAGAAATCCGGAGATATACAGCTTCTTCAGCAAATGTATAAAGAATGGCCATTTTTCCGCTCGACCGTCGATAACCTGCAAATGGCTTTAACAAAAGCAGATTTAATGGCAGCAAAAGAATACACAGAAATGGTACAAGATCCGGTTATTTCAGAGAGGATTTTTACCGCTATTAAAAAAGAGTATAATGTTACGAAAGAAATGATTCTTCAAATCACGGGGCAAAAAGAATTAATGGATCATCTTCCTACGATTAAAGAATCTATTAAATTACGAAATCCGTATGTGGACCCTCTAACCTTCTTGCAAGTTAAGGTTATTTCCAAGCTGCGTGAAGATGAGGCTGAAACGTTAAATGAAGAACTTTTAAAAGAAGCATTATTAACGATTAACGGCATTGCAGCAGGATTGCGTAACACAGGCTGATGATACCAAAAGACACCTCAATAAAACAAAAGAGGTGTCTTTTGTTCATTCTTCTCACATAAAGAACTGCCTGTCAGTTCCTTCTCTTTTAAAGAGAACTTCCGTCTGTTAAATAGGCACTGAGAAAAATCAGTGATAAAATAGAGAAGAACTGGTAATATTCTACAAACAAGTGCTAGTGGTGGGGTAACTAGATTGAATATGGAGGACGAGGACAATGGTAAAAAATTCGCAAATCTTCATTGAAGCTGACTCCGAGAATTCTGTATTTATTGGACTGGAATTTTGTGAGTATACACAAAAAATGAATCCTACTTGTTTGTCCAAACAGCATATAAATGTGTTTATTCATCCGGAAGAACTCACTGTGGAATTTAAGAAAACAAAAAGTGATAGAACTATTGATGATTTCCATCTGATGCATATCGTTCCGGTTCATTGCTTTAATTATTTATTATGTTCGATTTCGCAAGGTATTGTTACAGATGTTCAGCTAAAAGCGGTCGGTCATCAAGGAGAAACGTTGTTTGAAGAAAATCTTACATTGAAGTTTCATGAAAAAGCGACGGATTATGAAGAAACGCTCTCATTTTTCAAACATTTAAATCAAGAAATACAAAAACAGACGAAAAAATATACAGCCAGTTATATGAGCTCATGATAAAGAAAGCTGCGGTTTTAAAAACCGCAGCTTTTATTCGTTTAACCGAAAAAATTATGTGAGAGATGCTTACAAAGCAAGAGATTTTTCAGTGGGAAATTGATAAAGTAAAAATAAGAGAAATCAGTGGACAGAAAAGCTTTTAGCGGCTGGCCGCTTTTTATTCAATATGCAAGGGTTAGGTATTGAGATTAAAAAAATAGCGATGAATACGTATTGTTATTGTAGATGAAGTGCTAAGGTCGCTCTATCTGCAATTATGTAGAATCTTCGCGCGCTTATAGTCTGTTTTACGGAACGAAAAAGCTGCGGAATTAGAAGAACTCCTTCTATTTCTGCGGTTTTTTTTATAAACAAGAAATAAATTCACTTATCGTACGGAGGCGATGCAGATGATTAAAGATTTAGTATTGGCTAAGGAATGGCTGCCTGCAGCTTATTCACATGATTTAACAGATCAGCCCTTTCAAGTAACGATTTTAGAAGAGCGAGTTGCGCTGTTTCGCACAACTAATGCCATTAAAGCATTTAAAGATTTGTGCATCCATCGCGGTGCAGCGTTATCTCTTGGGAAAGTAGTAGATGATTGCATTGTGTGCCCTTATCACGGATGGAAATACGATGGTGCCGGGGCTTGTGTGAAAATTCCTCAACAGCCGCCGGGAAGAGCGATTCCTTCAAAAGCAAAAGCACAGGTATATGATTGCGTTGAAAAGTATGGGATTATATGGGTGAAGATGAACAGCGAGGCAAGTGATATTCCTCTTCCTCAGTATGACGAATACCTTAACTCCGGATTTAAAACGGTTTGCGCCAACCCTCATACTCTGCAGGCAGCAGCTCCTCGTGTCGTAGAAAACTTTCTAGATGTAAGCCATTTGGCTTTTGTTCACGAAGGAAGCCTTGGACACTCGGATTACGCCGAAATTCCTGATTATAAGGTACATTGGAAAGATAACCGATACATTTCTGACGAAATCGCTGTGTACGCAGATGCAGATGGTACGGGTAACTTTGCGACTATTTATTATATTTTTGAAATTCTTCGTCCTGCCGTTGCAAGGTTGAAAAAAGTGAACTATGAAACGGGTGAAATCTTTTCGATGCTGTTTGCGGTTTTACCTGAAGAGGAAAGAAAGTCGACTGTGTTTGCATTGGTTTCTAGAAACTATTCGTTTGATGCACCTGATCAATATTTCCGTGATTTTCAGCAGCTTATTATTGAACAAGATACGAGCATTGTAGAAAGTCAAAAGCCCGAAGAGCTGCCGCTTGACTTACAAGCAGAGCTTCATTTGAATCCGGACCGACTGAGTATTGCCTATAGAAGATGGCTCGGTGATTTAGGAGTGACCTTTGGAAGTGACGTAGGAACAAGATTAAAAAAAGCTGCTCAATAAAAAAGAAGAAAGGAGTCTCCTTTCTTCTTTTTTATGTATGTTCACGGATAAGCTGATGATAGCTATTAAAAAGGGTAGGATATGTTAAGCGGCTTAAGATGACGCAGGAAAGCGTAGCAGAGGCTAGGATAGTAAAAACGATGAGCAGCTGGAATTTGACTGCTTGTATCGGATCTGCCCCTCCAATAATCTGGCCTGTCATCATGCCGGGAAGCTGAACGAGTCCAATTGTTTTTTGGCTTTCTACAGTAGGAATCATGCTAGCTTTGATTGCGGCATTTAAAATACTATGAATAGCTTGTTTAGGAGTTCCGCCAAGCGCCAGAATCAATTGAATTTCGTCTCGCCTTCTATTTACTTCAGCGTCTAACCGATTTAAAAATAAATTGGCCAAAATCATCGAATTTCCAATAATCATACCGCTGACAGGAATGACATATCGCGGAGTAGCAGGGATAATATGTAGGCCCAGCATAACGCTTTGGGTCAGGATTTCTACAATAAAAAGAGTGACAAATACACGAAAGAAAGCTTTAAATCCCTGCTTTTTTTTCTTTACAACATTTTGGGAAGCGACCGTCAGCATCACGAATAAAATGAGAATCATAAAAGCTGGGTGATTCGCGTCAAAAATAAAAGATAAAACATATCCGATCACTAACAGCTGAACGGCTGCTCGAATACTGGCAATGATTATATCTTTCTCGAGTCCTATACGAAAAGATTTTGATAAAAAAAGAGCAATAAAAACAAAAACGATGGTAAAAATCAGTGAAAGTGAACTCATAGAAAGGCTCCTTCAATAAATTGTTTTGTTTCAGCTTTTACAGGAGCATGAAAAAAGGTCTCCGTCTTCGCTTTTTCTACAATCACTCCGTTCATTAAAAGCCAGACTTCCTCTCCTAAACGTTTGGCTTGTTCTAAATTATGGGTAACCCAAATAATCGTTTTATTCTGCTCTTTATGTAAATGAGAAATCAGCTGTTCAATTTCATGAGCAGAAGTGGCATCCAAAGCGGAAGTGATTTCGTCTAACAGTAAAAGATCCGATCCGTTCGACAGCGTGCGCGCTAATGATAACCTTTGTCTTTGACCACCGGATAAATCTCTTGCATCCTGCTCTAACAAGTCAGGGGAAAGACCGGTTAAGGCACAGAGTTCTTCAGGCATAATATCCTGTTTGCCGTGCAGCTTTTGAACAAGCATCATATTATCTCGCACTGTTCCATCAATAACAGGAGCTGATTGAAAAGCGATGCCCACTTTTTTTCGCAAATCAGAAATATTCCATTTGCTAATGTCTTTTCCATATACTTCAATACTTCCTTCATCAGGTGCAGAAAGTAAATTGCACATGGAAAGAAGGGTGCTTTTTCCGGATCCTGATGGTCCTACCATCATGACGAGCGAGCCTTGCATCACTGTACCCGATATGCCTTTTAAAACACTATGTTCTTTATCTTTAAATGTTTTATGAACGTCTGTAAATGTAATGGCAGGTATTGAATTGAACGTGTTCATAGTAACTCCTTTTTCATTCGTTTTGTTTATTGTAGCATAAGCGAAAGTATAAAAAGTTATTGGGCGATATAAAAAAAAGCTGTGAAAAACCACAGCTTTTAAACAGTTGTATTCACTTTTTGGCTGGCTTTTAAGGCATAATCTAAATCTTCAAGAAGGTCGTCGATTGCTTCTGTTCCAACCGACAGACGAATGAGTTCTGGCGTCACACCCGAAGCTTTTTGTTCGTCTTCAGATAGCTGTTGATGAGTGGTGCTTGCCGGGTGAATAATGAGTGATTTAGAGTCGCCAATATTGGCTAAATGAGAAAATAACTGAACCGAATCAATTAACTTAGCCGCAGCGTTTTTTCCTCCCCTGACACCAAAGGTTAAAATGGCTCCTTGTCCTTTAGGCAAATATTTTTGTGCCAAAGAATAGGAAGGGTGGGAAGGAAGCCCCGCATAATTTACCCATTCTACTAATTCATGCTGCTCTAAAAATTTCGCTACCTTTAATGCGTTTTCGCTGTGACGCTCTAATCGCAGATGGAGTGTTTCTACTCCTTGAAGAAGTAAAAAGGAATTAAAAGGTGATAAAGCAGCTCCAATATCTCGTAAAAGCTGAACGCGCGCTTTTGTAATATAAGCAGCTTCACCGGCAGCTTCTGTGTATACGAGGCCATGATAACTTGGATCTGGAGTTGTTAAGTCTGGAAATTTTCCGCTCGCTTCCCAATTAAATTTTCCACTGTCTACGATAACACCGCCAATTGCTGTTCCATGCCCTCCAAGAAACTTAGTAGCAGAATGAACGACAATATCTGCTCCAAAATCGATGGGGCGAAGAAGGTAAGGGCTTGGAACAGTATTATCAATAATAAGAGGAATTCCATGTTCGTGGGCAATGTCTGCAACTGCCTCGATGTCTAGCACATTTCCCTGTGGATTTCCAACGGATTCAGCATAAATTGCCTTTGTTTTGGAAGTGATTGCACTTCTAAAATTTTCTGGATTATCGGCGTTTACAAATTTGACGGTAATGCCCAGTTTAGGAAGCGTAGACGAAAAGAGGTTATACGTTCCCCCATATAAACTGCTTGCTGATACAATTTCATCTCCTGCGGAAGCGATATTCAAAATGGAAAAGGTAGTAGCTGACTGACCTGAAGCTACTCCTAGAGCACCAACTCCGCCTTCTAACTCAGCAATTCGCTGTTCAAAAACGTCCGTAGTAGGGTTTACAATTCGAGTGTAGATATAGCCTTGTTCACTTAAATTAAATAAAGACGCAGCATGCTCCGTATCTTTAAATCCAAATGAGCTTGTTTGATAAATAGGTACGGCACGCGAAAAAGTAGCTGGGTCAAGCTGTTGACCAGAATGGATCGCTTGTGTTTCAGGACGAAATGGTTTCTTAGCAGACATTGAAACTCCTCCTTGGATATAAAACTTATAAAAAACATAGGAATAATAAACTTTAATCATAATATACGAATTCTATTGAATGATGTCAAATGATAATTAGAATATTTAGAAAATATAAAAAAGATTAATAATGTAATTTAGCATTAAGACATCTCTTTAATTGTTAAAAATACCATAAAAAATATTAAATGTAAGAAAAATGTAAATTAATTTGTATAATTATGTTAGAATATTAGGTGTTTGAGAGTTTCTTAAAGAGCCAATTTTGCTAGAAGACTTTAAAAAATAGTAAAAGGTGGGTCTTAAGAGCTACTAACGAAACAAAATAAAAGGAGTTTGATTATGAGCACAGAAGTCAATGTATCTTCGGAAGTTCAAGAGAAAGGAAAGCCTTCTATTTTTGGTTTTATTACGAGTCCGGTTGTACAGTTTGAGAAAATGAAAAGCACTCCGGTCATCTGGGGACCTCTTTTACTTGTTATTGTTTTAACACTTGCAACAACGCTTCTAGCTGTTTATACCCCTCAAGCGCAAGAGACATTACAGCAGCAAAAAGAAGCTGGGATTGAAGTGAATCCTATATTCAGTATGATTGGCGGAACGGTTGGAGGAGTGATTGCAATAGTTGCTACACTGGCATTCACGAGTTTAATTTTGTTTTTAATTGCAAAGTTAGGGACTGGAAAAACAACATATCGCCAAATGTTTAGCATGAATTTGTTTGTTACGTTCATCACAGCAATTGGTCAGTTAATTAATACGGGAGTCGCTGCATTAGCGCATACTTCAGCGAATGTGACGTCGTTAAATGGGCTAGTTGGTGCTAAAGGTGCTATTGGAGGCGTATTTACTTCAATCGAAATTTTCTCTATATGGGGACTTATTTTGACAGCAGTCGGGCTGCAAAAAGTAGCGAATTTATCAAAAGCTGCTTCAATTATTACCGTAATTGTTTTATTTATCTTAGGAGCTGCTATTTCAGGAGTTGGAGGAGCTGCTTCAGAAGCGCTTAAAGGAGCAGGGTTGTAAATGAAAAAAGGAATAATTATTACAGCCGTAACAGTTGTTATTGTTGCGGTTATTGGGATTAATGTATATCGTGCACAAAGTGTAGGTGGTAAAGCAGTTGATGTTCAAGTAACAACTGTAAAAGAAAAAAAGTTAAGAAATACAGTGATGGTTCCGGGTACGTTAAAGCTTGCTGATGAGCAATACGTTTACTTTGACGCTGAAAAAGGCGAGGTTGAACGATTTCATGTAACGGAAGGATCGCGCGTACAGCAGGGAACTTCTCTCGTAACGTACGAAAGCGATACGCTTGATTTAGAGCAAGAACAAAACAAGCTAGAAAAAAAATCGAGTCAGCTGCAAATTGATTCAGTAAGCAAACAAATCTCAAATTTAAATAAAAAACAAAAAGAATTAGAAAAAGAAATGAGTAAGCAAGAAGCGAAAGATCAAATTGAAACAGAGCGGACGCAGCTCAACCTCGACTTAGAAACGGCTAAAATTGACTTAGAACGAAACAAACTAGAAGCCAAATCAATTGCTAAAAAAGAGCGTAATTTAGACGTAACGAGTGATATTAGCGGGACTGTGCTAGAAGTAGATAAAGAAGCGGTTAATAACACGAGTGAAGTTCAAAAGCCGCTTATACATATTGGTAATACCGATGAATACTTAGCTACTGGCGTGCTTTCTGAGTACGACGCTTTAAAAATTAAAACCGGTCAAGCTGTTAAAATTACATCAGATGTACTGCCTGATAAAGAATGGTCAGGGAGCGTAAAACAAATTGACTATCTACCTCAGCAGCAGGCATCAGCGGAGGCAGGCAATGATGCAGCGAATCAATATCCAGTTGAAGTAAAAGTAGATGACCAAGATATCACGATGATTAAGCCAGGATTTAAGCTGCTGCTTGAAATTGAAACAAGCAGTAAGAAAGCTTCATCACTCCCAATAAAAGCAGTTGTAAATGAAGACGGAGAAAAATTTGTATACGTCGTGAAAGATAAAAAGGCGGTTCGTAAGGAAGTAAAGGTAGGAGAAACAACCAACAAATTTATTGAAATCAAAAGCGGCGTTTCTTCTAAAGATAAAGTTATTGCCAATCCTTCAAAGGACTTAACTGACGGTGCGGAAGTGACTGTTCAATGATTGAGCTTGTAAATATTCATAAAAGCTATCATCTTGGCAAAGAGGAAGTACCGATTTTAAAAGATATTAATTTGAAGATTTATGACGGTGAGTTTGTTGCGATTATGGGACCTTCAGGCTCCGGAAAATCAACGCTCATGAACATTATCGGATGCTTAGACCGCGCTTCTTCAGGCTCCTATTTATTAAATGAACAAGAAATCTCTACTTACAGCGATGAGCAGCTGGCAAAAGTAAGAAATATTCATATCGGCTTTGTTTTTCAGCAGTTTCAGCTGCTGCCGCGTTTATCAGCTGTCGAAAACGTAGAGCTTCCAATGGTATATGCCGGCGTATCGCGTAAGGAAAGACGAGCCAGAGCAGAAGCTGCGCTTGCAAAAGTAGGGCTGAGTGAGCGAATGAAACACTTGCCGAGCGAGTTATCAGGAGGGCAAAAGCAGCGTGTTGCTATTGCTCGCTCTATTGTTAACAATCCGACGCTTATTTTAGCCGATGAACCCACAGGAGCCTTAGATACAAAAACGAGTGCTGATATTATGGAGCAATTTTCTAAGCTAAATGCAGATGGGACAACAGTTGTAGTTATTACTCATGAACCTGAAGTGGCAGAGTACACATCGCGTACAGTTATCGTTCGTGACGGTAAGGTATTAAGTCATAGTGACAAGGAGAACGATAGCTTATGAGTTTAATAGAAAATATTCGTATGGCTTTTTCCTCGGTTCTTGCTCATAAAATGCGCTCTATTTTGACAATGCTTGGTATTATCATTGGCGTAGGGGCGGTTATTATCGTTGTTGCTATCGGCCAAGGCGGAGAACAGATGATTAAGTCAGAAATAACAGGAGCAAGCAATACAGTTGATGTCTACTACGAGCCTCCTGAAGACGAGATGCAAGCTGATGACCTTTCCATGACGGGGGAGCCGATCTTTACAGAGGATGATATTAAAGCTCTTTCGACTATTCCTGGAGCGAAGAATGTGGTAGCTTCTAGCTCAATGGGAATGGGAATAAGATATAGAGACAAAGAATCCGATACAACTGTTAACGCAATTAATGAAGGGTATATTGAGGTTAATCAGCTTGAAGTTTCAAAAGGAAGAATGTTGGACAGCGCTGATTTTTTGTCAGGTAATCGAGTAGGTGTTATTACGAGCGATATGAAAAAAGAGCTGTTTGATAAAAAAGAAGCTCTTGGACAAGTAGTATGGGTTCAAGGACAGCCTATCAAAATTATTGGTGTGACAAAAAAACCAAAAGGCTTTTTAGCATATGAAATACCGACTATTTACATTCCAGATAATACGTACAAATCAAGCTTCGGTAAGCTCGACTACACAAACCTTAGCGTTCAAGCACAAAGTTCTGATCAATTAAAAAAAGTAGGTAATGACGCAACGGATTTGTTAAATAATTTGCATGATGCTGAAGATGCTTACCAAGTGCAGAACTTAGAAGAAATAGCAGATAGCATTGGAAATGTAACGCGAATTATGACAACGATTATTGGGTCCATTGCAGGCATTTCCCTGCTTGTTGGCGGGATTGGCGTTATGAACATTATGCTGGTTTCTGTAACGGAACGTACAAGAGAAATTGGTATTCGTAAAGCACTGGGAGCATCTAAAAGACAAATTTTAACTCAGTTTTTGATTGAATCCATTACGCTCACGCTTATTGGTGGTTTGCTTGGCATTGGCCTCGGCGCAGGCGGGGCAGCTCTTGTTTCGTTATTTGCCGGCTGGCCGTCATTAATTTCGTGGCAAGTAGTACTTGGAGGAGTGTTGTTTTCCATGACGATTGGCATTGTATTCGGCATGCTTCCTGCAAACAAAGCGGCGAAGCTAGATCCAATCGAAGCATTAAGATATGAATAAAGACATGCGTTCGCATGTCTTTATTTCAATTTAACAAGAACCAAGAAGATTTCTCGTTTTTCTTATTTATTACTTACTAGGGTTGATACGGGCTACGTTAATAATATCATGTATTTTCTCTACCAAATCGAGCATGAGAAATCCGTTTCCTTCAGAGCTTTTTCGATATCCAAGAGGAAGCGTTCTTCTTACAAGTTGAGCATAGATTTCGGCTTCGATTAGAGAGCGGCCAAATTCCTTCTCACATAAGTTAATTAATAAAGCTAAAGCTCCTGCCACGTGAGGAGTTGCCATTGAAGTTCCTGAAAGAGTCGCATATTTACCTTCTAAAAAAGTAGAGATGATGTTAACTCCCGGTGCCACTAAATCCACTTCTTCATTGACGTTGGTAAAAGGAGCCAAGCTTAAGCTGTTGTCCACTGCTCCTACTTGAATGACTTCGTTGTAACTTCCTGGATATGAATATTCAAAAGTTTCTTCGCGATCATCACCTTCATTTCCAGCCGCAACAACGACAGAAACATCTTTATTCACAGCATTTTGAACAGCTTCGTGCAGTTCTGGAACGTCTTGTGGTCCCCCGAGTGACATGGAAATAACTCGTGCTCGCTCATTGTTAGGACCTCGCCATTCGACGGCGTAGTTAATAGCGTCAATAATCCATTCGTAATTTCCCGATCCTTCACCGGTAAGTACTTTTAAGCTTAGGATTTTTGCTTTGGGTGCCACCCCTACTACCCCTTCATTATTGAGCGCAGCAGCAATGGTACCAGACACGTGAGTGCCGTGCCCATTATTATCTTCAAATACAGAAGAATCTCCGTCATAATCCGAAGTGAAGTTTCTTCCTCCGATAATACAATCTTTTAAGTCAGGATGATTTGTGTCAACACCAGTGTCGATAACTGCAATTACAATGCCTTCTCCTTGATTGCTTTGTTCCCAAATAGCAGGTGCTTGAATTAAGCTTACTCCTTTAGGCGTTTCGTTTGTTGAGTCGATAATCGACTCAATTGTATAAGGAATTAATTTGACTTGTAACGGTTGTTGAGTCATAGTCATCCTCCTTAAAATGAATTCCATAAAAAATGGAAGTTACTTAATTATAAATTCCCAACTATTGCTATAAATTAAACGCTTTTAATGCGAATCCTTTCTTTTTGAATAAAAAGACTCACAAAAGATGTGAGAAGAGGAAAAAAGACCCTGAAGACAAGCCCGATAGAGATTTTTAATGTTATCTGTGTATTCACTTTTAATGTTTATCTCACACTATAGAAGAAAGAAACTCCAAGAAAAATCACATAGGACTGGTGACTTTTGATATAATTACGAACGGTATGACATTCTCAAAATACATGATATTTATAAATATATATTAATTTGCAAATTACGAAGGGGCTGAGGATAGTGTCAACTTTAACGTCTCAATCCGTCATTAAATGCGGAAAGTATGAGCTGAATTATGCGGATCGTACGCTTATTATGGGGATTTTAAACGTAAACCCGGATTCATTTTCAGACGGCGGAAAATACTACGATGTAGATAAAGCAGTTGCTCATGCTGAGGAAATGGTAAAGCAAGGAGCAGATATCATTGATATCGGAGGAGAATCAACTCGTCCTGGTTATACAAGAATTAGCGATGAAGAAGAGATTAAACGGATTGTGCCCGTTATTTCTGAAGTGGCTAAGCGCGTAGAGGTGCCGATTTCCGTAGATACATACAAATCGGAAGTGGCCAAACATGCGCTAGAAGCAGGAGCACATATTATTAATGATATATGGGGTGCAAAAGCCGATCCTAAAATGGCTCAAGTTGCAGCTGATTATAATGTGCCCATTATTTTAATGCACAACCGTCATGAGCCCAACTATACAAATCTGATTACCGATATGATAAGTGATTTAAAAGAAAGCATCTCCATTGCAAAAGCTGCCGGAGTTCGCGACGATCAAATTATTTTAGATCCAGGCGTTGGCTTTGGAAAAACGGCTGCCCATAATGTAGAAGCAATTCAGCATTTAGATCAGCTGACGAATATGGGTTATCCGGTGCTGCTTGCTACTTCTCGTAAAGGATTTATTGGACAAATAGTGGATGCTCCTCCTACGGAAAGAATGGAAGGAACCGCAGCTACTGTATATGCTGGGATTGCACAAGGCGTTCAAATAGTTCGTGTTCATGATGTATTAGAAATCAAGCGCTTTGTAAAGATGGCAGATGTACTGGTAGGAAAACATGTCTTTCAGTTTTAATAATCATTAAAGCAGATGCGTAAGCGCTGCTTTTTTATTTTTCCTTGATTTATCCGGATAGAATACATGCCTTTAGATAAATTTAAGTAGCATCAAGGTTTTAAAACTGGAGGGTGAAAATGAAAGCGGTAACGTATCAAGGGCCTAATCAGGTAAAAGTAGCAGAAGTAGAAGATGCGAAATTAGAGAAGAAAGATGACATTGTCATTAAAATAACGTCAACGGCTATTTGCGGTTCTGATCTGCATTTATATCAAGGAAGCATGCTATTGCCTCACGGTTATATTATTGGTCATGAACCAATGGGAATTGTGGAAGAAGTAGGGCCGGATGTTACAAAAGTAAAAAAAGGCGATCGCGTTATTATTCCGTTTAACGTAGCGTGCGGACAGTGTGCCTACTGTAAGGATGATTTAACGAGCCAATGTGACAATTCTAATCCACATTATGATTCTGGGGGCTATTTTGGATATACTGAAAAGTTTGGAAATCATCCAGGAGGTCAAGCTGAATATTTAAAAGTGCCGTTTGGGAATTTCACACCGTTTGTGATTCCAGAATCGTGCGAATTAGAAGATGAATCGCTTCTTTTTTTATCAGATGTGCTTCCAACTGCTTATTGGAGTGTAGAGCATGCGGATGTTAAAAAAGGAGATACCGTTATCGTACTCGGCTGTGGGCCAGTGGGGTTAATGGCTCAAAAGTTTGCTTGGATGAAAGGTGCCAAACGGGTTATCGCAGTAGATCATGTTCCATACCGAATGCAGCATGCAAAGAAAATGAATGCCGTAGAAACCTTTGATTTTACAGAATACCCAGATATGGGAGAGCATTTAAAAGAAATCACAAAAGGCGGAGCTGATGTGGTGATTGACTGTGTAGGTATGGATGGCAAAAAGTCGCCCCTTGAATACATTGAACAAAAATTAAAGCTTCAAGGCGGAACGCTCGGACCTATTCAAATTGCGACAAAAGCCGTTCGTAAATGTGGAACCGTCCAAATCACCGGGGTATACGGAAGCAACTATAACAGTTTTCCGTTAGGAGCATTTTTTGCTCGAAATGTAACTCTCAAAATGGGGCAAGCTCCTGTCATTCCGATTATGCCAAAATTATATGATCAAATTGTAAAAGGAGAATTCGATCCAAAAGAAATTATTACTCATAAAGTCGCTTTAGAAGACGCAGCTAATGCCTACAAAATCTTTAATGATCATCAAGATAACTGCATTAAAGTCATTTTAAAACCTTAAAATGTCATGTCTATTAGATAAAAATTCCTGAGCAGTGAAGCTCGGGAATTTTTTATGTATGTAAAGTGGCGGAGGAAAATAATGAACGATTGGATGGTTGATTTTACATAATTTAGCTTTATGATAGAAAGAGAAGGTATAGCGCTTTCATATTCTGATTAAATTGTGCTGCTTAAAATGAAATCAATAATATCTTAGTATTCAGTCTTATTCAATCACCGAAATATGGAGGAGAGAGTGAATGAAATTAGCATTGCTTCTTGTCATTATTATCGGCGTTGCTGCCCTTGCAGGTACGATCAGTGCTGCAAAGAAAGTAGATGAAGATTACGGGAAATCTAAAAAGAAAAGTATAGTGAATTTATCTATTATTTACGGAGTTGTATTCATAGGATCAATCGTAGGAGTAGCATGGTATATTGCAGTGAGACCATAAATAAAGAGGTTGAGACATAACTAAATGAACCGAATCTAAAGACGAACAAATGAGATACATGAGTTGGACTGCTTATTACACCGCAGTTGATTTCCGGGCAAGGCTTCGCTTTCCGCGGGCGGACGCTGAGCCTCCTCGTCGCTTGCCCTCCAATCAACTACTAGAAAAAACGAAACAGATAAAACGATGTTCACCACAACAAAAAACGAACCATTAATCAAATATGTTGATTAATGGTTCGTTTTGCAATTGAGTTAAAATACTTTTGTCCTAGCCTCTTTATTTTGATTCCAAGGTTAATTCTCCGCTTGAAACAGCTATATCGATAGGGTATTTTCCATTTCCGTATTTTCCTTTTAATACATTCTCTGTTATCGTTGCATTGTTTAACTTAAAATTGTTGTTAATGTCACCGCTGCTTACTTTTCCATTCATTTTAAAACCAGCGCTTTTCGGAAGAACCAGCACGGCATCTCCGGATCCTACATCTACAGACACGGCCTCTTCTAGCTTTTTAAAATCCATATAGAGATCACCAGATCCAATGCGCGCCTGAAGTTTTCCTTGATAGTTTGTTCCTTTAATTTCCCCAGAGCCGACAGCAAATTTAGCCGTTTGGGTCTCGACATTACTCAGCTGTAAATCTCCAGAATTAACATCCGTACGAAGAGAGGTGCTCATCAAGTTTGAAATGCTTGCATTTCCAGAACCTACTTTAATCGAAACATCTTTCAGCTGAAGCGCTTGTTCAGGATGTGTAGCAATTTGAAGGTCCCCCGAACCTACGTTAAGCGCAAGGTTATGGTGATAATCTTTAGGAATGTAGATTGTTACTTTTGTGTTTGAAAAAATAGAAAGCCATTGAAAGGGACTTTTTTGATACGCGACAACTAGGGTGTCTCCATTTTGCTTTACATCTACTTTTCCTTTACCTTCTACTTTTGTTTTAATATCTTGACGATCTTGCGGAACGACCGTTGTACTAATGCTTGGAGAGTCGATTTGAATACGCTGAATATCACTTGATAATGCCGCTTCAGACTTGGACGTCTTGAATGAACTTAACGACCAGGAGGAAGGCGCAAACGCAGTAGAAAAGAGGACTGCCGTACCACCTATCACTAAAATAAAAGCCAATATTTTTTTCACGTTATAACCCGCTTTCTACCTATAATTAAATTTGTTTTCTTCTACCATAAAGTGTAAAATGAAAACCGGTTAATTTCAACGAACAGCAGGATTATTTTTTTCTACGTCTCAAGTCGTAAAAATGAAATGTTTTTTGTGAGGAGTTAAATGAAAAGCGAAGTAGAGATTTAAACATACTCATCAAAGAATTAATTTCTTTATTTCAAAAACAGGAAAATAATTGAGTTAAAAGGATGATTAAATTCACTTTTTTTGTGTGATTTTCCGATGAGTAGTTCAAAAGAAGTAATAAATAAATAGAATTTTCATACCAATTTTATTATTCCGAAAAACTTTTAAAGTGTTGATTATTGAAAAAATAAAGGGTAGAATTTGTTCATATCAATTGAATACAGCTAAGATTACGATCTTGTATATTATCAGTAATATGGTCTGATAGTCTCTACCTAGTAACCGTAAAAAACTAGACTACAAGAAAGTTTGGATATAAGCAGCAAAAAGAAGGGCGTATTATCATAGATACAGCCTTCTTTCAAAGCTCTTACTTTTCATACTTTCTGTTATTGTCAGAATTTATGAAAAGTAAGAGCTTTTTTTGTTTTTCAAATACACACCTGGGAGTGGCTTGCATGTACTTTTTATTAAATTTATTAGGCGTTTTTGTAGTAATGGGCGTCGTCTTCTTATGTTCTCCTAAAAAGAAAGAAATAAAGTGGCGTCCGATTGCTTCACTATTAGTCGTTGAAGTCCTCATTACTTGGTTTATGTTAGGAACTTCAATCGGAACATGGATCATTAATAAGATTGCTTCGTTCTTTACTTGGCTGATTTCCTGTGCCAACGATGGAATTGCCTTTGCGTTTCCATCCGTAATGGGAAATCAAACGGTTGACTTTTTCTTCAGTGCATTACTGCCTATCATCTTTGTCGTGACGTTCTTTGATATTTTATCTTACTTTGGTATTTTAACGTGGATTATTGATAAAGTAGGCTGGGTCATTTCGAAAGTTTCTCGCTTGCCTAAATTAGAAAGCTTTTTCGCTATCCAAATGATGTTCTTAGGAAATACGGAAGCATTAGCAGTTATTCGTAATCAGCTTTCTGTGTTAAAGGACAACCGTTTGCTTACGTTTGGAATTATGAGTATGAGCAGTATTAGCGGATCTATTATCGGTGCTTATTTAACGATGGTTCCCGCTACGTACGTGTTTACGGCAATTCCACTGAACTGTTTAAACGCGCTTATTTTAGTGAGCTTATTGAATCCAGTTCATGTTACAAAAGAAGAAGATATGATTTACGTACCGCCAAAGTCAGAGAAAAAAGACTTTTTCTCTACCATTTCAAACAGTATGTTAGTCGGAATGAACATGGTAATTGTTATTTTAGCGATGGTTATTGGATATGTAGCTCTTACATCTGCGCTTAACGGTATTTTAGGCGTTATTGTAGACGGCTTGACTGTACAAAAGATTTTCTCTTACATCTTTAGTCCATTTGCATTCTTACTAGGGCTAACGGGACATGATGCCATGTACGTAGCTCAGCTGATGGGTATCAAGCTAGCAACAAATGAATTCGTGGCGATGATGGATTTGAAGAAAAATCTAGATACACTTCCACCGCATACGATTGCAGTTGCTACAACATTCTTAACATCTTTTGCTAACTTCAGTACGGTGGGTATGATTTATGGTACGTATAATTCTACGTTATCAGAAGGTAAATCAACGATTATTGGAAAAAACGTATGGAAACTGCTTGTGAGCGGTATCGCTGTTTCTTTATTAAGTGCTATGATTGTTGGATTGTTTGTTTGGTAAAAAGTGAAAAAGCTGTGCTTTCGTCTTCGAAAGCACAGCTTTTTTCTTGTTGTATCATCTATTCATTTGAAGAAAAACGCTTATGAATATCAACAGTAAAAGGAAATCACACTATTCAAGAAAAATTCATTTTACTTTTGCAGAAAAACATTTTAAATCTAGTGAGCATTATGTTAAGATTACAAAAGGCTGTTTCATTTAAATTGAGAACACCGCATAAATATGTAAGTAAATATGCATAGAAAACAAAGGTTTATTAATTTTTTTCTAGGTAATATCTCGTAATAAATAGGTTGAAAGGAAATGTCGTTAATATGATAGAAGGACAACAGCAAACAAATGAATTAAAAAAGACGATGAAAAGCAGACATTTGTTTATGATTTCGCTCGGCGGGGTTATCGGTACAGGTTTCTTTTTAGGAACAGGATACACGATTAGCCAAGCAGGGGCGATTGGAGCTATCCTTTCGTTTATCGTAGGTGGCTTCATTATGTACTTAACAATGCTTTGCTTAGGGGAACTTGCAGTAGCAATGCCAGTTTCTGGTTCGTTTCAGACATATACAACAAAATTTATTGGCCCTGGCGTTGGTTTTGCTTTTGGATGGTTATATTGGTTGGGCTGGGCTGTAACGGTTGCATTAGAATTTTTGTCAGCAGGTCAGCTTATGCAAAGATGGTTTCCTGATTCTCCTGTATGGATCTGGTGTGCTATATTTGCGCTTTTATTATTTTCATTAAATGCACTGTCAGCTAAAGCGTTTGGTGAAGCGGAGTTTTGGTTCGCCAGCATTAAAGTGTTAGCTATTATTTTATTTATCGTACTTGGTGGAGCTGCTATGTTTGGTTTTCTTCCATTAAGCAATGGAGACAGCGCGCCGCTTTTCTCTAACTATACGGCTCACGGCGTGTTCCCTCACGGAATTAGTGCCGTGCTGATTACGATGATTACAGTTAACTTCTCATTTCAAGGTACGGAGCTTATCGGTGTAGCTGCTGGGGAAAGTGAAAACCCAGACAAGACTGTACCAAGAGCCATTAAACAAACGGTATGGAGAACGCTTGTATTTTTTGTACTAGCTGTAGCTGTCTTAGCGGGGATGATTCCGCTTGAAAAAGCAGGCGTAGTTGAAAGTCCATTTGTTGTTGTATTTGACCAAATTGGTATCCCATACGCAGCGGACATTATGAACTTTGTTATCCTAACGGCACTGTTATCTGTAGCTAACTCAGGTCTTTATGCAGCAACGCGTATGCTGTATTCATTGTCAAAAGATAACATGGCAAGTTCAGCTTTCATGAAAGTAAATAAACGCGGTGTGCCGATGAACGCCTTGCTTTTAACATTAGGCATTGCACTTTTATCTTTGCTTTCAGGATTCTTTGCTCAAGAAACAGTATTTGTATGGCTTATTTCTGCAGCGGGTTTAGGTGCACAAATTGGCTGGATTACAATCGCTGCATCACTGCTTGCATTTAGAAAAAGATATATAAATCAAGGAGGGCAAATCGAGGATTTAAAATTCAAAGTCCCTCTTTACCCGGTATTACCTTTAATCGCATTAGTATTAAATACGATTGTACTTGGAAGCATGGCATTTGATGCAGAGCAGCGAATGGCACTGTATGTCGGTATTCCACTAGCGCTGCTGTTTTATGCTTATTATCATGCACGTGTAAAAAAGAAAGTTGATTTATCTATCAGCCGTCAAGAAGTGCAGCTTAAAGACGACAAAAAGGTAATTTTATAAAAATCAAAAAGACGCAAAAGCCCAGGTTTTTGCGTCTTTTTTTATATTTTATTTGTAAACTTAAATTAAAATTAAGTTGACAAATAAAAAGAGATTATTGCAAACTTAAAGCAGCGAACAGAGAAAGGAGGGTGAACATGAAAACGAGAACAATGGCGTATGTTTCTTTATTTGCTGCTTTAACGGCGATTGGTGCATTTATAAAAATTCCTATTCCCTACATACCGTTTACTCTTCAAATTGTTCCTGTCTATTTAGCCGGGGCGCTGTTAGGACCGCGTTTAGGTTTGTATAGTCAGCTATGCTACATAGGTATTGGGTTAATCGGTGTTCCGGTTTTTGCAGAAGGAGGAGGTTTAGGGTATATCTTCAAACCAACGTTTGGCTATTTAATTGGCTATGCTGCAGGGTCATTTATGAACGGCTACCTTATTCAAAAATATGACTTAAAGAAACCTTTTTCTATCTTTTTAGCCAACTTATCTACATTGGTTATTGTGTACGTATTCGGGTGCGTTTGGCTTTACGGAGCAATGAAATGGATAATTGAAAAGCCACTTTCACTGAGTGATACACTTCTTTTTGGAGCTGTTTTGCCAATGCCTGGAGATCTTTTATTGTGCATTTTATGTTCAGTGCTGATTCACCGAATGAAGCCTCAATTTAGCCGTTTATCATCAAAGCGGGCTAAAGCGGGGTAATGAAGACATAGAAAAAAGAGGAGGAAAGAAAGTGGGCAAAGCGTATTTTATTACGGGAACTGGAACAGATATTGGTAAAACGCTGGTGACAAGCATTTTGTATAAAGTACTTAGCCGTCTAGGAATAAAAACGACAATTTGTAAACCGTTTCAAACCGGCTACCAAGATGAAATCGGAGGTTATCCAGATATTCACTTGTTTGAAACAAGGCTCGGAGTAGCAAATACAGGTATTTATCAGTTAAAGCCAGAGACGTCTCCTCACTTGGCTATTAAACTGAGCAATAGGCAAGTAGAGCCTTCAATCGTCTTAAAGCGCATTAATGAATTAAAAAAGGCATTTGACGTAGTACTCGTGGAAGGAGCGGGAGGACTTGCCGTACCTTTAATTGAAGAGGAAACAACGTTTTATATGACAAAAGATTTGATCCTAGATGCACAAATGCCGGTTATTGCTGTTGGAACAACGGAATTAGGAGCTATTCACGATGCGCTTTCTACCTTTTCATATGCAAGTGAGCATCATCTTAAAATCAACGGACTCATTTTTAATCGTTTTAATCACAGCAGTATCATTCATAAAGACAATGTTCGAACGATTGAAAAGCTGCTTCAAGTCTCTTCTTTAATGACTGTACCTGTATTTACTCATATCGATGAAGAGTTAGAAGCATATATTGAGAAATTGGTGAGGCAAAAAAGTGTGATTCAACATATTGAGGAGGTGTTTGACTGTGTCGTATCAAAAAGCTGAGCTGGAAAAATGGGATAAAGAATATGTATGGCATCCCTTTACACAAATGAAAGCTTACCGTGAATCGAATCCCCTTATCATTGAAAGAGGAGAGGGAAGCTATTTGTATGACGTAGCGGGAAACAAATATTTAGATGGATACGCTTCTCTATGGGTGAACGTGCATGGACATAATGATCCGGAATTAAATACAGCTTTACATATACAAGTGGAGAAATTAGCGCATTCTACACTGCTTGGATCGGCAAACGTTCCATCCATTTTGTTAGCTAAAAAGCTAGCGGAAATTACTCCTGGCAGCTTATCGAAAGTATTCTATTCTGATACAGGCTCTGCCGCTGTTGAAATTGCGTTGAAAATTGCCTATCAATATTGGCAAAATCTCGACTCTGCAAAGTACAAAAACAAAAGTAAATTTATCTCATTGAATGAGGCATATCACGGAGATACAATCGGGGCAGTCAGTGTAGGAGGCATGGATTTATTTCATCGCATCTTTAAGCCTTTACTGTTTGAACGCATTCCCACACCTTCTCCTTACATCTACCGTATGGACGGGTTCGAAACCGAAGAGCAAGCTTCAGCTTACTGTATTCACCAGCTGGAGAAGCTCTTGCAGAACAACGGAGAAGAAGTAGCCGGCTTGATTATTGAACCGCTTGTGCAAGGAGCAGCGGGTATTATTACTCATCCTCCCGGTTTTTTAAAACAAGTAGAGCGTCTGTGCAAAGCGTACGGGGTATTGCTCATTTGTGATGAAGTAGCTGTCGGATTCGGGCGAACAGGAACGATGTTTGCATGTGAACAAGAAGACGTAGTACCAGACATTATGTGTGTAGGAAAAGGGATCACAGGAGGATATATGCCGCTTGCTGCTACGTTAACAAGCGAACAGATATTTAATGCTTTTTTAGCTCATCCAGATGAAAATAAAACGTTCTTTCATGGACATACGTATACGGGAAATCAATTGGCCTGTACAGTAGCGCTTAGAAATATTGAACTGATAGAAGAAAGAGAGTTAATCCGTAGTGTAAAAGAAAGGTCGAAAGTTTTTAAACGTTATCTATTAAAGCTTTATGAACTGCCTAACGTGGGAGACATTAGACAAAGAGGATTAATGGCAGGAATCGAGGTTGTCAAAGACCGCCAAACAAAGTCTATTTTTGAAGATAAAAAAGTGATGGGAGATATTATTTTAGCGGCTCGCCAAAAAGGTTTAATTATCAGAGAGCTAGGTCCTGTAATTACGATGATGCCTATTCTTTCAATGACGGACGAAGAATTAAAAACAATGGTTGAAATTGTATATGAATCAATTAAAGAAGTAATCGCACGCTATACAGTGAGTTAAATAAAAAGAGACTAAGACAAAAATATTTTATTTAATTGAAAAAAGATCCGAACGATTTATCGTTCGGATCTTTTTTCAATCAATAAATGTTTTTAATACTTGATAGTCGCAGTGATCGCACATGCTGATTTTCATCTTTTAATAGAAGAGTTTGTTCGAGCAAGTTTAAGTTTTGAATATAACCTTTGACCGTTTGAACAAAACCGTTGTTTTGATAGTTAATAGTTAGTAATTTATTCGTTTTTAATGCTTTTAAAATCATACCTGTTTTCTCCCTTCTTATATCGCAGTTGACGAAAAACTACAAAATAATGAAGAAGCATAGGAGGCTTGTATTATTTATAAAAATTACTCTATTTTTTATAAATGCTCTCCTGCTACTAATAGTAGAGAATGATGGTGAAAAACAGATGAAAGATAAAGAATAAGGTTTGATTTATTGTAATGAACTGACTTTTCCTTTACAAATACCTATTTCAAATTTCTTTTTAGTGATAAAATACTGTTAGTGAAATAACTACTTCTTTTCATTAAAGGGTAAGAACGGGTTATATTGATAGAGTTTTAGTTCTCTATTTCTAGTAATGAAATAAGAGATAGAGAAATAGACTAATAAAAATCAATCAAGGAGTTTTTGTATGGATCAGAGTTTTATTTTAAATCTTTTAGAAATTTTACTCATTAACATTGTACTGAGTGGCGATAACGCAGTCGTGATTGCTTTAGCTTGTCGGAATCTTCCGGACGAGCATCGAAACAAAGCGGTTGTTTTCGGTACATTAGGAGCGGTTGTATTACGTGTAGGGCTAACGTTTGTCGCTGTATATTTATTAACAATCCCATTTTTAAATTTCATCGGAGGCCTGCTGCTTCTATGGATTGCGATTAGTCTTTTAAAAGGGGAAGATGACGGAGATATTAAAGCGAATTCAACTCTAGCAGGTGCTATTAAAACAATTATTATAGCGGATCTTGTTATGAGTTTAGATAACGTAGTAGCGGTTGCGGGTGCGGCCAACGGCAGTATTCTACTCATTATCCTTGGTCTTGTTATCAGCATTCCGTTAATCATTTGGGGAAGTCAGCTTTTAATGAAAATCATGGAAAAATTCCCGATTATCATCATTGCCGGAGCAGCGCTTCTTGGCTATACTGCTGGTGAAATGATCTTTAAAGACAAAGCGGTAGGACATGTATTAGAAGGGTTAAATCCGCATTTGCATACAATTGTTCCTATTTTGTTAGCTATTTTAGTTGTTGTTGTTGGGAAACTTAGCGGACGTTCTAAAAAAGAAACGCATTAATCCTAAAAAAGAGGCTGGGACAAAAGTATTTAAGATGAAATGAAAAAAGAACCACTAATCAATTTTGATTGGTGGTTCTTTTTTTTGTTGTGGTGAACGTAGGCTTCATTTGTTTAGATCCTTCTAGAAGTTGATTGGAGGAAAAGGCGAAGACTCCTGCGGGAAAAGCGGAACAGATGAGACCCCGCAGGAGCGTACGCGACGAGGAAGCTCATCGGCCGCCCGCGGAAAGCGAAGTCTTGTACGGAAATCAACTGCGGTGTCATAAGCGGTTCAGCTCATGTATCCCATTTATTCGTCTTTAGATTGGATTCATTTGGCTATGTCTCAACTTCTTTTTTATTATTTAGCTAATGGAGGTGCGGAATTAACGTCTTGTATCGTCTCTACAGGAGGATGAAATTCATTTTCCATTTTCGATACAACTACAGTTGCTACACCATTTCCAATTAAGTTTGTAATGGCACGAGCTTCCGACATGAAGCGGTCTACCCCGATTAACAGCGCGATTCCTTCAACTGGAATCATTGGGAATGCAGCAAGCGTAGCTGCTAGTGTAATAAATCCAGAGCCAGTAACTCCGGCCGCTCCTTTAGACGTTAGCATTAAAATACCAAGTAGCGTAATCTCTTGCATTAACGACAAGTCGACTCCATACGCTTGAGCGATAAAGATAGCAGCCATGGATAAGTAGATTGCTGTTCCATCTAGGTTAAATGAGTAACCAGTTGGAATGACAAGTCCTACTACAGATTTTGAACATCCGTACTTCTCCATTTTGTCCATCATTTTTGGCAGTGCAGATTCCGAAGAAGACGTACCTAATACAAGTAGAATTTCTTCTTTAATAAAAGCAATGAATTTAAAAATATTAAATCCATAAATCTTAGCGATGGTTCCAAGTACAAATACAATAAATAAGAACATAGTAATGTAAACAGATCCCATTAAGAAACCGAGTTTTTGAAGAGAGCCTATTCCAAAGTTACCGATCGTATAAGCCATCGCTCCGAACGCCGCAATAGGTGAAAGTTTCATAATCATATTAACAATGCCAAAGAAAATATCTGTACAGCGTTCAAAGAATGTAATGACAGGAGCCGCTTTTTCGCCGAGTGTAGCTGTAGCCATTCCAAATAGTACGGCAAAGAATAAGATTGGCAATAATTCACCATTTGCCATTGCGCCAAATACGCTGTCTGGAATAATTCCCATGATAAACTCCATAAAGCCATGCTCCGCTTCAGCTGCTTGCTGCGTATATTGAGTAACATCAGCTCCGCTTGCGCCATTGATATTAAAGCCAGCCCCAGGCTTGATAAAGTTTACAACGATAATTCCAATTGCTAAGGCAAAAGTAGTGACAATCTCAAAGTATAAAAGAGCTTTACCTCCAATTCGTCCCACTTTCTTTAAATCTCCCATGCTTCCGATACCGATGACCACTGTTAAGAAAATAATTGGGGCAATCACCATCTTAATTAATTTAATGAAGATATCAGCCAATACTTTTAATTTAGCTCCAAATTCAGGAAACATAAAGCCAATTGCAATACCAAGAAGGATACCAATGACAACTTGAACGGTTAGGTTTTTAAAACTTAATTTCATATGTAATGCTCCTTTCGAGAATGTTTTTGTTAACGCTTACATTATTCTTATCCTTATATTAACTGATAATTTTAACTATTTATATTTCTGGTGATAATGTTCTTTTTGGTCATTTTGGTCAAAAAAAGTGATGAACATATAGTCATCACTTTTTGCTTTCGATATTTTTTATTTGCTGAATGATATCAAGCGTTTGTTTTGTTGCATTGGCTTCAAACGATTGATAAAGAGAGTTAAACTGCTTTTTCCATTCGGCTTTCTGTGTATCATTTAAGTAATAAACGCGCATGCCAGATTTATTTTTTATTTGCTGCAGCTGTTCATCGTTCATCATTTTTGATTGAGTCCAAATCCAGTTCGTTGTTTCTACCATGGCATCACTTAATAGTTGTTTTACATCTTCAGGGAGGCTGTCCCAATATTTTTGATCCATTAAAACAGCATAGCCCAAGTATCCATGGTTGCTGATGGTCATATATTTTTGCAGCTCGTACAAACGTTTTGAATAAATATTAGAAATCGTATTTTCCTGTCCATCAAATTCCTGTCGTTCAAGGGATTGATATACTTTATTAAACGAGACAGCCTGAGGCTTAGCGCCAAGAAGTTCGAATTGTTTTTTGATTACTTCACTTGGCATAATGCGAAATGTTTGACCTTGAAAATCTGCTGGATGGAGCAAAGGTTTTGTATTGCTGGTCATTTGTTTAAAGCCGTTGCTCCATAAAGCAAGCCCTTTAATGTTTTTCTCTTGCAGCGTACTCAACAAATCCTGTCCGATTTTCCCGGTAAACACTTGTTTTGCCTCGCTGTAATCATCGAAAATGAAGGGGAGATCAAAAAGTTGCCACGTAGGGGAAAGGTCGGTTAGCTTTGAAATAGAAGGCGCAATCATTTGTACATCGTTTCGGCGCAGAGCGGCAAGTTCTTCGTCGTCTGAATACAACACACCGTTTGAATATACTTCAATTTTAACTTTACCATCCGATTTTTGATTAACGATTTCAGCGAATTTTTGAGCGGCTAAGCCTTTTGGAGTGTTCTCAGCTACAACGTGGCTAAAATTAATCACAATTTGCTTATTTAATCCTTTTTGCTCATCGTCATGATACACATTATCCTGATTTATAACCGTATACTGCAAAAAAACATAGATCATCAAGAAAACGCTAACAATGATACTTGCCCCTATAAACATCTTCAAAATGTCCAACCCCGCGATTCAATAATTTTTCTCTACAAATATTCTAACACGCAATTTCTCAACGTGGTAAAATTAAAATAAACTTCAATCAGCAGTAGGTGTTCCGCTATGATGCGCTTATCGATGCAAACGAAAATGACGGGGCTAATCTTTTTTATCGTGGTCTTTTCGTTGTTTTTAGCAAGTATTGTCGTGATTAATAATTTTGTGCAGTCAAAAGAAAATGATTTAGAGCAAAGGGCTTTGATCACTTCGAGAACAGTTGCTGAAATGCCTGAAATTCGAGAAAAAATTGAAAAAGATAGCAAGAACATTAATCAAATTGTAGAGCCGATTCGCATTATTCACGGTGCTTATTATGTAGTGGTGATGAATATGAATCACGAACGTTTGTCTCATCCTTTGCAAAGCATGATTGGGAAAATTTCTAAAGGAGAGGACGAGGGCCAGGCGTTTGCAGAACATACTTATACTGATAAAGCAAAAGGAGAAGGCGGGATGGTCATTCGTTCTTTTGTTCCCGTTGTAAACGATCAGCATGAACAAGTAGGAGTCGTTGTCTCAGGCTACCTTCTTCCGAAATTTACAGAGGTTATTTTAAGTTTGAAAAAAGAAATTTTTCTCATCTCAGGTCTCGCTCTTTTTTTTGGAGGATGGGGAGCGTGGGCGCTTGCATCTCGTATTAAAAAAGAGATGTTTGAGCTTGAGCCTCATGAAATTGCTCGTTTGTTTGTAGAACGAACGGAGACTTTTAATGCCATGCATGAAGGAGTCATTGCCATTGATAAAGAGGAGAACATCACTATTTTTAATCATAAAGCGAAAATTATGATGGATGTACCCGATGAGGTAATTGGGAAAAAGATCTATGATGTGATTCCAGATACAAGACTGCCAGAAATTCTGCAGCTTAATCAGCCTGTTTATAATCGAGAGCTTCAAGTTCGCAATTTAAATATTTTAAGCAATCGTGTGCCGATTAAGGTTAATAATCACACAGTCGGTGCGGTCGCTATTTTTCAAGACAGAACAGAAGTTAAAAAATTAGCTGAAGAGTTAACAGGGGTTAAATCATTTGTAAGCGCTCTTAGAGTTCAAAACCATGAATACATGAATAAACTTCATACCATTGCAGGGCTTATCCAACTTGGAAATAAAGACAAGGCTCTTCAGTACGTTTTTCAAGTGTCTGAACAGCAAGAAGAGCTCACCCAGTTTCTTCATAAACATATTAAAGATGAAAGTATATCGGGATTGCTGTTAAGCAAAGTCAGCCGTGCCAAAGAACTTGGAATTGAGTTAGCTATCGATCGCCACAGCGAGCTTCACTCATTTCCTCCTTACTTAGATCATCATGATTTTGTGATTATTATTGGTAACTTAATTGAGAACGCTTTTGATTCGTATCATCATATGGAGCGTCGTGAACGGAAGGTCTATATAAGTATGGAACAAAATGACGGCATTCTTTCTATATTAGTTGAAGATAACGGATGTGGCATGAATGAGGATCAAGCAGAGAGAATCTTTGATGAAGGTTTTTCAACCAAAGCAAAGGAAACTAGAGGAATTGGTTTGCATTTAGTAAAACAAATTGTTGAAAAAGGAAACGGTCAGATCGAAGTAGAGTCAGAATTAGATGTTGGCACGACTTTTATCATTACATTCTTTTTATAGGGGGAGTGGGAAATGAATAAAAAAGAATGGACGGTGCTTCTCATAGAAGACGATCCTATGGTACAAGAAGTGAACCGCCAATTTATTGAACAAGTTGAAGGATTCATCGTTATCGCTGCAGCTTCGAATGGTTTAGAAGGTATACAGCTCATTAAACAGCATCAGCCTGATTTAACGATTATTGATATGTATATGCCTAGTCAAGATGGCCTAACCACCTTACAGCAAATTCGAGCAAATGGCTATAAAACAGACGTGATAGCAGTTACGGCTGCAAGTGATATTGAAACCGTACGAAAAGTTCTTCAGTACGGCGCGGTGGATTATATTATGAAACCGTTCAAGTTTGAACGAATGAAGCAAGCGCTTGAGCAGTATCGTTCGTTTCAAGTTAAAATAAGTCAAAAAGAATATATTACTCAGTCTGAATTAGATTCTATGCTGTTTCAGCAATTCGAAGAAAAGGCCGATTTTCTTCCAAAAGGGCTAAATGCGGTTACGTTAAGGAGGATACAACAATATCTTTCCGAACAGAGGCATCCGATTTCTGCTGAAGAAGTGGCGGACGGCGTAGGAATTGCGCGTGTTACGGCAAGAAGGTATTTAGAGTTTTTAGAACAGGAAAACGAGCTGAAATTATCAGTTGAATACGGCAGAGTGGGGAGACCTATTAATCGCTATATGTTAAAAATAAATTAAATCATACAGAACAGCTTTTATTTGGAAAAGCTGTTTTTTTGCGTTAGAAAGTATATCTTTTTCTCTCCTAGAACAAATTAAGGTATACAGTTTTCGCTATCCAAAGAATACTTCGTGCGGTCATTAATTCATAAAATGTCCCTGAAAAAGGATTAATGGCGGAAAAATTGGGGAATATGCATTTTGACATTTAATTTTAGCACAGGAAGGTTTTGAAACATGGACATATTTTTAGCTGTCTTACCAGCCATATTTTGGGGAAGCATTGTGCTTTTCAATGTGAAACTAGGCGGAGGACCTTATAGCCAAACGCTTGGAACCACGTTGGGAGCTTTGATTTTCTCTATCGGTATTTATATTTTTGTACACCCTACGCTTACACCTTTAATCTTTGGCGTTGGAGTTGTATCGGGATTATTTTGGGCAGTTGGACAAAGTAATCAGCTGAAAAGTATTGATTTAATCGGAGTTTCTAAAACGATGCCTATTTCAACTGGGCTTCAGTTAGTTTCCACTTCATTATTTGGAGTAATTGTGTTTCACGAGTGGTCTACAAAAACTTCAATTATTCTTGGTGTGCTCGCTCTTATCTTTATTATTGTAGGGATTGTTTTAACATCACTTCAAAGCAAAGAAGAGAAAGAGGCTGAAGAAGGAAAAGGAAACTTCAAAAAAGGAATTGTTATTTTATTAATTTCAACCGTTGGTTATTTAGTTTATGTTGTAGTAGCCCGTCTATTTAATGTAGACGGATGGTCGGCTTTATTACCTCAAGCAATTGGTATGGTTATTGGAGGAGTATTGCTGACGTTTAAGCATAAGCCATTTAATAAATATGCAATTCGCAACATTATCCCAGGTCTTATTTGGGCCGCTGGTAATATGTTTTTATTCATCTCGCAACCTAAAGTAGGCGTAGCGACAAGCTTTTCGCTTTCTCAAATGGGAATCGTCATTTCAACACTAGGCGGGATCATTATTTTAGGTGAGAAGAAAACGAAGCGTCAGTTAGTTGGGATTATTATTGGAATTATACTGATCATCATAGCAGGAGTCATGTTAGGGCTCGCCAAAAGCTAACTAGGAGGGTATTAACAATGTATAAAGATTTAGAAGGAAAAGTAGTGGTCATAACAGGTTCATCTACAGGTTTGGGAAAATCAATGGCGATTCGTTTTGCGACAGAAAAAGCCAAAGTAGTTGTGAACTATCGTTCTAAGGAAGACGAGGCTAACAGCGTTTTAGAAGAAATTAAAAAAGTTGGCGGAGAAGCAATTGCTGTCAAAGGTGATGTAACAGTTGAGTCTGACGTTATCAATTTAGTTCAATCTGCTATTAAAGAGTTTGGAAAGCTAGACGTTATGATTAACAACGCAGGGTTAGAAAATCCGGTTTCATCTCATGAAATGTCTTTAAGCGATTGGAATAAAGTCATTGATACGAACTTAACGGGAGCTTTTTTAGGCAGCCGTGAAGCGATTAAATATTTTGTGGAAAATGATATTAAGGGAACAGTTATTAACATGTCGAGTGTTCACGAGAAAATTCCTTGGCCATTATTTGTTCATTATGCAGCAAGTAAAGGCGGTATGAAGCTTATGACTGAAACACTGGCATTAGAATACGCTCCAAAAGGTATTCGTGTAAATAACATTGGACCAGGAGCGATTAATACACCGATTAACGCTGAGAAATTTGCTGATCCTGAGCAGCGTGCAGATGTAGAAAGCATGATTCCAATGGGATACATCGGAGAGCCGGAAGAAATTGCAGCAGTTGCTGCATGGCTAGCTTCTTCAGAGGCGAGTTATGTAACAGGAATTACGCTCTTTGCTGACGGCGGTATGACACAGTACCCATCATTCCAAGCAGGACGCGGATAAGAAAAAACGCACTCTATGATAGAGTGCGTTTTTTTAGTTTTCCTGAGCTTTTTTTGGGTTCTTAGGAGCTGACTGGTGTTGAATTCGCAAAAAAAGCAAAATTAAAACGATGCAGCCAGTGATGCTGTACATCCCGAGAATAAGCGGCTGCTGTGTATCTGTTCCAGAAGTAATGCCGTGATACAGTGCTAGCAAATAGCCTGGAAAAGCAAGAAAATGAATGGCTTTCCATGTTTTTCTCCCAAGCTGTTTTATAAAGTCGGATGTACTAATTAGTACGAATAAAATGTAGAGTGAAATAGTACCAAGACCTGTGCTAATTGGTTTGTAATCGGAAGTGAACGGAATTAAAATGTCAGAAAGTGAAAAATGAATAGATTGATCAAATGATAAAACAAGTCCGTGAATCATTCCAAATAATAACCCGAACCACCCTGATGATTGATGAACCAGCAAAAGCTGTTTTTTTCGTTTTGGTTTAAAAAACGAAAAGCTGTGAGAAATGCCAGCGGCAACCGATACAAACATTAGTAAATAAGAAGTTAAGCCGGCTGCCCGAATGGTGTTCCATACGGGAAAATGAGCACTAAATTGCGCGAGGAGAGTAGCCATAATGGTATACCTGACCTTTCACATGTTTTTCGATTAGTACGTTGCCTTCTTTTGTAACCGCAATTACTTCTAAAGAAGGGTGATGCATTTTAGCTAACCTTAATCCAGCGTCCCAGCCGAGAATAAGTATGCACTTTGCATAGACTTCAGAAATGGTTAAGTCTTCTGAAACGACCGTTACTTGCAGAAGCTCTGATGAACTAGGCTTGCTGATTCTGCCGTCAATAATATGATGGTGAGTGTGTCCGTTCACTTTCCACGAACGCTTGCCTACACTGCTTGTGGCAATACCGCTGTTGCTTTTTACTTTAATGGTCGTGAGATTTTTTGATGCATCAAATGGATGAGAGAGAGAAATGGACCAGTGCTTGCTAGCGGGCCCCCACGTTACAATATCTCCGCCTCCATCGATTGCTCCAAGTGAAGTTCCTTTTTTCTTTAATTGATTCGCCATTTGCTGAATGCTCCAACCTTTTGCGATTCCTCCTAAATCCAGACCGATACTAGAAGCAAGCTGAATACTTCTCATTCCTTTATGAATCATAATAGGGTTAACAGCATCAAAAGCTGCTACTTCTTGAGGTAGCTGATTGTTAGGCAGTTGTTCAAAGCTTTGGTCATATCCTAGAGTTTGAATAGAATGATACAGAAATGGGTTGAAAATTCCGTTTGTCTCATTGTAATAGTAATAGGCTGCTTTTACAGCTTCATACAGCATTTTTGACGGTAGAAATAATCTTCCGTTCAGCGAATTAAGCTGTGAAAGCTCGCTTGTTGGAAGAAAGCGGCTTAGGGTTTCTTCTACAAGATAACACCAGCTCTCTACTTTTTGGCTGACAGGTGTTTCAAGCTGATATACATTAAATGTGGTATTCATCGCTTTAAATGAGTAGCTCATTTCATCACATCCTTAAGAAGGTCTTGTTTGCATAGAAGAATCATTATTGTTGCCCCAATTATCCTGACCACTTGTGGAATCATCATTTGACCACTGATCTTGCTGATTACTCGAATCATCGTCTGACCACTGATCATCTTCACTGCTTGAATTATCGTCTGACCACTGATCATCTTCACTGCTTGAATTATCGTCTGACCATTGATCACTTTGTTTGCTAGAACTGTCATTTGACCATTGATCTTGCCCGTTAGTTCCATTGTCCGTATTGGAGTCAGATCCTGAATCTGGAAATAGATCCGTCTCATCTTCCGTTTGAGTTTGCGATGAATTATTGGCGGATGTATCGTTATTTAGTGCTGTAGATGTTGAATTTGTTTGATCATATTTTTGAGAAAGCCCTACAAATGTTGTAAATGCAGCAACGCTCGATAAACCAACCATCCATTTTGTCCATTTATTAGTTGCCATTGATATGCTCCTTTTATCTTTCCTATTTTGCAACTGAACACTGAAGAAAAACTGAAGTGGAAGGTAACATACATCGTTCAATTGTTATAGTTCAATATAGACAGAAAAAATGAAAAAATAGTGAAATAGATGTAGGTTGGATTATTTTTGTGGGGAATTCAATGAATTATTAGAATAAAAAAGGGTTGTTCTTTTTAGAACAACCCTTTTTTATTCAGCGATAAATCTTACTAATCGATACGTAATAAACCGTTAACTGTACAAGAGAAAGAAGCAAAAGAACGGCAATGGGATAGAAGCTAAAAGAATTAGGTAACAGCGGATAAAAAGCGATTAAGATAGCGCCTATAGGAATAGAAAATAGAAGAAAAACAAAGGCTTTTTTACAAGCTTCTGCTGTTATCATCTTTTCACGTTCATCTTCCTCTGCAAATTCAAAAGGAAATAATAAAGGCGAAACGTTCTTCGTCTTTTTACGCGCTCGGTAGTAAAAAAAGGACACGATTAAAAGCACAATTAAAGAAGCGAAAGAGTCTATAGACATGGTAATTTCCCACGGGGGTTCAGGGTGGTTCATAACTTCACTAAATTGAATATTTAGGCTTAAAAAATCATATAAAAACCAACCTACGCATAGCAGAGACACTACATTCAACAAATAAGATTTAATAACATTACTCAACATTTTTCTCCTCCTTTTGAAGTGTAAAAACATCTTCCATTTTTAATTGAAAGACATCACAAATTGTTAAACCAAGTAGTAGGGAAGGAACGTAATTTCCCTTTTCAATAGCTGCAATGGTTTGGCGAGTGGCTCCAACTTTTTCAGCTAAATCTCCTTGCGTATATCCATGTTTAGCTCTAAGCTCTTTTACGTGATTAATAAGAGTCAATATGATCACCCGCTGCCTTTTTAATAAATTTGTTAAGTTGATTTAACATTATGTAAAGTTAATTTAACATCAATTGGATGATTTTTCAATATATAATGGATAAAAAATACAAAAAAGATCCTAGAAGAATTCTTCAGGATCTTTTTTGTTAATAAATTTCTTTAATGCCAGACAAACGAATGGAAAAAATGTTTTGTTTTTCATCTCGTAGGGAGAGGGTTTGGTCGGTTAGGTTTAAATTTTGGATTTTTCCTTTGAAGGTTTGAAGCAGGCCATTTTCGTAATAATTCACGGTTACATGTTTGTTTTTCTTTAACGCTTTTAAAATCATTTATTCATCTCCTTTCATGTGTGCATCTGTTATGAAAAGAAAGCTGTGGCTTAAGCATAAGAATTTGGAGAATGCTCAAGGCAGAATTATTATTATACAGCAAGATGAGAATAGTTTGTAGATAAATTGTGAAAAAATGCACAAGTTTGCAGTGCGGGTGTTGCAACAGAATACAGTATATGAGGAGAGGAGGGGTTTTATGATAAAAAAGGTGATTTTAGTTTATTTATTTGTGGGTATTAGGTAAACTAGTAGATGAATTTAAAGAATCTATCTATAGTTGTGAAGGCTAGGATTTCATTTAATTTTCATTTTCTATGAGTATAATGATAAAGGTTTTCTATATGTTCTTTGTGAATCTACTCATAAACTAATCGAGAAAGGAAAATCAAAATGAAGCGAATCGTTTCTAAGCCGCTGCACTATTTCATATTAGCCGCTGTTTTAATGTGGATAAAGTCGTATGTGGCTTATAAAACTGAATTTAACTTAGGCGTAAGCGGCGTAATGCAGCAAATGCTGCTGTTTATAAACCCTGTAAGTTCAGTGCTGATTTTTTTAGGAATCGGCTTATTTTTTAAAGGAAAGAAAGCAGGAGCTTGGATTCTTGCAGGCAGTTTCATCATGACGCTGCTGTTGTACAGCAACATTCTCTATTATCGTTTTTTTAACGATTTTGTAACTCTTCCCACACTGTTGCAGACAAGTAATGCAGGAAGTATGGGCGGAAGCATTATGGATTTATTAAAAGCACATGATGTTTTTTATTTTGTTGATTTTATTATTTATCTTTTCTTCTTTTTTAGTAAAAAAATTGACTGGCATAATGAAAAAGTATCGGTTAAGAATGCTGTAACCATTCTTTCTTTAGGATTCATGGTTTTTTCTGTCAACTTAACATTAGCAGAAATTGATCGCCCGCAGCTTCTATCTCGAACTTTTGACCGCAATTATCTAGTAAAGTATTTAGGCGCCTATAATTATACGATGTATGACGGTGTTCAGACTGCTCAAAACTCTAAACAGCGAGCTTTTGCAAGCAGCAATGACTTAACGAACGTCGTTAATTTTAAAAACAGTCACTATGCGGAGCCTAATTCCGTTTACTTCGGAAAAGCTAAAGGGAAAAATATTATTAAAATTCATTTGGAATCATTTCAGTCTTTTTTAATTGATTACAAATTAAATGGCCAGGAAGTGACACCGTTTTTAAATTCGTTGGCCCATGGAAATGACTTTACGTATTTTGATAACTTCTTTCATCAAACAGGACAAGGAAAAACATCAGATGCTGAGCTGATGATGGACAACTCTCTATACGGCCTTCCTCAAGGTTCTGCCTTTGTACTAAAAGGAAGCAATACGTATCAGGCAGCACCAGCTATTTTAGATCAAAAAGCTGGCTATACGAGCGCTGTACTGCACGGAGACTATAAGACGTTTTGGAACCGTAACGAAATTTACAAGCAGTTCGGTGTGGATAAGTTTTTTGATGCAAGTTATTACAATATGACGGGTGAAAATAAAATTAATTATGGCTTAAAAGACAAACCGTTCTTTAAAGAATCTGTTCCAATGCTGCAGTCTTTACCACAGCCGTTTTATGCGCATTTAATTACGTTAACAAACCATTTTCCATTTTTACTTGGAAACAATGAGGCAAGCATACAGCCAGCTAACACGGGCGATGCGACAGTTGACCGCTATTTCCAAACGGCTCGTTATTTAGACGAATCATTGCAATCTTTCTTCCAAGAACTGAAAGCTTCTGGGCTTTATGATAATTCTGTGATTATGATTTATGGAGATCACTACGGTATTTCTGAAAATCATAATGCGGCAATGGAAAAAGTAATGGGAAAAGAAATTACACCTTATGAAAATGCTCAGCTGCAGCGTGTACCTCTATTCATTCACGTTCCTGGAGTAAAAGGCGGAGTTAATCATACGTACGGTGGAGAAATTGATGTTGTGCCAACTCTTCTTCATTTAGTAGGGATTGACAGCAAAGAGTTTATCCAATTTGGTACAGATTTATTTTCTAAAGGTCATGATGATGTAGTAGCGTTCCGCAATGGCAACTACGTATCTCCGAAATATACACTAGTGGATGGAACGTATTATGATTCTAAGACAGGCCAAGCGCTTAAAGAAAATAATCAAATGAAAGCTTATAAACAGAAGGTAGCGAAAGAACTGGAGTTATCTGATCAAGTGCTTTATGGAGACTTACTTCGTTTCCACAAGCTGAAGGATTTCCAAACAGTCGACCCTTCGAAATATATGTACGGGAAAGAAGAAACAGAAACATCAGCTAAATAAAGCTAAAATCAAAAGAACATGATGACTTCTGCAAAGCAGAATGAGCATCATGTTCTTTTTTACTGTAAACTATTCATCAATAAATTTCTTTAATTCCCGATAAGCGAATAGAGAAAGTATTTTGCTGTTCATCTTTTAATGAAAGCGTTTGGTCTGTTAAATCTAGGCGCTGTACTTTTCCTTTAAACGTTTGAAGCAAACCGTTTTTATAATAGTTAATTGTAACGGCCCCGTTTTTTCTTAATGCTTTTAAAATCATTTTCAAAACTCCTTCCATATTTAAAATGTGTATGATTAACGAGCTGTAACATTCATTTTCATTTGCATATTTTTATTATACACAAAAATAGAAAGCGTTTTCACTGAAAGTTTGAACACTTTGTGAAAACTTTAACAGAGAATGTGACAAATACATACAGAAACTGATTTATTTGTCGTATTCATCATAAAACACATTTATGAAAGGAGTGTTAAGAACGTGTTAAAACTTTATGGATGGAAAAATATTATAAGATGTCGTTTGAAATGTCGTAGTGAATCCATTCACCGTTCGTTACATTTCCTCCCATTTTTCTGTAAAGCGTTTGAGCTCTTGTATTATCGTAAGCCGTTTCCCAAGACATGGCTGCATACTGATGTTCTTTTGTATACTGGTGACTAATCGAAAATAACTTTTCCCCAATTTTTTGACCTCTTGCTTTTTCAGTAACGTACAAGTCATTTAAAATCGCTACAGGCTTTACACGCGTGGTGCTAAATGTAAAATAAAGCGTTGAAAAACCTACTGCCTCGTCATTTTGAGTCGCGATAAACTGAACGCCAGTATCGGGACGTTGAAACAAGTGATCAATTAAATTTCTCAGCTGTTTTTTGGCAGGCTGAGGGCGCTTGTAAAAATCAACAATGTATTCGTTCATTAATGAAATAAGTGCTTCCATGTCAGCAGCATTAGCTTGACGAATTGTAATAGTAGTAGTCATTAAATCTTCTCCTTTTTAATTAGATGATCTACACTTATAGTAAAAGAAATGTATCCCCTCTAAAAGAGCCAGATTTAAAAAATAAGATAGGGACAGATGAAAGGAGCTAGCGTGAAGTTCACACCTTTATTAAACCGAAGGAATGATATGCCTTTATATCACCAGCTATATGAATATATAAAAAAAGAAATTGTATCCGGCAGGGTGAAAGTAAATGACAAACTGCCTTCTATCCGGTCTCTTGCTGATTACTTAAACGTAAGTCGAAATACTGTAGATATGGCCTATCAGCAGCTTTTAGCTGAAGGATATGTAGAAAGCAAGCCCAAAAGTGGACTGTACGTAACGAATACACAGTTTGATTTACTGCAAACAGATAGAAAGCCGACTATATTTTTACAACCTCACTCAGAAACAAAGTCGTGTACCTATGATTTTCGGTATGGAAAAGTTGATAGCCGTTTGTTTCCCTTGAATGAGTGGAAAAAACGATACAATGAAAGTCTTCAAACTTATAAAGAAGCGCTGTTCACGTACCAAGAAACTCAAGGAGAAGAATCACTGCGAGAAGAAATTGCGACGTACCTTTATCAGTCAAGAGGAGTGGTTTGTTCGAAACATCAAATTATTATCGGAACAGGTACTCAGCAATCACTCAGTTTGCTAGCGCAGCTGTTAAAGCCAAGCATCAGAGATATTGCCTTTGAAAATCCTTGCTATGACGGGGCTAGCTTTGTATTTAAACAGCATGGATTCTCCTTAAAACCTGTGTCACTTAATAACAGAGGCATAAACATCCAAGAGCTTTATGATAGCCAAGCACGCGCTGTTTATGTCACACCATCTCATCAGTTTCCATACGGAATGATCATGCCTGTTTCAAGAAGAATAGAGCTTCTTACATGGGCGAATGACTGCAGTGGATTTGTTATTGAAGATGATTATGACGGAGAATTTCGTTATAAAGGAAGTCCCATTCCTTCATTGCAAAGCTTGGATACTAAAGGGCGCGTCATTTATACAGGGACATTTTCAAAATCTTTTATGCCTTCTTTAAGAATCAGCTACCTTGTATTACCGGAAGTGCTTCTAAAGGAATATCATGAACGTTTCTCTTTATACGAGCAAGCTGTTCCAGCCCTTCATCAGTGGACGCTCGGACTGATGATGAAAAACGGAGAGTGGAGTAAGCATTTAAGAAGAGTGAGAACTGCTTATCAACTCAAACACGGTACTCTTTTAGCAGCTTTACAGAAGGAGTTTAACAAAAACATCACGGTGTCAGGAGAATATGCAGGTTTGCATATCCTTGTCCGCGTGCACAACGATATGAACGAACAGCAGTTAATTAACGCAGCTCAAAAGCAAGATGTCTCTGTCTACGGCACTTCTCGTTATTGGCTTACGGAATCACCTCAACAAAAGACTCATCTATTATTAGGTTTTGGAAGTTTGGAGAGAGAAGAAATAGAAGAAGGAATAAGGAGGTTGAAAAATGCTTGGTTATAAGCCTCTCCTCATTTCTTCGATTTCTTGACAAAAGCTGCCTAGTCCTTTAGACTTTTTTGCATATATTTTAAATTATCTGAAAGGAGGATAGGGTAATCGAAGCTAACTGCTAGTGGACAACCCTAGATCAAACAATGAATCCTATCCAACAAATTTTACATACATTTCCTGTGATTGTACTAGATGGTGCAATGGCAACTGAACTGGAGAGATATGGCTGTGATTTGAACGACAGCTTATGGTCTGCAAAAGTGCTTATGGAGCAGCCGGAATTGATTAAGAGAGTGCATCAAGATTACTTTGCAGCAGGAGCTGACTGTGCAATTACTGCAAGCTATCAAAGCACGTTTGAAGGTTTTGCAAAACGTGGTTTAAGTGAAGCAGAGGCGCGCGAGTTAATTCAAGCATCTGTAAAAATTGCGGCTGAAGCAAGAGATGAATTTTGGCAGAAAGAAGAGAATTGTCTTAATCGCCCAAAACCAATTGTCGCCGCTTCGGTAGGTCCTTACGGAGCATTTTTAGCAAACGGGTCGGAATATACTGGACAGTATGACGTAACAGAAGAAGAGTTAATGGAATTTCATCGTCCTCGTATGAAAGCATTAATTGAAGCAGGAGCAGATGTGTTAGCTTGTGAAACCATTCCTAATCTAATGGAAGCAAGAGCCATTGCGAGGCTGCTAGAAGAATTTGAAGGAGCGTACGCATGGATTACGTTCAGCGCAAAAGATGACCTGCACATTAGCAGCGGAACATTAATCTCGGAGTGTGCACGCTATCTGGATTCCTATAAGCAAGTAGCAGCTATTGGAGTTAACTGTACGCCGCCTCAATATATTTCTTCACTTATTAAAGAAATTAAATCTCAAACGGATAAGCCAGTCATTGTGTATCCAAATTCAGGAGAGCATTATGATGCTGAATCTAAAACATGGAACGGGACATCTGCAGGCGAAACGTATGGCTGCAGCGCTCACAGCTGGTATGAAGCAGGTGCTCAGTTAATCGGAGGGTGCTGTCGCACAACTCCAGATGATATCAAAGGCATTACAAAATGGGCTAGAAAATAACGGATTGAAAGAAAGAGAATGTGAGAAAAGCTGTTTCGCTAACCTTAAACACGAACGATCTATCAAAAATAGATAGTTCGTGTTTTTTTATGGTCATGGTGAACGTAGGTTTCGTGTGCGCAGTTCCTTCTAGCTGCTGGCTGGAGGGCAAGGCGAAGACTCTCGCGGAAAGCGGAGCCTTGCACGGAAATCCACAGAGGTGTCATAAGCAGTCCAGCTCATTTATTCCCTTTTTCCATCTTTAGATTGAATTCATTTTGTTATGTCTCAATTTCTTTTTTCTTGTAAAATAAAAGAATACAAGTTGAAAAATCTTTATTTGAACGAAAGAAGGGATGATGAAAGTGAAAGATATTAAAAATATTTATTGTGTGGGCCGAAACTACGCACTGCATGCAAAAGAATTACATAATGATATTCCAACATCACCTTTTTTATTTTCCAAACCTACTCACGCTCTTGTTGAAGCAGCTGGACAATCAATCACTCTTCCTCGCGACCAAGGAGAGGTGCACTTTGAAACCGAACTGATTCTTCATATTGGACAACTTTACAAAGAAGGCATAACAGTGGATGAACTTGTTGACGAGATGACGATTGGATTAGATTTGACGCTTCGGGATGTGCAGAGCGAATTAAAACAAAAAAAGCACCCTTGGCTGCTTGCAAAAGGATTTAAACATTCAGCGGTCGTGGGAAACTTTATTCCGTTTGAAGGAGTAGAAGCATCTAAGCAGAAAGACTTTTCGTTAGTGAAAAACATTGAACGCGTTCAGCTGGGAAATATCAAAGATTTGATTTTTGACTTACAAACGATTATTGATTTTACAGGAAAACATTTTGGTCTTGATAAAGGAGATCTTATTTTTACAGGTACACCTGAAGGAGTAGGTCCGCTTTCACATCAGGATCATCTTTCACTTAAATGGGGGCAGCAAGAGCTTGGTTCTTGCATCGTTTCCCTTCGTTAATAAAAAGAGCTTAAAACAAAGGTAGTTTAGTTGAAGGAAGATCCGAACGGTGAATCGAGATTCTTGATAGAGAATCCAACCCGTTCGGATTTTTTATTGTGATGGTGAATGTAGGATTCACGTATTTCGTTGTTTCTAGAGGTTGATTGGAGGGCGAGACGAAGACTCCTGCGGGAAAAGCGGAACAGGTGAGACCCCGCAGGAGCGGAAGCGACGAGGAGGCTCACCGGCCGCCCGCGGAAAGCGAAGTCTTGCACGGAAATCAACACAGGTGTAACAGGCGGTTCGCCTTATTTATCTCATTTGTTCGTATTTAGATTGGCTTGACTTCGCTATGTCTCCATCTCTTTTTTTATGAAGTCTTAATTTTTTAGCTTTCAGAATGAATTTAATATCCAATGGGAAAGCTGTTTCTATCTCCTTTAGAAAACGAGGTCCTCAGCATGGTGCTCTTAATCTTTACAACGGTGATTTCTATTTTGAGTGTACTAGTCATGCCAAAACGTATCAGCTGGATAGAAATGTACACAACTTCTTTGTTTGTTATGTTTTTAGGATCGGTAGCAGATATATATCTTGATGTTAAATATAATCTTTATGGCTTTTTTAAAACAGGAGTAGATTTTGAATATCTTTTAGTCTTTATTTTTATTTATCCTGCGACGAATAGTGTATTTTTAAATTTTTATCCTGGGAGCAAGAGTTTGGCTAAAAAAGCTTTATACATTACAGTGTGGGTAATTCTTACAACACTGTTTGAATACATTTCTGCCCAAACAGAAGTGTTTTATTATAACGAATGGAAGACGCTATACTCGTTTTTTTGCTATCCTTTTCTTTATATAGCAATGGCTTTAAATTTAAAAATGATACGCAGGCTCCAGGTTATCGATAAGCAAAAATAGAAATAAAAAAAAGTAATGATAAATCATAAAAAAATGATATTTTATTAATGGCTACATATGTAATATAGTAAAAATAGAAAATAAACGAGGCAGCATATAAGCAGGGTTAAAAAACATCAAAACGGGAATCTTGACATTAACTTCATGTTTTTAACCATGTATTGTGAATGAATATACTTAATGCTAAATAATATGTTGTAGAAGGAATTTAGTAAAGGAGGGAAGAAGATGTTTAAGCGTAGTGAAAAAATCCAAATTCATGGCGTAACGTTTCATGGAGTCATGAGTGCGAAGCAAAAAGCGGCCCTGCACGAAATTGCTAATGTAACAGACGAAAAAGACTGGGATGGGCTAAAAGGTGTGTACTGCTTAGGCAGTGTAAAGGTGCAAGGAAAAGATGTGTTAGGTGTGTACTATGGCCAATTTAATGATAACCTTCCAAAGGAGAAGCGCAAACTTCAGTTTGAAATTGACTATATTAAATATACAGTAACGGAATGTCCCATTGTCTTTATCGATACAACAAAAAACAAAAAGCCTCATCAATTTGCTTTTATCATTCTGCATGAATTAGGCCATCATGTGGATCGTATGACAAATGGAACGCTTTTAAAAGAAGGAAATAGAACGCAAGAAATGTTTGCTAATACGTATGCCTTAGAAAAATATTCAAAAATAGAAAAGTTCCAAACAAAGAAGTTAAAAAAGATTCCATTTTTAGAGGAATCTCTTACTCAGTGGAATAAAACTCCTCATCCTGGAGCGTATTCTCTTAGAGTTCAAATTGAATAATTCACGAGAATAGTTCCTCTCTCTCCGTTTTTTATTTTCCTACCTTTTTCCTCTTCCTGTCTTTTATCCTCCCAATGAACAAAAAGGATTTAATTACCCATAAAGTTTTAAAAGTTTTTATAGTACGAATTATTTACACTATACCCTCCTGTAAATTATGATTATTTTAAGAAAAAACAGAAAATTTTAAAGTTTTAAGGTACAACTTAATAGTGAACAAGCGATGTTGTAATCGTATAGACGAACTGGCATACATATGCGAGTCATACATACAAACGAATCGCTTCCACTGTTATGAAAGCGGATTCAAAAATAGGAGGGGTAATAATGTTAGCTATTCTTGGGTTTTTGATGGTTTGTACATTTATGTTTCTGATTATGACAAAACGATTAACGCCGCTTATTGCTTTAATGGTTATTCCAGTATTGTTTGCAATCATAGGGGGATTCACAAGCGGTATTGGAGAAATGGCTTTAAATGGTGTAAAAGAATTAGCACCTACAGGCGTTATGTTAATGTTTGCTATTTTATATTTTGGGATTATGATTGATGCTGGTTTGTTTGATCCAGTTGTAGGAAGAATTTTGAAAATCGTAAAAGGTGATCCACTAAAAATCACAATTGGTACAGCTATTTTAGTTCTTATTATCTCATTAGACGGAGACGGAACAACAACATATATGATTACGCTTTCAGCGATGCTTCCGCTTTATAAAAAGCTAAACATGAAGCCAATGATTTTAGCCTGTATCGCCATTATGGGTAGTGGAGTTATGAACTTAACACCTTGGGGTGGACCTACTGCTCGTGTGATGAGTGCATTGAAGTTAGATGCTTCACAGGTGTTTACACCACTGATTCCAGCCATGATTGGCGGAGCTGTTTGGTTGTTATTCACGGCTTACTATTTCGGGAAAAAAGAGCGCCAGCGCTTAGGTGTTATTGATATTCAAGACGTTACAAATGCTCAAGTAGCTTTTGCAGAAGCAGCAGCCGCTGAAGGAATCGAGTACAAGCGTCCGAAGCTTTTATGGGTAAACTTTGCTTTAACAGCTCTATTATTAGTAGGACTTATCACAGCAGTTATGCCGCTTCAAATTCTATTTATGATTGGATTTGCAATCGCTATCATGATTAACTATCCAAATTTAGAAGTTCAAAAAGAGCGTATTACTGCACATGCTGGTAATGTACTTGCTGTTGTGTCTCTTGTATTCGCAGCAGGCGTATTCACGGGTATTTTATCAGGTACCAAAATGGTAGATGCAATGGGTAATAGCTTAGTAGGATTAATTCCAGATGCGTTAGGGCCTTACATGTCTGTGATTACTGCCATCACAAGTATGCCATTTACATTCTTTATGTCAAATGATGCTTACTACTATGGGATTTTACCAATTATTGCTCAAGCAGCTTCAGCATACGGTATTGATGCTGCAGAAATTGGCCGTGCTTCATTGATTGGTCAACCTGTTCACTTACTAAGTCCTTTAGTTGCTTCTACGTATCTATTGGTCGGTATGGCAAAAGTCGAGCTTGGTGAATTTCAGCGCTTTACTTTAAAGTGGACGATTGGAACAGCTATGGTGATGCTTTTAGTAGCTATTATTACAGGAGTTATTACGCTGTAAAGATCAGGAAACTAAAAACTTATCAATTCCGCTTTTGGGATTGATAAGTTTTTTTGTCTAAAAAGCTTTTGGAATAAGGAGCGGATATACAAAAAATTTTGATAAAATAAAAGAAGAATAGAACTATAAGGTAAAGGCTAAAGGTGCGATGAAATGAAAAAATGGTTTCAAGTATCGCTGCAAACAAAAATCGTAGGTTTATCCGCAGCATTAATCATAACTGTTATTGTTCTTTTAGCGAGTATTTTCTCTTACATGCAGTTTGTAGAATCTAAAAGGCAAGCCGAGCAGCTGGCTCTTCAAGCAGCCAAATCAATATCATTTATGCCGGAAGTCAAAGCTGCTTTTCAAAAAAAACAGCCGAGTCGATATATTCAGCCGCTTGCCGAGCAAGTGAGGGAACAAATCGGAGCAGCAAGTATTGTGGTTCAAAACCGTGAGCAAATCATCTATTCTCATTCTAATCAAAAATGGATAGGAAAGAAAAACAAAGAGGCGGTTAACGATAGAGCACTATTATTCGGCGGATATTATACGCTGGACGGAGAGGGAACCACAGGTCCTGCTATTATGGGGAAAGCGCCTATTGTCATCAGTCACGGAAAGTATACGGAAGTCGTGGGAGTGGTGACGGTTGAGTTTTTAAAATCTCATGTTCATGCTCAGCTCATTACGCGTATTCAGCAAATTATCCTATTTTCACTAGCTGTTTTATTGCTTGGTATGATCGGGGGTATTTTTTTAGCTAAAAGTATTAAAAAAGATACTCTTGGTCTTGAACCCCATGAAATCGCTTCTTTGTACCGTGAACGAAATGCAATTTTACTTTCGATAAAAGAAGGAATTATTGCTATTGATCATCAAGGCTTTATTACGATGATGAATACATCAGCTAAAAATATGCTGGGGTTACAGACGGAATATTTACATCATCATATCATTGAAGTATTTCCTTATACGAATATGATTGAAGTGCTAGATACGGGAATAGCCCGAAGTGACCAAGAAATTTTTTTGAATGAAAAAACGTTTATCTTAAACTTAACACCCATTATTGAACATCAGCGAATTGTAGGAGTGGTCGCTAGTTTTCGTGATAAGACAGAATTAAAAAGCTTAATCAATACGATTTCAGAAGTACGAAAGTATTCAGAGGATTTACGAGCTCAAACGCATGAGTTTACGAATAAGCTGTATGTTTTGTCGGGTTTGCTGCAGTTAGGGCAGTACAAAGATGCATTGGAGTTTATTCAAAAAGAATCAGCCGTACACCAAACGCAAAATCGTATTCTATTTGATCAGATATTAGATTCCAAAGTTCAAGCAATATTGCTTGGGAAGATTGGAAAAGCATCTGAAAAGAAAATTCATTTTTCGGTTGATTCGGAGAGTACACTCGATACGCTCCCAGAACATATTGAAATTTCTCATCTCATTATCATTATTGGGAACTTAATTGATAATGCATTTGAAGCCGTGAGTCAGCGGTCTAAAAAAGAAGTGTCGTTTTTTATTACCGATATTGGTCATGATTTAATTATTGAAGTGATGGATAACGGACCCGGTATATCAGAAGAAGTACTAAATCAAATTTTCACAAAAGGGTTTTCAACCAAAGGTACAGACAGAGGGTACGGACTGGCAAATATAAAGAAAATGGTAGATGAACTTGGAGGATCTATTGAAGTGTATAATCAGCCAGAAGGAGGAGCCATTTTTTCAGTTTACCTTCCAAAAAACTGAATCATGAGAAGTAAGGGGAGAGTCGAAATGTTACGAGTCGCAATTGCAGAAGACGATTTTCGAATTGCTCAAGTTCAAGAGCGATTTTTATTAGAAGTAGATGGTGTAGAAGTCGTAGGCAAAGCGTTGAATGCAAAAGAGACGCTTGAAATGCTAAAGGAGAAGAAAGTTGATTTACTTCTTTTAGACATCTATATGCCAGATGAAATGGGAACAGATTTACTCCCAAAAATCAGAGCCCAGTTTCCACAAGTTGACGTTATCGTGGTAACGGCTGCAACAGAAAAAAACATTGTAGAAATCTGTTTGAGAAACGGCGTCGTTAATTATTTGATTAAGCCGGTTATGATGGAATCCTTCATTAATGCTATTAAACAGTATCAAGAGAAAAAGGAACTGTTTAGTACGCATGAAGAAGTTGATCAATCATTTATTGATGCGTACTTTGGACATGTCAGAACAAAGCCAAAAGCGGATAAATCTCTTCCTTCAGGTATTGATGGTATCACATTACAAAAGTCAAAAGACATTTTAAAAAGCATCAAAGGAATTACGATCGAAGAGATGGGGCAACACATGGGAGTATCTAGAACGACAGCTAGACGATATTTAGAGTATCTAGTATCAACCGGTGAATGTCACGTTGAATATGATTATGGGATTATTGGAAGACCGGAGCGCAAGTACTATTTAGCGTAGCATTAGCCTTGAAGGATGGTATATATGATCAAAAAGCTCATGATAGTGTTTATAAGTGCATTGCTTGTTAGCTGTTCTACTCCCTCTAAAAAAGACCGCATTAGTATGGAAAAAATTGAAATTGTGGCAGCCGGTGCAAAAGGCGGAGGAGCAGATGCAACAGTAAGAGCCATTCAACAAGTGCTAACGGAAAAGAAGATTGTGAAGGTACCCGTTTCTGTTAGTAATAAAATAGGTGGGCAAGGTGAAGAAGGATGGAAATATATTAAACAGAGAAAAGAAGGAAATATTGTTTCCGGGAATTCCAGTTTGCTGATTACAAATAATTTGCTAGGGCAAAGTCAATTAACCTATAAAGACTTTACTCCGCTCGCTATTTTAACATCTGAATGGGAGGTCATCGTAGTTCCTGTTAACTCTCCTATATACAATTTAAAACAGCTCATACGCACGTTAAATCAAAGTGAATCCAGTATGAAAGTGGGAATATCACCTCGATTAGGAAACGACGATCATTTATCGTTCATGCAGCTAAATAAAAAAGCAGGCGTAGACTCTTCCAAGCTTGAGTTTTTCGTTTATAACAGCAGTCATAAAGTAATTGATGCGCTCGTTCATCATCAGCTAGATGTAGCACCCATGTCATTATCAGAAGTAAAAAAGCAGTATGAACAAGGGCAGGTAAGGATACTCGCCGTTTCTTCTCCTAAAAGGCTAGAAGAGCTAAAAGAGATACCGACGTGGAAAGAAGCGGGAATTGACGTAACGTTTAGCCATTGGAGAGGTCTAATGGGACCGCCTAATATGACCAAAGAACAGGTAGCATATTGGAATAAGGCCGTGTATGAAATGGTTCATACAAAAGAATGGGAACAGCTTCTTAAAGATAATGATTTAACCTCTTTTTATAAAAATAGCAGCGGTGCTAAAGTCTTTCTTGAGCAGCAAAGCAAGCTGTATTCTGACTTAATGGGCGGAGCAAATGATGAATAAATACAATAGAAAAAGGTTGGGACAAAAGGATTTTAGATGGAGTGAAAAACGAACCATTGATTAAAGTTTTTAATTCTTGGTTCGTTTTTTTGTTGTGGTAAGTGTAGTTTCATCTGTTTCGTTCCTTCTAGCAGTTGATTGGAGAGCAAGACGAAGACTCCTGCGGGAAAAGCGGAACAGGCGAGACCCCATAGGAGCGTGAGCGACGAGGAGGCTCACCGGCCGCCCGCGGAAAGCGAAGTCTTGCACGGAAATCAACTGCGGTGTCTTAAGCAGTTCCGCTCATATATCCCATTTGTTCGTCTTTAGAATTAGATTCATTTCGGTATGTCTCAACTTTTTTCTGTCAGTGTACATCTTTTAAATCCAAGTTTTGAATGAACTCAATAAAAGCTTTTACAATGTTAATTTTTAAGGAGTCCTCATGATAAAACATCCATGTGCTGCGCGTTAAAGGTACTTGATCTTTAGTTTTTAACGTGTATCTGTAAATCTCTGCAGCATCGTCAAGCAGCATACTCGGCAAAATCGCATAGCCCAGTCCGTTTACAACCATCTTTTTACATGTTTCTGCTTTATCTACTTCAATGCTGACAAGGGGAGGCTGAGAGTAATTTTCAGCCCACCAGTTATCAACGGATGTTTTTAAAAAACGATCTTGATGATAATCAATTCGAGGTAGATTGGGAAGATTGTTTATGTCGACAGGCTGTGCAGACGCAATGCAAATTGTTTCTTTAAAAAGCAGCTCTTTTTGATCTTGCCAGTTATAATCACCTTTTACAAACGCAATATGAACATCGTGCTTATAAAGCAGATGAGCCATGTCGCTGCTCCATCCGGTTGTGACTTTGAATTCAACATCAGGAAATCGCTCTTTAAATAAACGCAATAGCCCAGGGAGCTTGTAGTCAGTGAAAAAGTTAGACACGCCTAGACGTAAAGTCCCGGTTAATTGATCATCCATGTTTAACACATTTTCTTTTATTTTTTGAACCGTAAGCAGCATTTCTTCTGCGCACTTCACTAAATATTCTCCCTGCGGTGTAAACTGAACTCCGCGGCGCCCTCTATTTACAATCTGAACATGAAATTCCTTCTCCATCTGCTGCAGTCTATGCGTAAGCGCAGGCTGAGATATAAATAGCTCCTTGGCTGCTTTTGTAATGTTTTTCTCACGGTACAATACTTGTAGAATAAGCCAATCTCGATCGTCCATACTACCCCTCCAGGAATAAAAAAAATGAATGGTTTATAATAAAATTTCGATATTTTAATTATTTCTAAAATTATACTATAGTTAAGAAGAGAAATGTTCGGTGTAAGAAAGAAAAGCCTTGTAGAAGGAAGGAAGTAGGTATGAACGCAAGAGTTGTTTTTTTACAATCTATATTTTTTATTCTATTAACAAGCGCGGGAGGATTTCTTTTATCGTTAACAGGCTTATCCATTGGCTGGATGCTTGGGACTCTCATTTTAGCTGCTATTCTAGCTTTTCGAAAGCCGCGTTTTTTATCTCAAACAAGCAAAAAAGGCATTCCAAAATATTGGCTGTACGCTGGACAGTGCATTTTAGGGATTGAATTAGGTCAAAAGATTAACTTATCTGTGGTGACTACGTTTCAATCTCACTGGTCCACCATTACGATTATGCTTTTGCTGTCCGTTGTTTTTTCTCTTTTATCCGGTTATTTGCTATGGAAGTTCAGTTCCACAGACTTATTAACAAGCTTTTTCGGTACGACTCCGGGTGGAATGAGCGCCATGCCAGGCATGGCTGAAGAAGTAGGAGCCAATACGGCAGTTGTAAGCATCATTCAAACGATGCGCGTGTTTTTAGTTGTGCTTGCTGTTCCTTTATTTGTAGTCTATTGGGGAAGTAATACAGGACGGCATGCAGTGTCCGTTACCCCGAGTGTTTTTGAGTGGGGATCACTGTTGTGGACAGGCGTTTTAATTGTTACAGCAGTAGTCGGCTATTATATAGGGAAAAAACTAAAATTTCCTGCTCCTTGGTTAGTAGGAGGAATGCTTACTGTTGCAATTGTTCAAACAGCTGCTTCATCGTACGTGGGGTATAATCTTCAAGCATACTGGCCTCATTCTGTGATGATTTTATCGCAAATTTTTATTGCTTCAAGCATTGGTTCTCGCTTTCATAAGGAAATGTTCATTGGAGTAAAAAAAATTATGGTTGTGGCGCTTATTAATACAATTGGTTTAATCGCCGCCATGTTTGTATGTGCACTATTCGTTTCCAAAATAACTGGAATTGAGCTTATCACGTCTATTTTAGCGTTTGCTCCTGGAGGCATTGCAGAAATGGCGACTACATCCATTGTACTGCAGGCTGATTCGACGTTAGTAGTAGCGGTCCAAGTGCTTCGTATTTTAACAATTTGGCTGCTTCTGCCTCCGCTGTTTCGCATGTTTCATCAGTGGGGAGAAAGAAAAAGAATACATTCACACGTTTCATAATAAATATGTGAATGCACTAGGTAGAGTAAGAGAGAGTTTTAAAGAGGGAAATGGGGGGAGAATAGATGAGTAATAAAGAAATGGTGGTCAGTCAGTTCGGGGGGAATGCCGGAAAGTATGTCAAAAGTAAAGGTCATGCAAAAGGCAAAGATTTAGCGGTTTTAGCGGAAATTGCTGAAGAAAATAGAGGAGGAAAGCTGCTTGATGTAGCGACAGGAGGAGGACACGTGGCAAATAAGCTAGCACCTGTCTTTCAAGAAGTAACGGCTTTTGACTTAACTCCTCAAATGTTGCAAAGTGCTGAAGGCTTCATTAAAGAAAATGGTCATGAAAATGTATCGTTTGTTCAAGGAGATGCTGAGGATATGCCATTTCAAGATGACGAGTTTGATACGGTAACGTGCAGAATTGCACCGCACCATTTTCCTAATATTAAACAGTTCATCAAAGAGGTATACCGAGTGTTAAAGCCAGGAGGACAGTTCTTGCTCATTGATAATGTAGCACCGGAAGTGAATGCTTATGACGAGTTTTATAATCGAGTTGAAAAGACAAGAGATCCAAGCCATTATCGTGCTTATAAAAAAACAGAGTGGCTTTCTATGCTTGAAATGCAAGGATTCCGTACAGAAGTGCTGACAACTTTTCCAAAGCGCTTTTTATTTGATGACTGGTGTGCGATGATGAATGTTCCCCAAGAGACAAAGCGTGAGCTTACTCAATATATGCTGAATGTACCAAGCGGATTTAAACAGTTTTTCGAAATCAAAACGAATCAACAGGGAATTGAATCGTTTCAAGGAGAAGCAATCTTTGTAGCGTGCTACAAACATAAATAAAAAGAAGCCAACTCCGGTGAGTTGGCTTCTTTTTTTACTTATGCTCGTTGGTTTGAACGATTTCCAAAATATTGCGTAATACGGTCTAAAATAATTGCTAAAATAACGATTGAAATTCCAGCTTCAAAGCCCGTGCCGACTTCAAGTCGAGAAACTGCACGATATACTTCTGCACCAAGTCCCGGAGCACCTACAAGAGAGGCAATAACGACCATTGAAAGAGATAGCATGATGCTTTGGTTAATTCCTGCCATAATTGTTTTTGTAGCTAATGGAAGCTGTACTTTAAATAATTTTTGTTTTGTTGTTGAACCGTAGGCATTTGCTGCTTCTACTAAGTCAGCGGGTACTTCACGAATACCTAGGTTCGTTAAGCGAATCGTTGGAGGCATTGCAAAGATAACAGATGAGATAACACCTGGAACCACACCAATTCCAAAGAAGAAAAGTGCTGGAATCAAATACACAAATGCCGGCATCGTTTGCATAAAGTCTAAGATTGGCGTAATAATCCGAGCTGTCTTTTCGCTTTGAGATGCCCAAATGCCTAGTGGGATTCCTACTATAATTGAAATTAATACGCTTGTTAAAACGAGGGCTAGTGTGTCCATTGTTTCTTGCCAGTAGCCAAGATTAAGAATAAATAATAGACCAATCATCGATAAAATAGTAAATGACCATTTTTTACTTGAAAACCAAGCAATGATTCCGACAATTAAGATTAAAATTAATGCTGGTGGAAAGGTTAGCACTAGTACAATAAAACTTACAATACCATCGACAATAGCTGAAATAACATCAAAAAACCCTTTGATATTATCATTTAAAAACGTGACAAAATGGTCAATCCAATTGCCAACGGGAATTTTAGGAATACTATTCATTTACGTTCACCTCATTACTATCAGTACCGGCAAGTGCTTCAATCACTCGCTCTTTTTTAATGATGCCGCGCAGACGATGGTTTTCATCTACAACCGGTAGCGGGAAACGGCTGATAACCATTTTGTCGTACAAGTTTTCTAGTAGCGTATCTGTCGTAACAGTCGGAATATCCGTATCTAATACGTCTGCTGTCAGTTTATCTTGTTTAATGGCGCGGCTGATATCATCTGCCGTTACAACTCCTAGAAGAGTTTTTTTCTTGTCTACGACGTAGATGCTTGAATAACCAGCTTCTTGCATAATTTTAAGAGCCACGCGCGGACCACGGTCTACGGTAATGGATTCGGCACGATTCATCACGCTTTCAGCTGTGTATACTTTAGCTACATTAACGTCTTCGACAAAGCGCTCTACATAATCATTGGCAGGGTTTGTCATAATTTCTTCAGGTGTTCCTACTTGAACAACACTGCCGTCTTTCATTAAAACGATGCGATCTCCGATTCGAAGAGCTTCATCAAGATCATGGGTAATAAAAATGATTGTTCGCTCCATTTTTTCTTGAAGCTCCAGCAAAAAATCTTGCATGTCTTTACGAATAAGCGGATCTAGTGCACTGAATGCCTCATCCATTAATAAAATGTCAGGGTCATTGGCAAGTGCTCGAGCTAGTCCGACGCGCTGCTGCATACCGCCGCTCAGTTCACCGGGATATTGATTTTCGTATCCTTTTAAACCTACTAATTCAAGCGCTTCTTTTGCTTTCTTTTCGCGTTCGGCTTTTGGTGTACCTTGAACTTCTAATCCGTATTCTGTGTTATCAAGAACCGTACGGTGAGGGAATAAAGCAAAGTTTTGGAAAACCATGCTCATTTTTTTTCGGCGCATGTCGCGAAGTTCCTCTTTGTTCATTTTTACTACATCGTCACCGTCTAAAATAAGAGATCCAGATGTTGGTTCAACAAGGCGGTTAAACATGCGAACTAAAGTGGATTTACCGCTTCCAGACAGGCCCATAATGACGAAGATTTCACCGGATTTGATTTCGAAGTTTGCTTGATTAACTCCAATTGTCATTCCTGTTTCTTCTAGAATTTCTTTTTTTGTTTTTCCTTTTTGAAGTAAATCAATCGCTTTTGACGGATTCTTACCAAACACTTTGGTTATATTTTGTACTTTTAATTTTACGTGTTCCATATGTCCACCTCAATTGTTGTTTTCTTTTACGTTCATTACTTTTTCGTCCAACTATCGATTAACTTTTTATGTTTTTTTACCCATTTCTGTGCTGCTTCTTCAGGGTTTGAAGATTTTTCAACTTGTGACAGAAGAGGACTGATTAATTTATCGTTCATCTGTGCATTATTCATCCATTTTATGACTTGAGGATTTGTCTTTTTAAATTCCTTGCTTGTCATTGTGTAAATGTTGTCAGGGTCTCCAAACGAGTTTTTAGGATCTTCTAAATATTTGATGTCAAAGTCTGCAAAAGCCCAGTGAGGATTCCACATAGTAACAACAATTGGTTTTTTTGCCTCATAGGCTTTGCGCAGTTCACTGAGCATAGCTGCCTCAGACGATTTTACAAGCGTATAGCTTTTAAGGTTATAATCTTTTAACGCTTGTTCGGCTAATCCGTTAATGCTGGAGCCTGGGTCAATTCCAATAACTTTGTTATCGACATCAGAAGCAACCTTAGCAAGGTCTTCTGTTGTGTTCACGTCTTTCATATAGGCGGGAACCGCAAATCCTAAGCGCGCATTTTTAAGCCAAGGGTCTTCAATGTTTACTTGATCTTTATACTTTTTGTAAAAAGGCGCATCTGTTGTAGGAAGCCATGGTGCAAACGAAATATCAATGTCGTTATTAGCTGTTCCTACCCAAACACCGGCTTTCTCTAAGAAAACAGTTCTAACCTTATAACCTCGATCTTCTAAAATCTGTTTCCATACGTACGTGTAGGCAATGTTTTCAGTATAGTTATTCATGCCGATGGTAATGGTTTTTTTATCTTTAAAGGCGCCATTACCGTTGCCGCAAGCTGAAGTAATAACTAGAAGAAAACAAATCATGCTGATTAAAAATAGTTTCTTCATGCAATGTAACTCCTTTATAAAGTTTTAAATCAATATGACTGATATGTAGAACGGATGCTAAACACAACGAAGTGTATACCCGGTTTTTTTAGGTGGTAAACATAAAAAATATAAAATGTGAAATAGAGTGGGTGATTTTTCGGCGTTATAAAGTTATTTTTAGCTAAAAATGTACATCGTAGTTAAGAGAAAATATGGGAAATAAATGGATAAAATAAGTGACTGTAGAATCAGTCTTACATGTTATCACTCTTTTTTTTACTCCGTCAACTTCAAGTCAAGAGTAATTCGGCAATTGAGCCGTATAAACCGATACGAAAAAATATCTTTTTAATAAAGTTATTTTTTAGGAAGAATAGGTGATTAAAGAGCTTTGCATCAGCTTTTACCTTGAATTGTAAAAGGAAGAAAGATAACAGTGAGACATATAAGAAACGTGAGAGGAAATTGATAAAATAAAAAAATATTTTTGAAGCCAGCATACGGATAAATTTTTGATTGAATTTAAAGATTCAGAAAATTTTATCTTGCATAATTTCAACTTCTTATAGTAAAATGAATGAAAGTCATTCATTTTATAGGTGGAGGGAAAAAGTTGGTTACAAGCACAAGTGAAAAATACGATAAGATTTTACAGGCAGCGATTGAAGTCATATCTGAAAAAGGACTTGATAAAACATCAATTTCAGACATTGTAAAGCGTGCAGGCGTAGCACAAGGGACTTTTTATCTTTATTTCAGATCTAAAAATGCTCTTGTTCCGGCTATTGCAGAAAACTTACTTTCTTTGTCACTTGAAAAAATCAAAGAACGAGCTAAAACAGCAACGGATTTTTTAAGTACATTAGAGGTAATGATTGACGAAACGTATAAAACAACAGATGAATATAGGGATGTTCTTGTTTTATGCTATTCAGGGCTCGCTTTTGACTATTCATTAGAAACATGGGAAGCTATTTATTTACCTTATTACAACTGGTTTGAAGAGGTATTAAATCAGGCTGTTAGAAAGGAAGAAGTCATCAAGCAGCTTAACGTTAAATGGACAGCTAAGACGATGATTAATTTGATTGAAAATGCTGCTGAACTTTTTTATATCGGGCGAGAGCAAGATGTCACACTTGAGCAATCAAAGGAAGAACTTTTTCAATTCTTAAAGCGTTCTCTTGTGCCATCCGTGTAATATTAGCACTGCTGATATTACATCTACTAAAATGACTGACATTCATTCAAAATATACAATTAATTATCAGAATTATAAGTTTTTTAAGGTTTAAAATGACTGACAATCAGTCGTTATTCGATAAGGAGGTATTTTATGGATCGTACAGCCGTTAAAACTTTAACCTTGAATATGTACATAAACGGAGAGTGGAGAAAAGCAGAGAAGCAGCGCTCTACTGTTAATCCAGCGACAGGTGAAGTGATTGGATATGCTGCAGAAGGCAGCGCAGAAGATATGAAAGCAGCAATTGAAGCAGCACGAGAAGCCTTTGACAACGGAATTTGGTCTGAGACTTCTGCATCTGACAGAGCAGCCATCTTATTCAAGATTGCCGATAAGCTTGAGGAAGCGAAAGAAGAACTAGCAACATTAGAAACAATGGATAACGGAAAGCCCTATCGTGAAGCTGAGGCTGATGTGGAAGATGCAGCTGCTTGTTTTAGGTATTACGCTGGGTTAATTACAAAGCCAGACGGTCAAACGTACAGCGTTCCTGCACCTATGCAAGCAATGGTTATAAAAGAACCAATCGGCGTGTGCGGATTGATTGTACCTTGGAATTATCCGCTATTAATGAGCGTGTGGAAAATTGCACCTGCTTTAGCTGCAGGAAATACGATTGTATTTAAACCTTCTGAAGTGACACCAGTTACTCCTACAAAACTTTTTGAGATCTTAGAAAGCGTAGGATTGCCAAAAGGAGTGGCAAACCTTGTTATGGGAGCCGGAGATACTGTGGGAAATACGCTTATTCAAGATAAGCGTGTTGATAAGATTTCTTTTACAGGCGGAACGGTAACTGGAAAACACATTATGCGTCAAGCAGCAGAAAATGTAACGAAGGTATCTTTAGAACTTGGAGGAAAGTCACCGAACATTATATTTGCTGACGCTGATTTTGAAACAGCTGTAGATTATGCCTTGTTTGGAATTTTTGCAGGGAGCGGCCAAATTTGCGCTGCAGGTTCTCGTATTTTAGTAGAAGAAAGCATTGCTGAGCGATTTATCGAACGTTTTGCAGAACGTGCTCAAAAAATTAAAGTAGGAAATGGAATGGACCAAGAGATTGAAATGGGTCCTCTTGTAAGTGAAGAACATATGAAAAAAGTATTAAAGTACATCGAAATTGGAAAGCAAGAAGGCGCCCGCCTTGTATGTGGAGGCAATCGAATCACCAGCAGTGGATTGGAAAAAGGATTCTTTGTAGAACCTACGGTTTTTAGTAGCGTTACGTCAAATATGAAAATTGTGCAAGATGAAATCTTTGGGCCCGTGGTTGTTATTCAAACGTTTAAAGATGAAAAAGAAGCTATTAAGCTTGCAAATGATACGGAATATGGTTTGGCAGGCAGCGTGTTTACAACTGACGGTGCAAAAGCTCTTCGGGTGATTAAAAAGCTGCGTGCGGGCATCACTTGGGTAAACTCGTATCATTTTACGTTTAACGAAGCACCTTGGGGCGGATATAAGCAGAGCGGAATTGGCCGAGGACTGGGCACGTTTGGATTGGAAGAATTTCAAGAAGTAAAACAAATTAATATTAATTTACAAGTAGAGCCAATCGGCTGGTTTAAAAATTAAAAAGTAGAGAAGGAGCGATATTAAAATGAATACAGTGACGAAAAATCAAGAGGTAAACAAAGCATATGGTGAAGTAAACGAATACATCAACAAAGTGCTGGGACTTATTGAAAAAAGCGAAGTGTCAGCTGAAGAAGCACAGTGGATTACGAAAGAAACAGTAGACGGATTTCGCGAGCATGTCAACCCAGGCTTTTTAGAATATCGTAAAACAGTAACGGTGGATACGCAGTTTGCAGCTGTTGAATGGTCAGATGAAGGTTCTTGTTTTACGGATGTAAACGGTAAAAAATACATTGATTGTTTGGGCGGGTTTGGAATTTATAACGTGGGACACCGTCATCCTAAAGTAGTCAAAGCTGTTCAAGATCAGCTTCAGCGTCAAGCCCTTCATAGCCAAGACTTATTAGATCCACTTCGTGCGATGCTTGCTAAAATTTTAGCAGATATTACACCGGGGGATTTGAAGTATTCCTTTTTCACAAACAGCGGAACAGAAAGTGTAGAAGCCGCTTTAAAACTAGCGAAAATGTATAGTGATCGAACAACGTTTATTTCCACAACACGTTCTTTTCATGGAAAAAGTCTAGGTTCTTTATCAGGTACGGCAAAAGGAATGTTCCGTAAACCATTTCTGCCGTTAATTCCAGGTTTCCGTCATGTACCGTTTGGTGATATTGACATGATGCGCAAAACATTTGAAACGTGCGCGCTTGTAGGGGAAGATGTGGCAGCTGTTTTATTAGAACCAATTCAAGGAGAAGGGGGCATTATTCTTCCTCCTGAAAATTATTTAAAAGAAGTGCGTGCACTATGTGATGAGTACGACGCTATCTTAATTTTTGATGAAGTTCAAACAGGCATGGGACGTACCGGTGAAATGTTTGCATCAGAATTATACGATGTTGTACCCGATATTTTATGTCTTGCTAAAGCGTTTGGAGGAGGAGTTATGCCTGCTGGCGCGGTTGTAGCAAAAGAAAAAGTGTTTTCAAGCTTCTTTGATAATCCGTTTATGCACACAACAACGTTTGGAGGCAACCCGCTTGCCTGCGCAGCGGCTATTGCAACTATTAACGTGTTGATTGAAGAACAGCTGCCAAACCGTGCAAAAGAGCTAGGAGAATATTTCCTTACTGGTTTAAAGAAAGCTGCTGAAAACCATGGAGATAAAGTACTTGAAATCAGAGGGCAAGGCTTAATGATTGGAATTGAGTTCCACCAAGATGAAATTGGCTACGCGCTTTCTAAGGGAATGTTTGATGAAGGAATTCTAGTAGCTGGGACGCTTGTAAACTCTAAAACAATTCGTATTGAGCCACCGTTGACTATTGCAGCTGAAGAAGTAGATCAAGTCATTTCTACATTTGAAAAAGTATTAAATGAGCTGAACCACCAATAAATGTAACAAGGAGCAATGAATATGAGTCGTCAAACGTTTCTTATTCCTGTATTGCTTTCAATGATTTTAGTAGTGGAAATGCCTAGCGACTAACTGAAATCATTGAAACGGAGGAGTAAATTATGAAATATCCATTGTCCCCAGATGTCAAACCAGAGTTTTGTACAACGGGCTCATTTATGAGGCTGCCAGCGGAAAGAAAAAATGCAAAAGTAGGGCTAGTAGGAATGCCGTTTGATACGGCAGCATCTTTCAGAGTAGGTGCACGCTTTGCACCTCAAGCCATTCGTCAAGCTTCCATGACGCTGTTTCCTTATCACCCGGTACACGACGTATACCCATTTGATGATACAAATGCCATTGATATTGGTGATGTGCCGGTTATTCCGCACAATATTCACAGAAGCTATGAATTGATGGAAGAAGCGGTAGGAGCTCTTATGGATAGAGGAATCGTTCCAATTGGAATCGGAGGAGATCATTCTGTTACTTTAGCAAGCCTTCGTGCTGCTGCTAAAAGATATGGCCCAGTGGCTATGATTCATTTTGATTCTCATACAGATACGTGGGATACGTATTATGATGAAAAATATTGGCACGGATCTCCTTTTATACGCGCATATGAAGAAGGGCTAGTAGATCCGAAGAAAGTTTTTCAAATTGGTATTCGCGGAACATTAAATCATCCGGGAGATGTTCAAGAAAGCAAAGATCTCGGTTACCATGTAGTAACGGCAAGAGAGCTTGAACATCAAGGGTTTTCATTGATTTTGGAGCAAATGAAGACAGCGATTGGAGATACCCCGTGCTTTTTAACATTTGATATTGATTTTGTTGACCCTTCGTGTGCACCGGGAACGGGAACGCTTGAAGTAGGCGGATTCAGCAGCAGAGAAACGCTGCAAATGATCCGTTCTCTGACGGGATTTAACTATGTTGGATTCGACTTGGTAGAAGTGCTGCCCGCTTATGATCCAACGCAGATAACCTCTTTGCTTGCAGCTACAATCATTCATGATTTTGCTAGTTTAGTTGCAGTGAAAACGAAAAGAGAGTCATTGGATACGATGATTAAATAACAGTTTGTAAGCAGAAATCCCTCTTATTCAGAGGGTATTTCTGCGTGGATATAGCAGGAGATTAGGAATATATAGCTATTTAAAATAAAGCGCTTTCATAATATGATAAAAGAAAAAGATAGTTTGTTAGCAACCCTTACCAACTTAAAGAAATAAATCATATATTTGCTTATAGTAAATGTAACAACTCTTTATATAAAAATGAATGAAAGTCATTCATTTTTATATAAAGAAATTAAATCATATGCATTTATGGGTTAAATTGTCAGAATGTTCTTAATAAAGTGAAGGGGGAAGATAAATGAAACATGAAACAGTAACATTAAAAAGGTCGTTGAAATTATGGCAGATTGTATTAATGGGGATCGGATATATGACTCCGATGGTAGTGTTTGATACGTTTGGGATTGCGTCTGATATGACGAATGGACACGTTCCCACATCTTATATCATAGCCCTTGTCGGGATGCTTCTCACGGCAGTAAGCTACAAAAAGATGATTCAAGTGTTTCCAAATGCAGGCTCAGCCTATACATATACGCAAAAGACAATCAATCCACATTTAGGGTTCCTAGTTGGCTGGTCTGCACTAATGGATTATCTCTTTTTACCGATGGTTAACGCACTTATTTTTCAAATTTATTTATCATCTATTTTTCCTTCGGTACCATCGTGGATTTGGGTTGTCAGTTTCGTCATTATCGTTACGCTGCTAAATTTACGAAGCGTTAATTTCACCGCCAATTTCAATACGTTTCTTGTTGTATTTCAAATGACGATTTTAGTATTGTTTGTTGCTGTTTCAGTCAAAGCGTTGCTAGGCGGAATGGGGGAAGGAACCCTTTTTTCTATGAAGCCTTTTTTTAATCAGAACATGACGTCATCAGGGCTAATAGCGGGAGCGACACTTATGTGTTTTTCCTATTTAGGGTTTGATGCAGTGGCCATGTTATCAGAAGAAACGCCCAATCCTAAAAAAACGATTCCGCGAGCTATTTTTTTAGTTGCGTTAATTGGAGGAGTCATGTTTACCGTGACATCTTATTTTATCCAAGCGGTTTTTCCAACGTTAGAAGGATTCAAGCATCCAGACGCTGCAGCTCCTGAAATTGCTATGTATGTGAGCGGCACGCTGTTTCAAATTGTCTTTTTAGCTGGAGGAATTGCAGGAACATTATCATCAGGCATGTCATCGCATGCAAGCGTTTCACGTTTATTATACGTAATGGGACGGGATCGAATTTTACCTCAGTCATTTTTTGGTTATGTTCATCCTAAGCTGCGCACTCCCTCGCGAAATATTGTATTGGTCGGAGTTGTATCAGCAACTGCCATTTTCTTCAGTCTGGCAACGGCTACTTCATTTATTAATTTTGGAGCACTCATTGCGTTTTCTTTTGTTAATATTTCGGTTATCGCGCACTATGCTGTTCATCAAAAGCAGCACCGGTCGGCTAAGGGATTTTTGTCATACATTGTTATGCCACTATTAGGAGCAGCAGCGATTGGCGTTTTATGGCTTAACTTGGAGCGCAATTCATTTTTACTTGGGATTGGCTGGGCGATTGCTGGTTTAGTTTATTTGGTGTATGCAACGAAAGGTTTTAGAAGGCAGCTGTCTTCCATTGAGTTTAAGGAAACAGAAGAAATGTCACCTTTGATGAAAGTCGGAGAAAAGTAAGGATAGAAACTACCTGTTTAAGCCTATCTTATTAAGGAAGCCACATTTATGGATTACGTATTTTGAACGTGTTACTATGTAAGAACGATAAGATAGAAAAAGGTAGGTAAATTATGATTAAAGCAGTTGTGTTTGATTTTGATGGATTAATTATTGATACAGAATCAGTGTGGTACGAGGTGTACCGCGAAATGTTAGAAGACAGGGGAGTAGATCTACCGATTGCAACGTTTGCTTCTTATGTGGGAACGGATGCTACGGCACTTTACGATTATTTGCTTCAGCAGTTTAACAATGAGTTCACGAAAGAGGAACTGGCTCAAGAATCGTTAAGACGTCATCAAGAAAAAATGAAATCATTAGTAGCCCGAGAAGGTGTAGCAGAGTACTTGGCAGAAGCAAAAGAACTTGGATTAAAAATTGGTTTAGCAAGCAGCTCATATCGCGACTGGGTAACAGCATTTTTAAAAGAGCTAGATTTGCTGCACTATTTTGAAGTCATTCAAACGCGCGATGATGTAGAAAAAGTGAAGCCAGATCCGGCTCTTTACCGAAATGCAATTGAAAAGCTAGGCGTAGAGCCTTCTGAAGCTTTAGCATTTGAAGATTCTTCTAATGGAGCAAGAGCTGCCATGGCAGCAGGCTTGCGCTGTGTGATTGTACCAAATCCGTTAACTAAACATCTGTCATTCGAAAGATATCACTTACATATCGAATCGATGAAAGAGAAAAGTTTAAAAGAAGTGATTCAGTATCTTTGTATTGAAGATTAAAAAGAAAGGACGCTCCTACTGCGTCCTTTCTTTTTTTATAGAATGGGTATAACTTTTTTAATTAAAAAATAACGAATCAGCTTGTTTAAATAGATAAAACTGATATAATGATAACGATTATCAGTTTCAAGAGTCAATTATCTACATAAAGATACAAGCAGGAGGAATGACATTTGAATAAGAAAAAAATAGGACTGCTGGCTTTTATTACAATGCTGGCAATCGGAATGCTTATCGGCTGCAGCAGTACGAACAAGGAAAATTCAGCCGATGAAAAAAATGAAAAAACAAGAGTGGTTAAACATGAGCTTGGAGAGACAAAAGTAAAAGAAAATCCAAAGCGAGTAGTTGTATTAGAGTTAGGTTTTATTGATGCATTGTTAGATGCTGGTATTAAACCTGTAGGAGTAGCTGATGATGATAAAGCAGAACAGCTTATTGATAAAGATGTACTAAAAGAAATCAAAGGATACAAATCAGTTGGCACGCGAGCACAGCCTAGCTTGGAGTCGATTAAACTGTTGAAGCCAGATTTGATTATCGCTGATTCAGAACGTCATAAAAATGTATATAAAGAATTATCGAAAATTGCGCCAACAATTGAATTAAAAAATTTAAATGCTAATTACGATGATTTACTAAATACGGAGTTAAAAGTAGGAGAAGCGGTTGGCAAGAAGGAAAAAGTTGAAAAAGTTGTAGAAGAGCATAAGCAAAAAATGAAAGATTTAAAAGCAAAAGCGCCAAAAAATCCGGGCAATGTACTTGTTATCGCTGATGCAAATGGTAATATTAATGCTAGAACTTCAAATTTCTTTACAACGGGTGTTCTTGAGCAATTAGGCTTCAAAAATGCATTAACAGATCCTACAAAAGAGTACAGTGTAAAAATGACAATGGAACAGCTCGTAAAAGCAGATCCAGACAAACTCATTGTTATGCGAAATGAAAAAGGTCATACGCCTTTAGCAAAACAGCCATTATGGAAAGAGCTAAAAGCGGTTAAAAATAATCAAGTGTATGAAGTTGATGTATTTAAATGGTCTCTTCGCCGAAGTGTACAAGGTGCAAATGGTATTGCAGATGAAGCAGAAAAGTTATTATTTGAAGGCAAATAATAACGAAGAAAAGAACAATCCAGCGGGGTTGTTTTTTTCTTTTTATTGAACTTTCAAATGGAAGGAGGCGCAGTCTACTATGAAAGCTGTTCACGGTTTATCCAAAAGAAACAAATCTCCACTTCGCATAATAGCTATTTTTCTTGCTGTTATCATTCTTTTACTGATTTCTATGTTTTTATCTATTTCCATCGGTTCTATACATATTTCTTTTGGGACGATTAAGCAAGCTTTACTAGATTTTGACGGATCAAAAGAACAATCGATTATTCAAACTGTCCGTCTGCCTCGCTTATTGGTCACGGCATTTGTTGGTGCTAATTTGGCTGTCGCCGGAGCGTTGATGCAAGCATTAACTAGAAACCCATTAGCTTCTCCTGGTATTTTTGGTATTAATGCCGGGGCATCAGCGGCAATGGTATTTTTAACGGTTTTAGTGCCAGGTGTAAGCATGATTGGCGGGGTGTTTGGAGCATTTTTAGGAGGCGCCTTTGCTGCTGTTATTGTCTACGTCATGAGTTCGTTGATTAAAGGAGGAGACAGCGATGTAAAGCTTGCTTTAACGGGTGTCGCTATACAAGGTATGCTTATGTCTCTTACACAAACGCTGCTAATTTTTAATGAAAGCAAAACAGAAGGCGTTATGTTCTGGCTCACCGGCTCAGTTATTGGGCGGGACTGGGGACATGTTCACGTGTTGCTTCCTTTTAGCATTGTAGGTCTGCTTGTTGCGTTTGGTCTGGGAAGAGCGTCTTCTTTGCTATCTTTAGGAGATGATGTAGCTAGAGGACTCGGGCAGCGAGTCTTTGCCATTAGAGCGTTCACTGCAGTTGTTGTGATTGTATTAGCTGGTGTTTCAGTGGCGATTGCGGGTCCCATTGGCTTTGTAGGGCTTGTTGTTCCTCATATGGTGCGCTATTTAATAGGTGTAGATTACCGAGTTGTTTTGCCAATGAGCGCGCTGCTTGGAGCATCTTTATTGCTATTAGCAGACGTATTGTCGCGATTTATTACATACCCGTATGAGACCCCTGTAGGTGCAGTGACAGCACTTCTTGGAACACCGTACTTTATTTACTTAGCGAGACGCAAAAAAACAGAAAGGAAGGCATGAGTATATATGCAGACTGTCAATAAAACAAAAAAGCAGCCATCTCGATTCAAGTCTGTCGGCCTGTTTATCATTCTTTCTGTCTTAATTATAGCGCTGAGCGTGATAAGCCTTAGCTTAGGAGACATTAACATACCTCCTTTAGATATTATTACGTCTTTTATTGGCATTGGCGATCCTGACTTGACGTCTATTTTGGTAGAATTTCGCCTGCCTCGTATTTTGCTGGCTATTTTAACCGGGACCGGCCTAGCTGTGTCCGGAGTCGTCGTACAGTCTATTATGAGAAATCCGCTCGCTAGTCCAGATACATTAGGTCTTTCAAGCGGATCAGGGTTAGCTGCTGTTGCAGTCACTATTTTACTGCCTTTAGCAAGTCCGTCTGTTTTATCAGTCGCTGCGTTTGCAGGAGGCTCCTTTGTCTTCGTAATCGTCTATTTGCTTGCTTATAAAAAAGGAGTAGAACCTATTCGATTTGCGTTAATAGGTGTAGCGGTCAGCGCTTTTTGTTCATCCGGTATTCACTTGTTAATTTCAAAAGCAAATCCAAACGTAAACGCAGCACTCATTTGGCTGAGCGGCAGCTTATGGGGAAGAACATGGGATCAATTGATTGGTTTACTTCCGTGGGTCGTTATACTAGTACCGCTGATTTGGCTGTTAGCTGCTCGGTTAGATTTAATTCATTTAGGCGATGAAGTGGCTCGAGGGCTAGGGGCTAGAGTAGAGCTAATTCGTCTAGTATTACTAGCAAGCGCAGTGGCAATGACGGCTGCTGTTGTATCGGTTGTTGGCACCATTGGCTTTGTCGGGCTTATTATTCCTCATGTGGCCAAACGGTTAGTGGGACCGAGACATAAACAACTGATTCCTACAGCCGCTTTACTTGGAGCTTTGTTTGTACTAGCAGCAGATTTGATTGGGAGAGGAATTGCTCCTCCGATTGAAATTCCGGCCGGATTAATCATTGGCATTATCGGCGCTCCGTATTTTCTTTATTTACTGTGGAGAGAATCTAAAAAATAAGCTCGCGCTTTAGCGCGAGCTTATTTTTATTCCAAGTGAATTTTGGGAAATGGAATATGCGGAGGCTCTTCTAGCCATCCTTGTTCAATACTTATTCTTGATACTTCTTTGGCATATTCCAAAATTTCAGTCGTGAAGTTTGTATAGTTTAAAGCGAGATCTAAACGGGGGCTTGTTGACATCGCAAGCCCGTAGCCACGTACATTTTCAGTAATCATCGCAGCTAGGTGAAACATCATGAGTTTTTCTGAAAATGGAGGAACAGAAGACTTTTCTACTCCGTAATCCCACTTCATTGTGACCGGTATGTTTTCTACCATTAGCGGTTGTGACAGGGATTCAATATGCTGCTGCACAAGCTCTCTACCCTTTAATAAAAAAGCCTGAATGTCCTGAGAAGGAGCTGTTTGAGCAAACCCTAAAATTAAATCCTTTGCAATTAAGTTCGTCTGTATGCTTGACACGATATGAGAAATTTCAATGACGGTTAACGGCCGCTTTTCATCAAAATAGCTTCCTAAGAAGAGTTCTTTATCGTTCATATCAGACGCATCTGCAATAGGAATGGGAGGCAGTTCTATAAAAATTTGTTTTTCTAACAACAAATCTGTAATCGTTTGGTTAAGCTTTTCTGCTTTTAACAGCAAGCTGCGAAAAAAAGATCGTACATCATTTCTTGCGGCAACATCGACGCCCGTAGTTGCTGACAGCAGAAGGACATTTGAAATATGCTTTAAATAAAGCAAATAAAAAGAATCCGAAAATAATTTTGGAGCTTCAGCGTCAAGGTCTTCTTCTCCGAAACCAAGCGGGATTGGCATATTTTCTTTTAAAAAGATAGCAGTGAGCGCATCACTGTTTTTTGTTGTGATATGCAGTGTACCTTGAATCGCTTTTTGAATCTCTAAATCGTCTACATGACAAAGAAATTGTTTGAGCATACAAGAAATCGCTTTATCGTTCATATATTGCTTCCAAATAACAGCCATCTCAGCGGCTGATAGTGGAGAAAATGATTGATTATTCATAATAAACTCCTCATGCTAAGTAATTAACAAGTTTCTAAAAGGTTACCAACTAGTATAAGTCAAAGGAAGTAAGATAAACACTATAGAAAGTAAAAAAGGTATCAACATTTTACTATAAGAGTAAACGTCATGCATAATTTAAAGGTTCTTTTAGCAAAAGAAGGGCGCAGCCGCTTCTTTCTTGCAAAGCAGAAATAAAACCGAAATAATAAATGAAGAAAGTTAGGCAAGAAAGGAGTTTCATTATATGCCAGAAGGTCCAGAAATTAGACGAGCAGCCGACGAAGTGGAAAAAGCGATTATCGGTCTTCCTGTTCGCGAGATATGGTTTGCTTTTCCATCTTTGCAACATTATGAAGAAGTATTAACAGGAGCTCGTATTGAGAGAGTAGATACAAAAGGAAAAGCTATGCTTATTCGTTTTGACAACGGCTATACCATTTACTCACATAATCAGCTTTATGGAAAATGGTATGTTCGTTCATCTTACAATTATCCATCTACAAACAGACAGCTGCGCCTTGCAATTCATAATGAAAAAAAATCAGCGCTGCTGCTAGACCAAAGCTTTATAGCTGGGATTGGCAATTACTTGCGCAGTGAAATCCTATTTGTAGCGGGAATTAACCCTGCAGCTCGTCCCATAGACTGCACGGAAGAACAGCTTAAAAAGGCAGCTGAAGCAACCATTTCTCTTGTAAAACAGTCCTATAAAACAGGTGGCATTACAAATGATGTAAAGCTTGCTGAATCGTTAAAAAAGAAAGGGCAAAAGCGCTCTGCATACCGCCACTGGGTTTTTAACCGTGAAGGAGAAGCTTGTCGAATTGACGGCACGCCTATTCTAAAAGTCCAAGCTGCTTCTAGAAGGCTTTATTACTGTCCTACTTGTCAGAAATAGCAGGATATATTTATTCTGCTATTTTTTTGATGTGAAAATGAATGACTGTTCATTTTTGTGATATAGTTAAAAAGTAAAGTCATAATCTTAAGGGGAGGGATAAGATGGAATGTAAAGCAGGAGATACATTTACGTGGCAAAGAACGTTTCAAGAGGAAGAAATCATGCAGTTTGCGGAGATGACTGGAGACCGGGGCAAACATCATATAGAACGTGACGAAAAAGGGCGGCTAATGGTACATGGGCTTATGACTGCTAGTATTGGGACAAAGATAGGGGGAGACTTAAACTACATTGCAAGAGAAATGGTGAGTGAATTTCTTCGTCCAGTTTTTGCAGGAGATACAGTTACCTGTGAATGTATATTAACTGAAGTAGAAAAAGCAGATGGTTTTCAAAAAGTGAAAATCAAATCAGTGTATCGAAATCAAGAAGGTAAAGAAGTACTGATAGGGACAAGTAATGGAATTATAAGAGATTGAAATAAAAGCGCTAACAAAAAATAAGTTATGAAGGTTGTTAAAAAAGTCACGGATTCGTGGCTTTTTTATTGTTCAATTTCCTTCTTTTGTTGGTTACCATTTACATGTAAACATGGTAATTTAGTAAAGTTGAGTTTCACAAATGGTAAAAATGTGTATTTACTAAGTACATAGATTCTTATTTTTGGAAAAATATTTAAAAAGGAGTTTCTTAGATGAAAAAAATAATGAATACCGGCTTAGCACTATCATTCGCTCTATTGCTTTCGGCATGTGGGATGCCGTCTTCAGAGGAATTAACGGGTGACGTGAAAGAAGCACAAGAAAAGGTGAAAAATGTTCAAGTGAAAGTCAATGGGAAAGAAGAAGGATCGTCTGATTACAAAGTCAACGGAGTACAAGAGTTTGATTTTAAAAGTAAAGCAGGTTACATTAACACAAAAATGAACGGCGAAGAATTGAAGATGTATCATGACGGTAATGAAACGTTAGCTGTGGCTGGAGAAGAAAGCACAAAAGTACAGGGAGAAGAAAAAAAGTACGTTAAGGCTTTAATTAATAACGCTAGGGAGCTTCAACAAAATCCAATACGCTACTACCAAAAATATGATAAAAATCTTCCAAATGAATTTGACGTCACCGAAAAAGGCAAAGAGTATGTATTAACATTTAACGGAGACAAAGACAAAAAGCAAAAAATTGTAGCAGGTGATGCTAAAGCTTATTATAAAATAACAAATCAAGGCAGCGATACTGCTGTAGACCTTGACCAAATTAAAGGAAAAGATTTTTCGCTTATTGTGACAATTGATAAAGAAACGAAGCAAATAAAGAAAGTAGTAAAAAATCAGTCGTATTCAGTTAAAGTAGACGGAAAAACAGAAAACTCAAAGTCTAAGCAAACGTATACGTATACATATAACCAATTAGACAATGTAACAAAACCAAAAGTGGAAGCAAAAGCGGCTGCTGCTTCTAATGGTAGCAGCACCGAAACGCCAAGTAAAGAAAAGCAGGCTGCCTATGCCAAGGAAGCGGGACAATACGTGGATGCTTTAATTCAAGCCACTGTTTATCAAAATACAGATCAATTTGTTGCTAAACATCCGAATCAGCAAGATAAGAAACAGGTAAAAGAAAAAGGGGAGTTCCAAAAGAGTTCGTTTGTAGAGTTTTTTGAAACGAATTTTAAAGGGGCTTTATCATCATTGAGCTCAAATATAACCGATGAGCAGTTAAACGAAGTAAGCAGCGCTTTTCTAAAAGCTCTTTCATCTACAAAATATACCATTAAAGATGCAGCGTATAGTGCTGAAGATGGTGCGTACGTCGTACAAGTCGAAATTCAAGGATTTAACGATGCAAGTGTATTAGCGGAAGTCATGACACCACTTGCAGAAAAATATCAGGCGGGTGAGCTGAGTAACGAGCAGTTAGTAAACGAACTTATTGACGGAGTAGCAAAACGCTATCGTGAGCCAGTTGAATTACTTCCGGCAAAAACAGTCCCTGTACACGTCGTAAGAAATGGTGAAAAAGATTACGAAGTTTTAATGCAAGATGAGTATCTGTTAACATTTGCTCAACAATCATAAATAGACATAAAAAAGGATTTCAGCTATATGCCTGAAATCTTTTTTTATTTTATTTTTTAAAATATAATTTTAAAAAATAAAATAAATTATTGAAATTATATTTTAAACGAATTATAATAACCATAACTTCACTACATGATGAAAAAGGAGCCGAAAAGATGAATGAACAGCTTACGTTATTAACAACAGAGTCTCAAAACGAGCAGACCATGAAGATAGATACGGCTAGTACAAAAGAAATTTTAAACGTAATGAATAAAGAAGATCAAAAAGTGGCGCTGGCTGTGCAAGAGGTACTTCCAGACGTAGAGGTAGCAGTTGAGTTTGTAAGCGAATCGTTTCAAAAGGAAGGGCGGCTTATTTATGTCGGAGCAGGAACAAGCGGACGGCTGGGAGTATTGGATGCTGTTGAATGCCCGCCTACTTTCAGTACCAATCCCAATCAGGTACAGGGACTAATGGCTGGAGGAGAAAAAGCATTTGTGAAAGCAGTTGAAGGTGCAGAAGATAAAGAAGAATTGGGAGCAGCAGATTTACAAAAAATACATTTAAATGAACGAGACACAGTCATTGGAATTGCTGCAAGCGGACGTACGCCTTATGTGATTGGTGCATTGAAATATGCAAAATCTGTAAAAGCTAAAACAGTGGCGCTGTCTTGCAATGGTAATTCACTTATTGGAAAAGAAGCAGATCATAGCATCGAGGTAGTAGTAGGTCCAGAAGTGCTAACAGGTTCCACAAGGTTAAAAGCAGCAAGCGCTCATAAAATGATTCTCAACATGATTTCTACCGCGGCCATGATTAAAGTAGGAAAAGCATATGAAAATTTAATGATAGATGTTCATGTGAGTAATGAAAAGCTTAAGGAACGAGCGATAGGTATTATTTGTAAAATTACAGGTGTTTCTTACGAGCGAGCAAGTCAAACGCTTGAAGAAGCAAATAATGAGGTAAAAACAGCAGTGGTTATGATCAAAACAAATGAAAATTACGACACCGCAAAGATGTTACTGAATAATGCGGGGGGGTATGTGAGAAAAGCGATTGAACATTACGTATAAAGGAGAGAAACGATGTCAACAGGCGGATTAACAATGATTAAAAACACGGTGGCTAAGCTTCCAGATTCGGAGCGGAAAATTGCTGAATATATTTTAAACAACCCGCATACTGTGTTAAACAGTACGGCTGGGGAACTAGGAAGACTAGCGAATGCGAGCAGTGCTGCTGTTATTCGTTTGTGTAAATCTATCGGGGTTAGCGGCTTTCAAGAATTAAAGGTTAGAGTAGCCGGTGATTTAGCTAAAGATACAGAACAAGGATACCGTGATATTGAAACAAATGAAACAATTCAATCTATTGTCAAAAAAACGGCAAGCAACAGCATTCAAAGTCTAAGTGATACGGCTGAGCTTGTGAATTATAAAGAAGTAGAGCGGGCTGTTTTGGCGCTGATTGGAGCAAAAAACATTCATTTTTTCGGAATTGGTGCTTCACATATTATTGCTATAGATGCGCAGCAAAAATTTCTTCGAATTAATAAAAATGCGACGGCTTTTGCGGATAGCCATTTAGCAGCTACACTCATCGCAAATGCAAGTAAAGACGATGTAGTTGTGGGTATTTCTTTTTCAGGAGAGACTCCTGAAGTAAGCAACGTCTTATCTTTAGCTAAAAATCGCGGAGTAAAGACGATTAGCTTAACTAAGTACGGACAGTCTACCGTTTCGTCTTTAGCAGATATTTGTTTGTATACGTCTTATTCTCAAGAAGCGCCGTTTCGAAGCGCAGCAACATCGTCTCGTTTAGCCCAGCTTTATGTGATTGATGTTTTATTTTTAAGTATTGCAGCGCAGCAGTACGACCAGACGATTGAGTATATTGACAAAACAAGAGATGCCATTCAGTTTTTGAAAGATAAGAAATAAAAAAAGAAAACGATTACAAAAAGGGGATTTTGTGGTCTGTTTCCTCAGTGGCGTATCCATCTAAGAGGAAAATACAAAGGGGGATTAACATGTCTTTAGATAATCATCAATTAGCAAAGGCTGTTTTGGAGATGCTTGGGGGAGCATCCAATATTGAAGCGTATACGCATTGTATGACGCGGCTGCGTGTGACTATAAAAGATGATTCAATTGTTAAAAAGGCAGATATACGAAAACTTGAAGGCGTGCTCGGATTAGTGGAAGAAGAAACGCTGCAAATCATTATTGGGCCGGGCAAAGTGAACAAAGTAACAGAAGAATTTGGAAAGTTAATTGATGAATCCGGCGGTATTAACTTAGAAGATCGTGCAGCACAGCGGAAATCGGAGCTGAAAGAAAAAAATGCAACTCCGTTTAAGCTGTTGCTTCGCCGAATTGCAAGTATTTTTATTCCGTTGATACCTGCTCTTGTAGCATCTGGACTTATTACCGGAGTGACAAAAGCAGCTGTGCAGGCGAAGTGGCTTCCGGCAGATTCACAGATTGCTATTCTTTTAACTGTTATCGGAAGCGGTTTATTTGCCTATCTGGGTATTTTAGTAGGTATTAATGCAGCAAAAGAATTTGGTGGTTCGCCAGCTCTAGGAGGCTTAGCGGGCATTTTAGTCATTAATCCTGCCGTAGCTGATATTAAACTTTTTGGTGAAGCACTTTTGCCGGGGCGTGGGGGCTTAATAGGAGTGCTGCTTGCAGCAATCTTTATGGCCGTGTTAGAAAAACGAGTACGTAAATTTGTCCCACAGTCACTGGATATTATTATTACACCAACCGTTACGGTGTTAATTACAGGAATTATTACGTATGTGGTATTCATGCCAATCGGCGGCTTCATTTCAGATGGAATCACAAAAGGTCTTTTAGGAGTTTTAGAGGTTGGAGGAGTTGTAGCAGGCTTTGTTTTAGGGGCAACGTTTTTGCCGCTCGTTATTACAGGACTGCATCAAGGTCTTACTCCGGTTCATTTAGAGCTTATTAATTCGATTGGAGATGATCCGCTTCTTCCTATACTAGCAATGGGCGGAGCCGGTCAGGTTGGTGCAGCTTTTGCTATTTATATCAAAACAAAGAAAAAACGCTTAAAGCGAGCAATTGGAGGCGCACTTCCTTCAGGGCTGCTGGGAATCGGAGAGCCGCTTATTTTTGGAGTCACACTTCCTTTAGGGCGTCCATTTTTAACCGCTTGTCTTGGAGCTGGAATCGGTGGAGCGTTTCAGGCGCACTTCCATATTGCAACTGTAGCAGTGGGAGTATCGGGTTTGCCGCTTACGTTTTTAGTTCATGCGCATCAAATTCTTCTTTATTTACTTGGATTAGTTATTGCTTACGCAGCAGGCTTTATTTGTACCTATTTCTTTGGATTTAACGATGAAATGGCGAGGGAGTTTGAATGATTGGCATTTCGTTTTATTTGAACGATAGAGATGCCAAACAAAGATTAGTAGAAGCGAGTGAATGCGGCGTTACACGCGCATTCACTTCACTTCACATTCCAGAGGAAAAAGGAGATTTGGCTGAACGGGCAAAAGAATTGCTTCATGTGGCTAGAGATTGTGGAATAAGCGTGTATGCAGATGTATCTAAGCATACACCGGTTCATTTAGGTATCGAAAGCCTTATGACTCTATCTTCACTTGGCGTATCAGGTATTAGACTAGACGATGGCTTTAGCGTAGAAGAAACGATTTTACTTGCGGATGAGTTTTATATTGCCCTTAATGCAAGTACAGTGTCAAAACTAGAAATAGAAGCGCTATTATCTGCAGGCCTTCATCATCATCAGCTGCTTGCTTGGCATAATTTTTATCCGCGGCCTGAAACAGGGCTTGAAGAAACGTTTTTTCAACAGCAAACAGATTTATTTAATGAACTTCGTATTCCAGTTTGTGCTTATATTCCTGGAGAAAGCGAAAAGAGAGGACCTATTTATCAAGGACTTCCTACTAGAGAAAAAGACCGTAATAAATGTCCTTTTACCTCTGCAGTAGATTTATACGGATGCGGAGTAACGGAGGTTTATATTGGAGATCCATACGCCAGTTCAAATCTATTAAAACGTTTAGTTCAATATCAAGAAAACCGCATTATTCCGCTACGCATTCGTTCACCTCATATACAGGGAACGTACAGCGTGCGTCCGGATGTATCAAGAGACATTCTGCGTTTGGTTGATACACGATCTGTAGAACCAGTGCTGCCATTTCATACAGTAGAACGCAGAATCGGAGCAATTACAATGGACAATGATGGCTACGGACGTTACAGAGGAGAGGTTCAAATAGCTAAAAGGAATTTGTCTGCAAATGCTAATGTGAATGTGATTGGGTATGTAATAGAAGAAGATCACGAGCTGCTTTCATTAGTGAGACCGGGACAAAAGCTTAAGCTTATCAATGTCTAAAAGGAAAAATGGATTCATCATCGAATCCATTTTTTTATTTAAGCGGAAGAAAAAAGAATTGTCAAACTAAAATGAAAGCGTTATACTGAGTTTAGTAAAACGTTAAACTAAAAATGGAGATGGTCATCTGGTTACAATTAAAGATATTGCAAAAGCAGCAGATGTTTCAATTACGACTGCCTCCCTCATTTTAAACAACAAACCGGGAGCAAGCAGAATTTCTGAAGCTACTAAACTGCGTGTAATTGCAGCTTCAAAAAAATTAGGCTATATCCCCAATATGTCTGCGCGTAACTTGCGGGGACAAGACAAATCAGCGCAGCTAACAATTGCTCTTATTTGGCCAATTGATACGCGCGTATCGTTAGTGGGACGCATTCTTACAGGTATTCAAAACTACATAGCTTCATTAAAAAGCGGCCCTACTATTAAATTATTAGTCGAAACGTTTCAAAATGAAGAAGGTATTTCCTCTGTAAAAGGTCTTCAAACATCTTCATATTTTAACGGAGCGATTATTGCGAATACAACGGCAGCTGATGAGGCTTATATTCACCGATCTAAACCTGGTGTTCCGATTGTTTTATTTAATCGTGTATCATCTATATACTCTGTTATACAATCCAAAAATTATGAAGCGGGCCAAGCGGTAGCAGATCATTTTATTCGTAATAATCATCAACATATCAGTATTTTAGTTCCAGACGTGTCTTCACAGGCTTTAGAAGCAGGAGTAAAAGGCGTAACAGATAGAATTGAACAGACTGATGTTACGTATTGTCACCATTACTGTTCATATACAGAACAAGGTGGGTATGACAGCATCAAACAGCTTATTGAACAAGGAAAAGTTCCAACCGCTGTGATTTGTTTGAGTGATCATGTTGCATTAGGAGCTCTTTCTGCTCTTAATGACTACGGCATCTCTGTGCCAGCTGATTGTGAAGTGATGGGATTTGATAACCAAGAGTTCTCTAAATTTACTAACCCAAAACTTTCGACTGTCAATTTGCCGGTAGAAAAAATGGCCTATTGTGCAGGAGAGCTTTTAGTTAAAACAATTTCTGATCCATATGGGGATGTGGACCAACAGATATTTGATTTGGAAATTATTCATCGTAATACAACGAGAATCAAATAAAAAGCAATGCCATTCATGAGGTCTCTTTAAAAAGAGACCGATTTACAAAAATATAAGAGCAAGCTTTTTATTTTTTATTAGTAAAACGTTGTACTAAAACGTTTTACTAAATATAGAGTAATTCACTACTAACAAAGGGGAGAAGGAAATGAAACATTTATACGGAGTTACAACAGCAATGGTTACACCGTTTACTAAAACGGGTGAAGTAGATTTAGAGAAAGTAGTAAATTTAACAGAGTTTTTAATTTCAAAAGGAGTGCACTGCTTGTATCCGCTTGGTACAACGGGCGAGATGCTTCGTCTATCTGTCAAAGAAAGAAAGCAAGTTGCAGAAACAGTAGTGAAACAAGCGGCTAATCGTGTAACCGTATTCATACATGTAGGAGCTATGAATGAAGAAGATACAATTGAGCTTGCAAAACATGCCTATGAAATTGGCGCCGACGGTATCGGAGTAGTTACGCCTATGTTCTTTGGAGCAAACGATAACGAACTAGAAACGTATTTTATAAAAGTAGCAAACAGTGTCCCGAATGATTTTCCCGTATATTTATATAATATTCCTCAGTGTTCAAGCAATGATTTAACGGCAGAGGTAGCTCAAAAAGTGGCAGATTCATGCAAGAATGTAATTGGTATTAAATATAGCTACCCTGACTATTTACGCGTAAATGATTATTTAAATATTAACGATGGAAACTTTTCTGTTCTTCCCGGAACCGATCGTTTATTTTTAGCAGCTCTGTCTATGGGATGTGAAGGAGTTGTCTCCGGTGTATCGGGCGTTTATCCCGAGCCTTTTGTAGAGACTTATAATGCCTTTAAAGCGAATGATTTAGAAAAAGCGAGAAAGATGCAAAAAGTTGCTATTCAATATTGTGAAGCTCTTTTAAACGGAAGCAACATGTCTTATTTTAAAGAAGCATTAAAATTGAGAGGCATTGATGTTGGTGGCATGAGATCTCCTCAAATAGATTTAACAGAAGAAGAAGTCAAAGAATTAGATGATAAACTAAATAGCATTCGTCCAAAGAGCAGTGTTTAATAATTGGTTCATGTTCTGAATAAACTCATGCATTTCTAGTGAACAGGGCTGTTTGATAATAAGCAAACAGCTCATTCACTATAACGATTAAGGTTATGGAGGGATATTCTATGGCGGTTACATCTAAATTAAATGAAAGCGTTAACAAAGATTTAGGTCCTGTAAAGCAAGATGTAAAAAAGACGAATATACGCTGGTGGCTTATTATTGTATTGCTAATTGGAGCAGTTGTTAACTATTTAGACCGCTCTAATTTAAGCATCGCTAATACCACGATTGCCAAAGAGTTTGGGCTGTCTTCTACACAAATGGGTCTTTTGCTTTCAGCTTTTCTCTGGCCATATGCCTTAGCAAATCTACCAGCAGGCTGGCTGGTTGACAAATACGGGCCGAAAAAAATGTTTGCATGGGCATCAGGCCTATGGTCTGTGGCAACGGTAGCAAGTGCATTTACTAACACGTATTCTGCTCTTTATGCCATGAGAATGCTTCTTGGTGTATCGGAGTCTCCTTTTTTTACTTCAGGAATTAAAGTGACGGAAAGATGGTTTAAAAAAGAAGAGCGCGGCCTTCCTACTTCGATTATTAATACAGGGTCTCAAATTGCTAATGCGATTGCTCCGCCACTTCTAACGGTACTGCTTTTAACAATGAGTTGGAGAGGAATGTTTGTTGTTATAGGAGCAGCAGGCTTTATTGTGATGTTTGTTTGGCTAAAGATATACCGAGATCCGGATTATGTTGCCAATAAAGTGAAAGCTGTCCCTAAAGAAGAAATAAAAATCAGTCATACCTCACAAGCAAAATGGTCACAGCTGTTTAAATATAAAAGCACATGGTTTATGATTATCGGGAATTTCGGAATTATGTTTACGATATGGGTTTATTTAACTTGGCTTCCTAGCTACTTAGAAACAGAGCGCGGTTTTAGCCTAAAACAAACGGGCTGGATTGCTGCTATTCCGTTTCTAGCAGGAATCATAGGAGTGTTGCTTGGTGGTGTAATTTCAGATAGATTTATTCGAAAAGGAATTAATGCAGTAACGGCAAGAAAAATACCAATTGTAGGCGGGGCAATCTTAGCCGCAGCATCGGTAGCACCCGTTCCTTTTATTGATAATGCAGCCTTAAGTATTGTCTTATTGTCGATTGGCTACTTCGCGTCACAGCTGCCATCAGGCGTCATTTGGACTCTAGCGGCGGATATTGCACCAAAGGAACAAGTTGCTTCACTCGGCGCTATTCAGAACTTCGGTGGATTTCTAGGAGCGGCAATGGCTCCTATCGTAACAGGGTTTATATTAGATGCAACGGGAACTTTTACGGCGGTTTTCCTGTTAGGAGCAGGACTGCTTTTAATTGGTGCTATTAGTTATGGCGTATTTTTAAAGAAGCCAATAGCTAACTAGTAATGTCACAAAAACAAAGAGCACACACTGCATGAAAAAGGTGTGTGCTTTTTCTTTTACTACTAAAAAGGAAACTATTTTCATTACCATATCATGAACCTTTCTATTGAATAAAACGCTTTACTATGATAAAACTATTACAGGTAAACATATGATAATAGATTAATTTCATAGAGATACAACACCACTAGGGGTGCTTTCGAAGCTGAGAGAGACGATAAGTCTTAACCCTTATAACCTGAACTAGGTAATACTAGCGTAGGAAAGAGGTATTGTAATGGATGTTTTGTATGGGATTTCCTTACGAACTCGTTATAATAATTTTGTGTACATAAACAAAAACACTTCTTTCCTGCGAAAGAAGTGTTTTTTTATGCGTAAAGGAAGGTGTCATACATGAAAGAAACAATTGATTTGCTTGTCAAACAGGTAGAGGAGCGCAAAGGAGAGTTAATCCAGTTATTAACAACGCTTGTTTCGTATAAAACGCCAGCGCCTCCTGCACGAAATTCTCATGAAGCGCAGCTGTACGTAGCGGATTTTCTTAAAAACTGCGGTTTTTCCATTGATATGTGGGACTTATATTCTAACGACCCTATCGTAGTGGGAACGTTAAAAGGACAAAAATCGGCTGACTATCAAAGCTTGATTATTAACGGCCATATGGATGTTGCTGAGGTACAAGAAAATGAAAATTGGGAAACCAATCCGTTTGAAGCTGTTGTGAAAGACAATATGATAATTGGACGCGGAGTTGCTGATATGAAAGGCGGTTTGGCGGGAGCATTATTTGCTGTGCAGCTTTTAACAGAAGCAGGAATCGAGCTGCCAGGAGACTTGATTTTTGAATCCGTTGTAGGAGAAGAAGTAGGAGAGGCAGGTACGCTGCAATGCTGTCAGAAAGGGTATACAGCTGATTTTGCGCTTGTAGTCGATACAAGTGATTTACATATTCAAGGTCAAGGCGGAGTGATCACGGGATGGATTACGATAAAAAGCAGTAAAACCTATCATGACGGTACACGCCGAAGTATGATTCATGCTGGAGGAGGGCTGTTAGCCGCAAGCGCTATTGAAAAGATGGCAAAAGTGATCGGAGGGCTACAAGAATTGGAGCGTCACTGGGCTGTTACAAAGAGCTATCCAGGATTTTTGCCAGGGACAAATACGATTAATCCAGCAGTAATCGAAGGCGGAAGACATGCTGCTTTTATTGCAGATGAATGCAGGCTGTGGATCACCGTTCACTATTATCCTAATGAATCGTACGACCAAGTATCAAAAGAAGTGGAAAAATATATTATAGCTATTGCAAAAGCAGATCCATGGTTAAAAGATAATCTGCCAACCTTTGAATGGGGAGGCACATCAATGATTGAAGACAGAGGAGAAATCTTTCCGTCATTAGAAATTGATGAAAATCATGCAGGAGTGCAGCTGCTTGCAAATACTCATGAACAAATGGAAGGGAAAAAGCCTCCAATTGATGTGTCAACTAGCGTAACAGACGGGGGATGGCTAGCTGATGCGGGAATTCCCGCCGCTATTTACGGTCCGGGAAATTTAGCAAATGCACATGCTGTGAACGAACAATTAGATATTAATCAGCTTGTTCAATATACAAAAGTGATAGTGCAGTTCATTTATACGTGGCTGCATACGCATAAGGAGTGATCATCATGAAATTTAGTGAACGATTATACGAAAAGCTGCAGCCTATTTGGCGTCAAAATCATAATCATCCCTTCGTACAGGGGATGGGAGATGGAACGCTTGAAAAGGAGAAGTTTCGCTTCTACATGATTCAAGATTACCTTTACCTAATTGATTATGCCAAATTATTTGCGATTGGAGCCATGAAAGCTACCGATCTTCAAACGATGGGGAAATTTGCAGCCCTTTTAGATTCTACATTAAACGAAGAAATGAGTCTGCACCGTGAGTATGCCAAGAAATTTGAAATCAGCGAAAAAGAATTAGAAAAAGCGCAGCCATCTCCTACAACGCTTGCATACACGCACTATATGCTGCACGTTGGTCAAAGTGGAACATTAGCTGAATTAGTAGCCGCTCTTTTGCCTTGTATGTGGAGCTACTGGGAAATAGGAAAAGAACTTAGTGAAAAGCCTGGAGCTAACAATGAGTTTTACCGTGAGTGGATTGAAATGTACAGCTCAGAAGAATTTGGAGAACTGGCGACATGGTGTATCAATTTATTTGACTCACTTACTGAAGATAAATCAGAAGTGGAATTAGAAAAGCTTGAAGAAATTTTCTTGAATACGACGCGTTTTGAGTATATGTTCTGGGATATGGCTTATAACGAAGCGATGTGGCCAATTCATGAATAGGTCTGTGTTATCTTTTCAAAACGTCAGTTTTACGTACAAGAACGGTGATCAAGCGATTTTAAAATCATTAAACTTAGACGTGAAAGAAGGCGAGTTTGTCAGTATCGTTGGAGCGAGCGGCTCTGGGAAAAGTACGTTGTTTCGTCTCATTACAGGTCTTGAACAGCAGAGTGAAGGCGATATCGTGATTAACGGAAAGTCTTATGAAAAGCGACTAGGAAAAGTAGGCTATATGCCGCAGCAAGATTTGCTGCTTCCGTGGCGTACGATTCTAGACAATGCAGCACTGCCTCTTGAGCTTCACAATGTATCAAAAGCAAGTGCTCATAAGCAAGTGTCTCAGCTGCTTGAAGAGTTTGGCCTAAAAGGGTATGAAAACCGTTTTCCAAGTGATTTATCCGGAGGGATGAAGCAGCGCGTTTCTTTTCTTCGGACGGTATTAAGCGGTTCTAACGTGCTGCTTTTAGATGAGCCTTTTAGTGCACTTGATGCAATCACACGTTTATCGATGCAGGAATGGCTGCTTGACCAATGGCAAAAGCGTAAGCATAGCATCTTATTTATCACTCATGACGTCAATGAAGCGCTTTTTTTATCAGATCGCATTTTTATCTTTTCAGACAAGCCAGTAAGTTGTCTTGAAGAAATTCAAGTGCCGCTTAGCAGACCTCGAACGCAAAAAGATCTGAATCAACAGCGAGTGCTTGATGTGAAAGATTATTTAATTGAACAGCTAAGATCGAAGGTGAACACATGAAAAAGTACGGGGCTTCAGTGATTTTAGTAGTCATTTTGATGGCTGCTTGGGAAATTGGAGCACGCATTGTAAACTATCCGTTTATTTTACCAACGCCCAGCGGTATTTTAACGAAGCTTTGGGAGCTGCGAATGGATTTATTGTTTAAGCATTTACCAGCTACGTTATCTATTGTCGTAATTGGGCTTGTAATATCCGTTGTGCTAGGGGTTCTGCTAGCTGTGTGGATGAATTGGAGTCCGCTTATTGAGCGTGCTTTTTATCCGCTTATTATTGCGTCACAAATGATTCCGACCATTGCCATTGCTCCTGTATTTGTGCTGTGGTTTGGCTACTCCATTTGGAGCAAAGTGATTGTGACCGTATTAATTACGTTTTTTCCCATTACCGTTAGCACATTTGACGGGCTTCGTTCTACAAACAAAGAGTTAAAAGAACTCATGTTAACGATGGGAGCAACAAAAAAAGATATTTTCTTTAAGTTGAACATTCCTTCTGCACTGCCTCATTTTTATTCGGGACTCAAAGTAGCGGTTACCTTTAGTATAATAGGTGCTGCCATTGGGGAATGGTTGGGTGCGCAAGCAGGCTTAGGATATTTCAGTCGTCGCATGATGACACAGTTTGATGCAGCTGGTGTATTTGCACCAATTGTGATTTTATCCGCGCTCGGTATTTTATTTTTTATTATTGTAGTAGGTTTCGAAAAACGTTCATTAAAGTGGAGGAAAACAGAATGAAAAAATGGTTTGCGATTAGCTTAAGCCTGCTGCTTGTTTTGATGCTCGCTGCTTGCGGTCAGGACAAGGAAAATAAAGCTGGTGACAGTAAAAAATTAAAAGACGTTACAATTATGCTTGATTGGTATCCAAATGCAGTGCACAGCTTCATTTACGCTGCACAAGAAAAAGGATATTTCAAAAAAGAAGGGCTGAATGTAAAAGTACAATTTCCTGCTAATCCAACAGACTCGCTTAATTTAGCAGCTGCAGGGAAAGTCACGCTTGGCCTTTACTATCAGCCTGATGTAGCAATGGCACGAGCAAATGAAGATGTGCCGGTAAAGTCGGTAGGAGCGATTGTAAGATCTCCGCTAAACCGGGTTGTGGCATTGAAAGATAGCGGTATTAAGCGTCCTAAAGATTTAGAAGGAAAAGTAGTAGGATACAGCGGAACACCATTAAGTGAATCTGTTCTAAAGAAAATGGTGAAAAGCGATGGAGGAGATCCGAATAAAGTAAAACTAGTAGACGTAGGGTTTGAGTTAAATTCATCGCTGATTAGCAAAAAAGTAGATGCTGTAATAGGTGCGTATATTAACCACGAAGTACCATTGCTTCACAAAAAAGGATACAAAACGGTTGACATTGATCCGTCAGATTACGGCGTGCCATCTTATTACGAGCTAGTGGCCGTTACAGGGGATCAAACGTGGGCAAAAGATGCTGATACGATTAAAGCGTTTTGGCGTGCCGCGACAAAAGGGTATGAATACACGGAGAAACATCCAAAAGAATCACTTCAAATTTTGTTAGATAATCAAGATAAATCAAACTTCCCGCTTGAAAAAGATGTGGAAACAAAAAGTTTGAATATCTTACTTCCAAAAATGAAGTCTGAACAAGGATTCGGCAGTCAAACGAAAGAATCATGGCAATCAAATGTTAACTGGTTAAAAGAGTCAGGGTTAATTAAGAAAAAGCCAAATGTAGATGAGATGTTTGAGAATATTGGGGAATCTCAGTAAATAATTTAAGACGAATTTAAAAAAACCTCCTTATACTGAACGTAACTTTCTGAAAGAGAAAGTGAAAAGGTCAAGGAGGTTTTTTTATGGCTTTTACGATAGTAGAGAAGGAAACATGTATTGCTTGCGGAGCATGTGGAGGGAGTGCGCCAGATCTTTATGATTATGATTCAGAAGGTCTTGCTTATGCCGTATTAGATAACAACGAAGGAACAAAAGAAGTTCCTGAACATCAGCAAGATGAGATGATGGAAGCGTACGAAGGGTGTCCAACAGACTCGATTAAAGTTGCAGAGCAGCCGTTTTATGGAGATGCAGCAAAATTCGAATAGGGCTTTTGAAAAAATAAATAATGATAAAGTACATTTAGTTATCTGATAAGTGAATATTTGGTTATATAGAAAGTTCCAAAACAAAAAAGGTCTTGCCTAGGCAAGACCTTTTTCTACTCTAAATTTGCATGCTTTCCGTACATCGTATGAGTATCAAGTTCTTTCTTCTCCATGAAGCGAAGAATCAGCGCATCGTAAAAAAGAAGAAGCGTTTGTTCAAACAGTGACGCCATAGGCTGTACGGTTTGATAACTGCTTTGTTCTTGATCCTTCGGAGCGCCGGGCAGCTTCACGATGAAGTCAGCCAGCTTGCCAAGCGTGGAATCGGGGGAAATCGTGACTACTCCAACTTTTCCTCCAAGTTCTTTTGCTTTTTGAGCAATAGGAATCAAGCTCTTCGTTTCGCCAGAACCTGATCCGATGATTAATAAATCATCCTGCGTGAAAGTGGACGTCACGGTTTCTCCAATGACATAAGCATCAATGCCCATATGCATCATACGCATAGCAAACGACTTGCCCATAAGACCTGAACGGCCTGCTCCTGTGACAAACACTTTTTTAGATGAGATGATGCCATTTACAAGCTGTTCAGCTTCATCGTCAGCGATTAGAGCTGTTGTTTGTAAAAGCTCATTCATAACCGTTTTTAAATGTTCGCTCGTCTGCATAGAAAGCTCCTTAATTTGTAATAAGCTCTTTCATTTGAGAAGCAACTGATTTTTTATCATCTTGGCTCGTGATGCCTCCGCCAACGATAACAAGATCAGGCTGTGCTTTTACTACTTCAGGTAAAGATTCTAATTTAATGCCGCCAGCAACGGCTGTTTTTGCATTTTTTACAACGCTTTTGATTGTTACTAAATCTTCAAAAGAGTTTTGACCAACTGCTTGAAGATCGTATCCTGTGTGTACGCAGATATAGTCAACGCCAAATTCGTCTAGCTCTTTTGCGCGTCCTTTAATATCTTTTACACCAATCATATCGACTAGAATTTTTTTACCTTGTTTTTTCGCTTCTTCAACTGCACCTTTAATTGACATATCTTCAGCCACACCTAAGATGGTAATGATGTCTGCTCCAGCTTGAGAAGCTTGCTGTACTTCATAACCAGCTGCATCCATGATTTTTAGGTCAGCTAATACTTTTAAATTAGGAAATGCTTCTTTAATTTCTTTAACGGCGCGAAGCCCTTCATTGATTACAACAGGTGTACCGATTTCCACGATATCAATATGTTCTTCAACTTCTTTTACTACCTCTTTTGCTTGAGAAATATTAACAAGATCTAATGCTAATTGTAATTCCATTCTACTCCACTCCTTACAGAAATCTATAGATACCTTTTGTGCCTTTTTACATAAAAAGCAGCTGGTGTAGTTATTGTACCCGCAGTTTGAGGTTCTTAAAAGTACGCACTTTTCCCACAAATAGTGTGGGGAATGATAGTATACAGAAGTATACTAATGGACATATCAGTCTTGTAACCGCTTAATTTTCATTAAAAATGCGGATGATATTGAGTAATATCATCCGCATAAAAAAATAAAAACTATGGAATAGAAGGATTCGTTTCCATCATTTAATTAACGTTTCTGCCTTTTGTTCTTGATTGACCAGCACTGTATCACGGTAATTTTTACCCCAATCGTACATGGCTGTCAAAATAGGCATTAAACTTTCTCCTTCTTTTGTAAGTGAGTATTCGACTTTAGGTGGTACGACAGGATAAACTTTACGGTTAACAATTAGATCTTCTTCCAGTTCCCGCAGCTGGTTAACCAGCATGCGCGGCGTAATATCAGGAATAAGCGATTTTAGTTCCCCGAACCGTTTTGTTCCTTCACGTCCTAAGTGCCATAGTATCAGCATCTTCCATTTTCCGCCGATAATAGCAAGCGTTAATTCTTTTTCACAGTTAAATTCCTTATTAAGCTGGCTCAATTGTTTCACCCCTATGACCAATAGTATAAAATTTCTTTTACAGTACTTCTTATTATACCGGTGCTGACAATCCTTTTACAAAAATCCGGCTTGTATCTTTCCATTAAAAAATTTAGCTTTTTTTACTATATAGTTATTCTTGACTAGTGAGATATAAAAGGTGGCCTTTAGTCATGTTTTTTATTTTTAACGAATTCAATTGTTTAAATATAAAAAAAGATGGGAAATCACTCAATAACGATGCTAAAGGAGGCAGTAAAAATGGAAAGAAACCGATCTGAATTACAAAACCCTGCTTTAAGCAACAGCGCAGGCATCAACAACGATGTAGGAATTAATAACAATCCACAGACAGCTAATAGCACTGCTGCTGTTAGCACCACGGGGAAAAGCTACAGCAGCAAGCTAGTAAAAGGTGTTGTTGTCGGGGCAGTTGTAGGTGGATGTATAACATTACTTGATAATAAAACTCGCTCATCTGTTAAAAGAAGAGCCGTTACATTAAAGGACTCTTCTGCAAACATGATTAATCAAGTAAAAGAGAACCCTCAAGAAACAAAAGAAAAAATGGTGCAGCAAATGAAAAATGCATCGAATCTTTTAAAAGATGCAATTAATGATGCCAAACATTTGTACGAGCGTGTAAATGAAGATTTCTTTAAGCAAGCAGAAGATGTGAAAAGCGTTACGTATGATGCAAAATCAACGGTAGAAGATGCTAAAAGTGATTTACAGCAAATTGGTGAAAAAGTGAAAGATGCAACTTCTGAAATAAGTAAGGAAAAGATGACGCCGGACGAAAAACCAGAATCTGAGCGTGAAAGAACATATCAGTCTATTCACTAAGAAGGAGATGTTAACTGTGAGTCAAATGAATGAAGGAACTACAAAAGACATGAATAAAATTGAAGAAACGGTAGATAATTTAGGGACGGAGAAAAAAGAAGCAATTTTGCAGAATTTTGATACGTTTACTGATTATTTAACTCAAAAAGTTCATGTCGGTAAAAAGCTCGGGTTAAATGAGGAACAATTAGCAGCTGCTACAAAAAAAGTGGCTAGCTATTTAGCCAAAAATGAGGAGCCTCGAAACCGAGAAGAAAAAGTCCTTCATGAGTTATGGAAAGTCAGCAGTGAAGAGGAAAAGGAAGTCCTTTCTCATCTCATTTTAAAACTAGTTGCGTAACATTAAAAAAGCATCCCGTCTATCAGGATGCTTTTTTAATGTATTAAGATGATTGATTTTGAGCCTCTTGAATCGTTTTATCCCAGTCAATACCGCAATCATCCGTTGCACAAGAAGATTGCTGTGCGCAGCTTGCACATTTTCCCTGAGTACTCTTGCGGAAGAATTTTGTCATATGATAAAGGGCATACCCAAAAATCAAAACCCCAATTAAAATGTTAATAATCAATGTTATTCACTCCTTTTAAGAAAAACCAAGTACTTTTCCAATAGTGTGTACAAGCAAAGCTACGAGATAAGCGACAACCAAAGGGTAGGCCACAGCAAATGCTGTCCATTTTAATGAGCCGGTTTCTCGTCGAATAACAGCGACGGTTGCTAGACACGGAACGTAAAGAAGAACAAACACCATAAACGTATAGGCTGTTAGCGGTGTAAAGAATGTCTTCATTGTGTCGCCAAGCTGTCCTTCTTGTACTTTATAAATGATGCTCATAGTTGAAACAACCACTTCTTTCGCTAGGAACCCTGTAATCAGTGATGCTACAGCTTGCCATGTCGCAAAACCTAAAGGGATAAATAGAGGAGCGATAGCACCTCCAATAATAGCCATAAAGCTATTTTCCATATCTACTCCAAAACCGCCAGGGCCAGCGTAAGATGATAGCCAGATAAATACAGAGCCAGCTAAAATAACCGTACCTGCTTTTCGGACGAAATTTCGGCCTTTTTCCCACGTGCTTCTCCAAAGAGTCTTGGCTTGAGGTACGCGGTAAGGAGGAAGTTCAACAATAAAAGTTGATTGTTCGTCTTTAAGAAGCGTTACTGATAAAATTTTCGTTACAACAAGTGCTAAAATAATGCCAAGCAAGTACATAGAAAACACCACAGCTGCTCCGTTTTGCACAAAAAACGCACCTACAAACAAAGCGTATACAGGAAGACGTGCTGAACAGCTCATAAATGGATTGACTAAAATGGTCATAAGGCGCTCTTTTCGCTGTTCAATTGTACGCGCGGCCATAATCCCCGGTACGTTACATCCAAAGCTAATAATCATCGGAATAAATGCTTTTCCGTTCAAACCGAAAAATTCCATTATACGATCCATTACTACAGCAATTCGAGCCATGTATCCTGAATCTTCAAGCAGTGAAATGAAAAAGAACAGGACAAAAATTTGTGGTACAAATACCAGTACGCCGCCTACTCCTGCAATAATGCCATCCACAATTAAATCATGAATAAATGGAGCAGCACCAGCTGCATTTAAAAGAGAATCAGCGCCTTCACTAAGCGTTCCGCCAAAGAAGCCGTCCAGTTTATCAGAAAGCGGAACGCCAATCCACGTAAACGTAATATTAAAAATCAAATACATTAAGCCAAGAAAAATAGGGAGACCAAGCCACTTATGCGTCACAATTCGATCGATTCGATCCGTGAAAGTTAAAGGTGTTTCGCTGCCCTTTATGATACACTCGCTCGAAATGCGTTCAATAAATGCTGTACGCACGTCGAAGAAATGCTCGCTAAGCGGCTTGTTTATTTTTTGTGCAGCGGCTTTTCGCAGCTCAAGCAGCTCTGAGTAACTCGCTTTTTCTTTTAATGTTGATTCGATTACGCTATTTTCCGCTAAGAATTGAATGGCAATCCATCTGCTGACGTCCGCTTTTGTTTGAATCATATGAATTGCTTGTTCAGCGGTTTCCCCATAATTTAATTGAAATGAAGGGGCTTTTAAATCTTGCTTCAAAGTAGAGAGCAGATCGTTAATTCCTTTTCCATTACGGGCAACAATCGCTGAAACCGGAATATGTAATGATTTGCTAAGCTTCTCCAAATTAAAAGTCAATCCGCGTTTTTCCGCTACATCAATCATATTTAAGCCGATTACTAATGGCTTTCCATATTCCAATGCTTGAATAGTGAGATGCATGCTTCTTTCAAACTGAGAAGCGTCTACAATATTCAGCATACTGTTAAATTCTCCGGTTAACAAAAAGTTAGTTACCACTGCTTCATCTGAAGAAAGAGGAGTAAAGTCATACACACCCGGCAAATCAACCAGCTGGCTGTTTTGCTTTTTAATAGATCCAACTTTCTTTTCAACGGTTACACCGCTCCAGTTTCCTACGTATTCATAGGAATCTGTTAATATATTGAATAAAGAAGTTTTTCCTGTGTTTGGATTTCCTAAAAGTGCAATTGTACTCATGCTGTCTCAACCTCAATTTTGGCCGCATCGCGTTTTCGGATGCTAATCATTTGACCTTGACATTCAATAATACAAGGTCCTCCTAAGATGGTTTTTTGCTTCATGCATAGTTCGCAGCCTTTTTTTACTCCAAAAGAAAGAAGGCGGCGTTCTAATGATCTATCTAAAAATTCAATGTTTTTAACTTTTACTTTGTCGCCAATACTCACGGTAGTTAAATTCATCATTCAGCACTCCTGTTAATGATAATCATTTTCAATTTGTATCTATCTCGATTATACATAAGGTTCTAAAATCAATCAATGCTTCTAGAGCGTTACAATTAAAAATATATATTTATAACTATATTTTTCAGGTGAAATTATGTACGATTTTAGCAGTAAATTGTCAGGAGGGATGTGAGTGGAGGTAATCATTCGCAAAATGAGAAAAGAAGATATTACGTCTGTTCAATACGTCGCAAAGATGAGTTGGTATGATACATATGAAGGAATTATTCCTAGAAGCGTTCAGAATCGGTTTCTTTCAGAAGCATACTCCAATAAAAGGCTGCTGTGGCGCTTGCGTAATTCGTTCATTTATGTAGCAACTATTGATGAGAAAATCGTAGGATACGCTAACTTTTTCCGACTACAAAACAGAGGGGAAATAGAACTAGGATCTATCTATATACTGCCTGCTTATCAAGGAAAAGGAATCGGTTCGCAATTGTTAGAAAAAGGAATGAAGCGCTCGAAGGAATTAAAAATCGTTTACATTAACGTAGAAAGGGAAAACGGAATAGGCCGTGCATTTTATCAATCAAAAGGTTTCCAGCTTGTGGATGAATTTGATGATGAATTTGACGGGCATTTATTAAGAACGATACGAATGAAACTCATGATTTAAGCCTGATATTTAGTGTGAACGTTATCTTAAAAAGCTGATTTTAAACTTTCTGCTAAAATCAGCTTTTAATTACAGAATAACGATTGACCTTATTCTTGTGAATATGGTAACATTAATCAGAACTTAATGACCGAAAATGTTTTTCGGTCAAACAGTCAGGCGGAAGTAAGGATTATTGGAGGCTAAAAAACATGAATATGATTAAAGGAGAATGGAAAAAAATCTTTTCCAAACCAATGACTATTGTTGTGATTTGCGGATTGTTATTTGTTCCATTACTTTATAATGTCATCTTTTTATCTGCTTACTGGGATCCATATGGAAAAACAGATCAAATTCCAGTTGCAGTGGTAAATGAAGATAAAGGTGCTACGTTAGATGGAAAGAAATTGAATGTCGGTCGTGATTTTGTTGATGATTTAAAGAAAAACGATAAATTTGACTGGAAATTTACGAACAAAGAAAAAGCGTTAGAAGGCTTAAAAAATGAGGACTACTACTTAGTTTTGGAAATTCCAAAGAATTTCTCCAAAAATGCAACAACATTAATGGATGAGAATCCTAAAAAAATGAAATTTATCTACCATACAAATGCCGGAAAGAACTATTCAGGCGCTCAAATTAGCTCAAATGCAGTAGCTAAAATCAATGATCAGATTAAAGAAGCAGTCACAAAGCAGTATGCTGAAACGGTATTTGACAGCTTTAAGCAAGTAGCGGACGGTCTTCAAAAAGCAAGTGACGGTGCAGGAGAGCTAGAAAATGGTTCAAAAACGCTGCGAGATAACATGAAGAAACTAGCAGACAGCACGGTTACGTTTGAAGACGGTACAGCTAAATTAGCAAGCGGGTTAACGGATGCACGAAAAGGAGCAACAGATTTAAATGCTGGTGCAGCTAAGCTACTAAACGGTGCGGACACAATTAATGAAAACTTAGGCAGCCTAAACAGCGGTTTAGGGAAGCTAGAGAATGGAAGCAGTCAATTATATAGTGCTTCTAGTCAATTAGAAACTGGAGCTGTTGGTGTTCGAGATGGGTTGTCAAAGCTACAAAGTGCAACCAAACAACTTAATGATGGAACACAGACACTTCAAGGAAAGCTTCCGCAGTTCACGAGCGGCTTAAACCAAGTGGATGCTGAAGTGAGCAGCGTTACGCAGCAAATTAATCAAGCGGAACAGGAAATCACTCAGATTAAACAGCAGGTAGATTCAAAAAAAGCGGAGTTTGAACAGCAGCAGCAAGCTCTCATTGACAGCATTAACAGCAACGAATCCATTCCCGATGAGCAAAAACAAACGCTGATTGCAGGAATTAAAAAGCTGACGTCTCAGCAGTTTATGGATGAACAGCAGCAAAAAGCAGAGCAGCTAAAAGCAAAAGTAGATAAAGTGCAAGAGTTATCTGCGGCGCTGCAAAAGCTTTCTAAAGGCGGAGAAGATATCCAAAGCGCAATTAATAAAATTGCTGACGGACAAAGTCAGCTGTACGATGGACAAACGAAAGTATATAACGGTGCTGTTAAACTAGCAGACGGAGAAAAGCAGTTCAATAGTAAATTTGCAGAGCTAAACAGCGGTATAGCTGACGCTCATACAGGAGCTGGAAAGCTTGCTGATGGGCAGCAGCAACTTGTGGATGGGCTTAAGAAGTCTGAACAAGGAAGCGCAGCGCTAGCAAATGGTTTAACGCAGTTAGAAAACGGGGCAACCAAATTAGCAAATGGTTCTAAAGAGTTAACAAATGGTTCATCCAAACTATATGACGGTTCATCTAAATTATCAGATGGAACAAGCGAGCTTCATTCATCTTTAGCGGATGGTGCAAAAGATGCAAAAGATGTTAAAGCAGATGATAAAACATACAGCATGTTTTCAAATCCAACGGATTTAAAATCAGATAAACAAAATAACGTAGATAAGTACGGTGTCGGATTAGCTCCATACATCTTATGTATTGGCTTGTTTGCGGGAACATTAATGTTTTCAGCGGTGTACCCAATGAAAGAGCCATCAATTCGACCGACATCAGGTATTTCGTGGTTCTTAAGTAAGTTTAGTGTCATCACTATTGTAGGTATGCTGCAAGCAGCGATTGCTGTTACAGCTCTTCTTTGGGGCTTGCATTTAAACGTAACAAGCATTTGGCACTTCTATATCTTTACCATGATTACAGGTGTAACGTTCTTTACACTGATCTTGTTCTTAACAACAGGGTTAGGAAAAGTAGGGCAGTATTTAGCCTTTATTATTCTGCTGCTTCAAATTGGCGGCAGTGCAGGTACATTCCCTAAAGCACTTGTGCCGGAATTCTTCCAGGCAATCAATCCATACTTGCCTATGACCTATGCAATTCGCGGTTTCCGTGAAATTATTTCAATTGGTGATGATTTCGGCTATGTATGGCATCAGGCTGGCGTACTTGGAATCTTTGCAGCAATCTTCATCACTCTTTCATTGATAATGTTTTATATCAATGCCAGAAAAGAGAAGCATCACACAGAGGAAGAGGCAGCAGCCTAATTTAACTAATAGAAAAAGAGAGTTCCAGTTTAAAAAGGAACTCTCTTTTTCTTTATGTTAGTATAGGTTTACGTGTAAAAGAGGGGAATGTGAATGCATGCAGCTTACAAAATTTGCGGTGTATGAAAGTGATCGTGTGAAAAAGTGGCAGGAAGGGCTGAAAGAATGGGACGGTTCAATATCGGAACGGATGATAAATGACAAAGCGGAAGATGAATTTTGGCAGCAATATCTAGAAAAAATGTCTTTTGATTCAGAAAACGATCCTGTAGTGAAACAGCTTCAGCAAGAACTTCTTGCTTTTTTGAATCCAAGTGACTCTGTCATGGAAATTGGCCCTGGCTGGGGAAATTATACGTTTTCAATTACGGATTATGTAAAAGAACTTACGTGTATGGATTGTTCGCCAAGCATCATCCGCTACTTACAAAAACAATCAAATGCCCGCTCTAATCTAAAGTTCATAGAAGGTAAATGGGAGTATGAGCGTCTAACAGATAACTATGACGTGGTAGTAGGAATAAACTGTTTTTACCGTATGCATAACATTGTCGATGGTCTCTTAAATATGAATGATTCGGCTAATCGTTTGGCGGTTATTGGCATGTCAGCGGGTCCAGAAAAGCCTCATTACGTAGATTTACATAGAAAACTTGGGTACGAGATTAAATGGCGCCGTAAGGAATATATTGACTTACTAAATATTTTATATGAACTGGGCATTTATGCAGATTGTAAGCTGGTTCCTATAACCAAAACGGTAACGTATGAGACGTACGAAGATCTCATCAAGAAGAACTCGACAAAGCTGCTTTCGAAAGATGTTGACAAATTAGAAACTGAGAAGATTATTTTACAGCATGTAAAGAAAATAAATGACACATATGAATATACGTATCAATATCATATGGCTTTTATTTATTGGAAACCGATAAAAAGAACCCGTTGATTTTTATTCAACGGGTTCTTTTTAGTAGTAATAAAGCTGTAATTTAGAATAAATAATATTAAAATCGTCGCCGCTTAGAAGAACTTTCAATTCCAGCTTCTTCACGGTATTTAGCTACTGTTCTTCTTGAAATTTGAATTCCTTCGCTGGAAAGAAGAGACATGAGCTTTTGATCTGAAAGAGGTTTTAATTTATTTTCTTCGGCAATTAATGTTTTAATTTTCTCTTTTATAAAGGCGGTAGAATTGCTTTGTTCTCCATCGGTTCTCTCTAAAGAATTAGTGAAAAAGTATTTTAGTTCAAACAGTCCGCGCGGCGTTTGAATATACTTTCCGTTAGTTGCACGGCTTACAGTTGATTCGTGACAGTCTACTTTTTGAGCAATATCTTTTAAGGTAAGCGGCTTTAGCCCCGAAATACCCATTTCAAAAAAATCTTGCTGATGTTCCACAATGGCTTTAGACACGTTGTAAATCGTCGCATTACGCTGCTCAATACTATTAATTAGCCAAGTAGCTTCATGGATTTTTTCCTGTACGTATCGATCGGTTGTTACGCATGCAGAGCGATGAACCAGTTTTTGGTAGGTGCTGTTAATCTCGATGGGCGGAAGCAGCTCGCTATGAAGAATAACATGATAGCGGCCGTCTATTTTTTGTACCGTTACATCAGGCGAAATGTACTTCGTAAGCGGAACGTAGAAATCTCCTGCTGGACGAGGATTCAATGTCCGCAAGCAGTCAACAATTTCTTGTACTTCGCGCATTGAAATAGAGTATTTTTTTGAAATGTTCCGATATTTTTTGTTAGCAATATCTTCAATATCGTGTTTCACCACATCATATAAAAGAGGAGGCTTTGACTTTTTGGCCTTAATTTGAATAAGCAGTGAATCGACAAAGTTTTGAGCGCCCACTCCGATTGGATCAAAGCTTTGTAAAACGTGAATCATATCGTTGACTTCGTCAATTGAAACGTTAAGCAGTTCGGCTGCCAATTTTGGTTCAATTGCTAAAAAGCCGTTTTTATTTAAGTTTCCAATTAGAAATTGAACGATGTGTTTTTGCTGTGAGTGTAAATGATTTAGCATAGACAGCTGCTCTAATAAATGGCTCTCTAATGTCACAGTTTGATCGGATATATAATTAAACGGATTATACTCGTCATCGGTGTGACCTTTTGAATATGAACGCTGTTCTCGAGTGTTAAATGAATTTTTTTGCTGAGAATCGCCAGCAGACAGTTTAATTACAGGATTTTCATTGACTTGCTCATGAAGATAATGAACTAAATCGGCCGTAGAATAATTTAAAATGTTGATAGACTGACGTAATTCAGGTGTCATGGCCAATTTTAATAGTTGTTTTTGAGATAAATCTAAACCTAATTGCATCATTGAATCACCTATCATTCTTGAGTTTTATTTCGACAATTCTGGCTGCATCGTTCGACATCATCATATATGAAAATGCGAAAGAATTCTATAGTGTTGTCAGATGTTCTTACACAAGGGCGACTCATAAGAAAGAGTAGGGAAATAGATAAAACAACCGAATAGCTCTTCCCAGCAGCTATTCGGTTATTTTAACAAAGCTGCTAGGAGAACTTAGCTGCAATTTGGGGTGTTTCCCATTCTTCTATCTCCCCATGCGCACATCATATTTAAAATTTCTCGTAAGGTTTCGCCTTCTTCACTGAGTGAGTACTCTACTTTAGGAGGAACTTCATTGTATACTTTTCTATTAACTACACCGTCTTTTTCTAATTCTTTTAGCTGTTGAGACAGCATTTTTTTAGTAATAGCAGGCATAGCTCGCTGAAGTTCGCTAAAACGTTTTTCGCCTTCTTTTAAGAGGCATAAAATAACGACTTTCCATTTCCCGCCGATTACTTCAAGTGTTGCTTCAACAGGTACATTGTAGTGGGGTGCTTTCACCGCTAATCCTCCATTCATAAACAGATATGAAATATGGATATAATAATTTAATATCCATAGACCTAGGTTACCGGGAAGGTACCTGGTTACATGAAAGTGCCGTCTTTTGTAAACAACATGTATTTATTATACTGAAAAAGAACTTTTAATTGAAGGAAGAAATGTAAAAGGGGAGATCTTGATGAAAGCTTTACTGCTAGAAGGCAAAGGGAAAGTAAGTGAGATGAAAGTCGGAAATATCCAAAAGCCGCATCCAGCTAAAGGTGAAATTTTAGTTAAAATTAAAGCTACTGCCTTGAACCCTGTAGATTATAAAACAGGAAACGGCGGTAATCCCAGTTGGACATACCCTCACGTATTAGGACTTGATTCAGCTGGCGTTGTCGAGGAAGTGGGAGAAGAAGTCACAACTGTCAAAATCGGAGACCGCGTTGTATATCATAGCGATTTATCAAAAAAAGGCGGGTTTGCACAGTACGGAGTGACAACAGCTCATACGGTTTCCCTTATTCCACAAGGAGTTTCATTTGAAGACGCTGCAGCTATTCCATGTGCGGGGTATACAGCATATCAAGCATTGTTTCACAAAATGAACGCTTCAAAAGGACAAACGATTTTAATTCACGCAGGTGCTGGAGGGGTTGGAGGGTTTGCCATTCAGCTTGCTAAAAATGCAGGTCTTACAGTGCTTACAACCGCATCTTCTGCCAATCATGAGTTTGTAAAAAGTTTAGGTGCTGACTATGCAATCGATTACCGTAAAGAAGATTTTGTGAAAAAAGTGCTGGAGCTTACCGATGGACTCGGTGTAGATTTAGTCTTGGATACAGTCGGGCGTAACAATGCAGACGAGTCGGTAAAGGCTCTTGCTTTTAATGGTCAAATTGCATTTATCGCAGGACCTCCTAATGTAAATGATGCGATTTCGTTTGCGCATCCACTATCGTTTCATCAAGTTGCATTAGGAAGCGTACATCAGTCTAACAACGTAAAAGAACAGCAAAAACTTGCGGAGATGGGAAATAAAATGCTTTTGCTTTTACAAGAAAATAAGCTGAATGCTCTTGTGGAAAAAGTCATTTCACTAGACGAAGTGCCGTCAGCTTTAGATGAACTGGCGACTCGTCGAGTAAAAGGGAAAATTGTAGCTGTGATAGATAAATGATAGAACGAAAAAGAGCTTGAGACAAAAGTATTTTAGTTGAAGTAAAAAACGAACTATTGATCAATAGTTCGTTTTCTCGTCTTTAGATTGGATTGGGTTAAGTTATGTTCCAGCCTCTTTTAAATCGTAAACTGCTGCGTATAGAGCTTGTGGTAAAAACCTTGTTTCTCTAATAGCTCGTGATGATTTCCTTTTTCAATAATCTGTCCGTCTTTTAAGACAAGAATTTGATTTGCATTTTCAATCGTTTTGAGGCGGTGGGCAATTACAAAGCTTGTTTTTCCTTTTAATAGATTACTCATTCCTTTTTGAATATCAATTTCTGTTTTTGTATCAATATTGGAAGTAGCTTCGTCTAAAATTAAAATATCACAGTCAGAGAGCATGGCTCGGGCAATCGATAAGAGTTGCTTTTGACCTTCACTTAAATTTCCTCCACCGGCTGAAATCACGGTATCGTATTGCTGCGGCAGGTGCTTGATAAAAGAATGAGCATTTGCCATTTTTGCTGCGCTTTTCACTTCTTCATCGCTGGCATCTAACCGGCCGAATCGAATGTTATCCGCAATCGTACCGGAAAATAAATAGGTATCCTGAAGAACAATGCCAATTCGGTTTCGTAAATCATGGATGTTATAGTCACTGATGGAACGGCCGTCAATTTTAATGTCTCCGTTTGCGATGTCATAAAATCGTGTGAGCAAGTTAATGATTGTTGTTTTACCAGAACCTGTAGGACCGACCAAAGCAACCATTTCACCTTTTTTTGCTGTAAGTGTAACATTTTTTAAAATCATTTTTTCGTCAGTATAGCCAAATGATACGTTCTCAAAAGCAACGTCTCCTGCAAATTTTGTAACAGAAAGAGCGTTTGGCTTGTTTGTGACGTCCGGCTGCTCATCCATAATCGCAAACACGCGCTCTGCGCCGGCAATAGCCGAAAGAATAGTGTTTACTAAGTTTGCCATTTGACTGATTGGGCGAGAGAACTGACGTGAGTAGTTAACAAATGAAGCGATCATCCCAACTGTAACGCTACCTTGAACAGCCATAAATGCTCCTGCTCCAATCACTAGTGCTAAGCCTAAGTTGTTAATAAAGTTTGTGACAGGACCTAAAAAGCCTGAAAATGTTTCTGCTTTTGTTGCTGAACTTCTCAGCTGTTCATTTCGTTCATTAAAAACAGTTAAAAAATCTTTTTCCTTACTAAAAAGCGTAACAACTTCTCCTCCAGAGATTGCTTCTTCTACAAAGCCGTTTAGCTCACCTAAGTCTTTTTGGCGTTTGACAAAATTTTCACTGCTTCGTTTTAATATTTGTCGAACGATTATAACCATTAATGGAATAACAATCAGTGTGATAATGGCAAGAATCCAGTTGAGCGAGAACATCGCAATGGTAATACCGACTAGAGATAAAATAGAGGACAGAGCCTGAATAACGCTTTGACTCAGAGCGTTATTCAGGTTATCAATATCATTCGTAACCCGGCTCATTAACTCTCCGTGAGCTCGCTTATCAAAAAAGCGAAGAGAGAGAGTTTGAAGCTTTGCAAATAAATCTTGGCGGAGCATTCCGATGGTCGTAAACGAAACGTTTACCATTAAATAGGTTTGCAGCCATGTTAACAAAGATGTCGTAATGTAAATTCCTGCAAGAGTGAGTGACATTCGTATCGTTCCGCTGATATCTTTGGGAATAATATGCTCGTCAATAATAACCCCAATTAAATAAGGGCCTAATAAATTAAGCAGGGAAGTCACAATAACTAAGATGATCGCAGCCACAAGCGGAGGCTTTCGTTTTCCCATATATGACCAGATTCTATATAGTGTTTTTTTCGCATTCTTTGGCTTCACTACAGGACCCTTCATCATGCCTCTAGGGCCGCGAATAGAGCTCATTTGATTTTTACCTTGATTATTCACTAGGCAACACCTCTTTTCCGCCTTGTGCTAGATAAATGTCGTAATAAAGAGAGTGGTGACGAAGCAATTCTTCATGAGTCCCTTGTTCAGCAATTTTGCCTTCATCCATGACGATAATATGATCAGCGTGAAGAAGAGACGAAATTTTAGACGCAATAATAATGACGGTCGCATCGGAAAACTCTTCTTTTAAATGTGTTAGTACCTGCGCTTCTGAGACAGCATCCAACGCGGAAGTTGCATCATCAATGACCAATATAGCAGGCTTTCTAACAAATGCACGCGCGATTGAAAGACGCTGCTTTTGCCCTCCTGATAAGTTGGTTGCTCCTCGCGTTAAAGGATACTCATATTTTTCTGGGAGTTTTTCAATAAACTCCGTTGCGCATGCAAAAGCTGCAGCATCTTCAATTTCTGAGGAAGAAGCATGATCGTTTCCCATTCGAATATTCATATCAATCGTTCCGGTAAACAGTGTAGCTTTTTGAGGAATAAACCCAATGGATGAGCGAAGCTCTTTTACGTCATAGTTTGTCAGATTTTTTCCATCTACAAAAATTTCGCCGCCATCAGGATCATATAAGCGCGAAATAAGTTTTGCAAGCGTCGATTTTCCGCTTCCAGTAGAGCCGATAATGCCAATAGTTTCCCCGTGTTTAGCAGTAAATGAAATATCTTTTAATACGTTTTCTCCATTTTTACTGTAGCTGTATGTAACGTTTTGAAACGATAGATCACCTTTAAGCCTGTTGATTTGAGCAGCAGAGTTTGCTGGAGGAATGTCTATTTTTGTTTTTAAAACAGAATCGATTCGTTCAGCTGAAGGGAATGCACGTGTAATTTGCATCAGCACCATGCTGCTTGACATAAGTCCGTTTAAAATAATCGTTAAGTAATTAATAAAAGCTAAAATCACACCTGCTTCAATTTTTCCTGCTTCAACTTGAAGTCCACCCAGCCATAGAGTAGCTACCATGCCGATATTTACTACAAATAAAATAACGGGCATTAAAAGCGAAATAAGCTGAACAGCACTCATATTAGCTTGCGTCAAGGAGCTGTTTGCTTCTTTAAACTGATTGATTTCATATGATTCTCTTACATACGCTTTTACTACGCGCATCCCTGATAAATTTTCTTGGACTTTTGTGTTTACACGATCAACGCTTCGCTGAACTTTTTTGAAAAGTTTTCCGGCATTCGTGATCACAAACCAAATGCATAAAAATAAAATAGGGACGACCACGACGATAATAGGAAACAAAGAACGAGCGGTTAATAACACGATCACAATACTTCCTGCAAAAAGTAAAGGTCCTCTAACTAATACTTTTAGCGTCATATTCAATGCGTTTTGAACACTCGTTACATCATTTGTCATGACGGTGATTAAGTGACCAGTCCCTAGTTTATCTCTGTTGCTGTTTGAGAGGTTTTCAATCTTTTCAAAAAGCGATTTTCGAATATCGGTAGAAAAATTTACTGCTGCTTTTGTGCTAAGGATGGCGCAGACGATACCAGCAGCTAAGCCAATGATTGCTAACATAAGCATAAGGATACTTCGGGTGATAACATATGTTTGATTGTTGTTTGCAATGCCATAATCAATGATATGCTGCATAATAGTAGGCTGAAGAAGGTCAGCTAACACTTCAATGACCATCAATAGCGGGGCAAACAGCGCGAGCCATTTGTAAGGTTTTAAGTAAGGGTATAAAGATTTAATTGTATTCACACATTGTGGCACTCCTTTCTGTAAAAAATATGGTAACATAGAATAAGTTTAGAAGTTTGTTTCAAGCACCATTTATTATACGCCAATGCAAGCAGAAATCCACTTTTTGAGAGGGTCAGGTATGCAATGAATCAAACATTACGAGTACATCATCCACTTTTTGGATCTTTGTTATATGACTCGGCCTGGGTTGGAGAAAAACAGGTCACTTTCTTTGGACAACAACAACATGTGTTGCTGACAATTGATGGAGATAAAGAGAAGCCATTTCAAAAACGGCAAGAAGAGGCTTTTCAAGCATTTTGGCTTCAAAGCGAATTATTGTTAAAGAGGACGGAAAAAGCTCTTTTTGATTATTATCAACAGGTGCGAGATGAATACAGAACTCAAGTTGAAAAAGACGTGGTAGACTTATTAGTTCCGAATGTAAAAAAGCGAAAAGACATCGGTTTTTTAGTTGAGTGTATTCAAATCTTTGTTCCTGAAGCACCCCATGATACAAGAGAAGTTGGTTTGTTTTTTGAATGTACGTGGGAAGAAGAGCATATGTTAGCTGTAAAGTTTAGAAATGAACAAATTGCCGCTATTGGCTTACAAGAAGATTTATTCTAGTAAAAAGCCTTGAAGCAACCTGCTTCAAGGCTTTTTGGCATTAATGTTTGACAGGCTCTTCGATTCCCATACCTGTATTTGCTTTTACTAAAATCTCATCAAATTTCTTTTCGTCTGCTTTTTTAGACGAAAGAAGTGTTCCTATAAAAGCAGCTAAGAAGCCTAGAGGAATGGAGATAATACCAGGGTTTGTTAATGTGATGAGCGGCTCACCTACAAAGATAGCAGCTCCAGGCTCAGGTGCCCACACGTTTGGACTAATGGCAACTAAAAACAGTGAGCTGAATAGTCCAACCAGCATGCCAGTGACTGCTCCTGCTGTATTAAAACTTTTCCAAAAAATGGTAAGAAGAATAATTGGCAAGTTAGCGCTCGCTGCTACGGCAAATGCAAGTGCAACTAAAAATGCTACGTTCATGTTTTGAGCAAATAATGCAAGAATAATAGATAGAATGGATACCCCAATAGAAGCCCATCGTGCAGCCACTACCTGTTCTTTTTCAGTTGCAGCCCCTTTACGGAGAATATGACTATAAAAGTCGTGAGCGAATGCTGAAGCTGCTGAGAGCACCAGCCCAGCTACAACAGCTAAAATCGTAGCAAAAGCTACAGCTGAGACAAACGCAAAGAGAAAGTCTCCGCCAAGAACTTGAGCGAGCAGGGGAGCTGCCATGTTTCCTGCTGCATTTGCTTTGATAATATCATCGTACCCTACGAATGCAGCAGCACCGAACCCTAAAAAGATTGTCATAATGTAAAAAACGCCAATGATCCACGTTGCATAAATAACAGACTTTCGTGCGGTGATGGCATCTTTTACTGTAAAGAAACGAATAAGGATATGAGGAAGGCCTGCTGTACCAAGAACAAGAGCTAAATTCAACGAAATCATGTCCAGCGGATTTTTGAATTTATTTCCTGGATTTAAAAATCCGTCGCCAAGAGGAGTTGCGGTTTTCATCTCAGAAAACATTTTAGCAAAGCTAAAATCAAATTTTGAAAATACAATAATGGAAATAATGAACGTACCAATCATGAGAAGCAAGGCTTTGACAATCTGCACCCAGCTGGTCGCCGTCATCCCGCCAAATACAACGTAAACCGTCATCAACACGCCGACAATCAAGACAGAATACACGTAATCTAGACCAAGTAATAAATGAATTAATGCTCCTGCTCCAACAAGCTGCGCAATCATATAAAAAATGGAAATGGTGATCGTGTTTAATGCGGCAACTCCCCGCACTTTCTTTTCGTTAAAACGAGCTGCTATCATATCTGCCATCGTGTACTTTCCTAAGTTGCGAAGTGGTTCAGCTACAATGTATAACACGACGAGATAGGCAACTAAAAAGCCGATGCTGTAAAAAAAACCGTCAAATCCAGAAAGCGCTACCATTCCAGCTATGCCTAAAAATGACGCAGCAGACATATAATCTCCGGCAATCGCCATGCCGTTTTGCCAGCCGGTTAAACTTCCATCTGCTGTATAAAAGTCACTGGTCGTTTTTGTTCGCTTGGATGCCGCATACGTAATGATTAGCGTAAGACCTACAATAGCTAAAAAAAGTGAGAAAGCTAGTACGTTCATTCATTTAACCCCCTATTCAATTTGCAGCTTCTTTTTTTATCGTGTCAACAAGTTCATCAAATTTCGAGGCTCTTTTTGTGTATAAAATGCATAGGGCCCAAGTCATCACAAACTGTGCAAAAGCAAATACCCACGCCCAAGTCATAGAAGCAAAAGCTGGTTTGTTTAAGACGGTTGTGTAAGCCGTTAAGATGGGCAAGGTAAAATAAAAAGCAAGAAAAAACAGAGAGAGCGGTAAAATAAAATTGCGTTTTTGTTTCAAAAGCTTTTGAAATGAAGCAGACTGTACAATTTCTGTGTAATCAGGAGAGGAAGAAGCATTGTTTACCTTCTTTAAAGAATTTTCATTCATCGCCAAGCGGAATTCCCCCTTTGATAATAAATAGATGAAGCAAAAAGCTCCATATCACTTGAATTATATTATTTTCGGAATAAAAAGTAAATTCTGTCTTTTTGTGAGAATGGTAACTTTGGAAGTTTTTTAATATACTAAAGCTTCAAACTAAATGCATACTGCCATAATAAAAAACGAACAACATTCAATATAAAGGAGAAATCGTTCACAATAGAAATATTGAAATTAACCCTTAGTTTCTTTTACATATAAGGCTTTTCTTTATTATTTAAACGTTATTTTTTTGTTGGATCTTTTGAAAAATAAAAGAAGATGATGATAAAATCATAAGCACACAATAATGTTAGATAGGAAACAGGTGAAGAAAGTACGCTATTATTTAGAGATGGTTATAAATAGATAAGATATTATGAAAGATTTCTATATGAATGATATTTTTTCTTTATAGTAAACAAACAATGTGACTACTTATATAAAAGAGAAAAGGTGAAATAATGGCATTTGGAATCAAACGCCCGGAACTAAACGCATGGAAAGCAGCTGTTAAGCGAGGAGAGATCGCATTTTTAACTCATTACTGGCTTGATGAGCGTTTTCCACACGCAACTACCGTAACAAAAGTAGGTTGCAGTGACTTAAATAAGCTGATTAAGTGGGGAGAAAAGTATGGCATTCCCGCTAAGTATATTGATAATCGATCCGGCTATCCTCATTTCGATTTACTAGGCGAGCGTCAGAAAGAAATTATGAAAAAGGAAAATCAGCTGGAGCAGCTGAAGCGATTTGAAGAAGTTAACGAATGAAAAGAAAAGTTAATTTTAAAAAACTGTAAAAAAATTCTATTGTTACGGCTTTTTTTATGTTTAAATAGAAAAAACAGTGGAATAGATTAAGAAGAACAATTACGTTATGTATTCTCTCATATAGGGAAAATAACTTGGTTTAGTTTCCTTATTTGATACGATAAAGAGCTTTGTTTTATAATAAAATTGTTGTTCGGATAAAAGGAGGAAGAAGGGCATGTCCGAGGTTGGAACTTTAAAAAAAGGATTAGATATCTTCTCTTTGCTTTTAAACCGTCCGAATATGACTATTCCGGAAATGATGGAAGCGCTCGGTTTTAATAAGAGTACGATGTATCGTCTTGTGAGCACGCTTGAACAAAACGGATTTATTGTAAGAAACCCGTCTAACCGCTATACGGTTTCACCACAACTGGTGCTGGCACTCGTACAAAATACGATGCATACGAACTATGAAATGAATTGGCTCTCTGTTCCTGCTATGCAGAAGCTGAGTGAAGAGACCAATGAGACCATTTACGCGGGAATTCTCCATCATAAACAGATGGTTACAACTCAGGTGGTGAACGGGCAATATAGCACTCGTACACATTCCGAAGTAGGAAATAAAAAGCCGCTTCATGCAAATGCTATTGGAAAGTGTATTCTTGCTTATCAAGAGGACAGCGTGCAAAAATCTATTCTTCACGAACTTTCGCTTGAAGCTTATACAGATCGAACGATCACCGAGCTGGACGAGCTGGAAGCTGACTTAGCTTTAAGTAAGGAAAGAGGATATGCTGTCGATGATGAAGAACGGGAGCCTGGCGTTCGCTGTATTGCAGCCCCTATTTTCAGAAAAGGAAAAATAATGGCAGCTATTGCTTTATCAGGTCCATCCGTTCGTATTTCAGAAGAGAAAGACGAAGAACATGCTGCACTTGTTAAACAGTGCGCAGAACAAATTTCACAAGCAATTACTCTTTACGAATAATTCAACAGTAAAAAAGGGGATGAACAGCAACATGGAAAACTTACAGTCAACGACGACCTTAGCAAACGGCGTGAAAATGCCTTGGTTAGGTTTAGGTGTTTATAAAGTAGAAGATGGTCAAGAAGTTGTAGATTCAGTTAAATATGCAATCAAAGCTGGATACAAAAGCATTGATACGGCTAAAATTTATGAAAATGAAGAAGGCGTGGGACAAGCGATCAAAGAATCAGGTGTTTCTCGCGAAGAACTATTTGTTACATCAAAAGTGTGGAATGCAGATCAAGGATATGACACAACTCTTCAAGCGTTTGAAACAAGCTTAAACAAGCTAGGTCTTGAATATTTAGATTTATACTTAATTCACTGGCCGGTTGAAGGTAAGTATAAAGATACGTGGAAAGCACTTGAAAAGCTTTATAAAGACGGGAAGATTCGTGCAATCGGCGTATCGAATTTCCAAGTGCATCATCTAGAAGACTTAATTGCAGATGCAGAAGTTAAGCCGATGGTAAACCAAATCGAATTTCATCCACTTTTAACACAAACAGAAGTGCGTGAATACTGCAAAAAACAAGGAATCCAAGTGGAAGCATGGTCACCGCTTGCACAAGGTGAGCTGCTTGATAACGAAGTGTTAACTCAAATTGCTGAAAAGCACGGAAAATCAACTGCTCAAGTTATCTTACGTTGGGACTTGCAAAACGAAGTAGTAACGATTCCTAAGTCAACAAAAGAACATCGTATTATCCAAAATGCAGACGTATTTGATTTTGAATTAAATGCAGAAGAAGTTGAAAAAATTAACGCATTAAATCAAAATCATCGCGTAGGTCCAGATCCAGATAACTTTGACTTTTAATGTTAAATTAAGACTAAAACGTCTTGTAAGATAAATAATAAACAAAGCGCTATTGTCATTCATGCAGTAGCGCTTTGTTTATTAATTAGGAAATGTGATGGTTGAACGAGGAGGAAAAGTAATGAAAATGTCAGGAAACACTATTTTAATTACGGGCGGAGCGTCTGGAATTGGATTGGCGCTTGCAGAACGTTTTTTAAAGGAAGGAAATGAAGTTATTATTTGTGGAAGAAGGGAATCAAAGCTGCAAGAAGCAAAAGAAAGATTCCCTTCGTTACATACAAAAGTGTGCGACGTATCAATAGAAGAAAGCAGAGTAGAGCTGGTAAAGTGGGCGACTGAAAGGTTCCCAAAATTAAATGTTATTGTGAATAATGCAGGCATTCAGCAGCGCGTAAATCTTTTACACATGCACGAAGAGTGGCAGTATTACGAAAAAGAACTAATGAGTAATGTAAGTGCTCCTATTCATTTAACTTCGCTATTGATTCCTCATTTCGTTCAACAAGAACGTGCTGCGGTTATTAACGTAACGTCGGGGCTGTCTTTAACACCTGGAGCATGGGTGCCAGTTTACAGCGCAACAAAAGCGGCGTTAAGGTCGTTTACGATTAGTTTAAGACATCAAGTAGAAGAAACAAATACCGAAGTGATAGAAATTCTTCCTCCAGCCGTGAACACGGATTTAGGAGGACCGGGACTTCATACATTTGGAGCACCGCTTGATGACTTTGCTGATTCAATATTTGAAGAACTGAAAAAAGGCAAAATCGAAATTGGCTATGGAGACAGCGCTAAAAGGCTTTATGCTTCTAAAGAAGAAATTGAGAAAGCTACAGCACAGGCTTGGAGGGGGTTTTTAAAGAACAACCCTGAATTTTAAAGTCAGAAAACACAAAGGTTTCTAAACCCTTCAATGGTAGCGGGTCATAAAAAGCGTGTGTCCATAAAATAAATGGACACACGCTTTTTATCATTAACGATCTACCGTTTGTCTAATTCGTTTTTCCATTTTCTCAAGCATGCGGAGGTACTCATCCTGTTCTTCTGGAGTTAGAGCAAAAAGCATGTCTTGCCAAAATAAATTTCGCTGCTCAATTACATAGTTCACTAATGTTTCGCCAGCCTCTGTTAAGGATATCCATACAATTCGGCGGTCTTTTTGGTCACGTACGCGCTTAATGAGTGCATCATCTTCTAATTGATTTAATAAAATGGTAGTAGCCCCGGAGGTTAGCTTTAGATTTGAAGAAATTTCGGCTACCATACGTTTAGAGCTGATTCCAATGAATTTTAGAATTAAAAATTTTGTAATGGTCAAATTATAGGGCTGCTCACTGATTTTATCTTCCAAGAGCTTTCGCTTGAGTTCAAATAATGAGGTTTTAACTTGGTCAAGTTTTTCTAGTTTATCTATTAACTGCTGATCCATCATAATCACCTTTTCTTTATCATTATAGGTGTTAAACAATTGCTGCTAGTTACCTATTGTGGTTTATGTATATAGGGAGTTTGTTCCAAAAAAAGGAGCTGTTTTTGTGTATAACCCTATGCTTATATATCTAACTTTAAAGTAAAGTAAAGTACTTGTAAAGAAACCAAAACTTTTAAGTTGTATTTCAGTTAAAGATGTAGTAAAGTATTCAGTCGGGAAAACTTTATGAAACATAAATGTTTAGTTTTAAAAATAAATTAAAATCAAAGTTATTTACAACTAAATATCTTTGTGATAAAGTTATCTAGCGTAATACTTAACTGAATGAAATATTAAGGAGGTAAAATAAATGTCAAGAGGGCGTTTAATTTTAATGAACTTTATCGGAATTATTGTAGTATTAGCTTTAATTATTGGTGGAGGATACTATTATATTCAGAAATCTAATTATGTATCCACAGACAATGCAAAAGTGTCGGGCGATCTTTATACAGTAGTAGCGCCAGCGGCAGGTAAAGTAGCAAGCTGGAATATTGAAGAAGGTAAAGATGTTTCAAAAGACGATGAGGTAGCTAAAATCCAATCAGAAGATGGAGAAAAAACAGTTACAGTACCAGAGGATGGTAAAATCATCAAAACACAGGTAAAAGAAAATCAAATGGTTCAAGCTGGTCAACAAATTGCTAGCGAAGTAGATATGAATAACTTATTCATCATTGCAAACATTAAAGAAGACAAATTAAAAGATATTGAAGCTGGCGATGACGTTGATGTAACAGTTGACGGAGATACTAAAACAACAATCGATGGAAAAGTAGAAGAAATCGGTTATGCAACAAACTCAATTTTCTCATTAATGCCAAGCTCTAATTCAGACGGCAACTATACGAAAGTATCACAAACAGTTCCTGTTAAAATCTCTATTTCTAACTACTCTGAAAACGTACTGCCAGGTATGAACGCAGAAGTTAAAATCTCTAAAAACTAAGAACGTACATGATTAAGAAGAGAAGAAAGGAGGAAGGAACTGATGTCAGCAAACACGATACAACCAGAGGAAAGCTCAGTTAAAAAGCATATCCCGCTACTAGTCGTACTTATGCTTGGATTGTTCTTAGCAATTTTAAACCAAACGCTGCTAAATGTTGCGATTCCGCATCTGATTACAGAGTTTGGCGTTACGGCTAATACCGCACAGTGGTTGCTTACAGGATATATGCTTGTAAATGGTGCACTTATTCCATTATCAGCCTATTTAATTGAACGTTTTGGCGTTCGTCGCTTATTCTTATTTGCGATGGCCTGCTTTACAATTGGAGCGCTTGTCTGCGGAATCGCGCCGACTTTCTCAATTATGCTAATTGGACGTCTGGTTCAAGCAGTCGGGGGCGGAGTGCTAGCACCTCTAGTTATGACCATTATCGTATTTATTTTCCCTCCTCATATGCGCGGAAAAGGAATGGGTATCTTTGGTTTAGCCATGATGTTCGCTCCGGCAATTGGACCGACGCTTTCAGGATGGGTTATTCAAAACTATGACTGGCACATTTTATTTACGGGAATGGTGCCACTAGGTGCACTCGTACTTATTATTGCAGCTTTTAAATTAAAAGATATTAAACCGCCTCAAAATGTAAAAGTAGATCTAATTTCTGTGTTTACATCTCTTGCAGGTATGGCTTTACTTCTATACGGCTTCAGTGAAGCTGGAAACGATGGCTGGACGGATTCAGTTGTATTATCAACGATGATCGGCGGTATTGTCTTATTAATCATCTTTGTTGTACAGCAGCTTCGACTTAAAAGTCCATTACTTGATGTGAGAGTATTTAAATACAATATTTTCTCATTATCTAATATCATCAGTATTGCCATTACAATCAGCATGTATGCTGGTATGTTCTTATTGCCGATTTATTTGCAAAACATCCGTGGCTATTCAGCGTTTGACTCAGGCTTATTAATCTTGCCTGGTGCACTTGTTATGCTAGTCATGTCACCGATTTCTGGTACGCTGTTTGATAAATTAGGACCGCGTCCACTAGGGATTGTCGGGATGTTGATTACGGTTGTGACAACATTTGAATTTACAAAATTAACGCTTGAAACACCGTTTAGTCATATTGTTATTATTTATATGATTCGTGCATTCGGTATGTCATTATTAATGATGCCAATTATGACAGCTGGTTTAAATCAGCTGCCGGCAAAATTAAGCAGCCACGGTACATCTATGTCGAACACGCTTCGTCAGGTGAGTGGTTCAATCGGTATCAGTTTAATGACTACAATCTTTACAAATCGCACAACATATCATGTGAATGAAATGAGCAGTTCAATGACTACATCTGATCCATTCTTTATGAATAACTTCCAGGTATTTGTGCAAAAGATTGCTCAAACGCTTCACCTTTCTCAAACAGAAGCGCAAAAACAAGCTTTAACAACATTAGCTGGAAAAGTTCAAGCGCAAGCAACTGTACAAGGAATTAACGACGCGTTTTACTGGACAGTTATCATTGCCATTATTGGATTGATTTTAAGTTTCTTCCTACGTGATGTTCGTAAAGATCCAGTGGTAGAAGTAGAAGAGACAGAAAAAGAAACAACAGACGATATTCGTATGTTACCGGCACCAAAAGATATGAACTCATAAGCAACGGAGGGATAAAGGATGAAAATTTGTATCGTATATGATAGTGAAGGCGGACATACAGAGGCATTAGCAAAAGCGATTGCTTCTGGCGCTGAGCTGTCTGGAGAAGCAACTGTATATGTAAAGCATGTCGAAGAAGCAGATGTACGTGAACTGCCTGAAATGGATGCTATTATTTGGGGCTGCCCAGGGCATTTTGGAACAATCAGTTCAGGGTTAAAAACGTGGATTGATAAATTAGGTTATTTATGGGCAGAAGGTAAATTAATTGATAAAGTAGGTGCGGTGTTCTGTACAACAGCTACAACGCACGGTGGCTTAGAAGCAACGCTTTTAAATTTAATTACACCGATGCTTCACCAAGGAATGGTTATCGCTGGCTTACCAGGTAACATTCCAGAAAATGCGCTGTACGGTACTTATTACGGTGTGGGAATTACTTGTCCAATCGAAGGTGACGAATTATTAACAGAGAACGACCAAGCGCTAGGTAAAGCGTTAGGAGAACGTGTTGTTCAAGTGACTAAACGAATGACACAAGGACAGTAGGTGACAGTATGTTAGGTATTTTACTGATCGTTGTAGCTGTGATTCTGGTTGTCCTAATTATTACAATGAATGCTAAAGCATCATCTTCTAAGCGCCAGCGTACAGTTCCACCTAAAAAAGAAGCGGCTGCTTCAAATGCTCCTAAAGAGCCAAAAGTAGAAGAGAAAAAAGTAGCAGAAGAAAAACCTGCAGCACCAAAAGAAACACCAAAAGAAGAGCCAAAAGAGCCGCAGGCGAAGACGGAAACAAGAACATCTAGACATAAGAGAGAAAAAGATGTCATGAACGATGATATGTATCGTCAAGTGCTGCAAAAGTTTAGAGAAGGCGAAAAAGACGACACGGTTTTTACAAAAGAAGAACGTGACGTTATGAATGATGACGCTTTTCGTAAAGCTTTAAGATCGTTTAAGAAAAACGATAATGAATGAGTTTCTTCTATTATAATAGTACGGAATAAAACAGATAGAAAATAGGTCATAAGCATTCCGCGAAACCAGCCGCTCTCCCCAGGTTAGGTTTCGCTTGGAGTGCAGCAGGGGGCTGACATGTTAACATCGACTCCCTGATTATAAGAAAGGGGACGTCAAAACATGGAACAGCTCACATTTATTGAAGAGGTCCAGAGAATTTCGATATCCCTTAACAAAAAGGTAATGACAGAGATAAAAGAAAGGTTACTTTCACAAGGGATTACGCCTTTTCAATATCATATCTTATTAATTATCGGTAAATGCAGTCATATTGGAGTAACCAAGCTGGCAGAGGAGATGCGTGTAAAGCCTAGTGCGATCACTCCTGTTATTACTCGTTTAATAGACTTAGAGTTAGTTTCACGCTATCACTCTAAAGAGGATCGCCGTAAGGTAAACATTGAGTTAACTGCTAAAGGTGAACAAGTGATTGAAGAAGCAAATGAAATTGTGCAAAAGATGATTGCTCATTTCTTTTCTTGCTATGAGCCGAAAGATCAAGAGCAATTTTTGAAATTATTTAAGAAACTAGACGCTAATATCTAATGAAAGAAACATCACTTCTTAATGGAGTGATTTTTTTTTTGATAAAAAGATTGTCAACTTCACTTTTCCATGATATCATTTGTGTAAACGGTTACATATATGGAGGGAGGGAAATAAAGTGGTAACAATTCGTGATGTAGCAAAAGAAGCAGGCGTGTCCGTTGCGACCGTTTCGCGTGTTTTAAACAGTACAGGGTATGTAAAAGAAGACACGCGTGTGCGAGTAATGAATACAATTCAAAGATTAAACTACAGCCCTAACGAAGTAGCCCGTTCGCTTTATACACGTGAATCACGTTTGATTGGTCTATTGCTTCCAGACATCACAAACCCTTTTTTCCCTCAGCTCGCACGAGGAATAGAAGATGAAGTACATAGCCATGGATTTCGTTTAATTCTTGGCAATAGTGATGAGCAGTTAGAGAAAGAATTAACATATCTCCAAACGTTTACGCAAAATCATGTAGTAGGAATGATTACGGCAACAACAAGTTTAGCTCAGAAACTATATGAAGGTCTTACATTTCCCGTCGTGTTTTTAGATAGAAGTTCTGATCAGTATCCATCCGTTTATGCTGATGGTTTTGAAGGCGGGAAAATCGCTGCAGAAGAAATAATCAAAAGAGGAAGTAAAAGAATTACTCTTATCAAAGGTCCAGTAAATGTAAAGCCTGCTCAGGAACGTTTTCAAGGCTCTCTTTCTGTCTTGAGTCAGTCTGATGCAGACTTTTACGTATTAAATACAAATTCTCTAGCATTTGACGATGCGCAGAAATGGGCAAAGGAAATCTTTCAAAAGTACCCTGAAACAGACGGGATTATCGCAAGTAATGACATTGTAGCCACAGCTGTTTTACATGAGGCGTTTCGATTAGAGAAAAGCGTGCCTGATGATCTTCAAGTGATTGGTTTTGATGATATTCCGCAAAGCCGCTTTTCGTTTCCAGCCCTGTCTACAATTCGTCAGCCTGCTTATGAAATGGGCAAGCAAGCAGCAGGTCTGTTAATGAAATGCATTAAGAAAGAACCTTTAATTCAAAAGCAAGTACAACTACCCGTTACGTTTATTGAACGAAATACGACACGAAAGGTTGAGGAACATGGCTAAAGTAACTGTGATTGGAAGTTCATCAATGGATTTAGTAGTAACATCAAATATTCGTCCTGGAGCTGGAGAAACAGTGTTAGGAGAATCATTTAAAACCGTTCCGGGAGGAAAAGGAGCGAACCAAGCTGTTGCAGCAGCCCGGCTTGGAGCGGATGTGAGTATGATTGGATGTGTGGGCGAAGATCATTACGGAAAAGCAATCCTGGAGAATTTCAAATCAAACGGTGTATCTGTAGAAAATGTGAAACCGGTTACAGGTTCAGATAGCGGAACAGCTCACATTATACTCGCTGAAGGAGACAACAGCATTGTAGTTGTTAAAGGAGCAAACGATTATATTACTCCAGACTACGTAGAAAAAGCAAAAGAAAAAATTAAAGAAGCTGATATCGTACTTATTCAGCAAGAAATTCCAGAAGAAACGGTTGAATATGTTGCTCAGCTTTGTCAGGAACTTAAAGTACCGCTTTTATTAAATCCAGCGCCTGCAAGACCATTAAAAGCAGAAGTGATTGAACAAGTTTCTTACATCACTCCAAATGAACATGAAGCAGCGCTTTTATTTGAAGGAAAAGAAAAAGAAGAAGTATTAAAACAGTATCCAAATAAATTGTTTATTACAGAAGGAAAACAAGGTGTACGCTATTTTAACGGCAAGAAAGAAGTATTGGTTCCTTCTTATCAAGTAGAAACGATTGATACAACAGGAGCAGGAGATACGTTTAACGCAGCGCTTGCTGTGGCACTTGCCGAAGGAATGGGTTTTGAAAAAGGAATTCAGTTTGCTAATCGCGCAGCTTCGCTATCCGTCACTAAATTTGGTGCGCAAGGCGGCATGCCGACTCGAAAAGAAGTGGAGGAGAGTCTGTAAATGAAACGTCACGGAATGATTAACAGTCATATTACGAAAATACTAACAGATCTAGGTCATACAGACACTATTGTCATTGCAGATGCAGGGTTACCTGTTCCGCGTGACGTGCCTAAAATTGATTTATCTTTAAAGCTAGGAGTGCCTAGCTTTGAAGATGTAGTAGTAGCTGTGTTAGAAGATATGGCTACAGAAAAAATAGTGATTGCTTCTGAAATGAAAGAAAGAAACCAAAAGGCTTACGAGTTGATGGAAAAGCAAAACATCTTAGTAGAAGAAGTATCGCATGAACAATTGAAAATGTTGACAAGTAAAGCGAAAGTTGTGATTCGTACAGGAGAAGCAACTCCTTATGCAAACTGTATTTTACAAGCGGGAGTTATTTTTTAAAAGAGGTGAACAGCATGCATATTGCAATGAGAGGGATTCATAAAGCCTTTGGAGCAAACCGTGTACTAAGAGGCGTGGATTTTGAATTACATGAAGGTGAAGTTCACGCACTAATGGGGGAAAATGGAGCGGGGAAATCTACGCTGATGAATATTTTAACCGGCCTTCATAAAAAAGATGAAGGGCAGATTCTGATTGATGGCAAAGAGACGTATTTTCAAAATCCAAAAGAAGCAGAACAAAACGGAATTACCTTTATTCATCAAGAGCTGAACGTTTGGCCTGAAATGACGGTGCTTGAAAACTTATTTATCGGCAAAGAATTAAAAACGCCTTTAGGTTTTTTAAAAACAAAAGAAATGAAAGCGTTAGCAAAGAAGCAGTTTGAAAAATTAGCTGTCACCATTCCTCTTGATCAAGAAGCAGGACTTTGTTCTGTCGGACAGCAGCAAATGATTGAGATAGCCAAAGCGCTGATGACGAATGCAAAAGTGATTATCATGGATGAGCCGACCGCAGCGCTTACTGAAAGAGAAATTCAAAAGTTATTTGACGTAATTAATGCGTTGCGAAAACAAGGTGTATCGATTGTCTATATTTCACATCGTATGGAAGAGATTTTCGCTATTTGTGATTCCATTACGGTCATGCGTGACGGACAGACGGTAGACAAAAAGCCGATTCCAGAAACCAGCTTCGATGATGTTGTTCGCAAAATGGTAGGAAGAGAGCTAACGGATCGATTTCCTGCTAGGACATCTCCTAAGGGAGACGTTGTATTTGAAGCAAAAGGCTTGGAGAGAAAAGGTGTATTTCAAGACGTTCATTTTTCAGTGCGATCAGGAGAAATTGTCGGCGTTGCGGGGCTAATGGGAGCTGGCAGAACCGAAATTATGCGCGCTATCTTCGGGCTTGATCCGTTAGAAAAAGGCGAAATTATCTTAAATGGCAAACGGGTCAGTATCACAAAGCCAGACCAAGCCATTAAATTAGGTCTCGGGTTCATTACAGAAGATCGTAAAACAGAAGGGCTCGTTCTGGATTTTTCTATTCGAGAAAATATTGCACTTCCAAGTCTATTCAGCTTTTCGCCAAAAGGCTTTATTGAACAAAAAAGCGAGCAGCAATTTGTAGATTTGCTTATTAAACGTTTAACGATCAAAACCGAGTCGTCTGAGACGAGTGCGGCTAACTTATCGGGAGGAAATCAGCAAAAAGTAGTTATTGCCAAGTGGATTGGCATTGGACCAAAAGTGCTAATTTTAGATGAACCAACTCGAGGAGTTGACGTCGGGGCGAAGCGTGAAATTTATCAGCTTATGAATGAACTGACAGACAGAGGCGTGGCTATTATCATGGTGTCTTCAGAGCTTCCGGAAGTACTCGGCATGAGCGATCGCATTTTGGTTGTGCATGAAGGAAAGATAACAGGTGAACTGACAAGTGAAGAAGCAACTCAAGAAAAAATTATGACATTTGCAACAGGAGGTCAGTAAAATGAAAGCAAACACAGCGATAAAAGAAAATCGCGTTGATAACGTGATGCAAAAGCTAGGTCCGTTACTAGGTTTATTTATTCTTATTGTCATTGTATCGATTTTAAATCCAAGCTTTTTAGAACCTTTAAATATTTTAAACTTGCTGCGTCAAGTGGCTATTAATGCTTTAATTGCATTCGGTATGACATTTGTTATTTTAACAGGGGGAATTGATTTATCCGTGGGCTCTATACTTGCTTTATCAAGTGCGTTAATGGCAGGTATGATTGTGTCAGGTGTAGATCCTATTTTAGCTATTTTAATAGGATGTGTGTTAGGAGCTGTAATGGGTATGGTTAACGGCTTACTTATTACAAAAGGAAAAATGGCGCCGTTTATTGCGACGCTAGCGACGATGACAATTTTTAGAGGATTAACGCTTGTTTATACAGATGGAAATCCGATTACGGGCTTAGGCGAAAACTATTACTTCCAGTTATTTGGCCGAGGCTATTTCCTAGGTATTCCTGTTCCAGCGATTACGATGGTACTAGCGTTTGCTGTCCTATGGGTGATTTTGCATAAAACACCGTTTGGCCGTAGAACATATGCAATCGGTGGAAATGAAAAAGCAGCATTTATTTCAGGAATCAAAGTTCCGAAAGTTAAGGTTATGATTTACTCACTAGCAGGATTATTGGCAGCGCTATCAGGAGCGATTTTGACTTCTCGCTTGAATTCTGCTCAGCCAACGGCAGGTACGTCTTACGAGTTAGATGCTATCGCCGCAGTAGTACTAGGTGGCACAAGCCTTTCCGGAGGACGTGGACGCATTGTTGGAACGTTAATTGGTGCGCTGATTATCGGAACATTAAACAACGGTTTGAACTTACTCGGCGTTTCGTCGTTTTACCAAATGGTCGTAAAAGGAATTGTTATTTTAATTGCGGTATTAATTGATCGCAAAAAGTCAGCTTAGGAGGGAAAAACATGAAGAAAATTTGGCTCGTGCTATTATCATTTTCATTATTACTGTTAGGGGCTTGTTCACTTCAGCCTCCTGAGTGGGCGAAACCATCTGAAAGTAAAAATTTAAAAGATATTAAAATTGGTTTATCCGTGTCTACATTAAACAATCCGTTCTTTGTTTCCCTAAAAGAAGGAGTACAAAAAGAAGCAAAAAAACTGGGCATGGAAGTAGTTGTAGTAGATGCTCAAAATGATTCAGCAAAACAAATTAACGATGTAGAAGATTTAATGCAGCAAGGTGTTAACATTCTGCTTATTAACCCAACGGATTCAGCCGCTATTTCAACAGCTGTACAATCGGCTAATAATGTAGGGATTCCAGTTATTACGCTAGATCGTTCAGCAGAAAAAGGAAAAGTGGAAACACTGGTAGCTTCAGATAATGTAAAAGGTGGTCAAATGGCTGCTGATTACATTGTAAAAAAAGTAGGTGAAAAAGCTCAGGTAGCAGAACTTGAAGGCGTGCCCGGAGCTTCAGCAACTCGTGAACGAGGAAAAGGGTTCCACAACGTTGCAGATCAAAAGCTAGATATTACGGCTAAACAGTCAGCTGATTTTGACCGTACAAAAGGCTTAAACGTTATGGAGAACGTTCTTCAAGGAAACCCTGGTATCAAAGCCGTATTTGCTCACAATGATGAAATGGCATTAGGAGCTATTCAAGCGATTAACAGCTCAGGAAAAGATGTATTAGTAGTAGGGTTTGATGGAAACGACGATGCAATTAAAGCAGTAAAAGAAGGAAAACTAGGAGCAACTGTAGCCCAGCAGCCTGTTTTAATTGGTAAACTTGCCGTAAAGTCTGCTAAAAATGTTCTTCAAGGCAAAAAAGTAGATAAGCAAATTCCAGTGCCTTTAAAACTAGTAACCTCTGAAAAATAATGGCTTTATACGTGTGAAGAAAAAAGACGCTCATTTGATTTATGGGCGTCTTTTTATATATATAAAGTGTAAAAAAGAAGTGAAAAAGTCACAACTTTATAAATAGTGCAGGAATTATGTAGGTGGAATTTATGTAATAAAAAGTAAAAAACACAGAAAAAAGGCGGTAAAACACATAATTTTCTGTGAAAAATTTGTAATATAGCTGTAATAATAAGCGTTTATTTTGATTTTTAAAGAGTAATTTTGCCCCCTTTGTGACAAAAATATATCTTTTTTAATAAACAGTAAACCTCTCTATCAAGGGATTTTGGTGGTAAATTCCCAGAAAGAGATTCTTGTTTATACAGATTATGGGAAACTTTTAACTGTATTGTAACATAAACAGCTAGTTTTTTATGGTATAACTATGTCTATGAGGAAAGGGGACTATTACTTTATGAAAATTTTTAAGCGTATGACTCTTGCAGCAGTCACAGGAATTTTCTTCATGACCGGCATTACAGAGACTCACGCCCAATCGAATGAAGAAGCGCTCCAGACTACTGAAAATAAAATTAAAGAAACAGAAAAGGCTGTTCAACAAAAAGAGAAAGAGAAACAGTCTATCAATTCAGATGTTCAAAACATACAGTCACAATTAAATTCATTACATACAGTAATCTCTAGCAATAAAAAAGAGTTAGCATCGACTGAAAAGCAGATTTCAGAAGCGAACAAAATGATTGAGAAAAAGAAAAAAGAGATCGTTTTGCTTCAGGAAAAAGTGTTAAGTCGTAAAGATATTATTGAAAATCGATTAGTTGCTTTACAGCAGGACGATAAAACAAGCGTTGTTATTGATACATTAATGAATGCTGATAACTTTGGAGATTTTGTTGCACGTATGGGTGCGGTCACAACTTTATTGTCAGCAGATAATGATATTTTAAAGCAGCATCAAAATGACTTAGATCAAATTGAAAAAGATAAAAAAGAAATTGATAAGCAAGAAAAAGTATTAGAAGCAGCAAAAAGTAGCCTAGCGGCTAAACAAGCTGAATTAGATAAAAACGTTGCGAAACAAACAGCAACGTTAACAACTATGCAAGAAAAATACAGTACGGTCGTAAATGAAATTGATGCAGCTTCTTCAGAAAAAGCAAATCTTCAGTCTGAACTAACAGGCATTCAAGATAAGATTGCAAAAGAAAAAGAAGCAGCTCAAAAGCAAGCTGAGCAAGTGGCAAAACAGCAGGCGGCTGAAAAGGCTGAGGCTGATGCAGAAGCAAAGCGTCAAGCTGAATTAGCAACAGCTAAAAAAGAAGTAAAAACAGAGCCGAAACAAGAAGTAAAAACAGCTGCGGCTACAGAGAAGAAAGCAGCCGTTTCTTCAGAAGCAAAAGAAACGAAAAAAGAAGAAAGCACACAAAAGCATTCTGGAAAAGAAATGTATGTAGAAGCAACAGCTTATACAGCTAATTGTGCAGGCTGCAGCGGCGTAACAGCCACTGGACAAAATGTAAGTTCAGGCACTCATAAAATTATTGCGGTAGATCCATCCGTTATTCCATTAGGTTCAAAAGTATATGTAGAAGGATACGGAGTGGCAACAGCAGGTGATACGGGCGGTGCGATTAAAGGATATCGAATTGACGTATTAGTACCTTCTGAGTCAGCTGCAAAAGCATTTGGACGTCGTACAGTGAAAGTAACGGTGCTAAACTAAAGAGAAGATCCGAACGATTTATCGTTCGGATTTTTTCATTTTGTTGGTTTTCAGATGAGATGGATGCAGCTATGTCTCACCCTCTTCTTTGCATGTTTGGTGAGCAAGTTGCTAGCTAATCTATGCTCTTTTCGTTACCATACAATAAAGTAAATGGAAGAAAAGGAGTGGGTAAAATGAAGGTAGTTGATCCAGCGGTACAAAGTGCAAAAGATAATTATCATTTGCTAACAGGTGTCGTCATTCCCCGGCCAATTGCGTTTATTACAAGTCAAAATGATGACGGTGTAGTAAATGCCGCGCCGTTTAGTTTTTTTAATGTAGTTGCGGCAGAGCCTCCGCTGATTGCCGTTTCGGTTTCGAGAAGTGAAGGTCAAATGACGAAAGATACGGCCAAAAATATTAGTGCATCTAAAGAATTTGTAGTTCATCTTGTAGACGAAAACTTAGTGGAACAGGTGAATCAAGCGGCATCTTCTTACCCTTCTTCCGTGAGTGAAGTCGAGGAAACAGGGTTAACACTAGCACCGAGCAAAAAAGTGCAGGTTCCCGGAATTCAAGAAGCCAGCATTCGAATGGAATGTAAGCTTCACCAAATTGTTCCATTAGGAACGGATGAGGCATACAGCTCAGATTTGTTTATCGGTGAAGTTGTGATGTTTCATATTAGTGAAAAAGTGATAGAAAACGATCGCGTTTCTGCAGAACGTGTGAAGCCAGTCAGCCGGCTTGCGGGTTCTAACTATAGTAAATTGGGGCAATTATTTTCCTTAGAACGTCCCAAATAAGCAAGAAAGTGTTACTTATGTAGCAAAAAAATAGTATACATTGGATTTTTTTAAATAAGCGATTGTGTTCTGTTTCAACAATAACAGTACATTCGCTTTTTTTTATGAACGAAAAAGTTAATAGAAACCATAATAACAAAATCAATTTACAAAAAGGCAAAAATGTAAGGTTTTTGCCTTTTATATTTACCATTGAGGAAAAGGGTATTCATTCATATAATTTAGATTAAGTAAATTGTATACGCTTTCAATATACAGAATTATTTTTCAATAATTCTATCTAGAAAGAGACGTGAGCGTTTACAAAAAAACTTGCCACACTAGGAGACGAGATCATAGGAGGGGTATTCATTGAAACGTTGGTTTAGTTTAATCAGTTTTGCACTCATTTTAACCCTAGTACTTGCAGGATGCGGAGGAAAGTCCGCTAATGAAACAAGTGGTAGCGGTGGAAAAGAAGTTGTTGCATGGGCTTGGAATATTAACGTACCGGTATTAAAGAAAGCAGCAGCAGAATATCAAAAAGAGAATCCAGGATTTAAATTAAAAGTAGTGGATATGGGACGTGAAGACGTTTATTCAAAACTAACAACAGGATTGCAGGCTGGCGGAAAAGGTCTTCCTGATATTGTATTAGTAGAAGACGATCGTTTCCAAGGATATTTGGATGCATTTCCAAAAGCATTTTTAAACCTATCTAAAAAAGGGTTCGATAAACAAGAAGATAAATTTCCAGAGTTTAAGAAAGCTCTTTTATCAAAGGATGGAGACATGTACGGCTTCCCGTTTGATGCAGGTCCGACAGGCGTTTTCTACCGCACAGATTACTTTGAAAAAGCAGGCGTAGATCCAAACAGTATCAAAACATGGGATGATTATATTGCGGCTGGTAAGAAAATTAAAGAAAAAGTTGGCGTTGATTTACTAGGTTTAGATTTTAATAATGACGATGGCTTATTCCGAATGGCACTAACGCAGCAAGGTACGTTCTATTTTAATAACAAAGGTAAGCTCAATTTAACTTCTAAAGAAGCGAAAAAAGCGATGGAGTTAAATAAGAAGTTAAAAGAAGCAGGCATTGTTAAAAATACAGTGGGCTGGGATGCTTCAATCAGTGCTTTAGCAGAAGGTAAAGTAGCAAGTTCACCATCTGGTGCTTGGCTATCTGGTTCTATTACGCAGCAGGCTCCAGATTTAAAAGGAAAATGGGGAGTATTTTTATTACCTTCGTTTGAAGAAGGAGGCAACCGTGCTTCTAACTTAGGCGGAAGCAACTATGTGATTTCAGCAAATAGCCAAAAAGCAGATGAAGCGTACAAATTTATGGAATATTTCTCAACAACAGATAAAGTTCAAGAAGAAGCGATGAAGGGCGGATTATTCCCATCATTAAATACCGTATATTCTTCAAAATTATTCACTGCACAAGATGAGTACTTTAACAATCAGACGATTTGGAAAACATTCGCAGATGAAATGAAAGATATTAAGCCGGTTAATTTTACAGGCAATTACTCAGTTGCAAACAGTGAAGCAGTCAAAGCTGTGTCAGAGGTAACAAATGGTAAGGGCGTTACAGACTCGCTTGAAGCAGCTCAAAAACGCTTAGAAAACCGAATTCAAAAATAATCAAGAAGCATAGAAGGTGATTTCTAGAAAATTGCCTTCTATCTCTTCTTCTTGCGGTACTAGGAGGTCATCATGAAGACAAATAAATCATTGCCTTACTTATTTATTGCTCCAGCACTTTTGCTGTTCGCGCTGTTTACCATCTATCCTATTTTTTCATCGTTTATTCTAAGCTTTCAGAGTATGGAAGGCGGAAAGTATGTATTTACCGGTTTATCAAACTATACACGTTTGCTCGGAGATGATATTTTCTGGAAAGCGCTTGGAAATACGGGGATTATTTTAATCGTTCAAGTACCCGTCATGATTTTATTAGCGCTTGTACTAGCTAACGCGTTAAACAGTCAGCTTTTAAGACTAAAAGGTTTTTTCCGAGTTTCATTTTTCTTGCCCGCAGTAACGTCGCTAGTTGCCTATTCTATTTTGTTTTCAATCATTCTTCAAGATGAAGGAATTATGAATACTATTTTAGGGTTTTTCGGTATCAATGCCATTCAGTGGCTGGGAGATCCTTTCTGGGCTAAAGTCTCAATCATCGTTGCGATGACTTGGAGATGGACAGGTTATAATATGGTTATTTTTCTAGCAGCTCTTCAAAGTTTATCTCATGAAGTTTACGAAGCAGCTGATTTAGACGGGGCAAATCGTATTCAAAAGTTTTTCCACGTAACGGTTCCACAATTAAAACCCGTTATCTTGTTTGCTACTATTTTATCAACAATTGGCACGCTTCAATTGTTTGACGAACCTTTTAACTTAACAAAAGGCGGCCCTGCTGATTCCACGATGACGCTAGGCTTATATATTTATCAAAATGGCTTTAAATATTTTGATTTTGGATATGCTTCAGCCATTGCGTACGTTGTTGTATTATTAGTCGGTATTTTAACGTTCTTCCAATTTAAATTTACGGGTGATAAATCATGAGTGTATTAGAGAGAGTAGAAGCAACCGCAGTAGCTACCGTGCCTAAGGTTAAAAAGAAAAGCAACATCATGCGTAAAATAGGATTATACAGCATGCTTGGGCTGTTCACGATTATCTCTATTTTTCCGTTTTACTGGATGATTATCGGCGCTACGAATGAATCGGGAAAAATGTTTACAAACCCTCCAACGCTGAAGCCTGGCGATCAATTTATGACAAATCTACAAAATTTAAATGCTTCAATTGATTTAGGGCGGGTCTTTTTTAACTCAGTATTTGTTTCAGTCGTGTATGTGATTGTAGCTTTAATGGTTTGTTCTACAGCTGCATATGCGCTATCTAAATTTGAATTCAAAGGCCGAAACGCAATTTTTACGACGCTTTTATTGTCCATGATGATTCCATATCAAGCAACGCTCATTCCGCTTTTTCAGCTGATGTCGAATTTTAATTTGCTTGATACGTATTTTGCTCTTATTGTTCCGCAGCTGTGCTTTCCGTTCGCTATCTTTTTATTACGTCAGAACTTTTTAGCTTTTCCAACGGAACTGATTGAAGCAGCACGTTTGGACGGTGCTGGAGAGATGAGAATCTTTTTAACCATTGTGCTTCCTTCTATGAAGCCTGCGATGGCTGCAGCAGCTATTTTCTTATTTATGACACAGTGGAATAACTTTATGTGGCCTTTAGTTGCGACTACATCAAACGAAATGGCTACATTGCCAGTTGCTCTTTCAAGCTTAATTGGATTATCGATTATTGATTACGGTCAAGTAATGATGGGGGTAACGATTGCAACCATTCCAATCATTGTCTTCTTCCTAGCACTTCAGCGTCATTTTATTTCAGGAATGCTTGGAAGTGCAGTAAAATAAAAAGCAGCAGATGTTGAGAAAAAAGTATGTTAGTTAAAGGAGGATCCGAAAGAATCTGATTGTTGATCGAGAATCAAATTCGTTCGGATTTTTCCCTTTCTAGGATGAACGTAGATTTAATTGTAGTTAATTGCTTCTAGGTGTTGATTGGAGGGCAAGACGAAGACTCCTGCGGGAAAAGCGGAACAGGTGAGACCCTGCAGGAGCGTAAGCGACGAGGAGACTCACCGGCCGCCCGCGGAAAGCGAAGTCTTGCACGGAAATCAACAGCTGTGTAACAAGTAATTCATACTAGTTCAATTTGTTCGTCTTTAGATTGGGTTGATTTAGCCATAGTTCAATCACTTTCTTAATGAACAGGGGGAGAGAAGATGGGAGAAATACCTGTAGGAGTACAGCTTTATACGCTGCGTGAAGAAACGAAAAAAGACTTTAAAGGAACTCTTCAAAAAGTAGCTGCTTTAGGATATCAAGGGGTAGAGTTTGCAGGGTACGAAGGATATACAGCGCAAGAAGTAAGAGCATGGTTAACGGATTTACAGCTGAAGGCAGCTTCTAGTCACGTGCCGCTTGAACAATTAGAAGCAAATTTAGAGCAAGTGATTCACTTTGAGCAGCAAGTTGGAAATTCACATATTGTTTGTCCTTATTTAATGCCTGAACGACAAACTGAAAAAGGATATTTCGAACTTATTGATTCTTTAAATTACATTGATGCTTATTGTAAAAAAGAAGGCATGTCGTTTAGCTATCACCATCATGATTTTGAGCTAAAAAAATTGTCAACTGGAAAGTCAGCTCTCCAAACGATTCTAGAAGAAACTGGGGTAAATGTAGAGCTGGACATTTATTGGCTCACTAAAGCAGGCGAAGATTCAGTTGAGTGGATGAAGCACTATCGAAATCGTACGCCTTTTATCCATTTAAAAGATATGACAACAGACGGCGAGCAATTTTTTGCTCCTCTTGGTACCGGAGGGGTAAATGTAAAGGCTGTCATGAAAGAAGGCAATAAAGCAGGCGTAAAATGGTGGATCGTTGAACAAGATCAGTGCATAGAAAGTCCTCTTAGCAGTATTAAAAAAAGCTTAGCATATATCAAATAAAAAAAACGAACAGACGCTGTCTGTTCGTTTTCTATTGATAAGCTGGAGTCCATTCAATTTCTCCGCACTTATTCGTATAATCAATATTTACTTCAAAGTTATGTTTTTCATAAAAATGAATTAATCTTTCGAGATGATCCCAGTCGCGCTCAGCGATATCTCCTTTAATGACATGAACATTTTGATCAACCGCTACTTCTTTTAAATAATTCATACATACAGAGCCATATCCCTTATTAGCGGGACCTTTAATATCACCAATAAAAATCGTGTGATTATCTTCATATACGCCATCGATGGCAAAATCCCAAGCCCCTCTATAGGCTTTTGTGCATTCATTTAGCATAATTTTACATGCGTTTCCGTCATTTTGTGCCGATACAATAACTAACTGATTATCTTCAGGCTGATCGACACCGATAACTTCGTACTTTTTAGCAATTTCTTTTAAATTATCCTGCATGCGAAATAGCTGAAACTCTAAATCATCAAGTGTTTCTTTTAGTTCTTCTGCATTCTGGTTTTTTTCTGTAAGCTGAGTAAACATTTTATACTCCTTTCCGTCTGTTTTCGGTCTAAGTGCGCCTATGACAAAGAGGACACGGTGTATAAAGCGAAACTTTATTTAGCAAAGTATCTGCCTTAGTAAAAATATAAAAAGGAAAGAACCTGATTTGATTGATCGTTCATCAAAACGGCTGCTTTCCTTAACATTCACTTTTAAATTTTTTACAACGTGTATAAGGGTAACAAAGACTCATTAATTTTGTCAATAAGGTTGCGGGTCTATTTGTAAAGAAGATAACAGGACATTTTACTTACCTGGAAAGAAAAATAATGAGTGAAAAAAGAATCATTTTAAAGTAAAATCATTGGAGGAAAAGTATGGTTAAAAAGGAATTGCTTTTCATTTGGAAAAAACATACTTAAAATAAAAGTAAGAAAATATTTCATTTACTTACAAAATATTATAGAAAAATGGATGGAGTAATATGGGGTAAGTGTTAACTATATCGAACAAAGGGTGTATAAGATGGATAAATATCAAATTACATTATTAGCTAATGTGCGTAAGCAGCTGCAAGAGTGGACTGATCAAAATAAAGAAATACCTCATGAAGAGGTGTACCGCTTTTTGCATTCAATTTCTGGAACGTCTGCGACTATTGGACTGCATTATTTAGGAGATCGTTCCCGCGCGTTAATGGAAGCTGTTGAAAAAAAACAGAAAAAAATCTGGGATTACACGGAGTTGAATACTTTTTTATTAGATATTATTAAAATTTGTTATCAAGATGAAATTCAATCCGCAGAAGATATAAATAAACCGCTAGAAATCAGTGAACAAACAGCTAGCATTTTACTTGTGGACGACGATCTTTCAATGCTGATGTATTTAAAAGAACAGTTTGAAAAGCAGGGATGGTACGTATTAGCAACTGCATCTAAAGAAAAAGCCATTACGGCTTTTTACGAATTAAAGCCGGATTGTTTTGTTGTTGATGTACATATGAAAGACTGTACAGGCTTTGACATTCTTTCATTTTTACGTGATAAAACAAAGCAACTGTTCGTCCCGATTGTCATGATGAGCGTTGATAATCAAAAAGAGACGCGTTTGAAGGCTTTTAAATTAGGGGCCGATGACTTTCTTGTTAAACCTTTCGATTTGGAAGAAAGTCTACTTCGAATTGGTCACCATATTGAACGAAAGCAAATGTTTAACTCCTATTTAATGTTTGATGAATTAACAGGAGCCTATAACCGAACGTATTTAAAAGAAATCTACAGTCAGCAGCTATCCAGCTACGACCGCTTAAAAGATCCTTTTTGTTTAGCGATTTTAGATTTAGATTTCTTTAAAAGAATAAATGATCAGTATGGACATCTTATGGGAGACCGCGTGCTGCAAGCATTTGTAGAGTATATGAAGCATGAAATTCGTCCAACAGATCACATTTTTAGATATGGAGGCGAAGAATTTATTCTTTTACTGCCAAAAACCAATATAAAAGAGGCAGAAACAGTATTAAATAGACTGTTGGATTCCTTTGTGAAAGAAGTGTTCACACATCAAAGCAATTCGTTTTATTGCAGCTTTTCCGGCGGAGTTGTAGAAGTTCATAACAATGAATGGCCGTTAGAAAAAGCGCTTCATCAAGCTGATGAAGCATTATATATAGCGAAGGAATCAGGACGTCAAAAAATTGTAGCTTCTTCTCAAAGCAAGCTGGTTAAAAAGCGAACGCTTCGTATGGCTATTATTGATGATGATTCTATCATTCGAACGATGCTGAAAGAGCTTTTAAGTAAGATTGATGTAGGAGATCGTTATGAAGTGAAAATAGAAGTGTTTAAAGACGGCATCGAATTTTTTGAGTCCCAATGGATTCACTCTAGCGATCACTACTTTGTTATTTTAGATGGAATGATGCCTAAGATGGATGGCTTAGAAGTGCTGCAAAAATTAAGGCAGCAGAAACGTCACGATCAGTACACGGTTATTATGCTTACATCACGAAACAGCGAACAAGATATTCAAAGAGCATTAGAACTTGGGGCAGACGATTACATGACAAAGCCATTTAAGTTAATGGAGCTTGAAGCGCGCGTACGTCATTTAATGAAGAAGGTGAAATAAATGGGGATGTCAATTCAAGTGGTATATGCCTTATTTGGCGGATTGCTATTGCTGTTGGTTTGTTTTCTAAGTTATTTACTTATTCAAAAAGCGCGTTTAAACGCTTTCCGGGCAAAAGTAGAATCCTATAAAGATAGTATAAAAGAATCTCTTTTTATTTATTTATACAGAAAAGATGAAGAACATCGGATAGAGCCTAAAAATAAAATAGAGCTGGCGGGTGTAGAGGAACTATTGAGCGGTTTTTCTGCAGCTGTGCAAGGTGATGACATTCGAAATAACATCACGCTCTATGCGGAGAAGGTTTTTACACCCAAATATAAAAAAGAGCTGCATCATTCTAGGTGGAGTGTCAGAATGAATGCCCTTTATGCTATTGAAGATTTTGGTCTTACTACGCTAACAGACCAATTAGTAGAAATGTATGAGAAAAAAAATAGTACAGCGGCTGAAAAAAATCAAATTTTAAAGATTTTAGTTAAGCTAAACCGTCCTGAGTTTGTTATATACATGACGAATGCCTCTAAACCGCTGTCTGAATTTATGTACCGCTCTTTGTTTGGAACTATGAACAGTGAGCAGTTTCAGCAATTTATTAATAAATTTGAAGACCTGCAAGAAGAAATTCAGCTGCCACTTATCGATATGGTCGGTATCAATCATAAGTTAGAGTATATCGATTTCTTAAAAATGCACATGAAAAGTTCATCAGAAGAACTGCGAATTCGTTCGTTGAAATCACTTAACGCTTTATCTTTTCCATTAAAAGTAGAGGAGCTCACGAAACATCTTCAATCAGATATGTGGCAAGAGAGAATGATGGCTACCAAACTAGTAGGCAAAACGAGAGATGAGAAGGGATTGTCACTTCTCGAGCAGTCGCTGAAAGATTCTCATTTTCTTGTGCGTTCGAATGCTGCTCAGTCAATGATGAAAATCCCAACGGGTACAGAATACTTAGTTCATGTATATGAAACGACTGATGACAAGTTTTCGAAAGATATGGCAGCAGAATGGCTTGAAAAGGGAGGAATTACGGTTGTGGAATAGTGTTTGGCATCTTTTTTTGTCCGTTTGCGGATGGGCTGTATTTGCTTATATGATTTTTGTGCTTTGTTTTTATTTTATGATGTTTATCATCTCTGCTTTTCAACTGCGAAAGCAATATCAATTAAATGATGAAGAACCTTATGAAGATTTGCTTGCGGTTAGCTATACAACGCCGTTATCTATATTAGTTCCCGCTTATAACGAATCTGTCGGGATTATTGGAAGCGTGCGTTCGCTGCTTGGAATTGAATATCCGGAATATGAAGTAATTGTAGTAAATGATGGATCTTCAGATGATACGTTAGAAAAGCTCATCGAAGAGTTTTCTCTTGTGAAAATGAATCGAGTTGTGAGAAAGCAAGTGGAGACGAAAGAAGTAAAAGCTGTATATCGTTCTAAATTATACGATTATTTATATGTAGTCGATAAACAAAATGGAGGAAAGTCAGATGCATTAAATGCAGGAATTAATTTATCCAACTATCCTTATTTTTGTTCGATCGATGGTGATTCAGTGTTGGAAAGAGACGCTTTTTTAAAAGTTATGAAGCCAATTATTGATTCAGACGGAGAAGTAATTGCTTCAGGAGGAAGTATTCGAATTGCAAACGGATGTAAAATCGAAAACGGTGCGGTCGTATCGATTGGACTTGATACGCAGCCGCTTGTTGTGATGCAGATTATTGAATATTTACGTGCCTTTCTTATGGGGCGCATTGGTCTCAGTCGCCATAATTTATTACTTATTGTGTCAGGAGCATTTGGCGTATTTTCTAAACGCTGGGTGATTGAAGCTGGGGGTTATTCTCATACAGTCGGCGAAGACATGGAGCTTGTTGTTCGCCTCCACCGACTGATTAAACAGAAAAAAGCCAACAATCAAATTGTTTATATTCCAGATCCTGTATGCTGGACAGAGGCACCTGATGAAATCAAATATTTGCGAAGACAGCGAAACCGCTGGCACCGCGGTTTATTTGATAGTCTTTGGAAGCATAAAGAGATGCTGTTTAATCCGAAATACGGAAGTATCGGAATGATTTCTATGCCTTATTTTGTGTTTATTGAACTAATCGGGCCGGTTATGGAAATGTTAGGCTATTTGTTTATTGTTATTTCTCTAGTTGTAGGCGGGATTTATGTGGAATTTGCGTATTTGCTTTTTCTCTTAATGGTTGTATATGGTTCTCTTTATTCAATGGCGGCTGTTTTGCTAGAAGAGTGGAGCCTTCGCAAATATCCAAAAGTATCTGATATCGCTAAGCTGTTTGTCTTTTCCCTGACTGAATCCTTTTGGTATCGCCCTCTAACTGTTATATGGCGCTGTCATGGATTGTTGGACGTTATTCGCAATAAAAAAGGCTGGGGAGACATGCAGCGAAAAGGAGTTTCACAATGAAAAAATGGTTATTAATCGGCGGCATTATTTTGGTTATGGCAGTAACGGCTTCGCCATTTCTTATTTGGCAGCTAAAGAAACCAACTGATTTGAATGTGCTTGTCATTGATAAAACAGTGCCAGATCAAACGTTTCGAGAGCATCAGGGCTTAATGTGGATGCTGAATCAAGCGAAAGTACGCAAAGACGGGAAGCCTTATGAAATCTCAAAAGATTATGCAGGGTTTTATCCGAATGGAGATAAAACATACAGCATTAAATCTCTGCCAAAAACAAACTCTGCAGATATGATTTATATCACGGACACGTATGGCGTATACAAAGAAGATTTAGGCGTAAAAGCTAAAAGAGGAGATCGTTCTCAGCTGGTGTATGGTGGCATGACTTCTGAAGACGTGAGCTACGTTAAGAAAGCACTGAATGGACGTACAAAAACGCTGATTGGAGAGTTTAATACATTTGGAAGTCCTACTTCTCTAGACGTTCGCAAAGAACTGTATGAATTGTACAATGTTACGTGGTCCGGCTGGATTGGTCGCTATTTTGATGAATTCGGCAGTGAAGAAGTTCCTGCTTGGGTGAAAAGTGCTTACAAAAAGCAGTACAACAAAGAATGGAACCTTACGGGCAAAGGCTTACTGTTTGTTAATGAATCCAATAAGCTCGTTATTATAACGGAAAAAGAATTAAAAGAAAATCCAGTATGGTTTCAATATACAAAACAAGGAAAAAAAACATTGAATTTACAGGATGAATCTGCTTATCAATATTGGTTTGACGTAATTACACCCCAGCAAAAAAGTGATGTGCAGGCTCAGTTTGTCTTTCACTTGGATTCTGAAGGAAAAAACAAGCTAAAGGAAAATGGTATTCCTTTGTCCATACCAGCAGTCGTTCATCATAATAAAGAGCGATATGATACTTATTACTTTGCAGGAGATTTTGCAGATCAAGGAGAAGTACCTTCCATTTATCAAACCTCTTTTTACCCGGTGTGGAAGAAATGGACAGAGAAAATCGGAAAAGAAGATGAGTCTTCTTTTTACTGGACTGTTTATCTGCCTCTTATGAATAAGATTATAGATCAACAGCAAAATGCATCGCAGCCTGCTTCTGTTACTTTTAATGAAAATATGGAAATCTATGAAGATGCTGACCGTAAAGTAGCAGGGAAAGTAGGAAAAGATTATTTGCAAGTTTATCAAAACGGCAAGTGGAAAGATTTGCTGATTAAAGGAGTAAATATGGGCATTAGTAAGCCAGGCCATTTCCCTGGTGAGACCGCTATTTCGAAAGAAGAATATTTGCGCTGGTTTAAAGAAATTGGCAAGATGAATGCAAACTCAATCCGCGTATACACCATTCACCCTCCCGGCTTTTATGAAGCGCTTGCTGAGTATAACCAAAAAGCCAAAGAACCCATTTATCTTTTTCATGGAGTATGGGTGAATGAAGAAGTTTTCTATGATTCACAAGATGCTTTTGCAAAGGAAAATACAAAAGAATTTGAAGCTGAAATGAAAAGGATTGTAAACGTTATTCATGGAAATGCAACACTGCCAAAACGGACGGGACATGCAAGCGGAACGTATACAGCAGACGTGTCTCCTTATGTTTTAGGCTGGATTATAGGAGTTGAATGGGATCCCACGGTAGCCCTTTCGACAAATGAAAAACATAAAGGAATGAAAGATTTTAAAGGGAAGTACATCTATACGGAAAAAGGCAATCCCTTTGAAATTTGGCTTGCGCAGCTTATGGAAAAAACAATTTCCTATGAGCAGGATAAATATGATTGGCAGCGGCCTATGAGCTTTACGAACTGGGTGACGACGGATTTATTGACTCATCCATATGAGCCTTCTGAAGACGAAGATAAAGTGTCTGTTAATCCTAATTTAATTCACACAACTAAAAAATTTGAGCCGGGATTATTTGCTTCTTATCATATTTATCCTTACTATCCTGATTTCTTAAACTATGAACCTCGTTATCTCGCTTATCGCGATCATCGAGGAGAGAAAAATAACTACGCAGGTTATTTGCAAAATATGAAAGAAGTTCATCATATGCCCGTGCTTGTTGCTGAATTTGGCATTCCGGCTTCGCGAGGACTCACCCATAGAAACGTATACGGATGGGATCAAGGCTTTCATACGGAACAAGAACAAGGAAAGATTCTGTCACGCTTGTACGAAGATATTGTTGAAGAAAAAATGGCTGGCGGTATGGTCTTTACATGGCAAGATGAATGGTTTAAGCGAACGTGGAATACGATGGAGTACGACAATCCGAATCGCAGGCCATTTTGGACGAATTTGCAAACGGGAGAACAGCATTTTGGCCTGTTGAGTTTTGATCCAGGAACAAAGCTGAAAGTCAAAGTAGACGGCAAATCAGATGATTGGAAAAAGCTGAACAGCAAGTCGGTATATAAGCCGTCTAAGAAGTTAAAAGCATTGAACATTACAAGTGATGAAGGTTATCTATATCTACACGTGAGTGCAAAAGAGCTGGAAGATCAAAAGCTTTATTTCTTGTTTAACACAATTAACAATCAGGGACAGTCAAAGATTCCTCAAATTCCTTCTTTAAAAACAAAAGGAATTGATTTTGTAGCAGAATTAAACGGGAAAGAAGACAGTCACTTGTGGATAGACAGCTATTACGATACGTATTATTTTTCGTATGCCCATCAGCTTCAAATGATTCCATCTGTAAAAGGAACCGATACAAAAGATAACGGCATGTTTAATCCAATCAGGCTCGCCCTTAACAAAGAATTAGCGATTGGAGAGGGGAAAAACAAGAGAACCATTCCTTTTGACGCCTATGAAACTGGGAAGCTCCAAGAAGGAAACAGCGATCCTAACTCTTCTTCATTTGATTCGCTGGCAGATTTTAAAGTGAATGAATCAAATGGAATTGCTGAACTTCGCATTCCTTGGGCGCTTTTAAATGTAAAAGACCCGAGTCAAAAAGAAATAATGGGAGATATTTGGTCCAAAAAAGGATTAGAATCCAGCGAGAAAATGAAAGGAATTCAAGTGGGAGTCGTAGCTGTTAATAAGAAGAGCAATGACGTGGAAGATACGTTTCCGACTCAGAAAAAAGGAGAACTTTTATTAAAAGATTTTTACTTATACAAGTGGAAAAATTGGGAGTATCCAACTTTTCACGAACGAATAAAGCCGTCCTACTTCATATTGCAAAAAACGTATGGACGACTACAAGCGGAGGAATAACAATGGCAAAAATTTTATTAGCGGAAGATGAAGAAGTGCTTCGTATGTTAGTGGTAGATACGCTTGAAGATGAAGGACATGAAGTGACGGAAGCAGAAAACGGCGAAGAAGCGTTGGAATTTATTAAAGAACGTGATTTTGACTTAATTATTTTGGATTATATGATGCCCGTGTTCACCGGGCTTGAAGTCATTCAGCAGCTGAAAGAAATGAAAGATAAGCGCCATACAAAAGTATTGATGCTTTCAGCTAAGAATCAAGCTGCTGATCAAAGCCGGGTGTTAGAAGCAGGGGCTGCGTATTTTATGTCTAAACCGTTTAGTCCCCTATTGCTAGCCGAACGTGTTGAGGAAATTTTAGATGAACAATAAACTAAAACGAAAAAGTATCTCAACCCAGTTCATCTTCTTAGCAAGTATCCTTTTACTTGCTTTTGCGGCGGGTTCAACTGTACTTGTTGTACGGCAAAAAGAAATTACAGCTGATTATGCCCAGTACAGGGCACAAGTACGGGAAAAGGCACAGCTGCTATCTACAATTGATAAATCAATGAACAGAGCTTTTTTGCAGGCTCGTGGGTTTATTGCATTTGATTCAGAGGATATGTATAACGAGGCTGCAAGTCAGCAAAAAAGTATCGAAGAAAATCTTGATCGACTTTCAGGTCTAGCGGCAGATAGACGTGAACGTACGTTTGTAAATGAAGCGACGGTGATGCTAAACACGTATTTTAATCAAACGCTTCCTTATTTTAAAGATATTTACGACAAAAAAGGCATTGAAGGAGTCCGCTCTAGTCCTGAGCGGAAGGCTGCTTCTAAATCAATAGAACAAATGCAAAAAGAACTTGATGACTACCAAAATGAATTAACTAAAGACTTAAATACACAGTACGATGACACGTCGAGTGACATGCAGAAAAGTCAAACGTTCTTTATTTTATTTTTAGCGTTTACAGTGGTCATTTTATTATTGCTTACACGGGTATTGCTAAATAAGTTTGTAAAGCCGCTGAGTCAGCTAGCATATACGGCAAGCGAAATTGCTGCGGGAAAAGAAATGCCTATGACATTTGATGAACATAGAAGAGATGAAATCGGTATGCTATCTCAGGCCTTTTACAAAATGGTATCGACTTTGCAAAATAACGAACAGGAGTTAACGGCTCAAAATGAAGAGCTGATTGCACAGCAAGATGAGTTGCACAGTCAGCAAGATGAACTTCAGCACGCATTGGAATTGACAAAGGAACGAGAAGGAGAGTTAGAATTGCGCAATTTATTTGTGCATGGACTAACAAATTCTCTTCACAAGCAAGAAGTTCTCACGAGTGCTGTCACAAACATGAGCCGAGTAATGAAAGCTGATCACGGTTTTATTATGCTAACCGATGAAAAGACACATGCTTCATTTGGTCTATCTTCATCAAGTGTTCAACAGATGATGAAAAACCTTCATAATAATTACATTGATCATGTGCAAAAGACGAAAAAATGCATGGTAGTAAAAAGAGAGTGTATAGAACATGAGCGCCTATATCATCGGCAAACATTTTATTTGTATGATGTTATCGTACCGGTGCTGTCTTCACAGGGAGATATGCTAGCCTATATGTTTTACAGCCGCTACGCGGATGAATACACAGAACATGAATTACAGACATTTGAAATATTGGCCAAACAAATTACGATTGCTCTTGAAAAAATTTATATTTACGAAGAGTCTGAGCACGACCGACTGCTATCTCAAGATATTTTAAATTCGATTCAAGAAGGAATGCAGCTTGTAGATACAAGCGGTACGATTCTACAGGTGAATACGAAGATTAGCGAATTGTTTCAATATGAGCATCAAAGCGGGCTTCTTCAGCTCTCTCGCAATCAATGGCTAGATGCTCTCTCTCAAAAAGTCGAAAATATAGGGCAGCTAAGACAATACGTTAAAGCCATTTGTAAGGGAGAGCAAGTAGAAAAGTCTTTTGTTTATTACCTGCACACGGAAGGTAAGCGAAAAGTTATAAAAGTTTATAGCGAATACGTATATCGAAACCGTCAGATGTTTGGCGTATTGTTCGTTCATCGTGATATTACGAAAGAATTTGAAGTTGATCAGATGAAGTCGGAATTTGTAAGCACTGTGAGTCACGAGCTGCGCACACCTTTAGCAAGTGTATTAGGGTTCACTGAGCTTATGCTAAACAAAACATTAAAAGAAGAAAGACAGAAGAAGTATTTAACTACTATTTATCAGGAAGCACAGCGGTTAACTTCTTTAATCAACGATTTTCTGGACGTCCAAAGAATGGAAGCGGGGAAACAAACCTACGATAAAAAGTATCAAGACATTCTGCCGCTTATTAAGCAGGTGATTGAGGTCCAGAACATACAAACAAGTAAGCATGAATTTAATATGATTTCCGATCAAGAGCATTTTACGGTAATGGGAGATAAAGATAAGCTTCTGCAATTGTTTAATAATGTAATTAGCAATGCAGTAAAATACTCGCCCGATGGAGGGAACGTTACAGTTAAAGTGTATCAAAAGGAACACGCTGTTTATATTGATATTCAAGATGAAGGAATTGGTATACCACGTGAAGCGCTAGGACATTTGTTTACCAAATTCTACAGAGTAGATAACTCCGATATGCGCAAAATTGGCGGAACGGGTCTAGGGTTAGCAATTGTAAAAGAAATTGTAAAAGCTCATGGTGGAGACATTACTGTACAATCAGAATGGAAAAAAGGAACAACATTCACGATTGTTCTCCCGCTTCTACATGAAGTTCAGTACGATGAAGAAATGATGATAAGTGCGAATGATAACCGTAAAAGCGTAGTGATTGTAGAAGATGATAAAAGTTTAGCGACGCTTTTACAGGTAGAATTAAAAGAAAGCGGCTTTCACGTTCGGTATTTTAATAGCGGAGAAGATGCATTAAACTCTATTCATCAGCAAAAGCCTGAAGTGGTTGTTCTAGATATCATGCTAGGAGAAAATAAGTTAGACGGCTGGGATGTTTTAAGGCATCTCAAAGAAAATACAGAGACAGAAAAAATTCCTATCTTAATCTCATCTGCTTTAGACGAAAGAAGCAAAGGATTAGAGCTTGGAGTGTGTGAGTTTCTGATTAAACCCTATCAGCCTAGTAAATTATCTAAAACGATTCTCCAGCTGCTTTTGAAAAAACAAGAGCATGAAGGAGAAATTATGATTCCATCAGATAAAGAAGAGTAGAAATTTGGTGAGGCTTCGTTATATGTACGGAGTCTCATTAAACGAAAAGAAAATTAGTAAAGTAATAAAAAAACATTGAAAACGCTATCAAAATGTGGTTTTATAGAAAGTAGGCATAACATGATGACCTTAGAATTACCTTTTTCCACCTCCTTACATGCGTAAGGAGGCTTTTTTGTATAAATATAGTAAGATAAGATAACAAAACCTCATGCAGAATCGTTTATTGACTTTCAGCTCGTTAACAAACTGCTCAAGAAAGTTTGATAGTGAAAGGAGTGAAGCTCTAGAAACGATTTCACAAAGGGAGGATAGTCTCTCCAAGAAGTGAAGGTAGTTCAATTTTTATAATCATAGTATAATAAAAAATACGGTTATAAAAGCTGTGTTTTTTATACATCTTTTATATAGAAGGTAAGATTGAATTTTATATTTTCTTAAAGGAGGTCTTTCCTTGGATATTGCGTATATAATTGCTGAAGAAAGAATTAGACAAGCAATAAAAGACGGTGACTTTGATAAGCTGCCTGGGGAAGGAAAACCATTAAAGTTAGAAGATTTATCACATATACCTGAAGAACTGCGCCAAGCGTATAGGATGTTAAAAAATGCAAATATGATAAGTGATGAACAAGAGCTAAAACGAGATATGGCTACAATAGAAGAATTGATTTCTATATGCACGGATGCTAATGAAGAACAAAGGCTAACAGAGATGCTTACGGAAAAGCGTTTGCGCTTTGAGCAGCTCGTTGACAAGAAAAAGATGACAAGTTCTGCAGCTTACAGGACGTATCAGAATAAAATTTACTCCAAATTTTTTTATTAATGAGTGTAATAGACGAGACGATCGGAGGGTGAGAACTTGCGGCTGTTAATTTTATTGATTAGTATCATATTATTTATTTCGCTTTGTTTTTATATTTTTGCCCCACAAATAAAACGAGGCGCCCAATCGAAAAATGTGCCGGTTTTATTTATTCATGGCTATTTAGGCAGTCAAAAAAGCTTAGGGAAAATGATTAAACGATTTGAACAAAACGGATGGGGAACTAAAGTAGCTTACTGCGTCGTTCAAAAAGATGGAGCTATTCAGTGGAAGCACATTATGAAAGCAAAAGAGGGAAAACTTCCGCTTATTCATATCGTCTTTAAAAAGCCAGATGCCAGTATTGCACAGCAGCAAAAATGGATTGAAGCTATTATGCAAGATGTACGTGATACATATAAAGCATCTTCTGTGGATTTAGTTGGACATAGTATGGGAGGAGTAACAGCAGCAGCAGTTAGTTTGGCTAACCCTCAATATATTCAAAAGTTAGTTACGTTAGGATCGCCGATTCAAGGATTAGATTATCAGGAATTAATGGAGATGTATCCTCATGCACGCAATCATATCGAATCTATGGGGGCTCGTGATTTAGCTTTTCACTCTATAGCGTTAAACAAGCTATACGAAAGTCGTCAAGATTTCTCAAAAGAGATCGACGTTTTTTCAGGAGCAGGAGATGTGGGAGATAAGACAGATGGAGTGGTAACAGTAGAAAGTGCATACGGACTGCAAGAGTTTACCGAACACATTCATCTCCAAACGTTTCATGAAGCACATTCGGATTTACATGAAAGCTCAGAGGTTGATAAAGCTGTTTATCAATTTTTAAAACGAGATTAAAGGGGGATTACGATGCTTTACTTAATTAGACACGGCCAAACAGATTGGAATAAAAACAAACTTATTCAAGGGCATGCTGATATTCCGCTCAACGAAACAGGAAAGCAACAAGCCAAACGCGTAGCGGAACGTTTTAAAGATATCCATATTGATGTAGTCTACACAAGCGATTTGCTTCGTGCGCAGGAGACGGCTAGGAAAATTGCCGCAGTCGCTAAAGTAGAGAAAGTCGAGGTTTGTGAGCAGCTGCGCGAGCGCTCTTTTGGAGAATTAGAATCAAAGAACGTAGAAGTTCTGCATGATCTTGTGCCAAACTATGCGACAAATTGGGGAGAAGAACCTTTATATAATATTGAAACACTCGAAGCCGCTCAAGAACGGATGGTTCGGCGTTTAACGGAAATTATGAAGGAGTCTATTGGAAAGAAAGTAGCAGTTGTTAGTCACGGGGCGGCAATTAATACATTCATTCATCATGTAACAAGCGGAGAACAAGGAACAGGGACTACTATTTTACAAAATACATCGATTACAACTTTTGCTTATGAAAGTGGAAAATGGCGTCTTGAAACAATCAATGATGCCAAACATCTTGAATAAATATACTTAAAGAGGCTGTGACAGTAGTATTTTAGTTGAGGGAGGATCCGAACGATTAATCGTTCGGATTTTTTTATGGTTATGGTGAACGCAGGTTTCATATATGTAAGTACTTCTGGCTGTTGATTGGAGGGAAAGGCGAAGACTCCTATGGGAAAAGCGGAAGGGATGAGACCCCGCATATTAATTTTATATATAAATATTTATACAATTGATTTTAATAAAAATGCATAGTAAAATAAGTTTTATTACTATTCTATTAAAGCGTTTAGTATAACTGGATTTCCTAATATTGTTTAATAAGTAACTATATTTCGGAATAAGATTAATTGATTTGTATAATTTCAAGGAGGATGTAGTATGTCTAAAGATTGGAGTCACTTATTTGAAAGAATGCCTGAATTGCTAGCACCGACAATGGCTAAAGATCATCCGAATTTGCCCGTTGTGAAAGAAGAAGGATGCTATTATTATGGATTGGATGGTAAAGAATATCTCGATTTTACTTCCGGAATCGCTACGACAAATGTAGGACACAGACATCCGAAAGTAGTAAAAGCAATCAAAGACGGAGCAGATCAATTATTGCACGGTCCCTCAGGTGTCATTATGTACGAATCGATATTAAAGTTAGCCGATGAGTTAGGAAAAGTAACGCCGGGCAATTTAGACTGCTTTTTCTTTGGAAATAGCGGCACAGAAGCAATTGAAGGAGCCTTAAAATTAGCGAGACATGTCACAAAGCGTCCGTATGTTATTTCTTTTTTAGGGTGTTTTCATGGACGCTCGATGGGAGCTTTAAGTGTTACAACATCGAAAAGCAAATATAGACAATTTCAGCAGCCTTCGGGACTGACGTATCAACTTCCATATGCCAATCCAAAAGAGTGCTCTGCGGAGCTAGACAGCGATGTATACTTCACTGAAAAGCTTGAAAAAGATTTTGAAATACTCTTTAAGCACCAAGTCACGCCTGAAGAAGTGGCTGCCGTTATTTTGGAACCAGTATTAGGTGAAGGCGGCTATATTATCCCTCCGAAAAGCTGGATGAAGAAGTTAAGAGAGATTTGTGATCGTCACGGAATATTACTTATTTTTGATGAAGTGCAAACAGGGTTTGGCCGTACCGGTGAATGGTTTGCTGGCCAAACCTTTGATGTTGTACCAGATATTATGGCTATAGCAAAAGGAATTGCTTCTGGAATTCCGCTTAGCGCAACGGTCGCTTCTCAAGAATTAATGAAGCAGTGGCCTCTTGGCACACATAGTACAACATTTGGAGGGAATCCTATCGGATGCTCAGCAGCTCTTGCAACTCTTGAAGTGATGAAAGAAGAACAGCTGCTGGATAACACGAAAAAAATGGGCGCTTATGCATTAGAAAAGCTGCATCTTTTAAAGGAAAAACATTCAGTTATTGGAGATATCCGTGGTTTAGGACTTATGATTGGAATTGAAATTGTTAATCCGCATACGGGAGAAGGAGATGGAGACGCTTTATTCGAGATTTTGGACTTAGCTTTAGAAAAAGGCGTGTTATTTTATTTTTGCGGAAATGCAAGTGAAGTTATTCGCATGGTACCTCCGCTTACTGTGACAAAAGAACAGATAGATGACGGCATTCGTATGCTAGATGAGGCTATTACTTCTTTTGAGAAAAAGTCAGCTGTAAAAGCGTAATAAAAAAATATAAAAAATTTATATATTTGTAACCTAGTTGTCATAGTAATGGTAGCGATATCATAGTTTTAGAGGGAAAACAATTTTCTGAAAAGTAGTTGACATCTGTTTGTGCAGCATGTAACATAATATTTATCTTATCAACAATTATCAACAAAATTCGACAAACTTCTTATCAAGAGAGGCGGAGGGATAGGCCCTGTGAAACCTCGGCAACGGACTTTATAGAACCGTGCCAACTCCCACAAGCAGTGCTTGAAAGATGAGAAGAGACCAGGCTTACTAACAATTGTGATCCCAACCTCTTCTTACAGGCACTTAGACACTGTAAGTGGAGGTTTTAATTTTATGACAAGAATATGACATTTAGATAAAAAACAGCAGGTGAAATTACCTGCTGTTTTTATATGCTGTAAAATGATAAATAACCTACCAGAATTCCTAGTAAAAGCACCCCGGCCGTAATACCAATAATCCACCACATCATTTTTTTCATCGTTTATTCCTCATTATCAATTGACTGTAGCTGTAGATCCGCCAGAAGCGCCGGAAGCCGTACCATAAGCGGTTTGTCTTTTGATTCCAGCATTTTTAGCTGCAACTTTCCACTGCCAGTCAATTCGCCCGTAGGCTCGATTATTTTGTACCCAAGATTTTGAGCTCTTTTTTGAAATAGACACAAGGGGGTTTACGTTTTTTGTGACCACACCTCGTACACTTTTGACTGAAGTTACTGAGGAGCTTTTTGTGTAATAATCTACATACACCGTTAGTTTTGTTGTTGTAAATCCAGCCGCTTTATAAGAAGCCGTATAAGCTGCTGTTTTGAATAAAGGTGAAGCCGTTTTTGCTCCGTATGCTGCTGTACTTGCAGCTTCGACCGTGCCGCTGCTCTCTTCAATATCCATTTTGAACAGAGATGGATCCCTTAGTGATTGTACAACTTTTTGTTTTTGTTGACGCGACAGTTTTGAAAATTCATACAGTGAACTTTTATCACCTTGCCCTTTCAAGAACTGCGTGTAAGAAGCAACCGTTAAATGAGCAGGTTTTTCACTAGCCTGAACAGAGTTTGGTACGACTAATAGACATAATAATGCACCTATCAGGGAAAAAGCAAAAAACGTTCTTTTTGTAGCCATATTCATATAAATCCTTTCTAGTACTCTATCTTTATAAATAGATAAGAAGTAATTTATCGTTTTGAAGAAGGGCTGTGTGCTGACATATTAACTGTCATCACGACACGAGCTTGCTGTACAGATTTCATAAAGCATTCGTATAGAGAAGCGAATACTTTGTCCACATCTCCTTCTAAAGCTGTTGCAAAAGGCACGGTTTCGGCAAATACTCCCTGTTGTTTAACTGCGCCAATTCCGCTTTTGATGATGTCTACATAATGCGGCGTATCTAATGGATACAAAGAAAATTGAGTGGATACAGGGAACGAAGCACAAAGCTGTTGGTTTAAAGGCATGTTTTCTTTTGAGTTTATTTTTCTTTCTTCGAAATATTCTTCGTGACGCCCTGTTGAAAACGTGGCATTCAGCACAATATGCTTTTCTGATTTTCCAGCACTTTTATAAATGGCCTGTACAACTTCAAATACGTCTTTGGCAGTTCCTTCAATAAACGTACTAACACGGTCCGTTTTTCGCTGAACTTTAGACATATCCACTTCGTTTAGTGCGCTTAAAATAATATTGATGAAGTTATCGCTCATAACGGAAAGCGTAAAACGACAGCCAACATTTATTTTTTCCAAGTTAATCACCCCTAAAATATAGATTTGTAGTTTTTTAATCATACAAATCATAAAATAACTTTTCTGTTTTGTATAGAAACAGAAGATAGATTCTTTATTTTTAGTAAATATTACATAGAAGAAACGAGAATAAATTGCATAACATGAAAATTAAGGGTGTCAAGAAAAGTCACATAGTGAAAAAGAATAAAAAAACAATGTTAGAACTTCTGACAAAAAGCTGGTATATAGACTGAAAACACCATATTATAAATACAAGATCACATTATTCTCCTGCGATTTCGTATAACCTCTTGAAAAAGGGACTTGGGATTTTATCATAAATCCAACCTCCTAGCTGTATAATCAGCTAGGAATTTTTTTTACCCAAAGTCTCTATCGCCCATGAGGTTATCTGCACTTATTCAACTCAGAGCATGCACCATATATATTTAAGACCAGTGTAAGAAAGATTGCTTGAAGATGTTAGTGTTCGGTTTGAGCTAGAAATAGATAGATGTTACGAAAGAGGGGAAAGAAGGTATGACGCACACATTAATTAAAAATGCAGAGATTATTACGATGAATGAGAAGAATGATATTATTTACGGTGACCTTTATATTGTTGGAAATCGTATTGCAGCCATCGGGAAAAATCTGCATCCGGAAAAGGTAGATAAAGTCATTGACGCAGCAAATAAAACGATTGTGCCGGGCTTTATACATACTCATATTCATTTATGTCAAACGCTTTTTAGAGGGCAAGCAGATGATTTAGAGCTGCTAGACTGGCTAAAGAAGAAAATATGGCCGCTTGAAGCTTCGCATGATGAAGAATCTATCTATTATTCAGCACTGTTAGGGATCGGTGAACTCATTCAAAGCGGGACTACAACAATTGTCGATATGGAAACTGTTCATCATACGGACTCTGCTTTTCAAGCTATATCTAAGAGTGGAATCCGAGCTCTTGCAGGAAAAGTAATGATGGATAAAAAAGGCGACGATCTGCCAAAAGCTCTGCAGGAGACAACGGCTGACTCGATTAAAGAAAGCGTAGAGCTGCTTGAAAAATGGCATAATTCAAATAACGGTCGTATTCGATACGCATTCTCCCCAAGATTTGTGCTGTCGTGTACGGAAGATTTGCTGCGTGAAGTGAGCCATTTATCAGCTGCCTATAATGTTCATGTCCATACTCATGCTTCTGAGAATCAAGAAGAAATTCGCATTGTAGAAGCTGAAACGGGTATGAGAAATATCATGTACTTAGACCATTTAGGATTAGCCAATGAGCGCCTTATTTTAGCGCACTGTGTGTGGCTAAACGATCAAGAAAAGCAAATTATTAAGAATCAAGGAGTAAAAGTCAGTCATTGCCCAGGCTCAAACTTAAAACTTGCATCGGGAATCGCAGATGTGCCCAGTTTATTAGAGCAAGGTGTATTTTTAAGCCTTGGCGCTGATGGTGCTCCTTGTAATAATAATTTGGATATGTTCAACGAAATGAGGCTGGCCGCTACGATTCATAAACCCTCTTACGGACCAACAGCCATGAATGCAAAACACGTGCTCGAAATGGCTACAATCGGCGGAGCGAAAGCAGTTGGGCTTGAAAAAGAAATTGGAAGTTTAGAGGTTGGGAAAAAAGCGGATCTTGCCATTTTAAATTTAAATCAGCTTCATACTTTTCCATCTTACGGCGTAGACCCTATTTCCAGAGTTGTGTATTCAGCAACGCGAGGAGATGTAGAACTAACAATGGTTGACGGTGAAATTGTGATGGAGAATCGCCAGTTAAAAACCATTGACCAAGGAATTGTGCTGAAAGAGGCAAATCATTCGATAGATCGTCTTTTAAAAAGAATTCCACTTTTAATTTCGTAAGATGTAAAACGAAGAAGAGGCTGGGATAAAAGTATTTTAACAAAAGTAAAGCTCGAATTATTAATCGGAGTTATTGATTAATAATTCGAGTTTTTTGTTGTCAAGGTGAACGTAGGTTTCATCTGTTTAGTTGCTTCTAGCTGTTGATTGAAGGACAAGGCGTAGATTCCTGCGATTATTCCATTTATTTGTCTTTAGAATGGATTTATTTAGTTATGTCTCAATCTCTTTTTTGTATAAATGAGTAAAAAGAGTAATCTTGCAACAGACTAAAAAGATAAGAGAAATAAATTTTCAAAATTCCAAACTAACGGAAGATAAAAATTTTTATAATGATAGCGTTTTCCACCTTTGCATATCTACAAATTAAGACTATAATAGGACAAAAGATTTTACTTTGAAACGTAAAATCCTCCTAAATCGTGTCCTTTTTAGGACATTTGAATAGGTAGGATTTTTTATTTTTTTTTAGAAGTAGGGAGGCGCGCGTGTTGGAGCGTAACGGAATATTAGAGCGCTTGTTTAAACTATCAGAGCGCAACACAACACCAAAACAAGAAATACTAGCAGGACTTACAACTTTTATGACGGTCAGTTATATGGTAATCGTCAATCCCATTATCATGTCTGACGCGGGTATCCCTCGAGAAGCGGCTCTTGCAGCTACCATTTATGCCATTGTATTTAGTACGTTACTGATGGCTCTATGGGCAAACTTCCCGATTGTAACCGGTCCAGGGATGGGTTTAAATGCGTTTTTTACGTATTCAGTAGTATTAGGACAAGGATTGTCATGGCAAACGGCACTTGGAGCAGTTTTTATATCCGGGGTCTTATTTTTTGTTTTAACGGTAACAGGAATACGCGGAAAGATTATTGATGCCATTCCGAACGTATTAAAGTCTTCAATAGCAGTTGGAATTGGTCTTTTTGTTGCGTTTATCGGTTTGAAAAACGCTGGATTAGTTGTGGCAAACGAGTCTACTTTTGTAGGGCTCGGAAATGTCATGGATAAAGGCCCGTTACTTGCTATTTTTGGGCTGATATTAGCAGCTGTACTGATGGCTAAAAATGTAAAAGGTGCTCTTATTATAAGTATTTTTGCTACGACAATATTAGCAATGATTGTAGGAGTACAAGCAGTTCCTCATTCTCTGAAAGACGTCTTTTCAGCTACGCCGCCAAGCGTTGGAGAAACATTCTTTCAAATGGATTTAAAGGGTGCAGTTGCCTACGGCATTTTTTCAGTTGTATTTTCTTTCACCATCGTAGAATTATTTGATACGCTAGCGACATTGATTGGACTATCTAAAAAAGCAAACTTAGTAGATAAAAACGGTAAAATTCCAGGTTTAAATCGCGCGCTTGCAGCAGATTCAATTGGTACAATGGCGAGTGCTATTTTTGGAAGCACTGCGTTAAATACGTATATTGAAAATGCAACAGGTATTGCAGAAGGAGGGCGTACCGGCTTAAAGGCATTAACGGTTGCCATCTTATTTATATTTACCTTGTTTTTTGCACCGCTTATTCAATTTATCCCAAGCGTTGCTACTGCTCCAGCACTCATTATTATTGGTTCGCTTATGCTAAGTGACATTCGAAACGTTAACTTCGACGATTTCACTGAAGTTGTTCCCGCTTTCTTAACAATTGTCATGATGCCGTTAACCTACAGCATTGCAGAAGGGTTAGCATTCGGCTTCATTTCATACACAGCGATTAAACTGTTTACAGGACGCCATCGCGAAATTCATTGGATGATGTATGTAATCACCATTGCCTTTTTTATCAATTTTTATATGAGTTCCCATTAGGGATGAAAAAAGACGTAGCATTAAGCTACGTCTTTTTTGTAAAGGCTTGTTGAGGGAACAAACCTTTATTTCATTAAGGTTGATAAATATCCCAAGCTGTTTTTAATGAATCAACGATGTAGTTAGCTACTTCTTCGATATCTAAATTATCAGTTTCAACTTTTGAATGGTGGTTTGAATAGATAGCTTGACGGTCGTAAAATAGCTTTTCAATATCTTCTAAGCTTCTTCCTTGTAAAACAGGACGGCTATCAATAATCAAACTGATGCGTTCTTTCCAAGAATCCCAAGACAAATCTAAAAAGAATACGATGCAGTTAGATAAACAAATCTCTTGAATTTCTTCTTGTAAAAAAGCGCCTCCCCCTAAAGAAATGATTTTTAAGCGCTGCTGTGAAAGTCGACTTATTACTTCTTTTTCTTTTTGTCTGAAGAAAGTTTCACCGTGCTCTTTAAAAATCTGAGAAGTAGGCATATTAAATTCTTTTTCGATTTCTTGATCTATATCAACAAAATCTCTATACAATTTTTTGGCAACCATTTCTCCAATAGTTGTTTTTCCTACCCCCATAAAGCCGATAAACACAATACTTTTCTCTCTAAGAGATATGTCTTTATATGCCATTTTTAAGCCTCTTTCTGATTTTTAAATACAAATCGGATGTTATAGTAAATACTGAAATTATAATATAAATCCTTTAGTTTGTAAAAGCTACTATTCTTCTCTGAAATAAAGAAGAAATTATTTTTTAGGATGCATAGAAAGATACACCCGAGTATCTTTTTTGTGCTCATATTTTGGATTAGCGCTTCGCGTATATTCTTTTGACTGATGTTCTATATGGTAGTTCTGTTCAAATTGTTTGATTACTTCATTAATTTCTTCTTGTGTTCCCATTAATCTTACTTGCAGCATTGTAATGTCTCCTTCCATACACTTTGCTTTTTGACTATATCATGAAATGAAAAAGAAGTAATTTTATTTTTGTTGACGAACTTGTATATACAGGTTAGAATAAAAATATAAAACTTGTATATACAGGTTTGTGGTGAGATTTATATGGGGGATAGGAGATATAGGAGTAAAATGAAAGCGGAAACAAGGGGGAAAAGACATGAATCGAGAATCTGTTGAACGCATTGTAGAAGCCGTTGGCGGAAAAGAAAATATCTCTGCTGCAACGCACTGTGTAACGCGCCTTCGACTTGTTTTAAAAGATGAAGGTAAAGTCAATCAACGTATGCTAGATGAGCACGAATTAGTAAAAGGATCTTTTTCTACAAACGGCCAGTTTCAAGTTGTCATTGGTCAAGGCACGGTGGATAAAGTATATAAAGAAATGGTGGCGCTTACAGGTATAGGCGAGCTATCAAAAGAAGAAGTGAAAAACGAAGCGGCTAAAAACTTAAATCCGCTGCAGCGCGCAATAAAAACATTAGCTGACATTTTTATTCCTATTTTACCGGCCATCGTAACCGCGGGTTTATTGATGGGAATCAATAATGTACTAACAGGAGCCGGAATTTTTTACGATGATAAATCAATCGTAGATGTTCATACACAGTGGAAAGACTTCGCAAGCATGATTAATTTAATTGCGAATACGGCTTTTGCCTTTTTGCCAGCTCTTATTGGGTGGTCAGCTGTTACGCGTTTTGGAGGAAGTCCTTTATTTGGAATTGTCCTTGGGCTCATGCTTGTACATCCTGACTTGCTAAATGCTTGGTCTTACGGAGAAGCATTAAAAAAAGGAAGTATCGATACGTGGAATTTATTTGGCCTGCATGTTGAGAAAGTAGGCTATCAAGGACAGGTTTTACCCGTATTAGTCGCTTCATTCGTCTTGGCAAAAATCGAATTATTCTTACGAAAACGCATACCGGATGGATTTCAACTTTTGATTGTAGCACCTGTAGCTCTTTTAGTAACAGGGTTTCTCGCTTTTATTGTAATTGGTCCAATTACATTTGCAATAGGAAATGTTATTACAGATGCAGTTGTATGGCTGTTTAAAACGGCTCCATTTATTGGAGGGCTTGTATATGGAGGTTTATACGCTCCTCTTGTTATTACAGGGATGCACCATACATTTTTGGCCGTAGATTTACAGCTGATTGGAAGCGTAGGGAGTACGTTCTTATGGCCAATGGTAGCATTATCGAATATTGCACAAGGCTCTGCGGCTTTTGCGATAATGATTCTTTCAAAAAATGATGAGAAATTAAAAGGATTGTCTTTAACGTCAGGGGTTTCAGCGTGGCTTGGCATTACGGAGCCTGCAATGTTTGGTGTGAATTTGCGTTTTAGATTTGCTTTTATTTCTGCAGTGATTGGTTCAGCTATTGCCGGTGTTGTCATATCTGTAGCCGGAGTAAAAGCAACATCGGTGGGAATCGGTGGTATCCCTGCTCCATTATCAATTGTTCCACAGAGCTGGCCGCCTTTTATTATTGGAATGGTCATCGTAATCGTTGTGCCGTTTCTTTTAACGTTAACGCTCGGAAAGCTTCAGAAAAAATCAACCGTTACATCAACGGTCGCGGGTACAGACTCGTTTCAACATAATTCTAAGAATTAAATGGTGGTGTTAAAGATGCAAGAACCTTGGTGGAAAAAATCGGTTGTTTATCAAATTTATCCAAAAAGTTTTTATGATACAACTGGAAACGGCGTGGGTGATATAGCTGGCATTATTGAAAAGCTAGATTATTTGAAAAAGCTCGGGGTAAATGTTCTGTGGCTAACGCCAATTTATAAATCACCACAGCGGGATAATGGATATGATATAAGTGATTATTTTGTTATTCAAGAAGAATACGGAACAATGGAGGACTTTGATCGTTTAATAACAGAAGCGCATAAGCGGGATCTTAAAATTATCATGGATATTGTCGTTAATCATACGTCAACTGAACATGAATGGTTTCAAGAAGCTAAAAAATCGAAAGATAACCCGTACCGAGATTTTTATATTTGGAAAGATCAAAAAGAAGATGGAAGTGCTCCGACGAATTGGGTTTCAAAATTTGGAGGATCAGCGTGGGAGCATGATAAGCTGACAGAACAATCGTATCTGCACTTGTTTGATGTAACGCAAGCGGATTTGAACTGGGAAAATGAGCGTGTGCGCCGCAGCGTGTACGACATGATGACGTTTTGGCTTGAAAAAGGTGTAGATGGATTTCGGCTAGACGTCATTAACTTAATTTCAAAAGATCAGCGCTTCTTAGATGATGATGGTTCGGTTGCACCAGGGGATGGCCGGAAATTCTACACCGACGGTCCTCGCGTGCACGAATATATGCGGGAAATGAATCAAGAAGTTTTTTCAAAATATGATAGTATGACCGTTGGGGAAATGTCATCGACAACCGTTGACGACTGCATTCAGTACTCTCATCCGGACCGACGCGAGCTTAGCATGACGTTTAATTTTCATCATTTGAAAGTTGATTACCCAAACGGAGAAAAGTGGGCCCTAGCAGATTTTGATTTTATTAAATTAAAAGAGATTCTATCAACTTGGCAAACGGAAATGAATAAAGGTGGGGGATGGAATGCATTATTTTGGTGCAACCATGATCAGCCTCGCGTTGTTTCACGCTATGGAGACGACGAACTCTATCATAATAAATCTGCTAAAATGCTCGCTACAACGATTCATTTGATGCAGGGAACGCCTTATATCTATCAAGGCGAAGAAATAGGTATGACAAACCCGAAGTTTTCCTCTATTGATGAATATAGAGATGTGGAGTCATTAAATGTGTATGAAATAAAACGTGCACAAGGAATGGACGAAAATGAAATTTTGGAAATTTTAAAACATAAATCAAGAGATAATTCCCGTACACCGGTGCAATGGAACGATAAGCCGAATGCAGGTTTTACAAAAGGAAAGCCATGGATTCATCCGGCCGATAACTACCGTAAAATTAATGTAGAAAAAGCGTTAGAGGATAAAGATTCAATCTTTTATTTTTATCAAAAGCTTATTGCACTGCGCAAGCAGTACGAGATTATCACTTATGGAAACTATGAATTGATTCTTGGAGAAGACGAGCAGATTTTCGCTTATATCCGAAATGGAGCAGATGAAAAGCTGCTCGTGATAAACAATTTCTACGGCAGCGAAACAGCCTTTGAACTGCCAGAAAATCTAACTTTTGAAGGATATCATAGTGAAATATTGCTGTCTAACTACGAAGATTCACCAAAGGAATTCAAGCGAGTCTTACTTCGGCCGTATGAATCAATCGTGTATCATTTAAAAAAATAGAGAAAAAGTGAAAAGAACGATGGGTGACAATCTATCGTTCTTTTTATACAATTGGGTATATATAGAAAGTAAAATAGGTGATGGCAATTGAAAGAAAATAAATTTATCAGCATTTACGAACAGTTAGTCGATAAAATTAAACGCGGTGACTGGCGTCCTAATACAAAACTTCCTTCTGAAAATGAGCTTGTTGAACAGTATCAAACGTCTCGTGAAACGATACGGAAAGCGTTAAATTTACTCTCGCAAAATGGGTACATTCAAAAAATGAAAGGAAAAGGTTCTTTTGTATTAGACGTATCACGCTTTGATTTTCCAGTATCAGGACTTGTTAGCTTCAAAGAAGTCGCGGAAAAGCTAGGACATACGTCGACTACTATTGTAAAAGAGTTTGAATTAATCAAGGCTGATCAAGATTTGTGCACACAGCTTGGCGCAACGAAAAAAGATCTCATATGGAAAGTAGTTCGAGCACGTGAAATCGATGGAGAAAAAATTATTTTAGATAAAGATTTTTTTCATAAAAAATATGTTCCTCACCTCACAAAAGACATATGCAAAGGCTCTATTTATGAATACTTAGAAAAAGATCTTGGGCTGAAAATCAGCTTTGCTAAAAAAGAAATTTCCGTTGACGAGCTGACGGACGAAGATAAATGTTACTTAGATTTGAAAGATTATGAACATATTGTGGTAGTAAGAAACTATGTGTATCTAGAAGATGCAAGCCTTTTTCAGTATACGGAATCACGTCATCGTCTTGATAAGTTTCGTTTTGTGGATTTTGCTCGCAGAGGTATATAATGGTTCACTGCCCATGAGTTTTTCCTTTTTGTAGATGTTTACAAAAAACTGCTTTGGTATAAAAAACAAAGCAGTTTTCTTATGGGGAAAACTGAAAAAACGTAATCCTTTTGACGATAAAATTCTAAAAAGGTTGAATTTTTATTTAGAGTTTGTTTTAGTAGAACATAAGATTATTTTATATTTGTATAATGTTATTCATACGGTATACAGATTTATTGATCTTTTTTTTATTAGATATATAAGAAAATGTTATTTGAAAATGATAACTTCATTAGTAATTCTAATAAACCTGTCTAACTACAGCATTAAAGGGAGCTGCTCAAACAATACTAAGTAAAAAGGAGGAGACGGAATGAGTAACGATTATCGACTTTATCCTCTTGGTGATAGCGGCATTGTCGTTTCATTTGGAGACGAAATTAATTTCGGTATACATAAACGTATTCAGCAATTTACTGAGGTGCTAGAGCAATCATTATGTAAGGGAATGATTGAATATGTGCCGGCTTTTACGACGGTTACAATCTATTATGATCCTTGGATAATGAGTGAAAAAGGAAGAAGAAATCCTTACACAGCAATATCTACATATATTGAAGAACTGCTTTTCCGCCAGGAAGAAAAATCTGAAGCGGTCGCTAGACAAATTGATATTCCGGTGTGTTACGGAGGAAAGTACGGCCCGGACTTAGAGAGAGTAGCTGCTTTTCATTCATTAACGCCTGATGAAGTTATCTCCGTTCATACAAACGGAGAATATTTGGTGTATATGATAGGCTTTGCTCCTGGTTTTCCTTACTTAGGAGGGATGAGTGAAAAAATTGCGACTCCAAGGAAAGAATCACCGAGAAACAGCATCCCAAAAGGGTCAGTTGGCATCGCAGGAATGCAAACCGGCGTGTACCCAATTGAAACACCTGGAGGATGGCAGTTAATCGGGCGTACTCCTCTTACACTATTTAACCCAGAAAAAGACTCGCCAAGCTTACTTCAAGCAGGTGATCGTATCCGATTTGTTTCCATTTCTGAAACGGAATATGAAGCACAAAAGGAGGTGGATGAAGATGAGTATTAAAGTGATGCGTCCTGGTTTATTAACAACGATTCAAGATATCGGCAGACATGGATATCAAAAGGACGGCATGATTGTCAGCGGGGCAATGGACAAAGTTGCTTTAAGGATTGCCAACTTATTAGTAGGAAATCAAGAAAATCAGCCGGTTATTGAAATTACGTTAATGGGACCAAAAATTGAATTTCAGCAAGATGCTTTAATTGCCCTGACAGGAGGGGATTTATCGCCAACTGTTAATGATGAAGCCGTAAAGATGTGGCGGCCTTTATATGTGAAAAAAGGGAGCGTGCTGCAGTTTGGTGTTCCGACTTTAGGTTGCCGTTCTTATTTATCGGTTTCCGGTGCCTTTAACGTTCCTGCAGTTATGGGAAGTACATCTACTTCGCTTCGCGCTCGGATAGGAGGGCTGCACGGTAAAGCATTACAGTCAGGTGACGAAGTATTAAGCCATCCTCCTACAGAAATAGGGGAAGCAATTATAAAGAAACTGGTGAAAAAGCAAACGGACCGCTCTTTTCAGCAGGCTTTTTGGACCATTCATCCTAAACTTCTTCCTTCATACGAGACGCCTATTATCCGCACGATGAAAGGTGCGGAATTTGATTGGTTTACGAAAGAAAGTCAACAACATTTCTTTAATCAAGAATTTGACGTTACGCCGCAATCTGACCGAATGGGCTATAGACTAAAAGGGAAGAAACTAGTCCTTCAGCAGGAAAAGGAGCTGCTTTCTAGCGCTGTGACGTTTGGTACAATTCAAGTACCAAAAGAAGGACAGCCCATTGTTTTATTAGCAGATCATCAAACGACAGGAGGATACCCTAGAATCGGGCAGGTAGCAACTGCCGATTTTTCGGCGCTGGCACAAGTTTCTCCAGGGCAAAAGGTTTCTTTTCAATTCGTTTCACTGGATGAAGCGCAGCATTTATATATGGAGCAGGAAAAGAAAATCAATCATATTAAAAGAGCACTTCGAATGAAAATATAAGGGGGAAGAAAATGGCTACCGTTGATTTGAACTGTGACTTAGGTGAGAGCTTTGGGAACTATAGATTAGGAAATGATAAAGAAATTTTACGCTATGTAACGTCAGCAAACATTGCTTGTGGCTTTCATGCCGGAGATCCTTCGGTTATGAGAGAAACAGTAAAGCTGGCTTTGAGTGAAAATGTGGCGATCGGCGCGCACCCCGGATTGCAAGATTTAGCTGGATTTGGACGTAGATATATGAAAATTACGCCTCGAGAAGCTTATGATTTGATGGTGTATCAAATGGGGGCTCTTTCAGCTTTTATACGTGCAGAAGGAGGGGCCCTTCATCATGTGAAACCTCATGGCGCTTTATATAATATGGCTGCAGGGGATCGAGACATAGCTAAAGCTATTGCTGAAGCTGTTTATAATGTTAGTGAGGAAGCTATTCTATATGGTCTTGCTGGAAGTGAATCGATTAAAGCTGGAAACGAAATCGGCTTGCGTACGTCTCAGGAAGTATTTGCAGATCGAACCTATCAACAGAACGGCATGCTGACGCCGAGAAACGTTGAAAACGCCGTGATTCAAGATGAGAAAGCAGCTATTTCTCAAGTAATTAAAATGGTCAAAGAAAAGAAAGTATTCACTGTGCAAAATGAAGAGATTCCGATTCAGGCAGATACCGTCTGTATTCATGGAGACGGTGCACATGCTGTTGAATTTGCCAAAGCTATTTGTGACAAGCTAAAAGAAGAACAAATCATTATTCAACCACAATGAGGTGACATCATGAAAAAAGAACGCAACTGGAGCGTGCTCCTCGGAGCAGCATTTTTAATGGCTACTTCAGCAGTGGGTCCAGGTTTTTTAACTCAAACAACTGTCTTTACACAAGCTCTCGCCGCAAGTTTTGGTTTTGTCATTTTACTGTCGATTTTATTAGACATTGGCGTTCAGCTAAACGTATGGCGTATTATTGCCGTCTCAGAAAAAAGAGCACAGGATATTGCTAACAGTGTTTTCCCAGGTCTCGGTTTATTTATTGCTATTTTAATTGTAATCGGAGGCTTAGCATTTAATATTGGAAATGTAGGAGGAGCGGGTCTTGGCTTCAATGCGCTATTTGGTATTTCTCCTAAAGTTGGTGCAGTTATTACAGCCATTATTTCTATTGCCATCTTTTTAGTCAAAGAAGCCGGAAAATTAATGGATCGTTTTGCTCAATTAATGGGCGGAATATTAATTATTTTAATGGTGTATGTTGCGGTTTCTTCCGCTCCGCCAGTAGGAGAAGCGGTATCTAAAACATTTTGGCCGGATCACATTGACGTAATGGCGATTGTTACTCTTGTAGGAGGAACGGTAGGAGGATATATTACATTTGCAGGAGGTCACCGTTTATTAGATGCAGGAATCAAAGGAAAAGCCGCGATTCCGGAAGTAACAAGAGGAGCAGTATCCGGCATTACGATCGCTTCGATCATTCGAATTTTTCTATTTTTGGCAACATTAGGTGTGTTGAGTCAAGGGTTAAAACTGAATCCCGATAATCCACCAGCCTCTGTTTTTCAGTTAGCCGCAGGGGATATTGGCTATAAATTATTTGGTGTCGTCATGGCAGCAGCGGCTATCACTTCAGTTATTGGTTCGGCATATACATCGGTTTCCTTTATTAAATCCTTCAGCAAAAGGATTGAGAAATATGAAAACTGGATTATCATTGCATTTATTACGATTTCAACCCTGGTTTTCTTAACGATTGGTCAGCCGGTCACGCTGCTCATTTTAGCTGGAGCATTAAATGGGTTAATCTTACCTATTACACTCTGTACAATGCTTATAGCGGCGTATAAAAAGAAGATAGTAGGGGATTACAAGCATCCGACTTGGCTTACCGTTTTTGGCGGTTTTGTGGTCGTTATTATGGCTGTGCTAGGAGTCTATACGCTTGTGACTCAAATGGCAAAACTGTGGTAAGAAATTCTATAACCAATTAAAAAAGGGCCAGAAGGCCCTTTTTTAATTGGTTATAGGCAATACATATAAAATGATTGCTAAAAAGTGAAGTACGGTTCCGCCAAGAACAAACATATGCCAAATCATATGGTGAAAACGAAATCCTCGCCATACGTAAAAAACGGCTCCGATTGTATACAACACGCCTCCAACTACAAGAAGGACAATTCCTTGATGGGCAATGTTTTGAGTTAACGAATCCCACGCAAACACAATCATCCATCCCATAAATACGTAAAGAATGGTGGAAATAAAAAGGAATTTCTTCACAAAAAAAGCTTTGAATACAATTCCTGCAAGAGCGATGCCCCATACAATTCCAAAAAGTGTCCAGCCGGTGGTTCCTTTTACTGCGATAAATAAAAATGGAGTGTACGTACCGGCAATAAACAAATAAATAGAAGAATGGTCAAATATCTCAAAAAGATCTTTTACCTTACCTTCCGGAAAGCTATGGACAAGCGTAGAGGAGACATAGAGAAGCAGCATGGTTACTCCGTAAATAGTAAAACTGATAACATGCCAAGGCGTTCCTTCTAACGAAGAAAGTACGATTAAAAGCGTTAATCCCACAATGCTGAGTACGGCTCCAACGCCGTGTGTAATCGCATTTGCAATTTCTTCTCCTCTTGTAAATGTGTGTGTAGTAGCCATTTACAAAATCCTTTCTTTACACAAATTTATCTTCTATTTTCTCAGAGGATCAGTTTTGAACATACCTGCTGAGAAAAAATCCGTAACGGTCAAAAACATGAGTGAAAAGTTCATTGGTTATTTCTTTATTATAGACCATTCTTTTGATTTTATCTATTTTGACTGGAGGTCCGAAAAGAGGAAAGATATATATGTGAATGTTCACTAGCTGTAAAAAGCATGTATAGAAGAAAAAAATGCTTTTTGAAAAAATGGCAGAAAAGTTGTCATGAAGGCATGATTTTGAAATACATATAAAATAAAACTTTTAACAGTCAAGGTTACGATTACTGCTTAGCTCATTTGCAATAGATAAGTAACAAGATTGTAAGAAGGCAGGGGGATGGAAGCAGTGAAAAAAGAAGTTATTTTTGATGAAACAGGCACATACAAATATTCTCTATTATGCAAATGGAGTGAAGTAAACGAACGTAAACTTACGTTTATCTTGTCCTTTCCAGAAAATACGTATGAATACAGCGATGATACAGCTGTATCCAAATGCATAGAACTGGCGCAAAAGTGGGGATTTGGAGTTTTAGAAATCGTTTATTTATTCAGCTATCAAACCGATCATGTTTCGTTTTTACGCATGCTTTCAAAAGAAGAAGCTGTTGGAACAAGAACAGGTGAATATATTCAAAAGGCTGTGGAAGATGCTGAACTAGTTGTGGTAGCTTGGGGTGATCATGGAAGCATTTATAACCGGCAAGAGGAAGTAGAACGCTTTTTGAAACACAAGCCGGTATACTGTTTTGGAAAAACGAAGCAGCAATTTCCTCGCCATATTTTATCCGTCGTGCACCGTACAGAATTACAGAAATACGAAGTGCCGGCTAATCGTGAAGAGTCAGAAGAAGTTTCTTCGTTTATTGAAGACATAGATCAAAGTTTTGGTGGAGAGGATTATTCTCCAATTAAACAACTAACAGAAGAAGAACCGCTTATGTTTATTGAAGACATTGCCAGTATGTATCGATAAAAAGGAAAAGCGAGGTTTATATTCCTCGCTTTTTCGTTAGTATAAAACACCAAGTTTTGTCATATGGTTGTATCAAGAAGCGTGTGTGAAGGGGGAACTTTATGAAGTTGAATGAAGTGTTGCACCGCATCACAACTATTTACAATGAGTTAGAAGAAGAGTGCTTTCAATATATAGGGACTGTGATCAATGAAAATGCAGAGCTGGATATTTCTCGTCTAGAAGAATTAAGTACGCTGTTAAACTTCGTATATGAATGCTCACAGGATGTATTAGTAGGTTCTATTTTAACAAAATTGGATTATGGACAACCCATTTATCAATTTGCTATGTTAAAGCCTATTTCCCTTGAAGGAAATGAAGATAAGTTAGATATTTTATATGAAGAAAAGGTAAAAGTAGAAAGAGCGATTCTAGATGTGTATACAGCTCAGCGAAAGAAGTTATTGACTCAAGCAGCTGAAGACTTAAAAGAACTGCACTACGAGCTGCAAACTTACGTGTATGCTTGCAACATATAAGTGAATCTGTTGAAATAGCAAGGCATATATACAAATAAAAGGGAACATGTTAGGATAAGTAAAAAGAACTCCTAATCAAAGAGTTCTTTTTACTGTAAAATATATGATTTTGAACTAGTCAAGCATAAAGACGGTGGTAATGGCAGTTACCCTTTTCTTTGTGCTTTTTTTATCCGATTGTGTTGATGATGCTGCTTACTGCGTTAAAAAAGTTCATAAGTACCTCGTTTAGCATGTAATATGCCTCCTCTCTTACTCAATATGTACAATCAAATTATCCAATTGTGTTAATGATGCTGCTTACCGCGTTAAATAAGTTCATTAAAACGTCGTTGAACATGTTTGCAACCTCCTTTATGATAGATTCATATAGTAATACGAGAAAACATAAAGTTTGGATCACATTTTTTTAATGTTTTTTTAGAAAAATAGTTAAAAAAAGAGTTTAATGGAGGTTGAAAAAGATGAATTCGTTTACAAACGACGAAAAGCAAGCGGTATACAAAGCGATTTACGGAAGAAGAGATGTACGCACATTTTTGTCTGATGAGATTCCGAATGAAACGGTTTATAACATTCTACAGGCTGCTCACAGCGGACCTTCCGTCGGGTTTATGCAGCCTTGGAATTTTATATTAGTATCTGATACAGAAGTGAAAAATAAACTTGCCTGGGCAGCAGATAAAGAGAGAAGAGCACTGGCTATTCATTATGAAGGTGAAAAGAAAGAAGATTTTTTAGAGCTAAAGATTCAAGGATTAAAAGAAGCGCCGTTAACTATTTGCGTAACGTGTGATCCAACAAGAGGGGGCTCTCATGTTCTCGGAAGAAACTCAATTCCAGAAACTGATATGATGTCAACTGCGTGTGCGATTCAAAATATGTGGCTTGCTTCATATGCAGAAGGACTGGCAATGGGATGGGTAAGTTTTTATAAAAAAAATGATGTACGTGACATTTTACATATTCCTCCTCATATTGATCCTGTAGCGCTCATGTCAATTGGCTATACAGATAAATACCCTGAGAAACCAATCTTAGAACAAGCTAACTGGGAAAAAAGAAGGGATTTAGACAAGCTAATTTATCATAATGTATGGGAAAATGAAAAAGAATAGCGGAGAGAAAATAAAGACATACTAAAAAGCGCTGAAATATAGTAAAATTTGAATATTAAATGATACACTATATATAGCGAAAGCGGATATGAGCGTCTAGCGTATCCGTTTTATTTATATGTATACAAATGACTTGGGAAAAAGAGAGATAGGAGAATTGAAGGTTTCATGAATATTGCAAGAAGTTGGCTTCACAACAAACTTACTGTTCGCATCATTACGCTTATTATTATTACAGTTTTACTTGTCAGCATTAGAAGTATGCTTCAGCTGCTGTTATTTACGTTTATTTTTACCTTTTTAATTGGTCGTCTTCAACAAACGTTAAGAAGAAAGCTTCCGCTTAATTCAACGCTTATACTCATCGTCATCTATATCGCACTGATTGGTGCTCTCGGTATTGTAGGATATGTATATATCCCGGTTATTATGACGCAAGTTACTGAGCTTGTACAGAAGCTGATGTATTTTTACAAGCACCCCCCTGATAATACATTCGTCACCTATATTATCGATAATCTAAAGAGATTTAAATCACCAGAAAATATTCAGCAGAATATTGATTTAGTATACAGCTATTTATCTAATATTGGAAAAGTAAGTGCACAAGTTTTCTTAGCACTCTTGTTAAGCCTATTCTTTTTACTTGAAAAGTCGCGGATTCACCGATTATTTGTCCAACTGGAACAATCTAGGCTGGGCTGGTTTTTCAAAGAAGCTGGCTATTTGGGGAGAAAATTTGTTAATTCCTTCGGCAAGGTAATAGAAGTTCAGTTTATTATCGCTTTTGTGAACAGCATTTTATCCGTTATTGCCCTGTGGGTGTTAGGGTTTCCTAATTTGCTTGCGCTTGGCGTTATGGTCTTTCTACTAGGGCTAGTGCCGGTTCTTGGGGTATTTGTTTCACTCATTCCGCTTTGTACAATCGCTTACAGTTTAGGAGGCGGTGTAAAAGTACTATCTGTGTTAATTATGGTGGTAGTACTTCACGCACTTGAAAGCTATGTATTAAATCCAAAGCTTATGTCATCTAAAACAAACTTGCCAACATTCATTACGTTTATCATTTTAGTATTTGGTGAACATTTCTTGGGCGTATGGGGGCTGATTCTTGGTATTCCTATTTTTATTTTCTTTTTAGATCTCGTAGGAGTAGATTCAGCACAGCAGCTGTCAAAAAAAGAAGAGACTGGGACAAAATGATTTTAGACGAGGTGAAAAACGAACCATTAATCAAGATGTTTGATTAGTGGTTCGTTTCTTTTTTTAACGAGCGTATCGTTTTTTGAATGACTGGATGATCTCGATGCTTAAGTTTATAAGCAAGAAAGATCTGATTTTTTACCGCTAAATGTTCAAGTTCGATTTTCACCTTTTTTTCTTGGAGCGCTTCTTGAATCAAATAGCGGGGAAGCAGGCTGATTCCCATGTGATGCTGAATGGCTTTTAACACTGTTTGAAGATTTGGAATCACATGATGAGGCTGAATTTCAGGCCGTTTTTTAAAATGCTGTCGCCAAAAACGCCTGATAATAGGAAGTTCAAGGCCATAGCTAATCCACCGCTGATTGTATAAAAAATCCTCTATGTCTTCATTGGGTGTCATTTCAAAAGAAGGAGGGACGGTTAAGACAAACTCTTCTTCTTCAATGACCGTATATTCGACTCCTGGTATTTGCAATCTTTGGGTTGTAATCGCAATATCAATTTCGTCGTTTTGTATCTTTTCAAGTAAAACAGAAGCAATACCAAACTGGCTGTAGCAGCGGATACCTGCATCTTTTATTCTTTCTAAAGCTTGTTCGGTAAAATACTCTACGGGAGAACCAATTTTTACGACCGGCAGCGCGTCGGGAGATGAAGCGGTCATTTTTAATTCAATTGAAGCAGCTTCTAGACTTTCAATTAACGGGACAATACGCGTGTACAGTTCTTTACCTTTTTCTGTTGGAATCATCTTTCTTGGTGCACGGATAAATAAACCTTCGCCTATTTCAGCTTCTAAAGCAGCTAAGTGCTGACTCATGGCCGGCTGCGTTAAGATCCTCGCTCTGGCTGCTTCAGAAACGGATCGATATTTGTAAATGCTAATAAAGCTGCGATACCATTCAAAATCAATCATTTATGCTATCCTTTCTTATAAATTTATTTATGGATATCTATTTATTTTCTAATTTGTATTATAGACAAGCTCTCTTTAAAATAAAAATAGTAAGCAAATCATTTTTAGATAAAATAATAAAAGTAACGCTAAGCAAATGATTTAAAAAGGAGAGTTAGACTGTGAAAGCATTATTATTGCAAGATAAAAATAAATGGACAGAAATGAAAGTAGAAGAAATAGAAAAACCTCTTCCAAATAAAGGAGAAGTAGTAGTTGAAGTTCACGCAGTGGGACTTAATCCAGTGGATTATAAAACGGCTACTAATGGAAATCCTCATTGGACATATCCTCACATTCTAGGTTTGGATGTAGCTGGGACAATTGATGAAGTTGGAGAAGGAGTAGTTGACTGGAAAAAAGGAGACCGCGTTGTCTATCACGGGGACTTTATGAAAAAAGGCGGATATGCTGAATATGCGGTCACAACTGCTCATTCAATTTCGCGCATTCCTGATGCTGTTACATTTGAAGAAGCTGCTGCTTTGCCTACTGCAGGTTACACGGCGTATGAAGCACTATTTCGTAAATTTCCAATGAACCATATTCAAACCATCTTAATTCACGGAGGAGCTGGAGGCGTAGGGGGCTTTGGCGTGCAGCTTGCTAAAAACGCTGGAAAAACCGTTTTCTCAACAGCTTCAGCACATAATCATGAGTATGTGAAGTCGTTAGGCGCTGATTATGTAATTGATTATCGCGAGGAAAATGTCGTGGAAAAAGTATTGGAGCTGACAAATGGCCGCGGCGTAGATGCTGTGCTTGACACGGTGAGCGCAAAGAACGCAACGGATTCTTTAGATATGATTGCCTATAGAGGACATTTAGCACATATTGCTGGTGCACCTGACTATACAAAAGTAAAGCCTTTTACAAAAGTGATTTCTTATCATGAAGTAGCTTTAAATGCTGCACACCACATTGATGACATGATGGCGCAAGCGGATTTAGCAAAAATGGGCGATGAGCTTTTAGCATTAGTAGCAGAGAAGAAAGTAGCTCCGATGATTGAGCGCATCATCTCGTTAAAAGAAGTGCCAAGTGCATTAGAAGAGCTTTCAAAACGCCATGTGAAAGGGAAAATCATTGCTAAAATTAAATAATAGCAGGACAGAAAAGACTCTTTTATTACAACTAATAAAAGAGTTTTTTTCTGCTATTTTCTTTTTTTGCGTTACTTCACTTATGAACTGCATATGATAGAAGATAATCAAATATAGCAAACCGGTGCATATAAGCTTTTTTTACTAGTAAAATTGCTTTGAAATCGTGAAATTTTGAATAGTTTGAGTTATGATGAAAGAACGTGAAATTTGTATGATTGAAAGGAGAAAAAAGGTGCAAGGGTTTATTGATTTTGTACAAAACTTAGGCATAGTGGGCATCTTTATTGCTACAGCAATCGAAGCTGCGGCAATTCCTTTTCCGTGTACGTTATCGATTTTGCTCATTGGCTCGGTGCTGCAGCTTTCAATATGGAAAATCCTTATTGTTTCAGCTGTCAATACCGTTATTTATATCGCATTCAACTATATTCCGTTCGTTATGGGATACAGGTTTGAATCTATTACCAAACGCTGGTTTGGTGAAAAAAATATAAAGCGTGCCCAAAAATGGTTTCATAAATACGGAAAATGGAGTATTACGATTTCTCGTCCCATCAGTATCGCAAACTATATAACCTATTTGGCAGGCCTTAGTAAAATCAAATCTAAGGACTTTGTTTTATACAGCACCTTAGGCATTTTTCCGTGGTTTGTTTTTTTGCTCTATGTAGGAGGACTTGGAGATATTGAAAAAATCCAAAAATATTTGCATGATGTAGACCGTTTAATATTTGTTATTCTTATAATCGGAGTGATAGTTGGTGCAGGCTGGTGGATGAAAAAGAGAAAAAGTACATAAAAAAGACCGGACCAAATAAGTGATTCCTTAAAATAAGAGCGCTTTTATAGTAAGGTTTTTATAACTCAAAAGAGCCGCCTCTAAGTCGAAACCCTGACTTAGAGGCGGCTCTTTTATTCAACTATAAACAGCCCGCCAGCTTCTATAAGACGTAATATCCTCCGCATCTTCTGTCGCGTGAGCTTCACAAAGAAAACCCGCTACTTCACTGTCGTCTTCGAGAGTGATTTTGCCTAGTCCAAGAGGAGAAGGGATAGAATCGGTAAAAGAGCCGAGTAGTGATAAAGGCATTTCCCAAAGTTCAACTTCAATTTTTTCTCCTTGTTGATGTGTTCGCAGCAGCCCCGGTTTTGCTGGAGAAGTAGGCAGTTTAAAAAGCTGGTAATAAGGAGCGGTTTGGTCTTTTCGTACGAATGAAGCTCCGTGTTCACGCATTTGAAATTCAAGTGGAAACCCGCGCATATGCAAACCGCAAACAGCTACTAAGGTTGTATCTTTTTTTGAATCAACCGTTCGTTCACCATTTAAAAACAATTCGCTAAGCCCACAAATAAATTGTTCGCCGTCAAATGTAGAGAAAAATGAAATGCCAAACGGTAAATCAAGATCTGCATCTTGAGATGGAAGAGAGACAGCACATAAATCGAGCAAGTTACAATGGTTTGTAAAACGCCCCATGTCACTGTTTGTTTCAATTGGATTTTCTCTTACTTGTTCCCGCGTCCACGTCCCGCCTGCTGTCGGCATAACAAGAACAGCATTTTTAAGCTGATGATATGCTTGGTGTTTAAAGGATTGAAGCTTATGTGAAGCTTGAAATAAAGCCGCAGCATCATATTCTGATTTAGCTCCTGAACGAAGGACTTGCTCGGTTACAGGAAATGCTGTTTCTTCATGAGAAGTAATAAATTCTCCTAAGTCAGCCCAGCGCTCCGCTACGTATGGGCCGTCATACAATAAAGCAGCTGCTTCGCTTAAATACGAGCCGTCAATGTATTCAATGGGAATAGATAAATCTTCAATCTTTTTCACTGCTTGCTTCCAAGCTTCCTCGTACTGTTCAGCAAACGGTCCGTAAAATGAGAGCGGTTCTTTTACCATACAAATTTTTTCAGGGAGAGCCGAAGAAGCCCGAACAACAGAGCGTGACCATGGATCTTGATCGTCTACTCCTCTAATAATAGAATCTACAAGTACTACATCATTCCATTCATGAGCAAAAGCAGTGACGCAGTCTAAGCTTTTACACGCCGGAACTACACCTGCAGATGGCCACGCTCCGAGAGAAGGTTTATAGCCAATTAAACGGTTTAAACCGGCTGGAACGCGCCCTGAACCTGCTGTATCGGTACCTAAAGAAAAAGCAGCGTGCCCGCGAGCTACGGATACAGCTGACCCTGAGCTCGATCCGCCGCTAATGAGCTCGGACTTTAACGCATTGTGCGTTTCGCCGTAAGGGCTTCGTGTACCGACCAGCCCTGTAGCAAATTGGTCCAAGTTGGTCTTTCCAAGAGGAATAGCACCTGCATCAATAAGACGTTGAACAACCGTAGCATGTGCAGAAGGGATATACGTATATTCTTTACATCCGGCTGTCGTTGGTACATGTGCTATATCAATATTATCTTTAACGGCGAATGGAATTCCCCATAAAGGTAACGCTTCAGGGCTTAGGGTAGCTAAGCGATCGAGATAAGATTTTAACTCACCGAGTGTAGGAGGGGTAATCCAAATGTTCATATCTTTGTCAGCTTCTACACGCGTAAGAATTTGATGTACTACATCTTCCGGAGTTAATTCTTTTTTGATATACATATCACGTAACCATTGAACCGAAAATGTTTTAGGCAAACTAACTGTTTTCATTGTATCCACCGTCCTTAATGAGTAATTGGAGAAAAGGCTTTTATACCGGCAATCAGCTGTCCAGCCTGTACTTCATCGCCGGGTTTTACATGAATAGAACTGATATATCCATCCATAGGTGCTAGCTGTGGAAACTCCATTTTCATGCTTTCTTCGATAATTAACGTATCGCCTTTTTTAACTTTTTGTCCTTCTTCAACAAGAACTTTCCATACGCTTCCCGGCATTGTACAGCGGGCGGCCTCCGTACCTTCAGGCAGTTCTTGTTCCGTAATTTCAGCTGTTTCATGTTCAGAGACGTACTCAGCTAAGCCGAGTGCTTTCCAATCTTCTCGCTCTGTTTGAAAAGCAGCCTGCTGGGTGTGACGAAAAGCAGCCGTGCTTTCTTCAATAGATGAAAGAAAATCTAAATATTCTCCAAGTTTAAACGTTGTCTCCGTAATATCTGCTTCAAATCTCCCGCGAAGAAAATCTTCGCGCAGTTTTAAAAGCTCATCTGCTTCTACTGGGTAAAATTGAATTTGATCAAAGAAACGAAGAAGCCACGGTTTTCCTGCTTCAAAACTTTCCGTTTGACGAAGTCGGTTCCACATTTGAATCGTGCGTCCCACAAATTGATAGCCCCCAGGACCTTCCATTCCGTATACGCACATATACGCACCGCCAATACCAACTGCATTTTCAGGTGTCCATGTACGAGCGGGATTATATTTCGTTGTCACTAAACGGTGACGAGGGTCTAGAGGCGTAGCAACAGGCGCGCCTAAATATACATCTCCAAGCCCCATTACAAGATAATTAGCGTCAAATACAACTCGTTTCACATCTTCAATGTGATCCAGACCGTTTACTCGGCGAATAAACTCTAGATTGCTTGGACACCAGGGTGCATCTGGACGAACGTTTTGCTGATAGCGTTCAATAGCCAATTGAGTCGCAGGATCATCCCATGAAAGCGGAAGTTTTACAATACGAGACGGAACTTCCATTTCTTCAAGTGGAGGAAGTGCGCGATCTATAGCTGAAATGTGCTGGCAAAGTTCAAGAATAGACATCTTTGTTGCATCAATATGAATTTGAAGAGAACGGATACCAGGCGTTAAATCTAGAACTGGTAAATCCTTATGCTTTTGAATAGCTTCCATTAAAGCATGCACTTGGAAGCGAAGCAGCAGATCCAGCTCCATTTCTCCGTATTCTACAAGTATATTTGCATCGCCTGAGCAGCGGACGGAAAATGGGAAGCGTCTATTTTCCGTTTCGTTAATCAGCAGCGGATAATCGCTTTTGAGCGGCTGTGCTACTGGATTTGTAAGCACAGGAAGTGATGCAGATGTTCCGATATGCTGTAAAAAGTCTTCCTGCGTACACTTGAGTTTTTCAGATTGTTCAAGGTCAATTAATTTAAACGAAATTTTATCTCCGGGATGAAGCTGTCCTATTTTCCAAAATTCTGCTGAAGCAGTCGTAACAGGGCAAACAAAGCCGCCGAGGCTCGGACCGTCTGGGCCAAGTAAAATAGGCATATCTCCGGTTAAGTCTAAGGTGCCGATGGCATAGGCATTATCATGAATATTTGATGGATGCAAACCGGCTTCTCCTCCATCTTCACGGGTCCAAAAAGGAGCGGGACCTATTAACCTAACGCCTGTTCTAGAGCTGTTAAAATGAACTTCCCATTTTGTATCTGTTAGCTGCTGTAAGTACTCTGGCTGCAAAAACTCTTCTGTACAATGAGGGCCGGGAATCACTCCGATTGTCCATTCTTTAGACATGGTCGGCTGGTAGGAAAGAGCAAGTTCATTTTCAACGTGAGCGTAGTCAGAAACACGCAGTACATCTCCCGTGCGAAGTGCTCTTCCGCCGTGTCCTCCGAAACTTCCTAGTGTAAAAGTAGAAGAACTGCCTAATATTTTAGGCATATCAAGTCCGCCGCCAATCAGTAAATACGTGCGCATTCCTTCGGTTGCTTCACCAAATGAAAGAATTTGTTCCGGCTTTGCTTGAATGGTTTTATACATGGGAATTTCAGCGCCGTCTAATGTAGCATGCATGTTAGCACCGGTAATACAAAAAGATACATCGTCTCTAAATTTATAAGAGCCGCCTCGGAGAGTCATTTCAATTCCCGGGGCATCCGGTGAATTTCCGAGAAGTTTGTTTCCTATGCGAAAAGCAAAAGGATCCATTGGGCCGCACGGAGGAACTCCTACATTCCAGTGCCCGGTGCGTCCCGGGTAATCTTGAACAGTAGACTGAACGCCGCCGTCTAAAACTTCAATTGCTTGTTCGCTCGGAGTATATGAGTTAAGCATTTGAGTATACACATCGCCTGTTTTACACGCTTTTTCTTCTAACAGTCCCTGCAAGTATTGAAGATTAGTAGTAACGCCGTATAATCTTGTCTCTTTTAAAGCAGCGCTCAATTTTAGAAGAGCTTCTTCTCGTGTTTTTCCATGAACGATAATTTTAGCTAGCATAGGATCATAAAGTGATGTTACAGTAATGCCGTCTCGCACCCATGTTTCAACTCGAGCACTTTTAGAGAAAATGGCTTGGTCGATTTGCCCGCCGCTTGGACGAAAATCATTTAAGCAATCTTCGGCATAAATACGCGCTTGGATACTGTGACCTGAAGGAACAGGAAGCAAAGAAGGAAGGTTTACCAGCTCATCGCATGCTTCTTTAAGCATCCATTCTACTAAATCGATGTTTAACACTTCTTCTGTAACGCCGTGTTCTACTTGAAGACGAGTATTTACTTCTAAAAAATAAAACTTCTCCGCTTCGGCGTCATATAAAAATTCTACTGTTCCTGCACTTCGGTATCCCACTTCTTTAGCTAGTCGAGTAGCTGCTTGCAGCATATTTTCCCGTATATATGAAGGGAAGTTTGGAGCTGGACTTTCTTCAATTACTTTTTGATTTCTTCGCTGAATAGAGCAGTCGCGTTCCCCTAAAGCTACTACTTCTCCAAAAGAATTCCCGAAGATTTGAACTTCCACATGGCGAGCTTTTTGAATGTATTTCTCTAAAAAAACACCGCTGTTTTTAAAGTTTGTTTGTGCTAAATGGCAAACTGAGTCAAAAGCGGCTTGAAGCGCTTTTTCATCCTGGCAAACACGCATTCCAATTCCGCCGCCGCCAGCTGTACTTTTTAACATAACGGGATAGCCAATCTCTTCAGCAGCACGTACAGCTTCTGATACATCTGTAATAAGAGGTGTACCAGGAAGCAAAGGCACGTCCGCTTTTTGCGCAATTTCCCGAGCTGAATGTTTCAATCCGAATATTTCCATTTGCTGAGGTGTAGGACCAATAAATACAATTCCTTCAGCTCGACAGCGACGAGCAAATTCCGCGTTTTCGCTTAAAAAACCGTAGCCTGGATGAATAGCTTCTGCTCCTGTTTTCTTTGCGATATCTAGAATAAGGTCTTCGTTTAAATAACTTTCTTTGACCGGGCCGCTGCCAATTAAAATGGCTTCATCTGCTTCATCAACGTGCAGGCTGTCTTGATCAGCTTCTGTATAAACAGCCACAGATTTCACTCCGAAATGTCGTAATGTTCGCTCAATTCTAACGGCAATTGCTCCTCGGTTCGCAATTAATACTTTTGTAAACATAGATGAACACTCCTTTTTATAATGAATCCCAAATAACTAAGCGAATAGGGGTAGGGTTATAATCGTTGCACGGATTATTAAGCTGAGGGCAGTTGCTGATCAATACAAGTGTAGGATTGATCGCTTCCATTTCTACATAGTATCCAGGTGCAGACACTCCGTCATTAAACGTTAATCCGCCGCTTGGCGTCACGGGTACATTCATAAAAAAGTTTACGTTCGGTGCTAAATCTCTTTTAGTGTAGCGGCTATCATATTTTGATAGCTGCAGCATAAATGTATCTCGGCAGTTATGCATCGGAAGCGTGTCATGTGCATAACGTACGGTGTTGCTTTGTGCGGAACAAGCTCCGCCTAGGGTATCGTGGCGTCCGCACGTGTCAGCTACAATTTTGACTAGTTCTTTGCCAGATTGAGAAAGCAGCACCGTGCCGGTGGATAAATAAATATTTCCTTGATTAGCAATCGTCGATACTGCACTGTAATGATCTTCTGGATTTTCTGCATCAAAGAATAACGTATCCGCTGCTTGATTGCCTTCTACATCTATTATTCTAAGAGTTTGTCCTGCTTTAAGTTCGTGCATCCAGCCGTCCCCAGCCAGTACCGTTTCATCATAAATTGCGTTCTCTATTTTTCTGCTACTTTCCACTCGGTTAAATACAGCCATTATAGAAGCCTCCTTCATTTTTAAATCGTTGATAATGTTTTATTTCCAAGCAATAGGTCATAAGACCATGTGTTTTCAAACGCTCGTTTATTTTCAGGTCTAAAATTTAAACAGTAGTCATCTGAGCTAACAGGAGCTGCTTCATCTACGGTTATCTCAATCGGAACAGAAGGATACGTTTTACTTGGGTCTAAAGGGTTAGGGGTATTAGACAGTAGAAAAAGTAAATCCATTTCTGTTCTAAGCGTAATAAAATCTCCTTTTTTACAATGAGAAGAAACAAAATTCATATTGCCTTCTTCGTCGCAGTATACTTTTGAAAATAAGTTAAGATTAGGGACTAAATCCCGTGTTGTTAAACCGTTGCGCAGAAGCTCCATTGAGAAGTTTTCTTCTCCATTCCTTCTCCATGCGTTTCGGGATTCTTGATAAGTAGATGCACCGTATTTTTGCTGAGTGAAGCTGCGCGTAGTATAGCCTGAAATGGTATCATGCCAGCCGGTGGTGTCAGCAGTGATGCTTGCAAATGCTCTGCCGTTGTCACTCATCAGAACGTGTCCTTTTGTTAAATGAGCAGTATGCTGAGCTTTTAAGGTATCAGGCATGTTGTATCGTTCCGTTAAATCATAAGCGTTGTACAATAGTAGGGATGCGTTTGCACCGGATTCTTGTGCGGTAAACGTCACTGATTTTCCTCTCCCAATTCGTCCTGACCATTTTCCGCCCGCTGGGATGGTTTGCTTCCAGATATAACTCATAAAATAACCTCCTTAGAATAAAAAAAGGATAAAAGCTTGGGAGAGTAGTCTCCCAGGCTTTTATCCTTCCGTGTTATACAGCATAGCGCTATATCGCTCTCTCTCGGACCAGTCTTTAACATATGTTAAACGGAACCCTAGACAGCTTTTTTGTTCTTAACATCTGTAAGAACCTTTATCCATTTGTGGCTTTCGATTAATCGTAGTATAGTATGTTTGAAAATAAGTTGACAAGCAGTTTGTTAGAATACCTGACACAAAAACTGATTTTTCAGTTTATTTTTCAGGAACCGTCACTTTTGAATGATCTCTCTTTGCAAAAGGAGCCGATAGTCGAGATTTTACAAATAAATAGAGAAATCCAACCGTAAGCCAGGCGACACCAATCAAAAGAGTGTCTTTGTTTAACAGTGTGAGCAGCCATCCGATAAATGCCGCTCCTATCAAAGGGAAGATTAAATAAAGTATTGTTTCAGTAAACGATCGTTTCTTTAACTTAATATAAAAATGGGCAATGACTGATAGATTAACAAATGTAAAAGCGGTTAAGGCACCGAAACTGACAAAAGTAACGGCTGTGTTTAAATCAATAAACATTCCCAAAAACGAAAAAGCGGTAACAAGCAAGATATTCACCACGGGCGTTTTAAACGTTGGATGAATATATGAAAATACCTTCTGAGGCAGCACGGATTCACGGCCTAAAGCATATAAAAAGCGAGTCACGCTTGTGACTGAAGAAACTCCTTGAGTAAAGGTTGCGATAATTAAGACCGTAATAAATAGACTGCTTAAAAGATTTCCGCCCACTAATTTTACAAGGGTGTAGGCAGCATTATCAGGATTAGTAAATGTGAATCCCGGATAGGCAATCTGTGTAAAATACGAAATAGCGATGTACATAACAGCTGCAATACAAACAATAAGAAAAATGGCTTTTGGAATGGTCCTTTCCGGTTGAATCGTTTCTTCCGCCATTGTTGTAACGGCATCAAATCCTAAAAAGCAAAAGCAAATGAGCGCAGCTCCAGAAAAGATAGTCGTAAACGGTACATCTGAAGCCAAAAAAGGATGAAGTGAAAAAAGAGTAGAAGAACTAGCTTGACCTGTTGCAATATCTTTGATGATAAATAAACAAAACAAACTTATAAATAGAATCTGAACTACAACAGAGATGCCGCTTATACGAGCGACAGATTTAATACCAACAATATTGACTAAAGCTAAGATAATGTTCATGACAATGACCCATACGTATACAGGAATAGAAGGAAATTCTGTATGCATAAAAATACCAAATGTTAAAATAGCGATAATAGGGGAGAAAATATAGTCTAAAAGAAGTGCCCAGCCTACTAAAAAGCCAAGGCGAGGATGTATAGCTTTTTTCGTATACGTATAAGCAGATCCTGCTATTGGATATGCTTTTACCATTCGGCTATAGCTATATGCGGTAAAAAAGATAGCTAAAAAAGCAATTAAATAAGCAAGGACCATTTGCCCTCCAGCCGCATCGTAGGCTACTCCGTAAACTGTAAAGAAAATCATCGGAGTCATCCAGGCAAGACCCAAAAATACAATTTGATATACCTTTAGCGATTTACTTAACGCTGGTTGGTTGTTCATATAAATCCCTTCTTTCCTCTATTTTATACTAGTAAAAAAGAAAAGCCTGGGAGAATGATGTCATTCTCCCAGGCTTTTATCCTTCCGTGTATACGGACCGTTCCGTACGCTCTCTCTCGGACCAGCCTTTAACATGTGTTAAACGGAACCCTAGATCGCTTTTTGTCTTCAAGAGAGTGAAGACCTTTATAGATAATGTAAGTAGTTCGAAGTATAAGCAGGATTATAAGAAGATGCAACTACTGTGTTAGATAGTTTAACAAACTTTTTAAAAAAGTAAACTTTTGTAAAAGGCGAACTATATATAATTTTATTAAAAAGATTATTCGCTTATATTTGACTTATAGAGAGACCTATAGTATATTTGTAGACAAGAAAAAGCTAAATACGGTTCACTCATATATGTTTGAGAATATGGCTCAGACGTTTCTACCTTATCACCGTAAATGATAGGACTATGAGTAAAAAGTGAATCTAGGTTCCCATTTTTACGTTAGTAGAAAGTTTGGTCCAAGCGATTCACATATTCATTTTTGAAAAGAAGTGGATATGACACCGAAGGGATAAAAGCCCAGGCGGGTAGGTTTTTGCTCATTGTATTTGAGAGACCTGCCTTTGTTTGGGCTTTTTCTTATGTGTCTATTTACAGTGTGAGCGAGTGGTGGAAATTTTTTGCTTGTATCTGCATTGCTTTCTGGGGAGAATAGCGATGCAAAGCATGAAATCACTCACTGAAGCTTTATCTGTAAGCCCTCATTTAACCATGGGAAGTACATTCTATCTATTTTCTAGCATTTTTTCTTTGATGAGCAGCGTGGGGACGCTGCTCCTTTTTTTTGTTCTTGCTTTTTTCTCTGTAAATAAAGGCCTTTAGAGAGAAGGTGATTCGCGAAATTTGGCGAATTAATGCTTTAAACAATAAATGATAAATAAGATAAAGCGGTCTATGAAAAATGAAGAAGTTGAAAAATTGAGGAGGGAATTATATTGCTTCACTTAATTAATGTTCGCTTGCCAATTATGCACGATCACGCTCTTTTTGAAGTGAAAATTTCAAATGGAATGTATACTTCTATCGTTTTACAAAACGGTTATCTTGAAGGTGACGAGTTTTTTCCGCTACACGCGGCCGTGTTAGGAAAAGAAACGTCACTTGATGCACAGGGGCGTGTACTATTACCAGGATTTGTAGATATGCATATGCATTTAGACAAAGCTCATTCGCTTCCTCAGGTACCCAATCTATCTGGAACTCTTCAAGAAGCCATTAAAAATTACAGCAGCAGCCTGCCGGCATTTCCAGAAGAAGAAATTAAGCAGCGAATGTTAAAAACTGCTTTGCAGGCATTAGCTAACGGTACGACTACGATTCGAACGCATATTGATTTTGACTGCAGCATGGAAGAAGATAGCTTATTTCGAAGTTTACAAGCGGCTGTCGAAGTGAGAGATGAATTAGGCCCGTATATGGATATGCAGGTTGTTCCGCTATTCTCTAACTTAGACATTGATGATATGCATAAGATGACTAAAATTGAACGAGCATTCGACCTTGAAATTGATGCGATTGGAGGCTGTCCTCATTTAGCTGGAAATCCAGAAAAAGAGATTGATGCTCTGTTTTCGCTGGCTCAAGCCTATAATAAACCTCTTGACTTACATGTGGATGAAAGCGATGATCCATCTGTTGATACGATAATTAATATTGCTCATAGAACAATTGAATTGAATATGGAAGGAAAAGTGGTAGTGGGGCATCTTTGTTCGCTTGCAGGAATGACTGATGCAAAAGTGAAAGAAATCTTAAACCTTTTGAAACAGGCGAAAATTGGAGTTGTCACATTACCTGCTTCTAATTTATATTTACAGGGAAGAGAAGATAAAGGAATTGTAAGACGAGGCGTAACGCGTATTCGCGACATACAAAAAGCAGCGATTCCGATTGCTACTGCATCTGATAACGTGAACGACCCCTTTCATCCGTTTGGAAAAGCAGACTTGCTGCAAGTAGGGTTACTAACTGCCTATGCTGCACATATGGGAAGTCCAGATGATCAGCGGCAGTTGCTCCGAATGATTACAAGTATACCAGCCCGGCTGATTGGAAAAGAAAAGTATGGAGTGGAAGAAGGAAACGAAGCAAACTTTGTTCTGTTAAATGTCCAGTCTGTACAGGAAATATGGACTGAACTTCCTGAAACTCGCTTTGTTTTCAACAAGCATCGCTGGCTTAGCGTAAAAGAGACGCATCAGCGGCTCGCGGATACGAACTTGACTAATCTTTGGCAGGAAAATCAAATTTTAATTGGTTAAATAGACATAAAAAGAAGCTGTCACTAAAGTGACAGCTTCTTAATCAATTACTTTTGAACGTTAGCAGCTTGTGGTCCACGAGCTCCATCTTCGATTTCAAATGTAACTTCTTGACCTTCTTCAAGTGATTTGAAACCTTCGCCTTGGATAGCTGAGAAGTGTACGAATACGTCGTCTTGTCCTTCTACTTCGATGAATCCAAAACCTTTTTCTGCATTAAACCATTTTACTTTACCTTGTACCATTGTAGTACCTCCTGTGTGGAAAATCCACGAATATATTACTATCTCTGCTCAATTTCAATAAGAATCACTTTAAAGAAAGTCTTTCTATTTGTTAACACCGAACAAGAAATAATATACCTAGTATAACACTTTTTTATAAAAAAGAAACCTTTTTTCATAAAAAAGTACTCTGAGATAAAAATAAGTTGAAAATATGGGAATATTTTGAAATAGTAAATAAGCTATTGTTTTGTGGATTTTTTAGCGATCCCTAAAATCTTTTATCTCGTAAAAAAATGAATAGTGAGGTTGACAAATTGAATAACGTGTAACTATAATGGTTACAACGAGCTGAAAAGAAATAGCAGTGTTATAAAAGCTCAAATTTTTTTGTGTAATGTGTAACTATTGTGGTTACAACAAAAATAAAAGGAGAGAATAAAAATGAAAATTGGCGTTATTGGAGCAACAGGAAAAGCAGGTCAATTAATTATGGAAGAAGCAAAACAGAGAGGACATGAAGTAACAGCCATTGTTCGAAATGCTTCTAAACTAAAAAATCAAACAAACGTAATTGAAAAAGATATTTTTGTCATTACTTCAAAAGACATTGAACAGTTCGATGCTGTGGTAGACGCATTTAATGCACCTCCCGGAAGTGAACAGATGCACGTTGAGTCTATACAATCACTTATTAAAGCATTTCAAGGTGTTCAAACGCGACTCGCAGTAGTGGGCGGAGCAGGAAGTTTATTTGTAGATGAAGAAAAAACAATGCCTTTAATGAGCACAGAAGGTTTTCCAGCAGCTTATTATCCAACGGCTTCAAATATGGGCAAAGGTTTAAAAGAACTAGAAAAATCAACTATAGATTGGACTTATTTAAGCCCAGCCGCTTTTTTTGACCCAGAAGGTGCTCGCACTGGAGCCTATCAATTAGGAAAAGATCACGTGATCACAAATAGTCAAAATGAAAGCTATATTAGCTATGCTGATTATGCGATTGCTTTAATAGATGAGTTAGAGAATAAAAACTATGTAAACGAACGTTTTGCTGTAGTGGGTGAGAAAGCATAAGCTTACGTTTGAGTCATATAAAAAAACAGCTTACATTTGTTGTGAGCTGTTTTTTTATATAGAACAAAATAGATATAAAGCAACGGAAAATGGTATAGATTTTTTATTATTTCTTCGTTTTTCTTTTTAAAAACGATACAATACAACATAGATGATAAAAAGGAGATGAAAAGATGATTCGTTTTGGTGTAATAGGAACAAACTGGATAACAGATCGACTGTTAGAATCAGCTCAGTATGTAGACGACTTTCAGCTTGCAGCTGTTTATTCTCGAACCATTGAAAAAGCAGAAGAATTTGCAGGTAAATATGATATTCCTCATATATTTACTGATTTAGAGGAAATGGCAGCAAGTGCTGAAATTGATGCCGTGTATATTGCTACTCCAAATGCTTATCATGCGGAACAAGCTATCTTATTTTTGAAAAATAACAAGCATGTACTGTGTGAAAAACCGCTCGCAGCCAATGCAGCAGAAGTAACTCGCATGATTCAAGCAGCCAAGAATCACAATGTGTTACTAATGGAAGCGATGAAATCAACCCTTCTTCCTAACTTCAACGTGATTCAAGAGAACTTACATAAAATTGGTCCAATTCGAAAATACGTGGCATCTTACTGTCAGTATTCTTCTCGTTACGATAAATACAAAGAAGGTATCGTGCTTAATGCCTTTAAGCCAGAGCTTGCCAACGGTTCACTGATGGATTTAGGTGTATATTGTCTGTATCCTCTGATTACGTTGTTTGGAGGGCCTCATAAAATAAAGGCAACGGCGTTTATGCTAGAATCTGGAGTAGATGGAGAAGGGTCAGTTGCTTTAGAGTACGAAGATCGCGACGCGGTCATCATGTATTCTAAGATTACAAATTCGCATTTACCAAGTGAAATTCAAGGAGAAAAAGGCAGTATGATTATTGACAAAATACATACTGCTGAAAAGGTAGAAATTCGATACAATGACGGACGGGTAGAAGAGTTAACGGTCGATCAGCCTTACCCTGCTATGTACTATGAAATAAATGAATTCGTAGAGCTGTTAAAGCAAGGAAAGATGGAATCGGACACAAATTCTTATGAAAATTCGTATCTAACAATGCATGTGATGGATAAAGTGCGAGAGCAAATCGGTCTTGTATATCCAAATGATAAGAAATAAATAAAAGAGGCTGGACAAAAGTAGTTTAGTTGAAGGAAGATCCGAACGAGTTTGATTCTTGATGGAGAATCAAACTCGTTCGGATTTTTTTATGGGTAGGGTAAAAGCAGGTTTTAAGTAACAAGTAGTGACCCTTATTAGATGATTTATACCATTTGTTCGTCTCTAAATTGGATTTAGATCGTTATGTCTCATTCTCTTTTATTGTAGTTATAAAGAGCATAATTGAGATTTGAAATCTTGTTTCAGCACACTGCAAAAGCAAATATGTTGAAACAAGGGAAGTTTTTTAGTATCTTCTATGTTCCTTCATCCCTGCATACATAGGATTAATCAAAGGAAAGAATAAAAAGAGTGAGAAATATTCGATAATCAATCCTAGATTAAAATGATTATAAAAAAGTATTGACTATAATAATAGCTCGTGTATAATAAAGAATGTAATCAATAGTTATTACTAGTTTATAATGATACTAATAATCGTTATCAAATAGTGAATAGTGCTGATTGCATTAAAAATAATACATACAAGCATAGGCTTGTTAAATACATTGTACAAGGAGAGGTTTTGACATGGCAGAACGTATGGTAGGAAAACAAGCACCACGCTTCGAAATGGAAGCTGTACTTGCAAATAAGGAATTTGGAAAAGTAAGTTTAGAAGAAAATATGAAAAACGGTAAATGGACAGTATTGTTCTTCTATCCAATGGACTTTACATTCGTATGTCCAACAGAAATTACAGCCCTATCAGATCACTACGAAGAGTTTGAGGATCTAGATGCTGAAGTGGTAGGTGTTTCTACAGATACAATTCATACTCACTTAGCTTGGATTAACACAGATCGTAAAGATAATGGGCTTGGAGATTTAAATTATCCATTAGCTGCAGATCCAACTCATGCAGTAGCACGTGATTACGGCGTATTAATTGAAGAAGAAGGCGTAGCGCTTCGCGGATTATTCATTATTAATCCAGAAGGTGAATTACAATATGCAGTTGTAAACCATAACAACATCGGCCGCAGCGTAGAAGAAACATTACGTGTACTTCAAGCACTTCAAACTGGCGGACTTTGCCCAGCTAACTGGAAACCAGGTCAAAAAACACTTTAATAAATAACGGTAGAGTAGAGGAGAACTTCCTCTACTGCTGCCATTAAAATAGAAAAGATAGTTTTCTAACTGTAAAATACAGAATATTCAGTTTAATTAATGTAGAGGAGGATTTTAACATGAAATTACGTGAACAAATGCCTGAATTAACTGGAGCAACATCTTGGATTAACGACGAAGTGACAAAGGAAGATTTAGTAGGTGATAAAGCAACGCTTATCCACTTTTGGTCAGTAAGCTGCCATTTATGTAAAGAAGCAATGCCTGAAGTTAATGATCTTCGTGATGAGTATGATGATCAATTGAATGTTGTAGCGGTTCATATGCCTCGTTCGGAAGATGACTTAGATATGGGTGTTATTGAGGCAATGGCAATGGGACACGATATTACTCAGCCAATTTATGTAGACAGTGAGCATAAGTTAACAGACGCTTTTGAAAATAAATATGTACCAGCATATTATGTATTTGATAAAGAAGGTCAGCTTCGTCATTTCCAAGCGGGTGGAAATGGAATGCCAATGCTTCGCAAACGTATCAACCGCGTTTTAGGAGAAGAATAATCTATACATGAAGAAGAAATAAAAAGGGCCGGGATAAAAATATTTTAGCCGAAGTGAAAAACGAAACACTGATCAACATGTTTGATTAGTGTTTCGTTTTTTTGTTATGCAGAACGTAGATTTCATCTGTTTCGTTCCTTCTAGCAGTTGATTGGAGGGCAAGCGACGAGGAGGCTCAGCGGCCGCCCGCGGAAAGCGAAGTCTTGCACGGAAATCAACTGCGGTGTAATAAGCAGTCCAGCTCATGTATTCTATTTGTTCGTCTTTAGATTGGATCCATTTCGTTATGTCTCAATCTCTTTTTTTTATTTTTACTGAGTCGTTTTGATTATTAATGAGCATTTCATCATATTGACATAAAAAACCTAATATAGTTAAATTTATATAAGAACAAACGTTCGTTTTTGGTGTTGTTATTTTACTCTTTTCTCCCTTTTTAATAAGTATAAGAAAAAAAGGAGGAGATTTGCACAATGACTCAGCTCTATTCGCAGCAAGAAAAGCGGCACGACAAAGAATGTACCTTTCATACATTTCTTACAAACCACAGCGCAACTCTTCAGACTCATATAATGAATACATTTTTGACACCAGAACGCTATGAGCGATTACAAAAAGCGGTTGTTAAAAATGATACAAAAGAACAAAGACTTCTAAACAAAGAATTTCATCAGTTTTATAGTGAAGTTAGATTGCTTCATTATATTAACAAGCTTTGCAGACATTATTCCAGAGATGTTATGCGTGTAAAAGAAAAAGAGCGTTCATATATTCCTCTTCGCCTGCAGCAGCCGGCTGCGCTAGATGGAAATCGAACAGTTGAAGATATGCTAGGAGTACAGGACGGAGCTGTATGGGAGCATGAATTTTTAGGAAATCAACTTGAAAATCGTATTCTTCATCATGCATTTCGCCAATTAACGGCCAAGCAGCAGTGTATGCTGCACTTGATTATTGTCGAACGCTGGACTCATAAAGAAATCGCTGCTTATTTTTCTATTTCTCAGCAAGCGGTTTCTAACCATTACCAACGTGCGCTAAGCAAGTTGAAAAAAATTATGAAGGTGAGTGATAGATATGTTTGATCCTCAATGGCTTCAACTTGTTGGAAACGTAGGATTTCCCGCTGTCCTTTCTTTTTATTTATTACTGCGTGTAGAAAACAATATAAAGCGACTCGAAGAAAAAGTGGAAGAATTAACAACTGACTTAAGAAAGAAGTGAAGAAATGGAAACTCTATATGAGCTTGTAAATAAAGTGAAATCCGGAGATGAAGAAGCGTCAAGGCGTTTATTAAAAAAGCTGGAACCAAAACTAAATAAAGCTGTCCAAAACTTTTCACTGCATGAGAGAGAAGACGTAAAGCAAGATTTAAAGATTAAAATTCTTTCCGCTGTTAAGACCTTCGATTTTTCTCAAACGCCAGGTCTTTGGGAATTTTTACATCAAAAATAAAAAAGAGCGCTCGTTTTATCGACGCTCTTTTTTTATTTTTGTCGCATTTCGACTACGTACCTTTCAGTGAAAAATACAAAAAATAGAAAATGGATAAATATTTTAAAAAAGGTAAAAGGTGATGTGTACACATAGAGTTTAGTAGTATACTAACAAGTAGAATTTCTTGTAGAAAAGGAAGATAAACACTCTTTATATAGTGAGGATCGTCGGCAACAAATAGAGTATAGAACAGTTTTATTTAATGAAGGAAAAAAATGATAGTACTGTTCGATAAATCAAACAGTACTAGTTATAAAAAAGCAGCTGTAAACAATATGTAAGCTAAGAAGCCTATTGTTTTTGTTTTAGCTTTTGGAAAGAGGTGAAGAATAGAGTGAGTCAACTTCTCTTTAATATCACGTTAATTATTTCTTTCTTGTTTGCTGCGAGTATAGTTCGAGAGCAAATCATTTATAGAGTAGAAGGAATAAAACGGTATAAAATGTATCGCTTAATTTATTACGGATGTTCTTATGGACTATTAGGCAGCATTTTAATGATATATACAATTAAAATAGATTCTACTATTATTCTTGACCTTCGCTTTTTAGCGGTGACAATTGTTTGTCTTTATGCAGGAATGGTACCGGCTATCATTGCAGCTTGTATTATAGGAGTAATGCGTTTGCTTTTATTTGGAATTACGGAAAGCGGAATAATAGGCGCTGCTACAATTATCGTAATGGCTTTACTGTCTGGGTGGACGGTTCGCTTACCTTATCGTCCATTTATTCGTTTTCAATTAATGAATTCTATTAGCTTGCTTTGCATATTTTTCTCCTTGTCCTTTCTTTTTAAAGATATGAAGCACGCCGCTGCGACTATCGTCTATTTACTCCCTGCTTCCTTTATAGGCGGGTGTTTAGTGTATCTAGCAGGTAGATATATATATGTATCTCGCGTAACGACAAGTCAGCATAAAAAACTGTCTAAAATGTTTTCGGTTATGGTTCAAAATGCAAAGACAGGTACCATGATTGAAACGCCGGAGCGCGAAGTAGCCGTTATTAATCAAACTTTTTGTGACATGTTTGATATACCCGGGCCTCCTGATCAATACGTTGGACTGGAAAGTAATCAGCTGTTTTTATCTCACGCTCCTATGTTGAAAGATCCTGCTAGGTTTTTAAAAACGGTAGAAAGCACCGTTTATTCAAAAGAGTCAATAGTAGATGAAGAAATTACGTTTATTAACGGTAAAATTTATGCGCGTGACTACATTCCAATCTATGAAGGTCATGTGTATATTGGCCACTATTGGGAATATCGAGATATTACGGAGAAAAAGAAGGCTGAGTGTGATCTTCGCAAAGCTAATAAAAAGCTTGAAATGCTGTCTATGAAAGATGGCTTAACGGGTCTGAACAACCGCCGATCTCTTGATAAACAGCTGGAAATCGAGTGGGAATACGCACGGAAAGAAAAAGAGCCGCTTTCTTTTCTTTTATTTGATATTGATTATTTTAAAGCGTATAACGATACCTATGGCCATATTCAAGGAGACGAATGCTTAAAAGAAGTAGCGAATATCGCTAAAAGCGTTGTCTTTGACGAATCGGTTTTTGTCGCAAGATACGGAGGAGAAGAGTTTGGTATATTGCTTCCTCGAGCTAATCAATATGAAGCGATAAAAATGGCAGAAGCTATTAGGCAGCAAGTGGAGGACCGTGGAATTGTCCATCAAGCTTCTGAAGTGTTTAAGTGCGTCACTATCAGCGTTGGAATAATGACAGTCGTTCCATCCGAAAACATACAGCCCATTTCAATTGTTCATCAAGCAGATCAGGCTTTATACGAAGCAAAGCGTACGGGTCGAAATCGAATTTCAGTATATTCCCACCACAAAGAAGCTGACTCAAACGTTTGAGTCAGCTTTTAAAAGAGATATAAGCCTCTTATTTAGGAGGGGCTTTTTCTTTTTCGTCTTCTTCCATAATTCCTTTTGTAGCGTTTTTAAACTCTTTTAACGTTTTTCCAGCAGCTTTGCCTAATTCCGGCAGTTTCTTTGGACCAAAAAGCAATAGAGCGACAAATACAATTAAGGCAATTTCTCCAAACCCAAGGTTCATTGTCATCGTCTCCTATTTTTTGAAAGTGTTTACAAGTTTAGTATAGCACGAAAAGAGGGGAAGTAGTACACCCTTATCCGGTGATTTTAAGGCCGATTACACCTGCTACAATACAAAAAATAAATAGAATTTGACGCATATCTTTTGCTTCGCGAAAGAAAAGCATGCCGAGAAGTACACTTCCGGCAGCGCCTACTCCCGTCCATATACCGTAAGCTGTTCCAAGAGGTATTTCCTTTAACGCTAAGGAGAGAAGATAAAAACTTCCTGCACCAAAAAGGATAAATCCAATTGAAGGAAGCAATCGCTTAAATCCATCCGAAAGTTTTAAGAAAATCACAAATCCCACTTCGCAGAAACCGGCAGCTATTAATGCAATCCAGGCCATGTTAAGATTCCTCTCTTTCTGTTTCTTCAGTAGAAATTAACTTTAAACCGATAATTCCAAAAATCATTAATCCTAAAAATAAAATCTTTCCAATATTTACGCCTTCGTCTAAAACGGTCATACCGAGTATCGCTGTACCAGCAGCTCCTATACCAGTAAACACTGCATAAGCTGTTCCCACAGCAATTTTTTTTAAGGCATTTGAAAAGAAATAAAAGCTGATGACAATTGTGACGATCGTAATGATTGTTGGAGTTAATTCAGTAAATCCGTGTGAATATTTTAAGCCGATTGCCCATACAATCTCGAGCAAACCAGCGATAATAAGGTAAATCCAAGCCATTTTAATTCCTCCTTACATAATAATAAGCCCTTTTTACAGGGCCTATTTAGCGCGTATGCCTTCCCAAAATATTGTCCAAGCATCGTGGATTTTTTGATCATAATACTCTGGTTCATAGTAAAAGCGCTGAATGAACAGTCCGTCGGTTAAACAATAAAAGCTATTGATATACAAATCAATCGGACGTTCAATTATTTCGCCTTCAGCCATTCCCTGTGTAAAAATAGCATGCAGAATTTGATCAGACAATCGTTCGCTTCTTAAGAAAATAGCTTTTACTTCCGGCTGCAAATGCTCAGGTGGAAACAAAATAAGACGACGGTACATCTGGCCAAAAGAATCTTTTTCAATCATCGTGCAGAAATCTACAACAAAGCAGTGAAGCTGTTCTTTAGCAGACTTTGTTTTATGCTGTTCGTATATAACAGATAACTTTGTTAAAAATAAATTCATTAAATCATGCACGGTTAGTAAAAATAAGTCGTCTTTGTTCTTAAAATGAGCGTACAGGGAAGGTTTTTTTATGCCTACTTTTGATGAGATATCAGCAAGTGATGTTTCTGTATAGCCTTTTTCTCCAAAGAGCTCCATTGCGGCAGCTCTAATTTTTTCTACAGTTGATAATTCACTCAAAAAAAAGCTCCTCCTCAATCTAACTAACGGTCGTTAGGTAAAAGATATCAAATATAAAAAAAAGAAGCAAGGGAATCGCTTCTTTTTAATGTATTTTTACTAAATGACGCTGAGTTAAAAATAAAGAAAAGATAAAAATAAGCTCAAACGTATTTGTTACGGCTGTGCTTGGTATAGGAATTGACACGGCACTTCCTACAATCATCAGGGCTACTCCAATCATCATGCTGCTCCACCTGGTCTTGCGAAATAAAGAAATTCCAACAAAAAGCAAAATAATCGCCACAATAAGAACCATAAGAGGGGGACCGGATGATCCCACTAATGTATAGCGAACAATGCCATATTCACGTACAACTTCCATACGCTGACTAATCGTCTCGATTATTTCATAGCTAATTAAGGCAAACGTAGTCAGCAAAAAAACAATGCCGGCAACAGGTTTTTTAGCCCATGTGATCGTCGAATATTTCGCTACGCCATACGCAAAGAGCACCAAAGTAGGGGTAAATAAAGCGTGAAACCAAAAGCGAAGCATGCTGAGTGAACGTAAAGTATCGCCTTCACCGATAAATGAACCAATCCCAATCATTACATTATCGTAAATTAGTCCAGCTATTACTAAAGGAAGAAATAGCATGTAAAACGGCGAAGTGTTTTTTCGTACTACATATATGCTAAAGAAAAACAGGACAATGTAGCAAAAAGAAAATAGAAAATAAAGGATTGTATCAACCATTGTTTTCCTCCTTTTGATGATACTTCTTCTTTTTATGATAACATCATATGCCAAAAAAGTGAGAAATCATGCATTTTTCTAGGCAATCTTAACGGACAAAAGATGCCTTTATCGGTAGAAAGATTCAGAAAATATTGAAATGAAAATAGGAAAAGAGGCCATAGTCAAGAGATTTAGATTTACTGAATTGATTATTAAATAAAGGGAATCTATAAAATAACAACAAAAGAACTAGGTGCATATGGAGTCTAAATGCTTATAAAATTAGAAAAAAATATTCAATGTCCTTTCTATTTAAGTAAGTTAAATGTAAGCAGAAAATGATAAATAAATGTATTTTTCTTACTTTTATATCTATCTATCATCCTCACAAGTACGGTTGTTAGACAAATTCAATTGGTATATCCATAAAAAGGAAATAATGGGATAAACTATTTTTTATTCCACCTTTATATTACAAAACGTTTTCTAAAGTTAAGAAATTTTTAATTACGTAATATTTCCGTGTGTTAATTGTAAGAGTGATGTATAAAATATTCCTGTTGTTATGGTAAAAAAAGGTATGGATGGGATTTTTCTAGGTAAATAAACTTTAGACCTATTCTGTAAATTTTAAATAAAACGATGAGTTTTTAATTCTGTAAATAGACAATCGGAATTGTAAGAATATATAACATTTGAGCTATTGACCACTAATGAGCGCAGATGATAGTTTTAGAGCTGTTGAAATTGGTACTCGAGTCCATTTTTCAAAGCAGGTGTTTTAGCAGCATGCTAGCGCTGTTAATTGATTAGCTCCCATACATATATAAAGGGAGTGAAACTATGAAATCGTATATCTATCATTATGAATCAAAAGCATTCATAACGTATCCAACAGGAGAAGTTTGGAAGGAGAAGAATGAAACATGATCTTAATTATCCTATGCTGCCTATTTTTAGTAGGGTATGGCGTTTGGGAGTATCGCAGACATTTACGCAAGCTGCATTCAATTCCTGTACGAGTGAATGTTAATGGTATTCGCGGAAAATCCACGGTTACACGATTGATTACAGGTATTGTAAAAGAAGCAGGTTACAAAACAGTAGGGAAAACGACAGGAACACAAGCGCGTATGATCTACTGGCATACAAGTGAAGAAGAACCAATTATTCGTCGTAAAGAAGGTCCGAACATTGGAGAACAGCGACGAGTGGTAAATGAAGTTGCCGATATCGGCGCGGAAGCTCTTATTTGTGAATGTATGGCGGTACAGCCTGATTATCAAATCACATTCCAAAATCAGCTGATTCAAGCCAAGGTAGGCGTTATTGTAAACGTACTAGAAGATCACATGGATGTAATGGGTCCAACTCTAGATGAAGTTGCTCAAGCGTTCACTGCTACTATTCCTTATGATGGCCACCTTGTTACAATCGAAGGTCCATATTTGGAATATTATAAAAAAATAGCTGCAGAGCGCAACACAAAGGTTATTGTAGCTGACAATGATAAAGTATCTGAAGCGTATTTACGTGAATTTGATTATATGGTTTTCCCTGATAATGCTTCCATCGGTTTAGCAGTAGCAGAAGCACTTGGCATCGATGCTGAAACAGCGATGAGAGGAATGTTAAATGCCCAGCCTGACCCAGGAGCTATGAGAATTACAACGTTTGGCGATGAAAAAAATCCAGCATTTTTAGTGAATGGTTTTGCTGCCAACGACGCTTCTTCCACGCTTCGTATTTGGGAACGTGTAGATTCAATGAACTATAGTGAAAAGCTTCCTATTGTCATTATGAACTGCCGTCCGGACCGTGTAGATCGCACCGAGCAATTTGCTGAAGATGTAATGCCATACATTGAAGCGGATGTAATGATTGCAATTGGTCAGACGACCTCACCAATCGCTGCTGCACACCAAAGAGGCGAATTGCCAACAAAAGAATTCTGGGATATGGAAGGCGCTTCTACAGAAGAAATTTTAGAGCGCATGAAGCCTTATTTAAAAGATCGTATCGTATACGGTGTCGGAAATATCCACGGTTCAGCCGAGCCGCTTGTTGAAGCTATTATTGAAATGAAAAAGATGAGAAAAGCAGTTTAATCTAGGAGGCCATTTCATGTTCGGATCAGATTTATATATTGCCCTTGTGTTAGGGGTTACATTAAGCTTAATTTTTACAGAAAAAACGGGCGTATTGCCAGCCGGTCTTATCGTACCGGGGTATTTAGCTCTTGTATTTGATCAGCCAATTACCATTTTAATGATTTTCTTAATTAGTATTTTAACGTATGTTATCGTCGTGTACGGAATCTCAAAAGTAGTTATTTTATATGGACGTCGCAAATTTACAGCGATGTTAATTACGGGTATTGTGATTAAAGTTGCATTTGATTATTTCTTCCCGATCTTGCCGTTTGAAGTGTTTGAATTACGCGGAATTGGTATCATTGTACCGGGCTTAATTGCAAATACAATGCAAAAGCAAGGTCTTCCTTTAACAGTTGGAACAACGGTTTTATTAAGTGGTGTAACATTTGGAATTATGCAAGTTTATTATTTATTTTAATACACAAACAAACCGCAGCTGGTAAAGGAAGGTGAAAGCGTTGAAAGAGAAAAAATTAAACTTTCAAGAAAAAGTATTGATGTTTATAAAGAAAACAAAGCCTACAACGGGCAAGCAAGCTCTTATCTTAACGCCAATTTTAATCGTAATTTTAGCTCTTTCAGGATGGATGGAGCGTTCGGACGCTCTTGAAAACCCTGAGACGGCTAATCCAGAGGCCAATAATGATTTAACGATGACTATGGTCGGAGACATTATGATGGGTCGCCATGTAAGAGAAGTAACTGAACGCTACGGAGAAGATTTTGTATTCCGCAACGTGGAGCCGTTCTTTAAAAATTCGGATTACGTAAGCGGGAACTACGAAACGCCGATTTTAACAAACGACGTAGATTCATATAAAGCAATGGAAAAAGGTATTCATTTATATAGTAAGCCTGCTGATCTAGCGACCGTTAAAAATGCAGGTTTCGACGTATTAAACTTAGCGAACAACCATTCAATGGACTACAGTGCAAAAGGGTTAGAAGATACGATCTCTACTTTTGAAGCAAACAAATTAGATTTTGTTGGTGCTGGCCGTAACTCTGAAGAAGCAAAGCATATTTCATATAAAGATGCTGACGGCATCCGCATTGCAACCGTAGGGTTTACGGATGTACATTCAGACGGAATGTCCGCTGGAAAAAACAACCCAGGTATTTTAAAAGCAGATCCGGATCTTATTTTCAGCACGATCCAGCAAGCGAAAGCAAATGCTGATTTAGTTGTAGTAAATGCCCACTGGGGTGAAGAATACGATGCACAGCCAAGTCCTCGTCAAGAAGGACTAGCAAAAGCGATGGTAGACGCTGGTGCGGACATTATCATCGGTCACCATCCGCACGTTCTACAGTCATATGACGTATATAAAGGTTCGGTTATTTTCTATAGCCTAGGAAACTTTATCTTTGACCAAGGGTGGTCAAGTACGAAAAATACAGCGATGGTTCAGTATCATTTAAACAAGCAGGGCCAAGCTAAAATTGATGTTATTCCAATGGTTATTAAAGCAGGTACACCAACTCCAACAGATAACCCTTGGCGCATGAAGCGTATTTATAACGATTTAAACAAGTTTTCTTCAAACCCTGAACTGTTAGAAAAAGAACGAAACAAGTTTGAATTAAACTTAGATCATTCTCGCATTATAAAACATGCAGAGGAGCGCAAAAAGAAAGAAGCACAAGCTAACTAATAGCCCGTCATACACAGAGGAGGTAAAAGATGATAAATAAACGTAATACGATTATTGTTTCCATTGTCATCTTTTCACTCATAGTAGGTGTATGTGTTTATCAATTTATGTTTCCAAAACAAGAATATGCAGTAAGTACTTCAGATCCTCGCGCCACAAAAGTAGGTATGGAAATTCTTAAACAAGGCGGTACAGCAGTTGATGCAGCTATTGCCATTTCCTACACGCTTGGTGTTGTGGAACCGTACGGATCAGGACTTGGGGGAGGCGGCGGAATGCTGATTGATCCAGCAGATGCCTCTCCAACATTTATTGACTACCGAGAAATTGCACCTAAGAATGATAAAGAAGATGAGATTGGCGTACCAGGGTTCGTCGCTGGTATGGATTATATTCAGCACCACTACGGATCTCTGTCGATGAGCAAACTAATCGACCCGGCCATTAACTATGCCGAGAAGGGGTACAAAGTGGACAAAGATTTGCACGATAGGCTGGTTTCATACAAAGGTAATGTGAATGAAGATGAAATTCCTAGCTTTTACCCAGATAAAGACGCCATTAACACAGGTGAAATTGTCAAACAGCATGAATTAGCGAACACGCTGCAAAAGATTAAGGAAGAAGGGCCAAATGCTTTTTATAGAGGGAAAATTGCAGACGATATTACAGAAGAAACGAAAGTAAGTCACAAAGACTTGCGAAAGTATGCGCCTGTTGAGCGCAAACCTCTATCAACTAATTATAAAGGTCATCAAATTATTTCAGCACCTCCTCCTTTTGCTGGTGCTACGCTCATTCAAATGTTAAAAATGACGGATCAAGAAGATATTTGGAAGCTGAAGGAATCGCATCCTAGTCTTTATTATCATTTTCTTGGTCAAATTTCAAAAGTAGCTTATCAAGACCGCTTGAAGAAAATTGCCGATCCGGCTTTTATAAAAGAAACGCCAAATGATTGGATCGACGATCACTACGTGCATTTACTTCGTAATAAATTAAATAATACTGAAACAGATCACACCAAAGTAAGCGACGTCGAAGAACATGAAAGTACCACTCATTTTGTTGTGATGGACGGTGACGGAACCGTTGTATCGACAACGAATACGCTGAGTAATTTCTTCGGCAGCGGTGAATATGTAGATGGATTCTTTTTGAATAATACGCTCAATACGTTTGGACAAGGAATTAACAAGCGTGAACCTGGTAAGCGTCCAAGAACATTTACAGCCCCTACCATTATTCGTGAAGGTGATGAATGGGTAATGTCGATTGGCACACCGGGAGGAAATCGTATTCCGCAAGTGTTAACGCAAGTAATTGGGGATTATTTTGAGGACAAAGATTCCATTAAAAAGGCAGTAGAAAACAAGCGTGTGATTTTTGATTCTCATAAGTTTTATTCAGAAGCTAAGCTTAAACAGTCAACTAAAGATGGTTTAAAAACGTACGGCTATGACTTAAAAAACAATGATAACGCGATGTTTTACGGAGGCGTTCAAGCTCTTGTGAAAGACTTAAAGAAAAATAAAATTCAAGGTGACGCTGATCCGCGCCGCCACGGTTTATGGGAAAAAAGTACAGACTAATTTAATTGGAGGAATAGAAAATGATCGCAAAACGTATCGTAGGGATTGTAGGACCAATTGCTATTGTAGCAGGAGTAGTAGCAGGACTTGGAGCTTTAAAACATCCGGCTACTCTTTCAACAGATGAACAGCAAAAAATCGAAAATAACGTAAAAATGATTGAACAAACAAAATCTGCTGCTACAGATGCAGTAAATGATGCTGCAGCAGCTTCTGGGAAATAAAACATATATAGTAATAAAAAGGCATCGTCCGGGGCGATGTCTTTTTTGTGTGCAATTTAATTTATGGATAAAAATGAAAGCGCTTCACAAAATATACATATGAGTAAAAATGGAGGGGAATGTGTGAATAAAAAATTACTGTTATTTAATATTGTTGCTGTTTTGTTGTTAATCGGGGTTATAGCCGCTTTTTTTATGACTCAATCGAGTACAGATCTTAGTCCTAAAAAGCTGCTTAAAAAAAATAATGATCATTCTTATGGTGTGAGTTCATCGAATTCTCTGGCAGCAAATGTAGGGATGGACGTATTAAAAGAAGGCGGGAATGCAGTAGATGCGGCCATTGCTATTTCGTATGCCCTCAATGTAGTGGAACCTTTTGGATCCGGAATTGGCGGAGGTGGAGGTATGCTGATTGCCAAAAAAGATCAGCCTGCTACCTTTATCGATTACCGGGAAACCGCTCCAACTTCTATGAGCGGTAAAAACGGCGTGCCGGGATTTGTGGCTGGCATGGAATATATTCAGCAGAAGTATGGCACAAAATCAATGAGTGATTTAATTCAGCCGGCCGTTGAATACGCTGAAAAAGGGTTTGAAGTAGACTCTCTTTTATCTTCGCGATTGTATTATTCTAGAGGAAGGATGGATGTGGATGATCTATCTGCTTTTTATCCGAAGGGAGAAGCAATCGAAGAAGGAGAAACGCTGTCCCAGCCAGTGTTGGCTAAAACGTTAATTAAGATTCAGCGAGAAGGTGCATCTGCATTTTATAAAGGAGATTTGGCACAAGATCTTGCTGATGCAACGCCTATTTCTAAAAAAGACCTATCTTCCTATCAAGTGACAGAAACCAAGCCTGTCGTTTCTGATTACAATGGAACGGAAGTGATTTCAGCGCCTCCGCCTTTTTCCGGGATTACACTGATTCAAATGTTAAAAATGGCAGAGAAAGAAAATCTTGAAACAATGCCTGACAAAGACTATTACGAAACGATGAACAGAATTAAAAAAGCAGCTTACTCCGACCGGTTAAAACAAATCGGCGATCCTGACTTTCATAATCAAAACTCAAGTGAGTTAGTTAGTGATGATTATATAACAAACCTGGTCAATCACCCGACAAGTTCTTCAGGTGAAGGGGATGAAGAACACGAAAGTACAACACATTTTGTAGTTATTGATTCAGAAGGAACCGTCGTATCAACAACCAATACGTTAAGTAACTTCTTTGGTACAGGCGAACAAGTTGACGGTTTTTTTCTTAATAACAATGCTGATACGTTTGGAAGCAAAGAACCGAATAATCGTGAGCCAGGAAAAAGAGCAAGAACCTTTACAGCTCCAACTATTATAAGAGAAAAAGGCGAGTGGGCGATGGGAATAGGTTCTCCTGGCGGAACGCGGATTCCTCAAATTTTAACTCAGGTACTTTCTAAAAATCTTGAAGGAAATGAACCGCTTCAAGAAGCTGTAAATGAACCGCGATTTATTTTTGACGATTCGACTATTTATATAGAGCCTGATTTAGATACAAAAAATATCCCTTCTGCGTTTCGGATAGAAACAAAGGAAAGCGACGTCTTTTATGGAGGTATCCAAGCGTTAACCATTAATTTTCAAGATAAACAAATGGAAGGGGCGGGAGACCCTAGAAGAAATGGAGTTTGGAAAACAGGAGATTAACGAAGTAAAGATCCCTTCTCATATGCTTAGGCATAGTGAGAAGGCGTTTGAAAATATCGAATGGAATGAAATTCTTTGTCACTGGAATGAAAATGTACGTAAATGGGGGAACGATCTAAAGCAGGGTGAGCGTTGAAAAACGTGGCATCACCGTAGCGCAATGCTTTTAGTAAGTAAGGCATTTCTTGTTTGAAAATAGCATACCGTATGGCTTGAACAGACTTTTCCGTGTGTTCATTTCCAATAAATACGTATACATACAGCGTATCAACACCGTCTTTGTGGAGCCATTCGGCAAAAAGCTCATTTCGCTGTTCATTTAATTGATCAACAGCAAACTTTTCGTCGATCCAAAGAAATAAATCGTCTGTTTGTTCAGAATGGGTGAGCGTATAGCGGCGCCCAATAAAAGGAAAGGTGGGCGTGCTTCCTTGCCGGTATGTGACGCTAAATTGCTGAGGATTAAAAGCAGACAAAGGGCATCTTCCTTTCACGCTTTTAAGTAGTTTATGCATAAAAAAGAGAAATTTCACACATTCGTCAAGAATTTTAAGCTGCTTTTTTTACATGCATACTTATGAAAAAGTTGTTACACTGAAGAAAAGAAATAGTGGGTGATAGAAGATGGAGCCGCTGTATATTGTTTTAACGATTTTTTTAGCAGCCATGCTATCGTATGATATTGCTAAATTTGTTCGAGGAGACCGGCCAGATTGGAAAGAGGGTCTCGTGACGGGCCTTGTGTTCGTGGGCTTTTTAGCAGCCATGCAAATGGCTTTTCACATTGTATAGCGCAGAAAGAGGCTGGGACAAACGTAGTTTAGTTGAAGGAAGATCTGAACGGTGAATTGTTCGGATCTTTTATGGTTAAGGTGAACGTAGATTTCATGTGTGTAGTTATGTCTCAATCTCTTTTTTGAGGATATGTCCGATAAGTTTAGTTCGGCAATACTAAAAAGCCCTGATATCGAATAAGCTGTTGTATACTGCATTTTTGATAAAGGGGCTTTTTACTTGTATCGAAAAAAAACACTGCTTTTGAAGCGAAGTTTAGGAGTAGCTGTGTTTCTTGCTTTGATTGCGCTGGGAATTTGGATGTTTCAATTTACATTCTTTTCTCCGAGTCATCAAGCCAAATCTGCTGTAAAAGAATTTTATACGCTAGAACAGGAAGGGAACTTTTCGGAATCATGGAACCTTTTTCATTCGTCCATGAAAAAGAAGTGGACAAAAGGTGCATACATACAAGATCGAGCACACGTATTTCTCAATCATTTCGGAGTAGACACTTTTACGTATTCCATTGAAGATGTTGAAAAAAGAAAGAGCTGGAAGATGGAAAATGATCGTAAAGCGTTTCCTGTTGTTTACGAAATGACCGTTATCCAAACGTATAAAGGGAAATATGGAAACTTTGATTTGGTACAGAAAGTGTATGCTGTTCGTGAAAAAGGAGAATGGAAAGTCGTGTGGGATTATAAACAGTAGGAGAGCCTGCTGTTTTTTTATCTTCATAAGAAATGAGCATACTTCAGCTGGTAATATGCCTCTTTTTTAACAGAAAAAACGTTATGTTTTTTTACGAGTGGGTAAAATGAAAGAAGGAGGCGAACACAGATGAAATTTAAAACGATTTTATTTGATGCATATGGAACACTGTTTGATGTACATACCGTTATTGAAACGTGTGATAAGCTGTATCCGGAACGAGGAGAAAGTATTAGCCATTTATGGCGTTTGAAGCAAATTGAATATGCAATGCAATATCAGCTGATGGGACGATACGTTGACTTTTATACATTAACAAATCAATCCCTGAAATATGCAGCAGAAGCAAATGATATTGATTTAACGGAACATGAAGAAAAAATGCTGATGAGTGCTTACATGAAGCTGAATGTCTACGATGAGGTCAAAGAGGTGCTCGCCTATTTAAAAGAAAAAGGATATCGTCTGGCTATTTTTACGAATGGTCCTAAGCATATGATTGATCCGCTTGTTTCTTATCACAATATGAATCATTTATTTGAAGACGTTATTTCCATAGACGAAATCAAACAGTACAAGCCTACAATGGCAAGCTATCATTATGCAAAAAATAAAATGAATGCAAAAAGAGAAGAAGTATTGTTTCTGTCATCGAATACATGGGATATTGCCGGTGCTAAAAACTACGGGTTCGCAACGGCTTGGGTTAACCGAAAAGGAAATGTAGCTGAGCATAAAGAGTTGCAGCCAAACGTAATGATTAAAAGCTTAAATCAGCTTATTAAATAAAAAAAGAACGAGCATTAAGCTCGTCCTTTTTTATTTATTGCTAAATGTATCTTTTGTTTCGCCTACTGCTTTTTGAGCATTTCCTTTTGCTTTCTCAGCTTTTCCTTCACGCTGAAGATCGCGGTTATTCGTTGCATTTCCGACTTGATCTTTTACTTCACCTTTAGCTTTTGATACATTTCCTTTAACTTTATCTCCTAAACCTTTACTCATTTTAATCTTCCTTTCTATTAGTGATTAAGTAGTGTTACTTGTCTATTCCACCTTTAGAAAGAAATTAAACATATTTTCTGATTTTGGCCTAAACAGAAGCTAAGCCTGCGATATTTAGAAGTACTGTTTAGTCACTATCATCATTCGGAGGTTTTAAGTTTCCATTCATCATAAATCTGAGAGTCATAAGGCCATGATAATAAGCTTAAAGATTCCACTGCTTTTAGAACAAGAGGAGAAGCATTATCGATGTTAAGATCTTGCGGTGCAATCCACAATGCTTCCAAAGAATCTTGTCCTTCAAACTGGACGGGGTTGGAAAGAAGCTCACCGCCGGCAATGTCTACGTAATAAAAAACAGCAATGTGATGTACATGGGTAAATTCTTTCCACTTACAGGGATACTGAAAATCCGTTGTACCGGCTTGAGAAATAATAGTAATTTCAAAGCCAGTTTCTTCACTAAATTCTCTTTTCATCGCATCTGTTAATGTTTCACCGTGTTCTAGCTGTCCGCCTGGCAAATCAAAGCGATGAATATACGGCCCTCTATTTTTTCGAATAACAAGCAGCTTTTCATCTCGCATACAAATTCCATATACGCCAAAGGCGCGATCATAGTTTGGTTCCATCTTTTTTCACTACTTTCTATAACAGAATGGCTTGGTAAAGCATCATTTGATTTCTTTATCCTACCATACATTTTGTTATAGAACCTTTTTTAATGAGGTGCTTTTACAGTAAGCGTACGGGAAACAGCACTTTCGTTATGCAAACGGTCAACAGAGGTTACAACATATGTGTATGTTTGATTTTTGAGTGCGCTTTGATCTACAAATAATTGTGTTTCTCCTGTTTTCCGAACGGTTGTCAGTAAGTTTTCTGCGTTGTTGATGTCACCTCGTTTATTGCCTTGGAAGCGATAAATGGCATAATAGGCGGAATCATTCTGCTGATGATCTCGAATTTCAAACGCCGCTTCTTTTGTATGAGGGCCCGCGTTTTTTAATTTTGGTGCTTTTGGAGCCGTACCATCAAGCCAAGGCATTGCCGGAATAAGAGCAGGATGTTTATAAATATCGTTTTGCAGCTTATCTTTTATTCCTAGCGGGTTTCGGTTCAAATCTTTCAGGCTAAAATGCATGCTCCCGTGTATTTCTGGAAATTGATGATTCAGAGCAATTTGCCTTGGATACTCATCGGGATCAGACCATGCTTCCACCGCGTTGTTATTAATTTTATAAGCAGCTTGTCCAATATAAAGGTGAACTGGCTTTCCGCGAACTTCATCTCTCCACCAGTTGAGCAGCGTATCGTAAGCAGCGGGTTCAAATCCAATATTCCAATAAATTTGCGGAGTGATGTAATCAATATATCCATTTTGAATCCACGTACGCGTATCAGCATACAAATCATCGTAGTTTGTTTGTCCAGCAGTCGTCTCAGAGCCAGTTGGATCATTAGCGATGTTTCTCCACACGCCGAACGGACTGATGCCAAACTTCACGTATGATTTTGTTCTTTTAATAGCCGTATTTAAATCTCGAACAAGCTGATTAACATTGTCTCGGCGCCAGTCTTCAATATTCGAAAACGTTTGAGCACCGTAGGTTTGATACGTTTTTTGATCAGGGAACGTTTGACCTGCAATTTTGTAAGGATAAAAATAGTCATCCATATGAACAGCATCAATATCATAGTTTCTTACGACTTCGAGCACTTCTTCAATAATAAAGTTTTTTACTTCGGGAATACCTGGGTTGTAGTAGAGTTGTTTTCCATAGGAGACGACCCAATCAGGATGTTGTTTGGCAGGATGATTATCGGCAAGTTTGTTTAAATCAGTATGATTCATGGTAATGCGGTAAGGGTTAAACCATGCGTGGAACTCTAAGTTGCGCTTATGTGCTTCCTCCACCATAAAAGCTAGAGGATCGTAGCCGGGATCTTTACCTTGTGTACCCGTTAAATATTCTGACCACGGGCCATATTTCGACGGATAAAAGGAATCAGCGGTAGGTTTAATTTGAACGACCACAGCATTCATTCCCATCTTTTGTACTTCATCTAGCAAATAGGTAAACTCTTTTTTTTGCTGCTCAACCGGAAGACCAGGCTGAGAAGGCCAGTCAATATTGTATACGCTTGCAATCCAAGCCGCTCGAAGCTCCCGTTTTTGATACGTAGTAGGTACGTCTGCTTTAGCAGGTAATGTGCTCGAACAAAACAGCAGCAAAAACAAGATGCCTCCAATCCATTTTTTTATATGCATGTTCGTTCCTCCTTCTTTTTTGGTTGAGATAAAATTTCTTTCATAATATAGCATGCGGTCGTTATATTCACAATAGGTTTTAATAAAATATTCTGAAAAATAAAATAAAGTTTTAAAAATATCAGAAAAATATTGAAATTAAACTTCAGAAAAAATATAATAATGGTAATTTAAAGAATATTTTAGAAATACGTTACTTAACGATGGAGGAATTCATGCGCCAATTTTCCGTACTTACTTTAATCGATGCACAAATGAATCATTACAGTCCTGCTGAAGGAAGAGTAGCTGATTACGTGTTAGAAAATCCTACGACCACGTTGAACTTAACGACCAAACAGCTAGCTAAGCAGTGTCAGTGCAGCGAAGCTACGATTATCCGCTTTTGTCAGCGTGTAGGGATTAATAGTTTTAAAGAATTAAAGATTGAATTAGCAAAAGATGCCCATAAGGTGAATAACGAGCAGCTGCCGAATCTTCCGGTTAATTTTGAAGACGAGACCGAAGCTGTGCTTGAAAAAGTCATGAGCAAAAGTATGAGCGCACTTATGAACACGAGTCGTTTAGTGAGCTCTTCTGCAATTGATGCAGCTGCGGAAGCTATTCATAGAGCGAAACGAGTGTTTTTATACGGAGCAGGGGGATCATCTGTAGTTGCGCTAGATGCGCAGTATAAACTGCTTCGAATTGATATTTCAGCGCTGTTTTCATTAGATAGTCATGTTCAAATGGTGATGGCTACGAATATGACAAAAGATGATGTGCTGTTTGTAGTATCGACTTCTGGTCAAACAAAAGAAGTGGTGGAACTGATGCAAATAGCCAAAGATAAAGGAGCAACGGTTATTTTGCTAACGCAGCACGGATCATCTCCAGCTTCTAGATTAGCTGATATTCTGCTGACTATTTCAGTAGAAGAGCAGCATATTCGAATTGGAACGATGAGCGCTCGTATTGCTCAGCTAGCCATTGTAGATGCGATGTTTATACGGTTATGTATTCAAAAAGGCAATCAAGTGTTTGAACGCATAATCGATACACATAATGTAATTCAAAAAATCAAGAGGTAGGGGGAAACGAGAAAATGAAGGTATTGTTTGTATGTTCTGGAGGAATGTCAAGTGCGATTGTGGTGAAAGCATTAAAAACAGAAGCACAAAAGCACGGAACGGATATGGAAGTGCTGGCAATTGGGACAAATGAAGTGGCAGAGGAAATTCAAAAGGGCTGGGACGTTGTAATGGTTGCACCGCAGATTCGTCACCGGTTTAACGCAGTGAAAGCGGAAGCGGATAAAGCTTCTGTTCCATGCGGGCCCATTCCGCCGCAGGCTTATACGCCGCTTGGAGGTCCGACGCTTTATAAAACGGTTCAACAGCTCGTTAGCTAAGGAAAGCAGGTTTCTTCCTGCTTTTTAAATAAATAAGGGGTTTATTACACAAGGGGAGAATATAGAGGGGGAAAGGGTATATGAGCAAATTTGTGTCGTTTTTAGAGAACAATTTATCGGGACCCATGGCCAGGTTATCAGAACAGCGGCATCTTCAAGCCATTCGTGATGGTGTTATTTCCGCTTTGCCGTTTATCATTATCGGAAGTTTTTTCTTAATTTTAGCATTTCCGCCTGTGCCCCAAGATAGCACAATTGCGAAATGGGCAGCTGATAACAGCGCCAACATTTTAATACCGTATCGCGTAACGATGTTTATTATGTCTTTATATATAGCCTTTGGGATAGGGTATAACTTGTCCAAAAGCTATAATCTCGATCCGCTGTCAGGAGCACAAATTGCAGTTGCTGCACTACTTCTTACGGTGACTCCAAAGCTGATTGAAGAAGAAGGGTTTATGCTTCCAATGACCAACCTTGGAGGACATGGTTTATTTGTGACGATGATTGTATCGATTTTATCAGTCGAGATTCTCAGGTTTTGTAAAGCAAAAAATGTCACCATTAAAATGCCGGAGCAAGTGCCACCTTCAGTATCGAGGTCTTTTGAAGCGCTAATTCCAGTTGCGATTGTTGTTGTACTTATGACCATTATTACAATTGTTTTAGGTATCGATCTTCATCATTTAGTTGATAAACTAGTTGCTCCGCTTGTAGAGGCAGGAGATAGTTTAGCAGGAGTATTAATACCGGTTTTCTTAATTACGTTTTTCTGGTCATTTGGTATTCACGGCGTCTCAGTTGTTGGGACAGTGGCACGGCCTGTATGGGAAGTATATTTAGCGAAAAATGCTGAAGCGGTAGCAGACGGAGCTTCAACGCTCCCGTATATTGCACCCGAAACGTTCTTTCAATGGTTTGTTTGGATAGGAGGATCTGGAGCAACGCTAGGCCTTGCTTTAGCAATGCTGTTTTTCTCAAAATCTAAATATTCGAAAGCGCTTTCTAGGACATCTTTTATTCCAGCGGTTTTTAATATTAACGAACCAATTATTTTCGGTTTGCCAATTGTCTTAAATCCTATTTTAATTATTCCTTTTATTATCATCCCGATTATTACAACGATCATTTCATACGCAGCAACGGCGACAGGCCTTATTACTCCAACATACGTAATGGTTCCTTGGACGCTCCCGGCGCCGATTGGGGCATATCTATCGACCGGAGGAGACTGGCGGGCGGTTGTACTGGTCGTTGTCAATATTGCTATTTCTGTTGTGATTTATCTTCCGTTCTTTAAAATGTACGACCGAAAGATGGTTGAAATGGAACGAAGCGATGAAGCAACGGTTACACCATCCGATAGCTCAGTTCAAATGTAAAGAAAGAGAAGCCAACTTGTTTGGCTTCTATCTCTTTAATAGGAGTGAAGATCAATGTTTGTTCGATTTCGATATAAAACCGTGTTTTTATTTCTGTTGACCATGGTTCTTTGTAACGTTGTTTTTACACCTTTGCTGCAGTATGCTGGTTTGTCAGCGCAGCATAGTTTATTTGCCATTACAAGTCTGTCAGCAGCTTTGCTTACAACATTTATTTCTATTCGGCTTTCAACAGCAGCTTTATCTAAAACCGCTGTTTGTATACGCTTTGTTTTGCTCGGGGCAGGGTGCACAGCCGTTACATATTTAGCCGTTTTTTAACAAGGAGGGGCAAGGAATGAAAGTAGTGACAATAGGGGGAGGATCAAGCTATACACCTGAATTGGTCGAAGGGTTTATTAAAAGGTACAATGAGCTTCCAATTCAAGAGCTGTGGCTTGTAGATGTTGAAGAAGGAAAAGAGAAGCTTGAAATTGTAGGAGCACTTGCTAGAAGAATGGTCAAAAAAGCAGGTGTTGATATGGAAATTCATTTAACGCTTGATCGAAAAAAAGCGTTAATAAATGCTGATTTTGTAACGACACAGCTTAGAGTAGGCCAGCTTGATGCGCGTATTCAAGATGAACGCATCCCTCTTAAGTACGGAATGATTGGTCAAGAGACAAACGGGGCGGGAGGATTATTTAAGGGCTTGCGAACAATCCCGGTTTTGTTGAAAATTGCCGAGGAAATACACGAAATTTGTCCAAACGCCTGGCTTATTAATTTTACAAACCCTGCCGGTATGGTAACGGAGGCGCTGCTTCGCTACGGAAAGCATTCTAAAGTAGTAGGAGTTTGTAACCTGCCTGTACATATGACAAACTCAATCGCCAGCTTGCTTCAAATCGAAAAAGAAGATGTGCACATTGAATTTGCAGGGTTAAATCACTTGGTATACGGGCTGCATGTGTATGCCAAAGGAAAGGAAGTAACAAAAGAAGTCATTCAGCGATTAAGTGATCCAAAGTCTCAAGTAACAATGAAAAACATAGCTCCTATTCCGTGGCAACCGGATTTTTTGGAAGCTCTTGGCGTGATCTTGTGTCCTTATCACCGCTACTACTATAAAACAAAAGAAATAGTAGCAGAAGAGCTTTTGGCCTTTCAGTCAGGTACTACGCGCGCTGAAGTGGTCAAAGCATTAGAAGCCGAGCTTTTTGAACTCTACAAAAACCCAAATCTAGAAAGTAAGCCTCCGCAGCTGGAAAAACGAGGAGGCGCTTACTACAGCGATGCCGCATGTAATTTAATTTCATCCATTTATAACGATAAAGGTGATATTCAAACATTAAATGTAAGAAATAATGGCGCCATTTCTTCACTGCCAAACGAATCTGCGGTTGAAGTAAACTGTGTTGTAACAAAGCAAGGACCAGTACCACTCGCTGTCGGTGAACTTCCGGTAGAAGTGAATGGACTCGTACAGCAAATTAAATCGTTTGAACGAGTAGGAGCAGAAGCCGCGGTTACAGGATCTTACGAAAAAGCGCTGGTTGCCCTGACCATTAATCCGCTTGTTCCAAGTGACGAACTGGCTAAGGCGGTCTTAGACGAACTGCTTCAAGCTCATCGCAAGTATTTACCCGCTTTTTTTAAGGAAGTGAAAGCATAATATGTATGCCGTTGGACTTATGTCGGGAACGTCACTGGACGGAATTGATGCAGCTCTTGTGGAGATTGAAGGAAGCGGCTATGAAAGTAAAGTTAAACTTCTTCAGTTCATTACCATGCCGTTTTCACCGCCGTTAAAAAAAGAAATTGAACAGGCGCTTTCTCTCGAACATTCAAATGTACAGCTGATCTGCAGCTTGAATTTTAAACTTGGCTACGCGTTTGCAGATGCAGTGAAAAGAGTGTGCCAAGAAGCCGGGTTTTCTCTTGAACAAGTAGATGTCATCGGATCGCATGGTCAAACCATTTACCATCAGCCGTATGCTTCAGGAAATACAGCGATGTCTACACTCCAAATTGGAGAGCCCGCTGTTATTGCCTATGAAACCAAAACGAAGGTAGTGGCAAACTTCAGAGTGATGGACATGGCAGCGGGCGGGCAAGGTGCTCCGTTAGTTCCTCACACCGAACGAATTTTGTACAGCCACGCTGATCGTACAAGGCTGCTTCAAAACATTGGAGGTATTGGGAATGTAACGTTGATTCCGCCAAAACACTCTCCTATACCCGTAGTAGCTTTTGATACGGGGCCGGGAAATATGATGATAGATGAAGCGTGTCAGCAGCTTTTTCATGTTTCATTTGATGAAAATGGGTGTTTAGCAGCTGGAGGAACTATTATTTCAGAGCTTTTAGAAGACTGTATGAACCATGATTACATGAATCTTTCTCCTCCTAAATCGACGGGAAGAGAGCTGTTCGGTACACAGTACACAAGGAGACTGCTAGAGAAATATAGCAACCATAAAAAAGAAGATTTGCTAGCTACGATTACCATGTTCACGGCATCATCCATTGTACATCACTATGAAACATTTATTTTTCCCGCCTATTCTATTGACGAAGTGATTATTGGAGGAGGCGGAAGTTATAACAATACGCTGATGAATATGATTAAAGCCAAGCTAGGGAAGCGTTGCAGCGTGTATACACAAGAAGAAATAGGGATGTCTTCAGAAGCAAAAGAAGCCGTAGCTTTTGCGGTGCTCGCAAATGAAACACTTGCAGGCTATCCAGGCAATGTACCAAGTGCAACCGGTGCTTTGTCTCCTGTAATATTAGGAAACATTACGCCTGCACCACTATAAAAAAGGGGATGGAAGAAATGACAGAAGCAACAAATATGGAAAATGAAATTTTTGAACTTATTGCATACGGAGGAAATGCTAGGTCACTGGCATATGAAGCGTTAGAAGCAGCTGAAGATTATGATTTTAATAAAGCTGACGAACTTTTAAAGCAGTCTCAAAAAGAGCTCAGTCATGCTCATAAAACGCAAACTGCGCTTATTCAACGTGAATTGAACGGAAAAACAATTGAAAAGTCGCTGCTTTTAATTCACGCACAAGATCATTTAATGACGGCTATTTCAGAGCAAAAATTAATTGAACATATGATTAAGCTTATTAAAAAATTTAAAAAAGAAGGCGAAAATCAATGAAAAAGCTAGGTATTGCGATTTATCCGGAACATTCGACTGTGGAAAAAGATAAAGCGTATATAGCACTTGCGCATCAATACGGATTTACCCGCATTTTTACGTGCTTGCTTTCGGTTGAAGGCGATCAGAAAAAAGTAATGGCAAATTTTAAAGAAATCATTGAGTTTGCCAATGAGCTAGAGATGGAAGTAGTAGTGGATATCGCTCCTCGCGTATTTGGAGCGCTTGGCATTTCTTATGATGATCTATCTTTTTTTCAAGAATTAGGGGCTTATGCTATTCGTCTTGATCTAGGCTATACGGGAAATGAAGAGTCCATTATGACCTTTAATCCATACGGCTTAAAAATTGAAATTAATATGAGTAATGCAACAAAGTATGTTGATAATATTTTAAGTTACCAGCCGAATCGAAAACAGCTATTGGGGTCGCACAACTTCTATCCTCATCGATATGCGGGATTGTCGTATGATCACTTTATGAAGTGTTCAGCGTTGTTTAAAGAACATAACCTTGAAACAGCAGCGTTTATTAATTCACCAAGCGCTACTTTTGGACCGTGGCCTGTTACTGAAGGGCTTTGTACGCTTGAAATGCATCGCACGCTTCCAATCGACGTGCAGGCTAAGCATCTTTTTAAAACGGGATTAATTGATTGTGCAATCATTGCGAATGCTTATGCATCGGAAGAAGAAATGAAGTCGCTGCGTGATGTTGTTCAGCAAGAGCGCTTTACCTTTAATGTGAACCTGTATGATACGATTACCGAGCTTGAGAAAAAAATTGTGCTAGAAGAGTTTCATTTTTACCGCGGAGACGTATCGGATTATTTAATTCGCTCTACGCAAAGCCGAGTAAAATATAAAAAAGAAGAATTCAAGCCTACGCATACTCCTTCCATTCGAAGAGGCGATATTTTAATAGAAAATGAACTCTACGGTCAGTACAAAGGAGAGCTGCAAATTGCGCTGTTAGACATGGAGAACTCAGGTAAAACAAACGTAGTAGGCCGCATTGCGGAAGAGGAAATTTTCTTATTAAATGAACTGCAGCCATGGGATAAATTTGCTTTTTGTGAGCGGTGATGAAATGGACTATATTATTGGTATTGACGGCGGGGGAACAAAAACAGAAGCCGTTGCGTACAGCTTAGACGGCCAACAGCTCGCTGCTTCAAAAAGCGGTTACGGCAATTTACTCATTAATTACAACACGGCTATTACTCATATTGATGAATGTATTATGGCGTGCAAAACTGAGCTTGCTGGTCATACATGTAAAGGCATTTCACTAGGACTTGCTGGAAGTAAAGCATTATCCAAAGAAGAAATAAAACGATATTTTTATAATCGTTATCAAGTAGAAGTAGGTTTATATGATGACGCCATGATTGCACATGAAGCACTACTGCATGGAAAAGAAGGGATTTTAACCATTGCAGGAACTGGAGCTGTCAGCATTGGTAAAAAAGATGGAGTGTATGAATACGGTGGAGGGTGGGGACACCTTCTTGGAGATGAAGGCAGCGGATATTGGATTGGTCTTCAAGCACTGATATTGCTGACGAAAGAGCATGATCAAAACCGTCCGTACAGCAGCCTTAGTCAGACAATCTTGCAACATGTAAAAGCAGACACCATACACGACATAAAAAAGTTTGTCTATTCATCTCCTAAATCAGAAGTTGCTTCACTCACTCCGCTTGTTGTAAATCAAGCGAGAAATTATAAACAAGAAGCAAGTGACATTCTTCAATGGGCTGGAAAGAACCTTGCAAACATGACTCTTCATTTGTATAAGAAACAGCGGTTTGAAGGGAGCTGCTTGCTGGCATGCAAAGGCAGCATTTTAACGGAAGTTCCAGAAGTGTTTGATGTTTATAAAAAAACATGTGAAAAAGAAATAAAGCATATCCAGTGGGCAACACAGCGAGTATCATCTGCTAAAGGAGCTTATCAGCTGTTCATAAAAGAGTATCAATAGAGAAAAAATGATCGTGGAAAAGGCAGGGGATCACAGTGAACTTAAATCATATCTTAACAGAAAAACGCAATCCGCAAACGTTAAACATTGATGAATTATCAAGCCTGGAAATTGTAAAAAAAATTAATGAAGAAGATCACCAAGTGCCTCAGGCAATCAATAAGGTGCTGCCTGTTATTGCTTTGTTAGTAGATGAAATTGTCAGTGCTTTTAAACAAGGCGGACGTCTGATTTATATCGGAGCAGGTACAAGCGGGCGGCTAGGCGTGTTAGATGCATCTGAATGTGTACCAACATTCGGTACACCTGCCGAACAAGTAGTTGGGATCATAGCCGGGGGAGACAAGGCGCTCCGGCATGCGTTAGAAGGAGCAGAAGATAATAAGAAACAAGCGATAGAAGATTTGAAAGCGATTAATTTATCAAATAAAGATATTCTTGTAGGGATAGCTGCAAGTGGAAGAACCCCTTATACACTCTCAGCACTTGCGTATGCAAACAGCCTGGGGGCAGTAACAGGCTGCGTTGTAAATTCTCCTCAATCAGCTATGGAACAAGAAGCAAACTATGCGATAGTAGCAGAATCAGGCCCGGAAGTTGTAACAGGTTCTACAAGAATGAAAGCCGGCACTGCTCAAAAGCTTGTTCTTAATATGCTGACGACGGCTTCTATGATTCAAATTGGTAAAGTCTACAGCAATCTGATGGTAGACGTACAGCCGACTAATGATAAACTCGTCCAGCGTGCTAAAAATATTATTGCAGAACTAACTGGCATCTCATCAGAAGAGGCAGCCGAAAGTTTACAAACATACAAAACGCCAAAAGCCGCTATCCTTGCGCTTCTTACTTCTATAGAAGGTGATGAAGTGCACCGGCTGCTTGATAAACATGACGGACATTTAAAAAAAGCCATTGCAGAAGCAAAGGAACAGCAGATTAAAGATTAAGCCGCCAGCAAATTAAATTATTTACGTAAAGATAAAAAACTCATGTTACGCTAGTAGCATGAGTTTTTTATGATGTTGGAAGTGGAGGAGCAATGAATGAAAATTGGGTTAGCGCAAGTGAGATTTCCAAAGTCAGCCGCAGAGGGTGTAGCAACGGTAGAAAATTGTATGAAACAAGCAGCAGAAGAAGGATGTAACCTTGTATGTTTTCCAGAATCAATTGTGCCAGGACTTAGAGGAGTGGGTTTTGAAGTTGAGACATACAATCACGAAATTCAACAAAATGCGCTTTATAAAGTTAAGTTGCTTGCCAAACAGTTAAAGCTCAACGTAATTTTACCACTGGAATGGCGTGACGAACTTGGAATGCATTTAACTGCTTTTGTAATTGATGAAAATGGAAAAGAATTAGGGTATCAAACTAAAAACCAAATTGATCCAGCAGAAGATCAATTTTGTTATAAGCCTGGAAATGGCCGCCAGTTGTTTGAAATAAACGGCGTGAAATTCGGTATTGTTATTTGCCATGAGGGATGGCGCTATCCTGAAACTGTCCGATGGGCTGCTGTAAGAGGAGCAAGCATTGTGTTTCATCCACAGTTTACTGGTGAAGTACCAGATCCGAAGTTTTATGATTATGCAATGATTGCAAGAAGTACGGAGAATGGTATTTATTTTGCAAGCGTGAATTATGCCTTAGAGAGCCAAAAAAGCACGACTTCTCTTCTTTCTCCAACGGGTGAATGTTTGATAAAAGCGAAAGCTGAAAAGCAGGAACTACTAACGTATACGATAGAGTCCGGTGAGGCTAACCGGCTGTTAGCTCAGCGTCTGTTATCAAATTTACTATTGTAAAAAAGTTTATTTTCTCTAGTTAAATTAGCATGTGCGCTTTGATAATCCTTTGGTTATTTCTCCTTATGACGATGTAAACATGAATATGGTATTATCGAAAGTTAAAGGGGTATTAAAAGGTGTGTGGAAACAATGGATCGAAAAAAAGCCGCATCAGTAGCTGGAGCATTGGTCATTGCCGTAGGAATTTGGCTGTTTCAAAGCGGGAAATTTAAAAGTGAAGCCCAGGCAGATAAGTTTACGAGTACGTTTTTGGTCGATCATGAACAAACAGACAATGGATTTGAATTATTTACTTCGGATACCAATCAATATAGCATGTGGTTTCCGCTTCAGTATGTTATTCATAAATCTTCTTATAAAAGCAGTGAAGATGAAAGTGAAGTATGGACAGCATCAACGAAGGAAAATGATTCATACAATGCTGGGAAAATAACGGCTTTATTTTCTAAGAAAAAAAGCAAAGCAGCTCAAAAAAAAATGGATGCGTTTCAGCCTGATTACATGTTAAAAGGTAAAAATGCAACGATTTATGTGAAAAAACAAACGAGAGATGGAAAGCATAGCATTTATCATGCTTATGTGAATGATGATTATTCAAGCAGGTATATTTACTATACGTTTGAACTCAGAAGCAGCGAACAGACAAACAGTACAAAACAGCAGTATTGGGTAGAAAAAATTCTTCTAAATACACAGTTTCAAAAAAACTCAGCTGAATAGTCAGCTGAGTTTTTTCGTAAGGATTCATAATGCTTTTGCTTTTTTATGTAAACGGGTACAATATGAGTAAGGAGGCCTTCGTATGATTGAAAAACAAGCAGTTGGTGAAAAAGCAGCACAATTTGTTGAAGATGGAATGATTGTAGGGCTAGGAACAGGTTCAACAGCTTATTATACAATTGTCAAACTAGGTGAACGAGTAAAAAATGGATTAAACATCAAAGCGGTTCCTACTTCTCAAAAAACAGAAGAACTGGCAAGGAAACTAGGTATTCCTATTGTTACCTTAGCAGATGTTGAATATATTGATATAGCAATTGACGGAGCGGATGAAGTGGATAGCGAACTTTCTTTAATTAAAGGAGGAGGCGGCGCGCTGCTTCGCGAAAAAATGATTGCGTACGCAGCGAAGCGGTTTATCGTGATTGCGGATTCTAAGAAAATAGTGAAGACGCTAGGAGCTTTTCCTCTTCCTGTTGAAGTTATACGTTTTGGCTGGGAAATGACGGCGAAGCATATTCGCAGTGCAGGTTGTGTACCGCAGCTTAGGCTTTTAGATGATCATACGCCGTTTATCACTGATAACGGAAATTATATTCTAGACTGTCATTTTTCAGAAATTGAAAATCCTGCTGTGCTGGAAAAACAGCTTACAATGATTCCAGGCGTAGTAGAAAGCGGTTTGTTTGTAGGAATGACGGAGGAAGTCATTACCGTACAAAATCAAGAGGTTCATATCATAAAAAAATAGAAGCTTTGGCGTCGGGCCTAGGCTTCTATTTTTTAATTGGAAAGAACGTTCCAATTTTTCTCTAATTGGTATATGTATTGAGACGCGTTCAGTACATTTGGATGAACGAAGGTATCAATTGTTTTTTGCGGACAAGCAGATCCGTATAATGAAAAAATGACAAGCTTGCTATGCTCGATCGGTGATACAACGTGAGATAAACAGCGATAAGAAGGATTTATCAAGCTTTTTACCATTTCATGAATATCTTCTTTGTCGTAAAAATCGACTTCAATTTCTGTCTTTACTAAATAACGGCTTTCAATCGCGCTGCTTCTATAATAATTGTAGCGTGCTCCGATGAAGTAGGAAGGATCTGATGTTGAAACGTCCAAATTCGTATATGTTTGATCCTGCTTGCTTTTATAAAAAATAGAATCATGAGTATGCTTCATGAATTCTTGATAAGTTGTTCCATCTTCCCACAGAGCTAGAATACAAGCATCTGTTTCATCTTCCACGTTCCAACCCCCTAATTGGCCAATGAAACCATTCACGTGTGCAAGAGCAGCCCAATGCTGTTGCGTATATGAAAAAGATGCTTTTTTATCAGTCGGTATGCTGCATTTCACAATTTTTGTCAACATTCTCCCATCACCTCAATTAATTACTTCGATAAATGCAGGAAAAATCCTTCTAAAAAGAGGAAAATGATAGACATATCCCCCCTTTAAAAGCCATACATTTCAAATAGGACAATGTTAGGGAAAGAAGGGGAAATGAATGAAAGTTTTTCGTGCAAAAGCCTGTCAGTCTCCTACGCGAAAAGGCTGGTCAATTATGTTTCAGCATCCGTTTAAAAAAGATGAAAGAGGAAGATCGCACCCGTTTGTTAAACGGTTTATGTATACAGAGCAACACGATGAAATTGACATGTTGGTTGAAGAGATGAATGAACTGCTGAGAGTGCAGGATTTTTGGACAAGTACTGCAAAAGGAAGAGCAAAAGCAAGGTATGATGAACGAGTAGTGAATGCTTTTTATAACGATATTGAAAAAAAGACAAGCGAACAAATTGACAGCGAGTATGAGTACGTTCATGTAATAGGAGAACAAGGAAGCGGCAAAACATCTTTAATCCGCCAGCTTCTTGGGATAAAAAAGGAGTGCGGCTTTCTAGGAATAGGCAGTAAAGGCGCTTATTCTGCTACGTATAAGGTGAAGGATTCTCAACACTATGAAGCTGCCGTCTCTTTTTTTACGCGAAGTGAAGTGCAAAGGCAATTGGAGAATATCCTACTAAGAAGCGCTGAAGTGTATGCTGAAGGAGGCACGGATTATGACTTGGTCTTTGAGTTATTACACGGAGATTCCTCTTTTAATCTGCGCGCTCTTTTGGGAGATATCCCATACAAAGCCCGTTATTTTAATGATGATGTTCCTTTAAGAATGAGCGACGAAAATAGTTCATTCAAACAATTTGTAGATGCAATTAAACGAGAAAGTGAAATAGTAAAAGACGCTGTTGATCAAGAAGGAAGAGATTTTGCAGAGGTATGGCATAAGCGGCTTGAATGTAGGAAGATCACTGAGCAAATGCTTCTGGCAATTGAATCTCGGTTGAGAGAATACAAGGAAGGAACGTGGGAAATAGGAGAAGACGACTGGCCAATATCCTGCCGTCTCACAGCAAAAGAGCTGTCTTTCTTTGATCCGCTAACAAATGAAGAAGAAGAAAATAACGGACGCCTTATTTATCCATTGTTTCGTAGAATTGAAGTTTCCGGCCCTTTTTCTTTTAAAAAAGGGGTAGCGATTTGCGAGCATCCAGCTGTTGAATATACGGGCACCATCCACGATTCTTTTAAACAAGCAGCTTCTATTTTATACGTACATCATGGGCTTCAAGAATTAGATATTCAATTTCTTCAGCAGCTCATCGTACATGGGCACGGTGCTAAGGTAAACGTTTGTGTTACACACGGAGATTTACTTACCTCTCCAAGCTGCCGTACGGGTTATGCTAAAAAACATGCCATGGCTAAAATGATAGATGGTGCGCTTAAAAGCGTTTCATCTCTTATGAGAAAGCAGCTTCACTACTATTTAACAGTAGGGAATACGTCTATTTTAGAATGTGTACACGAGGAATCCGAAGAGAGTCACTTTCTGTATAAAGACTTAAAGACAGCTTTAGTATCAGAAACGAGAAAAAAGCAGCAAGAGCTGCATCCTATTTATTTAAACTTGACTGTCTCGCAGGCTTTTTATGAAGCAATGGAGTCGCTGAACATTCCTTATATGGACAGAGAAACGTGTTTAAACATTTCCTTAGGAGAGAATGAAGGACCGGTACCAGCTATTGCGTCCGCCGTTATTTCATCTGTGTATGAGCATTTTTTAAGTCAGCCGTCTGGATGGTCAAGTACTTATCATTCGGTCACCGACCGACAGCAGGTTATTCAAGAGTTGGCAGGTGAGTTCGCAACCGTCGTTTATTCCTATTTCAACGAACAGCTGCTTGAAAATCCCCGTAAGGACTGGCTAGCTCTTTATAAAGAAAAAGAAGACGATCAGCCGTATAAATATAGCAGGGTCATAGAAAGTGTGATTCCTGCCAAAAACGATATCTATCAGCAGCAAATTCTTATGAGAACGGTTTATCAATTGATTAAGTATGTGGTAGAAAAGAAAGACGGCGTAATGGTTCATTAAGGAGTCCGTGTAAAAAGAGGTTTATAAATAAAAAAAACAGAGCCTGATTTCAGGCTCTATTAGCGTTTGGAAATAGCAGTTAACGTATTAGGTCCGGCAACGCCGTCCACTGCTAGCTTATTGTCTTTTTGAAACTTACGCACAGCAGCTTCAGTATTGGCGCCGAAAATACCGTCCGTGCCTTTTGTATCATAGCCAAGCGCCGTTAATTTCTTTTGAAGAGCTTGAACATTGCTGCCTTTGCTGCCTTTTTTAAGCGTTTGTTTTGTGTTAATTGTTGTATCCGCTGGTGGGTTTGTTGGCTTTGGATTTGTCGGATTTGTTGGTGTCGGGTTGGTTCCAGGGTTTCCTAAAGCTTTATACGTTGATGGACCAACAATACCGTCAGCCGTTAAGCCGTGGTCTTTTTGGAACTTACGCACAGCTGAATCTGTATTGGCACCGAACACACCGTCTGTACCTCTTGTGTTATAGCCAAGTGAAGTTAGCTTCTGCTGAAGTTCTTTAACTGCATTTCCTTTACTGCCTTTCTTTAAAACAGTTCCTGTAGAAGGAGCTGGAGTAGAACCTGAGTTTCCAGAAACGTTGTACCCGTTTGCTGCTGCAATGTCATTAAATGATTTAGAAGAAGTTGTAATCACAACCGGTGTACCGACGGTCACTTTACTAAATAACCATGCCACTTCTTCATCGTACATACGAACGCATCCGCTGCTTACATATTTGCCAATGGAAGCAGGATTATTATTTCCATGAATAGCATACGTCGTGCCGTATGTACCTCTCGCATTTAGACCCAGCCAGCGGTTGCCAAGAGGATTTCTAGGGTCTCCACCAGGAATGTTCCCTGAGTAATAAGGGCGATTGACAATTTTATTCACTACTTTGAAATGCCCTTCTGGTGTAAGAGACTGCGTGCGTCCTGTTGCGACTGAAAACGTTCGGACAAGTGAACCATTTTGGTAATAAGCGAGTTTATTTGTTGCTTTGTTAATGATAATTAAATGAGATGGTGTTGAAGCAGCTTCTGTTTTTGGAACGCCTACCAACAAGCAGGCTAGAGCTAGAATAGCCGCTATGAGTACGATTGTTGTTCTTGATATTCTATTTGCCATGTGCTGCGCCTCCTTAGGCTGCATTAATGAAAAACGTATGGTGCTTTGAGCAGTGCTATAAATTCTTCACTAATAAAATAAAAGACGAATAGCTGCATTTTCTATACCTGTATGTATGCGCTTAATAAGGAAATCATTAAGTAGAAAGACTTTACTAGCGGGAATTTATAATAATAAGAATAACTAAGTTTTTCTTGATGATTTGTACAACTTTAAGAATATAAGTTTACTAATCTAGCGGATTCACATTTACATAAGCAGCACATCCTTTCCAGTTCTTCATTTTCGTGTAAAGAAATGAAAGCGTTGTATAGATTGTTTTGTAATCATATTGTAACATAGTTGTATTTTTTATACCATAAAAAGACATAAAATAGTATAAAAATACTTTATATGGGTTTTATGTACAAAAAATTCAAAAGTTCAGGAGAACGAAGCTATTATTAGATATACGAAACTGGAAAAGAAGTATGCGTAGTTTTGTGGAAATAGATAAATATTCTTATTCGAATATAGGGAGGGAAAGAGTAAAAAAACTACTTGCAAAGAGACAAGTAGTTTTTAAACCGTTATTTTTGAGCATACATTACAACAAAATTAAAAAATTTATAGATGCAATCCACCGTGCTAAACCCGCTTGCTGTTAGCCAATTTAACTGATCATGTAAAGTTGCCATTTTATCTAACTTCGTACGTTCATGAGCAGCCTTAATTTGCTCATGCGTTAATCCGCTTGCGGCAATTCTTTCACTCCAGTCTTTTTTATATAACTCTTCAATAATAGAAGAATGGCCTAATACTTGATCCGCATTAATAAATATTCCTCCTGTATGCAGTAAATTATGAATTTGCCCATACAGCTTTTGCTTTTGTTCGTCTTCTAAATGATGAATAGCAAGTGAAGAAATCACAATGTCGAATGAGTGCTCAAATTCGTAGCTTGTTATATCTGATACAATAAATTCCATATGCTGTTCGTTTTTAAAGCGCTCCTTGGCTTTTTCAAGCATTTGATCTGACACGTCAATCAACGTGAAATGAGCATCTGGGTATTTTTCTTTGACAAAAGAAGAAAACAATCCTGTACCTGCTCCGATATCAAGTACGCGAAGCGGCTTATTTGAAAAGTGAAGAAGAGAAACGGGAATGGAATAAAAATCAAAAAAACAAGGAATAAGTTTGCGGCGCTGCTCATCATACTGAGAAGCATGAGCATTAAATTTTTCTTTCACGTTATTTTTCATTTTTACAGCTCCTTTATTTGGTAATATTGAGATACATATATCGTATAGAAGTTTGGTAGAAAAGAAAATAAACAAAAATAAGCAGTATTGATTCCAGTTTGTTATGAATAGAAAGAGATGGAGAGAAGAAAATGGAGATCAAATGGTTAAAAACATTCATCATAGCGGCTTCTTATGAAAATTTCAGGCAAGCGTCTGAAGATTTATTTTTAACACAGCCTGCTGTATCAAAGCATATTCAGCGACTGCAGCAAGAGTTAGGTGCTGAGCTTTTTGAAAAAAAGGGTAAATACATCACGCTGACTGAGGCAGGATGCTTTTTTTTGCCTCATGCTCAAAAAATGGTGAGGGCATATGAAGAAGGAGTAGGAAATTTTAAGTTATGGAAGCAAGGATATAACCGAAAACTGGCTATATCCGCTGCTCCTCAAATAGCAGCATCTGTTTTACCAAGCCTCATCAAACAATTTGTAGAGAGATATCCCCATATTGAAGTAACGGTTAATATCACAAATTCGTTTCAAGTGGGAAAAGACATCAGCGACAGAAGGTCAGATATTGGATTAACAAGGATGCTTCCGGGTCAGGCAGACGTTTTTTATGAGTTAATTCATAAAGAAAAAGCAGTCTTAGTTGCCCCGTTTTCTGCAGAGGCACGTACGGAACAGGAGCTGTTATCTTCCTACCGGCTGCTTACGAATAATCATCCTGTTTATTGGGAAGATTTACTCCTTCAAATCAAGGCTTGTTATCCTCACATTCAGCTGCTTCCTGTGACGCAAGTAGAAATTACAAAGCGCTTTATTGAAGAAGGTTTAGGCGTATCTTATTTGCCATTTTCTATGGTGAAAAAGGAAGTTGAAAATCAAACGTTAAGCGTCATTTCACAGCAAAAAATTATCCGGCCTTCTTCACATACGTATATCGTAACAAAAGGTGAAACGGAAGAAACAAAGCAGTTTAAGCACTTTGTAGCTGAGACCTTAACAGAAACGAGTTGAAATGATACCATAAAAAGGAAGGGGGGATGGCAATGTATATATTAATAATACTTGTAGCAGCAGCGGTCTTAGCAGACGTTATCTTGAGAAAAGTCCTTGATATCCCTCGCAGCAAATTTTGGGGAAAATATGAGTATGAAAGTCTAGCTTTAGGCCGATGGGATAAATATGTGACGATAGCTTTTGTTCTTTGTCTGTTATTTGATATGATCTTTATGTTTGTAGAGCCTTATATCGTATCTTTCCTATTTTTAGTCGTGAATATTTTGTTAAAAAGTATAGATGAATGGAAATACAAACAAGAAACGAAAGAGTACGTAACAAGCTTTGTACAGATGGGATTCTTCTTTACAGCTTTTGTTCTATTAGTCAGCGGAATTGTATAGAAAAAAGAGCTTTACCTATGGCAAAGCTCTTTTTATATTATTTAAAAATATGATCAATGTCTTTAATTTCAGAAGAAGTGAGCTGAACATCTAATGTTTTTAAGTTATCAAGTACTTGATCAGCGCGTTTTGCTCCTGGAATTAATACATCAATTGAATCGCGCGTTAAGTACCAAGCCAGAACAAGATGAGCTACTTCTACGCCTTTTGCGCTAGAGATTTGACGAAGACGCTCTACTTTTTCTAGGTTTTGCTGAAATGCTTCGCCGATAAAATGAGGCATATCTTCGCGCAGGTCATTAAACTTTGTATTTTTATCATATTTCCCAGCAAGTAAACCAGCAGCTAGCGGAAAGTATGGAATAAATGAAATGCGGTTTGCAGCCGTATAAGGTAAAATATCGTTTTCTGCTTCTCGCTGAATTAAGTTATATTGGCCTTGTACCACGTCTACATAACCATCTTTATTTGCTTCTTTTAACTGATCTAACGAGAAGTTTGATACGCCAATAGAACGGATCTTACCTTCATCTTTTAATTCTTTTAACGCACCAACCGCTTCGTCTTTAGGTGTGTTTTTATCTGGAAAGTGAATATAATACAAATCGATATAATCTGTTTGAAGGCGTTTTAAGCTATCTTCAACCGACTGTTTTAAAAATGCAGGAGAATTGTCTAGCAGTACTTCATCTCCAACAATTTTATGTGCTCCTTTTGTAGCGATCACCGCTTCTGCACGATTTCCGCGTTCTTTTAGTACTTCGCCAATTAATTCTTCAGAACGTTTAGGACCATAAATGAACGCTGTATCAAGTAGGTTAATGCCATTATCTAACGCCTTATGAACAAGGTCTTTGCCGACTTCTTCGTTTAGGTTAGGATATAAGTTGTGTCCTCCTACAGCGTTTGTTCCAAGTCCAATAGGGTTAACATATAATTCGGATTTTCCAATCTGCACTTTTTCTGCCATGTCTAACGTCCATCTCCTTTTTTTATATCTCCTTTTTTTATATCTTCTTTTTTACTATAGCAAAATATACCATGAATCGAAAATAGTACGCTCATATGAAAAGCAGCTTTAAAAAAATATGTGAACTTGAGTTACATGTAAATAAGGAGTATATTCTACAGGGCTCTATTTCAATAGCAGAAATAAAAAAAGAACCTCTTTTAAATAAGAGACTCTCTTTTAGTCATGGTAATATGATAGCTTTTTGACAGCTGAAATGTTTCAGCGAGCTGCCTGCGTCCTTGCGCTCCTTGTTCGCGCACATAGTCTAATTCGTTTGGTGTAAGAAGCTTCATGCTAATCAGTTTAATAGATTCGTAAGGTAAAGAGAGGCTAGCTGAAACAGAAGGAGACTGAACTCCTAGCAATACACCAATATCTCCATTTTTATTTACAAAATGAGGCGGTACGTCCAAATCCGTAAATTCAATTGAAAGAACATCATGTTTCATGAATAGTTCTAGCATATTAGGGTGAGCGGCAGCATTTTGACTCATTTGATAAAGAAGGTCAAATGCCCAGTGATCCTGAATATCCGATAAAGGTCCGCGAAGAGATTCATCATCGCATTCGATATAGAATTCTAATCCCTTTCCTTGTCTTTGGCTCTTTTCTTCAGGTAGTTGAAACGGATCGGACAAGCCGTCGCTTGCTAAAATAACCGTCTCTGTTTTTTGAACACGAATAAAAGTTTGACGTCCAGACGGCCAAGCAGGCCCGCCAAAAAACATGGGATTTAACAAATGAGTTAATACGTCTCCGTCTACATGTCCAATTGTGTTCCAGTAGTCTTTTCTTTTTGAGATTGATTCCTCAAGAACACGCTCTACTTCTTTTTCCTGCTTCTTTTGCTTCCACTTTAAAAATAATGACAAGTATCCCACACCTCTTTACGACTTCATAGTACCCAATATATACCTCATTTAGGGAACTCGTAAACCATTATTTAGTGTATAAAAGTAAATTATTCCTTTAAATTATAAAATTCCCAAAGTTTTCTCGGGGGATTACAGAATTTTGTCTTTAATAAATCAGGTGAAAAATCAAATAAGCCACATAAACGGCCTGTGCGAAAAATAAAAATCCCCAAAAGCGTGCTGAAAGATGGGTAAGCTGCTTTAAACTTGTAGCGTCACCCGCATCGTTTGGGTATTTGATGCTTAACACAAAAATAATAAAGGAGGAAAATAGAGATTCTACAAGTAACAGTGCACCAACAAACATCATGCTGTAGCGCATAAGCTGTGGATCTTGCAGATAATAGATGCCTCCGAGGATCAAACCGATAGAAAATAGCCATACAATTCCGTATCCGTTACGTACCCAAAGCAGTAAATTAATAACAACAACACTTCCTAACCCGTAAAAAAGCCAGTCGTAGTGGTTGTGAACGAGCAGGTAGAAAAACAAATAAGCCATTGCTGAGCTGAACGGGTAGCCGGCTAAGGCAATAATGACGCGCGGCAGCCATCCACGGGATCCCGCGTAGGTGGCAGTCACAGCTACACCTTCATTATTGGTGTAAAGCTCAATGCGATTGACGCCTTTTCCGACAATAAGCCCCATTAACGCGTGGCCATCTTCATGAAACATCGTATTTAAATTTGAAAAATAACGTCCAATATGCCTAAGCAGTGTATTAATGCTAGGAGCAAATGAACCTATAAATGGAATGCCTCTTGTTAGCACAAAAGCTAATAAAATAAATAAGAAAAGCGTAGTAGATTGTTCCATCGCGATAGTCCTTTTCGTAAAATGATATGTTTCTACTTTACTCGCAAACGTGCTAAAAGGGAAATGAAACGGCTAGTTTCTCTAGGAAAAGAGAAGTTGGGAGACTTACATAATATTAGTGTAAACAGACCTGACACATTCATTGACCAACTTATTCCAAATTTTATATTCTAAACAGATATAAGAAATGAGGAGATGGTTGAATGAAAGATACGTGGAACGCATTTGTAGACAGTGATCTTTACGTACCTCCAACGGGAACGGGGATGTTAAATAACTTGAGTTTTGCGTTAAAAGACGTATTTGATGTACAAGGACATATATCAAGTGCAGGAAATCCGGATTGGCTCGCCACGCATCAGCCTGCAAGCGAACATGCAGATGTAGTAGCTGCTCTTTTAAAAGAAGGAGCTGCACTGAAGGGAGTTACGCACACGGACGAGCTTATGTACGGACTAAATGGAGAAAACGCGCATTATGGAACACCGGTAAACCCAAAAGGCGCAGATCGAATTCCGGGAGGCTCTTCGAGCGGATCAGCGGTTGCTGTCGCAGCGGGAATAACTGATTTTGCGATTGGAACAGATACTGGAGGATCGGTTCGAATTCCGTCAAGCTACTGCGGTATTTTTGGGTATCGTCCTTCTCACGGACGCATTTCTACAAACGGTCTAATTCCACTGGCTCCAAGCTTTGATACAGTTGGTGTAATGGCTAGAGACGGCCACACTCTGCAAAAAGTAGGAGCGGTTTTATTGAACTCAACGTCGCGTGCTAGCGGTTTTACAAGACTTTATGTAGCAACAGACGTTATGGAACTTGTGGATGAACAAAGCATGCAAGCTCTTGCACCACCTATTAAGCACGTAATGAAGTCTTTTTCTACTACAGAAGAAATAGTAATTGCCCCTCAGGGTTTTTCTACATATATGGAAACTTTTCGTTTGCTGCAAGGAAAAGAGATTTGGCAAACGCACGGAGAATGGATTCAAAAAGAAAATCCAACCTTTGGAGACGATATCGGAAGCCGCTTTCAATGGGCGAGCACTCTTACCTTATTAAATATGAATTATATAGAAGAAAAGCGTCGTGAACTTCGCTATTTTATGTACTCACAGCTTGGAGAAGACGGAATATTAGTGCTTCCTACAGCTCCAGGACCCGCGCCTGTAAAAGATGCAAAAGGACCGGAGTTAGAAAACAGAAGGTTGCGAACACTTCAAATAACATGTATTGCCGGACTAAGCGGACTTCCGCAAGTTACGATACCTGCGGGAGAACTAGAAGGTTTGCCAATCGGCTTATCTTTTATTGCGGGATACAACCAAGATGAAAAATTATTAAATTGGGTAAAAGAAAACAGCGATCATATCATTCAAGCATCGGTAAGGAGCGTATCATGAAGTTAGTAAATATAATAGAGCAAGGGAAAGAACAAGCAGCTATTTTAGACAATGACAGCATTCTGCTTATAGAAGATATTAATGCTAAATATTTAACAAACTGGTCTACAACAATTTGGGATCTTATTCAATATAAAGAACTTCGCCACCTTGAAACATGGTACGCCCATAATAAATTTGGTATGAACAGCTCTTTTCCCGCACTGCACTTGCAGGGCAGAAAAACAGCTCCTATCATTAGTAATCCGTCAAAATTGTTAGGCATTGGATTTAATTATGCAGCTTCTGAAGAAAAACTAAAAGACTACGACCGTGCCATTGATCCAGTTAGTTTTTTAAAACCCGCAACCGCCATTATTGGACCAGATGACAGCATTCGTATTCCAAAGCAGTCCTACAAAACAACGGCTGAAGCGGAACTAGCGGTGGTAATCGGCGAAACGTGTAAGGATATAGAGCCAGATGAAGCCATGAACGTAATTGCTGGCTATACGTCAGCCATTGACGTAACCGCAGCTGATATTCATGCGGCGAATCATCGCTACTTAATGCGAGCAAAAAGCTTTGATACATTTTGCAGTATAGGCTCAGAGTTTATCACAAAAGAAAGCATATCAAACGTGAAATTACTTCAAGTGCGCACATTGCTAAACGGAGACATGCAGCATGAAAATACCGTGTCTAATATGATTTACGACATCGCATACTGTGTTTCATTTTTCTCAAAAGTCATGACGCTGCACCCGGGAGATATCATTCTAACCGGAACGCCGGGATCCGCTGTTATTGAAGACGGGGACTGTATTGAATGCCATATTGAAGGCATGCTTCCATTAAAAAATAAAGTGAAAGATATGAAGAAAGTGCCTCAGCAAATCTAAGAAGAAAACCCGTTGCTTACATGCGCGGGTTTTTAAGTAGAAACGAATATCTTCACACTCAGTTCACAATTAGTAGATATACTAATTGAAAGATAGCATTTGTGTTATCATATACTGAAAAATGAAATATTTACAAATGGAAAAGAAACGGGTACGATATCTGTAGCGACACTTAATAAAAAGGAGCTGACTGACAGTATGATTTTAGTCATCGGAGGAGCAGGCTATATCGGAAGCCACCTAGTAAAAGAATTAGTAAAAACAAATGAAGTTGTGGTACTTGATAATCTATCAACGGGTCATCGCTGGGCAATCGATGAGAAAGCGGTATTCGTAGAAGGAAATCTAGGTAATGAGAAAGATTTAGAAAGCGTATTCACAAATCATAAAATTGATGCTGTCATGCATTTTGCTGCTAATAGTTTAGTAGGGGAGTCAGTAACAGATCCTCTTAAATATTATCAAAATAACGTAGCTGCGACGTTAACCCTTTTACAAACGATGATGAAGCACAATGTGAAAAAGTTTATTTTTTCATCTACTGCTGCTACATACGGGATTCCTTCTGTAGATATTATTACAGAAGATACGGCAACAAACCCAATCAATCCGTACGGACGTTCAAAGTTAATGATCGAACAGATTTTAGCTGACTTTGCAAGTGCTTACGACATGGAATATGTTGTGCTTCGTTACTTCAACGCAGCGGGTGCTTACGAAACAGCAGAAATTGGCGAGTGCCATGATCCTGAAACGCACTTAATTCCAATTATTCTTCAGCACCTGCTCGGTGAACGTGAAAACATCTCTGTATTCGGCTCAGACTACGATACTGAAGACGGAACATGCATTCGTGACTACATTCACGTAACGGATCTAGCAAATGCTCACATTTCAGCGCTTCAGGCACTGTTAGACGGCACGAAGAAAACAGCAACGTACAACCTTGGAAACGGCCTTGGCTACTCTGTAAAAGAAGTGATTGAAACGTGCGAAAAAGTAACGGGTAAAAAAGCGAATGTCGTAATGGCAGACCGCCGCGCTGGAGATCCGGCACGCTTAGTCGCATCTTCTGATAAAATTCACGCAGAATTAGGCTGGAAAGCGCAAATTTCATTAGAAAAAATTATCGCATCAGCTTGGAACTGGCATCAAAACAGCGCAAAAGTAACAAATTAATAAAAAGTGCCTCTTTTTTCTTTAAAAGAGGCTTTTTTATTAAGATTAAACTGATTTATGTTCTAAATAATCATTTTTAAAATCCAGTGTTTTAGCCCACGAACAAGCCTTCTTCTTTTCGGACATTTTCCCTAAACAAGCACGACTTTTGTTCTTTTCCATATGATGTAGGTAAATATACCATTCACAACTATCCCCGTTTATAAAATAGCCCGCAAGGAGGTTATGATATGTATTACTGTGTAAGATGCTCCAAATTTCATGACGAACAGGAAAAAGAAAACATCTTTCAAAATGGTTTTTACATTGATCCCTATTTGCTTCAAAAAGTCCATCTAGGCATGTGCGTCCACAAATCCCCGTCAATCAAACAAATGAGAGCCGTAGAACGATTCGAAACGAAAAAAATGTAGAGTTCACATTCACCGATAAGAAGCTAGATCTAACCAGGTCTAGTTTTTTCAGTGAATAACAGCTTTCTTCAGCTATCTTTCATGTAATATTAAGAGAAATTTAAGACAAGCCCGCTATACTAGTTAGTAGACGTATACATAGGATATGGTACGTTAAGAAATTGAAACAGCAGTCCGTTTTATAAACTAGAAAGGATGGCGTCAAATGATTTCTGAAAAACGATCACTTTTGTTGAAAGAACAAGCAAAGCTTCTCGCGTTAAAAGAATATAAAGGCATTGTCAAATCCATATCGCTGAGTAAAATACTCTCTCTTCCTATTTATATAGTAGACATCCTTACGTTAAACGGAGAAGAGCACAAAGTAAAAATTAACGCCGAAACCGGCAATGTTTTGAAAGAAAAAACGATTCCTTTAACTAAAAGCCGTGCAAAAGCATACGCATTAAGACAGCATAAAGGTATTATCGAATCGGTTGTTCTCACTAACAAGCAGTACGAAATTGTCATCCTTGGACTTGATGGAAAAACCCACAGCGTGAAAATTGACGCTGAAATGGATGTGCTGGCGCAAGAAGAGCGAAACATTCAGTAAATGGCTTATATTATGTAATCAACCTCACTTTGTTGAAAGTGGGGTTTTCTTTATTTGGAGAAGCCTTTAGCAAAGGTAACAAATAATAAAAAAGAAACGATTACTTATCTAAAAGAAAGGGTAAGTGATAGTAAAAAATAACCACTTCCTAATTATGGTTCTTTGATTCGTTCTGCTTATGACTCTCCCATTATAAGTATGGTAGTATCGAAAGAGAATTTTTAAGTTTTTTTTGAAAGTAGTAGAGTAATTATGGAGGTCTTAAATGTTTGATGAATTATTGGTAAAAATGCTAACGAACAATGTTTCTCATTTAGAAGAAGAAATGGCACTAAATAATAAAAAAATTATGCAATTACAATCAGCTCATGATGAAATATCGCTTGAACAAGAGGAATTGATGAATAATGCGAATTTAGTGAATAATCCTCAATTATCTTCAGAGAGTTGGGCAGGTAAATATGCAACAGAGTTTAGTGAAAATAGATCTAAGTTAGAACATGCCTTTAAAGAAATTGGCAATAATCAAGTTGAAAAAGTACTGCAAACTATCGAAACTAAAATTACATACCTTCAAAATCAAAATAGATCTTTAGGAGAGTCTATCAGTTCCGTTAACAATAGAATTAATCAATTAAATATTGAAAAAGAGTAAAGGAGGATAAATATGTCAGAAATCAAAATTGTGAAGTCTGAAGTAGAAGTAGCTTTTAAGAGTTTTAAAAATGAAATACAATCTCTTGATACTTCTGCTGGCAAAGTAGAATTTACTGAAAGCAAACTTGATGTAACTAAAAAGATTGAAGAAATTGAACAAACCTACTATGAATTACTTACACAATATAAAGAGATTTTAACTCAGTTAGAGTTAAATGCGTGGGAAAGTGTAGAAAAAATGATTCAAACTGATGAAGAAATTGCAACAAAAATGAAGTAGAATAGCGAGGTACATAAATAATATGAAAGTTATAAAGGTTGCAGAAATATTACCAGAGTTAGCAAGCTCTATTTCTAGTAAGGAAAAAGAGAAGAAACAGATATTAGCCGTTCGTGATTCAATGAACAGAATAATTGGTCTCAACTCTTTAAGTGGTAAAGGAGCAGACGCTATTAAAGAAAACCTAGTGAATCTTCACTATCCTACAGTTATATTAATTAATTATTTTTTAGAAGAGTACACAAAACAACTAAAAGATATCAAAACAAAAATTAAAGAATATGAAAATGAAGATGGATTGGTTAGAGAGAATTTTATCGAAACTGAGGTTGAAAATAGCTTAAAACGACTTGAAGAGACCACCCAAACTATAGTGGAAAGCATTAATAAACATATAGATAGTATTAAAACTGTGGCAATGGTGGAGTCTATTTCTACAGGAGAGCTTAATGTACATCTCCATAAGGCAAGAGCCATAAATAAAGAGACGCTTACTAAGTTGAATGAACTAGATGCAGAGGTTGTTAAGGGGCTGAAAGACCCTGTAGATACACTAAGTGAGCTAAAAAAACTGATTAATCAAGTTTCTAATTGGAGTAAGGGTGGTGTGAATTTAACCACTTCTACTTTGGAAGAAATTAATGAATACATGAATAAGGGCTCGGTTAATGAAGCTATGGAAAATGCTCTTGAACAGTCGGCAGATGATGGTGAAGGAGATATCTTGACTGGGACAGCAGGCGTTTTAGATAAATTAGGCAAGGTGACGGCATATAAAGATATTGCTAAAGGTGTAACCGCAGCTACAGTGTTGTTATCAGGTAAGTTAAAAATAACAAAGGGTACTAATGGATTATTTAAATTAGTAGCAGGACAAGGGTGGAAGAAACAAAATGGAAAATACCCTTCTATGCTAGCTAATATTATTCATAAAGTTCTAAAAAAGGGAGCTAGTAGTAATATTAAGTTCGTTCAAAATAAATTTGAAAAATTCAAAAATCAACCAGTGAAATTTTTGAAGCATTTAGCTGGCTTTAAGGAAGGTACTACCAAGCGAGCGTACCGTACTATTCTGGAAGAACATTTTTCCTTTTTGAAGTTTAACCCTGAGAAGGTTAACGCTTATAGTAAGTTTCCAGTTGATGTAAAGGCTACATTAAAACAGGCTACACATGCAAAGGGAGTATCGACTTTATTGAAAAAAATTCCATTGGCTGGTATAGCAGTTTCTGTAGTTATGAATTCAGGAGAAATTATCGGTCCTAAGGGTAGAAATAAATCTACCGGTGAAAAGATAGGACGCTTTAGTGCTGGATTAGGTCTCGATGCAGGTGTTACTGGAATTACTCTAGCAGGTGCTGCTATAGGAACTGCAATTGCACCTGGACCAGGCACCTTTATAGGAGGAGCTATCGGGGCTTCAATCGGTGTTGTGACTTCGTTAAAGGTAGAGGATAAAGTAAAAGCTGCAGGTGAAAAATTAGGAAGGTTTGCTGAAGAAAAATCTAAAAAACTAGGTGATATATTGACAAAATCAGTTGATAATTTATCTAATGCAGGTAAGTTTGTTACAGGAATATTCAGGTAAAATATGGGGGTATCAAAAATTATGAAGCCGTGTTATACACTTTCAACTACTGAACTGGGATGTGCTCTTGCCCTTTGTGGTTATGAAGATATGGCAAACGATGTGTTAAGTAATTTAGAGCTGCTAGAAGATGAATTAAAATTTGAAAAATTTATTAAGCAAACAGAGTATACCTTAAAAGATAAAGGATACTGGGACGAAAGTAGTAAGAGCTTACTTTTTGCTGAAATAGAACACTTTATTGATAAATTAGTACATACAAGAAGAAAGATTCGGTGTATTAGAGAAAACGAGGTGTTTTTTCTTCATTTTGTAAATTCAAACGAGTTTATTGTACAAGTAATAGAGGAGCAACGTCATTATTTCTATACGAAATTTCTTATGGAAGACGTTAAAGAACTATTAATTAAAAAGTTCGAATTAGGAAAATCTACATCTGAAGATTTAGACGGAATTGAACCACTGATGTTATCTGAGGATATCTATAACAATTTACTACAATTGAAACATGTAGAGTTGGATAATCTCATTAATAAAGCCGATATAAACGATTCTCTAAAAAATTTTCTCAAGGATTTTAAAAAAAATGACTGTAAGTTTAATAATATTTCTCTTATAGACATGAACTATTTAGACAATGAGATAGAATTTGATAAAATTTTATTTTTTATGCCTAGTGAAGACTTTATATGGTATGTAATGTACGATAATATCTCTGAAGATGAGATATTTATCGTTCCTCTTTCAACAGATGGCTTTTATTTCAAAGTTAAAGATCTACTAGAAGAGAAAAGCTATAAAGGTTTGTTGAAAAATAGTAGGTAATTAGCGAAGAGGGGTAGCGCGTTAAATGAAGAAAGTTATAGGATTTGCTTTAGCTGTTAGTATATTAGCTGTAGGTACAATGTTTTTTTGGGGAAACGGAAGAGGTTTCCCTTTCTTGTCAGCATATTTATTTGCCATGTTTTTTTGTAATGCTTTATATGGGCTATTATCGTTAATTTTCCAACGAGCGTCTATTTATCAATATGAGCAATTTGTCTATGATTACAAGCCAACGATAAGAGGTTATTGCGCTAAATATTTAGTTATGGCTGTATTTACACCTAACTATTACGTGCAAAAAAGGATTAACAGAGCTCCATTTATTGTGAATCGTTTATTAGCCTTAATTTTTGTCATTTGCTTTTGGATATTAGGCTTTACAACGGGGATGATTTATAACATTTGATAAAGGAAGGTAGTTTAAAAAATGACACAGAGCCCTATTACTTTAAGCACGAATCAACTAATCGCAGCCTTAACCTTATGCGGATATGAAAAAGAAGCGCAAAGTGTAGGAAAACAACAAAAAATCAAAAAAATGGAGCTTGACCAGATATTATATGGGCCGGACTTTATTATGCAAAAATCTAACTTATGGGATGACGAAACTGATGTAGGAATAAATGAAACAATGGTCAGCCTCATTCAACACATAGTAGAGGCACCTAAGAAAATTAAGTTTGTGCACAAAAGTAAGAGTCTGAATTTCTATTGGGTAAATAATAATCATATAATCATAGAGCAACAATTCCAGAAAAAACATATTTTTTCGTTTACTCATTCTCTTCTAGGTTTTGGAGAAGAGGTTACAAATTTTTATAAGTTAAATCAGGGAGAGAATTGTGTTTTCAAAACTAAAGTTAGTTTATCTGATAGTACATATGATTCTCTTCATCATATGTCATCAAAAGCTTTAAATAAGATGATTGAGGATGATTCAGTAGAGGTACAAATGAAAAAGTTTTTACAAGACTTTAAGGATAATGGTCAAGAAATTGTCCACGTTATGTTCCAAAACGATCAGCACGTCCAAACTGTCCTTTCTTTTATTCCTGGGAACCGTTATTGCTGGCTTCCAGATGTTCAAAAAGAAAGTAAAGAAGTTCATTTTGTAAGTGCTAAATTGGATGATTTTTTAAGTTTGATTGAAAATGCAAAAGTTGAGCTGCTTAAAAAGGAAGTATCCTCGTATTCTCCTAATAAAGTAAAACGAACGTCGTTATTAAAAAAATTCTCAGTATATCGCGGCTTGAAAAGCTTTATACAAGCAAACTTATTTCTTGTATTAACGTATATGATGCTATTAGTTTCTAAGCAAGAATGGGAACCTAACACAAACCAAATAGCTGTTTACATATTTATTTTTGAGATCGGGGCCCTTATTGTTTCATTCATGGCTTGCTTCAGGCCTCGAGTGTATAAAGATTAACACGTAAATCCCGCTTTTTTTAAAGAGGCTGGGACAAAAGTATTTTAGTCGAAGAGATATTCGAACGATTAATTAATCGTTCGAATTTTTTTGTTGTTATGGTAAACGTAAATTTCACATATTAGGTGCTTCTAGCGATTGATTGGAGGGCAAGGCGAAGACTCCTGCGGGCTCAGCGGCCGCCCGCGGAAAGCGAAGCCTTGCACGGAAATCAACCGCGGTGTCACAAGCAGTCCAGCTCCTTTATCCAATTTGTTCGTTTTAGATGAGATTGATTTCGCTCTTTTTTGAAACATCCTTTACAGCTTATCTATCAAAAGCATAAAAGTCTCTAAAACACTTCTTTGTTGCTATCATAAGCCTCCAGCAAGTCTCAAAATACCTAAATCGCCTAATGGAATATCTTACTTTTAATGGACAATTATCTGTTTTTAGGATATATTTTTATAAGTTTAGGTTATGGAAGAAATAGTATATTGAAAACGAAAGGTGATTAAACGAAAGAATGGATGCTCATGCTTTAAAGGAACTGACGTATGAAGACTTTCAGTTTGTATATCAGCCTATTTATGCGCTGGATTCGTGGGAGACGCTGGGTTTTGAGGCTTTGCTGCGCACAGCTTTCGCAAAAGGGCAAATTGAAGAGTTGTTTTCACTGGCAAGACGCCATAATTATTTGTACAAGCTTGATACGATGGCAATTGAAGGGGCTATAAAGAACTTTCCGTTTGAGGTATTGAAATCTGAAGATTTATTTATCAACGTGTTTCCATCTACTCTTCTCCACCCGCATTTCCAACGGTTTTTAACATATCTGTTGAACACCTATAAAAACGCGAAACATCGTATTGTATGGGAGTTAAATGAAACGCTTCATGAAAAGATTTTATGGGAATCACCTGCTCTTTTTGCCCGAGTAATGAGTTTGAAAGAGGCCGGTTTCAAAATTGCGATTGATGATTTTGGAGCAGGAGCCGCAGCGATGAGACAGGTGAGCATGTATGAGCCTCACTATATGAAATTGGACCGAAGCTATGCGGAAGGGCTAGCAGACTGCAAGCAAAAGAAAGATCTGATTGATTTGCTTGTTAACTATTATCCGCATACGAATCTCATTTTAGAAGGCGTTGAACGAGATAAAGATTTAGCCGCAGCGATTTCGTTAAACCTACATGCTGCTCAAGGCTATTTGCTGGGCATGCCGCAGTCGATCTCTTCCTACTTAACTTATAATAAGTACCGCAGTTTATTCAGACGAGAAAGGCTGCTGAACTCTTAAACCATACACTTCACTAAATAGATAATTTATCGTAATATAAAAGCGAGTAATTAGACCTATATGAAACATAGATGCCTTGAATTTTTATAAAATTATGTGATTTTGTGCGATTGTTAAAATATTTTAAGAGGTAAAGAAGACGTGTTGGTTTGGGAGAATGAGTGAATTGTATATCAAAACAAGACGTTTAGTGAAATTCCAAAGGCAGATGGAGGATATTTAGTATGTATAGTGAAGGGGTATTCCAATTTTATTTTATGAATATGCCGCAGCCTGTTATTTTAATTCAGCAAGAAAAACATCAGCTGTATTATAAACAATGTAACAAAGCAGCTCAGCAATTCTTTGACAAAATGGAAGACAAGATAATCAATAAAGAAGAAAATCTGCTTTTTTACACACTTTGTGAAAAAGCCATTGCCACGAAAGAACCGATTCAATATCAATACATACAGCTTTTTCAGCCCGACCGGCATGCATATGAAGTAACTTTTACTCCTCTTTTTAATCAAGCGACAGCCCCTTCACATGTCCTTGTCATGGCTCAAGAAATTCATTATAAAAAAACACAGGAAGAGAGCACGCGTTTACTCGATGCGTTTCTAGAAAATACGGTAGACGCCATTCTAATTGCTGATTGTGATGAGAAGGTCTTAACAGTCAATGGAGCATTCGAAAAGCTATTTCAGTGGAGAAAAGAAGAAGTTATCGGAAAAAGCCGTCAAGAGATGAACATCGTGTCAAAGAAAGAGGAACAAGAAAACCTTAAATTAATCGAAGAATTAAAAAATGGTAAGACGCTGTCTCCTTATGAAACAGTCAGGTACACAAAAAGCGGCGAAGGCGTGTGTGTATCTGTCAGCTGTTCACCGATTTATGACTATCAAAATCAACTAGTCGCCTATTCAGTGATTTACCGAGATATCACAGCTATTAAAAAATTAGAATTAGAGCTCATAAAAAGCAAACAGTGGTACAAATCGCTATTTACAAACCACCACCACGCGGTTTGTATGCTGAATTTGGACGGCACGATTTTAAATATCAACAGCGCATTCTTAGAAACGCTGCAGCTTTCTGCAAGCGATGTGCTGCATAAAAATTACCGAGACATTGCTAAAAGACTGGGAGCCTGTAATTACAAACGTTGGAATGTATATGAAGAAATTAGTTATAGTACAGAGCTAACATTCCGAAGAAGCCAACATTCTATACAACATGTGTATATTACAACGATTCCTGTTAAAGTAAATAATCAAACGGTTGGCGCCTATGCAATCCTACACGATATCACGCCTCAAAAAGAAGCAGAAGAACAGCTGGCGTATACGCTGAAAGAACTTGAAAATATAAAATATGCGCTTGATGAATCAGCTAGCGTTATGATTATAAATGCAAGTGGAACTATTACCTATGTGAATGATATGTATGTACAGTATTCAGGTTATGAAAAAGAAGATTTAGTAGGGAAGTATTATCGAGATGCAGGGCTTAATCATGACCACCGTGAGCTGCTTGAAACAATAAAAAGCGGAAAAGTATGGCGAGGACAGCTTGAAATGGGGACGAAGCATCATCAGTCATACTGGGTATCGAAAACAATTGTGCCGTTAAAAGATATAGACGGAAATATTACTCATTATGTATCCATTCATAATGATATTACTGAACAAAAAGCGCTAGAAAATAAACTTCATTTTGAAGCCACTCACGATAGTTTAACAGGTCTTCCTAATCGGGCGATGTTATTAAAAGAGTTAAACAAAGTAATTGAAAAAGGGCAGCAAAAAAGCGATGAGTTTTTTGCGCTTTTGTTTCTTGACTGTGATAATTTTAAGCAGATTAACGATGAATATGGCCATCATATAGGCGACGAATTTCTAAAAGCATACACGAAGAGATTAAAGAGCTGTGTGAGGAAAGGCGATTGTATTTATCGTTTGGGCGGAGACGAGTTTATCATTATTTTAAACGTAACAAACCGACGAGAAATTGAGCAAATTGCTAGGCGAATTCACGTATCTCTTCAGCAAAGCTGGAATGTACGGGGCTATTGTTTGCGCACCACAACTACCATCGGCGTCTCTATTTATCCAGAAGACGGGGAATCGGCTGCTTCATTATTAAAAAATGCAGATGATGCGTTATATAAAGGAAAAAGAGAAGGGAAAAATAATTATATCCTCTATCAAACGTAAAAAAAGCCTCCAAAGAGGCTTTTTTATTTTATCCATGTTTTTGCCCACTTGCTGACGGGTCCTAAGATCATACCAAGCTCTGATCCTTTTTTAGTTAAGATATATTCAATACGAACCGGACGTTCAGGAATAACGTGCCGGATTACAATTCCTTCTTCTTCTAACTCTTTCATTCGTTCGGTTAACATTCGTTTACTTAAAGAGGGAATGCTGCTGTGAATTTCACTAAAGCGTTTAGGACCGCTCATCAGGACATAAATAATTAACCCGTTCCATCTTTTTCCTATTATATCAAACGTTTTCCACACTTTTGGACATAACTCATCAAATTCATTCATTCATGCCACCTACTTTATTGTATATAGGATATTAAAAGTAACCCTTATAATGTTATTATATACTAGCATTTGGATAATGAAAAGGCTATCTTTTTTTATTTTCAAAACTTTCAGTAGCTTGGAAACGCTGTATTGTAAAGTTTTAAAAAAAAGTCACAGAATCGACATATTATTATTGACGTATCAAGAAAAAAGGTCTAAGATTGGTTACATAAAGTTACCTAGTTAAATAAAAGGTACTTTAAATTTACAATTACATCAAGAGTTTGAGAAAGAAGGTTAGTATCAAATGGATATCCTTTTGGCTATTCTTCCTGCGATTTTCTGGGGAAGTATTGTCCTGTTCAACGTTAAATTGGGCGGAGGTCCTTACAGTCAAACGCTTGGGACTACAATTGGTGCGCTGATCTTTTCAGCCGTTATTTATTTCGTAGTTCATCCAGTGTTGACGCCGCTTATTTTTATTGTCGGAATCGTTTCAGGATTATTTTGGGCAGTTGGGCAAAGTAATCAGTTGAAAACGATTGATTATATTGGTGTTTCAAAAACCATGCCAATTTCAACTGGTATGCAGCTTGTGACAACATCACTATTTGGTGTTATCGTGTTTCACGAGTGGTCAACAACAACAACCGTTATTTTAGGCGTGTTAGCTCTTATTTTCATTGTTATTGGTATCGTGCTAACATCACTAGAAAGCGAAAAAAATGCAGAGCAATCTGGACAATTCAAAAAAGGGATTATTACCCTTATTGTTTCAACAATTGGATACTTAGTGTATGTAGTTGTCGCTCGTTTATTTAATGTAGACGGCTGGTCGGCACTATTCCCACAAGCTATTGGTATGTTAATTGGTGGACTTATACTTACTTATAAACACAAACCGTTTAATAAATACGCAATTCGCAACATTATTCCAGGCCTTATTTGGGCAGCTGGTAACATGTTCTTATTTATCTCTCAACCTAAAGTAGGGGTTGCAACAAGCTTCTCATTATCACAAATGGGAATCGTTATTTCAACGCTTGGCGGTATCTTCTTACTTGGAGAAAAGAAAACAAAGCGTCAGCTTATTTCAATTACGATTGGTATTGTGCTCATCATTTTAGGTGGCGTATTCCTCGGAATGGCTAAAAGTTAACGTTTACGTAAAAGTTAATGATAGTATGTATGAATAAATGAAAACACTAGGAGGATTTTATTATGTATACAGATTTAAAAGATAAAGTAGTTGTAATTACAGGTGGATCAACAGGTTTAGGTCGCGCAATGGCTGTTCGTTTCGGTCAAGAAGAAGCAAAAGTTGTTATTAACTATTACAACAATGAAGAAGAAGCTTTAGATGCGAAAAAAGAAGTAGAAGAAGCAGGCGGACAAGCAATCATCGTTCAAGGCGACGTAACAAAAGAAGAAGACGTTGTAAATCTTGTTCAAACAGCTATTAAAGAATTCGGTACATTAGACGTTATGATTAACAACGCTGGTGTTGAAAACCCAGTTCCTTCTCATGAGCTATCTTTAGACAACTGGAACAAAGTTATTGATACAAACTTAACAGGTGCATTCTTAGGAAGCCGTGAAGCAATTAAATATTTCGTTGAAAACGACATTAAAGGAAACGTTATTAACATGTCTAGTGTTCACGAAATGATTCCTTGGCCATTATTTGTTCACTATGCAGCAAGTAAAGGCGGTATGAAACTAATGACGGAAACATTGGCTCTTGAATATGCGCCAAAAGGTATCCGCGTAAATAACATTGGACCAGGTGCGATGAACACACCAATCAACGCTGAAAAATTCGCAGATCCTGTACAACGTGCAGACGTAGAAAGCATGATTCCAATGGGTTACATCGGTAAACCAGAAGAAGTAGCATCAGTTGCAGCATTCTTAGCATCATCACAAGCAAGCTATGTAACAGGTATTACATTATTTGCTGATGGTGGTATGACGAAATATCCTTCTTTCCAAGCAGGAAGAGGCTAATATAGTTTAGAATCGATGTAGAAAAAAGAGACATGGCAAAAAGCGCCATGTCTTTTTTTTCTATACCTAAGAGAATTTCACCCCCCTTTCGGGGTTGGTGAAATTCTCCTAGGTAAAAGCTTTTAAGAACTTTTTAAAACCTTTTTGGGAAGGTTCAAGGGAGCTTTTTGTGCTTCCCTTATAAGTTTATTGTATTAGCCAGCCATTTTTTTGTTAGACGATGGCTGGTTTTTGTCTTTTAGTTTGCTGAAGATAAAGGCTAGCACTGAGCCTGAGATGTTGTGCCAGACGCTGAAGATGGCGCTTGGGACAGCGGCTAGTGGCGAAAAGTGAGTGGAAGCAATGGTAACGCCGAGCCCTGAGTTTTGCATGCCAACTTCCATTGCGACCGCTTTTTGTTTGGCTAAATCCATTCCGCATAAGCGGGCAAAGAAGAAGCCGATTGTGAAACCAAGAATGTTGTGAAGCACGACTACGGCAAAAATGATACCACCCGTTTTAGCAAGCTGCGCTTGGCTTCCTGCCACAACGGCAGATACAATCAAAACAATTGCGACTACTGAAACAAGGGGAAGAGCTTTGGAACTCGCTTCTGCAGCTTTTCCAAAAAACTTTTTGATCGTAAATCCAAGAGCAAGCGGAATGATGACAACTTGTATAATGGAAATAATAAGAGACATGATATCAATATCGACCCACTTGCTTGCAAATAATAAAATGAGAAGCGGTGTAACGATCGGTGCTAAAATGGTTGAAACAGAAGCGATGGCAACTGCGAGCGCAACGTTTCCTCGAGCCAAAAAGACCATTACGTTTGATGATGTGCCGCTTGGACAGCAGCCTACTAAAATAACGCCCACTGCTATTTCTTTTGGTAAATCTAAGCCAATCGCCAAACCGAATGCGAGAAGCGGCATAATGATAAAATGTCCTACCACGCCTAGTGCTACTTCTTTCGGTCTTCGAAATACTTCGCTGAAATCAGACGCTGACAGCGTTAATCCCATTCCAAACATGACAATTCCTAAAAGCGGAACGATATACTTTCCAATCCATACAAAGTGCTCTGGGAATGAATAGGCAATAACGGAAATTAAAATAACCCAAAGCGTAAATGTTTTTCCTGCAAATGTACTGATTTTCTCTATTGTTTTCATCTGTACGATACCTCCTGCGAACTATAAGAAGAAATTATACTATTTATTCAGAAAAATGAAAACAGTATTTTTGTAAAATAGTACAGAATATTTTATCTTTTGGAGATTATTTCAGTTTAAATGCAAGCATTCCTTCATTGAATGGACAGAATATGTGGTAATATAAAGAAGTTAGTTTTAGAAAGTCGGAGGAGTTTAGTCATGAAATTTATCTATATTTTGTCTGTCCTTCCGTTCGTAGGCATATTAGGGTTTCTTCCTTTTGTTAATCGAGTGACTCCGTTTGTTCTCGGTATGCCGTTCAATATGTTTTGGATGGTGATATGGGTGGTGCTTACGTCCATTATTTTAGGGGTTATGTATAAGCTTGATCCCAGAAATCGGGAAGGGGAAGAAGAATGAATAGTGCACTTATTATTATTTTACTATTTTTAGTGGCAGCTATTTTTCTGGGCATACGATCAACCAAAGGCAAGGATATGAACTTGGAGCAGTGGACGGTAGGCGGACGCGGTTTCGGGGCTATTTTAGTTTTTGTGCTGATGGCCGGAGAAATCTATACAACGTTTTCGTTTCTAGGCGGAAGCGGATGGGCTTATGGAAAAGGAGCTCCTGCACTTTATGTCTTAATTTATATTAGCTTATCATATGTCTTATCATACTGGCTTCTTCCTGTTATTTGGAAGTATGCAAGAGATCATAAGCTCGTCTCGCAGCCTGATTTTTTTGTAAGCAAATATAAAAGTCCTTACCTTGGTGTGCTTGTAGCTGCTGTAGGAGTGATTGCGGTCATTCCTGTTATTGTTGTGCAGTTAAAAGGATTGGGAATTATTGTATCACAAGCATCATACGGCGCCATTTCAATGCCGGCAGCCATTTGGATGGGGGCTATCAGTTTAACGCTGTATGTGATGATATCCGGTATCCACGGTTCTGCATGGACGGCCGTTATTAAAGACATTATGATGCTTGCTGTGATTGGATTTTTAGGTATTTATTTACCTTTTCATTATTACGGAGGATACGGTCCAATGTTTGAAGCGGTGAATACAGAGAAGCCAGGATTTTTAAAGTTTCCTGAGCAAGGATTAAGCGTCTCGTGGTTTATTTCGACCGTTATTTTACTAGTACTTGGTTTTTATATGTGGCCGCAGGTGTTTAGCTCAAGCTATACAGCGAAAAATGCAAAGGTATTTCGCAAGAATGCAATCATTAGTCCTCTTTATACCTTAATGCTGCTCTTTGTATTTTTTGTTGGATTTGCAGCTATTTTAAAAGTTCCTGGTTTAAGCGGAGGAGACGTGGATCTTGCGCTATTACGGATTTCGATCCAAACCTTTGATCCTTGGTTTATTGGAATTATAGGAGGAGCCGGTTTGCTGACAGCGCTTGTGCCGGGATCGATGCTGTTAATGAGTGCGTCAACGCTGCTGGCTAAAAACATATACAAACCGTTTGCGCCTCAAGCAAGCGAAGCGCGTATTGCTCGTTTAGCGAAAAGCTTTGTACCGGTTGTGGCACTCATTTCCGTTTACTTTACGCTAAACGGGGGAACGACGCTATCAACAATTATTTTGATGGGCTATAGTCTAATGACACAGCTGTTTCCATCTCTGCTTTTCAGTTTGAAGAAAAATAACTTTGTAACGAAACAAGGAGCAGCGTGGGGGATTGTTGCTGGAATTATTGTAGTGGCCTATATTACAATCAGCGGCTCTACGATTGGTACGTTATTTCCATCCCTGCCTCAGCAAATGAAAGATATCAACGTCGGATTTATTGCGCTGCTTATCAACTTTATCGTAATGTGGGCAGTCAGTATGCTCACAAAGCAAAACGAAGCTGAGACAAAAGTATATTAGACGAAGTGAAAAACGAACCATTGATCAACACGTTTGATTAGTGGTTCGTTTTTTTGTTAGGGTCAACGGTAGACCCTTCTAGCAGTTGATTGGAGGGCAAGACGAAGACTCCTACGGGAAAAGCGGAACAGGTGAGAACCCACAGGAGCGCAAGCGACGAGGAGGCTCAACGGCCGCCCGCGGAAAGCGACGTCTTGCACGGAAATCAACTGCGGTGTCACAAGCGGTTCAGCTCATGTCTACCGTTTGTTCGTCTTTAGATTAGATTCATCTCATTATGTCTCAGCCTTGTTTTTTCTAATCAAACAGCAAAGAGCCAAAGGAATAGGATCATCCTTTGGCTCTTTACGTGGCTTTTAACCGATAATTTGTAAAATTTCCTACATCAACTGATTTACGCTAAAGCGGGAACTCGGTCGTTATAGTAAATAACTTCCGATAGGATCTTACACCCTTTAATCTCCTGAAATGTCTTTTTCGCCTCTACCTCTGATTCAAATTCAAACATAGTCGGACTTTGGTTTTTCGAGTAAACGGTAATGATCCACATTGTAAAATAAGCTCCCCCTGTAAAATAATAGTTTTCCTTTTTAGTGTAGCTATCAGGTGATGTAATAATAATTGAATAGTTGTGATACAGCCTCACATTTTAAAAGGTACTTCTACTATACAACAAAAATTACAAAATAAAACAAGAAAATCTAAAAAACTACAAAGAATAATGAAAGAGAATAAATAACCGTTTATATATGGGCTATATTTATAAATGGAAGTGGGAGTGTAAAAAATATAGGAAGAGCGATTGTCTTTTAGATTGCTAAACTATATACTTATGTTCAAAAAGTGCAGGACGTGAACGATGAAAGTTGATACGGTAGTAAAAAAAGATGTTTTACTCATTTTGGTGATGATAGTTGTTGTGCCGCTAGCAGGAGAGCTTAAATATTATCCTTTTCATGATACGTATAGAGTCAGCTTTGCTGTGCCCATTTTTTTCTTTTCACTGCTGCTTTTAAGAAAGGTATCTCCTGTAATACCAGGTATTTTAGTTGCGAGTGCTATAGTGGGCTTTCGAATGTACCTTGATTGGTATAATTACGAATCATTTGATTTTCTGCATTCTTTGCAGATTCGATGCTCAGCAGGGATTTATTATCTTGTTTATGCCATTGCTTTTTCTTGGTTTAAGATTAACGATTTTCATTCAAAGCCGTGGATTATTGGCATATGGAGCATCATCATCGAAACGGTTTCAGGTGGCATGGAACTGCTTTGTATGTATGTGATGGTTCACCATCATATTGTGTTTCCGGAGTTCATGCAAATTTTTATTGTAGGCGTCTTTCGAAGTTTCTTTGTTTTATGTCTGTTTAGCATGATCAAGCTTTACGAAGGGCAGCTGAGAGAACGGCAAATCTCTCAAAAAAATGATCAGCTGCTTGTTGTGCTTTCAAATTTGTATGAAGAATCCATTCATTTGAAAAAAACGCTGCAAGACGCTGAGAGAATTACGAAAAAGTCGTATGATTTATATGAAGAACTACACGAAGCAGATATCCACCAGCTTACTTCGCTGCACGAATTTAGCCAAAAAGCATTACAAATTGCAGGAGAAGTACATGATATTAAAAAAGACAACCAGCGGATATCAGCAGGACTGTCCAAGGTCATTACAAAAGAGGAATTTTCTGAGTATATGGAAATCGAAAGTCTGCTTCAAATCGTCATGCGCAGCAATGAAAAGTATGCGGCGATGTTAGCAAAAGATATTCATTTTTCATATTCGGTTCTAGGAGAGCATCCTCGCTATCACGTGTACTTGTTTTTGTCATTAATTAATAACTTAGTAACGAATGCAGTCGAAGCGATTGAAAAAGAAGGCGCGATTATTATCGACGTCTGCCGAGAAGAAGACCGCATTTTACTATATGTAAGAGACAGCGGTCCCGGTGTAAAAAAAAGGCATGAACGTCTCATTTTTAAAGCGGGATTTACATCCAAATACGCAAAGGACGGGACGCCTTCTACAGGTCTTGGGCTTGTCTATGTTAAGCAAATGACCGAGAAGCTGGGCGGGAGTATTCAATTTATTAATCTGTCTCCAAGCCCCGGTGTTCAATTTACTATAGATTTACCTATTTCTACGTTAATGGGGGATAAGGACTAATATGCGATTTTATATCATAGATGATGACGAAGTCTTTCGTTCAATGTTAGCTGAAATTATTGAAGATAATGATTTAGGAGAGGTTATAGGGGAGGCAGAAGACGGAATTGTCTTAAATGATCAATCTTCTCTATTGCAGCAGATCGATATTTTATTTATTGATTTGTTGATGCCCATTCAAGACGGAATCGAAACCGTGCGCAAAATAAAGGATACTTTTAAAGGCAAAATTATTATGATGTCACAGGTAGAAACAAAAGATTTGATTGGAAAAGCCTACTCGCTTGGCATTGAATACTATATCACGAAGCCGCTTAATCGTATGGAAGTGCTCATGGTCATTCAAAAAGTAATTGAACGAATTCATGTTCAACAATCAATGGAGAAAATTCAAGAATCGTTAAATACCGTACTTAATATAGGAAACCAGCAAAAAACGCCTTCCGTTGATAAAAAAGAAAGCGATCCGGCAGAAGCGTGCAGGTTTCTTTTAAGAGAACTTGGGATTTTAGGAGAAAGCGGAAGTAAAGATTTAATCGAAATCATCAATTACCTGCATCAAACGGAAAAGAGCACGATGTATGAACAGCATTTTCCTTCTCTCAAAGAAATTTTTGAGAAAATTACCGTTAGAAAGCTTGGTTCATCTTTTACAGAAGACGTGCTGCAAAAAGAAATGAAAGCAGCTGAGCAGCGAGTAAGAAGAGCCATTTATCAGTCTTTAAATCATTTGACCTCTCTTGGGATGGTTGACTTCTTTAATCCTAAATTTGAAAATTACGCTTCTAAGTTTTTCGATTTTTCAATGGTGCATCAGCGCATGAGAGATATAGAAAAAGGAACGGGAAAAAGCAGTACTCCGAGCCGTATAAATGTAAAGAAATTTATCCAAATGCTCTATTATGAAGTCAAACAAACGCTGTAGTAAAAAAACTATAGCGTTTTCATTTTGTAATTTTCTAAAAACTTTTTTGTTAGTTTCAGTAGGTTTGTGTTAGATTTTGTGATGCCTATGATAATGTAATCTTATGAATAAAAGAACTACTTAATAAACAGTTCTTAATGGAATTGTATCTGTTGAATACAGTAAGTGCAAATAAACAGCTTCGAGCTGTTAGAAAAAAGAAGGAAGGTGCAAAGATATGTTCAAAAAGCTTGGATTAGCAGGACAAATTTTAATTGGTTTGATTGCAGGTATTATTGTAGGGGCCATTTTTTACGGAAATCCTAAAGCAGTTGAAGTACTGCAGCCAATTGGAGACGTATTCATTCATTTAATTAAAATGATCGTGGTGCCGATTGTTATATCTAGTATCATTGTGGGCGTTGCGGGTGTTGGTGATATTAAGAAGCTTGGTAAATTAGGCGGAAAAACAATTCTTTACTTTGAAATCATTACAACGGTTGCCATTGTTGTAGGCTTATTGGCAGCTAACTTGCTTCACCCTGGTACTGGTGTGGACCGCAGCGGTCTTGAAAAATCAGATATCAGCAGCTACACATCAACGGCAGAAGCTACAGAGCAAAAAGGATTTGTAGAAACATTTGTTCACATCGTTCCAACGAATGTATTTGAATCAATTGCTGCAGGCGACATGCTGCCAATTATTTTCTTCTCGGTCCTATTTGGACTTGGAATTGCATCAATCGGTGAAAAAGGAAAGCCGGTTCTAAGATTTTTTGAAGGCACGGCAGAAGCGATGTTTTGGGTAACGAATTTAGTTATGAAGTTTGCACCGTTTGGCGTATTTGCATTAATCGGTGTAACCGTATCAAAATTTGGACTAGCGTCTCTGATTCCGCTTAGTAAGCTTGTAATTGTTGCTTACGGCACAATGATTTTCTTTGTATTAGTGGTACTAGGACTTGTAGCTAAATGGGCAGGCGTTAACATCTTCCATTTATTAAAAGTGCTAAAAGATGAATTGCTGCTAGCATTTTCAACTGCAAGTTCAGAAACAGTATTACCGCGTATTATTGCAAAAATGGAAAAGTTCGGATGTCCTAAAGCAATTACATCTTTTGTTATTCCGACGGGATATTCGTTTAACTTAGACGGATCTACTCTTTATCAAGCGCTTGCTGCGATCTTTATTGCGCAAATGTACGGTATTGATATGAGCATCACACAGCAAATTTCACTGATATTAATTTTAATGGTTACATCTAAAGGAATTGCAGGAGTTCCGGGCGTATCGTTTGTTGTACTGCTTGCAACGCTTGGATCTGTAGGACTTCCAGTAGAAGGCCTTGCTTTTATCGCTGGAATCGACCGTTTGTTAGATATGGGACGTACAGCGGTAAACGTAATTGGAAACTCACTTGGTGCAATCGTCATTTCGAAGTGGGAAGGTCAATTTAACGATAAAGACAAGGAAGCTTATATTAACGAAGTAACGAAAAAAGTATCGTAATTACAAACGTATTTTAGTTGAAGGAAGATCCGAACGAGTAATGGTTCGGATTTTTTCGTTTGAATTTGCTTTGAAAAGTTGGGAATAGTAACTAAAGATGAAAAACAAATGATTGATACAAGGAGGTCACAACATGGGAAGAGCAAATAATCACAAATCATCACATAACAACAAAGGGTCACTGCCTCAAACACCAAAAGAGTTAAAAATTGCTCCGGATCAAGGAAATGAAGAATTTTCACGCGAGTTAGCGCAGCATCATGATGCTAAAGCGAAACAGGACTTAATTTTGAAACAGCAAAAAGAAAAGTAAAAGAAAAAAAACTGAGACATAATGAAATGAATCCAGCCTAAAGACGAATAAATGAGATACATGACCTGGATTGCTTGTGACACCGCAGTTGATTTCCGTACAAGGCTTCGCTTTCCGCGGGCGGGCGCTGAGCCTCCTCGTCGCTTTCTCTCCTGCGGAGTCTCACCTGCTCCGCTTTTCCCGCAGGAGTCTTCGCCTTATCCTCCAATCAACTGCTAGAAGGAACGAAACAAATAATACTATGTTCACAATCACAAAAAAACGAACCACTAATCAGACATGCTGATTAGTGGTTCGTTTTTCCCTAAGTGAAAAATGCTTTTGTCCCATCCTCTTTTTTATAAACAACTAAAGATAAAAATTCCTAAGTACCATTTTGTAACATTATTTAATCATAGCGTAATAGTTTTTGAGGCTTTTTTCATTATAATTAAACCGAACACATTGAAAAATAGGTTCATAGAAACGTAACGTTCGGTTACATAATGGAGGAAAAAAATGAAAAAAGCCATCATTGGGTCTATAACGGCAGCTGCAGTTTTATTTAGCGGAGCCAGTCCGTTTATTGCACCTGCTCAAACAGTGGAAGCAGCGTCATATTCATACAAAGACACGGCTATTGCTACTGGTAAAAAATTAATAGGTGTTCCTTATAAATGGGGAGGCACAACAACAAAAGGTTTTGACTGCTCTGGATTTATTCAATACATTTTCAAAAAAGCTGGAAAAACACTTCCGCGCACAACGGAACAAATGTATCGAGTAGGGACAAGCGTTTCAAAAGCAAAGCTTCAAAAAGGAGATTTAGTTTTCTTTCAAACGTATAAAAAAGGTCCTTCACATGTAGGCGTGTACTTAGGAAATAATCAGTTTCTTCAAGCTTCTACGTCTAAAGGCGTGACGATTACATCTCTTAGCAACAGCTACTGGAAAGCACGTTATATTGGTGCAAAACGGATTTAACCATCCGTCATTTTTTTAGAAAACAACACTACATTATGTAGTGTTGTTTTTGTTTGCATATACATAACGTATTGCCAATATTATTTTTAACGTTTTATACAAAAAAAACCATATTCTGTGAGATAATAACGTTAACACATTTTGTACTTTAACATAAGGAATATCCCACTCTATTCGAAAGTTTGGTGAGCGAAGATGAAGCGCTTAGTATGGAGTTATGGAATAGGTATTGTTGCAATAGTAGCAGTACTCTCATTTTTCTTTATGATGAAAGGTCAAACAGAGAAAGCCGTCGTTAGCGGAGATGTACCAAAAGCTCATGCGCAGGGAGAAAGAGTGAAGCAGCCCATCTCACAGTTCCAAGCAGTACAGCCTCATGAAGCAGGTAATGAAGTAAAAAATGTAAAAAACAACATGCCTGAAAAAGCCGATCCTCCTCCGTTTTTAGTCTACATTGACCCTGGTCATCAAGCTCACGCTAACCTAGAGAAAGAGCCAATCGGGCCGGGAGCAGCAGAAACAAAAATAAAAGTTTCCGGAGGTACATCAGGTGTGGTGACCAAGAAGCCGGAATACAAGCTGACGTTGGAAGCCTCTATGATATTAAAACAGCTTCTCGAAGAAAAAGGCATAACCGTAAAGCTTACTCGCAGTTCTCACGATGTGAATATCAGCAACCGGGAACGAGCGGAGCTTGCGAATAATTCAAAAGCTGACTTACACGTACGTATCCATGCAGATGGTTCTGAAAATACTTCTGTAAAAGGATTTTCTGTGCTCACTCCTGCAGAAGATAATTCCTATACAAAGTCTATTTATCAAAGCAGTTTACAAGCATCTCAAGCTATTCTGACAGAGGTGGAAAAAGATCAGTTTGTCGAAGTGGACGGCATTCGCTATCGCAGTGATCTTTCAGGATTTAACTGGTCGACTGTACCCGTAACGCTAGTTGAACTGGGGTATATGACGAATTCAGAAGAAGACCGGAACCTGTCTGATCAGGCTTACCTTACAAAGCTGATGAATCATATTGCAGACGGTATCGTGGCATATGAAGGAATGACAAAATAAAAGGTGGAAAGACCTATAAAAGCGTGTGACTAAATCAATTGATTTATGTCACACGTTTTTTTTGTCGTTCATATGATATAAAAAAGCGTTTTTTCGACAAAAAAATGGACGAGCAGAAAAGAAAACTAGGTAAAATGCTTTAATTTTTATAGAACTGTGTCGATATAACGAGAGATATTAAAATGCGTTAGACAGTACATGAAAATGGGGGAACAAGATGAGAAAGTTAACGGCATTAGCTTTAGTACTAAGCGTACTGCTGTTTCAATTCACGCCGCTTGCTAGCGTGAAAGCTGAAACGGTAGAACCAGTTGTGTCTGTAAAATTAGTAAACTATTTAGGAGATCAGCATGCAATTACAATTAAGCCGTCTTATTTATACACTATTAAAAACTCGGATTTGGTCTTAAATGCAAATACAGAGTATACGGTAACCGCAACAACTCAAGGTGTCACTTTAAAACAAGGAAGCACTGTCTTAGGTGAATTTACAAGCTTTGAAATTACACCGTCTCTTTATAAAAATCCCGTATCTATTAACGGCAGACAGTATTTAGGGGACGTGGCGTTTACAAATGAAAAGGGAACGTATGTCAGACCTGTTAATACGCTCCCGATTGAAGACTATTTAAAAGGCGTTGTGCCAAATGAAGTCTATACATCTTGGAATCTGCAAGCTTTAAAAACTCAGGCGGTAGCAGCAAGAACATACGCAATGAGCTATGCAGGAAAAGTAATCAATGACACGGTAAGCTATCAAGTATACGGTGGCTATACGTGGTATGACAGCACAAACCAAGCAGTAGATCAGACATTCGGACAAGTAGTTACCTACAACAATAAATTAATCAACGCCGTTTTCTCATCAAGCAACGGGGGAAGAACCGAATCAAACAGCAACGCTTGGGGAGGGACTCAGCTTTCTTATTTCCCGGTGAAAGAAGATCCATACGATAAGCAGACGCCGTGGACGTTAGCTATTCAAAAAACGCAAATTGATTTAACAGGAAAAGATTTAGCTAACTATAGCGCTTGGTGGAATACGGTTTCTGAAAAAGATAAAACCGTTACAGATAATGTGAAGTCATGGTTAGTAGCCAATAAGCATCCTGGTAAAACGATTAAAATTACGTCTATTCCAAAGGTGAGTTTTTATGCTCCTTCATCAGGAGGCCGTGTGACTAAAGGTGCGATTACAGTGGACTACCTCGTTAAAGGAGATGTAGACAGTTCGCAAAAACTAGTGGTTCATCATTTGGAATTAAAAGATTTAACATCGACGAAGCTAAAATCAATGTTAAACAGCCGTGCGATGCTTAGTCTGCTTGTAACGGAAACAAATGAAACAAGCACATCAACAACTTTTAATGGGAAAGGAAATGGACACGGTGTTGGAATGAGTCAATACGGTGCTCAAAAAATGGCAAGCCTAGGCAAAGACTATCGTGAAATTTTAGATTTTTATTATCCAACGACTACTCTTTTAAGTTTTTATACAACAAAATATCCGCGAAAAGAGCAGGAGCAAGAACCACCGAAAGATACGGTTGCACCTGATGCACCTTCAGTTAATGCATTAGGAGATAACCAAACATCGCTTACGGGCGTGACAGAACCAAATGCTTCTGTTATTGCAAAAGTGGAAAATGAAGTAATTGGAACGGGTCTTGCTGATGAAACTGGAAAATTTGCAATTACGATTGCCAAGCAGCCAGCAGATACAAAAGTGTCTGTAACGTCTAAAGATGCAGCTGAAAATGAAAGCACGGCTACAGTAGTGAGCGTAACGGATCAAACGCCGCCTTCTGTTCCAATTGTAAATGAAGTAAGTGACCAAGATACGACCGTAACGGGCGTAACAGAAGCAAACGCCGCCGTGACGGTAAAAGCAGGCGATGCAACGTTCTCTGCAGTAGCGGATGGTAACGGTACATTTACTGTTTCAATTCCAGTACAAATAGGCGGAACAACAATAGCGGTAAGTGCAAAAGATAAAGCAGGAAACGAAAGCCAAGCGCCTTCTTTTGCGGTTAAATCTACGTTAAAAGCACCGCTTGCACCCAAAGTAAATGAAGTAAGTGATCAAGACACAATGATCAAAGGAACGGCTGAAGCAAATGCGACGGTCATCGTTAAAAACGGAAGTCTTCAGCTTGCAGCAGGCAACGCAGATGCGAAAGGAAATTACAGCATCTCGATTGCGAAACAAAAAGCAGGAAGCACGCTGTACGTGACGGTTCAAAATGCAGGTGGAACAAGTTCAGCCGCTGCGGTGACCGTACAGGATAAAACGGCACCAGCTGCGCCAAAAGTAAATGCAGTAAGTGATCAAGATACAAAAGTTACAGGTGCAGCAGAAGCAAATTCTACAGTTACGGTAAAAGTAGGAACTACAACTGTAGGAACGGCTAAAGCAGGTGTAAATGGAGCGTTTTCTGTTTCCATTTCTCATCAAAAAGCGAATACAAAGCTAAGCGTACAAGCAAAAGATGCAGCAGGAAATAGCAGTACTGTATCGACTGTAACTGTTATGGCAAAGCAAAAAGCTCCGGTAAAACCAACAGTTAATGAAGTGAGTGATCGAAGTACAGCCGTTACGGGTACCGCAGAAGCAAATGCAACGGTTGTCATTAAAAACGGAAGTCTTCAGCTTGCAGCTGGTAAAGCAGATGCTAAAGGAAATTACAGCATCTCGATTGCGAAACAAAAAGCAGGAAGCAATCTGTCTGTAACGGCTGGAAACACAGCGGGCGTGAGTCCAGCTGTAACTGTAACCGTGCAGGATAAAACAGCACCCGTTACACCAAAAGTGAACGCTGTAAGCAATCAAGATACAGTCGTAACGGGAAGCACAGAAGCGGGCGCGGAAGTGCATGTGAAAATTGATAAAAAAGTAATTGGCAAAGGAAATGCCAAATCGGATGGAACGTTCAGCATCACCATTCCAAAGCAGCCTGCTGCTACAAAATTAGCTGTTATTGCAAAAGATGCAGCTAATAACTATAGCTCCAATGCGTTTGTAACGGTTAGTGCCGTACAGACAAAACCAGCGCTTCCAACCGTTAATACGCTTACTGAAAAAAGTACAGCAGTAACGGGAACAGGAGAAAAAAATGCGTCCATTTATATTAAAGTAGGCGGAAAAATTATTGCAAGTGGGAAAATTGATGGAAACGGCAAGTTCAGCGTGAAAATTCCTGCTCAAAAAGCAGGAACAGAAGTGACGGCGGTACTGCAAAATAAAGTAGGATACAGTCCGTATAAAATTGTAAAAGTGCAAGATACAACGCCGCCGGCACCTCCGGCAGTTGATGCCGTTACGTCTTTGTCCACATTTATCTCGGGAAAAACAGAAGCAAATGCCGTGATTACGATTAAAAGCGGTACAAAGCTAATCGCGTCAGGCAAAGCAGATACTAAAGGGCAATTTAAAGTAACGATTCCAAAACAAACAGCAGGCGTAAAGCTGGCTGTTACAGCAAAAGATGCAGCCAATAACTACAGCTCCAATACGTTTGTAACGGTTAGTGTCGTACAGACAAAACCAGCGCTTCCAACCGTTAATACGCTTACTGAAAAAAGTACAGCAGTAACGGGAACAGGAGAAAAAAATGCGTCCATTTATATTAAAGTAGGCGGAAAAATTATTGCAAGTGGGAAAATTGATGGAAACGGCAAGTTCAGCGTGAAAATTCCTGCTCAAAAAGCAGGAACAGAAGTGACGGCGGTACTGCAAAATAAAGTAGGATACAGTCCGTATAAAATTGTAAAAGTACAAGATACAACGCCGCCGGCACCTCCGGCAGTTGATGCCGTTACGTCTTTGTCCACATTTATCTGGGGAAAAACAGAAGCAAATGCTGTAATTACGATTAAAAGCGGTACAAAAGTAATCGGATCAGGCAAAGCAGATAGCAAAGGACAGTTTAAAGTAACGATTCCAAAACAAAAAGCAGGCGTAAAACTGGCTGTGACGGCAAAAGATGCCGCTGGAAATACAAGTTCAGCAGTCAATATAAATGTTAAATAAAAACAAAAAAGAATTCTCTGCGGAGGATTCTTTTTTTTAGTGATTTTTAAGTGGGATAAAAGGTTACTAAAAAGTTACCTTAGAACTTTGAAGTGCCTAACTTACTTTAAAGTGGGTTCTATCTTTTTCTTTTTTTCTGTTTCATAATAACAAATGTAAAGAAATTAGCAGGGGGTTTTTTATAATGAGTAATCATTTGCAAGATACAGTAACACTTCAAAACGGAGTCAAAATGCCTTGGCTTGGATTAGGTGTATTTAAAGTAGAAGAAGGGCCTGAATTAGTGAACGCCGTGAAAACAGCTATCGTCAAAGGCTATCGCAGCATCGATACGGCAGCTATTTATGAAAATGAAGAAGGTGTAGGAGAAGGAATTCGCCAAGGTCTGAAAGAAGCAGGTCTTTCACGCGAAGACATTTTTGTTACATCAAAAGTTTGGAACGCAGATTTAGGCTATGAAGAGACGCTAGCTGCTTACGAAACAAGCTTACAAAAGCTTGGCTTAGAATATTTAGATCTATACTTAATTCACTGGCCGGTAGAAGGCAAGTATAAAGAAGCGTGGAAAGCATTAGAAACGCTGTATAAAGAAGAAAAAGTAAGAGCTGTGGGCGTAAGTAATTTTCAAATTCATCATTTAGAAGACTTAATGAAAGATGGAGAGGTTAAGCCTGTTATTAACCAAGTGGAATATCATCCTCGTTTGACGCAAAAAGAGCTGCATGCTTTTTGTCAAAAGCACGATATTCAGCTAGAAGCATGGTCTCCGCTTATGCAAGGAGAATTGCTAGATAACGATGTGTTAAAAGAAATTGCTGAAAAACACGGCAAATCAGTTGCTCAAATTATTCTGCGATGGGATCTGCAAAACGGAGTTGTAACGATTCCAAAATCAACAAAAGAGCATCGTATTGTTGAAAATTCATCGCTATTCGATTTTGAATTGGATACTGAAGACGTAAGTAAAATTAATGAATTAAACCAAAATCACCGAGTAGGTCCAGATCCGGACAACTTTGATTTTTAATAGAAGAACTAAGAGGCTGGGAGAAACGTATTTTAGCCCAAGTGAAAAACGAACCATTGATCAACAAGTTTGATTAGTGGTTCGTTTTTTTTATGGTGAATACAGCTTCATCTGTTTCGTCCTTCCAGCGGTTGATTGAAGGGCAAGGCGAAGACTCCTGCGGGAAAAGCGAGACAGATGAGACCCCGCAGGAGCGTAAGCGACGAGGAGGCTCAGCGCCCGCCCCCGGAAAGCGAAGCCTTTCATGGAAATCAACGGCGGTGTCAAAAGCGGTTCAGCTCATGTATCTCATTTGTTCGTCTTTAGGTTGGATTCAGTTAGTTCTGTCCCGGCCTCTTTTTATGCATTATTACATAAATTTAACATTTTCTTCACAGTAAGCTAAAGGACGAGCCGTATCATAAAGAAAGGTCGTGAAAGATAGAGAAATCATTTCATTTTTAAGCGTAAAATAGGCGGTGTAACGATGACGAAACAAGCTTACTCTCACATACAATGTAAAAAAACATCAATGATTGATTTATTGCTGGATGCAGGAGTTTATAAAAAAGGAAACAAGCAGCTATACGAGCTTACGCTTCAAGAGCTAGAATCAGAATACGAAGCTGTTTCACAGCAGCGCATATCTCAATGAAATTTTGATACATTGCTAGAATTTGTTATAATAGAGGAAAGGATAGGAGTTGATTTATATCGAAAAGCACCCGACAGACTCGCAGCCCATCCGTATGGATATCCTCGATTCTATATTTGCTAAAATGGTATTAAATAAGGCTATCCGAGATTTTAGAAGAGACCAAATTTTACGTGAAGTCGATCAAACATTAGAAGAAAGAAACAAAGAAAAATTTTTTCAATTAATTGAAGAATTAAAATCAATTTCGTAAAGGGCGTTCGCGCGATAGAATTTGATTTTATCATTTTAGCATATAAAAACAGGTAAGAAGCGGCATGCTTAGTTACCTGTTTTTTTGTCGTTTTATTGTAAAACAAGGCCTGATATAAGAAGTGCACCTTGCTAGTAAACAGACAAAAAGAGCAAGTCTAATGTACTCACTCTTTTCAGAAAGGTATGGGTGTTAATGAGAAAATGAATGTCACTCTCTAAATGTTGCGTGTGGGGTTTAGAAAGTTCTATGCATCTGCATATTTTCTACTTCATTCGCTCTATGTATTGTTAAAGTAACAATATAACCATATCTTATCACATGAAGGAAATTCGATTCAATATATTTATTGATTTTCTTTTTAAATTGTTCTAAATAATTAGTGAATGTAAAAAATTGTTTTTATTGGGTGAATATGTATCTATGAAAAAACAATAGAAAAACCTAGTGGGTTTTTATGGGAGACATTTGTTTATTTCTGACGGACTGTAAGCTTCAAAAGAGTACAATCCGTCCTGTAAATCAGTATTAAGAAAAAATGAGCTGAACCCAGTAGAATAGGAGGAAAAGAGTAACGATCGTGGTAAGCGGGATAACAATAAGTGATACTTTTAAATAATCTTTCCATTTTACCTTGATATGATTTTCTTTTAAAATATGCATCCAAATAAGAGAAGCCAGTGTTCCAATCGGCAATAAAAGCGAGCCCATATCACTTCCAATAATATTAGCAAGATAAATGGTTTTAAGAGTAATAGGATCGAGCCCCATTTCAGTCAAGGTAATGGTTCCGACCATCAGGGCAGGGTGATTGTTAAACAAGTTAGAGAGAATAGAAACAAGTCCTCCCATGATAAAGCTTGCTTCAAAAAGTCCTCGATTTACGATTGGTTCGCAAACTTTTACAAGCAGCTCCGTTAACCCTACGTTATGCAGTCCGTAAATAATAACGTACATCGAAAAGGCAAAAACAAAAATGTGCCACGGCGTTTTCTTTAAAATATCAATCGGGTTTGTACGTAAGTGATACCATCTCCAAACAAGCAAGATCAGTGAGCCCAGTACAGCAACCAATTCGATTGGTATGCCGAAATAAGAGGCGACAAATAGGAGACAGCGCATAACAAACACAAATAATAAAACTTTCAGCATAAATTGTGTGCGTTTACGTTTTGTTTCAACAGAAATGCTTCCTTTTAAGGGGTGAAACTGTTTCGTAAAGAAACTTTCTTCTATATCTTTTGAAGCATGCGGCAGTTTTTTTGGCAAATGGCGTTTTACGACCGTATACATGAGCCAAGACATAAATAATAAACCAAGTGTCGCCGGTACAAACATCATCGCTGTGTGCATATAAAGCGACATATGAACAATTTTTAAGGCAATCAAATTGACAATATTACTTACACCTATAGGCGCACTGGAAGCGGTAGCAATAAGCGCTCCACTTAAAAGGTAGGGGATCTGCTGGTGGGGTTTTAGCTGAAGGTTTTTCAAAAGTAGAATTAAAATTGGAGTGGTAATTAAAATACTGCCGTCATTATTAAATAGTAAAGTCATTAAAAAGCAAAGCAGTTGAATGTACCAATATAATCGGTACCCTGAGCCCTTGGATAAACTCACTAGTCGTGCAGCAGCCCAGTGGAAGAATCCGAAACTTTCTAATATGACGGCCATGACAATGGTGGCAATAATGGTGATAGAAGCGCCGCTTATCTTTGCAAAAATATCAACAATGTCTGATTTGGATACAATCCCTGTAAGCAGGATAATGGCTGCTCCTATGGCTGCCGGCCATGCTTCGTTGATGCCGTTTGGCCTCCAAAAAATGACGAGCATTGTCATTGTAAACACGAAAATGGCAATTCCAATTTCAATATTCATCAGTATGCTCCTTTCTTCTAAAATTTGTAATGAATATACCCTTGCATGTCCCTTACACTCTATTTATATTCATTTATTACTAGAAGGATTGTGCATAAGACCATTTTTGCTAATATGTTTGTTTATCTTGCCAAGGCACGTATCATCTCGGGAGAGGAGCCTATAAAAAAGAGGCTGGGACATAACTAAATCCATCCAATCTAAAAAGAAATCAATTGAATAAAGGAGCTAGTATGCGTTGCTTTTTACACCGCTGTTGATTTCCGTGCAAGACTCCGCTTTCCGCGGGCGGTAGAGCCTGGCCCTCCAATCCACAGCTAGAAGCCACTACATACATGAAACCTACGTTCACGTTTATCATCACAATGAAAAGATCCGAACGGTGTACCGTTCGGATTTTCCTTCAACCAACTAACATACTTTTGTTCCAGCCTGTTTAAGATTAGCAAGTATAGGTTTTTTCGTGTAAAGTTAGCGCTTTTATCTGATCGTGATCAGGTTCATAGCCAATGCCTGGTGTATCGGGAACGGAAATAATACCGTTGTCGACCGTGATTTCCGGATGAACAATATCACGCGGCCAGTATTTAGATGATGCGGCCGTATCTCCGGGAAGTGTAAAATTAGCAAGTGTGGTAATGGCAATATTATGTGCTCGCCCTACACCTGATTCGAGCATGCCGCCGCACCATACGGGAATACCGTGAGTTTGACAAAGATCATGAATTTTTTTGGCTTCGGTTAGTCCGCCTACCCGGCCAATTTTAATGTTAATAATTTGCGTGCTTCCAAGTTTAATAGCTTTTCGAACGTCTTCAGCTGAATGAATGCTTTCATCCAAGCAAATAGGCGTGCGCATGCGGGCCTGCAGTTCAGCGTGATCAATTAAATCATCATGAGCTAACGGCTGTTCAATCATCATTAAATCAAACTCGTCAAGCTGAGCAAGGTGATCAGCATCTGCAAGCGTATAAGCAGAGTTCGCATCAACCATCAGCGGAATAGAAGGGAACTCGTTTCGAACGGCGCGCGTCAAGTTAAGATCCCAGCCCGGCTTAATTTTAATTTTGATTCGCTTATATCCTTCATTCAAGCCGGCTTCAATTTTGCGAAGCGTTTCGTCAATCGTAGGCTGAATGCCAACGCTAAGACCAACTTCAATTCGATTTTTACTGCCTCCTAGCGCTTTAGATAGAGAAAGGTTTTGCCTGCGCGCATACAAATCCCAAACTGCGCCTTCTAACGCCGCTTTTGCCATGTAATTGCCTCGAATATGAGCAAAGCGTTGAGATACTTCATCAGGATGCTGAATGTCTCTCTGTTGAAGCAAAGGAATTAAAAAATCCTCCATGATGTGCCAGTTTGTTTTAAGCGTTTCTTCTTTATAAAAAGGGTCGGCGCACGCTACGGATTCAGCCCAGCCCGATCGTCCGTCTTCGTCTTGAATTTCTACTAAAATAAAATCTCGATCCACTTCTTTTCCAAGACTTGTCGTAAATGGATGAAGTAAATCCATTTTTAAATGGCGTAAAATGACGCGTTTGATCTTCATTTTTGCACCTCTTTTTTCGTTAAAATGTAAAAATGAACGGGCGCGCTGCTTTCTGGATGCTTCATAAAATCTGTTACTTGGAATCCTTTTGCAAAACACGTTTGAAATACGTATCTTGTACGCATCCGCCAGTCCAATGCGAGAGAAGGAGAGACTTCTTTCATTTGCTGAAAAGCAGACGGAATAGCTACAGACACGACGTCACGACCCAACCATTTTTCATCAATACCTGTAACAGAAGGAAACCCTTTATCCGTTAATGTCCATTGAATGAGCGATGCGTCCATTATTTGATCTGGCGTATAGAGAGGCTGAGCTCGCTTTGTATCCTCTAAAGATGCCCATTCTACAACGAATCGATCAGAAGGCAAGTCAGCATTTAACGGATCATTCATGTCTCCGTAGCAGTTTTCAATATATGTAGAACAAACGGCTCCAAGCTTTCCAATATTTAAATACCCGTTGGCGCTTTCTAAAGGATCATACGTCCAGCTGATATATGAATAGCCCTTTTTTTTACTTTCCTGGCGCTGCGCATGCTTAAGTTTGGCACCGATACCCATGCTGCGATAGGCAGGGTCAACTGCTAATATATGAGAACATAAATACACGCAATTTCCGTCAAACCCTGGAAAGCTATATTGAAAGCCAATCAGCTTTTCATCTAAAAACGCACCGAGAACAAGACCTCCGTTTTTAACAGCGGTCAAAGTTTGATGGACAGGCGTTGCTTCTTCTTCTCCCCAGACGCGGCTTTCTAATGCGCGTACGTCTTCTAGTTCAGTGGTTGTTGTAAGTGAACGAATCGTTAAGGCTTCAGTCATTTGTTTCCTTCCTTTCTATTATCTATTCTAAAAAGATGCCTCGCTCGGCATAGAGTTTTTCCAAGCGTTCCTGTCTTTTTCCAGCCGTTTTTTCATCTCTTTTTTGCATGCTGCTAATGACAACTTGTGATAGGGCAAGAAGCGATAAAATATGTTCGGTTGTGCCGGCTAAAAGCGTGATATCAGCGATTTGACCTACCGGAGACAGCCGGCGGTCTGTAATGGCAATTACTTTCGCTCCTTGGTTTTTAGCCTGCTGAGTTACTTCAAGCGCTTCTTTTGTATAGCGCGGCAGTGAAAATACCACAACGGTTGATGCGCTCGTGAGATTGCATAGCGTTTCAAGCAAGAATCCAGTTGGAAAAGATAAAAGAACATGATTGCGAAGCTGATTCATTTTATAATACAGCCAGTAGGCTGCCGTATGAGATTCGCGGAAACCCGCAATATACACTTGATCACTTTTGATAAGCGCATCTACAGCTTGAGATAAATCCTTTTCGTCAACGGGGGAAAGCCATTCACTAAAAGGTTTCTTTTCTTCCGCTGCAGAATCAGCTGCATGCTTGTTAGCTGCTTCTTTTGATTCGGCAGAAGAAAGCCATTCTTTTCGCATTAGCTCCTGCAAATCTGAAAAACCATTTAACCCAAGTGCGTAAGCTAGGCGAATAACGGTTGTTTCACTGACACCTGCTTCTTTACCAATTTGCCCAGCAGTGTACAGCGAGCCTTTTTCCATAAAATTGACGAGAAACTCCGCCACTTTTTTTTGACCGCGAGAAAGGTCACGGAATTTATGTTTAATTAATTCTTGAAATGATGGATTCATATAGCCTCCTAAAAAAGAAGTTATAACTTCATAAAAATATATTAATGCATTTTTAACTTCATTTCAATTGCTGTTTCAAAATAAAAAGAAGCCCTCGTGATATAATAAATTGATTATTCAAAAATAAATGCCGTTATTCAAAAACGAATTGTATTTTATTCAAAAGTGAATAGAAAGCGGGGAGCATACATGAATTCAGAATGGAATGAAAATCAGTGGATCCTTCATTCATTAAAAGATGATTTGCTTGTGACGGATGAAAAAGGCATCATTGTCCGAATACATGAAGGAACGGGAAACATTTACGATGTAAAAGCTGAAAAACTGCTGGGAAAGTCTGTGTATGAACTTGAAAAACAAGGACTGTTTACCCCAATCGTTACCCCAATTGTGCTTGAAACAAAGAAGAAAATTACGCTTGTACAAACAACTAAACAAGGCAAGCAAGTGCTCGTTACGGGCATTCCGGTCAAAGATGAAAAAGGCGAGATTAAAAGAATCGTCAGCTATTCTCACGATGTGACGGAGCTGATGGAAATGAAAACATATCTTGATGCGATGGAAGGCGAAATGCAGCGCGTAAAGAGCGAGCTTATGCTGCTGCGGAACCAAAATCTATCAACAGAAGGAATTGTGTGCAACAGCGATAAAATGCAGCACGTTCTTCGTACGGCCGTTCACGTTTCGAACGTAGACGTAAATATTTTGCTTTTAGGGCAGTCCGGAGTAGGAAAAACGCATTTAGCCAAGCTGATACATAACAAAAGTACAAGAAGCAAAGGGCCGTTTATTGAAGTGAACTGCGGGGCGATTCCAGACCATTTATTTGAGGCTGAACTGTTTGGATATGAGGCAGGGGCTTTTACCGGTGCATCTAAAAATGGAAAGGTGGGGCTGGTCGAATTAGCAGACGGGGGCACGCTTTTTTTAGATGAAGTGGGAGAGCTGTCACCGGCGCATCAAGTGAAAATTTTAAAGCTCATTCAAGAAAAACAGTTTTATTCCGTTGGAGGAAGAAAGCCCAAAACCGTGGACTTTCGCTTAATTGCAGCGACGAACAAAGATTTAGAAAAAGCCGTCGCTGAAAAAGAATTTCGAGAAGATTTGTATTTTCGTTTAAGCGTTGTACCGATTACCATTCCATCTTTGAACGAGCGTCCTGAAGATATTTTTCCGCTGCTCACACATTTTGCCGAGCAGTTTGAAAAGAAATACAACCGAAAAAGAACGTTTGATAATGCGGTTATTCACGCACTGCTTGCACATGAGTGGAAAGGAAACGTACGAGAGTTAATCAATGTGATTGAACACGCGGTGGTTGTGTCTTCACAAACGCTGATTACAATGGAGCATTTGCCGCATTCTCTGCATAGGAAAAAACGGATTCAACACGTTGAAGAACATGGGGAAATGAAGCTTAATGACGCGTTAAACGAGCTGGAAAAAGAGATATTAGTAAGAGCAAAAAAACAGTATAAAACGACAACAGAAATAGGCGAAGCACTCGGAATCAGTCAGCCTTCAGTTGTTAGAAAATTAAAAAAACATTCCGTTTTTTAACGTCTTTGGCACGCTCTTTGCATGTAAAACAAGTACAAACACATTACTTGATAGATTGCGAGGAGGAAGTCAGATGACGCAGGCATCACTTACACAGTTAATGAACAGTTTACCGGATTTACTAGCACCAAGCATGGCGAAAGATCACCCTAATTTACCCGTGGTAAAAGCAGAGGGCTGCTACTACTACGGAGCGGACGGAAAAACGTATTTAGATTTTACATCAGGTATTGCAACAGCGAATACAGGTCATCGTCACCCTAAAGTTGTACAAGCGATTAAAGATAGCGTTGATCATCTTATGCACGGCCCGTCAGGTGTGATTATGTATGAATCCATTTTACAGCTGGCGGAAGAATTAAAAACAGTATTGCCAAGAGGCCTGGACTGCTTTTTCTTTGCTAATAGCGGAACTGAAGCAATAGAAGGAGCGTTAAAACTGGCAAAATACGTGACGCAAAGACCTTATACGGTTTCATTTACGGGCTGCTTTCACGGCCGTTCTCTCGGAGCGCTTAGCGTGACGACATCAAAAAGCAAATACCGGAAATTTCTTCAGCCATCGGGCTTAACGTATCAAGTGCCTTATGCAGACGTGACTCAGTGTCCAAAAGGAGAAGATCCGGAAATCTACTGCGTGGAAAAGTTAGAAAAAGATTTTGACACGTTGTTTAAGCATCAAGTAACGCCGGAAGAAGTGGCGTGCATGATTGTAGAGCCGGTTCTTGGAGAAGGCGGCTACGTAATCCCTCCGAAAGCATGGCTGCAAAAAATAAGAGAAGTATGTGATAGACACGGCATTCTGCTTATTTTTGACGAAGTGCAAACAGGGTTTGGACGTACCGGCGAGTGGTTTGCAGCTCAAACGTTTGACGTGACGCCTGACATTATGGCAATCGCAAAAGGCATAGCATCAGGGCTTCCGTTAAGTGCTACTGTAGCTTCTAAACAGCTCATGGAAAAGTGGCCGATTGGTACACACGGAACAACTTTTGGAGGCAACCCCATCGCTTGTTCAGCAGCACTTGCGACGCTAGACGTACTAAAAGAAGAAAAGCTGATTGAAAACTCAAAAGCAATGGGGAAATATGCAGCGGATCAGCTTCAGCATTTAAAAGCGAAGCATGAAGTGATCGGAAGCATTCGTTCAGTAGGACTAATGATTGGAATTGAAATTATTAATCCAAAAACAAAGCAAGGTGACGGAAATCTTCTTCTTGAGATTTTAGACAAATGTTTGGAAAAAGGGGTGCTGTTTTACCTTTGCGGAAATAGCGGAGAAGTGATTCGAATGATTCCTCCTTTAACGATTACAAAAGAAGAAATTGATGCCGGGCTTCGCGTGTTAGACGAAGCATTAACAGAAATCACAAGTCTTCACGTGATCTAAAGCTTTAAGAAGCTCTTTGTTTCAACGAAAGATAGATTGACCCATAATAAGGAGGAATCTGTTATGAACGGACTGGATATGACGGTTATGTTTGTCTATTTTGGCGTATTGGTTGTAGCTGGTATTATTGGCTCGTTAAAAGCAAAGTCATCAGAAGATTTTATTTTAGCCGGACGAAACTTAGGGATGTTCATGTATTTAGGGTGTTTGTCTGCCGTTATTTTAGGCGGAGCGTCGACGATTGGAACCGCTCAGCTTGGCTACGAGCACGGGCTGTCTGGCATTTGGTTTGTGACGATGATTGGACTTGGAATCATTACGCTTGGCACGATTTTTATTAAGCGGATTTCGTCGTTGAAAGTGACCACTATCAGCGAACTGCTAGGAAAAAGATATAACGCTCAAGCGCAAATTATCAGCGCGGTTGTTGCCGCTATTTATACACTCATGGTATCAGTCACTCAAGTGATTGGAATGGGAACGATCATTCATGCATTGCTTGGATGGAACATGACGGCATCGATGTTAATTGGCGGTTCGATTGTTTTGTTTTATACGATTCTAGGCGGAATGTGGAGCGTAACGGTTACTGATATTATTCAATTTGTTGTGATGACGGTGGCGATTTTTGGATTTATGCTTCCGATGAGTGTATCAGAAGCAGGAGGTTTCAAAGCCCTTACCGGAGATTTACCATCATCGTATTTTGATTTTTCATCGATTGGATACGGTCAAATTTTTCAGTATTTCCTTCTATATACGCTTGGTATGGCAGTTTCTCAAGATATTTGGCAGCGAGTATTTACGGCGCGAACAGAAAAAATTGCGCGAAACGGCTCTATTTTTGCAGGGGTGTACAGCATTGCCTACGCAATTGCGGGAAGTGTAATTGGAATGTGTGCGTATTTGCTGCTGCCAAACGCAGAAAGCAGTCAAAGCATTTTTGCGACGCTTGCGATTCAAATTCTGCCTCAAGGGTTATTAGGTCTCGTACTTGCAGGCGTTTGTTCGGCGCTAATGTCAACTGCTTCAGGAACGCTGCTTGCGTCTTCTACGCTGATTAGTAACGATATCATTAAAAAAGTGTGGCTTAAAAATATTTCAGAGAAAAACTATTTAGTTTTAACCCGTGTGAATACACTTATTGTCGGCGTGCTTGCTATTATTTTTGCTCTTTGGATTCAAGACGTACTTGTTGCGCTAGACGTTGCGTATGCCATTTTATCAGGAGCGATCTTTGTTCCGTTTGTTGTCTCGCTGTTTTGGAAAGACATTCATCCAAAAGCAGGAGTTTCAGCGATTGTTGTCAGTACGCTAGTAGTACTTGGAGGTCTATTGATTGAAGGGCTTTCTTCTACCACGCCAATCCTATACGGAATTTCAAGCAGCATCATTGTAATGGCTGGATTTGCGGTTATGGCTCGAAATAAAGAACTGTCTGATCAAGAAAAGGTTCAAGAAGATATGTGAATAAGGGGGTAAAAAGCTTCTCATAGTAAAGTGAGAAGCTTTTTAGCATTTTGTATGCATAAGTATAGACAACGAACGGCAAGGAGGAGTACACTAGACGCTCAGATTATAGAGATAAGGAGATTGGTACATGAAAAGCAGAACGTCCGTAATGGTTAGTATTGTGCTGGCAATGCTAGTGGCTTCGCTTGATTCAACGATTATGAATACGACGATGCCCGTTATTGCAAAAGAGCTTGGAAGATTTGATTTGTACGCGTGGTCGTTTGCTTCGTACATGATTGCAAGTACGATTTTATCTCCGGTAGCGGGAAGATTATCGGATTTATTTGGCCGCAAAAAAGTATTTGGGTTTGGAATTATTGCTTTTTTAATTGGTTCGATGCTTTGCGGCGTGGCAAATACGATGATTCAGCTTGTTCTTTTCCGTGCGGTTCAAGGAATAGGAGCCGGGTTTATGGTGGCCTTTCCCGCTATTATTGCCGGAGACTTATTTCCAGTGGAGAAACGAGGGAAAATTCAGGCGCTCTTTACAACGATGTGGGGATTATCAGCTGTGTTAGCACCGCTTTTAGGCGCTTTTTTTGTGGATTATTTAACGTGGAGATGGATTTTCTTTATTAATTTACCGGTATGTATCGTTTCGTTTCTAGCGTTAATGCCGTATCAAGAAAGCTATGAGCCGAAACGAGCAAAAGTCGATTACATCGGTGCCATTTTGTTTGGAGCGGGCGTTACGTCGCTGCTGCTCGTAACAGTAGTGGAACAAAACCGAATTGTGTATGCAGTAGCGGGACTTATTTTATTGGTCATTTTTTATCTCCATGAACGAAAACATGCTTCTCCGATTGTACCGTTGTCTATGTTCCAAAACAAAACGCTGTCATGGATTAATATTAATGCGTTTATTGGAACGGTGGCTTTATTCGGAACGTCAAGCTACATTCCGTTATTTTTACAGCGAGTAGCGCATTTGTCACTGTTTATGAGCGGAGTGGCGCTGTTAGGAACAGCGGTTGGATGGATGTCTGTGTCCGTGCCGGCAGGTAAATGGATTTTAAAACACGGCTACAGAAAGCTGTTGTTAATCGGGAATGTGCTGCTGGTTGGTTCGGGAACACTTCTGCTTATGCTAAATGAAAGTCACGGCTTCTTTTATGTGTTTTGCGTCATGATTGTACAAGGACTGTCGTTTGGTCTGCTTTCTACGGTTGGAGTCATTGGTGTACAGCAATTAGTAGGAGGACATGAAAGAGGTATTTCAACGTCATTTTTTATGTTTTGCCGAAACATGGGAACAGCAATCGGCGTTACGATTATGGGTGCGTTGCTCACTTCAGGCGGAAGCTTCATGGCAGGCATTCATCACTTGTTTTTATTTGGATTTGCCGGAAGCATCGTGGCGTTATTAACGTCGTTAAAGATTCAAAACGATACGGAAACAAAGCACAATCGAGCTGCTAGTTGAGGGAATTTATGCTAAATATGTTTATTTCATAAAAAAACGGGAAGAAACCAAATAAGGTCATAGAATTGCCTGAGAAATCGTAGGCATATTCTTCTTCTTCTTTCACTTACTACATGTGGGACGCCGGGTATCGGCGTCTTTTTTTTGTGCTGTAAAGAAGCTGCTTATATTATCCATAAGTAATCTTGTTCAAATAATGGGACTTTTTACAAAAATAAGTCTTTAAATGGTAAGTGACATTAGGTATAATTTAGTGGTTATTTAGCATATTTTAGAAATGTTTGACTGAGTTTGTACGAAAAAGTGAAAGGGGATATTTCATGTCATGGCTCACCAAATGGTCGTTCAAAAATAAAGCGGCTATTACCATTATGTCTATTTTAATTTTAGCTTTAGGAGTCATTAGTTATTTTACACTTCCGATGGAGTTCCTGCCGACCGCTGATCAGCCTCAAGTGTCAGTAGTAGTTATGGGGCAAGGAACGGATGCAGACTCGATGGAAAAACAAGTTACGTCACCAATTGAAGAAGCGGTAGCCGGTGTTAAAGGAAAAAGCAACGTGTATTCAACAACGGGAGACGGCTATTCCAAAATCGATATTTCATTTGAATCCAAAACGGATATGAAAGAAGCAAAAACAAACGTCCAAGAAGCGCTGTCTTCGGTGCAGCTTCCAGCCAGCGTATCAAAGCCTAATGTTATTCAATTAAATACCTCTATGATTCCCATCGCAGATATTTCACTCACATTTAAAGAAGGATTGACAAGAGATAATCTGGATCTTGCAGAGAAAAAACTGATCCCTAAATATAAAGACATTAAAGGCATTGCGAGTGTTCAAACGTATGGAACAGCGGATTCCTACGTATCTATTAAAGTTGACAATAAAAAATTGTCACAAAAGAACGTAACGATTGATAAAGTCATCAGCGTGTTAGAAGGAAAAAACACGTCCCTTGCAGTTGGAGAAAAAGTCATTAATAACAAGTCGAGCAACATCAATGTAACAGGTAAAGTTGACAGCTTGGACAAAGTGAAAAAGCTGCCGGTTGCACAGGGTGTAACGCTAGGCGACCTTGCAAAAGTAGAGGTCAAAAAGCCTGAAGGCGTCGTGACGCATATTAACGGAAAAGATGCACTTTTACTTATTGTGACAAAAGACAGTCACTCAAACGCCGTTAGCATTACAAAAGAAGTAAAAAAACTGTCTCAGCAAATTAGCAAAGACTATAACAATGTGGACGCTTCTGTATTTTTTGCAACGGGAGACAGCGTACAAAACTCTGTTCATTCCATGATGAAAGAAGTGTTGCTAGGCGCACTTTTTGCGACCGTTGTCATCATGCTGTTTTTACGCAGCGTTCGCTCTACGTTTATTACGATTGTATCCATTCCGCTATCGCTTTGCTTTACGCTGTTCTTACTGTCTAAATCAGGCGTAACGCTCAATATTTTAACGCTTGGAGGAGTAGCCGTAGCGATTGGGAGATTGGTAGATGATAGCATCGTTGTTATTGAAAACATCTTCCGGAAAATGCAAAAAGAAAAGTTTTCGCTTGGGCTGATTATTGATGCCACAAAAGAAGTAGGCTCTGCTATTACCGCTTCTACGCTAACGACAGTAGCCGTCTTTTTACCAATCGGTCTTGTAAATGGAGGGCTTCAGGACTTTATGCTTCCTTTTGCTCTAACGCTGACGTATTCGCTGCTGTCTTCATTAATTGTGGCGCTTACCGTTGTACCGTTAATGAGTGCAGGATTATTAAAAAATGAAAAACTTCGCAAGCACAAGCAGCCGGTTCGTTTTACAAAGGTCATTACGTGGTCGCTTAATCATAAATGGGTGGTGCTGCTGCTTTCGCTGCTTTTATTTGTCGGATCTATTGGCGCCTACACGATGATGCCTAAAGGAGCGGTTGATAACTCTTCATCTGACTTTGTAGGCACAACGTTAAGCTATCCAAATAACACGCCAATTAAAACCGTAGAAGAAAAATCACTGCAGCTTGAACGCTATATTTTAGCTCAAAAAGAAGTAAAAGAAGTATACATGCAGCTTGGTAATACGGACGAAGGAGCCAAGTGGGGAGACGTTGGTTCGCCTACTGAAGCTACGTATACGATTACCGTAAAAGACGGTGGAAACACTGATTCGCTAATGAAACGAATTCAAAATCAAAAGAAACTCTATGACGGAGGAGATCTTAGCGTCAGTGCAGCTTCACTAATGGGAGCGTCTACTACTTCCATTACCATTGATGTAATTGGAAACGACATGAACAAGTTAGAAAAAACGGCAAGCAGCATTAAGAAAGAAATCAGCGATATAAAAGGAGTAGACAAAGTTTCTACGAACCAAGACGAAAAGAAAACGATTTACTCTTTAGACGTAGATCCAACAAAAGCGAATACGCAGCAAGTAGCGCAGCAGCTTGGCGTTATGCTGAATAAAACGCCGATTGGAGCGATAGATTTAGAAGGCAAGCAAGCAAACGTACTTCTTGAATCTGTCTTAAATCCAACGTCACCAAAAGAGTTAAAAGATATTTCTATTATGACAGAGACAGGACCGTCACCTGTTTCAAAAGTGGCTTCACTAACGCAAGCTGAAAAGCCAACAAATCAGTTTCATAAAAATGGAGACCCGTATATTCAAGTAACAGCGGATGTCAATCCAGAAAAGCTTTCAGAGATTAATAAAAACATCCAAACAGCGATCTTTGGAGACGGTAAGAGTAAAGGGTTATCCATTTCAAAAGATGTTGACGTTGTAATCGGCGGAGCAAGCACTCAGCAAGGTGAAGATTTCTCTGACTTGTTCATTACGATGCTCGTGTCGATCGGTATTGTGTTCTTAATTATGGTGATTACGTTTAAAACGATCCGTACGCCGTTTGCCATTTTATTCTCACTTCCGCTTGCAGCCATCGGTGCCGTTTTAGGATTATTAATTAGCCGTATTCCAGTAGACGTAACGGCTTTACTTGGAGCATTGATGCTGATTGGTATTGTTGTAACCAACGCCATTGTACTATTAGACCGCGTGAAGCAAAATGAAAAGAAAATGATTATGCGCGATGCCATTGTAGAAGCAGCCGCTACGCGTATGCGTCCAATTGTCATGACGTCTGCTGCTACGATTTGTGCAATGCTGCCGCTTTTATTTAAACAAAGCGAAAGCGGAAGCCTCGTTTCTCAAAGTCTTGCAGTCGTTGTAATCGGAGGATTGGCCGTTGCGACTCTGCTTACACTTATAGTCATTCCAGTTGTGTATGAACTGCTTCACTTCAGAAAATCGAAAAAGCAAAGAATACAGCAAAAACAGCAAGAAGACGTAATGCCGCTATAATGTTTAAAAGAGGTTAGGACATAAGTAATTTAGTTGAAGGAAGAGGCTGGGACAAAAGGATTTTAGACAAAGTGAAAACCGAACCATTAATCAAGATGTTTGATTCGTGGTTCGGTTTTTTTGTTAGGGTAAACATAGGTTTCATGTGTGTAAGTCTTTCTAGCAGTTGATTGGAGGGCAAGGCGAAGACTCCTGCGGGAAAAGCGGAACAGGTGAGACCCCGCAGGAGCATATGCGACGAGGAGGCTCAGCGGCCGCCCGCGGAAAGCGAAGCCTTGCACGGAAATCAACTGCGGTGTCACAAGCGGCTCAGCTCATTCTCTCATTTGTTTGTCTTTAGCTGGAATTGATTTGGTTACGTTCCAGCCTCTTTTTTATGAAACTTTTTGGCTAGTCAAACGTATAGTTAGATAAAGAAATGGAGGGATAGTATGTTTCGAATAAAAGAGCGATGTTCCGTTTGTCAAAAAGAAATTCAGCCGAATGAAGAAGTGTGGATGCGAATGAAGTATCCGAGTAGAAGAGGGATGACCGAAATTAAAGCTTTTTTACATCAAGAGGCGCAGTTTGTATGCATGGACTGCTTTGGAAAAACAAAAAAATGAGTCAAATGCACGTGTTCTCTTTTCAAAATATTGACATAGTATACTTTATAGTTTAATATTTAGATAATTATCTAAATACTTAAATATGATGGAGATGAACTTCAATTGAATGAAACGTTTAAAGCCTTAGCGGATCCCACTCGCAGAAAGATTTTAGAGCTGCTAAAAGAGCGGGATTTAACCGCAGGAGAAATTTCCGAGTATTTTAATATGACCAAACCAAGCATCTCAAATCATTTAAAAATCTTGAAGCAAGCGGACCTCGTTCAAGATGAAAAAAGAGGGCAGTTTGTGATTTATTCATTAAATACAACCGTTTTTCAAGATTTAATCGGCTGGTTTTTCAGCTTTCAGAAAGGAGAGAGTTAAATGAAAAAACACGTATTTCCTTTAAGCATTACCCTTTTCACACTAATTGCATGGCTGGTTGCACTGCCGCACCTTCCAGCTACGATGCCCATCCACTGGGGAGCAAATGGAGAAGCAGACGGATTTGCAACGAAGATAAACGCAATGATCTTAACAGTAGGCATCATGCTACTTATCTATTTTATCATTGCATTTGTTCCGCGAATTGACCCTCGTAAAGAAAATTATAAGTACTTTTCAAAAACGTATAATATCCTGTTAAACGCCGTACTGCTATTATTCTTTTTTGTAAATATGAGCACTATTTTACAGGGGCTGGGGTATAACGTGCCGATGTCGTACATTGCTCCGATTATGGCTGGACTCGTTTTTATCATTATCGGAAACTACTTGCAGCGCGTACGCTCTAACTATTTTATGGGGATTCGCACACCGTGGACATTGAGCAATGAAAACGTATGGAAAAAGACGCATCGTTTATCTGGAAAGATCTTTTTTATCGGCGGACTGCTAATTCTTATTAGCGCTTTTTTACCTGATGGATACAAGTCAGTTATCTTGTGGGGTAGTATCGTTCTGTGCGTGGCGGTTCCTTATCTGTATTCGTACGTGGCGTATAAAAAAGAAATGAATATGTAAGCACACAAAAAAATCCGGTGAACACACCGGATTTTTTTATGGGTAACATATCAGCCGTAACGCCACCGTTCGTGTCACGCCGGCTGATGAGAATAAATACAGCATAAAGTATGAAACGCGTTTCAGGTCAAGAGCTGTTATAAAAAAACTTACATTTGCTTACGATCGCTTGCTTCAGGGGGCTTTTCAATCCACCCGTTTTTAATCATCACTTCGCTGCAGCGCCCCGCTACTTTTAAGTCCCGTAAAATACACGCTTCACAGTGACCGACAATATCAAGTCTCATGCTAGTGGTCATTGCCGTTGCGTAATAAGTAATGGCTACTTTAAACATTGCGCCTGCATGAAACGTCATCAGCTTTTCTGAAAAAGGCGCGTGCGTAGACGTTGTGATTTCATTATCCAAAAGCGGAGGCGTATGAAGGTTTTCTTCGTGCATGATGGAAGAATAAAGTTCAATATGCTTGTGGGCCACATCAAGTCCCGTCTCCATGACTTTCTTCACGTCTTTTCGTTTGCTCACTTGTTTAAAAGCAATTAAAAGCGCTTTGGTTGCCATGCTTTTTCGTAAATTAAAATAAATATTCCCAGCTTCCGTTGCGTTTAAAAGGCGCTGCTTTCCGACAAAATCAAGAGCGTAAGTCAAATCTGTGATCGGCTCTTGTTTTTTCGGATTTAAAAAATAAGGAGCCGGCACATAAAGATTTTTTGCTAAAAGCAGGTCGAGAGACCGATTATATACTTCCATCACGTCCAAATTACACTGATGATAATAATCTCGAAGATCTCGGCGAACTGACACGCTAAATGAAATGCCGTATCCTGCCAAGCCGTGAATCGTCATGTCGTGAAGATACTTGAGCCAAAACGAGTCTGTAAAAAGCGGAGGTGCGTGCAAGTCCACATCTTCATCTGTAAAACCTTTTGGCAGCGGAAAATGCTCGGCATGAAAAATGGCAGTCAGCAGTTCAATATGCTTTTTCGATAGCTCTAGCGAAAAGGCAAACAGCGACCGAATCTCTGCATCCGTGACCGTTGCAAGAACGTGTTTTGCTACACAAACCGCCAGCGTATCCTGCTGATACTGCGCGCATAGACTCGTTATTTCAGGCGAAGTCAAACGCTTGCTTTCTGCGTTCAATTGGCTTTCCTCCTATCTATAAAAATGGTACGTATCTATGAAAAAACAGATAAGTATAGTGTGGACAAGGGTGTGTTAAATTATTCCATGAGCAAAACGCTTATTAATGAAGAGTTAAAAAAGGTGCTCGCTGATTGTTAAGTAGATAAATTATTTTTTCTAGGTGATGTAAGAATATAAGAAGGAAGTTTGTTCTTGATTAAGATCAATATCTGATTGAACACGACATTTGCACTAATTAGTGGATATTTATCGAAAAAATGTTCTTTATTGAGGTTTACTTTTTGTAGTTTGTTCTCTATAATAGTCATTACTTGGTGATTATTTAGTAAAAAAGAATTAAAAACAAAGTTTGATTAGATATATATGACAAATAACAGGGTGTAGTGGTTATCTTTGTTCTTAATAAAGAACAAGGAAGTCGTGAGAGGAGAAAATATGAGTGCAATAGCTGGAATTTACCATTTCAATAACAATCCCGTATCTCATGAAGAGGTAGCTAACGTTCTTCAAGCTTTATCCAAATATCCAGTTGATGACATACAGGTATGGAAAAAAGAAAGTGTTGCACTTTTGAGCCATACTCAATGGATTACGTCAGAATCTGTTGGAGAAAAATTACCTTATTATGACTACGAGAAGCAATTAGCTATTACCGCAGATGCGATTATTGATAACCGTGAAGAATTGGTAGATCAGTTGCAAATCAAGGATATCTATAAAACGAAAATTACAGATAGTGAACTGATTTTGCTTGCGTATCATAAATGGGGAGAAGAAGCTCCGAAATTTCTAGTGGGAGACTTTGCTTTTGTCATTTGGGATGAGAAACAGCAAAAGTTATTTGGAGCAAGGGATTTTTCAGGAAACCGTACTCTATATTTTTTCAAAAATGCTACAAGCATGGCTTTTTGCACCGCTATTAATCCGTTATTTTCGCTACCTTATATAAAAAAATCTTTAAATGAAGAGTGGCTTGCAGAATTTTTAGCCATTCCAATAACATTTGAGTCAACGGATGCTGCATCAACTGTTTATAAAGAAATTCAACAAATACCGCCTTCCCATTCAATAACCATTTGTCATAATCGGCTTGAAGTGAAAAGGTATTGCATAGTGCGAGAAGAGAAAAAGCTAAAACTAAAATCAAACGAAGAGTACGAAGAAGCATTTCGCGATGTATTTCAGCAAGCTGTAGATTCTAAGCTAAGAACCCGATTACAGGTCGGCGCTCACTTAAGCGGAGGATTGGATTCAGGATCAGTAGCTGGTTTTGCTTCTAAATCTCTTTATAAAGAAAACAAAAAATTACATACATTTAGCTATATCCCAATAAATGAGTTTGAGGATTGGTCGCCTAAAAGCAGAGTGGCAAATGAAAAGCCCTTTATCAAATCAACTGTTAATTACATAGGTAATATAGAAGATAATTATTTTAATTTTGAAGAAAAAAGTCCTTTTTCCGAAATTGATGAATGGCTTGAAATATTAGAAACACCTTACAAGTTCTTTGAAAACAGCTTTTGGCTTAAAGGTATTTATGAACAAGCCTCTAAAAAAGGAGTAGGAGTTTTACTAAATGGGCAGAGGGGGAATTGGACAATTTCCTGGGGGCCAGCGCTAGATTATCAGGCACAGCTTTTAAAGAAGGGAAATCTAGCTAAATTTTTGCGAGAGCTACGTTTGTATAGCAGGAATTTAGGAGTAGGAAGATCTCGTGTTCTTCCAGTAGTAGCGAAAAAAGCTTTTCCAAGGTTGCATTCGCTCATCTCATCAAGGCAGGGTACACCATATCCACCTATCATTAATCCTGACTTTGCCCAGAGATTTGATGTATATGCCAGACTAAAAGAACATGACATCAATACGGATGGCTTACTTACTAAAAGCGCTTATGAAATAAAGAAAACACAGTTTTTACAGCCATATTACTGGAGTATTAACGGTACATATACGACAAAGCTTTCGTTATATCATTCTTTATGGGATCGTGATCCGACAAACGATTTAAGAGTTATTCGTTTTTGTTTATCAGTTCCTGAAACGCAGTTTGTTCAAAATGGTCAAGATAGATCTTTGGTTAGAAGAGCAACTAAGAATGTTCTTCCCGACGATATAAGGCTTAATCAAAGAACAAGGGGCTTGCAAGGAGCAGATGGTATTCAGCGTATGATACCAGAATGGAATTTGTTTATAAATGAAATGGAAAAAGTAACAAACTCTGATTTTATAGCTGAATATTTTGATGTGACCTTAATAAAGGCCGCTTTGGCAAATTTAAGGGACAATCCTAAACCGGAATCTGTATTCAGCACTGACTTTAAACTGTTAATGCGAAGCTTAATAGTATATCGATTTATAAATAAGTTTCTTTGAAGGGGGGTGAAACTATGAAAAAAGAGTGGAAAAAGCCAGTACTAGAAGTACTTGATGTAAATATGACGATGGCCGGTCCAGGAACTAGTATTCCTGATGCGGTACAGCCAGATCCAGACGAAACAGTTCATTACAGCTAATTTGAATAAATGATTATAGACAATAATTGCCCTGATACACATTAAGTTGTATGAGGGCTTTTCAAAAAATTAATAACATCTGGAGTGAAATTAATGATTAGTATCAAAAAAAAATATACTTACGATGCTTTTGGGCTAAATATTTTGAGTGAGCTGTCTTTGCCAGAATTAAATCGTCCAGTTTTTCCAGGTGATCATATAGACGTTTCTATTAAACTTTCAGACTTATTAATAGACAAAATTGAATTAGATCAAAAAAACGGCTTTACGGTCCGAAGTCATTACGTAGCGTTTGAAGTTCCTAGTCTAGCTATATTTTCTATAAAGAACGGAAAAGAAATTATAGTAGCACCCCTTAATGACTTTGATGAAGCTAAAGCAAGGCTATATGTGCTAGGAACTTGTATGGGAGTCATTTTAATGCAGCAGCAAACTTTGCCTCTCCACGGCAGTGCAATAGCTATAGATGGAAGAGCTTATGCTATCGTTGGCAATTCTGGAGCCGGAAAGTCTACCTTGGCGTCAGCTTTTATTCAGAAAGGATATAAGCTTATAAGCGATGATGTCATTCCTCTTACGTTTTCAGATGAGCGTATTCCGATGGTTCAACCAACATATCCTCAGCAAAAGCTGTGGGAAGAAAGCTTAAACGAGTTCGGGATTGATTCCAGAAAATATAATCCTTTGTTTGAAAGAGAAACAAAATATTCAGTGCCCGTAAAAGACAGTTTTTATAATCAACCAATTCCTTTAGCTGGCATCTTTGAGCTTGTAAAAGGGAGCGGGGAATCTGTAGAAATTCGTCAAACAAATGGATTAGAAAGCTTTCGGATTTTACTTCACCATACGTTTCGAGGTTCACTTTTGCAGAGGCTAGGGTTAAAGGAGTGGCATTTTATTTATTCTTCAGAGATTCTTAAAAGCGTAAATACGTTTCAAGTAACGCGATCTTCTTCGAACTTTACCCCGTATGAGTCGGTCTCCAAAATACTAAATATAGTGAAAGAAGGGAATTTAATTGATTAAATCAGAGCAGATTCTACCTAAGCATGTTGTAACACAGAGTGAGGGAAATATCGTAAGTGATATGGGAAATGAGAAAGTTATGCTAAATATTGAAAACGGTAAGTACTACAACCTAGGTGAAATTGGAGGAGATATCTGGGAAGGTATTAGTAAACCCACACAAGTAAACGAATTAGTGAATCATATTGTAAAAAAGTACGATGTTCAAACGGATAAATGTGAAAAAGAAGTTATTTCATTTTTAGAGAACATGTATCAAGAAAATTTGATTGAGCTGGTTGTGGAAGACTAAATTTTTATGTGTATTTTATATGAATAATATTGGAGTAGCTGTAATGAAATTGATAAAAAAAGCTAAAAATTTTTTATGCTTAGATACCAGTCAAAAGCTTTTGTTAATCGAAGCATTTTATTATCTTGCTTACGGAAGAATACTTAAAGCACTGCCATTTTCAAAGGTTACCCCTATGTTAGGAGAGCATATGAAAGAAAGCAGCATGGATGAAGATAGCTATGAAACTAAAACGTTAAGGCATATTTCGAACGCTATCTATCAAATGAGCAGATATACTTTGTGGGAAAGTCAATGTCTCGTAAAAGCCTTCGCAGGTATGAAGATGCTAGAAAGGCGCCGTATTGAGAGCACGCTGTATTTAGGTACGGGAAAAGATGAAAACGGGAATTTTATTGCGCATGCCTGGCTGCGAAGCGGCTCAACATATGTAACAGGGTCAGAGGGAATGGAAAGGTTTACAGTCGTAGGGAACTTCTCTAAAACCTTGAATAATAAAGGGAATCGAAAGGAAAAACGATGATAGATAAACAACCAATAATTGATACAAGTCAGTCCAAAGAGCTTCATTTTTTATTGATGCTGTTAAGAGAAGAGAACACATCTGAAGAAATCATACCCTTAAAAGAGCTTGATTGGAATCATTTTCTTGAGCTAGTAAAGCATCATCGAGTTTGTCCTTTAATTTATATAAGGTTAAAAGATAGGCCTGATGTTGTTCCGACGCATGTGATAGAAGCGCTGTTTCAAGAATATAAAAAAAATACCTTTAAGATGCTTCAGCTAACTGGAGAAATGGAAACTTTAGATAAGGTGTTTAACGAAAATAATATTGAAACTTTATTTTTAAAAGGGCCGCCGGTTGCTAATGATCTTTTTGGAGATATTTCTCTTCGAATGTCCAAAGATCTGGATATTTTAGTGAGAGAGGAAGAACTGGAAAAAGGAGAAAATATTCTTCTCAGCCTAGGCTACGAAAAGGAAGAAATACCAACTGTATTAAATGAAATAAAATGGCGCCATCACCACATTGCCTATTATCATCCAGAAAAAAAGATTCAGGTTGAAGTTCATTGGCGGCTGCACCCTCGTTCAATGAAAAGAACGAGGTTTGAAGAACTGTGGAACGGAAAAAGAGAAAGTCAATTAACCAAGCATCCTATATCTTTTATGGGTACAGAGGATTTGCTGCTGTATTTAATTTCTCATGGGGCTCGTCACGGCTGGTTTCGCCTACGTTGGTTAAAAGATATTGACCAAATGGTAAGGAACAAAGATATCAACTATGTGCGTTTTAAGGCACTGGCAATCAGGCATCAGCAGAAGCACTTAGTAGGGCAGGCATTTCAATTATCTACTCTGTTTTTTCAAACGCCGGTACATGAAGAGATTCAGGATATTGTAAATACGAGGAGAGCTAATCGATTAGCAGAAAAAGCAATTCCTTATATAAAGAAAATGGTTCAATTACATGTGCATCCTCAGCCGAAAAATCTAGAAAAGTCCTATAAAAACTATTTATTCTCAATAAAAACCAAACGACAAAAATGTAAATTTTTCATTATTTCATTTTATCCCAACCCTCTAGATGAACGAACCTTTAGGCTACCGAAAAATTTGTATTTTTTATATTTCTTACTAAGACCATTTTTGTGGTCGTGGAGAAAACTAAAGAAGCCAGTGTTATTTTAAACTTTTTCTTGCAAAATGGTTAGCACATGTGAATTAAGCGCGGGTGGGATAGATATTTTATAGGTCAAACTGATAGGAGGCAGAAGAACGTATATTGGAACCGCTACTGTATTATATTAAGAAACTGCATTCTTCAGCAGGGAAAATTATATATTTTAATGTTTTTGGTATGGCAATTGCTAGTTTAATGGAGGGACTCGGCATCTTGCTGATTATCCCGTTGTTAAGCATTGGTGGAGTAATAGAAGCAAATACTGCGTCTAGCAAGCTCAGTCAGCTGTTTTATTTCCTTACCGCATTGCCGTCGTCTTTGTATTTACCGTTAATTTTGTGCATGTATGTAGTAATTATTATTGTGCAGAATCTCCTGCAGAGAAGCCTAGCTATTCGAGATGTTAAGATTAGAGAAAAATTCAGCAGAGGCTTAAGAATTGAAATTTACAGCTTGCTGCTGCACTCGAAGTGGGCGTTATTTTTAAAAAAACGAAAGTCAACACTTATTAACCTATTAACTTCGGAGCTGGCACGTGTGATAGGCGGTATTAATTTTGCTCTTCAGCTGCTGTCTAATACTATTTTTATGATTATACAATTAGCTATTGCCCTGTGGCTGTCTGTCAAAATGACTCTTTTTATCGTGCTGTTTGGTTTGATACTAGGGTATCTTTCAAGAAAGTTCGTACAAAAATCTAGACACTTAGGACGTAGAACCTCTCAATTAGGGGAAGACTACATGGCTGGAATCACAGATCAGCTTAGTGGCATTAAAGATATTAAGAGTAATAAATTGGAATACAGCTATATTGATTGGCTGCGTTCTTTAACCTCGAGAATGAATGCAGAACAAATTGAATATGTAAAACTTAAGTCAAGCTCTCAGCTAGTATATAAAGTGAGTGCGGCTCTTCTCGTTGCAGTATTTATATTTATATCTGTAAAAGCTTTTCATGCTCAAGGCGAGCAGCTTTTGTTAATTATTCTTATCTTCTCTCGGTTATGGCCGAGATTTATTGCGATTCAATCAAACTTTGAACAAATAGCAGCGACTCTTCCCGCTTGTCAGGCTGTTAAGAAGCTCATAGAGGACTGCTCTAAAGAACAAGAATTCAAGCAAGCAGACGCACTTTCGCCAATTACAGAGACGCAAATAGAGTGTAAAGACGTTTATTTCCGCTACAAAAAAGACAGTTATACGTTAAAAGATATTAACTTGACTATTCTTCCTAACCAAATGACCGCTATTGTAGGTCCTTCTGGAGCTGGAAAAAGTACGCTTATTGACTTATTAATGGGACTGAACTCTCCTGAAAGAGGCGAGGTGCTTGTAAATGGTCACCCGCTTAAAGATGAACTCCTACTGTCTTTAAGACAAGCCATCAGCTATGTACCTCAAGACTCGTTCTTATTTAACACTACCGTAAGAGAGAATTTACTGACGGTGAATGCACAAGCTAGTGAAAGAGAATTATGGGAAGCATTAGAATTTGCGATGGCAGATCAGTTTGTAAGAAATTTGCCTCAGGGTCTAGATACTGTTATCGGAGATAGAGGAATGAAGATATCGGGCGGAGAACGTCAAAGGCTTGTTTTGGCAAGAGCAATTCTAAAAAAACCAGCTCTTCTCATTTTAGATGAGGCTACGAGCGCTTTAGATACTAATAATGAGAATAAAATTAAAGAGTCAATTGACCGGTTAAAAGGGAAAGTAACGATTGTTGTTGTAGCTCACAGGCTGTCCACTATACAAGCTGCAGATCAGGTTCTTGTGTTGGAAGAAGGAAAAGTGATTCAAAAAGGGAGCTTTAATCAGCTGGCCTTTGAAGAAGGCGCGTTTCATAAATTATTAGAAGGACAATTTCAAACTGTTTAATAAAGGTAAGCGCTCTTAATTTATCAGCATAATCTATTTGATGTTTAACTCACAATAAAATAAAGGCGCAATATTATTAAAAATTTCACTTATAACTATTAACGGTGTTCCTTAAGCTAAATCTACATTTTAATAAGGAGAGTGCTTAATAATAATGATTGGTCCTCGTGTAAAAGAAATAAGAATGCAAAAAAAGCTGTCGCTTTCACAGCTTGCCGAACGTGCTGACATTGCTAAATCTTACTTAAGCAATATCGAACGTGATATTTGTATTAATCCAACAATTGATGTAGTTGAAAAGCTGGCTCAGGCCCTTAAAGTGCACCCCGCTGTTCTTTTAAGCTGGGAAATAAAAGAGTTGGGTTCTGAGAGTATGGATGATTCTTTCAGCTGTATAAAAAGCCATATCAGTACTTTAGACAGCTTACAGCTTAAGGAACTAAGAGATTCTATTGATATCGTCGTCTGGAAAAGAGAAAAAGTTCCTTTAAGTGACTTAGGTAATTTAATATAAGTGTGTTAAAAAGAAGATAGTGCCAAGATACCTTCGCAGCTTAAAAGAAAGTTAATCTTACGAAAAAGACAAATTTTATCCATTGATATTTTTGAAAAAACAGATAGAATATTATAAGAATATAAAATTATTCTATCTGTGTAAATAAAAGTTTTTATATTGAATTATTTTACATATTTTTTTGAGAGTAACCAACCGCATCGGTTGGTTTTTTGCATGAGTTGATTATTTTGTGAAAATTAAAATAAATATACCGCTACACAAAGAAATTTATTATATATTTAAAAATATAAGAGCGTTTTGGTACCAATGGGAGGCCAGCACTTGTGTCTATAAAGAAAAAAATATCGCTGTTCTTTACGTTGCTAGTGTTGTGTATTTTACTGGCGAATAACACTTTGCATTACATTAGATCTAAAAATAGATTAATAGATTTTAATCAAAAAGAAATTACTCTTGTAACGGAAGAAATTGCATACGAGGTAGAAAACTCTAAAAATAGCGCTTTGTATATGGAAGATAGAATGGCACAGGAATTAAGAACAGCTTCAATTGCTATACAGCGTTCTCTGCCTTCTAAATATCAGGATATAAGTAATGAGCAGCTTAAGGAGTTAGCAAAGCAGCTCAGGGTATCTCATATTACATTATTAGCTCCTAGCGGAGATGACATTATTGGTGTGAGGTCGTCAGACTCAAAAGAAATTAATATGTCTACTAAAGAATGGGGGTATTGGTACACGTCTTTTCAAGAGCTTCTGGCTAATAGACCGGTCACTACAAAAAAAGGTATGGCTCTGCCCGACTTTTGGAGCGGTCCAATTGAAGTAGCTTCTAGTAATCCAAAGCATGTTGATAAATGGGGATATTATTATGATGGTTCGACTAACTATATTATTAACCCATATTTTCGTGATAAGAATGTAATAGATATTGAAAAGCAGTTTGGCCCTACTAATGTTATGAATCGCTTTACGAAGAGTTTAGAGGGTGTTCTTGAATTAACAGTGTTTAATCCCAATAATTTTGGGAAACAAAATCAAAGCGTCTATTTGAATGGAAATCGATACGTGAAAATGAAAGATCAGCCAATTTGGTATGGAACATATACATATCAAAATACGAACCGCGATAAAACAGTTATTAAAAATGCCTTGAAAACAGGCATGTCGCAAAGCTATCTTTCAGAAATCAACAAGAAAAAAGTACTGAAAACATTTGTACCAATCAAGGAAGAAAAATCTGCTTCCTACGTCATAGGGGTCGTCTATGATTATGATTTGATTGAAACAGAGCTTCATGATGAATTAGTGAAGCATCTGCTTTTATCTCTCCCTTTTATCACCCTTGTACTGATCGTCAGCATTATCTTTTCTACGTCTATTACACGCCCTATTAAAAATTTGGTGGAGCACGTGAATTATATTGCAAAAGGGAATTTCGGTGAACTATCGACTGTAAGAAGAAGGGATGAACTGGGAGGTCTTATCGAAAATATTAATCATTTATCACATTTCTTGAAAACATATTTGAATGATTTGAAAAGCAGTCAAGAAGAAAGTGAATTTCATGCGTATCACGATTTTTTAACAGGACTGCCCAATAGAAGGTATTTCAAGGAAGAACTCAATAAGCGTTTAATGGAATCAGAGCAAAAATCAATTAAACATGTAGCCGTACTGTTTATGGATATAGACCGGTTTAAAGACATTAATGATACGTTGGGCCATTCAAAAGGCGACCAGCTGATACAGCTTGTAGCGAATAGAATTAAAGCTTGCCTGCCTCCATACAATAGCTTTTTGACAAGGCAGGGAGGAGATGAATTTGTAGTTTTATTCAGCGATTTTCAACCTGTAGAGGTCGAAAAGTTTGCCAAGAAAATTATTTTAGATGTTCAGCAGCCTTGCTATATCGAAAGTGATGAGATAGTTGTAAGTATAAGCAGCGGTTTAAGTTTTTATCCGGAGCATTCTACAAATCTGGATACACTCATTACGTATGCTGACATGGCGATGTATGCTGCTAAAAGACAAGGTGGCAATAAAGTCGTGACCTACCATCAGCTATTAAATAAAGAACAAACTGAAAAAATGCAAATTGAAAAACGTTTGCGTAAAGCTATTCAAAAAGAAACAATTGAGGTATACTACCAGCCGAAAGTAGATGCTAGACATAATACGGTAACAGGAGTAGAGGCTCTTGTGCGCTGGCATGATGAAGAGCTTGGATTTGTTTCGCCTGAGGTATTTATTGGTATAGCGGAAGAGGCGGGTTTGATTCATTCCTTATGGGGAAGTGTGATGAATATAGCCTGCTGTCAAATCAGCAAGTGGAATAAAATGTTCAATCAAGAATTAACATTGGCAATGAACTTTTCACCACGCCAGTTTCAGGACTCTTCTTTACTAGTTCATGAGGTTAAGGGGGCTCTCTCCTTGTATAACCTTAACCCAGGAAGCTTTGAAATGGAAATCACTGAAAGCACACTGCTTATTAACACTCAGGAAACAATTAAAGCTTTACATGAACTAAAAGAATATGGTATATCAATTTCTATCGACGATTTTGGTACAGGTTACTCTTCGTTGAGTTATTTGAAAAACTTGCCTATAAATTGTTTGAAAATCGATCGATCTTTTATTATGGATATGAACGAAGATGACAGCAACCGTAAGATTATACAAGCAATTATCAGCTTATCTGAAAGCTTAAATTTAAATGTAATTGCAGAAGGCGTCGAGCTAGACTACCAAAAAGATTTTCTACTTAAAAATGGCTGTGTGCATATGCAAGGATACTTATTTAGTCGGCCGCTATGCGCAGAAGGCTTTGAATCATTTTTTTGTAGAGGCGATGATCAAAGTATCGATTGAGATAGAAAATTAATTAAACAGGAAAGAGGAAATAGAAACATGGCACTTAGTACACAAAATTTAATTGCTCAAAAATTTTTAGAAACAGTAGGCACTAATTCAACTGAAATAGATAAAAAAATATGTCAAGCTGACACATTTATGAATGCGGTGAAAGAACTGATTGATTTATGCGGAGATAATCCGGAAAGAGACGGTCTTGAAGAGACGCCGTACCGCGTGTTAAAAGCATTTTTAGAATACACGGAAGGCTACCGAGAAGATCCGAAAGCTCATTTGGAAAAAACATTTGATGTGAATCACAATGAACTGGTATTAATACGCGACATTGAATTTCACTCAATGTGTGAACATCACTTTGCGCCGTTCTTTGGCGTTGCTCACGTTGGGTATATACCGGATAAAAAAATCACAGGTTTATCTAAAATCGCTCGTACGGTAGAAGGGTACGCAAAGAGATTTCAAGTTCAAGAACGTCTAACAAATGAAATTGCAGATGCGATCGAAGAAGTGTTAGAACCAAAAGGAGTTATGGTGATTATTGAAGCGAAGCATATGTGCATGTGCGGAAGAGGAATTAAAAAATCTTCAGCTTCTACGGCCACTTCATCCGTTCGAGGCACATTTATGGAAAAACCAGAAGTTCGAGGAGAATTTTTATCTCTTTTACAGAGACAAATGTAGTGATAGAAGCTGAGAAGTAGAAGCGAGGTAAGCTTTATGCGACACGTTGATGTACTAATTATTGGTGGAGGACCGGCCGGCATTTCAGCTGCTATATGGTGCAAGAGGCTTGGAATTGACTGTTTGCTTCTTGAAGAACAGTCACAATTAGGAGGTCAGCTGTTTAACATCTTTAATGAAATTATTGACTACCCTGGAATGCGTACAAAGAATGGAATAGAAATGCAGCGTGAAATGGTGAAGCACTTTGTTGAGATGGACTGCCTATATGCAGTAAATACAAAAGTACTTTTCATTGATGAACGTTCCAAAACTGTGAAAGTTAAGAAGCAAGCTAAAGAACAGGAAATCTGCTATACGTATCTCATTTTAGCCACCGGTTCTAGTCAGCGAAAGCTTGGAGTACCCGGTGAGCAGCAAATGATTGACCGAGGAGAAGTATATTCAGCTTCAGCAGACGGCGAACGCTTAAAAGGTAAAACAGTTGCTATTATTGGTGGAGGAGACCGCGCTTTTGAAGGAGCACATCTTTTATCATCAAAAGCAAGAGAAGTATATCTTATTCACCGTTCTACGCGTTTTAAAGCAAGAGAGCAGTATGTTGAAAGAGTTATTTCTAACCCTTGTATTAAAGTCATGACTGATACCGAGGTGACAGCAATCCATGGGGATCGTCATGTTACATCCATTGATTTAGAGTGTAAGAACAAAGAGTATAAGAGCAAGAACTTGTTAGTAGATGCGGTCCTAATCAGGCTGGGCGTAGCACCTAACGTTGATCTTATTAAAGGCAAAGTAGCTACGGCACAAAATGGGCTTATTGTCACCGACGATGTCCATCAAAGCAGTAATCCATTTATTTATGCAGTCGGAGATGCGTGTACGACTCCTTTGTTTTCAAGTATCAGCTCCTCAGCTGGCCAAGGAACAATTGTAGCCAAGCACATATCAAATCTGTTAAACGAGGCTTAACAAATTAAAAAGCATCTATCAGCTTGATAGATGCTTTTTTACGTACTGTAATAAAAAAAACACAAGAGAACAATATTTATAGGCAGACAAATTATTAGGAAAAAAGGGATGTACTTTTGAGGAGCAATACTTATTTTTTTAATTAGAATATACTCAGTGGTCGCATTAAAAAGAAACATGATCGAAGATAATATTACATAAGATCCTACGTCTTTCTGAAATGAACGAGTAAAAAGAGGTGAGAAAAGCAATAAAAAGGTAGCGATTTGAAAAGAACCTCTAGAAAATAGGTAATGTTTTTTAGCAATGTAGTTCAAGTTATCCCTCCTTATATGTGTTATTTTACCAAATTAAAAAATAGAAATGAAGCGTATAAAGATATTTGATTGTAAAGCTGATAAAGAAGTAAATAAAATCTATTAACGTATTAACCAAGAATATAGACCATAGAAAATTAGCTTATCTGTTATATACACTAGCGATAAGCTAATTTTCCAACATTTCTATCATGCCTGAATGGGTTTCTTAAGCGTCCAAATTTGATAAAGCATGTATAGTGACTGGTAAATAGCCAGATATGTTAGTAATACCCAGCCGTTCATTAAGTACGGATAAATGGCTTGCGGTACAAAAGGGCTCGTTAAGTAATCACGGAATTGAACTACCCCCACTTAGCAAGCTTGAAGTGGGGATTCCTAAAATCTCTAAAGATTTAGGAACCCTTCCCGTTCAACGGGGTCGGTTAGCCATACAAATTACGGAAGTGTCCCTTCAGGACAACCACGCATACAGCTCTTTCTATATAAGCAAGCGCGTGAAGAGTCGTTAAAAAAGAACGTTCTTTCTTTAACCTTTAACTTTTTCTTTATTTTTTCATCTGTTTGTTTGATGTACAGTTTATTAAGTTCGGATTGGGCTTTTAGGAGAGCTTGAGATTCGCTTACAATGCTGTTTGCAATGTAATCATTTACGCCAAACTTTTTCTTTACGACTAAATGGATACTTTCCTTATGAAGCTCGCGGTTCCAACGTTTTTGCCGAACGAGCGTTTGAAATACAAATCGTTTGGCACGATTAAATAATTCACTCAACGATGCTATTTCAACTAACGTAAGGTCGTTTATCTCCTTTTTCCAAATACGCTTTGAAAAATACGCTTTCTTCATATTTCCCCCTCCCTCTATCGAACTTATGTTCTTATAATTATTTAATAGTTTATAATAAGAGAGAGGATAATTGCAATTAAAAGTTAAAAAGTAGCAAAAAAAGACCGATTTACCTTTATCTACTCGCTGGGCTATGCTCGTCTCTTTCCCTGAGGTGGAGGCTTTCTCGACTAAAATGAAAAATTCCACAATGCGTGGCCTCATATACAAAGCCACTGATTGTTCATGTTTTTCTTTACCTCCGTATGTGTCAGGAAACCCGGCCGTCATAGTCATAAGACCTTCGACCCGAAGTTTTGCGTCCCAGCTTTTCACCTCGTTTGCCCTTATCTGTACAAGTATCGAATTGTTTCTTTTAGAGAACATAAAAGTCAAAAAAGAAACTTTATAATGAATATCATTTTATATTTTACCATATAAATAGGTATTTTAACTTAAAAAAACACAATGACATTCGACTGGTTTTTTTATTTGATTTAGGTTTTTGAGACTATAGATGAAGTAATTTGCTTAGGGGGCATCAAATGCTGTAATAGCAGGAGGTCAAAGAGGTTTAATTACTAGTAAATAACATAAATTACATTTAATTCTCTTATTGATAAACTTAGCTAGGTATGATTAACTATAAAAGTTAAGTAAAAAAATTGAAATATAGGGCTAAATTATAATTATTTTTATGGTTGAAGCTTCCTATTAAAAAAGATAGTCGAAATAAGGAGGAAACAATCGAAATGGTGCTTAGTATTATTTTAATCTGTTTATTTCTAGTATTTGCTTATGGAGCATGGGAACAGGTTAAACATCAAAAAAATATCGATTCTATTCCGGTGAGGATAAATGTTAATGGCATTCGCGGAAAATCAACAGTTACTAGATTGATAACTGGAATCGTAACAGAAGCTGGATATAAAACTATTGGAAAGACTACGGGAACTTCAGCCAGGATGATTTATTGGTTTACAGATGAAGAGAAGCCAATTGTCAGACGACCTGAAGGGCCGAATATAGGAGAGCAAAGACGCGTCGTAAAAGAGGCAGCAAAACTTGAGACTGAGGCACTAGTCAGTGAATGTATGGCGGTGAATCCCGATTATCAAATTACTTTTCAAGAAAAAATGCTTCAAGCAAATATTGGAGTTATTGTAAATGTATTAGAAGATCATATGGATGTTATGGGACCAACACTGGACGAAGTAGCAGAAGCTTTTCTACCAACGATTCCTTACAAAGGGCATTTAATTACGATCGATGGTCCGTATCTTGAGTATTTTAAAACAGTTGCGGCAAAAAGAAGAACAAAAGTAATTGTGGCAGATAATTCAAGAATTACAGATGAGTTCTTAAGAAAGTTTGATTATATGGTATTTCCAGATAATGCATCGCTTGCATTAGCCGTAGCAGAAGCGTTAGATATCCCAGAAGAAATTGCTTTTAGAGGAATGCTGAATGCTCATCCGGATCCTGGTGCAATGAGAATCACTCAGTTTGGTGATCCTAAAGCGCCTGCATTTTTGGTAAATGGATTTGCTGCAAATGATGCTGCTTCCACATTACGAATTTGGGAAAGAGTGAGAGAGATTGGTTATTCAGTAGATTCGCCTATAGTTATTATGAACTGCCGTCCTGATCGTGTAGATCGTACAGAGCAGTTTGCACGAGACGTTTTACCTTATATTAAAACTGATATTTTGGTGTTAATTGGAGAAACGACTAGTCCTATTATGGATGCTTACAACGAAGGTATCATTCCAGCAAAAGAAATTTGGGACTTAGAAGGTTATAGCACAGAAGGAATATTTGATAAGTTAAGACCAGAATTACATAATCGAATGATTTATGGAGTAGGAAATATCCATGGTGCTGCTGAACCGTTAATTGAAGCAATGAAGAATTATGAACATATTGAGGAAGTTGTCTAGGAGGAAAGTGCATGTTTGGCTCGGATTTATATGTAGCATTAGTATTAGGGGTTATTTTAAGTTTAATTTTCACAGAAAAAACAGGGATTATTCCTGCAGGGTTAGTTGTGCCAGGTTATATTGGCTTAATTTTTGATCAGCCGGTTTTTTTAGTTATGGTATTAATTATTAGTCTCTTAACCTATGTCATTGTAAAACATGGAATTGGAAGGTTTGTAATTTTATATGGTCGTCGCAAATTCGCTGCGATGTTAGTGGTGGGAATTTCGCTGAAGCTAGTATTTGACTACTTTTACCCCATTATGCCTTTTGAAATTTACGAATTTCGCGGAATCGGTGTCATTGTTCCTGGATTAATTGCGAACACGATTCAAAAGCAGGGGCTGGCAATGACGATGGGAAGCACGCTGTTAATAAGCGGTGCTACATTCAGCTTAATGTTTGTATATAACTTTTTTATTTAGGGTGATTTGATGGATAGAAAACTGGATTTTAAAGAAAAGTTATTAAAATTTATAAAGTCGACAAAAAAGAAAACAGATCAACATGTGTGGATTACACTGGTAATCCTTGTAATTTTCATGTACGGGATCATTTTTCTAAGTAAACCAAGTGAAGCAATTGAAAATAATATAACAGATGATACGTTAATTAATGCGACAATGGTTGGAGATATTATGTTTGGGCGTAATGTAGAAAAAGCGTCGAGCCGTTATGGTCAAGAAAATTTATTACGCTATGTGAAGCCATACTTTAAAAATGCGGATTATTCAACAGGGAACTTTGAGCATCCAGTTACGCTTAGTGATAAGTATCCAGAACAGGAGAAGTATATTCACTTGCAAACTGATAAGCAATCGGTGGAGACTCTAAAGAATCTCAATCTCTCTGTTTTAAATGTAGCAAATAATCACTCGATGGATTATTTGGAAAATGGACTAAATGATACAATAAAGACATTTAATCAGTCGGATTTGGATTTTGTAGGTATTGGAAAAAATATTAAAGATGCTAGTAAAATTAATTATCAGGAAGTCAATGGAATTAAAATAGCTACCCTTGGTTTTACGGATGCATACGTTGCTGATTCGGAAGCTAACCAAAATGATCCAGGGATACTTCCGGCTAAACCAGAAATTTTCATTCCACTAATTGAGGAAGCAAAAGAAAACGCAGATTTAGTCGTAGTGCATGCGCACTGGGGACAAGAATATGACACGACTCCTTCTCCTAGACAAAAAGGATTAGCCAAAGCAATGGCGGACTCAGGAGCTGATATTATTCTTGGTCACCATCCTCATGTTTTACAATCTGTTGATGTCTATAAAAATACGGTTATCTTTTACAGCTTGGGGAATTTTGTATTCGACCAAGGATGGTCAGCATCACGAGAAAGTGCGCTCGTTCAGTATAAGCTAAAGAAAGATGGAACAGCCCGTTTTGAAATTACACCTATGCTTATAAAAGAAGCTACGCCAACTCCCTTAGGAAAATGGGATACGTACTATAGAGAAAAAATCTTCAAGCGTCTAACTAAAAGTTCTTCAAAATCACTTGTAATCAAAGAAGAAAACAATAAGTTAGTCTTTACAGTGGACCACTCTCGAGTAGTAAAAAAAGGGGTTAACTGAAGAAATGAAAAGAAAATGGATGTACTCGCTAATCTTCCTTGCAGTTCTGCTAGTCGGCGGCTACGCAGTTGTACAGCAGTTTAATAGTGAAACAGATAACAAGCTCTATAAAAAAATCAATAAATTTGAGTCTAGCAAGGAGATTAATCATTCTTCTGGTGGATACGGTGTAAGCTCTTCAAATCCGATAGCTGTTGAAGTCGGAATGGATGTATTGGAAGAAGGCGGAAACGCCGTAGACGCTGCTATTGCCGTTTCTTATGCTTTAGGAGTCGTAGAATCTTATGGGTCTGGTATTGGCGGAGGAGGAGGAATGCTTATTCTTCCTGGAAACCAATCAGACAAGCCAACTTTTTTCGATTACAGAGAAACCAGCCCTTCTTCAAATAGTAGATCTGAAGAAGGAATAGGCGTGCCTGGATTTGTAAAAGGAATGGAAACAATTCATGAAAAATACGGAAGCAAAAAGATGGCTCAGTTAATAGATCCTGCTATTAAATTAGCTAGTGATGGTTTTCCAGTGGGTCAGCAGCTTTCAGAACGTTTGAAAGGTGCACAATATCGCCTATCAGAAGATGAAATCCCTAATTTCTTTCCAGGAAACAAACCTATTGAAGAAGGTGAAAAGCTTAAACAGCCTGAACTTGCCAAAACGCTTGAGCTAATTAAGAAAAAAGGTTCTGACGTATTTTATAATGGAAAACTCGCAGAGAAAATAGCAGAGGAAGTACCAGGAATACAAAAAACTGATTTAGAAAAGTATTCTGTGGAAGAAAGAGAACCCGTTCACGGAGAATTTGCGGGTTATGATGTCATCTCTGCACCTCCTCCTTTTGCAGGAATTACGTTAATACAATCTCTACAAATGGCTGAAATGTTAAACATTCAAAAGACAGAACAAGATACGGCGCTTTTTACACATGTTACTTCTGAAATTACAAATAGAGCTAATAGTGATCGTGTCGCCCATATTGGAGACCCAGCTTTTTCTGATATAGATGACGAAGCGCTAACGACAAAAGAATATTCAAGGAAGCTTGCACAAGATCTTTCGTTAAATAAGCTATCCGATAAGTATAAGCTTAAAGGCGATGAACTTGAAGAAGAACATATTAGTACCACGCATTTTGTTGTAACAGATAAAGAAGGAACGGTTGTATCCGTTACAAATACACTCAGCAACTTTTTTGGTTCAGGAGAAAATGTAGAAGGGTTTTTCCTTAACAACAATTTGAATAACTTTAATAACGTAAAGACCTCTCTTAATTATTACGAGCCTGATAAGCGTTCAAGAACGTTTACGGCACCTACTATTCTTAAAAAAGATGACGAGGTCATTGGGATTGGAACGCCTGGAGGAAGCAGAATACCTATGATGCTTACGGAAGTTCTGGTTCGCCACCTTTTATTCAAGGATTCTTTACAGGATGCAATTGATGCACCAAGGTTTTCAATAGAAAATAACCATCTGTACACCGAATTTCAATATCCTACGAGTGTAAGAGAAGACTTAGAAGGAATGGGATATGACGTGAAGGAGAAGAGCTCCGCTATTTATTATGGGGGTATACAAGCGATTGTTATTGATCAAAAAGACAATCGTATTTACGGAGCAGCAGACCTTAGAAGACAAGGAACTTGGAAAGTTAAATAATTATATATTCAAAGGAGAGTACCATGAATATTGTAAGAAATCTTATGAAAATATTTGTTCCTATTATTATCGTGGCAGGATTCTTTTTTATTATGTCTAACTTCAAACATACACAAACATTAAGCAGTGCTGAAGAAAAAAGAATTAAAGAATACGCAAGCCTTATGCAACAGGCTAAAGCTAAAGAAGAAGATAAAACTCAAATTCTATCGCTTAGCAGTGTAGCAGCTCTTGGCAAGGGTTCAGCAGGAGAAGAAGTTAAAACAGTTCAAAAATCTTTAGGTCTTAATCCAGACGGTTACTTTGGTTTGGAAACAGAACAAGCGGTAAAAGAGTTTCAAGTGAAGAACGGTTATACGGCAGATGGAGTAGTAGGACCTCAGACGTGGGATGCACTAGTAAATACAGGTACTAGTACAAAAAACACGGAGGATAAAGCCGCAAGCATTAGTAGTAGTTTATAATTAACTAGAATTGGTAAATGGTTATTTTTTTACAATCATTTACCAATTCAATTAATGTTTTTTAATAGTACAAATCTGAAAGAAGTTTTGTTTCCCCTTGTGTTTATTTATAAAAGCAAAATGTTCTTATTTTTTGAAAAATAATGCATGAGAAATTCAAAACGTTAGACTAGATAAAAGATAAAGCCTTCCTCCTCAACTGGTTGGTAAAAGGGATCATTAATCAGTTTTGTAGGAAAATAATAACTAGACGTAAGTGCATAATTATGGAATTAGGAAAAGTAGAGATCAATAAAGTTGGGCATTTATCGCAAAATAATAAAAAACCTCCAAGAAGCTTAATGTGTTAAGTTTTCTTTTTTAGAATTGTTAGAAATGGTTGATAAACAAGAAAACTCCTGTACAAGGGTTAGTATAACAGACAAAAAAATGTGTGGGTACCGTTATCATCCGCGTACGGCATCACTTTTAACTAAATAGTTAGCTGGAGATACTAGAGTTAAAGTTTTCTGATTTTTATATTTGCACAAAAGTATGATCAGAAATTGTGTATGCCTTAATTGTAGATGGAAAACTAGTTACTTATTACTGTTTAGATATTACTAAGCGAAGTTATCGCACAGGTAACAACAACAGAATTAATCTCGGTATCTGTGTTATGGTCAATTATTGTACCAATTAACTTGATATAGAAACTCTTGAAAATCTTAATGTATGTACTATTATAAAAAATTATTTAAAGATACAACATATTTATCAACCTTCTTTTAAAAGGTCAAGCAGCACCACTTATTCTAGATTTATACACATTACAAGAAGGGAATACGTTCTAGAGTATTGCTTTAAAAGATAGAAAAGAAGGCACCACTGTGTGGGTTTTAATTGGTGCTAATCCAGATGTAAAACCATCCGTATTGAGAACTAACTGATTAAATTTTTTACAGTGAAAAGCAAAAATACACCAACGTTTGATTATAAACATTCATTATCTGCAGTTATTCTTAAAGCTGTATTAAAAGATAAATTAGCAGTTTAGCAACTTCGAAATGCATTAAATTCTGTTGACTTTAAATGTGGTGCAGATAATACTATTTAGGGTACTAAAACAAAGTAAGTCCCGATAGGTTTTTAAAAGGTTTACTTATCATATGAAGTGATAGTACATATAGCTAGTTTAACCACAAAGAATTGTTATAAGCAGCATAGATAAATTAAAACCCCTACTCTCTGGAGCGGGGGTTTTGATTTATCTATGCTGATATTATAAATAAGAATCTGAGATATTTACATAGGAAATTCGAATAGGCATCAAGTATAATTAATTTAAGGTGTTATAAAATTGTTGTTATAAATTTCTATATCTGGTGAATTCCTGTCATCATTGATGACAATAGAATTAACGATAAGGTTATTTTTATTAATGGTATTACCCTCAATTATGTGACCTTTCCCCTTGCTTAATATGATACCTCCACTTGGTCTTTCCTCTCTTGTATCAAGAACATTATTATTCGCTATTTTTATATTATTGCTTATTGTTTGTAAATTGTTGGGATCTCCAGGGCGAACCGCAATATTATATTGATTATTAAAGCTTCGGTTATTTTTAACAATAATACTTTCAGATCCATTCTTTATATCAATACCGTAATAAAAACCTGTAACTACGGTATTCTTAATAGTACTATTCTTTTCACTTTCAATAGTTATTCCTTGTTCACTTTTTCGATTTTTACGATCCTCAAGGATGGTACAATTAGAAACCTTATTATTTTCACCCCCACCATATAGAGATAAATGCCCATCACTTGAGTTTCTGATTAAACAGTCTTTAATTAAATTATCATTAGATCGAAAACTTATAATACCTGAACCCCTGTTATACTCTGTTGAGATATTTTTAAGTTTATTCTTACTTGAAAAATATAGGTTTATTCCCTGAGTAAAATTCCGCAAATAAATATCTTTTAATAAACAGTTCTCACTATTTTGAATTAATATTCCTATTCTAGACGTAAGGCTACCTTCTTCAGGGAATTTTTTTCCGATTATTTTCCCGCCTTTTATTGTTACGTCAGATGTATTATATATCCAAAAAATCCCATATTCTTCAGAAGAATTAGTTTCTATAATAGCATCTTCAAGTACTACATTTATAGATTTATCTATTTTAAGTGCAGAGTAACTTGTTCCATAGCCAGTTACCACTTTATGTTTTAAAATATTACTTACTTTGTATACACCTTTTGGAAATATAATAGTAGACCCTGTTGGGACCTCGTCAATAGCTTTTTGTATATTTTGGGTATCATCAGTGATTCCATCTCCCTTGACCCCAAAATCATTTTTTACGTTGTATACATTTTCTTTCTCTGGAGTTATAAATAATACACTAATAACTGATATAAGGAGTAAGAAAAAAGCTAACAGAAGCTTTTGAAACTTCCCAGATAGCCTTATGTTTATTTTTGATCTTGCCATAAATTGGTCCCCTTTAGACTAAGAGTCATTTCTTATATTATATGAATTTTATTCCAAATGGTGTGTACAAGTTTTAAATTTACAAACAAAAATATAAAAATAAAATGCTATTCGATATACCTAATAAATTAAACTGTGTTAGTCTTACTAGCCATCGGTGTTAGTTTTTTACCACCAGCAATTTTAACCAGCATTGTATGAACTAACATAACTATTAGATATAATACAGAGAATAATAGTACAGGTCTAATTAGACTAAGAGGAGTGTACATATACCAGCGGGGTGTTGAAAAAATAATTAACACTGTAACTAACCGCCAATAATCATTTTTTCCTGTACCTACTTTATTGAAAATAAAAACAACAATTAGCGATATTAGTATAACCCCTGCCAATCCTAACCATAAATAAAAGAAAGATGTAATGAATCCACCTCCGACATTCATAAAGTAGTGTGTAGATACATATCGACTGACGCTTCCTATTTCGCTAGAACTTTCACCAGCGAAAATTGAACCTATGAAACCTTCAAATGAATTTAATCTATCACTTATGGACATTACTTTACTTGCAGCTATTTGTGTTGCTGAAGAATAATATGCGAATACTGGGGTATCGAAAACAAAAAGGTTGTCTTTTATATTGATAAACACATCTATAATGTTTAGCGAATCTAAAGAATAACTTTTTCTATAAGCTCCGACTAGACTATTGAGAAATATACCTATAAATCCATTGACTAGTACGAGTTTTACAGACAATCTTTTTAAGAATACTGTTACTAAAAATAATAATATGAGCTGTAAAGATGTAATTCTCCCACCGTAATAGAAGTCTTGTAGAACATATGGGACTAATAATAAGGCTAATATACAAATTCTTATCTTTGAGTTTCCTGAAAAATAATACGCCAGAAGAAAAAGAATGGATGAGTACTCATACAATGGAGTAATACTTACACTATAAGATGATAAGTCAGCTCTATTTACTCCAAACGCTAAGATATATAATAAAATAAGTAATAACCCTAAGAAGATGGCAATATTGTCTTTAACAACTAATGAGTAACTATTTTGTTTAACATTTCTACTTTTATAAAGTAGAGCTACAATACTTGTGAATATAAGTAAAATTCTTATATTTAGTCCATAATGCTCTATTGTCTTAACTTGTAATAGCGGTACTCCTAGGCTTCCTCCAATAAAATATTCGCCCATAACAACACTGTAGTTACAATATAAAATGAAAAAAGAAACTAAAAACATCGGTAAATTTTTTCTACTTTTAAATAAAAGTAGAATTGAAAATCCTAATGTTAAAGCAGCATAAAATTTATTGTTTGATAATGTTGCATTTGATAGGTATGTATAAGTAAGTAAAATTAAAAGAAAAGCTAATTTAAAAGCAACATTTGCTCTTTTTGTCATTGTAATTCACGTCCTATATTTTGTAATTAGAGAAACATCATAACACAGTTGAGTTGAATAATAACCAATTATTCAACTATGAGACATATCTATGCGTTGAACCGACCTCTATTAATCCGCCGGAATCGCCTAACTTTTTATAATATCTACTTTTTTATCTTATTTAATCACCTCTACACATTTTTCTACAGCTCTTTTAGCTTACTCTACAACTAGATAAAGGTAATATAGTTGTTAGTGTGTCAACTAACAATCGATTTTCACTGTAACTTCCTTCATTTTAGTTAATATTACCTACTGGAATAATTCATATTATAAAACTTTTTAGATGAATTGTAACTATTTTTTGGAACTTCCTTTTTATATACACTCTTAAACTCTCTTAGATAGACAGTTATCAACTTCAGTATTTAACAAGATTTGACGGGGGATTAATAAGAAGAAATAAAAAACAATGCTAAAATGTATTTTGGAATTAAAGGGTACGACGGATAAGACTAAGAGCCTGTAGTGGAAACAATTCACGCATAAAAATCGTTTGATATGACATAAATCCCTTCTCGACTAATTAAATGGGTTCTGTACAAAGACCAACGTGCATGGGTGATATTTCCTGAAGAAACGGTTGATCAAGAAAATGTATCAAAGACTATGGGATAGATTATTGCACCATTCATTAAACAATTTCAGCCTGAACTTATCATAATATCAGCGGGGCAAGATGCAACTGCACTGTATCCTATTTCACGTTTAATGGTGACAAGAGAAGGGTTTAATTAAATATATGGTGAACAAAATGCGAGAATTAGAAGAAACATATTGCTATGGAAGGCTCATCGTAGCACAAGAAGGAGGTTATAACTGAGCATATCTTCCTATTGCAACCATGGGAGTTATTGAAGGCCTTATCGATGTAAATGTGAACTGGAAAGATTCGCGCGTTTTTCCACACAGAAAAACACAGTCTGCTTTATTTGAAGCGGTAGATAGCGTTATAAATCAGCAGAAAAGTTTTTGGGAATTTGCTGAGCAAGAAAGCTTTTGTTAAGAAGAATAGACTTCAACAATTAGTAAAGTTAATATGTTAGAAACAACTAAATAAAGTCGCACGGCAGAAAAGAGTCTCCGTTACGGAGACTCTTTTAAAATACCAATTAACGTAACAGTTGAAGTACGCCTTGTGGCTGCTGATTAGCTTGACTTAGCATAGCTTGAGAAGCCTGAGATAAAATTGAATTCTTTGTTTGTTCCATCATTTCTTTCGCCATCGCGCGAACATTTGCTTTCACAAATGACTAGACTATATCTTCACCCTTTAAAAAAGCAGGGGCCGGGCACTTCGGGTATCAATATACGGAACGATATATTCATTACCTACGGATTTCATCGTCATAGCACACTGCCTTAGACGGTTTATCCTAGTCGTTGAACTTTCTCCAGAGTTTCCTCACAGGAGCTTAGCTGCTGATTGCCCAATCTTTTCTTTTTTCAAACCGTTACGCCTGTCGTTTCCAACTGCGCTGTGGTAAGAAAAGCTCTCAGGGGTTTCCAGCAATTCACCCGATTATACTCACTAGCCGTTACCAGCTAGGACGACTGTGCTTTTTACTGCTTATGCAGCTAAAGCATAATCTACGTCACGAATTCGTGATTCAGAAGCTGTTAAGTTTTCAGACGATGTACTTAGGTTATTGATAGTATGATCCAAACGATTTTGGGTCGCACCTAGGCCAGAACGCTGCTCTGAAACTTGGTTAATAGCACCATCAATAGTTGCTAATTGTTCATCAAAAGTTGCAGCAGAAAAATCGGTTACATCAATGCTATTAACACTTAATGCTTCAGCACTCATATTGCCAATTGTCAGATTCACTTGTTGTCCTGCATTTGCTCCAATTTGTAGTGTAACATTTAGAGTACCATCTAACAGGTTTCGGCCATTAAATTGTGATCGATCAGAAATTCCTTTGCTTCCATCTTCTCCACCAATTTCTTCGATTAACGAACCGATTTCATCCTGAATAGCATCTAAATCTTCGGTTTTGTTTGTACCGTTGCCTGCTTGAACTACTAATTCACGCATACGCTGAAGGATGTCATGTGTTTCATTTAAAGCACCTTCTGCAGTTTGAATTAACGAAACACCATCTTGAGCGTTACGAGAAGCTTGATCTAACCCGCGAATTTGTCCACGCATTTTCTCCGAGATAGCTAGTCCAGCTGCATCATCAGAAGCACTGTTAATACGCTGACCTGAAGATAACTTCTCCATTGATTTTGCCTGAGCGTTATTCGCATTGTTAAACTGACGGTACGTGTTTAAAGCTGTAATATTGTGATTAATTCTCATTTTCCTTACCTCCGTATAATAAGTTTTACTTCTTGGCTTACATCCTTGTATGCAAGAAGTGTCCCGCTTTGAAACGGGATAAAAACGATCGAACATCTTTGGGAAATATGTTCATACTATATATCGACTGAGAGGAGAGGTTGTTTATACTTTCCATTAATTTATTAAATAAAAAATTTGTGCATGTATAAAAAGAAAAACCAGTTCTCTACACGAACTGGTTTTTAGCATTAATGAGTAGCTCCGCCTGAAACTAAAATATCATCTTCAGTTACAATTGTGGTTTTTACCACAGAAAGCAATCCCTGCACAATCAAATCCAACGACATACTAGCTTTCCCCGGATGATTTATTGCTTGTTCAGGAAGGTAAGGAATATGCACAAAGCCCCCTTTAATACAACAGTTTTGAATCATGTTCATGAGTCCGTAAAACACGTGGTTACAGACAAAGGTTCCAGCAGTTTGAGAGACGCTGCTTGGGATGCCTGCTTGGCGCAGGTCTTCGACAGCAGCTTTGATCGGCAGTGTCGAAAAGTATGCGGCAGGGCCGTTTTCGATAATAGGGCGATCAATAGGCTGCTGGCCGATGTTGTCAGGAATCCGCGCGTCGTCCACGTTAATAGCAATGCGTTCTACGGTAATTCCTTCTCGGCCGCCTGCTTGTCCAACGCAAATGACGATAGAAGGGCTGATTTCTTCTATATACGTATGAAGCTTCGCCATTGATTCGCCAAAAACAGTAGGAAGAGGCTTAGCAACAATATGATAGTCTTCAACAGCAACGCCGTCCAAAGCTTTTACAGCTTCTAAAGACGGATTAATGCTTTCACCTTCAAATGGTTCAAAGCCAGTTAGTAATACGGTTGTCATTCTACTAGTCTCCTTTAAAAGTGATATACAAGGTAGTACATTAATAATGTGTTAACAACAAAAACGGATAAAGCAATCGGCACTTGAGCTTTAATCACGGCATTTTTGTCTTTTAATTCAAGCAGCATGGCAGGTACGATGTTAAAGTTGGCCGCCATTGGCGTAAGAAGCGTCCCGCAGTAGCCAGCAAACATGCCAAGAGCTGCCATAATCGCCGGGTTTCCGCCGTGCATATGTACAATCAGCGGAAGTCCAATACCTCCTGTAATAACGGCAAACGCAGCAAAGGCATTTCCCATGACAATCGTAAATAACAGCATTCCTAGACAATAAGCCAGCACAGCAACAAACGCATAGTTAGTCGGCAGTATGTCACTCACAATATCAGAAACGACTGTTCCAACGCCTGATTTTGAAAAAATGCCGCCAAGCGCTGCGAGCATTTGCGGTAAAATAACCGCCCAGCCGACGGCTTGAAGCAAGCGGCTTCCTTCTTTAACAGGCACGTCCATTTTGGCTTTGGTGACGCCCATTGAAGCGATAAACGCAATGACAGCTGCGATTGCTAGTGAAATTAACGTGACTTTTTCTGGGTCGATCAAAGCCCAGTTTCCAAACTTGATCTTTCCAAAAAGAAGAGTACCGATAATCGTAAAAATAGGAATAAATAAAGCCGGTAAAAAGATTTTGTTTTTTAATCGCTGCGCGTGAGCCAATCGTTCTTCAGCAGGTGTTTCCGCTTCATTGGATTTAGTCACGCGGTTAAAGGAAGCAAGCAGCACCATGATAATGACCAAGCACCCTATATAAAAAGGCGGAATGACGTTGCCAAATAAAAACGTAATAGAAAACAGTGCCCAGAATAGAGAAGACCCTAAACGGTTAGGATGGTTGCGGTCGCGTGCGATTCGAATCGCGATAAAAGCAACAATAATACCGAGTAAGTAGTAAATCGTATCAAGAGTCAGAATGCTTTTCATTTAGCTGGCCTCCGTCTTAGAAGATGATGTTGGTTTGTGTTTCGTCATTTTTTTATGAATACGTCGGTCTAACTGACGGAAACGAATGGCGCTGATCAGCAGCGCTGCGATGGCTGTTGGAATACCCCAAAGCGCCATATCCCAGACGTCAACGTGAATCCCTACAGAGTCAAAAAATCCTTTCATTAAAAGAATTCCACCCGTTGCAATAAAGATATCTTCTCCGAAAAACCAGCCCGTATTTTCAGCTGCTGCTGCGTGAGCGCGAATATCTTCTTTGACTTTAGGAGGAAGCTCTCCGTACTTGGCACGAGCTGCGCCTTCGGACATAGGTGCCACTAATGGACGCACGGATTGAGCATGTCCTCCGATATTTAAGCCGACTGCCGCTGAGATTTCACGGATAAAAAGATATATAAGTAAAACATTTCCAGAAGAAGCGTTTTTCGCTTTTTTAATCAACACTTCCGCTTGTTCCTTTAACCCGTATTTTTCTAATACGCCAAAGATAGGAAGAGTAAGTAAAATAGCCATAGACATATAGCGGTTATCGACAAAAAACTGACCAAACATCGTAATTACTTCGTGCAGTGACAAACCTGACACAAGACCCGTCACGATGCCTGCAACAGTGACCACAAGCAGCGTGTTTAAACGAAATAAAAATCCCACTGCCACTAGCAAAACCCCAATTAATTTCAACATGAAAATCCCCCTCCAGTATGTATAGACCGTGCTGCAAATTCACCTCCTTTGTTTTTCTAGAAAAACAAAGATGTTTCGAGTATAAACAATTCTGAAAATTAAAACAAGATTCTTAAGGCATAAAATAGTTTTATTGGTGAAACAAAATTATAAAAGAGAGATTTACATAATGTGTATGGACTCAGAAGTAAAAGAAAGAATTCTGCCAGGGAGTTTGGGTAGTAATTTTTTTAGTTGATCCGCTGAAAACATTTATCCTAAAATACCAAAAATGGTGTATAATGCTAAAAGGTATGAATATAGAATTATATATATTTCAACAAAATAAATCTATATGACTATATTTTAAACAATTTATTGAAGGGAGAAGGGGTATTTGAATTGCTCAAATTGCGGTCATTTTAATGATGGCGGGAAGTTTTGCGTGAAGTGCGGTGATAAATTACAAGAAGAGGCAGCTGTCAGCCAGGCGGCAGCTGCATCCGAATATCAGTCTCATCCTGAGCCGCAAACTGCGTATGCGCCTCAACAGCCTAATCAGCGTGTTCGTCAGGCGAAAAAAGTGTCAAAATCATTTTTTAGTTATTTTGCAGAAGGAATTAAAAATCCAACAGCTACAGCACAAGCAGCAGGCGAAAGCCAATTCGTTAATGCTCTTATCACAGTCATTCTTTATGCTCTTAGTATACCTATTATGCTGTATGTAGGCTGGAAGCTATTGTTGATTCAATTTGTTCGGAGCATGTTCAAGCTTCCTATTATCAGTGAAGAGCTGGCTCCATCTGACATGGAGGATTTTAATACAGGCGTTGATTTGATAAAAGCCACAGATATCAACAGCATCATTCACTTCAATTTTACCGATTTTGTTTTTAAGCAAGGGATTTTTATTTTTATTGGACTCGCAGTTATTATTGGAGCAACATATGTTGTAGCAAAGTTTGGAAAGGTAGACGTTTCCTTTAAAGAATTTTTCTCACGCTTTGGCACGTTTTTAATTATTCCAACAGCTCTTCTTTTAATTGGGCTTGTGCTTGCATTTCTCCATGTTGAATACTTCTCTTATTTTATGAATTTTGGTTTGCTGAGCATTTTCCTTGTAGTTCCATTTACGATTGCTAGCTTTAAGCAAAGCGGAACAAATGGGCTTGATCGTATCTATAGCACTCTTATTGTATATGTAGTCATTACGATTGTACTGACGTTCATTGCGAATGGTTTAGGAGAAGAAGCCAAAACCATTATTACAAGAATGGGAAACAGCAGTGAATTAAATGATCTGTTTTAAGTCTGCAGAAAGCATCGTTTACAGCGATGCTTTTTCATAACACTATAAAAGGAGTGTAGAAATTGGGATATTGTAAAGAGTGTGGACATCAGTTAACCAATGAGCATCAATTTTGTCCAGAGTGTGGACATCCCGTCGAAAGAAAAGAGACTTCTAGCCAAGGAGCAAAATCACAGCGTTATGTAGAACCTGCACCTTCAGTAGAGGAAGGGAAAGAATCGGTAAAACCTTCAAATAAAAAAATAAAGGTTATAGCCATTTCAGTTATAGCAGCAGCTGCTATACTTGGCGGCGCTTATTACGGAATAGATAAAACAATGATGTCGCCTAAAGCTGTGTCAGAAAAATTTATTGCTTCAGTAAAGGGCAATGATGTTGATAAAGTAAAAAAATATGTAAATGATGGTCAAATTCAATTAGAAGCCAACGATGAGCAAACAAAATCATTTATTACATATTTGCACGAAAATCCGGATGTAATGAAATCAATCTCTGAAGGGTTAGCGGCAGATAGCAGAGCGCTTGAAGCAGGGGTTCCAAGCGAAGATCACTCTTCATACGCTAAGCTAGAACAAGACGGAAAGAAGTGGGGAATCTTTGATCATTACACGGTACAAATAAACCCTGTATATGCAAAAGCTCAGTCTACAGAAGATGCGACAGTAGTATATATTGACGGTCAAAAAGCTGGAACGGTAAGCAGTGACTCTTCTAAAAAGATTGGTCCATTTTTACCTGGTACACATACTTTAAAAGGTGAAGTGCAAAATGATTACGGAAAAGTTGAAAACGAACAAGAGATTGAAGCCACCAACGGAGAAGATGTAAACGTTGAGTTTGATTGGTCAGATCATGCAGTATACATCTCTTCAGATTATGATGACGCGACGCTGTTCGTTAATGGTAAAGACACAAAAACAAAAATTAGCGATATTGATTATTTAGGGCCACTCCCGATGGACGGTTCAGTAAAACTATATGCAAAACGCGGAGAAAAGAAAACGGAAGAAGTATCAATTAAAAAAGGCATAGAAGATGTTGCGCTTAATTTTGATGAAAAAAATACGACAGCAGCTACAGCAAAAGCATCGGCTCCTTTTAAGAATCAAGAGACGACGGACAAAGGTTTGGAAGTCAATTCTGGAGTATCTACTAGTGAAGTTTCTAGTTTTATCGAACAATATATGTACGCTACAATTTCCTCAATTAACAGTGGAGACTTTTCTGTTGCAGCGCCTTATATCGATACTAACGGACCAAAATACAAGGAACAAAAAGATTATACCGCTTACCTAATCAAAAAAGGTATAACAGAGGATTTATTAAGCTTTAACGTCAATAGAGTAACAAAACTCGATGATTCTATGTATAAAGTATATACAACAGAAGAGTATGATATTTCGTACGGAGACAGCTCTGTTAAATATAAAAAATTCAACAGTGTTCATAAAGTAAAAGAGTTATCTGATGGAAGTTTGGGAGTTTATCAGCTTATTAGTTCAACGGAAGTAAAGTAAAAGCTAATAAATAGACCCTGAAACAGCAAAAAAGACGTCCTCCTTGAAAAGACGTCTTTTTTATGTATCAAACCCAATACCTGGGGTACTGCCTGTCTTGAAATAAATTGTTATAAACGGTAGAAATCAATACAACCACACATGCACAAATCATAATAATACCTAAATATCCCCAGCCTGCTTGGGTATTAATTGCGACAATCGCGCTAGCTGCAGCGGGAGGATGAACGGTTTTTGTAAGAATCATTAAAATAAGAACAAAAGCAAGCACAATCGCTATGGTAATAAGACTTCGATGAAATAAACTCCAGATAATAAGTGCAGAAACCGTTGCTAGTAAGTGCCCTCCAAGCACGTGGCGCGGCTGTGATAAGGCCCTTTATGAGCGCCAAAGACAAGCACGCAGGTTGCGCCAATCGGAGCGAGTGCCATTGGATAACCAAGCGCTAGTGCAATCGCGCTGCTGATGATAATCGCAATTAAGCCTCCGATAGAAGAAACGACTGCATCTCTATAATTGATTTTCGGTTCTTCTTTTAATTCTCCTTTCATCTTTTTCGTATAAGAGCTTAAGTAAGACAGAAAGGGGCTTTTGCTTTGAGAAAAACTTTTTTCAAATTCCATTTCTTATTTCCTTTCTTTTGTGTAAAAGTTATATGTCAAGTTGTATGTCAGAACATCTGCTATAATAAGTTAGTTTATAAGAAAAGAAGGATTACTGGAAGAGGAAAAATATCTTTTTTTAGTGGAAATTCTTTTGATGAACGAAAAAAGGCTGGGTAGGCGGGAGAAGGGTCTCTATGTGCAGTAAGAGCAAGAGAAATGTATAATAGATTTAGAGGTGACTAAATTATGTATCTAGTAGACTACCATCATCACACGAACAATTCATTTGACTCACAGGCAGTCATGAAAGAAGTGTGCGAACAAGCTGTAAAAAACGGAGTGAACGAAATTTGTTTTACCGAGCACTTTTCATTAAATCCATTAGCGCCAACGTATGGTCATATGGATTTTGATAAATATGAACGAGAATTAGTGGAATGCAGAGATAAATTTCAAAATCAGCTAGTGATAAAAAAAGGAATTGAAATTTGTGAGCCGCATTATTTAAAAGAGAAGTATCAGGAAACGATCAAGCAAGAGAACTTTGATTTTATTTTAGGTTCGGTGCATAACATTAATAACATCAAGCTTCGCAAACATTTAGAACTCAACGACAAAGAAGCGATTTACCGCGCTTATTTTAATGAAATGTATAAGCTAGTAAGCGATGCCGATATTGACGTATTGGCTCATTTAGATTTAATGAAGCGCTATGCGTTTGAGCAATACGGCATTTACGACTTTCATCAATTCAAAGATATTCTTGCCGATATTTTGAAAAAAGCCATTGATCGCAATATTGGAATTGAAATTAATACTTCAGGTATAAGAGGGAAGCTGGGCGAAGCGCTGCCGGCACTTGAAGTTGTTGGGCTGTACCGCGATTTAGGCGGAGAAATCTTAACAATTGGATCTGATTCACACTTTGCAGAAACCGTAGGAGCTCATATGAAAGAAGCAGTTGAAATGGCAAAACAGTGCGAATTTACGGAGATTTATACGTTTGATCAACGTCAGCCAAAAGGAATAAAAATATAAGTGATAGTAAAAGCACGCTTCAATATAAAAGAAGCGTGCTTTTACTATTGGTTGTTCTTATTCGTTAATAAGAATTCTCGGACGTCTTCTATTTTTAATCCGAGTTCATGAGCGGCTTTTATTAGATCAATCCATTCCTGATCTACTGCTAATTTTTTATCTGTGTTCATCACTATTCATCCACCCTTGTCAGGGAACCCAGCCATCTTAGCATGTTGTAAACATTACCTTAGACCTGAAGCTTTGCGTCACTGCTTTTCAGCAGCTTTGCCTTTATCTGAATAAATTTTTTTAATAACTATTATTATTTTAGTGGAAAACTAGCAGAAATGGTGTCGAAATAGGTCGAGGTTTTAAAAAAACATTTTACATCCATCTTTATATCCTAAAACGGGTGGATAGTAAAATGATTGAACTTAAAAAGTAACGTTTTGCTGCTAATTTATACGCAGTTCATAAATAGCATTCACAATAGAAGAGAAAAGCATAGGACAAGGAGAGGTAGATATGAGCTGGATGAATACCTACAAAGTATAGAGGGACTTCAGAGACCTGCAGTCATATTTAAAAGAAGACCTGCTAAGCGAATAGAGAACAATAAAATCATAAAAAAATGAACCCTGATAGGAAGGGTTCATTTTTTTATAGAAGAACTATATTCATTTCGCTTTGCTCTTCTATGCTTTGTTTTATTTTTATATAGAAGAAACAAAAACAAAGCGCCTCCAAATGAATCAATCAGTACATCTACAATTCGACCGTCTCGACCAATAATAAAAGCCTGGTGAACCTCGTCCAAAAAAGCAAAGCAAGCAAGCAGTAGTCCAGCTTTTACATAACGCCCAGGCTTTTCTTTTAAGTTCCAATAAATTAAAACAGCTAATACACCAAAGAAGGAAATATGAGCAATTTTACGAAGGATAAACTCTAGATTAAATCCGTAGCTGTAGGAAGTATAAAACTCACTGCCCGATTTTAAAATAGACCAAAGCGTGGCATTATGATCCCAAACAGAAGAGTTACTCCAGCTGCTTGGATCTGTGACCTGTAAATGAGGTGTGTGGGAAAAATGAGCGATGCCAAGCATCATTAAGATAACAGCGATTTTTTTTATCATGATGACATTTCCTTTATTTTACTTGATTGTATTAGCTTAAGAAAAAAAAGAGAAAAAAGCAAGAAATTTAAGAGCTGATAATAAATTTTTTAAAATATCAGATATAAAAAAAATAAAATTCAGTTAATTCTGTTTGCTTGTTTGGACAAAATTCTTTACCTCATCAATTGACAAGCCCATTTCATAGGCCTCTTTCATCAATAAAATCCACTCTTTCTCTAAATCTATTTTTTCTTTTAATTTGTCAGTCATGACTATTCCTCCCCAGACCTTAAGGAGTAAAGCTGTCGTGGTTGAAGAAGCTCTCGATACTAGCTTTACTTACTTTTATTAACAATTATACAAACAATCAAATTTACTTTGCAAATATTATACAGAATATAGTTATAAAGGATTATTTACACATGAATAAGAATAGGTAAAAAGAAGTTAATCAGAGTAGTGTCGCGCAGTGTTTTTACTTAATGCTTAGAATCCTTCACTGCCTGCAGATTTTTTTTGAAGGACAGGTACTGATAAAATTCAATAAAATCCTCTTTTGTCATGCCTTGGCCTATAGCTCTGCTTAGCAACTCCAGCCATTCTTCCGTAATATATGGATCAGCTTGCATCTGTTCATTTGTTTCATCAATTAAATAATCAACACTTGTACCCAAAGAAGCAGCAATTTTGTGAAGCATCTGCAAGGAAGGGTTTGAGTTTGAACCCTTTTCAATTTGTGAAAGGTAGGATTTTGATATTTTTGCTTTCTCCGCCAATCTAGTAATAGAATAACGTTTTTGCAGTCTCATTTCTTTAATGCGATCACCGATCACGTGAAAACCTCTCCTTTATATGTAGCATCTGTTGTTCATTATAAAGGAATTTATAGGGTTTTCAAGATAAAAACGTTAAAAAATATGTCTTTATTTCGGAAATAGTTCTTTATAAAGAACTATTGGGTATTTGGAACAATTAATAGAAGATATACCTCAAACTGTTCTAAATGAAAGTACAATAACTGTTATTAGATGCTGATAGTGGGGTTAATATAGTTTATCAATACTATTACGAAGAAGTGATGTAGTTCTTATTACTCAACATGAAAGGTGGAACACCGAACCAATCTGTTAGAAATAGATTTTTTTACACAGGTGATTAAGGAAACCATGTAATAGACATTAAATGTGTTTTACCATAAGTAATAGTGGGTGGTATTTAATGACCATACTAATTTTATATTCATTTAAAAGAATTTAGGTATTCTTTTTCGTTTAATGACATCTGGACAGGTTATTGAAGTACTTCAGGATGTGCATACTACTCAAGAGGTTGGACTGCTTTTTTTATGATATCCCTACATCGAGTAGTTATACATATACAATGTCCAACTATTTAGCTGACAAAGCAATCATATTTCAGCATATAGAACGGTTCTATAACCAGAATAAAATCCATAGTAATCTCCGCCATCTATGTTTAAATTATTAACTACAACTCAATATTTCAAAATTGCTTTGATTAATAATTAGGATTTACTAACTGAAGTAAAATATGCGCCGTTTTAAGTGATATATATATAGTGAAAATCATATGTTTTTCGTTTAATTATTTGTAATTATTACGTAATAGACTCTTGTTGTATCAAATTGTGAAAAAGTATGTGAAATAAGAAAGTACCAAAATATCAAAGTTTTAAATGATAGTTTGAGATTCTAGAGGATATGACTATCAAATGAGAAAGTAATAATATTAAAAAAAGTTAATATACTAATTTATGTGTATTATGACCTATAAAGGGGGCTGTTTACTGTGAACGAAATTCCAATAAATAAGAATGATGTTTTAATTGAAAATGTTGATTCCACAAAGGGCTATCAAACTCAAGGATCTGTAAAGAGACTAAAAATAAAAAAATCGAAAATTAATTCTATCCAACACGGAATTCACATTAATTCAGCTAATGTTGAAGACATATATATTTCGGGAAATCAAATCATAGCTGAGAAGTATGGGGTTTTGACAAATATTGGTTCAGAGAACGGAAAAAACTTAAATATTTATTTTAATAAAATCTACTCTCGTGTAGCTGATGCTGTCCAATTGAATAACCCAACAAATACATTAGATCGCACATCGTGCTCTTTCAAACAAGTAAAAATTATTGGTAACACACTTATAGCAGATGAGTATGGGTTAGGAGATAGTGCAGGTATGGCAATTGGAATAGCAAATACTAGAGATGTAGTAGTGATTAGCAATATAACAGAAAAATCAAGGCGAGAAGCTTTACATATTGAAGCTTCTCAGAAAAATGTCCTTGCAATCGGTAATATATTTAATGGTTGTATTTCTGATGGTTGTCGAATACTTACGAAAGGTGGGGCAAAGCCACCTACAATTTCTAGTAATCATTTCATAAAACATAATATCGCTAAAAAAGATATAGGGATTTGGCGGGTGTATGATGGAAATGGGAGTTTAGAAGTCAATATATCTCAAAACTATGTACGTGGTTTTGACATAGGCTTATGGATGGATGGTGCTCAATGGGTCAATGCTGATGGATGTATAATAGATGATTGTAATGTCGCAGTGAAAACTGGAAATAATACTCTAATTTTAGGGACTATTATTTCTAAGAATTCCCCGGTTCTGATTCAAGGTAAAAGTGGAAGCGTAGTCGAAAAGGTGGTTTCTGAAATACCGCCTACTAAGGTACTAGAGTATATTGGAACATCAGGACAATTAGGAGCAACATTAAAGAGTTTAATTTCACAAACAGGACCAGTTCTAACAACAAAGGGCATAACTAACACTTTCACGCTATTTCCCTTAGCTAATATTATGCAAGGTAAATTAACAATAAGAAATGGCGGAATTAACAAACTAATATTAATATGTGATATAACCTGGGATGGAACAAATTTAGCGGTAAATAACATTGTGAAAAAAATATCTGGTAGTTTTGGTGATGGTGTGACGTTTACGAATAACAGCAACCAATTGTCATTTTCAATTTATTGTGCTAATGCGTTTACAACTAACTTTAATTATGAGTTTGAAGGAATGTATTATGTAGAGTGATTCCAAACAAATAATTTTTATTTAAAATAGAGACATAAAGGTTGCAGTGCTGATATTAGCTGTTACTTATGTGAACGAGACATAACTTCAGAATACATCTTTCAGTTCTTAAGTTAGGAAAGACTATGAGGGTAGTAATAATGGATCTTTAATTCATTAATGTGAGCCTAATATACACCCTCTTTTTAACTCTGTATTCTATTTAAGTACTTTCTTAGCCGATGTATCCTTAAGAGAAAATTTATACCTCATTATTTCTAAAAATTTGAACACGATAGCTCCTTATAAATTTAGTAGCCCCATCTATTATACCGTGTACTAAGATATTTTTTAGGGACATGGACGTTACTAGTATGGATAAAGAAATAATCATCTTTATTTTTATGTTGTTGATATGTTCTGTTCTAATAGTAAATAATATCTTCTAGCTCTTTTTCAATGAATAGCTGTAATTTTCATAACTCTATTTATGAGAAAAACAAAAAGATGCACAGGTGTTTTTCTTATGAAAAGGAAAACTTTGACGATAAACAAAAAGAACAAATATTGATGGCTATACGAGAGACATGGAAAAATATTTATGTAAATCTTGTGAAGGACTTACCCTCGTTTCCGCCTAAACACAAGTACAAAACGCCAAGCGAATCGTACCATCCTATAAAATTGAGTGTCTTAAGATCAGAGAGAAAAACAAGGAATTACATAATGAGTTTATACAAGTATCTTGCTTGGGAAGGTAAACGATGTGGATATATTTAGTGGTGTTTAATAAAGAATAAATTCTAGAGTTCTTCATCTTTGAAGAAAGTGATAGTAGTTCATTAGTTATCTGGAAAATAAAGCAAGGTGAATTTTCTTACACTTCACCTTGCTTTATTTTTTAGTGCTTTACCGCACTCTCTAATGAACTTTAATGTTAAATTATAGCAGTACTTTGTCTATTACCCTTAATGTTTTTCTTTATTATATGCTGTTTTTTGGAGACATTTTCTATTTTTATATTAGAAATAAATTTAGTCTGTAACAAAGCAACCCATATATATATTTGGATAAATGCTAACGAGTCGAATTGCAATTGAGAATATATAACTAGAATCACTATCATTTTAGCTAGATTTTTGCCTTTAATACTACAAATAAAGTAAATAGACAACAGCAATATTAATAATCCTATTACACCTAATTCTGATAACATGCGTGTAAACATATTATATTGTGCTAGACTGTAATTGTTAACTGCATTTCTTAATTCTTCTGATTGTTTCAAAGCAGTAGCATCTACTTCGCTCAAATGATCGACATAAGCATAATGGAAGTTTCCCAATCCATATCCTAATAATGGTCTATCGGAGAATGATTCGAGTCCCACTTCTGTATAGGTGGATCTTATAACAAAAGATGTATCCTCTAATACAGTGCTAGGCTTATTAATAATGTTAGAGAGTCTATAAAAATGATCAGAGTTTAAGTGAAAAACATTCTGCACAAACACTACATTTAATATTAACAAAATAGAGAAAATTGCTAGCATAAAAGCGAGAAATCTTTTAACGAATATTTTTTTATGTGTTGTAAAAATAGAATATACTATAAAAAATATAAAAATATCCAAAAAATATCTTATGGAAAGAGAGAATAATGAAATTGTAAAAAATGAAAGAACAATTATTTTATGATTTTTAGTTAAATATCCTTTGTTTTTTAATATAATTACAGCAGGTAGCAGCAATAAGTTTGTATGAAGACTTATAAAAGAAGGTTCTGAGAATGTAAAGTGAACTCTGCTGGCACTTGCGTAAGCATCTCTGTTAACAAATAGATGGATTACTTCTCTTAAAGCACCGTTAGGGAAAATGTATATATAAATTAATTGAAGTACCCCCACAAATAGTGCTAATCCATACCCACGCACAATCCACTGGAAAACCTTTATAAATTTAGTCTCATCTTGATGATGCTTTTGTGTAAAAATTTTAAATCCTAGGTAAACAACTATTCCAGCCATTAATGATGTAGTTGCATCAATTAACCCATCAAAATTATAATTATTTTTCATATTTTCAAATACTGTAATAACAATAGAGAAGGTTAGTATAACAAAGATAATAATTTCAATTCTTTTAAATTTTAAGTAAAGTAGCTTATGGATATTAAAGAGAACATAAAGTGTTATGAATAAAAGGGACAGTGGCTTGTAGCCTCCTCCAAACATAAAAGGAAAATTATCAAGAGAAAGTAAAAAGGCAGCTGCATAAATAAAAAAAATCATTGTTGGGTCATCCTTTATTTGTATTATTTCCATTATATTCTATCAGTTATATTTAAATTTTAATAGGGAGAAAATAATTATGCAAAGTATATTGATAAAAGTCTTTAAGTTCATAGTTTTCATTGTCGTCGCACTAGTTTTTATTCTAACAGGCTGTATTAATGAAAAAAAGAAAATTGACGACAATAGTGAGGAAATGGATAGAAGTATTAAAGCGGCTTTTAATGTTGAAAATTATGGAGCAAATGGCGACGATAATAAAGATGACACATCTTCAATATTGAGTGCAATCGATGCTGCCAAAAATGTTGGAGGAGGAACTGTTTTTATAGACTCAGGTAAATATTTGGTTAAAAATTTTATAGATGTACCAAATAACGTATCTATCATAGGAGCAGGTAAATCAAAAACTATTCTTGTTAGAAAAGATGGTAAAAGTGAAAGAGTATTATCATTACATGGTGACCAATTGTTACAAGGTTTAGGGTTTAATTCTAAAATTGGAATATTAGTTGTTGGGAATAATGTTACTGTTTTAAACTGTAAGTTTAAAAGTACTGTGCAAGGAATTCAGAATTCTATCTCAATTAACAATTTGTCTATAATTAATTCGATCTTTGATGGTTGTGGTTATGGAATACTCTCTAATAAACAACCTAGTTTCAATGTTAGAATTTTTAATAGTCATTTCATTAATAACACAGCTGATGATATTGAAATTAATTCTCCTAGCAGAGGTTGGACTATTGAAAATTCTACGTTTAAAAATAACAAAAGTCAGTCAAGTTGGTCAGGGTTTGGTGTAGGAGTTGCTGTTTCAGCTAAAGATATTAAAATAAAAAATTCTTATTTTAATAATATAAAAGGTCAATGTGTCCATGTGGAAGACTATTCAGAAGTTAATATTACAAATTCATACTTTAAGAATTGTGGATCTAATGATTATAAAGGTAGCCCAAAAGCAGATATAGCAGTTTTATCTAATGCTAATGTAGAGGTGTCTAATAGCATTTTTGCCGAATCTGACAAAAGCTTTAGTAAACTTGCTATCTATAATACTGATAAACCTATTGGTGGAGATGTAAAAGTTAGTGCATCGAAACTTTATAACAAAAGAGTAAGTATACATGTTATTAAAGATAATGTTAAATTTTTAAGGTGAAAATAAACTAGTATTTTGATTCCTTTGTAAATATTTATATGTATATAAGCAAAAGTATATAGAAAGGATATGGACTTGAGTCAATAATTTGGACACAAAAAAGTTAAGTCTTAAGCTGTTTTTCTTATTTGATCCTCAATCGCTTGAGGGGTTTGATAGCCGAGGCTACTATGGATTCTGTTTCGGTTATACCATCCTTCTATAAACTGAAACATGGCTACTTTGGCAGCTGAATAATCTAGGTATTGCGTATGATAGATTTCCTCTTTTTTTAATATGGCATGAAACGACTCGATACAGGCATTATCATAAGGGCAGCCTTTCTGGCTGAAAGACTGTTCCATTTGATACTTGTGGACATGCTGAGTAAACTCACTGCTTGTGTATTGTGAGCCAAGATCCGTATGAAGAAGTAAGCCCTTTCGGGGCTTTTGATTAGTGTAAGCGTTTTGAAGTGCTTCAATGACTAGTTCAGATGTCATGGAACGAGAAAAAGAATAGCCCACGATTTTTTTAGAATGTAAATCTAATACGGATGCTAAATAACACCAACCATCTTTTACTGTAGGAATGTACGTAATATCTGCCTTAATGGTCTGTGTAGAAAAATCTCGTTTTAACAGATTCGTCAGTTGTATCACCTTTTCTTTTGACGGATAGAGACGGTATTTTTTCTTTGTAATTGAACGAATTCCTGCTTGTTTCATTAAGCGCTGAACACGCTTTAGACTTAGATCACACCCGTTATTTACTAACATCTTATGAATTTTTGGAGCGCCATAACGCGCTTTACTTTTTACATGAATTCGTTCGATTTCTTTCGTTAGCTTCCAGTTTTCCTGTTCGCGGTTTGATACTGTCTTTTTGAGCGAATGGTAGTAGCTACTTCTTGGAATCGTTAACACTTCGCACATTTCCTGAACACTGTATTGTTCTTTATATTTCTCGATAAAATGGTTGAGCTCTGCTTCCGTTACTTTTTCACGAATATGGCCATAGCCTTTTTTAGAATGTCTAACTCTTGTTTTAACCGAAGGTTTTCCTTCTGGATCTCAGCTAATTCTTTGGGTGTTAGAGATCCTTCTTCTGAGCTGATAGGTGTAAATGCCTTCACCCACTTATAGATTGTTACTTCTGATACGCTATATTCGCTGCTTAAATTTTTAACAGAGTTTCCTGCATGATATAAATCCACAATCGTTTTCTTAAACTCATCATTGTATGTTTTGCCTGCACGTTTACGTTCCATTTCGGACACATCCTCTCAAAAATCATTGTAAAGACTTAATTAAATGGTGTCCATGAAACTATACTAACTCCAATATTTATAGATTTGAGTCAATGTCTTAGGTATAAAAAAAATTAAGCATTGAATTTTTTTCAGATATTTAACCACTTGATTACTATGATAGCGAAGAATACTGTAAAACTTTGTTGTAGTTATAGAATCCCTCTAAGTACTGAAATATGACTACTTTACCAGCTAAATAGTTTGGGTATCACATATAAATATATAATACACTCCTCTTTTTGTATGATATAGAACTACTTGTTACAGGAATTATCATAAAAGCACCCTTGAGTAACGGAAATATCCCAAAGTGACTTAATGAGGAGCTTAAATATAATTGAAGGAATAGTATGAATTCACTGGGTGTGAATTTAGTACCAAAGCCAAATAGCCCAACTATCTCTTATCGTGAAATGTATGTAATATCTACCCATGTATTTTCTAACCTGTAGAAAATACTTTTTTTACAGGTTAGGAATTTTTTTGAGATTAGTCGGTTGGATCCCCTTTTTAGTGAATATGTACTATAGTTCTTATTCACAATCAAACTGATTCCTGGTTAGTTCATTTAGATACTGAAAAAGCTTATTTTTATATAAATTCATTAGATTCTTTTGTGCGCGGTTCAATTATTTTTTTGAACAAGTTGTAACAGATACTCCTTGTACTATATATCACCTGTTTAATTCTTTAAACGAGTTTCTAGCATAATATAAAATGCAATTGTTTTCTGGCAATTATCGCTGTATTTCTTGTCTGTATGTCTTATTTCAAATAATGGCATCTGTAAAGCAGTTCTGAGAATCTCATTAAATGTCATCTGTGAAAATATACACAGTCCAATGTTTGTAATGAAATTTGGAAAAATATAAAAATGTGCATAAAGAACTGTTTTATAATGAATTTTATGATTAAATTCATGTAGATTGTATAAAAGATAAAATGAAAACGTTATCAAAGAAAAGTGTGAGGAAAAATATATTAGAATATTTAGAATAAATAATTCTTACGAACTAGTTAAATTATTGGGTTTTATGTTATAATTTTCTGGAATGTATGACTATCCAAGAAAGTGCTTTTTCTATACTAATATAGTTAAGGATAAAGTTTTTAAAAATATTGATCCGAAAAATAGACATTATAGGTATATCTATGGGGCATTTGGCGGATTTCGACAAAATAAGACATTGAACCTAGGGAAATAGTATGCTAGTATTCTTTAGTGTTATAAAGAATATTGGAAAATTTTTTTTGAAAATACATCATATGAGAATAATTATTAGAAGATATATTTGTCAACTTAAACCTTTGCTTTGATAGATATAAAAAAATATTTGTTTTCAATTTTCGAATTATATTTATAAATTAAAAATATCTCAGTTTGTTTATGGTATTAAAAAAGTTGTAATATTCAAAAGATGTTTTTGGTTATTCATTACTGGTAATGTCTCCTAACCTTTATCAATGGAGATACTCGGCTATACTGTGGGTGGAGAGGCACCTTAGACACATCCGTTGTCGATAGTTTAGTGTGAGGATGGGTTAGATGCCCAATAATTCTATAAATACTTACGGAAAAATTATAGATGTCTATAATTTTTCCGTAAGTATTTATATCTAGTGTATACATGGCATTATATAAAAGTTGAAAAAGGAGATGATTTGTTAAAGGAATGTATTACGATGTTCGATAAGGTTTGAGATTTACTGGGAGAACTGAGTTTAATTTATAGTATGAGCAGTTAAGGGAAATACAATTGGAAAGAAACTATAAAACTCTGAGAATATATTAAAGTAAAGGTGGGAAGTGTTTTGTCAACAATTGCTGAAGCAGAATCAGAAGTTGCTACTCAAGTACCTCAGAAAGAAAAGAAAATTAAACCTAATAATAGACAAACATATCTTTTGCTTAAACGTGCTATGGATATCATAGGGGCAACTACTGGTTTAATTGTATTAATGATAGTATTTATTGTCATAGCTCTGCTAATTAAATGGGAAGATCCGAAAGGCTCAATTTTCTTTTCACAAAAACGTATAGGTAAAAATGGAAAAGAATTTAATATGTATAAATTTCGTTCCATGGTTTCAGATGCAGAAGAAAGGCTAGTAGAATTGCTTGAACATAATGAAACCACGGGTGCTATGTTTAAAATGAAGAACGATCCACGGGTTACAAGAATAGGACGATTTATACGTAAAACAAGTATTGATGAATTGCCTCAGTTAATCAACGTCTTAAAAGGCGATATGAGTCTAGTAGGTCCACGGCCGCCGCTTGTAAGAGAAGTAAACGAATATACAGAATATCAAATGCAAAGATTGCTTGTCACTCCTGGCTGTACAGGACTTTGGCAAGTAAGTGGAAGAAGCAACGTAGGGTTCGAAGACATGGTTGAATTAGATTTAACATACATAACAACACGCTCCCTAACAGCCGATATTAAAATTATACTTCAAACCATTTTTATGTTGTTTGGTTCTAAAAATGCTTATTAAATAAAAGGGAAAGCTGGTGTCTTAAAATGAAGAGAAATTCAAAGATTTATGTAGCTGGCCATAGAGGCCTTGTAGGATCAGCTATTGTACAAAAACTGCAAGAAAAAGGCTATAGCAATCTAGTATATCGTACAAGTGCTGAGCTAGATTTGCGAGACAAGCCGCAAGTAGACGCATTTTTTGCTGAAGAAAAGCCGGAATTTGTTTTCTTAGCAGCAGCTAAAGTAGGCGGTATTGTCGCAAACAATGAATATCCAGCGGAATTTATTCATGACAACTTATTAATTCAGTCAAATATCATTGATGCAGCATACCGCAATGGCGTGGAGAAACTATTATTCCTAGGAAGTACATGTATTTATCCAAAATTAGCGCCTCAGCCACTAAAAGAAGAATACTTACTAACAGGTGCGCTTGAACCAACAAATGAACCGTATGCGATTGCTAAAATTGCCGGTATTAAAATGTGTGAATCTTACAATCGTCAATATGGTACAAAATATATTTCAGCCATGCCGACTAACCTATACGGTCCAAACGACAATTTTGATCTTCATACATCACATGTTCTTCCTGCACTGCTTCGTAAATTCCACGAAGCTAAAGAAAGCAATTCACCGTTTGTTGAAATGTGGGGAACAGGCACACCAAAACGTGAATTCCTTTACTCAGATGATTTAGCAGATGCGTGCGTGTTCTTAATGAATACATACCAAGGCAATGAAATTGTCAATATTGGTGTAGGAGAAGATATTACGATTAAAGAGCTTGGCGAAAAAGTAAAAGCAGTTGTCGGGTATGAAGGAGAGATTCAATTTGATACGTCAAAACCAGACGGAACGCCTCGTAAACTAGTAGACGTAACAAAATTGAATGGTCTTGGCTGGAAAGCAGAAACAGCTTTAGAAGAAGGTCTTCAAAAAGCATATCAATGGTTTTTAGATAACGAGCTAGCTGCAGCAAAATGATTAACCACTTTTACTTAAACTAAATACTAAAATAACAGTGGATATATATGGAGGATACAATGAAAACAGCATTAATTACAGGTGTAACAGGACAAGACGGATCATATTTAGCAGAATTTTTACTAGAAAAAGGCTATGAAGTGCACGGATTAATTCGCCGCAGCTCTTCTTATAACCAAGAGCGTCTAGAAGATCTTTTAACGGAGGAAGCAGCGAGCGCATTATTAAACAACTCAAACTTCCACCTTCACTACGGTGACGTAACGGATGCACTAAACGTTACACGTATTATTGGTGACATTCAACCAGATGAAATTTATAACTTGGCTGCACAATCACATGTACGCGTGTCTTTTGATATGCCTGGATACACATTAGATGTTGATGCAAAAGGTACATTAAACATTCTTGAAGCTGTACGTATTTTAGGGTTAACAGATAAAACGCGTGTGTACCAAGCTTCTACATCTGAACTGTACGGAAAAGTTCAAGAAGTACCGCAAAAAGAAACGACACCTTTCTACCCCCGTTCTCCATACGGCGTAGCAAAAATTTACGGTTTCTGGATTACAAAGAACTACCGTGAATCTTATAACATGTTTGCAGTAAACGGCATTTTATTTAACCATGAATCAGAGCGTCGCGGTGAAACGTTCGTAACGCGTAAAATTACGCTTGCTGCTTCACGTATCGCACAAGGAAAACAGGAAAAATTAACGTTAGGAAATTTAGATTCTTTACGCGACTGGGGCTACGCAAAAGATTATGTAGAATGCATGTGGTTAATTCTTCAACATGACAAGCCGGAAGATTTCGTTATTGCGACTGGTGAAATGCACTCAGTCCGTGAGTTTGTACAGCTCGCATTTAAACACACAGGTATTGAAATTGAGTGGAGCGGTGAAGGTTTAGAAGAAAAAGGAACAAATAAAGCAACAGGTGAAGTGGTTGTGGAAATCGATCCTAAATTTTTCCGTCCTTCAGAAGTGGATCAACTGTTAGGTGATCCAACTAAAGCGAAAACATTATTAGGATGGAATCCAACGAAGACCTCATTTGAAGAATTAGTCCGTATTATGATTGCGGAAGATATGAAAAAAGTTGAAAAGGAAGAGAAAATTAAAGTGATGTTTGATTGAATTCTTTAAAATAACGGAAGCAATAGAAAGTCAATATCACTATATTTAAAGTTGAAGAGAGTGGAGTAACGTTATACTATGGAAGAATTAATTTCAGTATTGATGACAACATATAATGAAAAAACTGAATGGATTAAAGAATCTCTAGACTCACTAATTGCTCAGACTTATACAAATATAGAAATAATAATAGTAGTAGATAAACCAGATGAAACGTCAATAGTTAATCTACTCAGAGAGTATGAAAGAAATTATAAACAAATAAAAGTAATAATCAATAAGAATAACATTGGATTAGCATCAAGTTTAAATAAGGCTTTTGAAATTTCCACTGGAATGTATATAGCACGTATGGATGCTGATGACATAAGCGAGAGCAATAGATTAGAAAAACAAATTAAATTATTAAAAGAAAATCCAAGAGCACAATTAATTTCTACTAGATGCAAATATATTGATGAAGAGGGACTGCTGTTAGGAGAGCAGTCTATTAAATACAAAAGTTATTTTCAAATTAATCGTGGCTTAAAGTATATCAATTTTTTAATTCACCCATCATGGCTTATGAGAAGAAAAGTTTTCCTTCAACTCAATGGCTATAGGGAATTTGAATGTAGTCAGGATTACGATTTTTTACTGAGAATGGTCAGTAATAATCTAAATATTATGTTATGTGATGAGTATCTAATTAGATATAGGGTAAGAACAAACAGTTTATCATCTTCACGAGGCTTTAAGCAGTATTTAATTGCGAAATATATTAGGTTTTTATACAAAGAAAGATTAAAAACTGGAAAAGATAGTTTTTCTATTGAAAACTTAAATAGTTTCTTAAGGAAGAATAAATATCAGGAAAAAATAAACGACTATAATAATTATAGTAAAAGATTTATGGATTTGAGAGCTGCAAATACTAAATTTCAAAAACTAAAACAAGCTATTCAATGTATGGTAGTTTCAAAGTACAGTAGGAATTTATTAGTCAATTCAATTTTGTTTAAAATAAATACTAAAATATAGGTAAGGTGATAAAATTGTCTACAATATTAGTAACTGGAGGAGCTGGCTTTATAGGCTCACATGTATGTGATTTTTTACTGAATAATGGAAATGAGATCATAAATATTGATAATTTTAATGACTTTTATGATCCAAAGATAAAGGAGAAAAATGTTAGTCACAATTTAAGAAATCCTAATTATAAATTAATAAGAGGAGATATAAGAGATTTAGACTTGTTAGATAATGTATTTAAGAATAACGAAATCAATGTTGTAGTTCATTTGGCCGCTATGGCAGGAGTAAGACCGTCTATAAACGATCCTTTGCTATACGAAGAAGTCAATGTTAAAGGTACAATTAATCTAATGGAAATGTGTAAAAAATATGGAGTTAACAAATTTGTTTGTGCATCTTCATCTTCTGTATATGGCAATAACAAGAAAGTTCCGTTTTGTGAGACGGATGTAGTGGATTACTCAATTTCTCCATATGCGGCAACTAAAAAATCTTGTGAAGTTTTTGGACATACGTATCATCATTTATATAATATAGATATGATTATGTTACGGTTTTTTACTGTTTATGGACCTAGACAGAGACCAGATTTAGCTATTCATAAATTCACTAATCTAATTTCCGAAAATTCAGAAATACCTTTTTATGGTGATGGATCTTCGGAGAGAGATTACACTTATATTGATGATATTGTTGATGGTGTATTTCAATCTATTCGCTATTTGACAGACAACGATAAAGTATATGAAATTGTCAATTTGGGAGAGTCAGAAACCATATCTTTATCTAGTATGGTAGAAACTCTTGAAAATGAATTGAATCTTGACGCTAAATTAAAGTTACTACCGATGCAGCCTGGAGATGTGATTAGGACGTTTGCAGATATCTCAAAGGCTAAAAATTTATTAGGTTATAACCCAAAAACCAGTTTTAATAAGGGAATAAAAGAGTTTGTTAAATGGTATAAAAAAGAACAAGGAAAGAGTAATAAGTACTTACCCCTTTAAAGGGATAAGTATTTTTTATTACTCTTATATAATTTAAATGCTGTTGAGGAGAGAAAGTATGAAATTTTCATATTATTTACGACTCATTGAAGAAGATTATCTAAATAGGTATTCTAGTAAAATGACTTTTTCTAAACTACTCATTTCTTATATTACTGATATTAATTTTAGGGTAACTGTAAGATTTCGAATACAAAGTTATTTTAATTCTAAAAGCAAAAAATTAAAAATTTTTGCTGTTTTTATAAGGAATGGGAATATAAAAAAATATGGCGTAGAGATAGGAATAAATACTAAAATTGACGGTGGAGTTAATCTTCATCATGTGAACGGTATTGTCATTGGAGATGGAGTAGTAATTGGAAGAAGGGCTAACATTTTTCAACAAGTTACAATAGGTAAAAAAAACAATGCTTATCCTTATATAGGAAATGATGTTACTATTTACCCAGGTTCAAAGATTATAGGTGATATAAATATTGGAAACAATGTAACTGTAGGTGCTAATTCAGTTGTCAACAAAAGTGTAGTCGACAACATGGTGGTAGTTGGTATACCGGCCTCTGAAATAAATAATAAACGTCAAGTGGTGAGAATTTAAATAAAAATGAAAAATAAAAGCTTAATAAAGACTTTTTTTAGTTTCTCTATAGGTCCGTTGGGAGCAGCTATAATAAATTTTTTAACTGTACCTATTACTACATGGCTAATTAGTCCTGAAGAATTTGGAAAAACATCTTTGTTTTTACTAATGCAAGCTCTAGCAACTGCAGTAATGTTTTTGGGTCTAGATCAAGCTTATGTACGAGAATACAATGAAAAGACGAATAAAAAAGAATTATTGTTTAATTGTATGTTTTTTCCTTTCTTTCTTTCTTTATTAATTTCGTTTCTACTTATATTTTTTTCGGAAAATATTACGAATAATTTCCTTCAAAACCAAAGTCAGTTAGTTATAATAATGTTTGCAGTGTGGTTACCTTTCATTACGTTGGAAAGATTTCTTCTTCTTAGCATAAGAATGGAAGAACGTGGATTAGTGTATTCTGTTTTTAATATATTAGTAAAGTTTTTAATAATGATTTTTACTATAGTACTTTTAATATGCTGGTCTAAAAGTTATTTAATGGTAATAGCAGCAAATGTAATAGGGCAGATCATCACAGATTTTCTTCTAATATTATATTGTCGAAGCAAAATTATATTAAATTTAAAATATTTAAATTTAAATTTATTGAAAAAAATGATTAAATTTGGATCTCCTTTTGTGCCAACTGCCATAATTATGTGGTTTTTAAATTCTACCGATCGTTTAGCTTTGGAGAAATTTAGTTCCTATGATGAGCTAGGAATTTACTTCGCAGCTTTGAAAATTGTAGGAGTATTGACTATCTTTCAAAGTATTTTTGCTACGGTATGGCTTCCTATTGCTTACAAGTGGCAAAAAGAAAATGTAAGTACTCAAAAATTCACTCAAGCTAGTCGCTATATCGCATTTTCAATGTCTTTTGTGTTTATATTTATTCTATTAATTAAAGATATTTTTGTATATGTACTTTCAGTTGAATATAAAGATGTTACTTTTATCATCCCATTCTTATTGTTTTATCCAATCATGTATACATTAGGTGAAACTACTGGGCTAGGAATTTCGTTCTCTAGAAAAACGCACTATAACATATGGATTTCTATAATACTTTCTATAGTAAATGTAGCATTAAATTTTTTATTAGTGCCGTATAAGGGAGCTATTGGGGCATCTATTGCATTAGGATGTACATATATTGCTTATTTTTGGATCAGAACTCTAGTCTCTAGAAAATTCTGGTACGAATTTAATCTAACATATTATTTCATTCTAAATGTAGTATTAGTTATCGTAGCTGTAGGAAATCTATTTATTCACAATTATGTTATATATTTGTTTAATGGCTTTTTTCTGATTCTTATTTCAATCTATAATCGTAATATTCTAAATGAAATTTATATGAAATTGAAAGAACGTTTAAAATGGAAAAAATTAAAATTGTCTGATTGAAATAATCTTTGACTTTTGTTTTATATTATTTTTTAAAAAGTAGGTAGGTTTAGGTGACTAAAAATAGAGTATGTATAATTGGGCAATTCCCCCCACCGTTGCACGGCTTGTCAATTGCTTTACAGACTATAGTAAATAGTGAAGAAATAAAAGAAAAATATGTAGTGGAAAACATAGATATTAAAAATAATAAAAGAATAATAAGTAACCTCTTTAAGATTGTTAAAACGGATGCTGATTTGTACTATTTTACAATTTCTCAATCATTGTTTGGAAACTTAAGAGATATGCTAATACTCAAATTAATCCTTATTAAAAAGAAAAAAGTAGTTATTCATTATCACGGTGGCTATTATAAAAAACTTTACGATAAAATGAATATTTTTCAAAAGAAAATTAATAAAGTTTTAATATCTAAGATTGATATAATGATAGCTTTAAGTAACGGACTAAAAAAATTATTTGTAGATGTTATTAATCCAGAAAAGGTTAGAGTTTGTGAAAACTATATCGAGGACTCTAGTATAATGAGTGATGATGAATTTAAGGATAAACTAGCAACTATAAAAAATAAAGATAAAATTGAAGTATTATACCTGAGTAATTTTATTGAATCTAAGGGCTATAAGGAAGTGTTGAAAGCTGCATCCAACTTTAAAGACCAACAAGTATTATTCCATTTTGCAGGAGCTTTTTTCGAAAAAAAGGATGAGGTAGATTTTATGCAATTTATTGAAGAAAATAGATTGCAAAGCGTTGTTAAATATCATGGAGTTGTTAGAGGTGCACATAAAAAAACTTTATTAATGCAGTCAAATATTTTTGTGCTACCTACCTATTACCCGAATGAAGGTCAGCCTATATCAATTATTGAAGCAATGGGAAATGGTTTAATGATATTAACAACAAGTCATGCAGGTATACCTGATATAGTCAATGAGAATAATGGATTTTTAATCAACCCAAAAGCTCCAGATGAAATTGTTAATTGTTTAAACCATATGCTATTAAATAAAGATACTCTAATTTCATTCGCAAGAGAAAATAGAAAGGTTACTTTGGAAAAGTTTCGAGAAATTCACTATCTTGAAAGAATCCAAAGTATTTTTGATGAGGTATTAGAAAAATGAAAGTTGATTTATCAAAATACAATCAAGATGATTATGATCGTGGTAAAAATGGATTAGTAGTGATACTTTGGTGGTTTATACAAGGAACCCTATTTAGATACTCTATTCATAATATGTATGGGTGGAGAAGATTTTTATTAAGATTATTCGGAGCTAAGATTGGTAGAGGTGTTAAAATTCGATCTACTGCCAAATTTACTTATCCTTGGAAGATATCTATATCACACCACTCTTGGATTGGAGATGATGTAGTATTCTACAGTCTAGACAGTATTTTTGTTGGGGAGAATTGTGTAATATCTCAGAAATCATATCTATGTACAGGAAGCCACAAAATTAATGATCCATATTTTAGTCTAGTTACTCAACCTATATTTGTGAAGGGTGGAGCATGGTTAGCAAGTGATGTTTTTGTGCATCCGGGTGTTACCATTAACGAAGCAGCTGTTGTAGCTGCAAGAAGTACCGTTATAAAAGATGTTCCTGCTAACGAAGTACATGCAGGCACACCTGCAATATATGTAAAAAAACGCTGTGAGGAAGAGGAAGATGAATTATTGTGAAGAAGAAAAAAATTGCTTTTGTTATTAATTACTTTTATCCAGACCTTGCATCAACTGGACAGTTGCTTACTGAGTTATGTTTAGACCTTCAAGATGATTTTGAAATCGTTGTAATAGCAGCTCAACCCGGTTATGCAGGTGAGCAAGCTAAAACTACTAAATTATTTCAAAGGGATTATTTAGAGAATATAAAAGTCATTCGTATTCGTTTACCAAAAGTCGATAAGACATCTAAGGTGAGTAGAATGAGTTATATATTCTCTTATTTTGTATTAGCAAACCTTGCTTTGTGGAAGGAAAAAGGCATAGACGCAATTTATACAATTTCACAGCCTCCTATATTGGGTGGGTTAATTGGTACTATTGGTAAATTCTTTAAAAAATCTAAGCATATCTACAATATCCAGGATTTTAATCCGGAGCAAGCCGCTGCTGTTAGCTATACGAATAAACAATACATTTTTAAATTTGCTAAGCAATTAGATATGCTAAATTGCAGGTATTCGGACTGTGTTATTGTTGTTGGAAATGACATGAGTGAAACATTAAAAAAGCGCTTTGAGAATAAAAAAATTCCTCATCATGTGGTGATTAATAACTGGACAAATGAAGCTGAAATTCTTCCTTTGTCTAAAGAAGATAATCATATTCAAAATTTCCTTAATAAAAATAACTTAAGCAATAAATTTATTATTATGTACTCAGGAAATATTGGCCTTTATTATGATTTGGAAAATATTATAAAGATAACTAAGTATTTCGAAGATTACGAAAACCTCGCATTTGTTTTTATTGGAGAAGGTGCGGTTAAGCAAAAAATGCAACTATTTGTAGAAGAAAATAAAATCAGCAACGTTTACTTTCTACCTTATCAACCGAAGGAATTTATTAAATATTCTTTAAATGCTGGAGATGTACATTTAGTTGTTAATCAAAAGGGTATTAAAGGTGTATCTGTGCCCAGTAAAATTTATGGAGTTATGGCCGCTGGTAAACCTATTTTAGGTGTGTTAGAGCAAGGAAGCGAAGCTCAAATGCTGATTGAGAAAAGTAAATGTGGTGTTGTTGTAGAACCTCAAGATTATGAAGGGATTACTGCGCAAATTGAATACTTATATAAACTAGAAAAAGATAAATTGTTAAATTTAGGATTTAACGGCCGGGATTATTTGGATCAACATCTAAAGAGAGATATTTCAATTAACAAATACCGGGAAACCCTAAATGATGTTTTACAATCTTAAATAAAATGTGAAGGGGTACTTGAAAATGAAAATTGCAGTTGTAGGCACGGGTTATGTTGGGTTAGTAACGGGGGTAGCTCTGTCACACATCGGTCATGATGTAGTATGTATTGATATCAACGAAAATAAAGTACAAAAGATGAGACGAGGTATTTCCCCTATTTATGAACCAGGCTTAGAAGAGTTAATGATTCACAATATAGAAGAGGGAAGACTGCGCTTTACAACTGAACACGAAGAGGGATTTGCTAAAGCAGAAGCTATTTATATAGCTGTCGGCACACCCGAGAAGGAAGATGGATCAGCAAATTTAGTCTTTATTGAACAAGTAGTAAAAGATATTACAGATCACGTTAAGCATGATGTTGTTGTTGTCACAAAGAGCACGGTACCTGTTGGGACAAATGATTATATTAAAAGCTTGTTAGTAAAACACATTCCTGAAAACATTCGAGTGGAAGTTGTTTCTAATCCAGAGTTCTTACGAGAAGGTTCGTCTGTACATGATACATTTCATGGCGATCGCATTGTTATTGGAGCGGAAAGTGCAGAGGCTTCTAACTTAATAGAAGAGATTAATAAGCCTTTTGGTATTCCGATATATAAAACAGATATTAAAAGTGCTGAAATGATTAAATATGCTTCTAATGCATTTTTAGCCACAAAAATTAGTTTTGTTAATGAAATTTCTAATATTTGTGAAAAGCTTGGAGCTAATATCGAAAGTGTATCTAGAGGTATGGGAATGGATCAACGTATCGGAGGAATGTTTTTACAAGCAGGTATTGGGTACGGGGGATCATGTTTTCCTAAAGATACCAAAGCTTTAACACAAATTGCCGCGAATATTCATCACGATTTTAAGCTGTTAAAAGCAGTTATTGAAGTCAATAATAAACAGCAAGATTTGTTAGTAGTCAAAGCAAAAACTCGTTTCGGAAGCTTAGATGGAAAGAAAATTGCCATATTAGGTTTGGCATTTAAACCAAACACAGATGACATGCGTGAAGCAGCTTCCATTGTTGTTTCTCAGCATTTAATTGAAGAAGGTGCCAAGGTTACGGCTTATGATCCAATTGCGACTGATAATGCTAAACGAATCTTACCAGGAGCTGTTGAGTTTACTGATACTTTAGAACAGGCAATTCAAGGTGTTGATGCTGTATTTATTTTGACAGATTGGACCGAATTCAAGGAGTTAAATAGAGACGTATATAAACAGCATATGAAACATGCTGTGATTTTTGATGGGCGAAATTGTTACGACCTAGAAGATATGGAGCAATACAACATTGAATATCACTCAGTTGGAAGAAAAACTATTTATGTAGAAGAAACGCAGTCAGTCTTAAAATAATCCACGCTAAGTGTAAATAAACAGATCTTTTATTTGGAGGGAAATTAATGAAACTTGTCTTATTATCTGGTGGATCTGGTAAACGTCTATGGCCATTATCAAATGATACGCGTTCCAAGCAGTTTTTAAAAGTCCTAGAAGGGCGAGATGGAAGCAAAGAGTCAATGGTTCAGCGTGTATGGAATCAGATTAAAGAAGTCGGCTTACATGAATCTACAGTTATTGCCACGTCTAAGCTTCAGCGTGATATGATTCAAGGACAGGTGGGCATAGACATTCCGCTTATTATTGAACCTGAGCGTCGTGATACGTTTCCAGCTATTGCGCTAGCGGCTTCTTATCTTCATTCTGAAAAACATGCATTAGAAAACGAAATCATAGTGGTTTTACCAGTTGATCCTTACGTAGAAGATGGATTTTTTGAAAGAGTGAAAGATTTAGAAATTGCCCTTCGTGATTCTAATGCAGATTTAGCTTTAATGGGGGTAACACCTACCTACCCTTCTTCTAAATATGGATATATTGTGCCTGAGTATAAAGTAGATGATTATAGTCATTTCAAAGTAGAATGTTTTACAGAAAAGCCGACTGAAGAAGCAGCCGTGGAGTTAATTAAACAGCGCGCTCTTTGGAATTGCGGCGTTTTTGCATTCAAACTGGGATATTTACTTAAGATTTTAGAAGAAAAAAACTTACCTCTTCAATTTGAAACACTGTATAAAGAATATACAACATTGCCTAAGATTAGTTTTGATTATGAAATTGTCGAAAAAGCCAATCATATCGTAGCTCTCCCTTATGATGGATATTGGAAAGACCTTGGGACATGGAATACACTAACAGAAGAAATGGTCACTTCTCAAATTGGAAAAGGTGTCCTCACTGAAGATTCCGCTAATACACATTTAGTCAATGAGCTAGATATTCCTGTGACAGTACTAGGTGTAAAAGATGTAATTGTGGCAGCAAGCCCAGATGGTATTTTAGTTGCAGATAAAGCATCAAGCCCTAAAATCAAAGAAATCATCGGGGACTGGAACTATCCTCCAATGTATGAAGAACGTATTTGGGGATGGTCGCGTGTCTTAGATTATGCGAAGTATGATGAAGAAACTGAAATGGTCACGAAACGCATTCACATTTCTAAAGGAAAGAATTCTACTTATCATTATCACAACATACGTGATGAAGTATGGACAATTGTAAGAGGTGAAGGGGAACTTGCTTTGGATGACTATATTCGTCGTGTAAAGGCAGGAGATATTATTCATTTGCCTGCTGGTAAAAAGCATGGTATTCGTGCGCTTAGTGATCTAGAATTTATTGAAGTACAAACAGGAAAAGTAATTTCAAATGAAGACAGTATTCGTCTAATTTACGATTGGAACGAGGTAATCAAACAATTCCAATTATCTAGACCACAAGTGATTTTGTAAGAGGAAGAAGTTTCCTTAATGATAAAGGATTCTAATTGTATGAACAAACAGGGAGGTGCCGCTGACTGGAAACAATAGCTTATTATATTTCAGATTATGGATATGGGCACGCTACCAGAAGCACTGCCATTATTCGTGAATTACTAAAACAGAATGAGCAAATTAAGATTATTATTTGTCATTCGTTTGCTATTCGCTTTCTTCAGCAATCATTTAAGAATGAGCAGCGCGTACAGTTTCGGAATGTTTCAACAGACATAGGTTATATTTTAAAAGAAAATTCGTTAGAGCCCGATAAAAATTTGTTAAACCACAAACTTGTTTCCTATGTTTCAAGCTTCGATACAAGAGTTGAAGAGGAAAGTGCCTTCATGGAGAAAGCAAAAATCTCTTTTGTCATATCGGATATCTCACCTTTAGGAATTGCTAGTGCGTCAGCCTCCGATATTCCATGCTTAGGAATATCGAATTTTACATGGTTTACTGCCTATGAGGGGTTAGTAGAAGATGAGTTACTTTCTTTTCTAAAACAGCAATATAAAAAGATGATGTATTGGTTCTCATTAGCATGTAGCGCAGAGGGTAATTGGATTATAGAAGAAAAACAAAGTTTTGGGTTTTATTCGAGAAACATAGACAATCTAGAAGTGCAGCGTATTCGCAAGCACATTGATCCTATAGGCAAAAGCCGTATCATCTATTTCGGTTTAGGTATGAAAGTAGATGTTGAAAAACTTAGTGAACTTCCTATATGGAAAAGTTCAAACTGCAAATTTATTGTTTCATCTAACTTAAATATCCAGCATTCAAATGTATATAAAATTCCCAAAAACGAAACAGAAACGCAGTACCATGTAGCTGCAGCTGACCTTGTTATAACAAAAGCTGGATGGGGAACGATTAGTGAAGCAATCTGTGCTGGAGTGCCACTCCTAGTTATGAATCGTAGCAGTATGAAAGAGGATAAAAATACGACTGATTATTTAACTAAACATAATCTATGTGAGTTAATAAATTGGGAAGAATTACAGTCAATAGTGGTAACCGATAATCTCATTAATAAGTGTAGAAAACAAAGTGGCACCCGATATCAAAACGAAACACTCAGTATTGCTAAAGAGATAATAAAAAAAATAAACAGTAAGTAAGGGGTTCATTTGAAATTATGAAAAAAGCACCCATCTATTTAACTCCTCTGTTTCAAAAACGCATTTGGGGGGGAGTAGAGTTAAAGAAAAAGTACGGGTATAATATTCCTTATTCTCAAACGGGGGAGTGTTGGGCAATTTCAGCTCATCAAAATGGTCAAAGCATTGTTCGTTACGGAGAATTAGCAGGAAAGTCATTAGGAGAGTTATGGGAAGAATGTCCTGATCTGTTTGGTCATTTTGAAAGTGACCGTTTTCCGCTTTTAACAAAAATTTTGGATGCCAATGATGATTTATCTGTACAGGTGCATCCAAATAATGAATATGCAAGTGAATTTGAGAATGGAGAGCTTGGTAAGACAGAATGTTGGTATATTATTGATTGTGACGCTAATGCAGATATAATCTTTGGACATCATGCTAAATCTAAAGAAGAATTTATCCATTTAATTGAAGAAGGAAATTGGGAAAGTTTGTTGCAAAGAGTAAAGATTAAGCCGGGTGATTTCTTCTATGTACCTAGTGGAACAATACATGCTTTATGTAAAGGGACGCTTGTCCTAGAAACGCAGCAAAGCTCAGACACTACATATCGCGTCTATGACTACAATCGTCCTGGACAAGACGGCCAGCTCAGAGAGCTTCATTTAAACAAAGCAATCGAAGTAACGACTGTTCCACATGCTGCGGTAAATATAGAGCCTGCAATTGCAAAAACCTCTGGAGGTAGTATCACAACGTTTGTTGAGGAAGATTATTTTACCGTATACAAGTGGGATATTAAAAGTTCTCTGTCATTAACTCAGGAAGCCCATTTCACATTAGCAAGTGTTATCAGCGGTGAAGGTAAAATAATTTCTGAAGGTGAAGAATTTTTAATTAGTTTAGGGGATCATTTTATTATTCCAAATCAAATGCAGTCATTCACGATTACGGGTAATGTTCAGTTGATAGCTTCGCATCCTAATAGTAAAGGAGGTCGTCAACGTGACGTGGAAAGCACAGCTAGACAAGTGGCTAACGTTTGATGATTTGAACAAAGAATTAAAAGATGAATTACTAACAATGAAAGAAAACTCAAAAAAAGCAGAAGATGCTTTCTATAAAAATTTGGAGTTTGGAACGGGTGGAATGCGAGGAGAGCTTGGTCCGGGGACAAATCGTTTGAACATCTACATGATTCGTAAAGCAACAGAAGGGTTAGCCTCTTATATAGAAGAAAACGGAGAAAAAGCTAAGGATCGAGGAGTGGTTGTGGCCTATGACTCTCGCCATAAATCTCCTGAATTTGCACTAGAAGTAGCGAAAGTATTAGGACAACATGGTATTAAGACATATATTTTTAAGGAGTTGCGTCCAACGCCTGAATTATCCTTTGCGGTTCGCTATTTACATGCTTTTGCTGGTATTGTTATTACAGCAAGCCATAATCCTCCTGAGTATAATGGGTACAAAGTGTATGGAGAAGATGGAGGACAGCTTCCTCCAGCTGCTGCTGACACTATTATTTCATATGTGAACGCAGTGGAAAATGAGTTAACCATTCCTGTTCAAGAAGAGCAAGAGGTTCTTCAAAACGATTTGTTAACTTACATCGGCGAAGAAGTAGATGCTGCTTATATTGAACAACTGCAGACAATTCAGTTAAATCGTGAAATTGTTGAAGAAGTAGGGAAGGACTTAAAAATTGTCTTTACACCTTTACACGGCACAGCTAATAAACCTGTTCGTGATGGGTTAAAAGCATTTGGTTTTACGAATGTGACAGTTGTAAAAGAACAAGAGCTTCCTGATGCTAATTTTTCAACGGTAACATCACCTAATCCCGAAGAACATGAGGCTTTTGAATTAGCTATCCAATATGGTAAAGAAATTGATGCTGATATTCTTATGGGAACAGACCCTGATGCCGATCGATTAGGAGTTGCTGTGAAGAACGAAAAAGGTGATTACGTAGTACTAACAGGAAATCAGATGGGAGCTTTAATGCTTCACTATTTATTAAAACAAAAGAAACAACAAGGTACTTTACCTGAAAATGGAATTGTGTTAAAAACAATTGTGACATCTGAAATTGGGCGTACCATTGCTTCGAGCTTTGGTCTAATAACCATTGATACATTAACAGGCTTTAAATTCATTGGTGAAAAAATTAATGAATTTGAGCAGACAAAAGAATATCAATTTCAATTCGGATATGAAGAAAGCTATGGTTATTTGATTGGTGACTTTGTGCGTGATAAAGACGCTGTTCAGTCTGCAGTTTTTGCGGCTGAAGTTGCAGCATATTATAAAGCGCAAGGTAAATCATTACATGACGGTTTAGTAGAAATCTTTGAAACATATGGATTTTATAAAGAATCCCTGCAGTCTTTAACCTTAAAAGGAAAAGATGGCTCGGAACAGATTGCTAGTATCTTAACTGAGTTTCGTCTTAATCCTCTAACACAAGTTGCTAATTTAAGAGTAGCTACTGTCGAGGATTATCTTATTAGTGAAAGAAAAAACATGGTAAATCAAACTGTTGAAGCTATTCAGCTGCCAAAGTCAAATGTACTGAAATATCATTTAGAAGATGGCTCTTGGTTTACGATCCGCCCTTCTGGGACAGAACCAAAAGCAAAGTTCTATTTCGGTGTGAAGAAAGGTTCGTTAACAGAAAGTGAAAAAGCTCTAAAAATATTAGAGGAAAAAGTAATGGAAAGTGTAAACAATCTTTTATCGACACCGATATAAAAGAAACAAGTAGTAAAATAATGACTATATTGACGAAAGCATATAGTAATTGTATATTTTGTCAAGTATAATGAAAGGTATGTCTATGTTACTACAAGCTATTACGTTCGGAGGTCAATCATGGAAGAAACAATTAGTTTGCGAGATTTGTTTCAAGTATTGCGTAAGCGTTTGTGGCTTATTGCGTTAATAGCAATTGTCGCAGCAACCATTAGTGCAGTTATTAGCTTTTTTATATTAACACCTGTATATCAAACAAGCACGCAAATTCTTGTAAATCAGGCAAAGTCAGAGCAACAGTTGTATAATGCAGGGGCTGTGCAAACCAATGTTCAATTAATTAGCACGTATAACGATATTATCAAAAGCCCCGCTATTTTAGATACAGTTATTGAGAAGCTAAAATTAGAGGGTTCAGCCAAATCTTTAAGCGGACAAATCCAAGTAACCAGTGCTCAAAACTCGCAGGTTGCTCTAATTACCGTTCAAGACACAAATGCAAAGCGTGCAACGGAAATTGCTAATACGACAGCATCCGTTTTTCAACAAAAAGTACCTAAGATTATGAATATGAATATTGATAATGTTAGTATTCTATCCAAGGCGGATCTTGCAGCAAGTAAAAGCCCCGTCAAACCCCAGCCTGTCTTAAATATTGCAATTGCGTTGGTGGTAGGTTTAATGGTAGGTATCGGATTATCGTTCTTATTAGAGTACTTAGATAATACGGTTAAAACAGAGCAAGATATTGAAAATATTCTGGAGCTTCCAGTAATGGGTGTCATTACAAATATTAAGGACGTACCTAAAGCAACAAACATACAGCGTCCTGATATGAAGGCTCGTGTACCGCAAAGAGGTGAGACATTTGGCTCGTAAAGAAAACAAAAATGATAAGATGCTAACATTAAAACGACGACTTCTTGCGCATAACAGTCCAAAAGATCCGGTTGCTGAACAATATCGTACAATTCGTACAAATATTCAGTTTTCAGGTGTAGATCAAGATATTAAGTCGCTGCTTTTAACTTCGAGCGGAACTGCTGAAGGCAAATCAACTACTGCTTCAAATTTAGCAGCTGTTTATGCTCAGCAGGGATTAAAGGTATTATTAGTTGATGCGGATTTACGCAAGCCGACGGCTCATTACACATTCCATTTAGAAAACCACAGTGGTCTTACAAACGTTCTAACCAGACAGTCTAGTTTGGGACAAGCGGTTCAGGGGACAGAAGTTAGTGATCTGTATGTTTTAACAAGTGGCCCTGTTCCACCAAATCCGTCTGAGCTTCTTGCCTCTTCTCAAATGGAAGAGCTGTTGAAAGAAATGAAGCAGCAGTTTGATATGATTATTTTTGATACGCCTCCTATCTTAGCGGTCGCGGATGCGCAAATTTTAGCAAATCAATTAGATGCTTCTATTTTAATAGTAAGCAGCGGGAAAACAGAAAAAGAAGCGGCTTTGAAAGCAAAAGAGTTGTTAGTTCATGCAAAGTCAAAGCTGCTTGGCGCAGTGTTAAATAACCGTAAAGCAGACAGTGGAAACTACTATTATTATTATGGAAGTAACTAATTTTTTTGTGTATTTTAGATCTTGGTTATATGAAATAAGACCTCGGAACGTAATCGTTTCGAGGTCTTATTTATATATGAATCTAGCAAATGAAAATTTTAAAATATGAAGAATTTAACAAAAAACACATAGGAATAACGACAAAAATATGCTACTATAACACTACTTTAATCAGGTCTTAAGATAGGGTGTTGGAAAGGAGGATAATAGATGATTGATTTACATTGTCACATTCTATCTAGTATAGATGATGGGGCTTTAAATGATGAGATAAGCTTAAAAATGGCTCGAAAAGCTGTTTCAGAAGGTATTTATACAATTGTAGCCACACCTCATCATCAGAATGGACGATATCTTAATGAGAAAAAAGATATCGTACAATATGTTCAGAAATTAAATGAGCTATTGAAGAAGGAAAAGATTCCATTAACAATCTTACCTGGACAGGAAATACGGCTTTACGGTGAGATCCTTGATGATTACCAAGCAGATAAAATTTTGACGCTTAACGATACAGGGAAATATTTATTTATAGAATTTCCATCTAGTCAGGTGCCGCATTATGCAGAGCGATTGTTGTTTGATATTCAATCACAAGGGTTAATTCCAATTATTGTGCACCCTGAAAGAAATAGTCGTTTGCTTGAAGAACCTAATCTTCTCTATAAATTTATAACGAATGGAGCTCTCGCTCAAGTAACAGCTGGAAGCGTGACAGGCCGTTTTGGGAAAAAAATTAAAAAGTTTTCTCATCAGCTAATTCAATCAAATCTCGTGCACTTTGTATCCTCTGATGCTCATAACCTTGAAGGCCGCTCGTTTTATATGAGAGAAGCTTTAGAAGCTATAGAAAGTGAGTATGGACAGGATACAGTATATACGTTTCTAGAAAATGCTCAGTATGTGATACAGGGTCAAATGTGTTACAAAGAACCCCCAGAGATGATTAAAAAGAAAAAGTTTTTAGGCATCTTTTAAAGTGCTTTATTTATACTAAACTACGTATCTAAAAGGAGAAATGAACATGCAAAAAGTTAAAAAGGCCATTATTCCAGCAGCAGGATTAGGAACTCGATTTTTACCAGCAACAAAAGCCATGCCAAAAGAGATGCTTCCAATCGTCGATAAGCCAACGATTCAATATATTATCGAAGAGGCAATTGAATCAGGTATTGAAGATATTATCATTGTAACTGGTAAAGGCAAGCGTGCAATTGAAGATCATTTTGACAATGCACCTGAGCTAGAGCAAAACTTAGCTGAAAAAGGAAAGTTTGAGCTGCTAGAGAAAGTTCGTCAGTCTTCAAATGTGGAAATTCACTACATTCGCCAAAAAGATCCAAAAGGATTAGGGCACGCAGTGTGGTGTGCGCGTAACTTTATTGGCAATGAGCCTTTCGCGGTATTGTTAGGAGATGATATCGTACAAGCAGAAACGCCGGGCTTACGTCAGTTGATGGATGAATACGAACAAACATTATCATCTGTTATTGGTGTTCAAACTGTTGCTGATAATGAAACGCACCGCTATGGTATTGTTGATCCAACTTCAAGTAAAGGCCGCCGTTACCAGGTTAATTCGTTTGTTGAAAAGCCAGCGCCAGGAACTGCACCTTCTAATCTAGCAATTATGGGCCGCTATGTGTTTACACCGGAAATCTTTAAGTTCTTAGAAGAGCAGGAAGTAGGAGCGGGCGGTGAAATTCAGTTAACAGATGCGATTCAAAAGCTAAATGAAATTCAGCGCGTATTTGCCTACGATTTTGAAGGAAAACGTTATGACGTAGGAGAAAAGTTAGGCTTTATTCAAACATCTTTAGAATTTGCTCTTCAGCATGAAGATCTACGTGAAAATCTTCTTGTATTTATGGAAGAGTTGCTGAAGCAAGAAAAAGTACGCGCATAACATTTATTTTTTATAAAAAAAGTGATGAAGTTTCCTTCATCACTTTTTTTATTAGTTAAGATTCAAATGCTGTTTTAACTTGCTAGAAAGCGCTTCGCGCGTAGCATCTGATACGGCATAGTAGTAAATGCCGTCGATTTTTTCACCTTTACCATCCACTTGCAGCTGTTCTACGTTATGACGTGCATCTTTGTAGTTAGACTGAATTTGTTTCATATCATCAAATGTAAGGTTTGTTCTAACGTTCGTTCCGATTGTATCTAGAATTGTACCGTAATTAGCAAGAGATTGAACGCTTGCTCCTTCTTCAATAACTCCTTCGATAATTTGACGCTGACGCATTTGACGTCCAAAGTCTCCGCGAGGATCTTGTTTACGCATACGTGAGTAAGCAAGAGCTTCTTTTCCATCAAGCGTAAGCTTTCCTTTTTTAAAGCTGTATCCGTCATAATCAAAGTTCAGATCGTTGTTAACTGTAACTCCTCCAACTGCATCTACAATGTCTTTAAAGCTTTCCATGTTAACCTGTACGTAATAATCCACAGGCACGTCTAAGAATTTCTCTACCGTATTAACAGCCATATCTACGCCTCCAAATGCATAGGCATGGTTAATCTTATCCGTTGTACCTTTTCCTACAATTTCTGTACGTGTATCACGAGGGATACTAACCATTTTCATCGATTGATCTTTTGGATTTATCGTCATTAAGATTAATGAATCTGAACGGCCGCGATCTCCAGCGCGCTGATCTACTCCTAGAAGCAGGATGGAGATCGGATCACGCTTACTAAATGAGACTTTTTCTGAGCGTTTCTCTGAAACATCACGGTTTAATGGCTCATGTGTTTGTGTAAAAGTCTTTTCAACCGAATGCCAAATGCTATAAGCATAAGCTCCTACTCCAAGAATTAGTACTAAAATAATGGCCATGGTAATTTTTAAAGCGCGTTTTTTCTTCGGTTTTCTTCTTTTACGTCGTCGAGTTTGAGGCTCTGTCATAATCGGTTTCTCTTCCTTTGCTTAATATATTGATAAAACAAATGAACTACTTATGTACTTCATTAATTCTTATCTCTTTTTTATACGTAACAGAAAGCCTATAAAAATATGACATATTGACTTATTTTTATCCACTTATTCTCAAATTATATTATAATAAAGGCAAAAAAGAAAGATATAGTAGAGGAGACAATTTATGAAAATATGGGTCAATGTTCTAGCTTTGCTTGTGCTTATAGCATCTTTAGTAGCGGGTAAAATGTATTGGAATCACCAAGCTTCTGAGCAGTCAGCGGTAAGGCCAATCAAGATAGAAAATTCTAGTTATGTAGAAGGTGAAGAAGCTTCGTGGAAACAGTATACGCAAAACCTTCCGAAATCGGTGATAGCAAAAATAGAGCAAGCAGAAAAAACGAAAAAACCTATGAAGCTAGTGATTGTAGGCTCTGCTCCTAAAGAAAAGGTACAGAAAACTTGGGGGACTTTACTGAAGGAAAACCTGAAAAGCACTTATGGTGAAGATTTAATGGATACACAAGTATATGAATATTCAGATATGACGACGTTGAAATTTATAAACAACGGAACTTATAAACAAATTTTGGATGAAAAGCCAGACGTTTTGTTATTTGAGCCGTTCCTATTAAATGATAACGGAGTAGTAGGTATCGATAATACGCTAGAAAATATTAATGTGATTATGAGCCGTTTAAAAGAGAAAAATAGTGAACTAGTTACTATTCTACAGCCATCAGCACCTGTATATAAAGCAGAAAATTATCCAAATGATGTAAAGGCGTTAGAGGAATTTTCTAAAGAAAATGGATACGAGTATCTTAATCATTGGAATGTATGGCCGGATTATCGTTCTAAAGACATTTTAACATTTTTAGGGGAAACTTCTGGTCAGCCTAATGACAAGGGAGAGCAGCTATGGGCACAGTATTTGGAAGCGTATTTTACTAATTCACCATAAGAATTATAGAAACAAACAGGTTACCTCTTCGGCTAATCTGTTTAAATGTTTATAGGTATAATGAACTAAAAATGAAGAAATTGTGCATTTTAAGACAGAAATATAGCTTTTTAGACTCGAAACATGCACATAAGAAGATGTCTTCCTGTATGTGGAAAAGTTCGTGCAGTACGTATGTTATAATATAATTTATGGAATATTACCCATGAATTGAGACATAGAAAGAGGAGACAAACGAATGATTGACATACATACATACATTTTGCCGGAGATGGAAAATGGACCTAAAAGCCACGATGAACTTTTGCAGATGGCAGACGCACTAGTGAAGCAAGGAATAACAAAAGTGGTTGCGACTCCTAAATATGAAGGACCTGCTTCAAGCTGCACATCAGCGGTAGGATTTGCAAATGAATACCTGCGAAAAGCTTCTATTTCACTAACTATTTTACCGGGACAAAAAGTAACTGCAACCAATCATATGACTTTGTTTAATCAAGATTTCTATAAGATGACTATAAATGAAAATGAAAAATATATGTTTTTGGAGATTCCGCAAGATATGGAAATTGAAGTAGTAGAAAATATTGCATATGAGCTCCAGCTAAAGGGAGTTGTGCCGGTCTTAAATGAACCTGAATGCCATCCGTTATTTATAGATAATCCTGCCAACTTATATATGCTTGTAAAAAATGGAGCAGTCGTTCAGCTGTCTGCACAAAGTGTGCTGGGCGGCAACGGCAATAAAGCTAAAAAAGCAGCTTATCAGTTCATTGATCACGGATTAGCACACGTGATTGCATCAGGTGTGAATCGTGAAAACTACCAGCAGTACGGCCTGCAAAAAGCCTATTCTGCTGTTTCTAAAAAATACGGCAACAGTAAGCTCTATCATTTCATGGAAAATGCTGAGGCTATTGCGAACGGGGAGGCTGTTTATAAACAAGAGCCTGAGCGCATCAAAAAAACAAAATTTCTAGGAATTTTTTAACTTTTCCCTTTGTACCCTGATTAACTTCTGTTTAATCGGGGTATTTGCATACAAAGACCTATTTCAGTCCCTTCTTTTATCATCATTACTTGGATTTATTTTACAAATTATGTTTACGTTTTCATAAATAAAAATAGTAAAATATTGTCAGTTAAGTAGATGACAGGAAAGTACGCGGTTTTCCGGGGTTCGTGGAGGTAAATGTCGAGAAGAATACATAGTTTCACACTAGAAATCGTCGTAGAATAGAGCTATACAAAACGCAGGGAGGGAAATAAAGTGATTGATATTCATACGTACATATTACCTAATATCGATAGCGGACCTGAGGAAGTAGACGGCTTTTTGAAGATGGCACGCTCCTTAGCGGATCAAGGCGTTCAGTCCGTTGTGGCGACGCCTCTTTATGACAGCGATCAAGAGTTTATGAAACACCATTTATTTCTCTATGTAAATGCAGCTAATGAATGGCTCACAAATTCATGTGTTCCTCTACAAGTATTACCAGGTCAGCTTGTCCCTTTATCGCCTCAACTTCTGCGAAACTATGAGCGAAATCAGCTTCTTACGCTTAATCACACCGATAAATATTTGTTTCTTTCACTGCCTGAATATGATATCTCACCTTATTTTGAAAAAACGCTGTATGATCTTCTCACAAAAGGCGTTGTGCCTATTCTACGTTCACCAGAATGTCATCCGATTTTCCGAGATCACCCTGAGCGTTTGTATGAGCTTGTTAAAAAAGGCGTGCTCGTTCAGCTAAGCGCTGCTAGTATTCTCGGTTTAAACGGAAAAAAAGAAAGAAAAGCGGCCTGTACGTTTATTAAATACCGCTTAGCCCACGTGATTGCCTCTGGCGTTCATGCTCGCAATTACCACGACTATTCACTTTCAAAAGCGTATGATTACATTTCCGATATGTACGGTGCGTCAGAACTTTATTTTTTTATTGAAAATGCAGAAGCGATTATCGACGGTCGTCCGGTGCATCAATTAGATCCTGAGCCGATGAAAAAATTTAGTTTATTTAAATTATTCAGCTGAAAACAAGGGACTTTTCCATAAAAACGGGAAAGTTCCTTGTTTTGTCTTTCTTTCATTGTGGTATGGAATAGAAACAAAGTTAAAGAAAGGAAGGCTGAATATGATAAAAACTACAGCTGGCAAAGCAGCCATGTCGGTATTAAAAGAATGGAAGATCGATCACATTTTCGGTATGCCGGGAGATTCTATCAATCATTTTATGGACAATCTGCGCAGTGAAAAAGATGAAATTGAGTTTATTCAAGTCCGTCACGAGGAAGTAGGCGCACTTGCCGCATCTTCTTACGCTAAAATCACGGGTAAAATCGGCGTGTGTCTGTCAATTGGAGGACCGGGTGCGATTCATCTATTAAACGGTTTGTATGATGCTAAAGCAGACGGTGCACCGGTGCTAGTGCTAGCCGGACAGGTGCCTCGTGCGAAGCTTGGCAATGAATCGTTTCAAGAAGTGAACTTAGAACGTGTTTTTGACGATGTGTCGGTGTTTAATCACCGCGTAGATTCACCTGAATCATTTCCACATCTGCTGCAGCAAGCGATTCGAACGGCTTACGCGAAAAAAGGCGTCGCGGTTTTAGTTATTCCAGATGATATTCCTTCTTCAACGATTAAAATTGATTCAAAAACGCCAATTGCTAATGTATCAAAAAGCATTTCTCACAGTGACCCGGAAGATGTAGCTAAAGCGCTTTTAGCCATTAAATACGCAAAGAAACCGGTTATTTTAGCAGGAACAGGTGCAAAGCACGCAAAGCTCGAATTAGCGCAGTTTGCGGAAAAAATTGCGGCACCAATTATCTTTACGCTTCCGGGTAAAGGGATACTGCCTGATCATCATCCTTATAACCTAGGGCAGCTCGGTCAAATTGGGACAAAGCCGGCGTATGAAGCGATGGAAGAAACCGACTTATTGATTATGGTGGGAACATCGTTTCCGTACCGTGAGTTTTTACCGGACGGGGTTGAAGCGATTCAACTGGACTCTGACGCCACACAAATTGGCAGACGCTATCCTGTATCGATTGGCTTAGTCGGAGACTCGAAAACGACGCTGTCACAGCTTGCGCATAATTTAGATTATCAAGAAAACCGCCGTTTCTTAGAAGAGTGTCAAGTTAATATGGAAAACTGGTGGAAGCACGTAGAAAAAGAAGAAAACGAAGTGAGTACGCCAATCAAGCCGCAGCAAGTCATTCCTAAGCTGCAAAAAATTGTTGACGATGATGCGATTGTATCTGTTGATGTCGGGAACGTGACGGTATGGATGGCGAGACATTTCCGTATGACAAATCAAAAATTTGTCATTTCAAGCTGGCTGGCAACGATGGGCTGCGGACTTCCGGCTGCGATCGCAGGAAAGCTTGCTCATCCTGAAAAACAATCGGTAGCCGTTTGCGGTGACGGAGGCTTTACGATGGTCATGCAAGATTTTGTGACGGCTGTGAAGTACAAGCTGCCGATTGTTGTCGTCGTCCTTAATAACAGTGAAATCGGCATGATTAAATACGAACAAGCCATTCAAGGTCACTTGGATTATCAAACGCAGCTCGGTGAAATGAACTTTGCGAAGTTCGCTGAATCGTGCGGAGGAATTGGCTACCGCGTTGAAAAATACGAAGAGCTCGAAACCGCTTTTGAAAAAGCAGCGCTTGCGAATGTCCCTGTGGTAATTGATGTCGTTATTGCGGATGAACCGCCGCTTCCAGGCAAAATTTCATTCGGACAAGCGGCCAATTATTCGAAGCACATCATGAAAAAGTTCTTTAAAGAACATGAGCTCGAAATGCCGCCGCTTCGAAAAGGACTAAGCAGAATGCTTTAATCAGTGACTCTCCTTACAGGAGAGTCTTTTTAGGAGGGATATCATGGGAGTGTTTGAAGTCATTTTACTTATTTTTGGTGCGGTCATGATGCTTGTGATTGTAGTGCCGGTTATTATTGCTGTTATTCTTTGGATGAAAGATGAAAAACAAGAAGAGCATTCGGTTTTGAGAAACTATCCGCTGCTTGGGAAAATGCGCTATATTTTTGAGAAAATGGGGCCTGAACTGCGTCAGTATTTATTTTTAAATAATAACGAAGGCAAGCCGTTTTCTAGAAATCAATATGAACAAACCGTTAAGTCAGGTAAATACCTCAACCGAATGATGGGGTTTGGCTCAGAGCGTGATTTTAACGAACCGGGCTATTATATTCGAAACGCGGTGTTTCCAAAGCAGCGCGATGAAATGAAAGCGGATAATACGCCAAAAATTAAAACGAAAGTATATAAAATGGACGCCGATAACTTATTCAGCCGAAGAGAGCACCGCGAAGAAAAAGAAGCGGATCCGTTTTATTTGCGAGATGAAGATGCGGTCGTGATAGGTCCTTCATGCAAAAATCCCTTTGTTGTAAAAGGATTAATCGGTCAATCAGGCATGAGCTTTGGAGCGCTTGGTGACCACGCGATTACCGCTTTATCCCTAGGATTAGGACGAGCAGGCGGCACGTGGATGAACACGGGAGAAGGAGGCCTGTCACCGTATCATTTGAAAGGAAACGTCGATATTATTTTTCAAATTGGCCCTGGGCTTTTTGGCGTTCGGACAAAAGAAGGCGAATTTTCATGGGAAGAATTTAAAAAGAAAAGTGAAATGAAGCAAATCAAAGCGTTTGAAATTAAGCTCGCCCAAGGAGCCAAAACGCGAGGCGGTCACGTAGACGGTTCCAAAGTAACGGAAGAAATCGCAGAAATCCGCAACTTAAAGCCAGGAGAATCGGTAGACAGTCCAAATCGTTTTAAAGAGTTCGCGTCGTATCCTGAAATGTTTCAGTTTATTGAAAAGCTTCGAGATGTGGGCGGCAAGCCAGTAGGCATTAAAATGGTTGTAGGAAACACAAATGATCTTGAAGAAATGGCGGCGTATATGAAAGAGACCGGAAGCGGTCCTGACTTTATTACGATTGACGGAGCAGAAGGAGGAACAGGCGCATCGTTTCAAGAATTAGCGGACGGAGCGGGGGTACCGCTGTTTTCAGGACTTCCTTTTGTAGATGAACTGCTTAAAAAGTATGGCGTTCGTGATGAAGTGAAGCTTTTTGCATCGGGGAAGCTGTTAACGGCTGATAAAATTGCGACGGCTTTATCACTGGGTGCCGACTGCGTAAATATTGCCAGAGGCTTTATGTTTTCCGTTGGCTGTATTCAAGCGCAGGTTTGTCACAATAACAGGTGTCCCGTGGGCGTAGCGACAACAGATCCAAAGCTGCAAAAAGCGCTTATTATTGAAGAAAAATCATATCGGGTGTGCAACTACGTGCTGTCATTACGTGAAGGGTTGTTTAATTTAGCAGCAGCTGCCGGCATTGATTCACCAACGAAGTTTTCAAAAAAACACGTGGTGTTCAAAAACAGCAGCGGACAGTTAGCTGATATTTCTGTAAAAGAAAAGATGTACGTATAAAAAAGCTGCCGATCGGCAGCTTTTTTATTGTCTTCGCTGAAGCAAATGCAGGCAAAACTCTAAGTCTTTTTGTAGGTGCTCTTGCATTAATGCTTCCGCTTTTTCAGCATTGCGTTCTTTAATAGCGTTATAAATGTCTTCATGTTCGTCAATTAAAAACGGGCGGTTGTAAAACACCACAGTGTGACGGAATAAGTAAATGATCGACTGCATGCGGTCGATAATATTAATCATTACGTCATTGTTGCTTGCGTTCACAATAATGGCGTGGAACCGTTCATTTGCGCTCATAATTTCTTCAAACGAGCCGTTCCTTCCGATGTCTACGCATTCCTTTAATTCTTCTAATTCGTTATCAGATAAAAAAGTCGCGGCAGCTTTGGAAGCTGAGCCTTCTAGCAGCATTCGCACTTCAAACAAGTTGCGCAAATCTTTTTCTGTCGGCGACACCACTTTTTTTCGGACAATCAATCCTTCATATTCTAAGCGTCTAATGGAGTCACGAATCGGCGTTCGGCTGAATCCAAGCTCGCTCGCTAATTTTTCTTCGACGATTTTTGTACCGCCTTCAAGCTCACCGTTTAAAATTTTATCTCGAATCATCTCATAAGAAGGGTGATGAGACGAACGAGATCCTTGATTTCTTAACATACTCTACTTCACCTCTAGCATTCGACACGAGGAAATCTCGTCTCTTTTTCTCTTTATTTTTTATCATTTTGTACGCGTATACCCAAATCATACTATAACTTGTGAAAAGGTGGGACGGAAAGTTTCGCTTTTAGAAATAAATTTCATTTAAAAAAAGGCTAGACAAATAAATAAAATGCGAATATGATGAGTGTATACAAAATTATCAGAAATGTATACAAAAAATATTTTAACGTATACATTCTTTTTTAAACACTATTTGAAAACGTATACAACAAGGGGAGGAAACGAAAATGACAAAACGCGTTGGATTTATTGGACTTGGAATTATGGGAAAACCGATGACGCTCAATTTATTAAAAGCAGGCTTTGAGGTAACGGTTTACGATATTAATAAAGCAGCAGTAGAAGAAGTGAAAGCAGCAGGAGGATTTGGAGCAGAAAGCCTTGCTGAAGTTGCAGTGAACAGCGACGTGATGATCACGATGCTTCCGGCTTCACATCATGTAAAAAGCGTAGTGCTTGGAGAAGAAGGGTTAATTCATAGCGCAAAAGAAGGAAGCGTTATCATCGATATGAGTTCCATTTCGCCGGTAGCATCAAAAGAAATTGCCGCTGAACTTGCACAAAAAGGAATTCACATGCTAGACGCACCTGTTAGCGGAGGAGAGCCCAAAGCAATTGACGGCACGCTTGCGATTATGGTCGGAGGAAATGAACATATCTTTGAAAGCGTTTCACCTATCCTTCATGCGATGGGAGCAGAAATAACGCTTGTTGGAGACAACGGAAGCGGCGTAACGGCTAAGCTTGCAAATCAAGTCATTGTAAACTTAAATATCGCAGCGATGTCTGAAGCACTTGTACTAGCAGCCAAAGCAGGCATTGACGTTGAAAAAATGTATCAAGCGATTCGCGGCGGGTTAGCAGGAAGCGCTGTATTAGATGCAAAAGTACCGCTGATTTTAGACCGCAACTTTGTAGCAGGCGGACGCATTGATATTAACTTAAAAGATATGACAAACGTGATGGAAACGGCTCATGACATTGGCGTACCGCTTCCGCTTTCAAGTCAGCTTGTGGAAATTTTCCATGCGTTAAAAGTAGACGGAAAAGCAAGCGATGATCACGGCGGAATTGTACAGTACTATGAAAAGTTAGCAAACGTTGAAGTGAAAAAGAAGGTGGAAGCATGATTAAACAACAAGAAAAACGCCTTGTAAGCGACGTGTTTAAAAACATTCCAGCGATCGATGAAGCACTTGTGCAAAAAATGCTCGACGAAGAGCTTCTGACGTTTAATCAAAAAATTATTGTACTGGATGATGATCCAACGGGTGTTCAAACGGTTAACGGCATTTCCGTCTATACAGACTGGAGCAAAGAGAGCATTAAGCAAGGATTTTTAGAAGAAAACTCCATGTTTTTTATTCTAACGAATTCACGCGGATTTACCGCTTCTGAAACGGAAAAAGCGCACGCGGACATTGCGGCTGTAATTACAGAAGTGGCTGCTGAAGTAGATAAAGAGTTTTTAATTATCAGCAGAGGTGATTCAACTCTTCGCGGTCACTATCCGTTAGAAACAGAAGTGTTAAAGAAAACGGTTGAACAGCACTCAAACCAAGTGCTTGACGGCGAAGTGATTTTTCCTTTCTTTAAAGAAGGCGGACGATTCACAGTTGATAACATTCACTACGTGCAGGATGAAGACTACTTAGTGCCGGCAGGAGAAACAGAATTTGCAAAAGACCGTACGTTTGGCTACAGTAAGTCTCATTTAGGCGAATGGGTGGAAGAAAAGTCAGAAGGGAAATTCAAAGCAAGTCATACGACGTATATTTCGCTTAGGAGCATCCGTGCACTTGATTTAGTAACGATCACAAATCAGTTAATGGAAGTGAAAGACTTTAACAAAGTCGTTGTGAACGCAGTGGATTATGTAGACGTGAAAGTTGTGACGATTGCGCTTCTTCGGGCTATGAAGCTTGGAAAGCACTTTATGTATCGAAGCGCTGCGGCTCTAACAAAAGTGATGGGCGGCGTGAGCGACAAAGATCTTTTAACAAAAGAAGAGCTCATTAAAGAAAAGTCGTCAAACGGCGGATTAATTATGGTTGGTTCGCATGTTAAAAAAACAACGGAGCAGTTAGAAGAATTAAAGAAATGCAGCTTCATTGAATTTATTGAATTTGATTGTCATCTTGTCTTAGAACCTGAAAAGTTTGAAGAAGAAGTGAACCGTATTATCAATGAAGCAGAGGAGCTTATTTCCAAAGGTCAAACGGTAGCTGTGTATACAAGACGCGAGCGCTTAGATCTTGGTGAAGGTAAAAAAGAAGAAGAGCTTAAATTATCGGTGAAAATTTCAGATGCGGTTACAAGCATTGTTCGCCGCTTGAACGTTCGTCCAAACTTTATCGTTGCAAAAGGCGGCATTACGTCAAGCGATATCGGCGTAAACGGCTTATCCGTAAAGCGCGCGACGGTTGCTGGACAAATCAAGCCGGGCATTCCGGTATGGGTAACGGGAGACGAAAGCAAGTTTCCAGGCATTGCGTACATCATTTTCCCAGGGAACGTTGGAGCCAAAACAACGCTTCGTGAAACGGTTGAATTACTAAGTAAATAGAAAAAAGTGAACGTACGAGGTGCGTTCACTTTAGAAATTATTTGAAAGCGTATACATTATTTGGATGTACGTACATGAAAAATGGTCACACTAAGGGGATGAACATATGAATTCAGTATTCGGATTAAGTCATGAAGCAAGTCTTTTGCTGTATGCGGTTGTATCGATTGTTGGACTGATCTTTTTAATTGCTAAGTTTAAAACAAATCCGTTCGTAGCGCTGATTGTTGCGGCTTTGTTTATGGGTCTTATTTCAGGAATGAAGCTGCCTGATATCGTAACGGCTTTCCAAGAAGGCGTAGCGAGCGTCTTAGGGTTTATCGCGATTGTTCTTGGTCTTGGAACGATGTTAGGCAAAATGATGGCAGAGTCAGGCGGAGCTGAGCGTATTGCCCGCACGTTAATTAAAGTATTCGGTGAAAAGAACGTACACTGGGCCATGATGGTTGTAGCCGTTATTTGCGGGATCCCGGTCTTTTTCCAAGTTGGGGTTGTACTATTAATTCCACTTGTGTTTGTAATTGCCAAGCATACGGGTACGTCACTTATTAAAATTGGTTTATCATTAATTGCCGGTTTAGCCGTTGTTCACAGTTTAGTACCGCCGCATCCGGCAGCGATGCTAGCGGTAGATATCTTTAAAGCAGATTTAGGTAAAACGATTTTGTATTCATTAGTTGTGGCATTTCCAGCTGCAGCCGTGGCAGGTCCTATTTACGGATCGTTCATTTCACGCCGTGTTCACGTAGAGCCAACGGGTGAAATTATGGAGCAGTTCACAGAGTCGAAGCATAAAGACCTTCCTGGCTTCGGAATTACGTTATTCACGATTTTACTTCCAGTACTATTAATGCTTTTAGCAACGATTACTGGGTTCGTTTATCCAGAAACAAGTACGATTCGCTACGTAACAAACTTTATCGGAAGTCCAATCGTAGCGCTGTTAATTTCGCTAGTGTTTGCTTTTTATTCGTTCGGTTTTGCAAGAGGATACAACAAAGACGATTTATTAAAATTCACAAACGAATGTCTTGGACCCGTTGCTTCGATCATTTTAATCATCGGTGCAGGGGGCGGTTTTAACAAAATTTTAACAGCAAGCGGTGTAGGTGACGCGATTGCAGGATTTGCTCAAGATGCACATCTTTCTCCTATCGTGTTAGCATTTGTGATTGCCGGGTTAATTCGTGCAGCAGTTGGTTCAGCAACAGTAGCCATGACCACAGCAGCAGGTATTGTCGCACCAATTGCAGCAACAATGCCAAACGTAAGCCCAGAGCTATTGGTGCTAGCAACAGGCGCAGGTTCTGTGATGCTATCGCACGTAAATGATTCTGGCTTCTGGTTAATCAAAGAATTCTTCAATATGTCAGTGGCCCAAACGTTAAAAACGTGGACAGTGATGGAAACGATTCTATCATTTGCAGCGTTTGCAATGGTTCTTATTTTAGACATTTTTATTTAAAAGAAAAGCGCTGGCTTCAGCGCTTTTTTTGCTTGTTGATATGAAAATATAAGAAATTTCAAATAATGAGAAAAAAAAGACTAGATTTTCCTTATTTCGATAGTATAGAATAGTGATAAAGTAGCAAAAGGGGGTAGATGTATGACAAGTAATGAAAATTATCGAATTAGTTTGACAACAAAAGCACTGGTTCCGGTGAATGATCCTATTTACCGAACGCAGGTGCTAGATGAAGCAGGAGAATACATGCTAAGCAAGACCTGTAAGCAATTATTAGAAGAAGCATGTATTCGAGAATTAAGTACGTTCAATGGTTCTATCGCTGCCGTGCGAAAAATGTTTCCGTACAAACAGCTTACACCTCTTGTCATTAGTCGTTCACAAGCTATCATTGCGTTTCCGACATCTTCACCAAACGACTATAGCTGCGCCTGGATTTTTTCCTCTCATGTTCATACTTCACATACGCTTGCTTCAGTTAGTTCAAATTCTACGGTGATTTACTTCAAAGATGACACGTTCATTACTGTCAAACTTTCCTATTACAGTTTAGAAAAAAAGCTAGCGAGAGCAGCCGTTATTCGAAACTATTGCTTAGAAAGTCAGCTTTTTTTTTCTTAATCTGTTCGTTTTATCAAACGCACTTGTTTACATACGGTCAATATTTTGGTCCCGGTGTGTTGAGAGGAAGCTTAAACAAGCTTCCTCTATCTTATTCTTTTATTCTTGAAGAAGCAGGACCTTTAGTTTTTTACGGGCTGTCTTTCCCCAGTTCTTAACGGCTCCTGTTGATACGTGATATTTGTAAGCAATTTCTTTATAAGAATATCCTTCAAGCAAATATTCTATTACATAGATTTTTTCTCTAGGGGTGAGATGTTCAATATATTGGTTAATTGTATCAGCTTCTAACGGAACAATAGGAGCTGGGTCTTCATTTAACGCAAGTAAATCATATTCAGCAGGAGTTTCTCGTTCTTCACGCAATGCATTTCCTTTTAAATAAGAAAGGATCGTACCGCGCACGGTTGTGTAGGCATAGGCTGAAAAAGAACCTTTGCTTTCATCAAATTTTTGGTGTGCTCTCCATAAACCAATCAAAGCAACCTGATAATATTCATCAAAGTCTTTGTAAATGTGAAATCTCTTAATCATTGACACAATTAATGGATGGAAAGATGAAGCAACTTGATCAAACGAGCTTTTTTGCATATAGCATTCCTTTTTCAAAAACGCGTTTTTGCTGTATTCCGCCGGTATCTCTACTGTACAAGGGACATGTCATATGCGCGAATGAACGTACATTATGTTTTCTTTTTAAGAAACGTGACGTAATTTCCCCGGAAACTTCACGTTTCGCTAGGAAATATGCGAAGTATACGTGTATTTGTAGAGATTTTACGTACGAAAGGTCCCCCATTCCAAATTCTACTAATCTATAATTATTTTTATATCGATGTAGCAACTCTACCATCACCAAAGAGCGGTGATGGTAGAGTTGCTAGACCTAAGCGGCAGTCACCCTCCCTTGCGGGTTTGCGCCTGCCGCATAGGTGAACCTTCTAGGGTACATTCAGTGAAGTATTTTCTTATTGTCCATTTGTTTATTCTATTGAATGTGAGTTTGGTGCAGAGAATATAGTTGTTTTTTTAAAACGGGTAAAGGGGAGATTGAATGAAGGCGATGGTTGGGGTAAATGTGGCGGCGGCTGTTTTGTGCGGGGCAGTGATATATGGAGGGACGCAGCACTGGCAGGAGAGAGCGGAGGCACAAGTTCAAGCAAGTGAAACGAAAGCGAATGTTGTACATAAAGAAAAACAGTTTTCTGATGTGTCTGCTTATACAAGAAATCTTCCAGACTTTATTACAAGGCAAATTGAGTCGGCGATTGCAACTAAAAAACCTTTGACTCTTGTGCTTGCTACTTCTGCGAAGGAAAGCGGATGGCCACAGCAGTTAAAGAAAGAGCTAGAAGCTACATATGGAAGTGATGTATTCACTGTTAAAACACTCTCATACGGCAGCCAAACAACTGGTGAGCTTTTATCCTCACACATTGCGGATCAAATTAATCAACTTCAGCCAAATATTATTTTATTTGAAGCACCTCTTAAAAATGATTATCAGAAGCTTACGTTAGACGATACGCTTAAAAATACAGATGAGGTGATTTATCAGCTTAAAGACTTGAAAAAAACCCTGATCCTTCAGCCGTCCCAACCGTACATTTCACAGACGGAGTCCTATGAAGAAGGCGTAGAAGCTATCAGGGGAGTGGCAGAAAAAAATTGGGTGTATTATCTAAATCATTCGCTCATTTGGCCGTTTCATTTAGGAGAGTATATTAATAAAAATGACGGAAGATTAACAAAAAAAGGAGGTGAAGTGTGGGGAGACTATTTAGTGAATTGGTTCACCGATACTAAAAAAGAGATTAAATAATAGATTTTCTGATGTTATACTAAGCAGCTACTAGGTAAAAATAGCTGAACGAAGCTTTCTATGATAAAGCTAGAAAACTTCATTCACGTTATTGTGTTATTTTACTTTTTTTAAGTGCCTGTTTGCTCTGCTTTTATAATAATAAGAGCCGGTGCTTGGGCATTTATAAAGCGTAATACCAAAAAACTGCAAAGGTGTTTTAATTCGTTTTAAAGAATAAGATAAGGGCATTATGGTCCTCCTGAATAAAATGGATTAATATTACAAAATTTGAGTTAATTATACAAAAAAATCCTCGGTTGGTAAACCTTAATAACGAACAAAATAAAAAAATGTTCTTTATCAGAAACAAAAATGCGTTTTTTCTCTAGAATAATGTCTGTTTTACTGACATAATAGTTTAGGGAGTTTAGTATAATTTTATTAAATTAACGTAAAAAAATAGGTATGAGGGTTATATTGCAACAGAATTTGATTTATAATTAGAAAGGTTGAAAGAAGGGATAAAATGGATATTAATGAAAAAAATGATAGATTGCTTCCTCCAGAATGGATGGCCCTTGTTAAGGAAGCAATGGATTCAAATATAACGAAGAATCAGTTTGAAGAGTTTCTTAAACAAAAATCTCTAGAAAACAAAAGTATACGTAGCAGCAAAAAAACCATTAGAACCTAGGTTCTAATGGTTTTTTTATTATCGTTCTTTATTTTGTTGTAAAAAATCCTTAATTTCTTTGCTAGATAAGCCCAGCTGTTTTGCTTCGTAAATAAGTTGTAGCCATTCTTTATCTAGTTCGTTATCAAATACTTTGTTCAGCTTTTCCATCAAGTCTGCTCCTTTAGTAAAGGAAACTCAGCCATCATAGTGTAAAAACCGTAGATCTGTAGTTTTGCGTCCTAACTTTTCAATTAGTTTGCCTTTTTCTGTAGTAATATAATTTAAGTTATATTTTACTATATTTAGTCTGTAAAAACATGTAAAAAATAAGTTTTTGAGACTGAGTTTCCGTTATTTTAAGCATCTTCAAAAGCATTCCATTCCCTATGCGAGACTTTTCGTATAAATATTTTTTCTTTATATTCCAATATTGTAATCGTATACATAAAACTATTATGTTAGATAACCTAACACATGAGTTGAACGATTCAGAAAATTCATATATCTTAAATATATCTTTAAAGATGCATAGAAAATATATCTTTGAAACAAGCAGGTATAGACGCCAGGGGAGGAATGGAAGATGCAAAAAAAGAAACTCGTATTGATTGGAAATGGAATGGCTGGAGTTCGAGCGATTGAAGAAGTATTGAAGGTTTCAAACGAAGCGTTTGAAATTACGATTTTCGGAAGCGAGCCGCATCCGAACTATAATCGTATTTTGTTATCAAAAGTGCTGCAAGGGGATACAAATGTTGAAGACATTACGTTAAACGATTGGAACTGGTATCAAGAAAACAATATTACATTATATACAAATGAAACGGTTACGAGTATCGATTCGATCAAAAAAGAAGTAGCGACAAACAGCGGCAGAGTAGAATCGTATGATGAGTTGATTTTAGCAACGGGCTCTCTTCCTTTTATTCTTCCGATTCCAGGGTCTGATAAAAAAGGAGTTACTGCTTTTCGAGATATAAAAGATACGGATGAAATGCTGCAGGCCTCTCAGCAGTATAAAAAAGCAGCGGTTATTGGAGGCGGACTGCTTGGATTAGAAGCGGCGCGCGGACTGTTAAATCTAGGGATGGATGTATCTGTGATTCATTTAGCTCCGTATTTAATGGAACGTCAGCTCGATCCAACAGCGGGCAAATTGCTTCAAAACGAATTAGAAAAACAAGGCATGAAGTTTTTGCTTGAAAAACAAACGGCGGAAATCGTCGGCGATGAGCGAGTTGAAGGATTATCTTTTAAAGACGGTGCGTTTTTAGAGGCTGATTTGGTCGTGATGGCAGTCGGAATTAAACCAAATGTCCAGCTTGCAAAAGAAGCGGGACTTAATGTAAACCGAGGAATTGTCGTGGATGATTATATGCAAACGGATATTCCAAACATCTACGCGGTTGGAGAATGTGCAGAGCATAGAGGAATGGTATACGGACTGGTGGCACCTTTGTATGAACAAGGAAAAGCATTAGCAAAAGCGATTTGCGGGGCAGAAAAAGTGCCTTATGAAGGATCGGTTTTATCCACGCAGCTAAAAGTATCAGGTGTTGAAGTGTTCTCAGCAGGAGACTTCACGGAAGATGAAGAGAAAAAAGCGATCAAAGTGTTCGATGAACAAGACGGCATTTATAAAAAGCTTGTTTTGCGAGGCAATCAAATTGTAGGAGCCGTTCTTTTTGGAGACAGCAGCGACGGAAATCGACTGTTTTCAATGATTCAAAAGCAAGAAGATGTATCCGATGTCGCAAAAGTTTCGATTTTACAGCCATCTGGCGGTAATGCGGGTGAAAGCTTAGTAGCAAGCATGAGCGCCGATGATATTATTTGCGGCTGTAACGGCGTCACAAAAGGTACGATTGTGGAAGCTATCCAAAAACAAGGATGCTCATCGGTTGATGAAATCAAAGCTTGTACAAGTGCCTCTCGCTCTTGCGGAGGATGTAAACCGCTTGTAGCGGAAGTGCTTCAGCATACTCTTGGCGCTGACTTTGACGCGGCAACTCAAAAAGAAGCGATTTGCGGCTGTACGACTCTGTCACGAGATGAAGTTGTGGAAGAAATCAAAGCAAAAGGACTTTCGCATACGCGTGAAGTGATGAATGTGCTCGGATGGAATAATGAAGAAGGCTGTTCAAAATGCCGTCCGGCTCTGAACTATTATTTAGGTATGGTGAATCCGACCGGATACGTTGATGAACGCGAATCACGATTTGTGAATGAACGCATGCACGCAAATATTCAAAAAGACGGCACGTATTCTGTTGTTCCTCGCATGTACGGAGGCGTCACAAATGCAGAAGATTTACGAAAAATTGCAGATGTTGTTGATAAATATGAAATTCCCCTCGTAAAAGTGACGGGTGGTCAGCGTCTTGACTTGTTTGGTGTTAAAAAAGAAGATTTGCCTAGCGTATGGGAAGAATTAGATATGCCTTCTGGCTACGCGTACGGCAAGTCGCTGCGGACGGTGAAAACATGCGTCGGCGAACAGTTTTGCCGTTTTGGCACGCAGGATTCAATGGGCGTTGGAATTGCGCTTGAGAAAAAATTTGAAGGACTATGGACGCCTCATAAAGTGAAAATGGCTGTATCCGCTTGTCCAAGAAGCTGTGCTGAGTCAGGTATTAAAGATATTGGCTTTATTGGAATTGACGGAGGCTGGGAAATTTACGTGGGCGGAAATGGAGGTACGCATCTTCGCGGCGGAGATTTGTTGTATAAAGTAAAAACAGACGAAGAATTGATGGACATCACAGGAGCGTATTTGCAGTATTACCGAGAAACGGCTAATTACTTAGAGCGTACGTCTGCATGGATTGAGCGCATGGGACTTTCACAAATTCAATCAGTGCTTGATGACGCCCAGACGAGAAGAGAGCTGAATATGCGTATGGACGAAGCGTTATCTACGTACCGTGATCCTTGGAAAGAAATCGTCGAAAGCAAAAAAACGAAAAAAGAGCTGTTCGAAACAGTTGTCACATCATAATGCTGGGGGGAAATAAAGATGGTGAATAAAAACATTACAAAAGTATGCGTAGGATCGATTCATGATTTTCCGGTAAGCCTGGGTAAAACAGTGAAAGCAAACGGAAAAGAAATTGCGGTGTTTAAGCTATCAAGCGGAAAAATACGGGCAATTGAAAATCGCTGTCCGCATAAAGGCGGAGTGCTAAGTGAAGGAATCGTGAGCGGCGACTCGGTGTTCTGTCCGATGCACGACTGGAAAATTTGCCTGCATGACGGTAACGTGCAAGAGCCTGACAGTGGCTGTGTAGACACGTACGAAGCGTCTGTTGAAGGAGATTTGCTGTATCTTTTAATTGAAGAATAAGTAACGTGGCGCGTTGATTTTCAACGCGCCACAAAAATTCAAGGGGACACACTAAAAGGAGCGAAGCAAAAATGAGAACAGGAAAAGTGTACATTGTAGGAGCCGGACCAGGAGATCCAGATTTGCTAACGATAAAAGCAGCCAAATGTTTAGAAAAAGCAGACGTTATTTTATATGACCGACTAGTGAACCCTGTTCTTCTTCAGTATGCAAAAGAAGGAGCCGAACTCGTCTACTGCGGGAAAAAGCCTGGTGATCACTGCGTTTCTCAAGAGGATATTCATGATTTGCTTGTATGCTACGCAAGAAAAGGAAACACCGTCGTGCGGTTAAAAGGCGGAGATCCGTTTATTTTCGGAAGAGGCGGGGAAGAAGCAGAAGTGCTCGTTCAAAACGGAATTCCGTTTGAAGTCGTTCCAGGTATTACAGCAGGCATCGCGGCACCGGCCTATGCTGGAATTCCTGTGACGCATCGTGAGCTCAGCCGTTCGTTTGCCGTTGTGACGGGACACTGTTTGAGCGGCAAGCCGGAAAGTATTCGCTGGGAGCATTTAGCAAAAGGAGTTGATACGCTTGCGATTTATATGGGCGTTAAAAACTTACCGTATATTTGCCGTCAGCTTTTAGACGCGGGGAAAAGCGCAGGTACGCCAGTCGCTCTTATTGAACAAGGCACGTCGGTTTATCAGCGCACGGTTACAGGAACGCTTGGCACAATTGTAGATACGGCTGCGGAGCAGCAAGTCAGCAATCCCGCGATGATTGTGATTGGTGAAGTGGTGAAGCAAGCTTCTGTTCTTTCGTGGTTTTTGGAAAAAAGAGAAGAAAAAGTATGCGTCTAGTATGAATAAAAGGAGGAAACGCTTTTGTTTAAGAATTCACTGCAGTCAATGAATGAGTTAGCCCGCGAAAAAACGAAGCTTGTGAATGATCATTTACCGAGTTATTTGCTGTTAGCTGTACTAGCGGGTGCTTACGTGGGACTTGGCGTTATATTAGCTCTATCGGTAGGAGCGCCTTTAGCTTCTGCTTCTTTACCGGTCATTTCTCTTGTGATGGGGTTATCTTTTGCTGTTGCTCTCCTGCTTGTTGTATTTGCAGGAGCTGAATTGTTTACGGGGAATCATATGGTTTATACGGTCAGTACGCTATCAGGAGTCACCACATGGAAAGATACGTTCAAAAACTGGACGTGGTGTTTTATCGGAAATGCGATAGGAGCGTTTGGGCTTTGTTTGTTAATTACGGGAACCGGTTTGTTTAAAGGAATTGAACCGAATCATTTACTCATGACGCTGGCAGCTAAAAAAATGAATTTGCCGGTCAGTGAATTGTTTTTTCGCGGCATCCTTTGCAACTGGCTTGTTTGTCTGGCGATTTGGACCGCTTCGCGCACTAAAAGTGATGCAGCAAAGATCATGCTTATTTTTTGGATGCTGTTTGCATTTGTTGCTTCAGGATACGAGCACAGCGTGGCAAATATGACGTTTCTTAGTCTGGCTTTATTGCTTCCGCATCCCGATGCGATTTCGGCTGCTGGGCTATTTCATAATTTAATTCCTGTTACACTTGGAAACATCGTAGGGGGAGGACTGTTTGTAGGAAGCATTTACTGGTTTGTGAATGCTAGGCAGCTAAAAGAAGTTAAAAAACAGCCGGCTGCTCTCTCAGCTGATTTGGATTCTGCTAAACTGTCTAAATAGCAAAAAAACCGCTCTTTGTACCATATAGTCTGCTTTTAAAGCTATCATCACGGTATTTTAGAGCGGTTTTCTTCTATATAATATAAACTGCTTAAAGCGTATTCACATCTATACGTATCGAACAAGCAGTATTGTTCTTCATTTTATAGAAACAGGATGTCTGTGAGAATTGAATCCGAACAGATTCTGTTGAAATGAATGTGTGAGGGTGCAGATATCATCGAAGAGGCAGAGGGCATCTTAGAATTTTAATGTTGTTTGGCATTTTATGCTCTTTTTGAGCTTCCTTAAAGCAGTTGTACATTGCTTTGCTGCCTAAATGATTAGCGGAGTGAATCGTGATTCGATCGGCATATAAATGGTGTTTTACCATAAAATGCACGAGCATTAATCCATTCCGTGTCTTGCTGAGTAAATCGTGATCGAGTGACAAATGTTCAACCTCGAATGATCTTAGCAGATCAATACATTCGTCAATCGTTTCGGCTAAAACATGACCGTCAGGGCACTTGCGATAGTCGTCTAGAAAAACATTGATTTTCATGACTGATTCTCCCTTCCTTGCCTTGTATTTAGTGTAACATACATAATGTCATATACCTACCTAAGTCTATTCGACACGTTTTAAGCTATTCCTTCTTAAATAGGGGTAAAAACACGAATTTTTATCATTATTTGCATATTCACGGCGAATAAACAGGAAATAAGGAAAGAGATGTCGAACGAAAAATCAATAGAGAGACAGTTTAAACTGGAAATTAACTTTTTTTATTTTGTGATCTTTGTTTAACAAAGTCATTTAAATCCCAGATTTGACAAGGGATGGAAAAGGTTTAATGAATAAAAGATTGTGAGAAAAAAACGATAATTTGCGATTTTTTTAAAATAAATTGGAAATTTCTCTTTACGAAAAAGATGTTTGGGACGTATAATTTGATTTAAGGATTTTTTGGAACATAGTATGACAATATGACAAAAAAGAAAAGTAAGGTGAATAGAATGGGTAAGTTATTTAGTATCGGTGAAGTATTAATTGATATGATTCCAGCTCAAAAAGGTCTTCAATTGAAAGAAGTGGAATCGTTTACGCGTGTGCCAGGCGGAGCGCCGGCAAACGTTGCAGCAGTTGTTGCTACATACGGTAATGAGTCAGCGCTTATTACAAAAGTTGGAGAAGATGCGTTTGGAGACTTTCTAGTAGATACGCTTCGTGAAGTAGGAGTAGGTACTGATATGGTCTATCGTACAGAAGAAGCAAACACAGCTTTAGCTTTCGTTTCTCTGCGTGAAGATGGAGAAAGAGATTTCAGCTTCTATCGTAATCCTTCAGCAGATTTATTGTTAACGGAAGACGAAATTAACCCTGATTGGTTTGCAAGCAACGATCTTCTTCATTTCTGTTCGGTTGATTTAGTTGAAAGTCCTATGAAATACGCTCATATGAAAGCGATTAAAAGCATGAAAGAAAAAGGTGGAGTTATCAGCTTTGATCCAAATGTACGTCTTCCACTGTGGAAAGACCATGAGCTATGCCGTCAAACGATTTTAGAATTTATTCCTCAAGCGCACATTGTCAAAATTTCAGACGACGAGCTAACGTTTATCACAGGCATTGAAGATGAACAGCAAGCGATTCAGTCTCTATTTACAGGTGACGTTCAAGTAGTCGTGTTCACAAAGGGTGCAGAAGGCGCAACGCTTTATACAAAAGAAGCTGTCTATGAATCAAACGGTTACAAAGTAGCGGTTGTTGATACAACAGGTGCAGGAGATGCGTTTATTGGCGGATTCCTTTATCAGCTATTAAGCCGCGATGTGTCACAAGAAAACTTAACGGCTATTCTTGACTCAGACCACGATGCTATTTTGCGCTTTGCCAATGCAAGCGGTGCCTTAACGACAACTGGAAAAGGTGCGATCAGCTCCATTCCAGCCAAAGAAGTAGTCGAGCAATTTTGTAAGCCTGTAGCTAACTAAAATGAAAAGGCTTTATCTCTTCTTATTTTCAATCAGCAGAGGCGCTAGTTTCTGCTGATTGCAGATCACATAAGAGGAAAAAGCGAGCTGCGGAGCGAAAAGAAAAAAATTTTTTCTGTTTTTAAAAAATAATCAAAAAAATTTCTAGCTAAATAATAAATGTTCGTGTTAGTATAATACGAGCAGCAGGAAATAGCAGTTTTACCACCATTTATGAAAACGTTATATATTTTTATCGATGTAGAAAATTTGATAGGACTAAAGAGCAGTCCTATCAAATTTTCTAGACCTAAGCGGATGATGCCCCCCTTGCGGGGTAGGCATCATCCGCATAGGTGAACCTTTGGGGGAATATTCGAGGGGGAACAAGTCTGTAGCCCTTGGTGAAAGAAAAGCAGTAAGTTATTACGTACTACGTACATAGATTAGAAATAGGAAAGTAGGTTAAGAGAAAGATGGATATTTTGCTAGGTGTTCTTCCTTCCGTTGCGTGGGGAAGCATGATTTTAGTTAGTATGAAGATGGGCGGTGGACCTTACAGTCAAACGCTTGGAACAATTATTGGAGCTTTGATTCTTTCATTTGTTCAGTTTATGATTGTTCAGCCGGTGTTAACGCCAACGCTTGTTATTGTCGGAATTGTTTCAGGTTTGTTTTGGTCAGTAGGTCAAAGTAATCAGTTTAAAAGTGTTCCATACCTTGGGGTTTCAAAGTCAATGCCAATTTCAACGGGTATGCAATTAGTATCAACAGCTCTTTTTGGTGTTATTGTATTTAAAGAATGGTCAACGCTTCAAACGATTGTGCTTGGATCTATTGCGATTCTTTTAATACTAGCAGGCGTTGTGCTTTCTTCATTAGACGGTAAAAAAGAAGGAGCACAAGGGACTCCAGGACAAACGAAAAAAGGAGTTATCACTCTTATCATTTCAAGTCTTGGATTCTTAGTTTACGTAGTTATCGCACGTATTTTCAACGTAGACGCATGGGCAGCACTATTCCCGCAAGCAATTGGTATGTTAATTGGCGGTTTAATCATTACATACAAACATAAGCCATTTAACAAATATACGATTCGTAATATCTTACCAGGTCTAATCTGGGCATCTGGAAACATGTTCTTATTCTTATCTCAATCAAGACTAGGCGTAGCAACAAGTTTTTCATTATCGCAAATGGGTATTGTTATTTCAATTTTTGGCGGTATTGTCTTCTTGGGAGAAAAGAAAACAAAGCGTCAATTGTTCTATGTATCTCTTGCGAGTGTGCTGATTATTTCAGGCGGTATTTGTATCGGCCTCGCAAAAGCCCACGCTTAATATATCGATGTAGAAAAACCCCCATGGCTAGAGTGCAGCCATGGGGGTTTTTCTAGACCTAAGGTTTTGAGGCACCCCTTGCGGGGTAGCCTCAAAACCTTAGGTAAAGTCAAATTCAAAGTCAAATCCATAGTGCTCTTGGAGATTTCCAAGCTGTACGTTTGTGTGAGTGTTTCTCGTTCTTAAGTATGATTGTTTTTCATTCTTTGTTAGGAAGCTGTTTGGTGTGAAATGGCTTATAGTAGTAGGAAAGGATGGGGGAGAGGCTATGATTAAGAGTATTTATGAGACGCATGTACAGGTTCGGAGTTTGGAGGATTCGATTGAGTTTTATAGACATCTTGGGCTGACGTTTGTTCATAAAATTGAAGAGCGGCGCTGTGCTTTTTTCTTTGTTGGGGAACAAAAGCAAATGCTTGGTCTTTGGGAAACAGACGAAAAAGAGTTGAAAAGAAGTCACTTTGCTTTTGGAATTGAAGCCGCAGATATTCATGAAGCGTTAACGTGGCTGTGTTCAAAAGGTATTGAACCTGAAGAAACGTCGTTTGGAAAGCCGCAGACAGAGCCAATTGTTCATACGTGGATGCCGGCGGCTTGCGTGTACTTTAATGACCCTGACGGTAACAGCTTGGAGTTAATTACGCTTTTGAATGATGAGCCTGTCGTATCTAAGGATTTTCCGTATTTAAGTGAATGGAACATGAAACAGCAGTGAAAACTGCTGTTTTTTTGTGTATCATAAACGTAAGATTGACATAATAATGAACATATAATATATTTGTTTATAAATTAATAAACAAAATAGAAAGGTGTCTATTTAAATGGTAAACGACTTGTTTTGGGAATCATCTTTTGAAGATATGAAAAAAGGATACGGGGAAAGCGAAGATCACTACCACTGCTTACTGTGCGGTGAAAGTATTGAAAAAGGCATTATTTATCCGGTGGAAGGTGTTTTTTATGAAGCAAAACGCTATATGAAGCTTCATGTAGAACAGCAGCACGGATCTGTGTTTCATCATTTAATAGGGCTAGATAAAGAGGTAACCGGTCTTTCTGATCATCAAAAAAATTTAGTGAAGTTTTTTAAAGAAGGAAAAAGCGATAGTGATATTCAAAAAGAAATGGGAATCGGCAGTTCATCCACCATTCGGAATCACCGCTTTACGTTAAAGAAAAAAGAGCGTCAGGCAAAAGTGTTTTTAACGCTGATGGAACTGTTAAATGAAGGGGAAGAAGAGAAGGCGGTACCCGTAACAAATACTGCGACTAGAAGAAGTCAGCGCTACAGCGTCAGTGATGAAGAGCGTGAAAAGATTTTAGCGAAGAATTTTCCTCAAGGTTTAAACGGACCGCTTCGTACTTTTCATTTGCAAGAAAAACACCGTCTTGTTGTTCTTGAAGAATTAAGCGGGCATTTTGAGTTTGGCGCAACGTATACCGAAAAAGAAGTAAATGATAGGTTAACACCTTTTTATGACGACTATGCGGTGCTGCGACGCTATTTAATTGAGTACGGGTTCTTAGAGCGCAGCGCAGACGGAAGCAGCTACTGGAGAAAAGGAGAGACAGAGATGAGTATGGACTCAAAAGACTATAAAAAACAAATGAAGCAGCTAGCGAAAGAAGTAAAAACAGAAGGCGGCGTGTATCAAATTAAAAACCTTCACAACGATAAGATTTATATTGGCTCTACGCCTAACATCAAAACGTTAAACGGCGTAAAGTTCACGTTAAAGACGAACACTCATCAAAATAAAGAGCTTCAAGATGAGTGGAATACGTATGGTGCGGATGCTTTTTCAATTGAGATGCTGGAAACGATTAAAAGAGAAGAAGAAAAAGCACTTTCAAAAAAGGATTTGCTAAAACTAGAAGCGAAATGGTTAGAGAAGCTGCAGCCTTACGGCGAAAAAGGCTATCATTCGCCGAAAGCTGATACAAAGGAGAAATAGGTGTGAAGAATCAAGATGTGAAAAGTGAAGTAGTGGAATCAGAAAAATCCGTCAGTAAGCTGATGCTTGTGTTTTTGATTCCGCTCATGTTAAGTAATGCCATGCAGTCCGTTGGGCAGCTGGCAGGAAGTATTATTGTCGGAAGAGCGCTTGGCGTTGATGCGTTAGCCGCTATTTCCGCTTTTTTTCCTCTGTTTTTTCTGCTCGTGTCGTTTTCGATTGGAATTGGTTCAGGAAGTTCCATTTTAATCGGGCAAGCGTACGGGGCACAAAATGAAAAACGAGTGAAAGAAATTATCGGTACCACGCTCACGTTTACCTTTTTAGTCGGAATTGTGCTTGCTGTTTTGGGAAGCATATTTGCTCCGGATATTCTTCGGATTATGGGAACGCCGGCTAATATTATTGACGTAACGGTTCACTATGCGCGCATTTTGTTTGTGGCAATTCCTGTTTTGTTTTTATACTTTGTTTATACGACGTTTATGCGCGGAACCGGAGACTCTAAAACGCCTTTTTACTTTTTAGTTGTGAGTACGGTCTTAAACCTCATTTTTCTTCCGATTTTAATTTTTGGATGGATCGGAGTGCCAAAGCTTGGCGTATACGGCGCTGCGTACGCAACGGTGTTTTCAACCGTATTAACGTTCATTATTATGATCATTTATTTACGCAAGAAAAATCATCCGCTAAAGTTTGACTCATCTATTTCATTAAAAATGGACGGAACGCTGTTAAAGCTGCTTATGCGTTTAGGAATTCCCGCGAGTATCAATATGATTTTAGTTTCTCTTTCTGAAATTGCGGTTATTACGTTCGTAAACGGATTTGGCTCAGACGCTACAGCGGCCTACGGAGCGGTGAACCAAGTAGCGAGCTATGTACAAATGCCGGCAATCAGCTTAGGAATTGCGGTTTCTATTTTTGCGGCGCAGTCGATTGGTGCCAATAAATTTGAGCGTTTAAAAGAAGTGATTCGCTCTGGAATTATGCTGAATTATGTTATTGGCAGCGTGTTGATTTTATTTATTTATCTCTTTTCCAATCAAATTTTAGCGCTGTTTTTAACTAGTCAGCATACGCTCCATATTGCCGAAGAGCTGTTAGTGATCACGCTTTGGAGCTATTTGATTTTCGGCCATGCGCAAATTATTACCGCTACGATGCGAGCAAGCGGTACAGTGCTTTGGCCTACGGTATTTAGTATTATGGCGATTTGGTGTGTGGAAGTACCCGTAGCCTACGTGTTATCGCAGTTCACGTCTCTTGAAATCAAAGGGATTTGGATTGGATATCCAGCGGCGTTTGTTGTCAGCTTAATCCTGCAGTACAGCTATTATCAATTTGTATGGAAGAAAAAGAAAATTGAACGTCTTGTCGGATAAAAAACGAGCGGAAACGCTCGTTTTTTATTTTTTCTAATTAAAACACCCTTAGCAAAGAGTTTTAATAGGATAGTGCATATAACTTTTTAATGAAAAGAGGGTATGACACTATGAGTAAATCTGGATTTGTACCGGATAATTCAAATATTAAAAAAAGCTCAGGAACGCCTAATCTGTCAGTGAATTATAAGCAAAACGTCCTGTTCAAACGAAACGATCAAAATATAGCGTATCAGCTAACCTCAACTCAGCTGCCGGCCATGCTCGGAGGTGCGTTTGTTGATTTATATATGACGAAAGGGCATATGAGAGAGCCGCACTGGCATCCAAACGCGTGGGAATTAGATGTCGTCGTTTCAGGTGAAGTGCAGGTGTCTGTCTTGGACCCTGATACAAGCAGCATGCACAATTACCGAATAAAAGAAGGCGAAGTTGTTTTTATACCGATGGGCTGGTGGCATTGGATCGAACCGCTATCGGAAGAAGCGCATCTGCATCTTTTTTTTAACAACGATCAATTTGAGTCTACAGAAGGATCCGACGTGCTGCGCTTAACGCCTCCTATTGTGTTTCAAAAAGCATACGGAGTAAGCGCAAATGAAGTAGCAGAAGCCGTTGCTCCGATTACGGATACGGTTGTGATTGGGCCGCCTCATGATCATTCTTTTTATCAAAAGAGCTATCTCAAGGATGAACGGGATGAAAGAATTGTGGTTAAAATAAATGAAAAAGTGGTGCCTGCTGAAGATAAGTAATATAAAAAACCATTGAGCCTGCGGTCAATGGTTTTTTTGATAAGTTTTATAAAAACAGCTCGCTGCGTTCTAAGTGCTTATACAGCCGCGTTGTGACTTGTTTTTGATTCCATTCGTTTTGCGGAAATTGCTGCTTGTCTACGTGAGCAACGGCCGGCTTGTAGGTTTTTTGAATCCGTTTGATATCATTAAAGGTTGCGTTGGTTTCAATGTGATCAGCCAGCGTAAATACAAGAGAATGCAGCTTTGTAACATTGGGAATCGTAGCTGCTTGGCTGAAAATGGCTTTCGCGACGGACAGCTGTCTTTCATGCGCCGTAAAGACGTCTTGTTCATTCCGCTCCTTTAAATAAACAAGTGCTTCTTTTCCGTTAAGGCGAATCGCTCCTTTTGGAAAAACAATGTTGCTGTGTTCAAAAGCACGTTTGTTTGTGACGATAATGCCGCCTAATTTATCTACAGCATCGACGACTGACTGCTGATCCATTTTGACATAATAATCAACAGGAAGCTTTGCATACGTTTCGACTTTCTTTACAACAGCATTCATATTTCCTTGGTGATAAATAGTTCGCAGGGTTTCATTGCCGAGCTGAGTTGACCCTGGCAAGTGGGTCATCTTTATTGATTCATGCTGCTTATTAACAGTCATATACACAAATGACGTATTTGGATGGTTTTCTTGAATTAAAAGCAGGGAAAACGGTTGTCCTTTTTTTAAATTGACATGTGTTTTGTTACCATGCTCAAGCGGTACATATGTTTGATCAACGGCAGCTTTCACCGTATGATAGCCTGCAAATGTGATGCTGACAAAACTGACGAGTAAAAACAGTACGAGACCGCCAATCCACTCTTTTTTTGCTTTGCTGCTCATCGTCTCACCTTTTTTCTATCGAAGTCGTTCGTAGTATTGCCATCTTAAAAGGGGAGTAAAACAAATGAGCGCTATTTTTATTGCGTATCTTGCTTTTTCTTGGCGTAGGTTTTGAGTTCTGTAATTAAGATTGCTTGTTCTTCCACATCGTTAAACGCTTCAATGCCATAAAGGTATTCGGTGTGCCGTTTTTCTTTCCACACGCAAAGTCCAGTAATATGGATCGGTTTTTCATTTAAATAAAAGCTGATTTTTAGCTGAATTTGATGGTTAAAAATAGGTAAATCAAGCGGCGTAATTATTTTGATTCCTTTTGGTGAAAGGTCGATAACAGACAAAGGACCTGGCTTAGAATCGATTTCTTTGTTGTCGTATTTAGCAATGGAAAACGTTCCAACAATGGGGGTCTCAAATAAAAAGCGAAACGGTTCTTCACGTTTAAAATGCATGTATCATCAGTCCTTTTCGTAATCTAAGTTTGTTAAGTAAGTATTCGATGAAAGTCTAAAAATTCCTACACGTTTTTCCCCATCCCCCATATAATGTTTATCGATGTAGAAAATCTACCATGGCCATAGACCGGCCATGGTAGATTTTCTAGACCTAATCGTAGGCGATCCCCCTTGCGGGGTTGATCGCCTACGATTAGGTGAACCTTTGTGGGAGGATTCGAGAGGTCTGGGGTAGCGCATACTGTTTGTAAGTACTGTTGCATTATTAAATAGTGGATACACTAGTAGAGCTTTTATAAAATAAGGGCATAATAACTTGCTTTTATAGTATCGGAAGTTTTGTTTGAAACTTTAAATAGCGAGGAAAAGGTTTTGAAAAAAGCGCTACGCTAGAGTTGGATTGTATGTTAGAATTAAACTTTGTGAAGTAGCTGTATTACAAGTCAGCGTTCCTTCAACTAATTAGGAGGTGAGATGAATGGGCACTGATGACCCCATTTCGATGAAGGTTACTGCAAAACAAGATAGGGGCAACAAAGGTGTATGTGTTCCTCTCATTTCAACGAAGGAAAATACTCCTTAATGCCTCAATGATGTGAGGTGAAAAATCAATGATTAAAACATACTTATATGATGATGAAACAAAAGAAATGGTAACGAATCTTGATTTAGGAGACGTGCATGAAAAATTGCGCAATCCTGATAATTTGCTGTGGATTGATCTGTATGATGTCCACGGACAAGAGCTTGCTCAAATTGCTAAATTATTCGATTTTCACCCATTGGCGATTGAAGACTGCTTACACGACAGTCCTCGCGCTAAAATGGATGATTACGAAGACTATAAATTTTTCGTTTTTCACGCCCTTCGCTATAACGAAGAAAGTGATGACGAGATTACGACGCTTGAGTTAAATGCCTTTGTCGGATCAAATTACGTAGTGACGATTCATAAACATAAAATGGGCTGGCTTCGCAAAATGGATGCTGTGTGCTCACGCTATCCAAAGTTTATGAACCGCGGCGCCGACTTTTTGCTATATGCTTTGATTGATGGCATCACGGACGAATATTTTCCGATTTTAGACCGAATTGACATGCGTATTGATGAATTAGAAGATGAAATCTACAACAAAGAAGTCCGCGGAGTGACGGAAGAGTTCTTGGCGTTAAAAAGAACGATTATCTTAATCCGTCGCGTTATTCTGCCTCAGCGCCGAATTTTCTTAACGGTTAATGGAAAGTGGAAATTCGACATACGAGAAGAAAATGTTCCTTTCTACATTGACTTGCTTGACCACTTAGAGCGTATTGTAGACTCTGCCGAAACGTTTAGAGACCTCGTAAACAGTGCGCTTGATACGTATTATTCTATTACCAATGCAACTTCATCTGAAAAGCTGAATGTCTTAACGTTAATTTCAACGATTATGCTTCCGCTAACGTTCGTAACCGGATTTTTTGGAATGAACGTACCGATTCCATATCAAAATTCCCACTGGGCTACTGCTGTTATTATTGTTATGTTAATTGTGTTAACGTGGGGAATGTGGAAATACTTTAAAAACAAACAGCTGTTATAACAAAAAGGCACTTGGCTATAAGCCAAGTGCCTTTTTCTTTCTTTATTTTGTCACCGTTTTTGTTGTTGCTTTACTCGTATTGTTCGCTTTGTCTTTTGCCGTTACGCTTAAAACTGTTTTTTCTTTTTGTTTTTTAATTTTTACTGAGTATTGTCCTTTGCTGTTAGCAGCAGCAGAGCCAATGCTTTTTTTGTTTACGATTGCTGTTACGGTAGCATTTGCTTCTGCTTTACCCGTTACAGCCGTGCTTTTTGTTGTGACAGCATTTACGCTTGGTGCAGCAGGGGGTGTTTTATCACTTACTTTTACAGTCGTAGCTTTACTTGTGTTGTTAGCTGCGTCTGCTGCTGTTACGCTGATTGCTGTACCCGCTTTTTGTTTTTTAATCGTTATGCTGTACTGACCTTTTGCGTTAGCTTTTGCTTTGCCGATTTCTTTGTTGTTCACTTTGGCTACAACAGATGCATTTGCTTCTGCTGTTCCTTTAATAGCTGTATCCGCGTCGCTGACTGGATTCACTTTAGGTGCATTTGGAGCAATAACGTCACGCACCGTTACTTTTAATTCTTCACTTTCTTGTTTTTGGCTGTTTGTAGCCGTGATGTACAAGACTGTGTTTTCTTTTTGTTTTGGAATTTTTACTTTGAACGCGCCTTTTGCGTCAGCTTTTCCTGAAGCAATCACTTTCTTAGCGCTGTTTTTAACATTTACCGTAAAATTCGCTTTAGATGTTCCTGTTACGTATTCATCTTTATTCGTCACGGCTTTTACCGCTGGTTTGGCAGGTGCTTTTTGAACAACTGCACGAATGCTTGTGCTTGCTTTTCCGTTTGTGACAACCACTTGTAAAACGGTATCAGCTTTTTGAGCTGGAATGTTCACAGAGAACGTATTTTTTGCATCAGCTTTGGCAGTGCCAAGTGTTTTTGAGCCGTTCATTACTTTAACAGTTGAACCGCTTTGAGCTTTACCTGTAACAACTTTTTGCGTGCTGACAAATGTATTTACCTGCGCTTGCAGCTGCTGTGCACTTACCGCGCTGTACGCATTTAAACGTCCCCATCCTGATACGTAATCGTAGCCTGGAGCAGGAGGTTCTGCTGGACTTTCTTCGTCATCATATACAGGAGCATCTTTCTCGTCAAACTTAATATCTTTAGCTGTATCCGTTAGGCGTTTTTCAACGTCTTTTGGCTTTAAGCCTGGGTTTTGGGACAGTAATAATCCCGCAACGGCTGCCACGTGAGGTGTCGCCATTGATGTTCCGCTTAAATAAGTAACGTTTCCGTCTGGAACAAGACTTGGAATATCAGAGCCTGGAGCTGTAATATCTAATCCTTTTCCATAGTTTGAGTAGTCAGATACGATATCTAAACGGTTTGATGCGCCTACTGAAATCGCATAGGCAGATGAAGCAGGGTAAGAGAGCTCTTCCATACCGTCGTTTCCACTTGCTGCTACAACCGTTACGTTATGGTCGTATGCATATTTTAATGAATATTCAAGCACGCGGCTGTAAGATCCGCCAAGGCTTAAGTTAATAACTTTTGCACCGTGATCAACCGCGTATTTAATACCGTACGCAATTTGTTCTGTATCTCCGCTTCCAGATGCGTCTAGAATTTTAACCGGTAAAATTTTCGCATGAGAATTAATGCCGGCCATTGAATAGTTATTGTTTGCAGAGGCTGCGATAATACCTGCTACGTGAGTTCCATGTCCATTGTCATCAGTTGCATTCGACGAACGATCCACGTAGTTGTATCCAGTCTTTGTATCCACTACGCCTTTTAAATCAGCTAGTGATGAATCGACGCCCGTATCCGCAACAGCAATAACCGTATCTTTTAATTTTTGCCCGTTTAGTAATTTTTCAAGTGATTCGTATTGAATATCGGCATGCTGCGTACCGTCATTTTTACCCGTGTTATTTAATGACCATTGATACGGATATTGTGAATCCATTGAAAGAGCGTGGTACTCTTGAACCGGCTCGATAAATTCAGTTTCAGGAAGTGCCTGAATTTGTTTTGCCGTCATTTTACCTTGAGCAGACGACGTGCTGAAGCTTTTTCCATTGCTATCATCTAATTGAATAACAAACATATTATCAAAAGAAGCAGCTGATTGTTTTAATGGATTAATAGATTCAATGCTTGCTGATTTTGACTGTGCTTTTGTTTTAAATGACTTTGCATTTGCACCATCTTTTAATTTAACAATATAGCGAGTTTCCGCTTTTGTTGAAACGCTGTTTGCGCTGACTAATTTAGCTCTTACTAATACAGACGATACGTTTAAGTCCGTTACGTCTTTTAATTTTGTCTGTGCTGCTACTTTTTCTAAGTCTTTCTTTAAAGCAGCCGGAACAGATTTATAAGCGATGTTGTATAAATCATTGATTGCTTTTTGATCAGCACTTGTAATCATATATGTGCTTGATGCGCCGTTTTTCGCTACATCTGTAAATAGACCCTTTAGCTGAACTAAATCTTTGTATACTTGTTCGCGCATCGATTTATCGATGATCATTTTAGAGCTGATAAACGGAGCGGCTTTGTAGTAAAGAGAAGAAAGGTCTTTTCCGCTTGCTGTTTTTGAAAGCACAGCGTCACGAATCGTACGCAAATCTTTTAAAATACCTTTTCCGTTTTCTTTTTGGCTTGTACTTAATTCAGCCGGGCATTCTTCTTCCATCATTTGAGAAGGAGGAAGTGAAGCGCCTTCATAGCTGATTGTATATGGAACTTCTGTTTTTTCTTCCGGCTGTGGTTCTGGAGAAGCTGAACCATCTTCCGCATCTTCTTCAATCATGTCGTCTTCGCTTCCATAATACTCAACTTTCACATAATAAGGGCCAGTCCAAGCGATTGGAAAATCAAGCTGAGCAGGCTCGTCTTTGTAAGAGTATCCCATATAACGGTCAAATGCCACGTTGTTTTTGGCATTTTCAAGGCTAGAGTAAACCGTGATGTTTACTTCATCATCACTTTGAAGCTTAATTCGGTAGTGTGAAAACTTTGCTACCTCTTGCTTAGAAGGATTAATTTTGTACCAATGTGTTTGTTCTGGTTCTGTAAATGTTCCTTTTGCTGCTTTACCAATGCTTAATGTTTTTTCATTAGCAGGAGGATTGCCTGCTGCTTGTGTTTTCAGTAAGCCTAATTGGCTAAAACACAAGGTGAACATTAAAGCAAAAGCAATAAAACGATAAATTGACCCTTTTTTCATGTTAAACCTCCAAAAAAATATAGTAAAAAACAGGAATTACATACCTATTAAACCATAAAGTTTAAAAACTTGTAAATAATTACTGTTGCTTATTTTAGTATTTTGTCAAGTTATTAATCTCGCATAAAAAATGGTGAGATAAGTCCTAGTTGCAAAAAGTAGAAAAAATTGGAATAATAAAGATTGAGCCTATTTATAAGAGGCGAAAGTACGCTGACAAGGGAAGAAGGGAATGAGAATTATTTTTAAAAGCAGAATCTGTTGGAGAAAATCTGATCGGTTTCTTTTTACCTGTGTTTATAAAGAGGAAATCGGGCTATATAAATAAAGATTGGAAAAATTTTCAGTCTAATTAAGTTCATTTGTAGCATATAATACGAGCTGGATTTCTTTTATAATAAACAAAAGCAAAGAAAGAGCAAATGGTGAAAAGGAGTGAAAGAAGTTGTCAAATGTGATGCAACGACAGGAAAAACGAATGAAGTTTGATGCCGAACAGCTTGCACCCCTTGATATTGATAAAGAGACAAAGAAGTTGCTAACAGAAAAAGGATTGCCCAAAGAAGCTTCACCATTTCTAGAGTTCGTTTCATCCAAAGGAAAGCTAACAACGCTATGCGAAACATTTGAGTTATCATCTCGCTACCAGCACTATTGGTTTTTAGGAACAACAGGGGCTGGAGATCCAATTTGTCTTCATCAAAAAAACGGTTCGGTTGTGCTGCTCGATACGTCCAACGATGACTGCGAGCGTTTCGTGAATACAACTTTTCCGCAGTTTTTAGCATGCTTAGATGTGTTTGAAGAGCTAGTAGAAGAAACGATTCAAGCGAACGGAGAATCTGCATACTTAGAGCGACACATTCCTGCTGAGGTGCTGCAGCGATGCAAAAAACGTATGAATGAAATTGATGAAGCTTGCTTAGCCCCTTATTCTTTTTGGTTCAAAGAACTTTCTTTTTAATAATATAGTAGAAAAATAGACATGGCCGTTTTGGTCATGTCTATTTAGTTGTGGCTGCAGGACTATTAATATAGATAGAATAAATAAAAATGATAGTATATAATGGATATAAATTCCTTTTTGGAGAGGGAGGAGAGTGTAAATGATTTCTTTATTTGGATTAATGGGTGCTTTCTTCGTGCTGCTTTTTGGTGCGTCGTATTTCTTCTATAGAAGGAACTCGCCCGTGCAGTACGGAATTTCACTTAGCAGCATGCTAATAAGCATATTTCTATTTCTATATAGCATATTTGGAGTTGGCGGCTTTGAAGGAATGGGTCTTGGTGCTTTAGCGGCTGCTTTGTTTTTGGCGTCGGTTCTGAGCTTGTTCGTCAGCGTTCTTTTTAATATCATAAATGGACGAGGGAAAGGTGCTGTATAAAATGGGAGAGCTAACCTTTAGAGAAGCAGTGCGAGAAGATTTGGATCAAATTGTTGAAATGCTCGCGGATGATATGCTCGGAAGCAAACGAGAGCGCTACGAATTACCGCTTCCAGACTGTTATGTCCAAGCATTTCAGGCAATTGATGCGGATCCAAACAATGAACTGATTGTCGCATGTAAAGATAGTGAAGTAATAGGTGTTCAACAACTAACCTTTACGCCCCACATTGCAAGACAAGGCGGGTGGAGAGCCACGATTGAAGGAGTTCGAACCGCTTCGTCACAGCGCGGAAAAGGGGTTGGCTATCAGCTGATTACATGGGCGATTGAACGAGCGAAAGAACGTAATTGTCAGTTAGTACAATTAACAACCGACAAGGAACGGTCAGAGGCTTTACGTTTTTATCAAAAGCTTGGATTCACAGCTTCTCATGAAGGATTAAAGCTCCATTTGTAATTGGCTGTTAATGGTTGTATCCCCGTGGTAAGAATTTTTTGATTAAAATGAATTTTTTCGTTTAGTTCAATTGAAACGTGGTATACAGATAGTACAGAGCCGATAGAAATTTTTCTAAGGCTACTGTGAATGGTAAATACTTAGCTTCATGAAGGGACTGGTTTAGTTTTGGAATACTTAACAGCAACTTCAGCAAACGTATTACCTCACATGAAAAGCAGATATTCTGATCTGACAATTGGCACTCTCGTTATGAACCGATATACGTAGCGAAAGGGCCCTACAAGGGCAAATGAACATGAAATAATTAGCATGATACGAAGGGAAGAATCTGCATCAGTTTTGATGCAGGTTCTTTTTTGTGAGATGCGGCAAGAAATCTTATACAAAACTTTGGCAGGAATTTATATGTAAAATCTATAAGTTAAGTATGGTAAATTATTTTAACATTACGGATGAAATCATACATACGATAATTATGAAAGAAGCTAAAACCCAGCTAGAACATTACTGAAAAAAAATCTTTAAATGAATGCACTACGAAATTTCTTATAACTTATTTGACACCTAAGGTATAAAAGAGTATACTTATGTTAAACATAGTAATTATGTCGGATAAGTAGGTTATGGTGCTGTGAACAAGACTTCTACTGATAAAGAGGAGATCTAGTCCAAATCGTACAGTCCGACTTTGATGAGATGCTTTTAAGCATCTTTTTTTTGTGCAAAAAAACAGCCGCAGGGGCTGTTATAGGGCAGTAATTCTTCCTTTGTAAGCATCAATCAACCGCTGGTTATGTTCATCTGAACCTTCCATGTTTCCGCTTAAAAAGACAGGAGGCGTGATGCCGCGGCTGAGCAGTTTTTGAATGGTTCTAGATAGGATATCGTTTAAGATAGCGCCTCCAATTACAGTAGAACCAGAAGCGAAGGAAATGTCTTGCTGATGAAGAAGAACGTCTCCTTTTGGAATATGATTATTAATAACAAGATCCACGACATCATGTAGGTATTTTCCGCTTTTATGTCGCGAAGCCCGGCTCGTGGCATAAGAAGGAGAGGTAAGCCCGATAACAAAGGCGCCTTTTTCTTTTGCAATTAAGGCCACGTCAATTGGAACGGGATTTACGCCCGACGTAGAAATCACAATCATGATATCGCCTGGTACGATATCTTCTTTTTCCATAAAGGTGGAGGCATAGTCGTTTTTACGCTCTAGCTGTGAAGAGCGCGAAGCTCCTTTATGAAGCATCAGTTCTTCTACAAAAATAGGATGAATCGGCGCAAGCCCTCCGGAACGGTAAAACACTTCTTCCGTTAAAATATGAGAATGACCGCACCCAAATAAATGAATGAGGTGATGAGAAGCTAATTGCTGTGAGATTTTCTCGGCTGCGGATTCCATTGCCTGCTGTTCATGCGCCTCCACTTTAGCAAGCAGTTTTGTTAGTTCCTGTAGATATAAACTAGACATAAAAAAACTCCTTAGTTAAGATCGTGTCATGTTAATCGTAAACTTATAGCGGTCTGCTCGGTACGAAGACTTCACCACTTCAAGCGGCGTGCCGTCTTGCAAATACGTATTTCTTTGAATCAATAGAACGGGTGAATATGAGCTGATTCCAAGATGCTTCACTTCGGTTTCAGAAGCTAAAATGGATTCTAACGTTTGATTGGCTTCGCCAATTTTCAGCCCGAGCTCTTCTTCAATATAGCGGTAGAGAGAGTCATTAACAATGGATTCCGTTAATCCTTTGACTAAGTTAGCGGATACATATACGCTTTCGAGCGCCATTGGCACGTCGTCAGCTAAACGAATACGCTTGATTTCATAAACAGGCGCATGAAGAGAAATTTGCAGCTGCTCGGCAATTTTTTCTGAAGCCGCAATGATTTCAAAACTTAGCAATTTACTGCTTGGCACCATTCCGCGCGCTTTCATATCTTCTGTAAAACTCGTTAATCCAACGAGCTGCTGCTCAAGTTTTTTTTCAGATACAAAGGTACCACGGCCTTTTTGACGATATAAATAACCGTCGTTTACTAAATTGTTAATTGCTTGGCGAACGGTCATTCTGCTGATTTCAAATCGTTCTGCAAACTCTCGTTCAGAAGGAAGCGAATCATTTGGTTTTAACTCTCCGTTTTCAATTTGTTTTTTTAACTGTTCTTCAATTTGATAATAAATCGGAAGAGGTGAGCTTTTATCAATCACGTGATTTCTCTCCTTTATGTAAACCCCCTCATCTAAAAGAGACGAGGAGGCTATAAATTAAACCATAGTCGATACTTTACTTAAAGCTTCTTGGTCCGCAATAATTGTAACACTGTGATGCTTCTTTAAAATAGAAGCAGGAAATTTTTCTGTGATTTCTCCGTTAAGCAGCTGATACATCGCTTCTGCTTTGGCTTCACCGGAGATAAGCAGTAAAATTTCTTTGCTTTTCATAATCGACTCAATTCCCATTGTAATAGCTTGAGTAGGCACTTCGTCAAGAGAATTAAAGTAGCGCGCATTCGCTTTTCGCGTTGACTCTTCTAATGTCACAATATGAGTAGGAGAGTTGAATGACGTACCAGGTTCGTTAAAGCCAATATGTCCGTTTTGGCCGATTCCAAGAATCTGAAGGTCAATGCCTCCGTGATTTTGAATCATCTCATCGTAGCGGCGGCATTCTTCTTCAGGCGTATCAGCTAGGCCATTAGGAACGTGCGTGTTGCTTACGTCAATATCAATGTGATTAAATAACGCATCTGCCATATAGTAGTGGTAGCTGTTTGGATCTTGCGGCTTCATTCCGACATATTCATCTAAGTTAAAGGAAGTAACTTGTTTGTAAGACGTGCCGTGCTCTTTATGATCTTGAATTAAACGATCATATAATCCTTTCGGCGTGCCTCCCGTTGCAAGTCCCAGATTCATATTTGGCTTTTCATGAAGTTTGCTAATCAGCATATCAGCTGCTTTTGCACTCATTTCACTGTAGTTTTTCACTTGGATGATATTCATTGTTAGTCCTCCTTTTGAAAGCTCAATGTGCCTCGGCAAAATGTCATTTCAACATCTAGGTTTTCATTTAACACCACGATATCCGCATCTTTTCCAATTTTGAGGCTTCCTTTTGTATCGAACAGATTAAGCTGTTTTGCTGGGTTTTCAGCAGTCATTTTTACGATGTCTTCTAATGAGCAGTTCGTAAAGCTCATCGTGTTTTTAATTGCATCGTTCATCTTTAAGATGCTTCCTGCTAACGTTCCATCTGCAAGGGTAGCCGTTGTGTCGTTTACGTGAACAGGCTGTCCGCCTAAATCATACGTACCGTTTTTTAGCCATTTGGCACGAAGAGAATCCGTGATAAGAATCATGCGTTCACTTGTAATTTGATCGTACGCAAGCTTGACCATTTCAGGTCGGCAGTGGATGCCGTCTGTAATCAGCTCTACAAATAATTCATTTCTCAAATAAGCGGCGCCTAATACGCCGGGCTCTCTATGGTGAAGACCGCGCATGCCGTTATATAAATGCGTAATATGAGAAGCTCCTGCTTCAATAGCTTCACCAACTTGATCATATGTGCTGTCGGAGTGGCCAATAGAAGCGACGACGTTTGTTTCTTTTAAATAAGAAGTAAGAGATAAGCCGTTTGGCTGCTCTGGAGCTAACGTAACAAGTTTAATATGTCCTCCGGCTGCTTTTTGCCATTCTTGAAACAGTGCCACATTCGGATCTTGAATGTGAGTAGGGGGCTGCGCGCCCGCACGTTTTGGTGAAATAAACGGACCTTCTAAGTGAATACCAACTACTTCAGCATCCGCATCTGTTTGCTCTTCGATATAAGTGCCCGCGTTGCGAAGTGCTTTTTCAACCGCTTCATTCGACTGCGTCATAGTAGTTGCTAAAAAGCTCGTTGTACCTTCTTTTGGAAGCGTGCGCGCCATTGTTTTTAATGCTTCTGCCGTACCGTCCATCGCATCGGCATTGTTAACGCCATGAATATGCACGTCAATGGCACCAGGAATCACTTTATAGGAAGGAGAAAGCTCAATTACATGGTCTTTCGGCTGACGTACGTATTGATGGATCTCTCCGATTTCAGTAATTTTCTTGTTCGTTAGTTTAATATACCCGTTTTTTAATGTCTGATTTTCACTATAAACGGTTACATTATAAATAATGATGGATGAATGTGTATCCATACATACACTCCTTTGCTCGTTGTATTGATTTAAGTGTAACGCTTTTTGGAATAGTTGTCTAGACCAGTTAATTCTTTTTTGTGAATTAGAAAGTTTTGTAAGGGCTTTTAACATTGATATAGAGAGGTTTTTAAAAAGAAAATTGGTATAGACAACTATATATTTTGTGTGCTAGTATGAGTCCATGCAGTAAAACCGCCTTCATTTCAGCTGATGATGTAATCATAGGCCGGGGATGAATGCGGTAACTTGTCATCCGATAAATATTGTTACGAAAATCCTTGCTCGTAACATCGGGTTAAATACGTTATACAAAGGGGATAGAAACATGCTGAATTTTTTACAACGTATTGGTAAATCGCTTATGCTGCCAATCGCAGTATTACCTGCTGCGGCATTGCTTCTTCGTTTGGGTCAAAAGGACTTATTAGATATTCCATTTATGGCTCAAGCCGGAGATGCGATTTTTGCGAATTTAGCACTACTGTTTGCACTCGGTATTGCTGTAGGGCTTTCAAAAGATGGAAGCGGCGCAGCAGCACTTGCCGGAGTGGTCGGTTATTTTGTGTTAACAAAAGGAACTGTAGCTATTGATAAAGATATTAATATGGGTGTACTCGGCGGGATCGTCTCGGGGGTAACGGCTGGTTTACTATACAATCGTTTCTCAGCGATTAAGCTGCCCGAGTGGCTCGGCTTCTTTGCAGGAAAGCGGTTTGTACCGATTATTACTTCAGTCGTTATGCTTGCGCTTGCAGGAATTTTCGGGGTTATTTGGCCGCCGATTCAAGATCAAATTAACAACTTAGGAACGTGGATTACAGGAGCAGGAGCGCTTGGTGCAGGTATATACGGATTTTTAAACCGTCTGTTGATTCCAATTGGACTGCATCACGTGTTAAACAGCTTAGTATGGTTTGTATTCGGGGACTATCACGGCGTAACGGGAGATTTGAATCGCTTCTTTAAAGGAGATCCAACGGCAGGAACGTTCATGTCTGGATTCTTCCCGGTTATGATGTTTGGTTTACCGGCAGCTGCGCTTGCGATGATTGCAGCAGCTAAAAAAGAAAAGCGCAAACAAGTCAGCGGTATGTTAATCGGACTTGCGGTTACATCTTTTTTAACAGGAATTACGGAACCAATTGAATTTCTATTTATGTTCGTAGCACCGCTATTATACGTTATTCATGCCGTTTTAACGGGAATTTCGATGGCTTTAGCCGTTGCTCTTGGCATTCACGCTGGATTTGGATTTTCAGCAGGTGCCATTGACTTCTTCTTAAACTACGGAATTTCACAAAAACCGCTGCTGTTAGCGGGAATTGGAATTGTATATGCGGTCATTTACTTTGTCATTTTCTACACGCTGATCAAAGCATTAAATTTAAAAACACCGGGACGTGAAGATGATGAAGAAGTAGACACATCAAACGAAACGGTTGTAGCAACAGGCGATAAATATGTGGATATGGCATCGTATTTTATTGAAGATTTAGGCGGAAAAGAAAACTTAACCGTAATTGATAACTGTGCGACTCGTCTTCGCTTACAAGTAGCTGATGCTAGCAATATTAATGAAGCTGCCTTAAAGCGCCACGGAGCGAGAGGAATCATGAAGCTCAATAAAACAAATGTTCAAGTCATTGTCGGAACAGAAGTAGAGTTTGTTGCAGACGCAATGAATCAATTAGTTAAATACGGCACAGCGTCAACCGCTGCGCCTGTTGAACAACAGGCTGTTCAAGCAGATGCACACACAGAGTTTGTTTTACCGTTTGAAGGCGTTGTAAAGCCGCTTAGTGAAGTGGAAGATCAAGTGTTTTCACAAAAGATGATGGGCGACGGCTTTGCGATTGAACCGATTGAAGGAACGCTCGTATCACCGATTAACGGTGAAGTCATGACCGTGTTCCCAACAAAACATGCGATTGGCTTAAAAACAGTAGAAGGAATTGAAATTCTGATTCACGTTGGATTAGATACTGTGAATTTAAAAGGAGAAGGATTTCAAGCGCTTGTTCAAGAAGGTGACAGCGTTCAACAAGGAACACCTCTTTTACAGGTGGATTTAGAGTATGTTAAAAAGCATGCACCGTCGATTGTGACACCGGTTGTATTTACCAACTTGCCAGCGGATAAAGAAGTGAAGCTGTTAAAAACAGGCTACCAAAAGCAAGGTACAAAAGACGTTATTACATTTTAATAAAAAGTCTGGAACAAACCTGTTCTAGTTAAAAGAAGATCCGAACGATTCATAGTTCGGATCTTTTTATTGTGATGGTGAACGTAGATTTAATCTATTTAGTTACTTCTGGCTGTTGATTGGAGGGCAAGGCGAAGACTCCTGCGGGAAAAGCGGAACAGGTGAGACCCCGCAGGAGCATAAGCGACGAGGAGGCTTACCGGCCGCCCGCGGAAAGCGAAGCCTTGCACGGAAATCAACAGCGTTGTTGCAAGCAATCAGCTCATGTATCCTATTTGTTCGTTTTTATATGGAGTGATCTAGTTACGTTTCAATCTCTTTTTCTTTTCTTCATAATTGAAAGAATTTTGTGTTAAAATTTAGGGTGTTTGATACAGCTAGTGCGCAGCAGAGAGGGAGTAGAACAAGTGAAAAAAGAAGTGGCATTATTCAAAGTAAAGGTGACAGCATGTTTATTATAGGAGCATTAGTCAATGGATTAGCAATTGTTGTCGGAACATTAATGGGCAAGCTTGCTCACCGCATTCCTGAAAAAGTAAGCGTGACGGTGATGCAAGTGATGGGTTTATCCGTTATCACCCTCGGTTTGCAAATGGGCTTTAAAAGTCATCAGTTTTTAATTGTAATTTTGAGTTTAGCCATTGGAGCGGTTATTGGTGAGTTCATTGATTTAGATGAAAAGCTAAACCTTTTAGGCAATATGATTGAACGAAAATTTCAATCACAGCAAAATGACAAGCAAACATTTAGTATGTCACAGGGCTTTGTGACAGGAACGCTAATTTTTGTTATTGGAGCGATGGCGATTGTAGGGGCATTAGACAGCGGAATACGAGGCGATCACAGCGTATTGTTTACGAAAGCGGTGATGGATGGGTTTATCTCATTGTTATTAACGACTACGCTTGGAATAGGCGTCATTTTCTCAGCGGTGCCCGTATTTCTGTACGAAGGTATCATTGCGTTATTTGCTACGCAAATTAATGCGGTTGTGCCGCAAGATTTAATGAATAGTATCATTGCCGAAGTCACAGGAGTAGGCGGCGTGTTAATTTTAGCAATTGGAATTAATTTATTAGAAATTATTAAAATTAAAGTTGCTAATTTACTGCCTTCGATTTTAATTGCGGTTGTGATTGTAGTTGTACAGCATACATATTTTTTATGAAGAAAAAGCTTGTGAATAGTATTCGCAAGCTTTTCTGTATATATGAGCAAAAGTTAAGGAAGTAGCAGGTATAAAGTGATACGTGGATAATGGTATAGGATGAACAGAAAAACAAAAAGGAGGATTAAAAATGCGGAGTCCTGTTTTCAACAAAATGAATACGGTATTTATCCACGTCTCCAATTTAAAGTCTTCAGTAAAATGGTATAGCGAGCTACTGAGTCAAGAATACAAGATGAGCGAGGTGAAGAACCCCGTTTATAATCTTAAAATTGATGGAGAAACAGGATTAACGCTAGACGCAGGACCTGAAAGAACAGAAAAACAAATAGTGGCTAGTCTCCATCCAATTTTTAATTTCCATACGGAAGATATTAAAGAAGCCTATGAATTTGTTAAAGGAATGGACTATACGATTGATTCTCCGATTACTTCTTTTGATGATTTTTCGTTTTTTACGATAAAAGATCCGGATGGACATGTGGTCATGATTTGTACAGGATAAGTAGTTAGCTCCAGAAGTTTAAGGTATAGTATACTAATAATAAAACCCTAATGATATGAAGTAAGGAGAAATACTGCTTATGAAAGACAATCAACAGATTACAGCTCTTATTGCTGCACAAGTGGAGAAGTTAGCACGTCAATTTGGCTATGACTTTTTATCTGAAAAACAAGGGAATCAAACGCTTTGTCAAATTCTTCAGCGAGATGAAGACGGATCTATTTTGGCAACGCCGCTTAGTTTTCATTTACATATGAATGAAGACAAAGGAACGGGAGATATTATTTACTACCATGAACAAGGGGAATTTAAGCGTCAGCAAGTGAATGTATATGAAGAAAATAGCCTTGTGAACGTGTTGTTGTTTATCCAAGAGCGGTTGAAAGTCAATCGATAAAAGACATATGCAAGAAAAAAAGCAGGGAGCTCCCTGCTTTTTTCTATGAATTGATATAGCGTAGTCCTACGCGATTATTAAAAATTTGGTTGTGATTTTTGAAGATAAAAGCACCTGCTGCGTGATCGATCACCAGCTCATTGTCGTACACTTCTTCCATGTCATCGTCAACAATAAACTCTAAGTCTTCAACCGTTACCACTTTTTCATAGGGTTGAAGGCTGCGCTTTGAGATGATCTTCATTTCGTAAATCGTATTAACAATATCGCAGCTCCCCCGATCAAAAGAAAGCTGAATCATTTGATTTTGTTCTACGTTCTGCAACGCTTCTTTTGCAGAAGGAGTGACGCGTATATTCATAAATGATATCCTCCTTTTTCTATCCTCAAATTAAATTGTGTGAAATGTATTTAGGAATACTTTATTCGATTTTTATGTCACGGGCAAGAAAAAAGCTTTCTCACTATTATTATTTCCCTTTCAAAACAGAACAAAACGCTGATGTTTTTATCATGTTTTCATAAAGACGTACATAGATATCACCTGTATGTGATGAAAGGAAAGAGGAAAAAACTGCGCTTTGTAATTCTTAGGTGTAAATACTTAATTATAGGAATATATTGTAAAAATACAAGAGGATAAGTCATTTACGTATTTTAATAGTTATTGAGATAGTTTTGAATAATTGGTTTTATTTTCAATATATTGGGTACTTAAGTAGAGTACTTTGCACACGATATTGCACCGAAAGACATCGGTTTATCGGACTAATTATTGTCTTATTTTGTCGAAGTAGTAGAATTTATGGAAACCATTCCTTATCATGTACAAAGTGACTAACAAAATACATAGGAGGTTCTGGTGTAGATGAGTGAGAAAGATCAAAACAGAACAACAGACGAAACAGCGGCTTCGCTAGAAACAGCGCCCGCTCCCAAAAAAGCGCCGGCTAAATGGATTATCATTTTGGCAGCTTTAATTGTGATTATTGGAGGAGTAATTACATTTGCTACGGTATTTAAAAAATCTCCTAAGCAATTATACTTAATTTCTGAAGTAAATACGTATCAAAAAGCAGCAGATGAATTAGAAACGAAGTACAGTGAAACGATGGCTTATCAGGAAAAAGCGATGAAGCAGCCTTCTACCACAAATGCTACTATCAAAGGCGGCTTTAACATGGATTCACTTTCGTATGATCCAAGCTTTAAAATGATTCAAGATCTTATCAGTAAAGCTGAAATTAAAATTAAAGCGGAACAAGATCCGAAAAAAAGTGAAGCATACGGTTCACTGGCTCTTAATATCGGCGGTTCAAAAGCGCTTGACCTAGAAGGCTTTCAAACGAAAGAAAGAATAGGCTTTAAAGCCCCGATTCTAGCAAACGAATATTTCTATTTAAACTTAGACGAATATGGACAGGTAGCGCGTAAGTTCGATCCTTCTTATTCAGGTCCTGAAACGCTTGATATTAACACAAGCAACGTGAGTTTAGAAGACTTAAAGTTAACGGAAAAAGAAAAGACCTACATTGCAAAAGAATACGGAACGTTCATTTATGATCAGCTAGACAGCGATTATTTTACAAAAGAAAAAAATGTAGATTATAAAACAAATGGCAAAACGCTTCAGTTAACAAGCGTGACGCTTAACATGTCTGACAAAGAAACAAAACAATTTATGGATAAGCTTATTGCGAAGGTAGCAAAAGATGACAAGCTTCATACTATCTATGCAAATCACGTGTCTAAGCTGTTTAAATCTTCAGCAGCGACAAATCCAGAATTAAAAGATATGGCAGATCCAAAAGAATTGAAAAAATCAGTAAAAGAAAGTCTTCAAGACTTCCAAAAAGAAGCAAAAGATACGACTTACCCTGGCGGTGTTAAATCAACTGTGTACGTTCAAGATGATGTTGTTGTAGCTCGTGATATGAACATGGGCGTAAAAAATACTTCTAACGATAAAGGAAAACTTAACGTCGTAACTAAAAATATTCCGTATGAAGATAACAAAACGGCTAAGCAGTTCAAAGCAGTCCTAACCGATAGCACTACCGATGATGCATTTACGTTTGATATGAAAAATGACGTAACAACGGAAAGTGAAAAGAGAAAAGAAAACATGTCTATTCATTTGTTAACAAAAGATTCAAAAGATGAAGACACGAATATGACGTTTAAAATGAATTCAGTAATCAACGGTAAAACCGATGCAAAACAGACGGCTGACCGTACTTTCTCTTTAGACTTAGGTGATCAAGAAGATCTAGTAGTAAACGGAGAAGTAAAGCAGAATCAAGCAATAAGTGCTTCAAAAGGAAAAGCAGATTATTCGTTTGATATTCGTACAAAAATAGGACCAAAAGCAGATCCTGCAAACGTTACGTTAAAAATTGACTCTGCTTCTCAATTAAAAAAATCAGCCTCTATTCCAGAGCTTGACGCATCTAATGCGACAAACGTAAAAGATGTAACGCCTGAAGATATGCTGTCGATTCAAGAAAACTTCGCTAAAAATGTTCAAGGTCTCATGATGAATATGGGAACCGCTGGTTACTAAAAGGTGCAAAGCAGATGAAGATATATTTCTCTTTGACTCTTTTTACATGTAAAGCTCTATTGAAAAATATAAAATCTCTCATACTGCTAATAATGATCCCTGCTCTGTTTTTACTTGGAGCAGGGATCATTATTAGTCAGACCATGCAAGGTGAGGAGAAAGTAAATCGGTTCCCCGTGGCCATTGTGGATAAAGATGATACTGCACAAACGAAGTACGTCATCGAACAGCTGACCGAAGGTAAGCTTCGCAAGATCATGAAGCCGCTTTATACGAATGAAGAGAAAGCTAAACAGCTGCTGCGAGAAAATAAAGTGGCAGCCATTGTAACGCTGCCAAAAGGTTTTAGTCACGATATTGCTCATGGGAAAAATCAGCCTTTACACGTCATTGGAAACAACAATAAGCCGCTTCAGTCACAGCTGTTTCGCTACGTGATGGAAAGTGCAGCCGACTACACGTCAGCTGCTCAAAGCGGTATTAATACGGTTGATGCCTTTTTAGAAAAAGAAAATGTTTCCGATGAAAAGAGACGCGCAGAATTTAAGAAGAGCTTAGTAACGTTTGGGCTTCATGTATTAGATAGAGGAAGTTTATTTGATGAACAAGTAGAAACGAGTTTCTTTCAGCAGGATATGAATCAATATTATGTGCTGTCTTTTGCTGCTTTGATGCTTATGATTTGGAGCTACGGCGGATGGCTGCTTGCTAGTGAAACGCAGACTTCTCCCGTGCTGGATCGAATGAAAACAAGAGGTGTATCGTTTCTTCGCATTTATTTAGCGCAGCTGACGGCTCTGTTTGTTCTTTTGCTACCGGTATCTGTCGTTTTGTTTGGAAGCCTCATTAAAGGACTGAAACTGCCTGTAACCGGTACGTACGGAGAGCTTTTTCTAGGGATAAGCGGAAGTTTGTTTGCTTTTTTATGTTTGTTTTTACTTCTTCGGGTTCTTTTTTTATCACAAAAAGCTTATCAACTAACCGGCATGCTGTTTATTTTGCTGAGTGCGATTTTAAGCGGACATGTTGTGCCGGTCGTCTATTTACCAGACTGGGCGAGTGGTTTTCAGAAATGGTCACTCAACACCCGCGTCTTGGAGCTGTTATTTTATGAATTTGATGGATATAACACAAACGAAGCTTTTCTTTACCTTAAGCCTATTCTCATTACGGCAGCAGGAAGTTTTGTTTTTGCTGTTGGCTACGTGATGACTTTGCAAAGGCGGTGGAGAAAATGATCAGTGAAAAAATAAAGCAGCTGCTGAAGCGTCCTATGCTTATTGTCATGATCTTCTTTTTACCTTTAATAGGAACGGTCATCAGCAGCTCATTTTTAGCAAAAGTACAAAGTGATTCAAAAATACCCGTTGCTCTTGTCGATCAAGACCACAGCAACATGTCTAAACAAGTGCTGGATCGACTGCGGAAAACAACAGAAATTCAGTTTCTTTCTATGAATGAAGAACAAGCGAGAAAGCAACTGGCAAAAAATAAAATTGACAGCATTTTTGTGTTTCCTAACGGATTTCAGCAAGAAGTAGAAGCGGGGAATTATCAAGGAGTCATTGATTTGCTTACGCTGCCTTCTTCCGTTGCGACAGAAGCGGTTCGAGAAGTCGTGGCCAGTGAAGTGACACGGTTAACGACAAATGTTAAAGCCGCAAATGAAGTGCGTTTTTTATATAAAGTCTATCACATTCATGTAGGACCGGATTTATGGAAAGAAGCGTATCACTATACCGATAACCAGTGGAAACCAAAGCCGCTGATGACAATTGATTACGAGGCGCAAGGAACGAAGAAGCATAAGAAGCAAGGGAGCGTTCAAATGACCGGATACGTGCCGCTATGGGGATTTTTTACGCTTTTACTTTGCTGCATCACATCAGATTGGATGATTAAAGAGCGGAGTCATCTTTTTAAACGAATGAAGACGATGCAAAAAGGACTTTATGGTTATATTCGAAGCGTCAGCGCCGCTTATGCTGTTTTGTACGTGCTTCAAGCTCTCATCAGTTTTGCTCTATTTAAATGGCTGTATGGAGCAGAGTCTTACGGTGTGCTGCTGTATATGTGTATCTATGTGATCACATGCGTTGCTTTTAGCACGTGGCTTGCAAGTGAAAGTCAGCGAGTTGGCTCTTATTATATGATCAGCGTCGTCATGGTCACAGGACTCAGCATAATAGGAGGGAGCTTTTTCCCGGTAGGAGAGCTTTCTGCAACGATTGAAAGAATAAGTCAGTGGCTTCCGCAGCATCTGCTTCTGTATCAGCATGCGCTGCCGCTTACGCTCATTTGGAAAGAGATAGCTGTTTCCATTGCATGCATATGTTTGTGCGCGTTTAAAATAGTGTGGAATGTGAGGAGCATCAAATGATTGAAATTAACAATGTTAGCAAAACATACGGAAAAAAACGTTCGTTAGCAAATGTTACGCTGACCGTAGAAAGTGGAGAAGTCATTGGTCTTTTAGGACCAAACGGCGCTGGTAAGTCAACGCTTCTGTCTATTTTGTCTACCATTACGGCTCCTTCAAGCGGTAATGTCACGATTGGAGGCTTATCGCTTAAGAAAAATCAAAAAGCGATACGAGAAGTCATTGGCTACGTTCCACAAGACATAGCGCTGTGGGAAGAGCTTAGCGTAAAAGAAAACATGAAAATGTGGAGCAAAATGACTTCACGCTCTCTGTCGAATGAACAGCTTCAGTCTCTTTGCTCAGCTGTACAGCTCGAAGGAAGATGGAAGGAAAAAGTGAAAAATTTATCAGGAGGCATGAAGCGAAAGCTAAATATAGCCGTTTCGCTTATTCATGAACCGTCCGTTTTGTTAATGGATGAGCCAACAGTCGGAATTGATTTGCAGTCAAAGCTTGAGATTATCCGCTATATCAAACAGCTGGCGGCAAAAGGAAAGACGATCATCTATATTACCCATGATTTGAATGAAATCTTAGGCGTGTGTGATCGGTTTGCGGTCTTAAAGGAAGGAAAGCTGGAGTTTGTCGGCACGATGGACCAAGCGAAGGAAAAGACTGGAGAAGAGGCAGAAGAGAACGTTGTGTATAAGCTGCTGCATGATTAAGAGTAAGCAATCATAAAAAAAGAGCCGCTTCGTGAAGAAGCGGCTCTTTCTATTATGCTTGTGTAACTTCTTGTTCTGGTGAATGGCTTTCAGGCTGCACGCGTTCTTCCTCAGGAAGGGCACGTACTTCCACTTCTTTCATTTGGTGACCGTCCATTTCTTTTGCAATAAACTCGTATCCAAAAAGTTTGAACGATTCGCCTTCTTGAATATCGATATTTTGCATCAGCATCCAGCCGCCGATTGTATCGATATCATCGTTTTCAATTTCGATATGAAGCACTTCGTTGACTTCTTCAAGCAGTACTTTTGAGTTAAAGACAAAGTGCTGATCGTTGATTTTTTGAACAAGCGGCTTTTCATCTGTATCAAACTCATCTCGAATTTCTCCAACGATTTCTTCTAAAATATCTTCAACGGTAACGATACCAGCCGTACCGCCGTACTCGTCAATCAACACGGCCATATGTGTACGTTTCTTCTGCATCGAGCGCAGTAGGTCTTGAATCGCTACGGTTTCAATTACTTGAATAATAGGATTCATATAAAGCTTCACGCTTTGCTTTTTTAACGCATCGTTAATTACGACATCGTTTAGAATCTCTTTGACGTTGACTAAGCCGATAATGTTATCTTTATCTCCGTCAACGGTAACAGGGTAACGGGTGTAGCGATCTTCTACAGCAAGCTTTAAGAAATCTTCAATGCTGTCGTCTTCAGAAACAGCTGAAATTTCTGTTCTTGGTACCATGATTTCGCGAGCAACACGGTTATCGAATTCGAAAATGTTGTTCACGTACTTATATTCAGACTGGTTAATTTCCCCGCCTTTAAAACTTTCTGATAAAATAATGCGCAGCTCTTCTTCACTGTGCGCAAGTTCATGCTCTGAAGCTGGCTTTAATCCAAACATACCAGTTAATAAACGGGCAGAACCATTTAGTAACCAAATGAAAGGGAACATGATTTTATAGAATAAAATTAACGGACGAGCAAACAATAACGTAACTGTTTCAGCTTTTTGAATCGCAAATGTTTTTGGCGCTAATTCACCAACGACTACGTGAACAAACGTTACAAGCGCAAATGCGATAATGAATGAAAGAATATGTGTTAAAGATGCAGCAACACCAAGTTCTTCAAACAGAGGTTCCAAAATCTTCGCAACAGTCGGTTCTCCTAACCAACCGAGTCCTAAAGCAGTAATCGTAATACCAAGCTGACACGCAGATAAATACTCATCTAAGTGTGTCGTTACGGTTTTAACCGCATTCGCTCCTTTTTTGCCTTCAGCAACAAGTTGATCTACCCGTGAACTACGAAGCTTCACAATTGCAAACTCTGAAGCAACGAAAAAAGCAGTGAGTACAATTAAAATCGCAAAAATAATTAAGTTAATGGTTATCAATGAATATACTTACTTTATAGTGCTATAAAGTAAGTAAACACCTCCTGTAAATAATAAATTTACGACAGCAGCAGCAGTAAAGAGTGCAAAAGAGTGACGCTTTCTGGTGAAAGCCGATTCATCATTACTTTTCGATCTTCTTCGTTAAGCTTTTCCATAAGCGGTGCAACTTCTTTTAAACTGTCGTTTAGTACGTAAAATTTGGATGCTAATTCGTCTTTGGAGTGGCTATTCTCGGATTGCTCTACAGAAAAGAGAGAAGAAATCTCTTCAAGAGAACGGCCTTCGCTTTTTAATTTTTCAATTAAGTAAAGACGTTTCAGCGCCTCTTCGTTATAAAAGCGATAGTTAGAAGCAGAGCGTTCTGCTTTTAACAACCCAATGTTAGTATAATAGTCAACCGTGCGCTTCGTTACATGTGCCATCTCTGCAAGTTCGCCAATTTTGTATGTCGCAACCCCATCAGAATACCACCTCCTTTAACTATGTCAACCATCACGTGATGGTTTTTATCTACGCAACTATTTATCTTTTATCCTATCGTAATTAAGTATACGCACGTAAGATCAAAAAGTTTCATTTTTTTATTAGCATTCAGTATATCTCAAAATAAGGTAGTTTGACAAAGATTTTATAAAAAAAACTCGCTTATATTAAGCGAGTTTTTTAGTAGGATGACGTACGATAATGTGCATGCGTTCATACACATATTGAATACGTTCAGTATATTCTATGAACTCAGAGCTCATTGGAGATAGCTGATCAGCAATACGGTGCATAATAGCAGCTTCTTCTTTTAACGAATCTAAATTTTGAGTTCGGTCAATTCTAGATTTAAATGTTAACGAAATCATGTTATTCACCTCGTTGTTATATTACTTGTTATGAGACACTATGTCCGTGACTTTTATCACTCTAGTCAAAGGTGATAACGTAATTATTTGATGTTTGCCGGCATTTTGTGTAGGATGATTAGAAAAGGGTTTTTATGGGAGAATGAAATGAATTTAAAACGAATGCACCACGTAGCCATTATAGGAAGTAATTATGAACGTTCAAAAGCTTTTTATGTAAATGTGTTAGGATGCAAGATTATAGAAGAAACATATAGAAAAGAAAGAGATTCATATAAGCTAGATTTAGAAGTAGCTCCTGGCTATCAAATTGAGTTGTTCTCGTTTCCAAATCCACCACAGCGTCCTTCAAGACCTGAAGCGTGCGGCTTACGCCATTTAGCTTTTGCGGTTGAAAGCGTAGAGGATTCCAAGCGTGAACTAGAGCAGCAAGGGATTGATGTGGAACCTATTAGGGTAGATGAACTAACGGGAAAAAAATTCACATTTTTTGCTGATCCGGACGGGTTACCGCTAGAGCTTTATGAAGAGAAAGAGGGGGAATAAGGAGTATGTGCAATTATTTATTCGTATACGGAACGCTTCTTGAAGGAGAAGGTAATCACGGGTTGCTGCATCATGCGCGCTCAATTGCCAAGCAGGCAAAAACGAAAGGAAAATTATATGATACTAAGCAAGGCTATCCGATGCTTGATATCGACAGTGAACACATTGTATACGGAGAAGTATATGAAGTGACCGATCAGCTTATGTGGAAGGCGCTTGATGAATTAGAAGGGTACATTCACGAAGGTCATAAAGACAATGAATATGATAAAGTTGTGCAAACGGTTGAAACGGACCAAGGTGAATTTGAAGCCGTTGTATATGTAGCAAGAGACCGTTCTCTGCTGCAAGAATTTATCCCAGGCGGAAACTGGCGCGTATGGAAAGAAGATTTATTAGAAGGCATGCTGTATTTTGCTTACGGTTCATGTATGGATAACGATCGTTTTATTAAGCACGGCGTTGATCAGCATTTCCAAGACTGTCTTGGCAGAGCTGTTTTTAAAGGCTATACGCTTCGGTATAACCACGTTATTCATGACGGAGGACGTGCAGACATGGTTGAAGAAGGCGGAGTTGTTGAAGGCAAACTGTACCGCGTGCCGCCCGAAGCAATTACGTATTTGTATGGCAGAGAAGGGGTAGATAATAACGGCTATCGTCCTGCTATTATTTCTGTCGAGCATGAAGGTAAGATGGTGGATCATGTTCTTACTTTTTTTGTGTTAAATAAAGAAAAAGAAGTCGCACCTCCGGATCACTATTCGACTGAAATTATTCGAGGAGCAACAGGTGTACTCAGCGAAGAATACGTTCAGAAGCTAATAGAGCAAGTACATGCGCTAAAAAATAGCGATGTTGTAAATAATTAATATAAAAAGACGCAGGGACAAAAGTAGTTTAGCTGAAGAAAGCTCCGAACGAGTAATCGTTCGGAGCTTTTCATTGTTATGGTGAACGCAGTCCAGATCATTGATCCCATTTGTTCGTCTCAAGGTTGGATTGATTTTGTTATGTTCTCTGTTGCATTAGCTAAAGGAAACAGAGAATTCTGTTTGAAATACACCGTCTTTTGATAAACGGTTGATGCCTAATTTTTCTTTGAAATTTCCGTTGTGGTCATGCGTATCTGCAATTCCAAACCAAGGTTCGATGCAAAGAAAAGGAGCGATTGTATGATTTTCTGCATCATACTTTGACCAAATACCGACATACGGGAAATCATTAAACTGAACGTTAATTTGATTTTCATTAACCGGTGATTTAATTGTAATTCCGTCAATATGGCTAAAAATTAACGCGTCATTTGCAAATAAATCTGCGCTTAGCGGCAGCTTGTGCAAGTTTTCTGCAGCCCCTTTTTCATGAATAAGAGCGTCTTTTAATACAAATTCCTTCGGCGTAGTTTCAGAAGGCTCTATTTCTAAAAAGTAATCAGAAATCTGCTCGTTTTCACGTAACGGAATACGAAAAGCAGGGTGGGCTCCAATTGAAAAATACATATCCTCTTTATCTTCATTTACTACTTTCCACTGAAACGTTAATCGATTGTTTTCCAGGCGGTAGCTAATTTCAACTGAACATTCAAATGGATATACGTCTTTAAACCGGCCGTTTGTGGCAAATTTCAGTCGTGCTGTTTCGTTTGTTTGCTCAATCACGGTGAAAGTAGAATCACGTAAAAAGCCGTGCTGAGGCAAAGAGTATTCGTGCTGATCAACGGTATACTGATCATTTTTTAATCGGCCTACGATTGGAAACAATACGGGCGATACTCGTCCCCAATAAGCGGGGTCTCCGCTCCACATAAACTGCAGGCCTTTTTCTTTATGAAATACTTCTACAACTTCCGCTCCTTTTTCTTCAACGCTGACTTTCATTTCGCTATTTTCTAGTACAATCATTACAACATCTCCCAAATCATTGTTGTACGCTAGAGCTGTCTCAAACGTACTGGCTTTGCTTATATTATACCCTTCTTGGCAAAAAAGGTATTAATTTCCCTATTTTTGTTCAAATTAATATAGAAAAAGGAGGGTTCAAATATGAATCATGCAACATTATTGCTCATTAAATTTGCAGCGGCACTTATTGCGTTTGGTATAGGCCTTGATTTATTTTTTGATGCAACCATCGGAGACATTATTTCTTTTAGCTTGCTAACGACAGTTGTGACATATCTAGTAGTGGATCGAATTGTACTGCCTCGAGTGGGCAACCGTGATGCCATTATTGTTGAATTTGTTCTAACATATATGAGCGTATGGATTTTTGGCACATTGTTATTAGACAGTTACGTTCAAATTGCTTGGGGAAGTATTATTTCTGCAGCAATTATTACATTTGCCGAGGTTTTTGTTCACCGCTACTTATTCAACCATATTGAAACAAAGCATACAGCGAGAACGCGCCCGGCTTTTAAACGAAAACTAGCGTATGACACAGAATTTGCAGAAGAACAGCATGTAGAAAACAAAGAAAATCCAAAATAAAAAGAGGCTGGAACAAAAGTGTTTTAGCTGAAGTGAAAAACGAACCACTAATCAACATGTCTGACTGATTAGTGGTTCGTTTTTGTTTGTTATGGTGAACATAGGTTTCATTTGTTTCGTTCTTTCTAGCAGTTGATTGGAGGGCAAGGGGAAGACTCCTGCGGGAAAAGCGGAACAGCTGAGACCCCGCAGGAGCGTGCGCGACGAGGAGGCTCAGCGCCCGCCCGCGGAAAGCGAAGTCTTGCACGGAAATCGACTGCGGTGTCACAAGCGGTTCAGCTCATGTATCCCATTTGTTCGTCTTTAGGTTGGATTCATTTGGTTATGTCTCAACCTCTTTTTATGTGTTAATGCATAAAAGTCATTTCGTTTAAAGGCCAATATTTCATGTTGACTTCTCCCATGATTGAAGAAATGGGAGTGAGGCCAAAATGTCTTCCGTCCCGGCTTATGCGTCTGTTGTCACCTAGCACTAATACGTATCCATCCGGTATCGTGCCGTCTGGAGACAGTTCGTACGTGGAAAAGTTTTCAGTGAGTCGCTCGTAAGCAGGTACTTTGGATAAATATTTATGAAGATGCGGCTCTTTTTTGACTTTGTTATTTATATACAGAACATCATCTTTGTATTCAACCGTTTCTCCAGGTAAGCCGACAATCCGCTTTACTAGAAAATCACTGCTATAGGGAGCTTGCAAAACAACAATGTCAAAGCGCTCCAGCTTGCTGTGTTTGTTAATAATAATTCGATTGCCTTCGTGCAAAATAGGCTTCATAGAATCGCCTTTTACAGTGTAGGGCTGAAACCAATAGTGCTGAACGACAACAGAAAGCAAAACGGTGCCGAGGATGACGCTTGTGTATGTAAGAATTTCACGCTTTATTTTTTTATTGATCATAATGGATGAACACCTTCTTAACGGTAAGACTATCAATTTAGGTTTTTCATAGAGATATAACAGTGTTGATTGTACCATTCAGAACTAAAGTTTTCCATATCTATCTGTTTATGCGTGTATCCCGAAAATATGCTTGGCGGAACAAAAAATGAAAAAAGCCGTTATTCTAGAAAATAACGGCTTTTCTTTATTATAACTGAGCGCGCTCAGTTCGAGTAGCTGGTTGATTTGGTTCTTCTTCCACAACAGGCTCAACAGGCTTATGCTGCTTGATTTCTTCTTCCAGTTCAGCAATTCGCTTGTTTTTCTGTTTCACTTGTCCTCTTAGTTGAACAATTTTCACAAAGCTCAATGAAGCAGCAACAACTCCTCCAAACACAGCCGTTGTTAAGATGATTAAAATAAGAGGCCATTTTTGTGAACCAAATACATAGTTAAATTGTACAGGATCGTTGTTAATTACAGCTAAAACAGCAATGATAAGAGCAAATATAAGTCCTAAAATAAAAAAGCTCTGTCCTTTCATAAGCTGCACTTCCTTTCTTTTACAACTTTTATAGCAAAACTGCTTACCTTAAGTGTTTGCCATCTTGCTTATAGGTATACGTATCCACATTTAAACAAAATCAAACATTTTCTTGATTATATATATCTTTCTTTTAAAAGACAATATATCGATTGGTGTAGAAAGTTTGACATGTCCAAAGACCTGGTAGAGTGGAATTTCTGAGGGGAGGGAGTGGGTATAATACTTCATTGTCATAAAAAAAGCACGCGTTCGCCGCGTGCTTTTTTTATGTATAAACTTAAAATGCGTTTAGGGTGTTATCGCTTAACCACTGTTTGCGTTCAGCTGCATCTTCGAATAACTCATCTGCATTTGTAAATTGAGAAGCAATGACATATTCAATTGTTGCAAGAGGAGCTGTTAGCAAACGCCAGTTTAATACAATTGTATTATCTTGAGTCGTAGCGTATTCTTCACCTAACTCGTCCCACTTAACAGATTCAGGAGCATTGTCAGCTGCTTTTTTAACAGATTTCAAAGCTTCTTGGAATTTTTCACCTGCGCGGCCTTGGTACCATTCTGTTAATAGTTGTCCAATACCTTCATTTGTTTGCTGCTCGTTCCAGCTTTCAGGTACTGTAGCAATGAATTTTGCACGGAATGTCATTTCAGCCTTTGCTACATCTCCACGAACGATGTTTAAGCGGTATTGACGCCCTAGGTAAGGGAATTTGTCTCCTTCTTCAAAAGAACCAGTTTTAGCTGCAGAAGCTGCTGCTTTAGGAGCCTCTTTTTTAGCTGTTTCTTTTTTTACTGCTTCTTTCTTTGGAGCAGCTGGCTTTTCCTCAGCTGGTTGTGAACCGTTTAGTTGTTTTAAAATCCATGTTGCTTTGCGTGCGATGATTGAACGCACATTGTTTTCATTAAGACCTCTTGGGATAATAACTTTTACCCCTTCTTTGTCACAAATTTGCACCGTGATATCGGTTCTATTTGGAACGACTTCAATTTTGTAGTCAATTGTTTGATTGCCTGTTTGATACGTATACATAAAATTTTTCGTACTCCTTTCTACAAATCTTCATTTTATAAGCAAAGGTAGAGTTTGGTCAAATGAAAGAATAATCAGACAGTTATCAACTGCTGTTGCAGCGCCTTGCAGGAAGATATGTATTCCAATATTTAGTGGAAAAGCGCCAATAATAATTGTTTCAATTCTTCTTTAGTTTTTACAAAAAAATATAAAAATATGCCGATACTACTAATATAGATTAGACATTCTATGTCTTTAGATTGTATAGGGGATGAAAAAATGAAAAAAGCTTTTCAAAGTTTACGCATGAAAATGCTATGTATGATTGCAGCCATGATGGCCATAACATCTACTGTAATTGAAGTAACCAATTATTATCTTATTGTGAAACAAGAGCAAGCAGCTTCGATTACGCTAGTGATTACATTTCTGTTTGTTTCTTTTACAACTACCGTGTTCTATTTTATCATACGTCGCTACATAATTGCGGTTGAAAATTTGTCAAAAACAATGAAAGGGATTTCAAACGGCGATTTATCTGTAGATGTTGTTCCTTTGAAAGGGAAAAATGAGATTAGTACACTCATATCTTCATTTAATGAAATGATGACTCACATGAGAATGCTGCGTCAGAAAATAAGTAAAACAAAGAGCACGGTCAGTCATTCCTCAGAGCAATTGCTTGTAAGCATGGAGGAAACAAAAACAGCTGTCACAGAAGTTACGATGTCTATTCAAGAAATTGCTGCGGGTTCTGATAAGCAGTTGCTAAGTGTGGTTGAAACCGAGCAAGCTATGGTGGATATGGCCAAGCTGCTTCAGAAAATGACTGATCATTCTTCAAAGGTACAACAATCGATGAACAGAGCCTCTGAACATGCTTCTACCGGAAATGTTGCGGTGAAAGATGTGACGAATCAAATGAATAAAATCTATGAAACCGTTAAGATATCGACCAGTGAAGTAAAGGGACTCGAAGATCGTTCCGCAGAGATTGGCCGCATTATTAATACGATTACAAGAATTGCTGAACAAACAAATCTTCTTGCACTTAATGCTGCTATTGAAGCTGCAAGGGCTGGAGAACATGGAAAAGGTTTTGCTGTAGTGGCAGGGGAAGTACGTAAGCTAGCGGAAGAATCTAAAACGTCCGCTATACAAATCAGTCATTTGTTAAAAGAAATTGAAGTACAGGCAAAGCGGGCTTATCGAAACATGGAAGTGAATACGGAAGAAGTCACGCTTGGTATTGCCACTGTCGAAGATGTAACGCAACAGTTTTCCACAATTATGGAAGATGTCTTTGCCGCTCAAGAACAAATGAACAAAATGACAAAGGCAACAGGAGAGATTGATGGGTATTCGTTTAAGGTAATGGAGTCCGTCATGGCCCTTTCAGAGGTTGCTAAACAAGCAGCTGCTTACGCTGAAGAAGTAGCTGCGGCTTCACAAGAGGAGTTAGCATCTATAGAAGAACTTGTGATGTTGGCAGCTAATTTAAAAGCTACGGTAAGTGAGTCCTGAAGTCTATCTTGATATGTACGTAATACGCGCAGTTTTCTGCGTGTATTCGTTTTATTTATATCTTTTATAGAAAACGATAAATAGAATTGACACGTTATCAAAGCAGTTGTATAGTGAGTACGCAAGGCGGCAGTCTGTCTTTTTTAATTCTTAGTAAACTTATAAGTTAAATAAAATATTTAAGTACTATATAAGGAGACAAAGAGATGAAAAATGAATTCCGTTTGGCAACAAATGACGACGCGGATAACTTATTGAACTTAACTCTACAAGCATATAAGCCTATCCGAGAGCTAGGCATTCCTTTCTTAGCAGCTACTGCTGATCTTGCCCTCGTTAAGAAAAATATTTCTCAAAACCTTTGCTATGTATATGAAGAAGAGAAAAGAATCGCTGCTACTGTGTCGATACGAATGCCTTGGGGAGAACATCCAGGTCCGTTTGCTGTTCCGCACTTTTGGTGGTTTGCAGTGGACCCGTCGTTTGCCAGGAAAGGCGTTGGATCTAAGCTGCTTCATCTAGTAGAGGAAGAGGTAATAAAAAATACGTTTAAATCGCCAGGTGTGTCTTTAGGAACAGCAAAAGAACATCCTTGGTTAGTTGAGATGTATGAACGAAAAGGATATGTTCAAGCTAAAGAAAAGCACCTTGCAGAAGGCTATACGACCGTATTTCTTTATAAAAAATTCAATGAGGTACACTCTTTGTCATAAAAGATAGAGAAGTGGTCTAAATTAAGAAATGTGAAAGAGTGATAAATATGACAGATCAATTACTACTAAATACGCTAATAGACATACGCCGTGAGCTGCACCGGTTTCCAGAGCTTTCAATGAAAGAATATGAAACAACTAAACGTATTAAAAAGTGGTTAAAGCACTACGATATTTCTATAGCGGATGCATTCCATTTAGACGTGGGAGCAGTAGCGGAAATTGTGGGAGGAAAGCCGGGACCTACTATCGCTATTCGAGCTGATATTGATGCGCTGCCAATTGAAGAAAAAACCAATCTGCCATTTGCTTCTGAAGTGAACGGTGTTATGCACGCATGCGGACATGATTTTCATACGGCTTCTATAATCGGAGCAGCCATTCTTCTCAAAGAGCGTCAGCAGGAGCTTTGCGGTACGGTTCGATTTATCTTTCAACCGGCCGAAGAAACGGCTTCTGGGGCAAAAATGCTCGTTGAAAAAGGTGTGCTCGAAGGAGTAGAAGCGATATTTGGGATGCATAACAAACCGAATCTTCCTGTAGGAACCATTGGTGTCAAATCGGGACCTTTAATGGCAAGTGTTGATCGTTTTGAAATTGACGTCAAAGGAGTAGGCGGTCACGCAGGTATTCCAGAAAAAACAGTAGATCCGATTGCTGCTGCTGGTCAAATTGTTACTAGTTTACAAACCATTGTCAGCCGTAATCTCAGCCCATTTCAAAATGTTGTTGTCAGCATAACTCAAATCCACGGAGGGAGCTCGTGGAACGTCATTCCTGACAAAGTAACGCTTGAAGGAACGGTGCGTACCTTTCAAGAAGAAGCGAGAGAAAAAATACCGGCTCTTATGAAACGATCTGCTGAAGGGATTGGAGCAGCTTTCGGGGCTTCAGTAGACGTTAAATGGTATCCGTATCTTCCTGTAGTAAACAATGATGATACGCTGGAAAAATTGGTTATTAACGCTGCAGAGAATCTTAGTTATCAAGTCGTAGAAGCTGAACAATCGCCTGGAGGAGAAGATTTTGCCGTATATCAGCAGCGTGTACCAGGATTTTTTGTATGGATGGGTACGGCTGGAGAATATGAATGGCACCACCCTTCTTTTTCATTAAATGAAGAGGCATTACTTGTAGCAGCTTCTTATTTTTCTAATCTAAGCTTTGACTTTTTGAATTCATTCCATTACCAAAAAAATTAAAATATTTTTATTTTTCTATTTACGCGGATAGAATTGTTTGATAAAATAAACTTTAAATTAAAAAAGTTATCACGAGTGGACGAGAGATCTGGCTCTTTGACTCCACAGCAACCTACGAATGTAAGGTGCTCCTACCAGCAAAGCATGTGCTTTGGGTGATAAAACGGGTGAAAAACTCATTTTGCATCAAAGCAAAATGAGTTTTTTTTATTTTTCTAAAAGGAGAGGGTTTTATGAGTCATACAGCAGTTGCAGCACATACAGGAGAGAAAGCATTAAAGGAAGCCGTAAAATTATTAGGAAAGCATTATCAAGTAGCTTATCGTGAATTAGAAACATTTTATGAAATTGTGGTCGAAAACCATGTTCGTACATATGCTGTAGGCATAGATATTAAAGATGTACAAAAAGCAAATGAACTAGAAATTTATTCATCATGCTGTTCCAAGCTTGAGCGAGTAGGCTGTCTTTTATAGAAGAAGTTTGCTCGCGCCTCTATTTTTTTAGTGTTTTTAAATAGAAAGCATGTTTTTTGACAATTGAAGAATCTGGTGGGTATAATCATTACTCACTAGGTTTTAAAATTAATCATAAATTGTCGAAATTTTTACACAAATTAAAGGTTACATTCGAAATGAATTGTGGTATGTTATAAAACAAGAATATTTTATGAAAGGAGCATTGAAATGGAAATGTCTCTTGAACATGGAAACGATGCAGGAAGCGAACAGCTTATTGATCGTATCCTAGACTTTTTAGAAGATGACGAAAAGTAAAAAAAAGAGTGTGCGGTGCTAGCCCTAGCCGCGCACTCTTTTTTTATCATGTGCGTCAAGGAAGCGCATACTATGATACATAGGGATAGAATGAAAGGGTCTCTGTCAAAGGGATTGACGAATCGTTTTGTTTGATGAAAAATTTAGAAAAAGGAAAGAGATGAAGGGTATGTCGAACAAAACATCTTTGTATCAAACAAAAGAACAGTTAAAGAAGCTTGTAAGCGAATTGGTTTCTATACCTAGCGTGACAGGAACGATGGCAGAAGTGGAAATGGCTGAATCGATAGCGTCGTATTTATTGAAGCTGCCTTACTTTCAAAAAAACGAGCAAGTTGAGCTTCATTCAACAGGAGACGGGCGATCGATTGTCACAGCTTTTGTTGAAGGAAAAAATACGAATAAAACAGTTGTATTAGTCAGTCATTACGACGTAGTGGATGTACAAGATTATGGACAGTGGAAAAAGGATGCTTTTCACGCTGATACGTTAACGAGTACTTTTTATAATGATATGGAACAAGTTCCGGCGCACGTACAAAAAGATATGATAAAAGGAGACTGGCTTTTTGGCCGAGGAACGATGGACATGAAAGCAGGTATTGCTCTGCATATCAGTATGATTGAACGAGCATGCAACGGAGAGTTTGACGGAAACATCCTGCTTCTGTCGGTACCGGATGAAGAAGTAAATTCGCTCGGAATGAGAAAAGCAGTGCCTGTTCTTTTAGAACTTGCGTGCAAACATCAGCTGGATTTTTCTCTCATGCTAAATGCAGAACCAGTATTCAGCCGCTATCCTGGTGATCAAACGAACTATGTGTACTCAGGATCGATTGGCAAGATCATGCCAAGCTTTTTGTGTTATGGAAAAGAAACTCATGTAGGGGAACCGCTAGCTGGTTTAAATGCTAATTTACTAGCTTCTTATTTAACAAAAGAAATAGAACTAAACGTTGATTTTTGCGAAAAAGTAAGAGATGAAACGAGTCCACCTCCTACGGTACTGATACAAAAAGATTTAAAAGAAGAGTATTCCGTTCAAGTTCCGCACTCTGCCGTTGTATTATTTAATTTATTTATGTTAAACCGCTCTCTTAAAGAAGTAACAGATCTGCTGTTGAAATCGGCTGACAAAGCGGCTTTGAATGTAAAAAAACATTATAATAAAGCTGCTAGGCAGTACGCTGCGGGAATGGAGGGTTCATCCCTTGACGTGAACGTATGGACGTATGAAGAACTTTATACTCATGCAGTCAAACAGCACGGTGAAAAATATGTGCAAGAAATGGAAGCAGCACTTTTGGCACAAGAAGATGATGACAGAAATAAAACCATTAAATTAGTAAACTCTTTAGCTGGTTTATGTAAAGAAGCAGCTCCGATGATAGTCTTATTTTTTACGCCGCCTTTTTACCCGGCCGTTTGTTCACATGATGATCCGTTTGTACAAAGGATTTTGTCAAACGTACAGGCAGCTGCCAAAGAGCAATTCCAAGTGGAGCTAGTTGAACAAAGTTATTTTGGCGGAATTTCGGATTTAAGCTATGCCAGCCTGCAGCACCCGCTTCATACATTTAACACGTTAGTAGCCAATATGCCTCTATGGAATAAAGGATATCATATCCCGCTAGAAGAGCAAGAGGAGCTGAAGATGCCGGTGCTGAACATTGGACCGCTGGGAAGAGATGCGCATCAATGGACCGAAAGATTAGACGTTCAGTATTCCTTTGAGATTTTGCCTCACTTCATTTATCAAGCTATAAAAGAAGCACAGAAATAAACATCCGCCCGCGGATGTTTATTTGTTGAATTTAAAAGAAGCTCCTTGTACGGTAATTTGTTGCGGTGTTAGAGCGTGATCCAATTCAACCAAAAATGGACGCTCTCCAACTTTTTTTAATGTATTATGGACAACACCTTGTGTTCCGCTGCAAAAAATAAGGTTTCCTCCATTGACATATAGTTTTTGACAACGTGCATCAAGTAAAGAGTCTTTGTAGCTTTCGCCAGCCTGAACGTCCAGCAGTTTTGTCCATTTGCTGATGGATTCTTCAAGGTTATGTACAGCACAGTAAATGTTTTTTAGCTGCAGCTGACCGGCTTGATGGGAAGAAAGAGCCGCTAGCTTTGGCTTGCGTTTTTCTTCTGGTTCACCCCACTCAATAAAGAAAGGAAAAGGGAGGGCATCATGGTCACCTTCAATAAAACACATTTGCCATTGAAGTGTTTCTCCATTATTAGTTTGACGAGACCCCGCTACAGGGCCTTTTACAGTGTAGCCCTTGTCTTTCAGCTCGGTTATGAGCAAATCCATATCATCTGTACGAAGGGCAAATCGCCCAAAATGACCAAACGGCGTATGTTCGTTAACAAGCTGCTGAATAAGGTCATTATCTGTAACTGTTTGAGCTAATGCGATATCTGTAAGCCCAAGCCACTCAATATAGCTCAGGTGAAAATAAGCCAACGTGTTAAAAGTGCCCCATTTTTCATGGGTACCGCCTTTAATAACATTGATTCCGTATTCGTTTAGTTCTTTCTGAGCTTTAATAGGATCAGGTGAAAAATGAACAAGGTGATCAAAAGATAGGCGCATGGATAGTCCTCCTTTTAAGAGAGAGTCTTTCCTATTATTATACTTTGTTTTCTCCTTCAAGAAGAATGAAACGAATAATTATGTAAAATAAAAAACAGAAATCGTTAAAAAAAGCAAGCCGCGTATGTTTTAGACTCGGCTTGCTTTAGAGTTAGTTAGCGACGGCAGCCATGCCCTTTAAAGCAGCAGCCAAATGATTTATTAAACCATGGATATGAGCAGCAAGGTGAACCGCAGCGACAGCGGCGACGGCTAGAACGGCGAGTAGAACGGCGAGTAGTGCAGCGAGTAGAACGGCGAGTAGTGCGACGAGTAGAACGGCGAGTAGTGCGACGAGTGGTGCGGCGAGTAGAACGGCGAGTAGTGCGGCGAGTAGAACGGCGAGTAGTGCGACGAGTAGTGCGACGAGTGGTGCGGCGAGTAGAACGGCGAGTAGAACGGCGAGTAGAACGACGACGAGAGCGTCTGTGAAGAGCAGTTGGCTCTTGGTACATAAATGTTTCAAGCTCAGTAGAAGCAAGTGCTTCTGTTGCTTCTCTAATTCTTTCAGCAGTGATATGCATATAAACACCTCCTGGCTAATTCGGTACATAATACAATATGTACAAGGAAGGTGTTTGGATATAGTGAAAACATGGAATTTGTCTAAATTTGTGAAAGAAATGGAGTGGTTTTCATGCTTCAAATCCTCGAACATCAAAGAGTGGATATCGCTCTTCAAATAGTAGCTGTGCAAGTAGAAGCTTATCAAGAAGAAGCAAGGCTCATTAGCTTTTCAGATATTCCTCAGCTTACAGAAAGCAAAGAAGATGTTATGAAAAGCAAGGAAGTGTTTATCGGAGAAATAATTGAAGGTAAGCTAGCAGGCGTGCTGTCGTTTGAAAAAGAAAATGAGCGATTAACGATTTGCCGCCTTGTTGTGCGTCCTCGTTACTTTCGAAAAGGAATCGGAAGCCGTCTTTTAACATATGTACTTCAAAGATATTCAGAATGTGAGTGTATGGTTTCCACAGCCGAAAAAAATACACCTGCGATTAAGCTATACGAAGCTCATCGGTTTTCAATTATAAAACACACTGCAGCTGCGGATAATCTTGTGTTAGTAACGATGAAAAGAGATTGAGACATAGCTAAATTAATCCAAAGACTAACAAATTGGCTACATGAGCTAGTAGGAATCGGCTGTTGATTTCCCTACAAGGCTTCGCTTTCCGCAGGAGTCTTCGCCTTGCCCTCCAATCACCAGCTAGAAGTACCTACATACATGAAACTTACGTTTACCATAGCAATAAAAAAATCCGAACGCGTTGGATTCTTCATCAAGAATCTCGATTCATCGTTCGGATCTTCCTTCAGCTAAAATACTTTTGTCTCAGCCTCTATGATGATAGTGTTTGCTCAGAATAATCTAGAGCTGTATGGCGCTGAATCAGCAGTAAAGCAGCTAAAGTGACAACCGCTCCAATAATAAAAGGCAGCGTCATATTTAGTTTAAAAGCAAATGCACCAAGCAGAGGGCCAAAAATACGCCCTAAGCTATCCATTGAAGCAGTTAGCCCCGAAGCAGAGCCATATCCTACTTTGGTTCTCATCGTAATTAATGAGAGGACACAAGGGCGAATAAGGGCATTTCCTGCTGTAAATATGCACAGAAATAAGGTAGCGTTAGCTGCACTAGAAGATAACAAAATAGACGTGAATCCTATTGCTGAAACCAATAAGCCAATGGCCATCAGCTTTTTTTCCTTTCCTTTTTTAAATCGCTGTAGCACACCGCCTTGAATCAACGCTTGAGTTAAACCGCTCGCCATAAACATCCATCCGATTGTCGTGGGAGTAGCATTAATTTTCGCTATTTGAAAAAATTGAAAAGTAGCTTCTAATCCAGCGAGCGTAAAAGTCGCTAAAAATGAAAGAACATATAAATACTTCATAGCTCCTTGAAAATCTGACGTGAAGTCATGCCATCTGGATGTCTGTACTTTAGCAGCAGGTTCTTTTCGTAACGATTCTTTTAACGTAAAGAATGAGAACGCTGTCATAATCAGTGACAAGATACCAGAGATAACGAAGGGAACAAACAAACCGAAAGATGAAAGGATGCCGCCTAATGCCGGTCCAAAAATAAAGCCTAAGCCAATCGACATTCCTAACAGTCCCATTGCTTTCGTACGGTTTTCTTCATCTGTACTATCAGAAGCGTATGCAAAAGCACAAGGAATAACAGCTCCTGCAAACAAACCTCCGATGATGCGTGACGTATACATCAGAGTCAGAGAGTTTTCTGCCACCGAAAAAAGAAAAAAGCTTGCGCTAAAGCCAAGTAAGCCCCAAAGTAAGATGGGACGGCGGCCTTTTATATCGGAAAGCTTCCCCCAAAAAGGTGCGGTAATAAAAGATGCGATCGAATAGCTAGCCATTAGTATCCCTAAATTGACCGTGCTTGCACCCGTGGCACGAATAACTTCAGGTACGATGGGGATGATCACTCCAAAGCCGACAAATACCATAAAAATAACAAACATTAACGTTCCAAGCTGTTTGTTCATATGCAATTAAGCCCCTTTCTCTGTAGAACATGCCGTGAGTTTAGTATACCAAATACAAAGACGTTTTTTACGTATATTTGGTAAAAAGCGCTTTATTTATAAATGGATAACTATGTTAATATTTACCTGTTGCGCTGAAGCTGATAAAATTAAAAGAAAAGGGACGTGAAGCGATTGCCAATATGGATTGTATTTGCTGGGATTATAGGCGGTCTTTTAGGATTTGGGGCGCTAGTGGATTATATAGCTAAAAAGAGAAGTATCGAGCTAGATCCAGAAGAAGGGATAAAGAACGCTTCTGAGGCAGAACAAATCTATGTAGAAAATTATCTTTATCAAACAAAAGAAAATAACAATCACTTTCAATAAAAAAAGCTTGGAGAGAAATCTCCAAGCTTTTTTAATGAGGTAAAAAGATGAGCTGATAGAGAAATAAAACAGCAAAGACATACACAAGCGGATGAACTTGTTTGCCTTTTCCTTTTACCAGCTTCATTAACGGATAAGAAATGAAGCCAAGCGCAATTCCTGTTGCAATACTTGATGTAAGAGGCATCGCTAGAACAACTAAAAAGGCAGGGAACGCTTCATCAAAGTCATTCCAATTAATTTTAGCTACAGCACCCATCATCAAGCTTCCGACAATAATTAATGCAGGTGAAGTAATAGCTGCTACACCAGAAACCGAGCTTACAACCGGGCTAAAGAACGCTGCCACGATAAATAGAATGGCTACCGTCACGCCCGTTAGACCTGTACGTCCGCCTGCTGCTACACCAGATGAAGATTCAACGTAAGCGGTTGTTGGGCTTGTACCAAATAAAGCGCCAATCGTTGTACCAAATGAGTCAGCAAGCAATGCTTGACGCACGCGAGGCATCTTATTACCTTTCATAAGACCGGCCTGTTGAGCTACGCCTACCATTGTACCTGTTGTATCAAAAATCGTCACAAGTAAGAAAGAAAAAACAACTGTGTACAAATCATGATGAATAACATCTCCAAAAGCAGCAAAAGGATTTGAAATCATTAAGCCATCTGGAAGGTGAGGGGAAGCAAACAAACCTTTATCAAATGAAAGCTGTCCTCTAAAGAAAGCAATTAATCCGGTAATAATCATACCGAAGAATAAAGCGCCGTTTACATTTAGCGTATATAAAATGATTGTAATCGCAAGTCCAATCAGTGTTAAAACTACTTTTTCAGACTGCAAATCACCAAGTCCAATTAAATTTGATTTATTTGCAACAATAATACCGGCTGAACGAAGCCCGATAAAAGCAATAAATAAACCGATACCAGCACTGATTGCGTGCTTTAAATTGTTTGGAATAGCTTCAATTAATTTTTCACGAAACGATGTTAACGATAGGATGATAAAGATAATACCCGCTACGAATACAGCTGAAAAAGCAGTAGCATAGTCGATACTTCCATTTGAACCGACAACTAAAGCAGCAAAGTATGCATTCATTCCCATACCGGGAGCAATAGCGATTGGATAGTTAGCTGCAAGAGCCATCCATAGCGTAGCTACGACTGCTGAAATAATAGTAGCTGTAAATACTTGATCAAAAGGAACGCCGGCGCTGGACAAAATAACTGGGTTCACAATGACGATATAAATCATGGTTAAAAACGTTGTAATACCAGCTAAAATCTCCGTTTTAGCATCCGTGTTATATTCTTTTAACTTAAACATAAGTAACCTCCAAAAATAACGAACATTAAAAGCAACATGATATATAATATTCGTTTTTTACTCGAAATGCAATAGATTTGCATATAAAAAATCAAAAACTAAAAAAGTGACGATAAAAGAGCTAAAACAAGTGTGAAATATTTCTTTTTTTCGGTGCTTTTTATAGTGTGTGCGTATAGAAGAGGCTCATACGAAAAAAAGCCGCTTAGGCTATAGCGGCTATGTTGCTTGTTTTGATGAAACGACTATTGGAAATTTTATTTTAATGGAAAGAGTTAAATCGTGATACGTATATTCCAAGCGTCCGTGGTAGTTGGAAACAAGTTCAGAAATGATCCACGTGCCAAGGCCTTCGTGGCGTTCTTTCTTTTCTGTCACATGAAAAGAAGTAAACAAGTGATCTTGACGCTCTCGTGATAAAGGAGCGGTAGAATTGCTGACTTCTAAAATGTAAATGCCACTTCGAATCATACTCGAAACGGTTATCTCTTTTTTCTCAGAAGAATGAGCGGCTTCTAAAGCATTATGCAGTAAATTCATGATGAGATTCATTTGGTCAAGGTGCTTTAAAGGCAGCTGTGATAACGGTGAATCTAATTGAACATTCATATGTATTCCCCACGTATGTGCTTGATTCTTGCTTTGATGTACAACAGAAGCAACGTGCGAATGTTCACCTTGAATATATGAATGGGTATCATTCAAAGCTTCAACGTAATCTTGAATATACTCTTGTGCCTGCTGTCTTTGGTTTGTTTCTAGAAGATAGGATACGGCGCTGACATGTTTAATAAAATCATGTCTTTCAGCTCTTAACGCTTGAAAAAGCTCATTGTTTTTTTGAATTTCACGTGAAGCACTGCTTTCCCGGTTAGCTACGAATATGTATTGTTGATAAGACGAAAACATGTCGGTCATGTAACCAATCATTGTGATAACGGTAAGGCCAATACTAAGAGGTGAAGATAGGCTAAATAAAAGCAGAAAAAAAGACGTCAGTACGATTGCTTTTTTTATCGTTAGTGAAGGAGCCGTTTGATATTTCTTTCTCCATATAAAAAATGAACCAATTATAAAAGAACTAAGTAGGAGATGTAAACTAACAGGCAGGTCTTTAAAAAAGAGGAGCACGAAAACAGTTAGTAAAACTAGTGTGTAAAATAGTTTCATTTTAGATAGTCCCTCCTTTAAAAGTACTCTTTTTGCAAAATGTCTAAATTTGTTTTCGTGATTAAAGCTGTTTTTTCGGTGCTTTGAAACATCACGGAGTAGGAGTGCTTAGTATACAGGGAGAAATTTTGAATATAGGAAATGTTGATAATAAAAGCTCGATGCGACCTTAGAAAATGACTCGCTGTTAATTCTTTTTCAATTTCGTTTAATGATTGATAGGTACTAAATTCTCCATTTGTCGTTATGATGGTGGTAGAGCGACCCGTTCGCTCTGCAAATATAATATCTTGTTTGTTCAGCACTTGCATTTCGGTTTTTTGTTTTAAAATAAGCTTATCTCTTGTATCAGTTGATTGTTTTTTTTGATGAAAACGCTGAATGCCTTTTAACAGACGCTCTTTAGAATAAGGCTTCATAATGTAGTCCAAAACGTTGAGTTCAAATGCATGAACGGCAAAGCCGCTGTGCCCAGTGACAAAGATGACTTGAATATCAAGTGCGTAAGCATTGATAAAGTCTGCAAGCTCATAACCTGATAGCTTTGGCATTTCAATATCTGTAATTAATAAATCAATTTCATTTTTTTTAATTTCGTTATAAGCTTCCTCCGCGCTGCTAGTCGAAAAAAGTATGTCTATATCATCTTCTCTTTCTAAAGAAATCCTCAATTTTTCTAAATCATATGAATGATCATCCACTAATCCTACCTTCATAAATAAAAACCCTCTTTGTTTTATTCTATTGGATATTACCACACTATTTTACCATGATTTACAAGATAGAAAGGACGTTTCGCGACATAAAAAACCCTCTTTATGACAAGATGGAAGATGCTGTATAAAAAATAAGCTAAGATAGAGTCAATCACAGTAAAAGGGGAGAGCGGATATGATTGAAATCAAAGGTGTGACGAAATATTTTAAAGAGAAAAAGCAAACAATTACAGCTGTTCAAGATATTCATGTAACCATCGCACAAGGAGAAATTGTAGGACTATTAGGGGAAAATGGAGCGGGGAAAACAACTCTTTTACGTATGCTGTCGACTGTACTTGAACCATCGGAAGGTAATATGTTCATTCACGGAATAAACATTCATAAACAGCCTGATAAAATAAAGAAAAAAATCGGCGTGCTTTTTGGCGGTGAAACAGGTTTATATGACCGTTTGACTGCGCGTGAAAACTTATCTTATTTTGCTAAGTTTTATGGAATGAGCAAACATGAAACAAAGATAAGGATTGAGGAACTGGCCAAACGTTTTGGAATGAAAGACTACTTGGACCGTCGCGTCGGAGGCTTTTCAAAAGGAATGCGTCAAAAAGTAGCCATTGCACGCACTATTCTTCATAACCCGGACGTTATCCTATTTGATGAACCGACTACAGGATTAGACATTACATCAGCAAACATGTTTCGCGAGCTTATTAAAAGTCTGCAAAGAGAAGGAAAAACGATTGTTTTTTCCAGTCACATTATGGAAGAAGTGGAGATGCTGTGTCAATCTATCATTATGATTCATAAAGGAAAAATGATTTATCAAGGAACAAATGAACAGCTGTATAAAGAAGAGGAAAGTACAGACTTAAACTACATCTTTATGTCGCGTATCGTGAGGGGGGCTTAATATGATTTGGCATATTTATAAAAAAGAGTTAATAGATTGTTTGCGAGATCGCAAAACGATTATCTTTAGCGTGTTGATTCCGATTTTATTAAATGTAGGGATTATCTTTTTTGCAGACAAAATGATGGCTAGTGATCAAACAGATTCCATGTCTGTAGCTGTTACAAAAGATTCTGATGCCAGTGTGATCGACTGGTTAAAAAACGATGACAATATTAAAGTAATTGAAAGCAGAAATCCACTCAGTGCTGTAGAACAAGGGAAAGCGTTAGCGGCGTTAAAGCTACCAGACGATTTTTCTTCAGAAGTGCGTAAGATGAAATCGCCAGAAGTTACTGTTTATACGGATTCAGCGAGCATGAACTCAGGTGCTACCGCAGAGTATATACAAAATATACTGAATAAAAATCGAGAAGCTATAGTTAGCGAACGCTTAGACCAACTAAATGTGAATAGTCAAACGATAGCTCCGTTTAATGTGGTTGAAAAAGGAGTGTCTAAAGAAGATGACGGCTCTTTAACAATGATTGCAATGTTTGCGCCAATGATTATCATTATGGGCGTTTTTGGGGGGATTCTTCCTTCAGCAAATGATATTTTTGCAGGTGAAAAAGAACGGAAAACAATGGAAGCTTTATTGATGTCTCCTGTAAAACGAACGCAATTACTGGTTGGGAAATGGCTTACTATCTCTACATTTGGTATATTGAGCGGTCTTTTGTCCACATTTACATTTGTTTTGTCTGTACGTTATTTAACAACCGTATTAAATAATGCACTGCAGCTCAACGGTCATGTTACAACCTTTATCTTCTCGTTTTTAGTCACCCTTACCCTGCTAGCACTTCTAGGAGCTATGGTATTATGTATTCTTAGCCTTTTAGCAAGTTCGGTTAAAGAAGCGCAGAGCTATACATCTCAAATTGTGATGGTAGCGATACTTCCATACTTTTTACTGATGGGAAAATCCGTACATGAACTGCAACCAAGCGGATTTTTAATTCCTATTTATAACGTATTTGCACTTATGAAACAGCTTCTCTACGGTGTCTATGACATGCAGAGTCTCGTTTATACAATAGGAAGCTTATCGGTTTGTACGGTTGTTTTATTATCAGTTGGTTATACGATGTTTACCAAAAGCCGCTGGGTGCTTGGTAAAGGGTAAGAGACTGGGCAAAAGTAGTTTAGTTGAAGGAAGGTCCGAACGAGTAATCGTTCGGATTTTTTTATTGGAATGGTGAACGTAGGTTTCAAGTATGCAGTTAGTTGCTTCTAGCTGTTGATTGGAGGGAAAGACGGAGACTGCTGCGGGGAAAGCGAAGTCTTGCACGGAAATCAACAGCGGTGTCACAAGCGCTTCATAATAGCTCATTTACCCCATTTGTTTGTATTAAATTGAAGTGATTTCGTTATGTCTCAACTTTTTTGTAGGGAAAGAGTAACAAAAAGAGAATGTAGAAAGAAAGGGGAGTGGAACAATTGCATCCTATTATAGTAGAAGAAATTCCTCATTCGATAAAAGAGTATGTAAAGCAAATCGAAAAAGTGACGTTTCCGAAGCAAGGGTGTACATCGGATGTCGGTATTCTTCATACCGCTAAAGGGAGATATGTTTTAAAGCGGGCAAAAAGGGAAAAGTACAGAAAATGGTTATATAAGGAATATTATGTATTAAAAAATATACGCGCTCTGGAAGAATGTCAAAGCCCGATCGCTTACAAATTCGTTCAAACAGCAGAAGAGAGCTGGATGCTGCTAGAATTTTTTGAAGGAAAGACGGTAAGAGAGTATTTAGAGAAGGAAGATAATGAAAAAAAGCGTGAGCACGTTGTCTATGAAATGGGGCATCTTCTTGCTCGTATTCACAATGCTGAGTGTCCAGAACGATTAGTGAGTAAGCAGCCGTGGATCCACCGAATGCTGCAAGAGGCAGAGTACAATTTAACTCACTATGAGGTAGACGGAAATCAACGGCTGCTAAAACAACTGCAGAAGCAAAACATGATATGCAAACAAGAGGTACTTATTCACGGAGACTACACGATTGATAATGTACTTGTACACGACGGTCAGATAACAGCTGTTATTGACTGGAGCGGAGGAACTTTAGGAGACGCTCGTTATGATATGGCGCTGGCTGTTCGTTTTGAAGACGGAATCTTTACAGGTAAAGAGCGCGCGTGTTTTTTTAAGGGATACGGCAAGAGGATTTCACAGAGCGAATTTTGTTATTTTGCAGAAGGTTTATACGAGTTTTTCTAGGGAATAATGACATCATTTTCTTCATTTGTTGAACGTCCACTTTCTTTGACGAATTCATACTAGTTTTGTCACGTATGAAGGGATTTAAAGATTTCTCTCGAAATGGCTAGTAAATGAAAAAATGGAGGGATGGAACATGACGATGAAAACGGTGGATGTGGCAAAGTCGCTGGGAATACATCCAAGTACGGTATTAAAATGGGTTAAAATGGCGGATATCGAGCTAGAGAGAAATGAATCGGGACACTGTGAGTTTACAGAAGAAAATATTGAAGCACTTAGAGACTTTCAAAAAAACCGCAATCGTCAAGCCGTCGTCAAAGTGGTAGAAAAAGTAGTAGAAAAAGAGGAAGTCGTTATATCTGATGAACGTGCACAAGATATGCAAAAGCAGCTTGATCAGCTTTTTTTAAGACTGATTGAAAATGAAAAGCGTACAGAAGAAAAAGCGGGAGAAGTAGTGACCTTTCAAATTTTAGAGCATCGTTCAGAAATCGATCGGTTAAATAAAGTTATTACGAAATTAGAAAATCGAGTAGCGGAACTTGAAAGTCAGTTGAAAAGTGAAGACAGCTTAAAAGGTAAAAAGCCTGTTCCAAGATGGAGAAGCTTTTTAACCGGTATTTTTAGCTACTAGCAGCGATTTACCATAACGGTAAATCGCTTTTTTTATGGAATTTTATGAAAAATACATCAATTCGTACAGGTTTGTGGAAAAAAATCTCAATAATAGTTGACGAAACGCTTAGTAATTTGATAAAACTAATTAAGTTAAGAAAGTGAAATACTTTCGTAAATACATATTCGTTATCATGTGATAGCGTTAAGGAGAGTGACAAGTGAAAAAAAGAGAAGAGCTCGTTCAAGAAATGGAGACGCTGTTTCGCTTTGTGTTCAGACAGCTTCGCCAAGAAATTAATGAAGTATACAATTCAGAGCTATCAACAAATGAATTTATGGTGCTTCGTATGCTGGTTGATTCCGGCAGGCAGCGATCAACTGATTTATCAAAGTATCTTCAAGTGTCAGCAAGCCACATTACGGCGGTAACCGACTTGCTTTTGTCAAAAGGCTACATTGCACGCAAGCGGTCTGAAAACGATCGGCGTATTATTGATATTGAACTGACCAAGGAAGGACAGGATATTTTTAATGCTATTCAAGAGAAGAAACGAGCGTATTTTATCGAACGGTTTGAGCACTTTACAGATAAAGAAATTGAAACGATGAATAAACTGTTCCACAAAATTAAAGGTGATCAAAAATAAAGCGCTTTAAATATGGAAGAATAATCAGTGAAGATGAGCTTCACTGATTATTTTTTTGTCTTAAAACAGAAAGAGTACAAGAAGCAAGTTAGTTGGTGAGAACATCAAATCAGCGTATAATAATAGAAAGAATACATGAAGGAGGTCATCTTTTTGACAGAACAATATGAAGTAGCAACTTTTGCCGGCGGCTGTTTTTGGTGTATGGTGAAGCCCTTTGATGAACAGCCAGGCATTATAAAAGTTGTATCTGGCTATACAGGCGGTCACAAAGAGAACCCGACGTACAAAGAAGTATGCTCAGAAACAACGGGCCACTATGAAGCGGTCCAAATTACATTTGACCCAGAAGTTTTTCCATATGAAAAGCTTTTAGAACTATACTGGCCTCAAATTGATCCAACGGATGCAGGCGGACAATTTGCGGATCGAGGCGACTCGTATCGAACAGCTATCTTTTACCACAACGAACACCAAAAGGAACTAGCCGAAGAATCGAAGCAGCAATTAGAAGCAAGCGGTCGTTTTTCTGAGCCGATTGCTACACAAATTCTACCGGCAAAACCGTTTTACGAAGCGGAAGAATACCATCAAGGTTATTATAAGAAAAATAAATTCCGCTATGCTATGTATCGACGAGGATCTGGACGTGATCGTTTTATTAAAGAAAACTGGAAAGACTTTGGCCGCGACGAGCAGCTGAAAACGACATTAACGCCTATTCAATATGAAGTTACTCAAAATGACGTAACGGAACCTCCGTTTCGCAATGAATTTTGGGATCATACAGAAGATGGTATTTATGTAGATATCGTGTCAGGAGAGCCGTTGTTTAGTTCAACTGATAAATATGATGCCGGATGCGGATGGCCGTCTTTCACAAAAGCGATTAATAAAGATGAAGTAAAAGAAAACATGGACGTTAGTCATAATATGGTTCGTACAGAAGTACGAAGCAAAACGGCTAACTCTCATTTAGGTCATTTATTTGATGATGGTCCGCAAGATGCAGGCGGCTTGCGTTACTGCATCAACTCAGCAGCTCTTCGATTTGTTCCGAAGGAAGATTTAGAAAAAGAAGGATACGGGGAATACGCTGTTTTATTTAACAAATAAAATAATATGAAAAAAAGAGCGTGATTCAACTTAAAGTTGGCTCACGCTCTTCTTTTTGTGCTTTCTTTTGTTTTATTTTGGCTCGAATGAGGCTATAGAGAAAAAGGAAAGGAATGTAGCCATAAATAAAGTAAAAGCCGGTCATGGATAATCGTGTATTAAGATGATCGATAGTTTCTCGATCGTCAAAGAAAATAGAAAAACCAAGAAGGGCAATAAGAACTAATATGAGAAAAATCGTAGGCGGCTTATTAAATGTTTTACTAAATCCACGAATTGTACACCATACGCTGACAGCAATAGTAGGAAGAACGACTAAAAGCCACAGAGAAATTAAAATATATTCAAAACGCTGTAAAAATGGAATTTCAATAATTTTAGCCATTGTTAAAGTTGGCCAGATTGTATGCATTAACTGTCCTTGACTAAAGTAAGCAAATGACACTAATGCCGTGCACAAATATAAAAAAGTACTGAACAAAATGCCATATTGCCCCCACTTCTGACTAGTAGCGCCATTTTTTATAAACGGATAGAAAAAAAGCACGGATTCAAACCCCAAATTCTCAAAGGTCATCATCTTAGTCGAAATTAAAAATTCCCATATCGTGTGATCAAACAAAGGAAATAAATTATTAATGTGCCCATACTTCAAAGGGTAAATTAAGGCAAATATGAGCGGCAAGGGAAGCATGACCCCAAAAAAGGCAATTCCAGTAATCACACGAAACCCACCGGAAACCGTGTAGTAAATAATAGGCAAGTATACAAGTGATACGATCCATGTTTCTAACTGTGGAAACATCCATATTTGTAAAATCTCTACGTAGGTTCGGTAAATCGTTAGCGCAAAGATAAAATAATAAATGGAAGCGGCAAGGGTTAAAGCTCCTCCAAGGTATTTACCGAAATATAACCGGTGAATATCAACAATATCGCTGTTTTCACGAGTTAAGATATTAAAGATCATGGCTAATAAAATACAAACGCTGATTGCAGCAAGGAAGATGGATATCCATGCTTCATATCCGGCACCTTTAATAATATAACGCTGAAACCCTAGTATTCCAACGCCAATCTGAGTAGAGTGAACTAAGAAAAAAAGAAAAGAAGGGGAAACTTGATTTTCTTCTTTAATTGTATTGTGCATCTTTTCTTCCTCCTAGTTGCTAATACCGGTTTGAATAAGGTGAACGCGAGCTTTTACTTCAATATTCATATCCGGATATTGCGCTTTAAATTCTTCACTGTTAAACCTTCTCGTTTTACTTCGAACATAATCTGTAAAACAAATGGGGTCGATCCTATGTTGCTGAAGTTTCTTAATAAAGGCATCCCCATCTTTTTCAATATCTTTTTGGAGCATTTTTTCAACCATTTTAATACGAGCCGGATCAGTTAGGTCCACCCATCCAGGAAATTCTTTTACAAGGCCATCGATAGTTAAGTGCGCAACAATACTTGGATGTTGATGATTTCCTTTAATTTCATACTTTGTTTTGGTGCGCAAGTTTTGCAATATAATTTCGCCTTTACGGTCATTCTCTTTAATTTTTACTGCGTAGCGTCCGTGCTTTGTTCCGCTTGTTAGCAGCTTAAATAAAAATGTTTCTTTCATTCCAATGGTTGTAACGACTTTTTGTTCTTTGAAAAGCGCCAGCCCCTTTAATTTAATAGCATCTTTTTCTTGTGCTAAAACAGGAAGGTACGGGTCACGGTCGTCGCTAAAAAAACTGAATAAAAAAATTTGTAAATTGGTGTTAGGCAAATTTTCTGTGCGGATATTTTGTTCGATTAAATTAGAAATAAACTGATAGTCCTTAATTTTCTTTTTTGTAACGGAGCTTAATAATTCATGTGCGTTGCCGTCTACAATGCTTAATTTAATATTACGTCCAAGGTCTGGATTTCTAGCAATTGTATTTACTAACTCATCTACTCCATGTGTCGCAAATTCTTTTCCCATAACGATGCTTCTCAGCTGCCCAAACGCGACGGGAAGAGATGATTTATTGTTTAAACGGAGTGGAATATCAAATGATGAATTAGCAGTAGCCGCAATAATACTCGGTTCTTCCGTTGGTCCGTATTTATAGATAGGGTATAAAATTGTTCCTCTGACTTTATTGCTTTGAGGAATATAATCATATCCGATGGAGTTGACTACTTGAATTTCGTCAATCGTTTCACGGTCTGCACAGCTCGTTAAAAAAGTAAGGCAAGTGCATAAAATTAGTATTCTTTTCATGACGTTTCCCCGCTTTACTCATTATCTAAATTACTTTTTCGTTTCATCTTATTCGCTTTATTAGGGTTATAGCGGAAGCGTTCTAAAGGACGTAAGTAGCTTGGACGCTTTGCTGTATGACTATAGGGCAATCGCAGAAATGTATCCCTGTACTCTGTGGGGCGAAACGGAAAAAGCGGAACAAGATAAGGCATGCCCAAAGATTTTAAACGAAGCAAATGAACCAGCAAGAAACAAAAGCCAAATGTGATGCCGACTAAACCGAACGCAGTGGCAAACAAAATAAACGGAAAACGTAGCAGCCGGATCGTGTTAGACATTTTAAAAATAGGCGTTGTAAAAGAGGCTAAAGCTGTCAGTGAAACAATAATAAGCAAAATATTGCTTGTTAACGCAGCTTCTACCGTTGCTTGCCCAATAACAATCCCGCCTACGATTCCCAGTGTTTGCCCTACTTTTGTTGGAAGTCTGGCTCCTGCCTCCCGAAGCAGCTCAATGGTTATTTCTAAAAAAAGCACTTCGATAACAGGTGGAAAAGGAACGTTTGTCCTTGAAAAGATAATAGGCCCCAGCAAATCTTTTGGAAGCATCTCATAATGATACGTAACAATGGCTACATAAAGAGGCGTAGCAAAAATAGAGAAAAAGACGCCCAAAATACGAATAACTCGGAAAAATGACCCTAGAACCCACGGTAAATAGTAGTCTTCGGGTGAAATAAAGAAGTCAAGCAACGTTGACGGTCCGGTAACTGCGTAGGGTGAACCACTCGAAAAGAAGGCAGCTTGCCCGTTTAACAGACTAAACAGAACTCGATCAATCCGCTCTGTTGTTAAAAAAAGCGGAAATGCCGTAGAAGAATTATCGGAAATCAATTGATCAAGCATTGTACTATCAAAAATGACGTCAAAATCTATTTCTTCAAGGCGCTGGGTCATGGTGTCTACGTGCTGAGGATTCGTTACGCCTTCTAAGTAAACAAGCACCACGCGCGTTTTCGATTTATTTCCTACGGTGAGTTCTTTAAAAATAAGGTTTTCGGAAATGACCGTTTTTCTCATTAAATAGAGATTGACATCTAAATCCTCTACAAAACCAATTTTAGGACCGACGACGCTGAACTCATTTTCCGTTTCATTTTCTTTGCGAAACCCTGTATCAAAGCTTTGAACTTTAATAAGAGCTACTAGCTTATCGTCTTTATGCAATTGAAACATCACATAGCCGCGCAGCATCTTTTCTAAAATTTCTTTTGTATCTTTTGTAACAGAAATATCTTCAATCGGCAGAACGTTTTCGACTTCATATACACTGCTTAACGTGAAGTCTAGTTTTTGAAAAGGCTCAAGTATTTTATCTTCAACACTTTGCATGTTTACGAGCTGCTTAAAATAAGTAATGATGTATTTTCGATGCTGCGAACCAATAGCTAATGTTGTAAAATCACTTGATTTTTTAAATTGTTTAATCAGTTCGTCCAATGATTTTTTGGGCTGATCGTCTGCATTCTTTTTTTTAAATAAATGTTTAAACATAACCGTGCCCCTCGCATGACTTTCTATTACTGGTAGTTTGTTCATGTACTTCCTTTTTATTCGACTATTTTTTCTTAAGAAGAAAGGAAGAATATAAAGACAAACTTTACACTCTTTTACAGTGGATAAACAGTAGATTTACGTTTGGATGGTAACTTTAGACATGTCGAAGATAATGAAATAAAGGAGCGGGTACATTTATATGAAGAAAAAATTAGCAGGTATTACACTGGCAGGAGCAGTAGCATTGGCCTCGTTTGGCTTAGGAAACTCTCTTATTCAAACGGAAGCAAAAGTGGAGCATAAGTCAGCTAAGAAACCTCAAAATGTCATTATGATGGTAATGGACGGGACGAGCTCAAATGCTACTACACTTGCAAGATGGTACAAAGGAAAACCGTTACATATGGATCAGCTGATGGCCGGGGGAGTACGTGCGTATTCGGCAGAATCTGCTATTACAGATTCCGCTCCGGCAGCTACTGCTTTAGCAACAGGAAATAAATCAAATTCTGGTTATGTAGGTGTGCTCCCTTCAGTAGTGAATACACCTGGGGTTAAACCCGTAGAAAAAGAAGATCAGTTTCGTCCCGTAGCAAACGTTCTAGAAGGAGCAAAGCTTTCGGGGCGCGCGACAGGAATTGTGGCTACTTCTGAAATCCAGCACGCCACACCAGCTGGTTTTTCAGCCCACAACTACAGCCGTGATGATTTTCAAACGCTAGCGGAGCAGCAAGTGTATCAAAACATTGATGTAGTACTTGGAGGAGGTAAGCAATCTCTTCTGCCAGGAAAAGAAGAAAAAAGCCGAAAAGACGGTGAAAACTTAGTCAATGTATTGAGCAAAAGAGGATATGACTTTGTAGAAAATAAAAAGGAATTAGAGCAGTCACGCGCCAAAAAAATCTGGGGGAGCTTCGCTGACCGAGACTTAGCGTATGATATGGATCGACCGCAGACAAAAGCAGAACAGCCAAAGCTGTCTCAGATGACAAATAAAGCAATAACAACACTCTCCAAAGATAAAGACGGTTTTTTCTTATTTGTTGAAGGAAGCAAAACGGATTGGGCAGCTCATGCGAATGATCCAGTAGGTATGATTAGCGATGTATTAGCGTTTGATGAAGCAGTGGGCAAGGCAGTAGAGTTCGCTAAAAAAGATGGAAATACGATGGTTATTGCGATTGCTGATCACGGAAACAGCGGTCTTTCAATCGGTAATGCAAATACAACAAAAGGATATGATACCACACCTGTTTCTGCTTATATTGATCCATTAAAAAAAGCAAAAATGACGTTAGAAGGTGCTACGTCTAACTTAAAAGAAGATTTATCAAATAAAGAAGAAGTAGCTGCTTTGTATGGTTTATCAAACCTAACTTCAGAGGAAAAAGCGCAGCTGACTAAAGCAAGAGATAAAAAAGAAATGAGTGCTACACTATCGAAGTTATTAGCCAACCGAGCAAACCTTGGATTCACAACGGGCGGTCATACGGGTGAGGATGTATTTCTGTATTCATACGGCGTCAGTCGACCAACGGGGCACTTTGATAATACGGATATTGCCAAACATATGGCTAAGTCAATGAATATTAACTTAAACGAGTTAACAAATGAATTATTTATTGAAGCAAATAAAGCTTTTAAAGGCTCAAATGTAGCGGTGGACTCAAAAGATAAAAACAACCCTGTGCTCGTTGTTACAAACAATAAGCGAACGGTACGTTTTCCGGTAAATAAAAATATTGCGATTGTAAATGGAAAAGAGATGCAGATGGACAGTGTGGTGGTACAGGATAAAAAAGGTCGCTTCTTTGTATCTAAACAGGCACAGCAAATTGTAAAAAATGCAAAATAAGAAATGAAAGTAAAACAGGCCGAAGTATAACTTTAGGCCTGTTTTTTTACAGATAATAGATGGATAATTAGATGTATTAGCCTTTAGAGAGGAATGAATTGATTTATTTTACAAATAAATAGCTTTGAACTCTTAAAGGAATGGAAAGTCTTCACCTTTAAATATATGTGATTTATACTATGAAATGGTATAATAATCATAGTTCTAAAAGGAACTAGTTCGGAATACATATGTAAGTTCATAGCGTTATATGCTAGAATTTTTATAATAAAATGAATAAAAAATACATAAATTTCTTCAAGTGAAATTACAAATACAGGGTTATTAAGGGTTGTATGTAAGTAATTACCTTGAATAAAAAGTAAAAAATGAATAAAAGTATGGGTGGAAGAACGTAGAACATGTTTTAATAGTAAGAGAAGACAAAATGATTGAAAATAGCGTGTCGCCTTTATTAAAAATATTAAATAAAGATTCTGGCATGCTGATTTACAGATTATAAAAAGGGTATTAAATCATTGTTAGGAAAATAAATGATAATAGATAAACGGTTTTATTTCTTCTTCTAGAAAACCTACAATTATTGCAATATTCCCCATGAACAATCGTTGTGCGTTCCATTAACGATTAGCGTCCGTGTAGATCATTCATCTCAACATAAAAACACTATAAAGATGTGTAGACATGCATAAAACAGAATGGGCAATAGTTCGTACTATACTTTAACATTGTATCCTAGGGGGAGTCAGGATGAACAAAATCAACTTAATTATTGCCGATGATAACGAAGATTCGGTTGAAATTTTAGATTATTTTATAGAACAGCTTCCGGAATTTGAAGTGATTGGCATCTGCAAAGACGGAGAGCAGCTTGTACAGGAAGTGATGGCTAAGAGTCCAGACCTTTTGCTCGTAGACATTAATATGCCTACGATTAACGGTGTAGATGCCATAAAAAAGTGCCTGCGCATTAAGCCGAATTTAAACTTCATTTTTATCACCGGTTATGATGAATTTGCTGTGAAGGCATTCGAGTTGTCAGCATTGGATTACATTGTAAAACCAATTGAAAAAACCAGACTTTATATGGCGCTAGAGCGGGCAAAAAACTCCATTGGAATTGATAAAAATCAGTCAAAAAAGCCAGGTGAGCAATTAAAAAGACTGCCTGTAAAATTTAATGGATCTACTTATTACATTCCAATTGATCAAATTATTTTTATTGAAAAGTCCGGAAAAAAATGCTTAATCTATACTCAATCACGTGTCTATGAGACATATGAAAATATTAGTGATATCTATATGTATTTGAACCCTTCTGTATTCAGTCAAACACATCGGTCTTATATCGTAAATTTGCAGAAAGTTTCGCACATCACACCAAAAAACGAAACATATCTTGTTTATTTCTTAGAAATTGATGAATATGCTCATATCTCAAAATTAAAAATCCAAGACGTTCAAAAACAGCTGCATCAGTTAATGACAAATTAAGAGATGCTGCTTCTTCTAAAATAGTTACGCTGATGAGGGGACGAAGCTTATGTAAGTTTCGTCTATTTCATGTGTCTGCTTTCGGAATAAATGATCGTAATATAGTTCTTATAAGGAAAGTTAGATAGAAGAAGTAACGTTAAAGTGAAAGGAAAGAAAATGATTTCAATTACTGGTCACTATAATGAATTTACCGTATTTCTTGCTGTCATTGTAGGGATTCTTGCCTCTTATACAGCACTTGATATTGTGAGCAAAATGATGAAAAAACAGCGGAACAATTATTTGTGGCTTACACTGTCAGCAACTTCAATGGGGCTTGGAGTGGGGGCGATGCATTATATTGCTATGCTTGCTTATTATGTTCCTGTTAGCTTTCATTTTGATGCTGTACTTTCTGTTCTTGCTTTAATAATAGCAATTAGCGGGTCATTAGTTGCGTTTTGGACATTCTGGAAATGGCGCACGTCGGTATGGTCAGGGCTTATTTTAGGAAGCAGTATTCTGGGTACGCATTACATTGCAATGGCAGCAATCGAAACAGAAGCACACATTCATTATGCGATGCTATCTGTTTTGCTTTCCATCATCATCGCCCTGGTCGTTGCCTTTTATGCGATGCACTTGTTTTTTCGTTCGAAAAGCGTGAAAGCTAATCCATTTCTTAAACTTGTTAGCTCTATTTTACTGGGTATTGGTATTTCAGCTATGCATTTCATCAGTATGTATGGAATGAAGCTGCATATTGCACATTCAGTTGCTAGAAGGTGGGGCCAGTGGCTGCCGTATCAAGCGCCGTTTTCCAATATTATTGCAAGCATCACAATTACGCTACTGATTGTCTTCCTGCTCGTTGCTGCTTTTAAGCGTCAGGAAGAAGTGAGGGAAAGTCAATTAAAAGAAGAGTATTATCAATCTCTTTTTAACTACAATCCCAATATTGTGTGTGCGGTTGATTTGTACGGCAATATTCAAACGATTAACCCAAAAGGAATCGAGCTAACAGGATACACGTTAAACAAAATGGAGACAATCCCGTTTCCTTCTATGTTCAGAGAAGCTGAAAGAGCTGAAGAATATATGTGGAAATCCCTGAGCGGAGACTCTGTATATTATGAGGCAACGCTGATTCGCAAAGATAATCAGCCTGTATACGTTGAAGTAACGCAAATGCCCATTATTGTTTATGATCAAATTAAAGGAAGTTACGTTATCGCCAAAGATGTGACAGATCGAAAAAGGGCTCAACAGCAGCTTCTGGATTTACAAAAAGATTTAAAACGCACGCTTTCACAGCAAGATGGTACTATTTTTAAATTTGTGAAGAACAGTAAAGGATATGTCTATACGATGTGCGAAGGCAAAATGATTCGTGAAATGGGATATGAGGAAATAGATGTTGTCGGAAAAACACCTGAGGAATTTTTACCTGAATCCTACGCAAGAGATAATAGGAGTTACTATGATAAAGCATGGGCGGGAGAGAAAGTGTCGTATGAAGTACTTTTGAACGACTTTGCTTACTATACGAAATTAACACCTCATATCTACAAAGGAGAAGTACAAGAAGTTATTGGTTCTATAGTAGATATTACTGATCTTCACGAAGCAAGAGAAAAGCTGGCTAAAAGTGAAAGCATGTATCGATCCGTTCTTTCTACAATGTCAGAAGGCGTGGTGTTTCATGACCTTGAAGGTAACTTAATTGCTGCCAATGCATACGCTGCTAAGATTCTAAACGTGCCTTATGACCAAATGTTATCGGTTAACCCGTTTGGTTTAGACTGGGAAATTATTCATCCTGATGGCACAGCTTTTGCACTCGAAGATATTCCATCTGTCCGCTGTCTTCATACAAAAGAGCCTGTGCGAAATACAGTCATGGGCATTTATTTAAATGAGAAAAAGTTGACTTGGCTTTCGGTGAATGCTGAACCTCTGCAAGAAAGCAAATATTATAAAGGCGTAGTTGTCACATTTTATGATATTACAAAGCAGCAGGAACAAGAACAAGATCTGCTTCATTCCAATCAGCAAATGATTATAGCCAAAGAAGAAGCCGAAAAAGCAAATCAGGCTAAGTCAGAATTTTTATCAAAAGTAAGCCATGAACTTCGAACGCCTTTAAACAGTATTTTAGGCTATGCACAGATATTGGAAGAGCAAGGAGAAAAAGATTTAACAGAAAAACAATTGAATCGTATACGAAAAATTTTAAAAGCAGGTAATCATCTTCTTTATTTAATAAATGAAACGCTTGATTTATCGAAAATTGAATCAGGTCACTTAGCGATTAACCTTGAACCAGTGTCGGTAAAAGAAGCAATTGAAGACGCGCTTAAAATTATGAAACCATTAGCAAAAGATAAGCATAGTATATTTTATACTCGCTTTCACGCATACCAAGAAGTCTTTGTTGAAGTAGATGAACTTCGGTTTCAGCAGATCTTATTAAATCTGCTTACAAACGCCATTAAATATTCGCCCGCTTATCGCGATATCATTATCTATACCGATATTGCTCAGCATCACGTAACCATATTGATTGAAGATAGGGGCTTTGGAATTCCAGCTTCAGAATTAAATCGGATTTTTGAGCCTTTCTATCGTGTGAATAGACTAGAAAAAGACGGAACAGGGATTGGGCTGGCGCTTGTAAAGCAGCTTGTTGTCTTAATGAATGGAACGTGCGGAGTGCGAAGTGAAGAAGGAAAAGGCAGTACATTTTGGGTTCGTTTTCCCTTAGTACATCCACCTGTTCCTAAACGCTTATCCAATGAAAGGGAAGCCGAGTCATTTTTAGGTTTTTCCATGCCAATCTCAATTGTGTATATTGAGGATAACGATACAAATATTGAGCTTATGCAATCGATTCTTTCTCCATATAAAAACGTTAAGCTCTTAGTTGCCAAAACAGGAGAAAACGGCATCGGGCTAATCAAGTCCATTTCACCGGATATTGTTTTAATTGATATTGATCTACCTGATATGAATGGTTTTGAGGTATGCACACAGCTTCAACTGGAAAAAGAGTTGAAGCATATTCCGCGAGTCGCCTTGAGTGCAAGCGCGATGCAAAGCGATATCGATCAAGCTTTTTTAGTCGGTTTTAGTGAATATGTAACAAAGCCAATTCATATTGCCACGTTTTTGAATGTATTAAATCGCTTTACAAAAGCTTAACAAAAGTTTAGAAGGCTTTTCATTGACTTATTAGTGGACCTTTTGTAAAATAAAAACAACTTAATACATTTACTTCTTACGGAGTAAAGGGGAGTAGCGTCAGGGAAACCTGAAACAAAGTCGTCATTACATGGAGTATTCCATCGGCTTTGTTGGCATAATGATTATGCTTAGCAAGACCTTTGCCATATTTGGCAAAGGTCTTTTTGTGTTTTATTCCGGTAATGAGAATAAATCAACTTATACAAAGAAACGAGAGGGGATTTTTATGGATGCATCGCTTTTGTTAGAATATGGATGGGTATTGCTGGTGCTGGTTGCATTAGAAGGAATTTTGGCGGCGGATAATGCTCTTGTAATGGCCATTATGGTCAAACATTTACCGGAAGAAAAACGCAAGAAGGCATTGTTTTACGGATTAGCCGGTGCCTTTATTTTTAGATTCGGTTCATTGTTTTTGATTTCATTTTTGGTAGATGTATGGCAGCTTCAAGCAATAGGAGCCATTTACTTATTGTTCATTTCCATTAATCATATTGTGAAGCGATATGTGAAAAAAGGTGATCATGAAAAAGTAAAAGAAGGGGACGGAAAAAAGGGCTCAGGTTTCTGGATGACGGTCTTGAAAGTAGAAGTAGCGGACATTGCTTTTGCAGTTGATTCAATTTTGGCTGCTGTGGCTCTTGCCGTTACGTTGCCAACAACCAATCTTCCTAAAATTGGCGGACTCGATGGCGGACAATTCTTGGTGATCTTTGCCGGAGGAATTATGGGACTAATCATTATGCGTTTTGCTGCAACTTGGTTCGTCAAGCTATTAAATACGCGCCCGGGGCTAGAAACGGCGGCTTTTGCTATCGTAGGCTGGGTAGGGGTTAAGCTAGCAGTTTACACTCTTGCTCATCCGGAGTTAGGTATTATTAATGAACACTTCCCTGAATCAAAAGTATGGAAAATTACGTTTTGGGTTGTGTTACTTGGCATAGCAGCTTCAGGCTGGTTTTTATCTAAAAACAAAGAACAAACTGATCTTGAAGGTTCAGAGAAAGAAAAAGACTCATTAAAGAAAATTGAAAATCAATAATACAAAAAAACGCGCTTTTAATGCGCGTTTTTTTTGTATTAAGATAAAATACCTAGTTTAAATTGTTTTGAGAAAGGGTAAAAGAACTAACTGATGTTTAATTACTGTATATCCGAATGTTTTGCTTTTTCGTTCATATTCTGTAAAGAACAGAATCAGCGTTGGATAATTCAGTTCAATGAAGTTTATTTCAGTTCATAAACATATATTTCAAATGTATGTTAATTGGTAAAATTGAGCTATTATGGGTTATAATAAAGAGAATTAAAAGGAGCAGAGCGCTTCTTTACCCTGTTCGTCATCAAAAGAATGGATATTAACATGGTATAAAGCAACTGAGTATAGTAAAAGAGGTGAAGCCAATGCTCACAAAAGTTCAAACGCCTCCATCGCTTGAAACGCTTGTACTGACGATTCAGCAAGGGGATAAACAATTACATAACGAAATGATTCAACAATATAAACCGTTTATTGCTAAAGTTGTTTCAGCTGTATGTAAACGTTATATAAGTGAAGCTGACGATGAATTTAGCATTGGTCTGATTGCGTTTAATGAAGCCATTGAAAATTACACAATCCAAAAAGGAAGATCCCTTCTTGCATTTGCGGAACTGATTATTAAAAGAAGAGTCATCGACTATATTCGAAAAGAAAAGCGAAACCAAACGCTGCTCTATAGCCGAATTGAAAATGAAGGTTTTATGCAAGGTAAGGTAGAAAGGGATATATCGCTTTCTAACTATAAAAGGCAAAGTGAAACTTCATATATTCAAGAGGAAATGACTTATTTTTGTCAGACGCTGGAACTGTTTAAATTAACTCTTGAAGACATTATTAACACGTCTCCTAAACATAAGGATGCAAGGGGAAACGCAGTGGAAGTTGCATCTTTTATCGTCAATGAAAAAGAATTAAAAGATAAGCTGTTTTTAAAGCGGCAGCTTCCCATTCGCTTGATTGAAAAACATGTCAAAGTGAGCCGGAAAACAATTGAAAGAAACCGGAAATATATCATCGCAATGGTTATTATATTAGCGGGGGACTACGTGTATTTAAAAGACTATATTATGTAAGAAAAAGGCACACGCAGGTGCCTTTTTTTTAGCCATGTTATGAAGTTATGTTTTATTTTTGTGTGCTGCCGCTTAAGTGAGCTTGAGCTTGTTGCACCAAGCGTTTTGTGATTTCTCCGCCTACTGAACCGTTGCTGCGTGCAGCAGTGTCAGAACCTAGAGTTACCCCAAATTCTTGAGCGATTTCGTATTTATATTGATCTAAAAATTGTTCTACTCCTGGTGTTAATAGTTTATTTGTTCTAGCCATGATTAGTCATCTCCTTTTTTAGTTGTACAGCAGTTCACTGCTGTACCTGTATTATTTGCTGTTTACTATTTTGCATACTGGTAATGGTTTGCAAGAAAGTATAAAAAAGCCCAGCTTTCAAAGAAGCTGGGCTTTTTTATATATTATTTTACAACCGCATATTGCTCAAGAGACTGAGCAAATGATTTTTGAAGAGATTTTACTTGCTCTACGTATGCATCAGATACGTGTTGGAACTCTTGACGCGTTTTCTTTTGCTCTTCTACTAATTGTGTTACTACTTGATGATATTGTTCTTGAGCTTGCTTTACTAAAGAATAGCTTGATTTGCTTTGGTTAAGAGAAAGCTCTTGTAATTTATTTAATGCTTCATGCGTGCGGTTTGTCCATTCTTCATAAGAATCGGCAACAGCGTTACCAGCTGTTTTACGTAAGTTTTCAACTGTTTTTTGTTGAAGATCTTCTAATTCAGCTTTCCACTGTTTGTCTGTTGCTTGAAGTTGTTCAACTGCTTTTGTTACAAATTCTTGCTGTTGCTCAAGTGCTTTTAACGTCCATTGCTCAATTTGTTTGTTTCCGTCTGCAATGTTTTGTAACCCCTTTGTCCATTGTTCCCACATTGCATCAATTACTGTATCATACTTTACTGTTGACATAATCAAATTCCTCCTTGAATAATTTGGTCTGGCGAACAGTTATCGTAATGAACAAAACGTTAAAGAAGAAATTCGTAGTTGTGTAATAAACCTAACATTCCGCGCTCGCTGGTTGACCGTGAAATTTATTTAACATTATATTAGGAAACGCAGATGTACTGCGTGAATCCCTTTAATCGTTTTCTTCCTCTTTTGATTCTTTTGACTTTTTAGAAGAAGAAGAGCTAAAAGGGAACAACATGTCGGTATACATGTGAAAAAATGAATCTAACATGTTTTGATACTGTTCAAGTGAATTAGCCCACATGCTTAAATATTGTTCACCGGCATCTGTTAATGAGTAAATCCGGCGTGCAGGTCCTTCAGCTGACGTATCCCATTGCGATGTAATCAAGTTGTCTTTTTCAAGCTGTCTCAGCGTGCGGTAGACATTTCCTTGATCAACTGATGTGAATCCAAAGCTCATTAGTTGCTGAATGAGCTTGTAACCATGTAGATTCCAACCTCTTAAACTTAAAAGAAGAAAAGGAACCATCAAGTTTTTTGGTGCACCGCTAATCGATTTTTCTAAGTTGTTTGAATTAGAGGTGTTATCTTTTTCACTTGATCCCAAGGTAATCACCCCTTCGAAAAAAGAGAATTTGTTTTCTATATGTGTAATTTACACCTAGATGAAAAAATTGTCAACACTTTAAAACAGGTCTTTCAAATACAGGAAAAAAGAACGATTTTTTGATTTTCGACAAAAAGCGTCAAAAAAATTCAAAAATAAACAAAGATTTAGAATTGTTTATTTTGGAAAACGAATTTATAATAGTACATGTAGGTAATTTTTATAACATTTATAATTTGTTGGTAAGTGAATTGTGAAAAGATTTACATTATCCAATAAATAAACGCAAAATTGGTTGCGTTTACTTAGAGCTTCTAATATGTCGCTTGTCACATTAAGTGTCCATATTGAAAGCCATCACTTTTAACGTACACAAGAAAGGAGATGGAGTTTTGGAACAGCAAAAAGTATTTGATCCGTTTCAAGCATGGAAAGACGTATATGACAAAACCGAATCTTACTGGGGTAAAGTTATTGGGGACAATATGAATCGTGAAGAATTTTCCCAGCTCATGGGAAATGTGCTAAATATGAACCTTCAATATCAACAAGCAGTAAATGAAGTAACGGGGCGCTATCTGCACCAAGTAAATGTACCCACAAAAGAAGATGTAGCAAACGTTGCGTCATTAGTCATCAATGTGGAAGAAAAAGTAGAATTATTAGAAGAGCAATTTGATGATCGTTTTGATGAATTAGAAGCACAGCAAGAAAGTGCATCCGCTTTGAAAAAAGATGTAACTAAGCTGAAATCTGATGTCAAATCATTAGACAAAAAACTCGACAAAGTTTTATCTCTTCTTGAAGGGCAGCAAAAAACACAAGACGAGTTAAAAGAAACGATTCAACAACAAATTAAAACTCAAGGTGAGCAGCTTCAGGCTCAGCTGTTAGAAAAACAAGAAAAATTAGCTGAAAAGCCAAAGGCAGAAGCTAAAGCTGAAGCAAAACCATCAAACGCTCAAAAAACTGAGCAGCCGGCTCGCAAGTAGGGCATAGGGGATTTTAAAACAACATTAACTGCTGTATTTACAGTAAAAATCATCGCTGAAGAAGCAAGGGGGAAATTTTTCATGACAACATTACAAGGTAAAGTAGCAATCGTAACAGGCGGATCTAAAGGTATCGGGGCAGCAATTACACGTGAGCTTGCTTCTAATGGAGTAAAAGTAGCAGTAAACTATAACAGCAGTAAAGAATCTGCAGAAGCAATTGTAAAAGAAATTAAAGACAACGGCGGCGAAGCTATTGCGGTTCAAGCTGACGTGTCTTATGTAGATCAAGCAAAACACCTAATCGAAGAAACAAAAGCTGCGTTTGGTCAATTGGACATTCTAGTAAACAATGCTGGAATTACGCGTGACCGTTCATTCAAGAAGTTAGGCGAAGAAGATTGGAAAAAAGTAATTGATGTAAACTTACATAGCGTATACAACACAACATCAGCTGCGCTAACGCATCTTTTAGAATCTGAAGGCGGTCGTGTTATCAATATTTCATCAATTATTGGTCAAGCGGGCGGATTTGGTCAAACAAACTACTCAGCTGCTAAAGCAGGTATGCTAGGATTCACTAAATCATTAGCTCTTGAACTTGCTAAGTCAGGCGTAACAGTTAATGCAATTTGCCCAGGATTTATTGAAACGGAAATGGTAATGGCAATGCCGGAAGAAGTTCGTGCAAAAGTTGTTGCGAAAATTCCAACTCGTCGCTTAGGCCACGCTGAAGAAATTGCACGCGGAGTTGTTTACTTAGCAAAAGACGGCGCGTACATTACAGGACAACAGTTAAACATTAACGGCGGCTTATACATGTAATAGATGCTGGCCCTGACTTTTGTCGGGGCTGTGCTTGTTAACTAACTACTAATGAAATGAAAGGGTGTGTATATTCGTGGCAATTCCTTACGTGCAAGAGTGGGAAAAATTAATCAAATCAATGCCAAGTGAATATAAAAGTTCTGCAAGACGTTTTAAGCGTGCATATGAAATTATGACAACAGAAGCGGAACCGGAAGTTGGATTAACACCAAAAGAGGTTATTTGGAAAAAGAACAAAGCGAAATTATATCGCTATACGCCAGTAAAAGATAACCTTCATAAAACACCAATTTTACTCGTATATGCACTGATCAATAAACCGTATATTTTGGATTTGACACCTGGAAACAGCCTTGTTGAATACTTATTAAACCGCGGTTTTGACGTGTATTTACTTGACTGGGGAACTCCTGGACTTGAAGACAGCAATATGAAGCTAGATGATTATATTGTGGATTATATTCCAAAAGCGGCGAAAAAGGTGCTGCGCACTTCTAAATCTCCTGATTTGTCTGTTCTTGGTTACTGCATGGGCGGAACTATGACATCTATTTTTGCTGCATTAAATGAAGACTTGCCGATTAAAAACTTAATTTTTATGACAAGTCCATTTGATTTCTCGGATACAGGTTTATACGGGGCATTCCTAGACGACCGCTACTTTAATTTAGATAAAGCAGTAGATACATTTGGAAACATCCCTCCAGAGATGATTGACTTTGGAAACAAGATGCTAAAGCCAATCACAAATTTTTACGGTCCGTATGTAACGCTGGTGGATCGTTCGGAAAATCAGCGCTTTGTTGAAAGCTGGAAGCTAATGCAAAAGTGGGTTGCTGACGGAATCCCATTTGCTGGTGAAGCTTATCGTCAGTGGATTCGCGACTTCTATCAACAAAACAAATTAATCAATGGTGAACTTGAAGTTCGCGGACGCAAAGTAGATTTGAAAAATATTAAAGCTAATATTTTAAACATTGCTGCTAGCCGTGATCATATTGCGATGCCGCATCAAGTGGCAGCTTTAATGGACGCTGTTTCAAGTGAAGATAAAGAGTACAAATTGCTGCAAACAGGTCACGTATCTGTTGTATTTGGTCCAAAAGCAGTGAAGGAAACATATCCTTCAATCGGCGATTGGCTAGAAAAACGTTCTAAATAAAATAAAGACGCGGCTGGGACAAAAATATTTTAGCCGAAGTAAAAAACGAACCACTGATATCAGTGGTTCGTTTTTTGTTATGGTGAACGCAGGTTTCAAGTATGTGGTTGCTTCTAGCTGGTGATTGGGGGGCAAGGCGAAGACTCCTGCGGGGAAAGCGGAACAGGTGAGACCCCGCAGGAGCGTAAGCGACGAGGAGGCTCAGCGGTCGCCCGCGGAAAGCGAAGTCTTGCACGGAAATCAACAGCGGTGTCTCAAGTGTCCATACGAGCTCATGTATCCCATTTATTTGTCTTTAGATTAGATTAATTTAATTATGTCTCGACCTCGTTTTTTTGTATAAACAGACAATATTGAGTGACGGTTCTTGATGCAGGCTGCTGGGATTTATGATATCTAATGACAAGTGAGGTGACTTCTTTTATACTAATGTAGTCACCTTCTTGAACATGGGATTTTTTACATGGATATTGCGATCCATGTAACAATGAGTATGCTTTGGGAAGAAAGAAGAAAACTATTAGTATTATAACAAAAAAGGAATGTCAGATTATGCCGCAACCATGGAAACGACGAGTAAGGCAGATGTCTTCAGCTCAAATTATTGTTACATTTTACATAGTGGCTGTTACGCTTGGATTTCTATTGCTTAGTATTCCAGAAGCTTTAAAGCCGGGAGTGAAGTTAGCATTTATTGATCGCTTATTTATTGCCGTTAGTGCGGTAAGTGTAACAGGGCTGACACCTGTTTCTACTCCGGATACATTTAGTACGACGGGCTATTTTTTGCTCGCTTTTATCTTTCAAATCGGTGGTATTGGTGTGATGACACTCAGTACATTCATTTGGATGATTTTAGGTAAAAAAATTGGTTTAAAGGAACGTCAGCTCATTATGACAGATCATAACCAATCCCGTTTATCAGGATTAGTTGACTTGATGAGAAATATTTTATTTATTATTTTTGCTATTGAACTAGTTGGTGCCATTATTTTAGGATTACATTTTCTCCGTTACTATTCGAGCTGGACAGATGCGTTTCTGCATGGTTTCTTTGCTTCTGTCAGCGCTACAACAAATGCCGGCTTCGATATTACAGGATCTTCATTTATTCCGTATGCCCATGATTATTTTGTACAAGTGGTAACTGTTATTTTAATTACGCTTGGAGCGATTGGATTCCCTGTGTTAATTGAGATTAAGCACTATTTTTTAACATTTAAAGATAAGCGTAAATTTCAATTTTCTCTATTTACGAAGCTAACGACCATTATGTTTTTTCTGCTGTTAGCAGGGGGAACAATTTTAATTCTTGTGCTAGAGCATTCAGGTTTTTTAGCAGATAAGTCTTGGGATGAATCGTTCTTTTATGCGTTTTTCCAATCCGCTGCTACAAGGAGCGGAGGAGTGGCGACCATGAATATTAATGAGTTTTCACTTCCTACGTTAATTATGATGAGCGCGATGATGTTTATCGGGGCTTCACCGAGCTCAGTAGGAGGAGGAATTCGTACGACGACGTTTGCATTAAATATTCTTTTCCTGTTTTATTACGTAAGAGGAAATAAGACGATTAAAATCTTTCGCCGCGAAATTCATGAAGATGACATTATCAAATCAGTAGCCGTGTCGATGTTAGCCGTGATCATTTGCTCGATTTCTCTTCTTATTTTAAGTGTTACAGAACATTTTTCTCTCATTGAGCTTATTTTTGAAGTGTGTTCAGCTTTTGGGACAACCGGTTTATCAATGGGCATTACAGGAGGGCTTTCTGATATCGGTAAATGCGTTATTATGATTTTAATGTTCATTGGCCGAATTGGCATGTTTTCATTCATTTTAATGCTTCGCCGTCCAACGTCTGGACCGGATTATCACTATCCGAAAGAACGTATTATTATTGGATAAAAGAGGCTGGGACAAAAATATGTTAGTTGAAGGAAGATCCGAACGAGTTTGTTTCTTGATTAAGAATCCAACTCGTTCGGATCTTTTTATTATGATGGTGAACGTAGGTTTCATGTAGCTGCTTCTAGCTGTTGATGGGAGGGCAAGGCTTATCGACCGCCCGCGGAAAGCGAAGCTTTGCACGGAAATCAACAGCGGTGTCACAAGCGGTTCAACGCATTTATCCTAGTTGCTCGTATTTAGAGTAAAGTGATTTTGTTATGTTTCAACCGCTTTTTTACAGCTTTTTCTGCTTATATTGCTTAGCAAAAGGCGCATTCTAAGAAAAGGAAGTTCAATGGACTTCCAAGCATAGGAGGGATAGATGATGGCAAAGCGTAAAGTAGGGTACAAATCAGCACTAACTAACAACAATACACCAAAAGAGAGCCTTTCAGATGCAGAATTTGCTGCTGAATATGCTGGCGGCGAGGAGCCGGCTAAAGGCGCGAATCGCAATTCTAAAAAAGGAAAGCAAGGTAAGTAACGATGAGCAAACATAAACAAAATAATAAGCACATCGCGAGCACCGAAGCAAAACAAAAACAATTACTGCAAGAAGAGTTTGGAACGGAAATGGGCGATCCGAACGCAGCTAAAATATATGAATCCCTTGGAAAGACAAAGTCTGATAAAGAGCATGAAAAGAAAAAAGAATGCTAAAGAAAAAAACCTCGGATATCCGAGGTTTTAGCTTACAACTGGAAGACCAAATGCTTCTACAGGTGCTGAATAAAGTTTTGTATCATTTGCTTTTTGATCATAATAAGCAAGAAGAACAGATGGTTGTTCATTGATTTGTCCTGTTTGTTTATAATACATATAATCAAATGGAAGAATCTCTAAAACAGTGTGCTTGTATAATTCTTTTTCAGCAAGCTGTTCAGCTTCAAAAGCCTGTCCCATGATAGAAGGATTAGCAAGCATTTGCTGATAGTAATGAGAACGGACTTGTTTTTCTACTTTATCGTCCCACCAAGGCTTACGAGGCTTATGCTTTTGGTTTTGTAAATAATCAATTTTCATAAACCCTTCAATTACTTCTTCATTTGAAAAACTTTCTGTTTGAATATACTGTTTAAGGCGTCTGAATAAATCTTCAAGCTGATGACCGATTCGAACCCAGCCCATTTCATCCCAATACGTCCCAAAGTTTTGGAAAAAATCAAAAGGCGTATCATAGCAGTATTCTACTAAAAACTCGATCGTTTCATCCATTCGGTGGTCATTCCAAAACTTTTCTAAAATATCTTCTACATGCTTGATGCGTACGACATCTGAAAATGGCAAGACGTTATTGCTTAAAATTTCATAAGGCGACTGATCCATGTATTGATAATTATAGCGAGGCGCACTTAAACGTAAGCCAGTGCCGCGAAGCATTTTTAAAAACCCTAGCTGAAGCTCTTCAGGACGAAGTGCAAATACATCATTAAACGTATTTTTAAATGAGTTGTAATCTTCGTCTGGCAGTCCGGCGATTAAATCTAAATGCTGGTCGATCTTTCCGCCTTCTTTTACCATTGTTACGGTACGCGTTAATTTTTTGAAGTTTTGTTTGCGTTTGACTAGCTCATTAACGGCATCATTTGTAGATTGAACGCCAATTTCAAAGCGGAATAATCCTTTTGGCGCGTTATCGTTTAAGAACTGAATAACTTCTGGGCGCATAATATCGGCAGTAATTTCAAACTGAAATACGGTACCTTCACGATGTTCATCAATTAAAAATTGGAACATTTCCATGGCGTAGCTGCGGCTGATGTTGAACGTGCGGTCTACGAACTTAATTGTGCGCGCTCCGTTATCCATCAAATAGCGAATATCTTCTTTTACTTTTTCTCGGTCGAAATAACGAACGCCTACTTCAATAGAAGAGAGACAGAACTGACAGCTAAACGGACAGCCGCGGCTTGTTTCAATATACACAACGCGTTTTGAAAGTTCTTGGCGGTCTTCTTCAAAACGGAAAGGAGAAGGCATTTCGCGCAAATCAATTTTATTGCGCTGTGGGTTAACAACTGGTTTTCCTTCTTTTCGGAAAGCCACGCCGCTTACGTTTTCAAACTGACGCTCGCCGTGAAGTTCATCTAACAGCTGCTTGAATGTTTCTTCACCTTCACCAATAGCGATAAAGTCAGCTTCAGGAATACGCTCTAACCAGTGAGTTACATCATAGGTTACTTCTGGTCCACCGAATATAATGATGAGCTCAGGATTGATCTTTTTAAGCATTTGTGCGACTTTAATCGTTTCTTCAATATTCCAAATGTAACAGCTGAAACCAATAATATCTGGGTTGCGTTTATATAAATCCGTGACAATGTTCATAGCAGGATCTTTAATCGTATATTCGGCCATATCCACTTTATAGTCAGGCTCGGCATAGGCTTTTAAACATCGAAGGGCTAAAGAAGTATGAATATACTTCGCATTCAATGTACTGACAACAATGTTCATTCAAAAAGCTCCTTTTAACTCGTAATATGAAATCAATTTACTATTTTAGCACATTTGAGAAATAAAGTATAAATACCTTTGCACTTTTGTTGTGGCGGGGAAAAGATTTCGGTAAAATGTAACAGAAACGTAAAAGAAGAAAGAGTCTCGGTTAATGTGAACCTTGGTGAACGAAAAAAATGAGGTGGAAAACGTGGAATATAAGCGAATTAAGCCAAAAAAAATATACGAAGAAGTAGCCGAAACGCTTCTTGAGAATATAAAAGAAGGCAGCTTGAAACCTGGAGACCGTTTGGATTCAGTGCAGCAGCTGGCGGAAAACTTTCAGGTAGGACGCTCAGCTATTCGTGAAGCTCTTAGCGCTTTGCGGGCGATGGGGCTTCTGGAGATGAAGCAAGGAGAAGGCACATTTGTACGCGAATTTAACTCAGATATGCTGTCTTTGCCTGTAACTAGCGCTGTATTAATGAATAAAAACGATATTGAGCATTTGCTTGAAGTGAGAAAAGTATTAGAAATTGGAGCTGTTCGAGCGGCAGCTCAAAAGAGAACGGATGCGGACCTTAAACAGCTGTCTAATAGTCTGGAACAAATGAAAGGAGCGTTTGGCAATGAAGAACTGGGAGAGAAAGCAGATTTTGCTTTTCATTTAGCCATTGCCAAAGCCTCACAAAACCCTCTTTTAGTGAAGCTTATGAATAACGTATCAGAAATGATGATTGAAACGATGAAAGAGACAAGACGCATCTGGCTTTATGCAGAAGAGAAAACGGCTGAACGGATTTATAAAGAGCATCAGCAAATTTATGAAGCTATTCTTTCTCAGCATGCAGAAGATGCTCAGCATTTTATGATGAGTCACCTTGATAATGTTGAACATGTACTAATGAAATACATACCGGAAGAAAAATAACGCCATTTCAGGCAGAAAAGTGCGCTCTAAACAACAGAAAAACTAAAATTCAAGCACCTTCCGATAATTTATGCTTGCTCTATTGTGAAAAGATTTACATAATAGAAACTAGGATTGTCAAATGGAGGGTTACAAAGTATGAAAAAGCAATATAGAGATGATAGTCTAGCTTTGCATACAGATCTATACGAGCTGAATATGGCGCATACGTATTTTAAAGACCAGATTCATAAACGTCGTTCTGTATTTGAAGCTTACTTTCGTCGGATGCCGTTTGAAAGCGGTTATGCGGTGTTTGCCGGGCTAGAAAGAGTAATTGATTTTATTGCTAATTTCAGATTTAGCGAAACGGACTTAGATTATTTATATGAAGAATTACATTATGAAGCGGAGTTTATCGACTATCTAAAACAGGTTCGATTTAGCGGTAATATTCGTTCGGTCGTAGAAGGCGAAATGATTTTTGCTAATGAACCGATGCTGCAAATTGACGCTCCTTTAGCAGAAGCGCAGCTTATTGAAACGCCGCTTTTAAATATTTTAAATTTCCATCCGCTGATTGCCACAAAAGCATCGCGTATTCGCTTAGCCGCGGGAGAAGATAATTTATATGAACATACGGGTACAAATCAGCTTATGGAATTTGGTTCAAGAAGAGCACATGAGCTGGATGCTGCTTTTTACGGGGCAAGAGCTGCTTATATTGGAGGCTTTGACGCAACCAGTAATGTAAGAGCGGGAAAAGTGTTTGGGATTCCTGTGTCCGGCACTCACGCCCACGCGCTTGTTCAAGTCTATCGTGATGAATATAGTGCGTTTAAAAAATATGCCGAATCACACCGTAACTGTATCTTTTTAGTAGATACATATAATACGTTAAAATCAGGTATTCCAAATGCTATTAAAGTAGCAAAAGAAATGGGAGAACGAATTAATTTTATCGGTATTCGATTAGACAGCGGAAGACTTCCATATCTTTCTCAAGAGGCAAGAAAAATGCTTGATGAAGCGGGCTATCATGATGTGAAAATTTTCGCTTCGAATGACCTTGATGAGTACAGCATTCTAGATTTGAAAGCGCAAGGTGCCAAAATTGATGGATGGGGAGTTGGAACAAAGCTCATGACGTCCTTTGATCAGCCGGCGCTAGGAGCGGTGTACAAGCTGGTTTCGATTGAAGATGATCATGGAAACATGGTGGATACGATTAAGCTGTCAGAAAACCCGGAGAAAATTTCAACTCCTGGTCTAAAAGAAGTATATCGAATTGTAAATCAAGTGAATCACAAATGGGAAGGCGATTATATTACGATGCAAGACGAAGTGCCGAATGAAGAGGAGCATTTAAAAATGTTTCATCCTATTCATACGCACGTCAGCAAGTTTGTCACGAACTTTAACGCACGTAAAATTCACCAGCCAATCTTTGCACAGGGAAAGCTTGTGTATGAGCAGCCTACCATTGAAGAAATGAGAGCCTACTGCTTACAAAACTTAAAGCATCTATGGGATGACTACAAAGTTATTACAAAATCGAACGAAGATGTATTTCGTCCTACAGAGTATCCAGTAGACTTAAGTACAAACTGCTGGGATAACAAAATGCAAAATATCGAAGAGACTAGAAGCAAGTTACTATCTGATACCGTACTTGTGTAGACTCCGTCAGCTAGTAATGAGAGGAGAGTTTTTTTATGAAAGAGCTACAAAAGCAAATTATTGAAGAAATGCATGTGCAAAAAGAAATTAATCCCGCGGAAGAAATTCGCCGCAGCGTTGATTTTCTGAAATCCTACATGAACAAATATCCTTTTTTACGTTCGTTTGTACTAGGTATTTCCGGCGGCCAAGATTCTACGTTAACGGGAAAGCTGGCGCAGCTAGCGGTTAATGAGTTGAATGAAGAAGCCGAAGAAGAGCGCTATCAGTTTATTGCTGTTCGTCTTCCATACGGTGTGCAGGCAGATGAAGCAGACTGTCAAGATGCACTTGCTTTTATTCAACCAACAAAATCTATTTCTATTAATGTAAAACCAGCAGTAGATGCGATGCTTTCTGCTGTTGAAGAAGCGGCAGATGATAAAGTTTCCGACTTCAACAAAGGAAATGTAAAAGCACGTGAACGAATGATTGCGCAATATACGGTAGCAGGCATGTACAGTGGAGTCGTACTTGGAACGGATCACTCCGCTGAAGCTGTTACAGGATTTTATACAAAATTTGGTGACGGAGGAGCTGACTTAGTGCCTATCTTCCGTCTAAACAAGCGACAAGGGAAACAAATGCTAAAAGAATTAGGCTGTCCCGAGCATCTATATATGAAAAAACCAACGGCTGATTTGGAAGAAGATCGTCCACAGCTTCCGGATGAAGAAGCGCTTGGCGTAACGTATGAGCAAATCGACGATTATTTAGAAGGCAAAGATGTAGGTGAACATGCAAGTAACGTCATTGAAGGTCACTTCTTAAAAACGCAGCATAAACGCCAATTGCCAATCACAGTGTTTGATGATTTTTGGAAATAAATAAGTAAGAAGCTGAGACAAACGTAGTTTAGTTGAAGGAAGATCCGAACGGTTTTGATTCTTGATGGAGAATCAAATTCGTTCGGATTTTTTTAATAATAGGGCAAACGTAGGTTTCACGTGTCTCAATTTCTTATTATTTTGTGGGAAAAATATCAAACAAAGAAATGTATTTTTGAAAAACTAGTGAAATTAGAAAAACATAGGAGTATAATAGCATTAAGTCATCTGATGACCTGTTAACTAAAAGAAGTAAAATGATCAGCTTGGAGGGAGCAAATGATGAAAGTATCTTTATTTGCCACATGTTTGATTGATATGTTTCAAACAAATGTAGGAAAAGCGACGGTAGAATTGTTAGAACGATTAGGATGCGAAGTGGATTTTCCAAAGAGTCAAGTATGCTGCGGGCAGCCTGCGTATAACAGCGGTTACGTAAAAGAATCAAAAGAAGCAATGAAAAACATGATAAAAGCGTTTGAGCATGCAGAGTACGTTGTATCTCCATCAGGCTCGTGTGTGACAATGTTTAAAGAGTATCCCCATCTTTTTAAAGGTGATGCTGCATGGCATGAGTCTGCCGTGAAGCTTGCTGATAAAACGTATGAGCTAACGGATTTTATTGTAAACGTTTTAAAAGTAGAAGACGTGGGAGCCAGCTTAAATGGGAAAGCCACTTATCATTCTTCCTGTCATATGACGCGTTTGCTAAACGTAAAAAAAGAACCTTTTACACTATTAAACAATGTAAAGGGTCTTGAAATGGAGAATCTTGAAAACAGTCATAACTGCTGCGGATTTGGCGGGACGTTTTCGGTTAAGATGGGGCAAATCTCTGAACAAATGGTCGATGAAAAAGTGGGCTGTATAGCTAAAACAAACGCGGAGTACTTAATTGGAGCTGACTGCGGCTGTCTTATGAATATTGGAGGAAGAATTGAACGAAAAGGACAGCCTGTAAAAGTGATGCATATCGCTGAAGTGTTAAATAGCAGAATGTAAAGAAAGGAGAATACCGAATGTCTATGAAAATAGGAAACGATCAGTTTAAAAAACGCGTCGATGACGGAGTCAATAATGCGTTTATGCGCTTTGCGGTTTCAGGTGCTCAAGAGCGCTTAAGAAGCCGTAGATTAGATGCGGCGGAAGAATTAGGGAACTGGGAAGAATGGAGAGCGCTTGGCGAAGAAATTCGTCAGCATACGCTTGAAAATTTAGATTACTATTTAGAGCAGCTCACGGATAATGTAGCTAAACGCGGAGGCCACGTTTTTTTCGCTCAAACAGCTGAAGAAGCGAATGAGTACATAAAAAATGTAGCGAGGCAAAAGCAGGCAAAGAAAGTCGTTAAATCCAAGTCAATGGTTACAGAAGAAATTCATATGAACGCTGCTTTAGAAGAACTGGGCTGTGAAGTTATTGAAACGGATTTAGGAGAATATATCCTGCAAGTAGATGATCACGATCCGCCTTCTCATATCGTAGCTCCTGCACTTCATAAAAATAAAGAACAAATTAGAGATGTATTTCAAGAAAAGCTTTCTTATAAAAAAACGGAAAAACCTGAAGAACTAGCTCTTCACGCCCGGGAAATGCTGCGAAAAGAATTTTTATCAGCTGATATTGGCATCACGGGATGTAATTTTGCGATTGCAGAATCTGGGTCTATTTCACTTGTAACCAATGAAGGAAATGCAAGGTTAACAACTGCCCTTCCTAAAACGCAAATTACGGTTATGGGAATGGAACGAATTGTGCCAACGTTTGAAGAGTTTGAAGTGTTGGTAAGCCTTTTAACTAGAAGTGCAGTAGGTCAGCGGCTTACAAGTTACGTAACAGCGCTTACAGGGCCTAGACTTCCAGGGGAAGTAGACGGACCGGAAGAATTTCACCTAGTGATTGTGGATAACGGACGATCTGCGATTTTAGGAACTGAGTTTCAATCTGTTTTACAGTGTATTCGCTGTGCGGCATGTGTGAATGTATGTCCCGTGTATCGCCATATTGGAGGGCATTCATATGGATCTATTTATTCAGGTCCGATTGGAGCTGTATTATCTCCTTTGCTTGGAGGCTATGAAGACTACAAAGAGCTTCCATATGCCTCAACGCTATGCGCAGCCTGTACGGATGCCTGTCCGGTCAAAATTCCGCTGCATGAGCTATTGCACAAGCATCGTCAGCGAATTGTCGAGAAAGAAGGAAAAGCACCTATTTCGGAAAAGCTGGCGATGAAAGCATTTGGCTTGGGAGCAGCTTCTTCTTCTCTATATACAGTGGGCGCTAAAGTAGCACCGGCAGCTCTTACTCCTTTTATGTCAGGAAGCAGTATTTCCAAAGGACCTGGTCCATTAAAAGCGTGGACGGAAAGCAGAGAGTTTCCGGCGCCTACAAAAGAGCGCTTACGAGATTGGTTTGATAAAAGGAGTGATGATGATGAACGGAAGCATTCAAAATAGAGACAGTTTTTTAGATAATATTGCAGCTAATCTTAAGCGAAGCAGGCGAACAAGCGGCGTAGTAAAGCCCCAATGGAAGCATGCTCCTCAGCATGAGGTCTACCGCAGCTATTCGCCAGATCAATTAAAGAAAGAGCTTGAAAACCATTGCGAACGTATTCATACTCGCTATGTAGAAACATCATCACAACACTTGCCAGCTGTCCTTGAGGAAGCCGTAGCGAACTATGGAAATGGTCTTGTGAGCACGTGGGATGATCCTAGGTTTTCCGAATATGGATTGAATCTGCTGATGGAGAAATGGGAAACAAGCAGTAGCCTTCACGTATGGAATTCTGCAAAAGGCGATGAGAATATTAAACTAGCTGAACAAGCAAATGTAGGCATCACATTCAGTGATTTGACGCTAGCGGAATCCGGCACGGTTGTTTTGTTCAGCAGCGCTGCAAAAGGACGATCGGTCAGTTTGCTGCCGGCCACTTATATTGCGATCATTCCTCAAAGCTCCATTGTCCCTCGCATGACACAAGCTGCTGAAATGATTCATGAAAAAGTAGAGCGAGGAGAAACGATTGCTTCTTGCATTAACTTTATTACGGGACCGAGCAATTCAGCTGATATTGAAATGAATCTAGTCGTTGGCGTGCATGGACCTATTCAAGCCACTTATATTGTAGTGAATGATCGATAGAGGCTGGGGAAAACGTATTTTAGCCGAAGTGAAAAACGAACCGTGAATCAAACATGTTGATTCACGGTTCGTTTTCTTTGTTATGTTGAGCATAGGTTTCATTTTGTTATGTCCCAGCCTCTTTTATTCATGCTCCTTTTTTAAATAACGGGAGAATGTGAAGAAATGTCGCATTTTGAATAAACGTGACTAATTTTAAAAAGGTAAAAAGCAAATCTTGTAGAATACTAAGTCTATAGATAAAAGGTGGGGAAATGGGAAGTGCAAAAGAAAGGAGCAATGAGCATGTCACCACACAGAGAATTAACATCTGAAGCTGCGCAAAAGCAGCAAGGTGAATTAGAGCAGCTACGAGCTATTTTTAATGACGTATTAGATGCCATTGTCGTATTTGATGAGTATTTTCAAGTTATAAATGCAAACGAATCAGCCTGCGGGCTGTTTGAAAAAACAAAGGATGAGCTATTAACGTATCAAATGAAAGATTTTCTCATGTATTTTCCGTATGACATGATTGAAGCGTACTATCCAGCGCTTTTAGAAGAAAGCTATTTCAAATATGAAGGCGCGATGACGCTTCAAAGCGGCATGATGAAACATGTTGAATTTACTTCACACAAACATAGTCACATGTCGGGCATTATTGTGTGTACATTTCGAGATATTACGCAGCACAAGATGATGGAAAACGAACGGTTTATTAGTCATCATATGTTTATGGATGTATTTAATGAAGCGGTAGATGGAATTGTTATTTTTGATCGAACTGGTCAGCTTATCGACGCGAACCCTTCATTTTGCGAGCGATTAAATTATACAAGAGCACAGCTTTTAACTAAAACGTTAGAAGAGCTTGTAGAACCTACTTATCATTATAAAGTGAAAAAATTATGGAGAACTCTGCATCAAGAAGGAAAGACAAGCGGCGAGCTGCCGATTAAGCTCGAAAATGGAGACGTTACTTTTTTTGAATTTACCACAACGGCTAATATATACAGTCAATACTATATGTCCATTATGAGAGACGTGACGGAAAAACGGCTGATGGAGCAGCAGCTGTTGAGAAGCGAAAAAAATTTCAGGGCTATTTTTGAAAATGCGATTGAAGCCATTTTGATTTGGAAAGACGATGGGGAAATCTTAAACGCTAATCTTGCTTCGTCCCGTACATTCGAGCTGCCGTTGAACAAATTGATTGGAAGTAATTTGTATACGTTTATCGATAAGCAAAGCTTTAGTGCATTAAAAATGCTGCAAACATTTCAAAAAGAAGGAGAAATTCGCAATCAGCTTCCTTTTTACATGCCAAATGGAGAAATCAAACAGTTGGAATTCACAGGGAAAAAAGGCATTATAGAAGGAGACCATTTAACCATTTTTCGAAACATTAGTGAACGTACAAAAATCGAACAAGAGCTTCGGAATAACGAAGAGAAATTCAGACAGATTTTTAATGGTTCGATCGATGGGTTAGTTTTATGGGACGGCAAGCGAAATATTATTGATGTGAATTCTTCTCTTTGTGATATTCTCGAACTCAGCAAAGAGGAGATTTGTGCGCATTCCATGGAGGATTTTATTTCTTCAGCGAATTTAGATGCGGTCATTGAGCATAAAGAAACAATTGAGCAAAAAGGGGAAGCTGAAGGAGAGATTACGTACGTTACGGGGAACGAAAAAGTTAAAAATATCGAATTCTCTACGAAAAAAGATATCTTGCCAGGTCTATATATGACGCTTTTAAGAGACGTAACGGAACGAAATCAAATGCAGGAGCAGATTCGGAAATCGGATACGCTTCAAGTAGTCGGACAGTTAGCAGCTGGGATTGCGCATGAAATCCGCAATCCGATGACGGCTTTAAAAGGGTTTGTTCAGCTGCTAGAAAGCAGCATTCAAGAAGATCACTCTCTTTATTTTGATATTATTAAATCCGAATTAAAAAGAATCGAAACCATTATTACAGAGTTTCTAGTACTCGCTAAGCCACAGGCCGTAAAGTTCGAAAAGAAAAATCTAGCTGCGGTTGTTAAAGAAACGATTGATTTATTAAATGCTCAAGCGCTTTTAGAAAATATTCAGTTTGAACTAAGTGTGTCCCCTCAGCTGCCAATGGTATACTGCGAGCCGAACCAAATTAAACAAGTACTAATAAATGTAATTAAAAACGCAATTGAAGTCACGTCAAACGGGGGAAGAATTTTTGTTGAAGTCTATTCTACAGAGCCGCACTACGTGACGGTCTCCATTCGAGATCAAGGAGACGGAATGCCCGAAGAGCGCATCAAGCGCTTAGGAGAACCATTTTATACGACAAAAGAAAAAGGAACGGGGCTTGGTTTGATGGTCTCATATAAAATTATCGAAGAACATAAAGGGCGAATTGAAGTGGAAAGCAAAATAAGAGAAGGAACGGCTTTTCGTGTTATTCTTCCAGCCTAAACAGAAAGGATAAGCGAGTATGTACTATGGAGAAATGAACTTATTTTCTGATTTGAAAATTTATATTGTAGCCTCGGAAAAAGGGGTTCAACATATTTGGTTTGATAGCGATGATCACAACGAGCAGCTTAAAAAACTTGTCCATGACGAGAATTATCACCTTGTGAAAGAAGCGAAGCGGCAGCTTCAGGATTATGCTGAAGGGCGCACGCTAACATTTGATGTGCCTTTGGATATAAAAGGAACAGACTTTCAAAAAGAAGTGTGGTTAACGCTTAAAGGTATACCTTATGGACAAACGTGGTCTTATAGTGATGTAGCGGAGTCTGTTAATCGCTCTAAAGCCGTAAGGGCTGTGGGACAAGCGAATCGTCGAAATCCACTGCCTATTATTTTACCTTGTCACCGTGTTATTGGTAAAAATGGAGCTTTAACAGGTTATGCAGGTTCCCAAACTCATATAAAAGAAAAACTATTAATGCTTGAAAGAAATGTAGCAAAAGGCGCTCTGGAGTTAAAATAACTATTCACCGTCTAATTTCCAGCCTTCTCCTTGCACAAACACACCGTCAATTTGCTGAGGAGAAGGGAGGGAATTTAGTTCTTCATCTTTGGATAAATCGAATAGCTGATATTGCTGCTTGCGATTCAACGCTTTGTTTTTATCCGTTTTTTGCTCTGCACTCATTTTTACTCCTCCTTATTCAAAAAGAATCCCCTATAATATATGTAGAAAAAGCAGAGAGTACTGTTACAATTGTGTTACAAATGCAGCCAAAAAGCACTGTTTAATAAAAAAGGTTGAGACATAACAAAATCAATGTCATCTAAAGATGAACAACTCGTATACATGAACTGAACCGCTTGTGACACCGCAGTTGATTTCCGTGCAAGACTTCGCTTTCCGCGGGCGGCCGCTGGGCCTCCTCGTCGCTTGCGCTCCTGCGGGGTCTCACCCCTTCCGTTTTTCCCGCAGGAGTCTTCACCTTGCCCCCCCAATCAACTGCTAGAGGGAACGAAACAGATAAAACGATATTTACCATCACAAAAAAACGAACCACTAATCAACATGTTGATTAGTGGTTCGTTTTGCAGTGGGGCTAAAATACTTTTGTCCCAGCCTCTTGTTATTGAGCAGATTGCAGCAAAACTTTTTGAATGGATTCAAAAGACGGGGAATGGATAACTCCATGCTCTGTAATAATAGCCGTAATCAGTTCGCTTGGCGTCACATCAAAAGCTGGATTGTACACAGAGATTCCGTCTGGAGCAATTTGCGTATCTCCAATGTGCGTTACTTCTTTAGGTGAACGTTCTTCAATAGGGATGCTGCTTCCGTCTTGAATAGATAAATCAAATGTGGACTGCGGCGCTGCTACGTAAAATGGAATACCGAATGCTTTCGCTAAAAGAGCAAGTCCATACGTTCCAATTTTGTTAGCCGTATCGCCATTTGCTGCAATGCGGTCAGCACCTACAATGATCCCATTAATTCCTTTTGTTTTAATGGTATGAGCAGCCATATTATCCGTAATCAGCGTAACGTCTACTCCCGACTGCTGAAGTTCCCATGCTGTTAAGCGAGAACCTTGAAGAACGGGTCTTGTTTCACAAGCAAATACTTCAAGCGGAATATCGCGCTGCTTAGACAAGTGAAAAGGTGCTAATGCTGTTCCATAATAAGCTGTAGCAATTGAACCAGCATTACATATTGTCATGATTTTATCTTTCTTTTTAAATAAAGAAAGGGCATGATCTCCAATTCGGTAGCACGTTTCTTCATCTTCTACTTGAATTTGAATCGCTTCATGAACAACTTTTGTTTTAGCTTCATTAACGGACGAAGCGGATTCAGCGCTTTTCGCTACGCGGTCCAATGCCCAAAATAAATTGACGGCAGTCGGGCGTGAACTAGCTAAATACTGTTGATCTAGAGCTAGCTTTTTGTTGAATTCCTTGACTGAATCCGTGTCATAGCTAAGCGCAGAAAGAGCAAGACCAAAAGCCGCCGTAATGCCAATTGCAGGGGCTCCGCGTACTTTCAAGGTAGTGATAGCATCCCATACGTCTTTAATGGTTTGCAGCTTAATATATTCAACTTTGCCAGGAAGCTGCTGCTGATCTAATAAAGTAATATATGATTCATTCCATTCCACTGAGCGCGGAAGTGATAGTGTATTTGTCATGCTGATACCGATCCTTTCATTGTGTACATTATTCGTTATCGAAGTAAATGTTCAAATTCATTTGGTGAAACGTCTTGTTGGTGCAGAAGTAAATAGCGTCCAATTTTTAACGCAGTACGTTTAGCGTTAATTTTTCTTTCCTCTGAAGAAATTTCGTCTAAGTCCGCCACGTGAGCTAAGCCAATCGTACGTCGAATGATTTCACACCCTGCATATCCAACAGCATCTTGCCACGTTTGCGTTAAAATTTCATGTAACAAGCGCTCATCTTTAGCGAAAGGTTCAGTGTTTTCAGAATGCCAAAGCGCAGTAAAGGTATCTTTAAATACGTTCCATGTGTTCGTAATGTGTGCAAATAACGGTTCGCGATCTGTTTTTCGAGAAAGAGCATTTAAAAATAAATTCGCAACAAATTGGCCTAAATCGAATCCAAACGGACCGTAAAAAGCAAACTCTGGATCAATCACTTTCGTTTCTTGACTGCTAGCAAATATGCTTCCTGTATGTAAATCACCGTGAATTAGCGTTTGGGCATTTGTTAAAAATTTATATTTTAATTTTGCTGCTTGTAGCTTTACATCTCCATCGTTCCACAATTCTTCTACATCAGGACGCAGCGCTTCTTCAAATTCATTTGTATCGATATCAAAAAAAGGATCTGTAAAAACTAAATCTTCCGTAATATTGCATAAGTCCGGATTGCTGTACTTGACGACTTCTTCTTTTTTATCCTGAGGCTTTAAGGCAAAATCCGACGTTTTGAACGCAATATGTCCTAGAAAAGAACCGATATGCTGTGAAAGCAGGGGATAACTTTCTCCTTGAATAAGTCCGGCGCGGGAAATCGTTAAATGAGACAGATCTTCCATGACCGTAACAGCAAGCGTTTCATCGTGGTAATACACAGCTGGTACGAGTTCAGGGGTAAATGCACCGAATTGCTTGAGCGCATTGCTTTCAATCGTGGCACGGTTCAAGGATAGAGGCCAGCTCTCGCCTACAACTTTTGCATAAGGAAGTGCTTGTTTGACGATAATGGATTTATTCGTTTGATCATTTATGATGTGAAAGACGAGATTTAAGTTGCCATCACCGATTTCACGGGCAGTCAGTGCTTCTGTGGCATCAAAGAGACCTAGCTTTTTCACAAGTTTGATTGCTGAAATTTCTGTTAAAGGCTGATACTTCTCTGTTTTTGTTGTTGACATTAGAATCCCTCCATAGTTTATTAAACTGATTTGTTTACTAAGTTAATAGGTTTAAGAATGTATGGAGGCTTTTATAATTTTAGAAAATATAAAAGCCTCTTTCGTTGGAAAGAGGCTTGATTGTAGTGTTCAAACCTCTTATCTGCCAGAAAGAATTACTTTCTGTTGGAATTAGCACCGTGCCTTTGTAAAAACATGTTTTACGGGTGTGATCCATCTTAGGATGGAATGACGGTCGGTTGCTGGGCTTCACAGGGCCAAATCCCTCAGCCAACTCTTGATAAGAGTACGATTACTTATTCAATTTTGATTTGTTTGAAAATTTTATGTTATCTGGTGAAAATCGTATCATGCAAAAAAACGGCTGTCAATACATAATTAATAAAATTCTGTGCGGCGATCTGTAAAGACAGGAATTTGTTTACGAATTTCTTTTACAAGTTCCAGGTTAACGTCGGCACTTAAAAGTTCTTCGCTATCGCCAGCTTCAGCGATTATTTCTCCCCACGGATCGATGACTAAGGAATGTCCGGCAAATATGTTATTAGGATCTTGGCCTACACGATTACACGCGATTACATAGCATTGATTTTCGATTGCGCGGCTAATGAGCAGTGCTTTCCAATGGGCAAGTCTTGGAGCCGGCCACTGAGCAACAACAAATAAGACTTCTGCTCCGCTGCTAGTATGCACGCGAATCCATTCTGGAAAACGAATATCGTAACAAATAACTCCTGCGCATAAAGACTGTTCAAGTGTAAAAAGATTTTTTGCTGTTCCTGCTTCTAGATAGAGGTGCTCATCCATTAATTTAAATAAGTGCAGCTTACTGTATTGTGACACTTCACGACCTTTTCGGTCGAAAATATACATCGTATTTGTGACGCCTTGCTCTGTTTTTTTCGCGATCGAACCTGCCACAATATTTACTTCGTTCGTTTTAGCAAATTGAGAGATTAATTGCTTGGCCTGCTGTCCTTCATCATCGGCAATTTCGTCTAGCCGCGTCAAATCATAAGCTGTATCCCATAGCTCAGGAAGCACAAGGATGTCAGGGTTTTCTTTTAGAGCTTCCGTCATTTTTTGTTGAATATATTTTCGGTTTTTAGTTGGGTTTCCAAACGCAATATCAAGCTGCAAACACGTGATTTTTACACTCACTTTATCATCCGTCCTTTTTTTAGTAGTTGAAAAAAATGACTTTACAAGTTGAGTATTACAATATATTATTTGTGACTAGAATTTCAAGAATTTTTTGAGAAGGTGTGCGATGATGAAACAATTTGAGCAATCGGAACTATTAAAAAGTTTACCAAAACAATTTTTTGCATCACTTGTAGGCAAGGTAGGAAAAGTAATGGCCCAAGGGCACGACGTTATTAACTTAGGGCAGGGAAATCCTGATCAGCCTACTCCTTCACATATTGTAGAAACACTCCAAAAAGCAAGTGCTAATCCTATGCATCATAAATATTCTCCATTTCGGGGGCACCAGTTTTTGAAAGAGGCCGTTGCGACTTTTTATAAACGAGAATATGGCGTTGATGTGGATCCTGAAAAAGAAGTAGCTATTTTGTTTGGCGGGAAGGGTGGACTTGTTGAAATCCCGCAGTGCTTATTAAACCCTGGAGATACGGTGCTGGTTCCGGATCCTGGATATCCTGATTACTGGTCTGGAGTAGAGCTTGCAAAAGCAAAGATGGAAGTGATGCCGCTCACGGCTGAAAATCATTTTCTGCCCGTATACGAAGAGATAGGTGAACGTGCTAAAGAACAGGCAAAGCTCATGTTTTTAAACTATCCGAATAATCCTACCGGTGCAGTGGCAACGGCAGAATTTTTTGAAGACACCGTGGCGTTTGCTGCCAAGCACGATATTTGTGTGGTACACGACTTTGCCTACGGAGCCATTGGATTTGATGGTAAAAAGCCAATCAGCTTTTTACAGACTCCTGGTGCAAAAGAGACGGGAATTGAAATTTATACTCTTTCTAAAACGTATAACATGGCGGGATGGCGAGTTGGATTTGCTGTAGGAAATGAAAGTGTAGTAGAAGCTATTAATCTTCTTCAAGATCATATGTATGTCAGCCTCTTTGGGGCGGTTCAAGAGGCAGCAGCGGCAGCTCTGTTAGAATCTCAACAATGTGTGAATGATTTAGTTAAGCGCTATGAATCTAGACGCAATACCTTTATTCAAGGGCTTCAAGAAATTGGTTGGGACGTTACATCTCCAGCGGGTTCCTTTTTTGCATGGCTAAAAGTTCCTAAAGGATATACTTCTGAACAATTTTCAGATTTACTTCTTGAAAAAGCCCACGTTGTAGTGGCACCTGGAGTAGGCTTCGGAACATATGGTGAAGGCTATGTGCGCGTAGGACTGCTGACGGATGAAGAGCGCATAAGAGAAGCTGTATCTCGAATAAAAAAATTAAATTTATTTTAAAAACGCATTGACAATCCTTTTTGAGTTGGCTTAATATGTAAGAAGTTAACGAGATTAATAACCGATAAATCCTAGCGGTATTTTTTATTTAGTATATAATCTACGAATTCAATTTAAATAAATAGCAACTTTCTTATTAAGAGTAGGTGGAGGGACTAGCCCGATGAAGCCCGGCAACCGACTTAACGCATGTTAAGCACGGTGCTAATTCTTGCAGCAGCAGCTGAGAGATAAGAAGAGCAACGAAAGCCTCTTCTTAATCACAGAAGAGGTTTTTTTTATTAACGATATTAAACAGCAAGGGAGTTTTTAGCATAATGAGTGAAATCGTTGCAAGCTACTTACTACATGACAATAAAGGAAATTTTCATAAAAAAGCGGAAGGAATTGCTTTAGGACTAACCGTCGGCTCATGGACAGATCTGCCGCTTTTAGATCAACAACAGCTTCAAAAGCATAAAGGGCGCGTCGTATCCGTAACTGAGCTTCAAGACTGCGAACGTGTTAACGGATATTTAGGCGGAGAGGTTAAGCAGGCTATTGTCAAAATTGCTTATCCAACTGCCAACTTTTCAAGAGATTTACCGGCTATTTTAGTTACGGTTTTCGGAAAACTATCACTTGATGGAAAAGTGAAATTATTAGACTTGGATTTTCCTGATGAATTATTAGCTGAATTCCCAGGACCGCGCTTTGGAATAGAAGGTATACGAGAGAAACTAGGCGTTTATGACCGTCCGCTTGTGATGAGTATTTTTAAAGGCGTGATTGGAAGAGACATGACGTACTTAACAACTCAGCTGCGTGAGCAAGCGCTTGGCGGAGTGGATTTGGTTAAAGACGACGAGATTTTGTTTGATAGTGAACGAACACCTTTTGAAACTCGCGTTACAGAAGGAAAAAAAGTACTGAATGAAGTATACGAAAAAACGGGACACCGCACGCTGTATGCTGTTAATTTAACGGGACGAACGTTTGAATTAAAAGAAAAAGCGAGAAAAGCAGCTGAGCTAGGAGCCGATGCTCTTTTATTCAACGTATTTGCTTACGGGTTAGACGTACTGCAGGCACTTCGAGAAGATGATGAAATTAACTTGCCGATTATGGCACACCCAGCTGTTAGCGGAGCGCTTACGCCATCAGAGTTTTACGGTTTTTCAAATTCATTACTGCTTGGAAAACTATTGCGCTTAGCCGGAGCAGATTTCTCACTGTTTCCATCACCATACGGAAGCGTAGCGCTTTCTCTTGAAGATACGACAGGCATTGCCTACGAATTAACGCGTCCTGTGTACAAATATAAGCAGACTTTCCCCGTTCCTTCAGCAGGAATTCATCCTGGAATGGTACCGCAGCTTGTGAAGGACTTTGGAATCGACAGCATTATTAATGCAGGAGGCGGAGTTCACGGTCATCCAGACGGCGCTATCGGAGGAGGAAAAGCATTCCGTGCGGCGATAGATGGAGTACTCTCTCATCAAACACTAGCCGAAAAAGCGGAAGAATCAAAAGAGTTGCAAAAAGCTTTGCAACTATGGGGAACAGTAGAGGTGAAAGCATGACATCGTTAAAAATCTTTTGTGACTTTGATGGAACAATCACAAATAGCGATAACATTATTGCTATTATGAAACAATTTGCTCCTCCGGAGTGGGAAAGTATTAAAGACGACGTGCTAGCACAGCGCGTCTCCATTCAAGAAGGAGTAGGGCAAATGTTTGCCTTGCTTCCCGTGGAATTAAAGGAAGATATTATTTCTTATATTTTAGACACGTCTGCTATTCGAGATGGATTTGATGATTTTATTGCCTATACAAAAGAGCATCATATTCCGCTTTATATTGTAAGCGGAGGAATTGACTTTTTTGTAAAACCGCTTTTGGGAAATCGAGTTGCAGAGGAAATGCTCTACTGCAACGGATCTGATTTTTCCGGTGAGCATATTTCCATTACGTGGCCTCATACATGTGATAAACAGTGCACAAATGACTGCGGCTGCTGTAAGCCAACGATTATTCGCCATCTTGCAGATGAAAGAGATCATACGGTTGTTATTGGCGATTCAATTACAGATTTGCAGGCTGCCAAATTAGCTGACACTGTCATTGCGCGTGACTTTTTAATTAAAAAATGCGAAGAGCTATCTCTACCGTATCGTCCTTTTTCTACTTTTTATGATGTGATTCACCATTTACAAGAATTAACAGAAGAGGTGAAAGCATGAGTATTATGGCTCAGCAAAGATTACACGAGCTTGCAGATATAAAAGATGAGTTGGCAGAGCGCGATTGGTTCTTCGGTACAAGCGGAAACTTAGCGATTAAAGTGGATCAAAATCCGACAACTTTCTTTGTATCAGCAAGTGGAAAAGATAAAAGAAAACGCACAAATGAAGACTTTTTGTTAGTTGATCAATACGGGAAGCCTGCAGAAGAAACGCATTTAAAGCCTTCTGCTGAAACGCTTTTACACGTTAAGATTTACGAGTCAACGAATGCTGGGTGCAGCCTTCATGTACATACAATCGACAACAACGTGATCTCTGAACTGTACGGAGATGAAGGGTTTATTTCATTCAAAGGCCAAGAAATTATTAAGGCACTGGGTATTTGGGAGGAAGATGCGGAAATTACTGTTCCGATTATTCCGAATTACGCGGATATTCCGACACTAGCAGAAGAATTTTCTCACCATATAAAAGGCGATCAAGGCGCGATTTTAATTCGTAACCACGGGATTACGGTATGGGGGAAAAATGCGTTTGAAACAAAAAAAGCGCTAGAAGCCTATGAATTTCTATTTAGCTACCATGTGAAATTACTATCACTTAAAGGCATTAAGCCAAAGGTGCATTTATAAAAGGAGGAAATAAAAATGGCGCAAATTCGCTTACATGTAAATAATAAAAGAATTGAAACTCAAGAGGAAGTATCAGCTTTTCTGGCAAACAATGAAGTTATTTATGAAAACTGGGATATTACAAAACTTCCAGAAAATCTTCGTGAAAAATATGATTTAACTGATGAAGAAAAAACAGAAATTTTAAACGCTTTTGGTGAGGATATTAAAGATATTTCTGAACGCCGCGGCTATAAAGCTCAAGATGTTATCTCGTTATCGGAATCTACACCAAACATTGATGAATTGTTAAAAAACTTTCAGCGCAAGCATATTCATACAGATGACGAAGTTCGCTTTATCGTAAGCGGTCATGGAATCTTTGTTATTCAAGGAAAAGACGGTGAATTTTTTGATGTTGAATTAGAGCCGGGCGATTTAATTTCAGTACCAGAAAACATTCTTCATTACTTTACACTAATGGAAGATCGTAAAGTAGTCGCTGTGCGAATTTTCGTGACAACTGAAGGATGGGTACCTATTTACGCATAACAACTACTTGTAAAGCATAGGTCATGATCACCCCGCTTTTACATCTAAAAGCGGGGTATTCTTTGGATTATTATAAAACTAACTATTTTTATATGAATAATAAGTTTAATAGGAGGAACACCATGAAAAAGAGTAAAAAAATGCTGTGGCCACTTACTTTGCTCGTGCTTCTAGTTTTTGCGCTGGCTGCCTGCACGAAAGAACAGCCAAGTCTAAACGAGAAAGCACAGGCAGCTCCAGCGCAGCAAGCGGCTTCTGCTAAGCCTGTACAGCAAGAAGGAAAAAAGATTACGAAAGATACAAAAATTGCTCTTATTTCTGAATTTACGTCAGGCACTCACGCTGCTCAGTACATAACAGGTGTGACAAAAGCGGCTAAAAAAGCAGGAGTACAGCTATCCGTTTCTGATTCTAATAATGATCAATCTAAAATGGCGGCGTATTTAGATACGGCTATTAACCAAAATGTTGACGGTATTATGATTGACCACGGCCGGGCTGAAACCCTTGAACCTGGCGTGAAGCGCGCGATTGCAAAAGGGATTCCCGTTATTGCAACAGACGTAGAATTAAAAGTAGAAGGCGTTACAACGATTGACCAAGATGATTATATGCTTGCGCTCCAGGGGCTAAAGCAAATGATGCAGGACATTAACGGAAAAGGAAATATTGTATATGCGTTTGTTGGAGGCTTTGCACCGATGGAAAAACGCGACAGCATTTATAAAATTATGATGAATCGCTATCCAGATGTAAAACAAATTGCCACGTTTGGAAGCGCAACAGACAACACCTCTCTAGACACTCAAAATAAAATGGCGGCTGTATTAAAGCAGTATCCAAATAAAGGAGACATTGCAGCCGTTTGGGCACCTTGGGACGAATTTGCAAAAGGAGTCACAAGAGCGATTAAAGAAGCAGGACGAGATGAGATTAAGGTATATGGAGTGGACTTATCTGATGAAGACCTGCAAATGATGCAGGCAAAAAACAGCCCGTGGAAAGCGTCAGCTGCTGTAAACCCAGCTTCAGTAGGAGAAAAGCAGGTTGATCTGCTTCTTAAAAAGATTTCCGGTCAAGAGATCCCTCGTTATTATTCCTTTGATCCGGTTTTAGTCAAACAAACTGACTTGCCTAATCAAACGATTAATATGGACCAGCTTAGTCAGTACGTAGAAGAATGGGGTAAAAAAGAGTAGAAGTGGAGGGACAGACATGACGAACGAGCTTTCAATGAAGAACATTACAAAAAACTTTGGTTCTTTTCAAGCGCTGAACAAAGTTGATTTTACTGTTCAAAAAGGGGAAATTCATGCTTTATTGGGAGCCAATGGTGCCGGTAAAAGTACGTTGATGAAAATATTGTGCGGAGCTTACGACGAGTACGAAGGAAAGATTTACAAAGACGGAGGAGAAATCTCTATTTCTTCTCCTAAAGAAGCGAAGAGCCACGGCATCGGCATTGTACACCAAGAAGTCGATGTAGCGCTGATTCCTTCGCTATCAGTAGCTGAAAACATTGTGTTAGACGTGCAGGTTTCTAAGAAAAGTAAGACATTTGTAAACTGGAAATCTATTTATAAGAAAGCGGAAGAAGCTCTTTCTTTACTTGGTTCTTCTTTATCCGTTAAAAAAAATGTTGTTGATCTAACTCTATCAGAAAAACAGCAGGTGCTTATTGCACGTGCAATTGTACAGAATGTTGATTATTTAATTTTGGATGAACCAACCGCACCTCTTAGTGTGGAAGAGACGAAACAATTGTTTTCTGTGATGAGAGAGCTGAAGAAAAGCGGAGTAGGCATTATTTATATTTCACATCGCCTTCAAGAAGTGGTTGATATTTGCGACCGCTTAACGGTTTTAAAGGACGGACGCTATGTAGCTACAAAAGAAACTTCACATACATCAATTGAAGACGTGATTACGCTCATGTTAGGAACGTCTTCTGTAAAACAGTGGGTCAAAAAATCAGTAGAAGTTGGAAATGAACTTTTACATGTAGAAGCATTATCCCTTCCAGGGCGCCTTTCGAATATCTCTTTTCATGTAAAAGAAGGAGAGGTAGTCGGTATTGCAGGGCTTGTAGGAGCAGGGAAAACGGAGCTTTGCCGAAGTCTATTTGGTTTAGAGCAATATGTCAGCGGCAGCGTTCGGTTAAAAGGCAAGAAACTAAAGTTGAATAAGCAGCCGTATTATTATATTGCACAAGGTCTTTCTCTTGTTCCTGAAGAACGAAGAAAAGAAGGAATTTTTGTTCATGAATCGATTGCCGATAACTTAGTTTTGCCAAGTCTGTCCCGCTTTACAAATTATTCGTTTCTAAAGCGAGGAAAGATCAAAGAAAAAGCGCAGAAAACGACTGGGCAAGTTGGCGTAAAGTCTCATTCTATCGAGCAGTCAGTTGGAACGTTAAGCGGTGGAAATCAGCAGAAAGTAGCAATCGGAAAATGGCTTGTTACGGATTCTGACGTACTGTTGTTCGATGAGCCAACTAAAGGGGTTGATGTGGGCTCTAAGCGAGAGATATTCGACTTAATTACAGGGCTTGTGTCACAGCAAAAAGGCGTTGTTTATGCAACCTGTGAATTCGAGGAGCTGCTAGGGGTAGCGGATCGAATTTATGTTATGTACAACGGGAAAATCGTGAAAGAATTATCCAAAGAAGAAGCAACTAGTGAAAAATTATTTTATTATACAGCAGGAGGAGTAAAAGGATGAGTGCGGAGTATGTAACAGAACCTGTAGCGAAACCAAAGAGAAAAATAAGCGTTTTCGACTTTTTTTACAAATATGGGACAGTCTTAATGATTTTTGTTATTATGATTATTTTTTCCATTGCCACACCTAACTTTTTAACAGGAGAAAACATTAGTGATATTCTGCGCTCTATTTCCATTGTTACCTTAATTGCGCTTGGTGTAACGATATCGTTAACGGTCAACGGACTCGACTTATCTGTAGGATCTACGGCTGGTTTAGCCACTATTTTATCAGCTTCTATGCTCGTTTTACACAGACAAGAAATTGCAGTTGCGATCATTGTTCCGATTATTGCATCGCTTCTCATCGGGTTAGTGAATGCTTTTTTAGTAGTGAAAGTAAAGATTCCTGATATTTTAGCCACGCTTTCAATGATGTTTATCGTACAGGGGATTTTATTAACGTATACAAAAGGCTCAGCTATTTATACCAATATGCCTTTACCAAGCGGAGAAAGAGCTCCGGGAATTTTCATTCCTTCTTTCCTTGCGCTGGGGCAAGGTCACTTTCTAGGTATTCCCGTCCCTGTGATCATTATGCTGCTGACTGTGCTGCTTGTTCATATCGTTTTTTCCTATACAAAGTTTGGTCGTTTTTTCTACGTAACAGGAGGTAACATAGAAGCAGCAAGACTTTCGGGTGTACCAGTTAATCGTTATCGTATGTATGCCTATATGTTTTCAGGTTTGCTTGCTGGAATTGGAGGAGTCGTTTTAGCTGCCCGTATTGGAGTAGGAGAAGTGAACGCAGGCTCACCATTTTTAATGGATGCCGTAGCTGCGACATACATTGGCTTTTCCGTATTTGGAGCAGGGAAACCGAATGTATTCGGGACGCTGATTGGCTCTATTTTAATTGGTGTGCTGTTAAATGGATTAACGATGCTAAATGTTCCGTATTATATGCAAGATATTATTAAAGGAGCTGTATTAGCAGGAGCCTTGGCTTTAACGTATTACCGCTCGAAACAAACATCTACGGCTGTGTAAACAGCCGTTTTTTTTCGTTTGAAATCGGGAAGAATAAGGAAAAACAATAGTATAATCTATTATTTATGTAGAAAGAGGGAGTATAGATGAAACGTGTCGTCATTATAGGAGGAGTAGCCGCCGGAATGAGCGCAGCTTCACAGCTTCGCCGGATGAAAGAAAAAGAAGAAGTGGAAATCCTTGTGTTTGAAAAAGGTGGAGATATTTCTTACAGCGCATGTGGCATGCCTTACTATCTGTCAGGTGTTGTAAAAGAAAAAGACGATTTGATTGCTCGTACGAAACAAGAGTTTGAAGAGCGAAATATCTCCGTCCATCTTTTTCACGAAGTTAAAGAAGTAAACCATACAAAGAAATACATAGTAGCACAAGATGTCAAAACGCACGCTGAAAAAGAGATAACATATGATGAACTCATCATTGCAACTGGAACAACGGCTGTTAAACCTAATTTTATGAGTGATAACATGCCGAATGTATGCACATTAAAGTCATTAGAAGACAGCGAAAGAATCTATACATATCTACAGGCTCACTCCGTAGAAAAAGTCACTATTATTGGTGGAGGATATGTCGGAATGGAAGTAGCTGAAGCAATGAAGGCTTTGGGAAAAGAAGTACGGGTCATTGAACAGGGAAAGCAGATTCTATCTATTTTAGATCAAGACATGGCAGAGCATTTACAAAAGCAGCTAGATGACGATATTTTATTTCATTTCGAAGAAGAAGTGGAAGCATTGCTGCATTCAGATGGTTCCGTCACTCACGTTCAAACAAACCGTCAAACGTACCAAACGGATTTAGTGATTGTAAATGTAGGAGTTCGTCCGAATACGCAATTCTTAGAAAGAAACGGACTAAGAATGCTTGAAAATGGAGCTATTTTAGTAAACGAGAAGTTGGAAACCAACGTGCCTCATATCTACGCAGCGGGAGATTGTGCAACGAGCTATCACCGCGTATTAAAAAAAGACGTTCATATTGCTCTTGGAACCATTGCCAATAAGCAGGGAAGGGTTCTTGGTTACCGATTAGGGGGAGAAAATAGAGAATTTCCGGGTGTTCTAGGTACAAGTATTGTCAAAGTGATGGACTATGAAATTGGAAAAACCGGCATCTCAGAAAGAGAAGCAAGAGAAAATTCTCTTTTATACAAAGCCATCACAGCCGAGGCTCCGAGTCATGCTTCTTACTATCCAGGAGCTGAGAAGATGGTCATAAAACTTGTTTATCATCCTGAAACAAAAGAGATTTTAGGAGTTCAAATGATTGGGAAAGAAGGAGTTGCAAAACGAATCGATGTATTTGCGACAGCTATTACTTGCCGCCTCACAACAGATGAAATAACCATGCTAGATCTTTCATATGCCCCTCCTTTTGCTACGGTATGGGATGCTGTACAAATCGCTGCTCAAAAAGCTGAATAAAAAAGAGGCTGGGACAAAAGTAGTTGAGTCCAAGTAAAAAAAGAACCATTCATCAACCTGTTTGATGAGTGGTTCTTTTTTTTTGTGATGGTGCACATCGTTTTATTTGTTTCGTTCCTTCTAGCAATTGATTGGAGGGCAAGGAGAAGACTCCTGCGGGAAAAGCGGAACAGGTGAGACCCCGCAGCAGGAGCGAAAGCGACGAGGAGGCTCAGCGGCCGCCCGCGGAAAGCGAAGCCTTGCACGGAAATCAATTGCGGTGTCATAAGCAGTCCAGCTCATGTATCTCATTTGTTCGTCTTTCGATTGGATTTATTTCGTTATGTCTCAACCTCTTTTTTATTCGACAAGCAGCATCTTTTGTCGAAAAACAACTTGTAAAAAAAAGATAAACGGTATTCCTATAGTAATGTAAGCGTTTGTAAATTCCGACAAAATAATTTTTTTGCGAAAAAAATGTCTATTATTGCGACTCTATTTACATATTTAGTAGAATTTGTAATAATGCGTTATAAGCTAATTTCTTTGTCATAGGAGAGGATTTTGTGTTTGGAGTGAGAAATAGAACGAAATCAGAGAGATTATTAGTGGAAATCGTCCAAAAAAGACAAAAGATGGTGCAGCTCGGAGAAGAAAAAGGTCTGACTAATGAAGAAACCGTTACCTGTAGTCAAGAGCTTGATCAGCTCTTACTAGTTTATCAAAAGCAGCGTTTAAAAGAAGAGGAAGAAAAGACATCGTTTGCCACACTGATTAGCCGCTTTTTATCTTTTTCAAAGCTGTAATGCAGGACAAGCATTCGGGATCGGGCAGTGAAACAATTACGCTGCCCGTGGCCTCTCTTCAGCTTTAAAAAATGTTTATTAAAAAAATCATAAACAAAATACCAAAAATAAACGAATAAGTAGCAAATCTTTCGTTTCCATCGCCGTGACTTTCCGGAATTAACTCTTTATAAATAATAAAAAGCATGGCTCCGGCAGCAAACGCTAATCCATATGAAACGAGAGACTCCACAAAATTAGTTAAATAAAACCCGAGTAAAGACGTTACAATTTCAACTGATCCTGTAAGGGTAGCAATTAAAAATGCTTTTATTTTACTGATATTTTGCTGAGCTAAAAATAGCGCGACCAACAGTCCTTCAGGTGCATTTTGAAGACCGATTGCAAGGGCAATTAAGTTCCCTGTATTTTCAACATTTGAAGCGTAGCTCACACCAACAGACAGTCCTTCAGGAAGGTTGTGCAACGTAATAGCGGAAACAATTAAAAGTGCTTTTTCATCAAACTGTATGCCGGTTTTAGAATGCTCAAGATCAATGTGAGGAATATTCTGCTCCAAGAGTGTTAATGTTACCACGCCAAGCAGTAAGCCAATCGCTAAGGAAAAAAAACCGCCGCTTTGAAGAGATTCTGGAATTAAGCTCATAGTAGAAGCTGCTGTCATAATGCCTGCAGTGAGCGCAAGAAGTATATCTTTCCAGCGATGAGTGAGTTCTTGATTCAAAAATAGAATAGGCAAAGCGCCTACTCCAGTCGATAGCGCAGAAAGAATGCTTCCAATTAGTACCTCAGTCATAAACCGTCTCCTTTTACGTATTCTTCTTTTTATCCTCAATTCACATCGTTCTTTTAGTGTATGTTTTTTTGTTTTCTATGAGCATGACTATTTTAAAAATGAACAGCTTTATGCAATAATTTTACAAAAAAGTTGAACCAGTGAAGGTTCAACTTTTTAGGTGAAGTACAGCTCCTGAACTTGGTTAGCAATGTGCTCAAGCTTATTGGAAACTTGAGGAATGCCATATCCTACATACAAAGGAGATGTGGCAAAGCGAGGAATGATTTTCGCTGCAATTTTGCCGTTTTTAAGATTATAAAAAAACAAGTTGTAGCTCGTGCAGCTACGATGAAAATGATTTAATAAATAGTGAGCAGCCGTTTGAAGATAATCTGCAAACGTGTGCAGCTCTTTGTCAAGCTGATCTGTTATCACGTTAAATTCAAAAAAGCCCATTCGAGGTTTTACAGATAAATTAAATGTGACGTGTTCATTTTTGGCAATTGTGACTCCTTCAAACTGCTCTAGCTTCACATTTTCATTTACATCCATCTCATTTAAACCAATAATTTGCATATGAGGATGTCGTAATGATCCTCCGGACATGGGGCCGTGGTTTTTAAAGAAAAGAACAGAAGCATATTCTCCGCTGTTCATCATCGATATCCATCGTTCAGTAGCAAAACTCAGCAAGGTATACAGATGTTCTTTTGGATAAATAGATAGTTCTGAAGAACACTCATCGGTCTCAATAATAACCGTCTGATAAGCATCTTGCAGAACGGGAAACTTATTTTTTAGCCAAATGATAGGTCCTTGTTTTTCAATGATGCCTGTAAGAGATTCTACGTCGCAAAAGGGACAGGGGTTTTGCCGGTTAACGATTGTTTCAGGCTTTTGCGAACCAATCGCGGAATTAAATAATAAATGGGTTGGTTTCATAATCATTCACCTTTTTATGTAATGTTCATATGTTTATTGTATTAAAAGCATATGTATAAATCCACTTATATACATTTTTTATCAAAAAAATTGTACAAGCAGAGAGAATAACCGATGAAATAAGCCTGCTTTGATTGACTTTGAAGGGAAATTTTAGTATTATCTTGATATCAAGATAATATCAAAGGAACTGATTAAAATGACGAATGATGTAACTAGAGAAGAGTTAGACCAATCTCTTAAATTATTTATTGTACTATCTCGTGCCAATCGTTCAATTAATGATCATGTGCATAAATTTATTCAACAGCATGGAATGAATCCAACCGAATTTGCTGTCCTAGAGTTATTGTACCACAAAGGCCAGCAGCCTCTTCAGCAAATTGGCGGAAAAATTCTGTTGGCAAGCGGCAGTATTACGTATGTAGTAGACAAGCTTGAGAAAAAAGGCTTCTTGGAGCGCGTTGCTTGTCCGAACGATCGTCGCGTAACCTATGCAGCTATCACCAAGCAAGGCAAGGAAATGATTGAAAGCATGTTTCCGAGTCACGAAAAAAGAATTCATGAAATTTTATCCGTTTTATCTAGCGAAGAAAAGGAAGTTGCCATTTCGATGCTTAAGAAACTAGGGCACTATGCAGATGAATTTTTGCCGGAATCGACTAATTAAGTAAGGAAAGCTCGTTTGTTTCTGTTGAACAAACGAGTTTTTTCTATGACTTCTTTCATGACCAATCGACATAAAAAATAAAAAGTGACAAAAAATTGAAATTAACAGGAATACAGCTGGATAAAAACGAATTAGGTTACATACAGACATATAGAGGAAGGGGAATAAATGATGAAATTTGAGAATTATACATATACGCGACCTGATATGAATGAAATTGAAAAGCAGTTTGAAAAGGCCATTACACATTTTACGGAAGCAGGGTCAGTCAGTCAGCAAAATGAGGCAATTCGTCTAGCAAACGATGCGTATTCTCAGTACAGTACAATGGGGAACATCTGCTATATTCGTCATTCTATCGACACAGCCAATGAATTTTATAAAGAAGAACAAGACTATTTTGATGAAACACAGCCGCTTTTAGAAGGATACGTAGAGAAATTTTACAAAGCCTTAATCTCTTCACCTTTTAAACCGGAACTAGAAGAAAAGTGGGGAAAGCAGCTGTTTTCTCTTGCTGAAATGCAGTTAAAAACGTTCTCTCCTGAAATAGTAAAAGAGCTGCAGGAAGAAAATAAGCTATCATCTCAATATACGAAGCTAGTGGCGTCAGCTAAAATTGTATTTGAAGGAGAAGAAAGAACGTTAGCTCAGCTCGATCCGTTTATGGAGTCATCTGATCGAGAAATGAGAAAAAAAGCAGCAGAAGCGAAGTTTCAATTTTTTACTGATCATGAAGAGGAATTTGATGATATTTACGACAAGCTTGTAAAAGTGCGGACTAAGCTTGCTGAAAAATTAGGCTATAAAAATTTCGTAGAAGTGGGCTATGCTCGTATGTCTAGAATAGGGTACGATGCTGAAATGGTTGCCGCTTTTCGCCAACAAGTGAAAGAGTATATTGTTCCCCTTACTGAAAAACTAAAAAAGCGTCAGCAGGAAAGAATTCAAGTAGAGAGCTTAACTTATTATGATGAACCGTTTCAGTTTGAAACAGGAAACGCAGTGCCAAAAGGTGATGAAAAGTGGATTATTGAAAATGGACGGGTTATGTATAAGGAGCTTTCTAAAGAAACGGACGAATTTTTTTCCTTTATGCTTGAAAATAATTTAATGGATTTAGTCGCTAAAAAGGGCAAAGCAGGCGGAGGCTACTGTACGTTTATTGAAGAATACAAAGCGCCGTTTATTTTTTCAAACTTTAATGGAACATCAGGCGATATTGATGTGTTAACGCATGAAGCAGGGCATGCTTTTCAAGTGTATTCCAGCCGAGATATGGAAACCAATGAGTATCACTGGCCTACGCATGAAGGAGCTGAAATTCATTCGATGAGCATGGAGTATTTTACATGGCCTTGGATGGAGTTGTTCTTTAAAGAAGACAAAGATAAATACCAGTTTTCTCATTTAAGCTCAGGCTTAACTTTCTTGCCTTACGGGGTAGCAGTAGATGAATTTCAGCATGCTGTATACGAACGCCCTGAGATGACGCCTTCGGAACGAAAACAAACGTGGCGAGAAATTGAAAAGAAATATATGCCTTCTAAAAACTATGATGGCCATCATTATCTAGAAAGCGGTGGCTTCTGGCAGCGCCAGCTTCATATTTACACGTCTCCGTTTTATTATATTGATTATACGCTCGCTCAAATTTGTGCATTTCAATTTTGGAAAAAGGATCGAGAAAATCATGAACAAGCATGGCAAGATTACGTTCATTTGTGTAAGCTTGGCGGAAGTAAGCCATTTTTAGAATTAGTAGAGGAAGCGAATTTGATCTCTCCATTCGAAGAGGGCTGCGTGCAGTCTGTAGTAGATGAAATTGAAAACTATTTAAATAGTATTGATGATAAAAAGCTATAAAAACAGGGCTTGAGACATAACAAAATCAATCGAATCTAAAGACGAACAAATGTGAGAAACAATCTAGTATGAATCGCTTGTTACACCGCCGTTGATTTCCGTGCAAGGCTTCGCTTTCCGCGGGCGGCTGGTGAGCCTCCTCGGCGCTTATGCTCCTGCGGGGTCTCACCTATTCCGCTTTTCCCGCAGGAGTCTTCGCCTTGCCCTCCAATCAACAGCTAGAAGCACCTAGATTAAACCTACGCTCACCCTCATAATAAAAAAATCCGAATGAGTTTGATTTTTAATTAAAAAATAAACTCGTTCGGATCTTCCTTCAACTAACATACTTTTGTTCTAGCCTCTTTTTTTAATGGTTCACTCCTTGTTCCCATAAAGGAATCGTAAGGGTAACGCTGGTTCCTTCGCCCACAGTGCTTTTAATTTCAAATGTTCCTTTATGCTGATACAGAATGTTTTTAATCACAACAAGTCCAAGACCGGTGCCTGATGGCTTCGTGGTAAAAAAGGGCTTTTGAATGTGCGTAAGCAAATTTGAGGGAATACCTACTCCTGTATCTTTAATGAAAATAGTAAGGCCTTTAGTATGCTGAGTAACGTTTAAATGGATTTCTCCTCCGCTAGGCATAGCTTCGAGCGCATTTTTTAATAAATTAATGAGTACTTGCTTAATTTGATTGGCATCACAGCAGATGTATGTATGCGGAGCTTCCACCTGCGTTTTAACTACGACGTTTTTTAATACACATTCTGATTCATACAGAAGAATAACGTCATTTAAAATAGTAGAGAATGCATGTTTTTTCATAACCGTATCATGAGGTTTAGCGAGCAATAAAAATTCTCCAACGATTGAGTTAATACGATTCAGTTCACTCAGCATGATGGTTGTATAAGAATGATAGCGGCTGCTGTCTTCATGAATAAGCTGAATAAATCCATTCAGGGAAGTAAGCGGATTTCGAATTTCATGAGCGATGCCCGCTGCCATTTCGCCGGCTAAAGATAATTTATCGGTTTGGCGAAGAAATTTTTCTGTTTCCTTTTCTTCTGTAAGATCGCGTGAAATACCAAAAAGCGCAACGACTTGCTGATCACGATTAAAAATAGGTGAAACAGTAATTTCTACTTCAATTATTTTTCCGTCTTTTCGCTTATCTTGGGTTTCAAAGGCTACCAGCTTTTCTCCTTTTTTAACCCTTTCTAATCGGTTTTCAGCGTCGCCTTTTAAGCTAGCAGGAATAAATGGGATGGCTTTTCCGACAATTTCTTCCGCTTTCCATCCGTATATTTGCTCAAAAGCATCGTTTACTTTAATCACTTTGCCGTCTAGACTGAACACGGAAATGGCGTCGCGATTGTATGTGAAAAAAGATTGTAAATACTCTTGAGCTGAGTAAAGTTCATCTTCGGTTTTGTTCATTTTGACCGTCGTAATAGCAATCAATTTTTTAGAGAAATGAGCACAATACAACAAAATAATCATTGTGATCAGCGTAAACAAAATGAAATAAACGATATCTAATTTCACGAAAGTCACAGATGTAAAAAGAGTGTTGCTTACATAAAAGTACAAAACAATTATTATGGACATTAATGTAGAAGTTACAATAGCGATATAGCTATAGTAAATAAAGCTAACAATTATTCCAAGAAACAAAAACAAATAATTAATAACAGCAGGTTCAATAGATGTTATGTACGCAATATAGGCATAATAGCATATAAAAAAAGAATACATAATGATAGCAGGATGAAAATGAAAGTAATACATAGCCGTCACTACCAATAATAAAATTCCTCCGCTTATAAAAACAATCGGATGAGGATCAGCTGCAATAAAGTGATATAACACAATGTGGACAAAATACAGCAGCCAAAAAATAAGTAAAAGAATAAAATTACGTTTTTTTATGAGGTTGTGTGATTCCATAAAAAATCCCTTTCTTAAATGGTGAATAATTTTATAGGAGAATAACTTCATAGTCAGCTAGTCGCACGATACAGTAATATATCACTCATATTAGCATAGTTACAACTATGTGAATAGCCGAATTGAGCACTTAGACCAAGGAAGATAGATCTAGAATGTGGCTGGTCATAAACTATTAAGGAAATATGAGGGGAATATGAACGAAATGAAGGAGATGTAAAGCTTTTGTGATAACCTTGTAAAAGTGAACTTTTTTCCAATTGGATAGGCTATACTGCAAGTAGAGCCATATGAATGGTGACTACATAGAGGCTCAGATGATTCGAAAGGAGACGGTAAAATGAACAAAAGTTTATTAGTCAAGTTATTTGGATCACTTCTAGCAATTATGTTAATCACAGCATGCAACTCACAAACGGATGAAAAAGATGCAACAGAACAGCAAACCGAACAGTCGGATGATACTCAATCGGAGGATACAACGACAGATGATTCACAGGAAACAATGAAGCAAGACGAAGCAGATGACTCATCTGGGGATGAAGCAGCTGATGATCAAGAAGAATCAACGGATAGTGCGGACGAAAAAACAGATGAAAAAACAGATGAAAGTAAATAAACGAAAGTATTTCTATAAAAAAAGCGACTCAAGTAGAGTCGCTTTTTCTATTAGTTTTGTACGGTGATTTCGCTCGCTTCATTTAACGTTACGTTCACTGATGATACGTCCGCATCATCTAACAGTAAATCTGTAATTCGATCTTCAAGCTGTTCTTGAATTGCTCGGCGGAGTGGTCTAGCACCGAATGCAGGGTGATAGCCAAGTTCAGCCAGTTTTTCTTTTACCTCATCTGCTACGCTCAGCGTGATGTTTTGTTCTTGTAATGTTTCTTTCAATTCAGCAAGCATAAGGTCAACGATTTTAATCAAGTTATCTTTTTCAAGGTGATTAAATTCAATGATTGTATCAAATCGATTTAAAAACTCTGGTTTGAAATAAGATGAAAGTGAATCTAAAACGGATGCCTGCTTAAGCGCATCATTTTCTGCGTCAAACCCAACCGTAATTTTCTTTTCACCTACACCAGCGTTACTTGTCATAATGATAACCGTGTCTTTGAAGCTTACTGTGCGACCTTGACTATCCGTTAGACGTCCATCTTCTAAAATTTGCAAAAACATATGCTGAACGTCTGGATGAGCTTTTTCAATTTCATCTAGTAAGATGATGGAATAAGGGTTACGGCGTACTTTCTCTGTTAATTGTCCTGCCTCTTCGTGACCTACGTAGCCAGGAGGTGAACCGATTAATTTAGACACCGCGTGTTTTTCCATGTATTCACTCATATCTAGACGAACCATTGCATCTTTTGAGCCGAACAGTTCTTCAGCTAATGTTTTGGTTAACTCTGTTTTACCGACACCTGTTGGACCGACAAATAAGAATGAACCAATTGGGCGATGCTTCGCTTTTAATCCAGCGCGAGAACGTCGAATTGCTTTTGCTACTTTTTCGACAGCTTCCTGCTGTCCGATTACTTTTTGAGCTAAGTGCTCTGCTAAATGCTTCATTTTTGCTGATTCATTTTCTTGAAGTTTACCAACAGGGATACCCGTTTTCTTTTCAATAATGGCTTGAATGTCAGCAATATCCACATTCATTTTTTGCTGTTCTTCGTTTAGTTGTTTTTCAAGAGCAGCTTCTTCATCGCGCAGTTTTGCCGCTACTTCATATTTTTCATCCTTTAGCGCCTGCTCTTTTTCTTTTGTAATTTCTTTTAAGCGAGCGGCTGCGTCGTCTTTATTTGTAATGCCTGCCTGTAAGTTCATTTTTGAACCTGCTTCATCTAGCAAGTCAATTGCTTTATCAGGCAAGAAACGATCTTGAATGTAGCGGTGTGATAAATTTACACAAGCGCGGATCGCTTCATCTGTATAGCTAACGCCGTGATAATCTTCATATTTACTTTGAATTCCTTTTAGAATTTCAACGGCTTCTTCTACAGACGGTTCGTGAACCATAACCGGCTGGAAACGTCGTTCAAGAGCCGCATCTTTTTCAATGGAACGGTACTCTTTTAAAGTTGTAGCTCCGACTACTTGAAGTTCACCTCGTGCAAGAGCAGGTTTTAAAATATTGCTTGCGTCCATTGAACCTTCCGCTGAACCTGCTCCTACAAGAAGGTGGATTTCATCGATAAATAAAATCACATTTTTTCGCTGTTGAAGCTCGGAAATTAACTGTTTCATACGCTCTTCAAATTGACCTCGCACGCCCGTATTAGCTACGAGTGATGCTACATCTAACAGATATACATCTTTATTTAGCAGCTTTGCAGGAACTTTTCCTTCCGCAATTTTTAAAGCTAACCCTTCGACTACAGCTGTTTTACCAACACCGGGTTCTCCAATTAGTACCGGGTTGTTTTTGTTTCTTCTATTTAAAATTTCAATGACGCGCTCTACTTCTTCTTCGCGGCCAATAACAGGGTCAATTAATCCCGTTTTCGCAATTTGAGTTAAGTTTCGACCAAATTGATCTAAAAAGCCTCCGCCGCCGTTTCCTTGCTGTGGCTGCTCCGGTGCAGCTTGTTCGTGCGCCATTTGCTTGAATAAATCATCGATGTTCATAAAGCCGCCACCTCCAAAGCCTGATGGGATTTTATGTTCTTTCATTAGTGCTTGATAACATGTATGACATAAACGATATTGAGATTTTTGATTATTTGTTTGTACATTTAATTGAATAGATGCTTCACGTTTATTACAGTTTTGACAAATCATTTAATTAGCCTCCCTAAATGATTTTAATCGAAGATCAGCAGGTGTTTGACCTTTCTTGACCTTTCGTAATCTCATTATACTTTGACCTTTTTTGACTTTCAAGTCTTTTGCTTAAAAATTTTTTGAGGGAAGTTCTTCGCTTATGTACAAAAGGTAGTACATTAAAAAAACGTGTGTTTTGTGTGTACCCGTTTTATATATATAAAAACATTAGAAGCATTTTGTACAATGATTTGCTTAGATAGAGAATAAATATTAATAAGAAGAAAAGTGGAAAAATGAGTGCAGAGCCTGCCGTTGGATAAAATAAGTTATTGACAGCAAGAAGGATAAAAATTATACTCAAGAAGGTTTGCACTTAACTGCGTAAAAGCATAAAAGCGTTTAAGTGAAAAAGAAAGATAGAAAGGGAATACCTCATGAAAAAAGAAATTTCATTTATACAATCAATAGCGGTGGTTTTGGTGCTATTAGCTATTATTTTTGTTTCATTATTTATGTTAAAGCTGCCGCCTCATATTCCGCTAATATTTGGTGTAGCATTTATTAGTGTGATTGGCTTTTTGTTGAAATATAAGTGGACAGAAATGGAGAAAGGCATTTTAGACGGTGTTAGACTTGGCATTAAGCCTATCCTTATTCTAATGCTGATCGGGATGCTCATTGCGATTTGGATGGTAGGAGGAACGATACCGACGATTTTATCCTACGGCTTCCACTGGATTTCACCGCAGTACTTTTTAATTAGTGCTTTGGTTATCACCGTGTTAGTTTCAACATTCACGGGAAGTTCATTAACAACCGTCAGTACGGTAGGAGTCGCTTTATTTGGCGTGGGAACTGCTATTGGTGTACATCCAGGGCTAGCAGCAGGGATGATTGTTTCAGGAGCTGTGTTTGGAGATAAGATGTCTCCATTGTCTGATACAACAAATTTTGCTTCTGGTATCGTTGAAGTACCGCTCCCTAAACATATTCAGCATATTACGTGGACGACGGTTCCAAGTATTGTTATTACAGCAATCATTGCATTGGTAATCGGAATGAACGGAAATCATGAAAGCGTCAATTACGGAGAAATTCAAGGAATTCAAGAAGCATTAAAACATACGTTTAATTTACACGTGTTAACGTTGCTTTCTCCACTCTTAGTTCTTATTTTTTCGATGAGAAGAGTCGATGTATTGCCAACGTTAGTTTTAGGGATTGTAACGGCCATTATTACAGGAATGATTACACAGCATGAATTTACGCTGAGTCAATTGCTAGGGGTTCTTCAAAGCGGGCCAGCAATCGAGTCAGGAAATAAAGTAGTCGATGCGATTGTAAACAAAGGCGGATTACAGTCCATGATGTTTTCTATTTCTCTTATCATGATTGCCTTGTCGCTAGGTGGCTTGATGAGAGCGGTTGGAATTATTGATGCTTTATTAGAAGGATTAGCAAAACAAATCCGCCGCAGCGGAGACGTTATTTTTGCTACGCTTCTATCTTCAATTGGAGTGAACGTTATTACAGGAGAACAGTATTTATCAATTCTTCTGCCTGGGCAAACGTTTAAGCCGCTGTATGAAAAGTGGAACTTAGACCCGAAAAACTTATCACGAACGCTTGAAGACGGTGGAACGGTTATTAATGCTATTATTCCGTGGGGTGTCAGCGGAGCTTTTATTTCAACTGCATTAAATATTCCAGCGGCTGACTATATTCCATTTACATTCTTTAGCATTTTATGTCCGATTTTTTCAATTATTTTAGCATATACAGGCATTGGTATTGCCAAGAAAAAAGCTCAGTCTTAACTGGGCTTTTTTCTTTTTAAAAAAGGACAGGTAAAAAACGACAAAAAAAGTATCATTCCACTTTTCAAATCTATAATTTAATAATACAATTTACTATACGTCTTTCCTGTTCATGTACTTGTATGAATTCTTATTTCTTTATTAATGAAGAAATTTGGGTTTTGCGGTATGATAAATAAGCTGTATTGGCGATGGGATGAATGCCCTTTTTAGCAAACATTTAAGAAGGGTAAAGGCAAATGAAAACACTCATTATAAAAGAGAAAAGATATTTATTGAGGAGAGGGTTTCTGTTGAAAAAATGGGGCATCATTGCATTAATCACTGTAGCTGTGCTCGGTGTGACAGCGGTTTTTAACCGAGCTGAAAGTGATGATGTAAATAAAGAAAAATTGAATTTATTATCGCCTTATTCAAATAAAGTAGATGTATATAGCATTACGTATCCTAGTGATAATTTAAAGATAAAAGGGTTTTTAGTACAGCCTAAAGACATTGCAGACAAACATTATCCGCTTTTAGTATATAATCGCGGAGGAAATCGAGAACATGGCATGATTCGCGCAAAAACACTTCAGTATTTGTCATACTGGGCAAGTAAAGGCTACGTCGTTGTTGCGACTCAATACAGGGGAAATGGCGGAAGTGAAGGAACAGAGACGTACGGCGGTAAAGATATTGACGACGTATTAAATCTTATTAAATGGGGAGAACAGCTTCCTTATGTAAATCACCAGCAAAAGGTAGCGCTAGGATATTCACGCGGCGGTATGATGACGTATTTAACGATGAAAAACGGCGTTAAATTTGATGCTGTTGTCGTACAATCAGGTATTACAGACATGTTTCAATTCTACGACCAAAGAGGGCCTGAAATGAAACAAGTGCTGCGGACAATTGTAGGAGATCCGGCGCAGTATCCAGAGAGGTATAAAACTCGTTCTGTTGTCTACTGGAGCGATAAAGTAAATTCACCTCTTTTAATTTTACAGGGCGATCATGATCGTAAAGTTCACCACACTCAGGCTGAAAAACTTGTGAAACAGCTAGATGAGCAGGGAAAAGAATACAAATATGTACTGTACAAAAATGGAGACCATCCGCTAACTGCTTATTATGATCAATACAACGCGGAAATTGATAAATGGTTTAAAATACATTTAGCTAAGCAGTAAAGAAATTGGAAGCAGTTTTGATGAATGGAAATAAGCAGCTTGTTTTATCCTACTACATGTAAGCATATAAAAAGGGGATGAAGCAAAATGACTCAGTCTAAAAGTCAAAAAGAGCGTCAGTGGAACGTACGAAAGCAATCACAAAACCCATCGCATGGAAAAGTAAAGTCTTTTGAAGAACTATCAGAAGAAATCACGCCTAAACGTAAATAAGCTAACCATCATATAAAAGAAGACACAAAAAAGGAGAGCTGAAGCTCTCCTTTTTCTATGTTTGTTTATGGATTTGTAGACCACATGCCCGCAGATTTGATAAAAATACGCGGATGCAGCTTTAATTGTGCTACCATAATTTCTGCTAGGTCTTCAGGCTGCATCACTTTATCAGGATTGCCATCCGTTAAGTTTTCTTTATATGCTAATTCCGTTGCTACTGTACTTGGTGTTAGAGCTGTTACACGAATATTGTGTTTGCGCACTTCTAGCGCTAAAGATTCAGTTAAGCCAAGCACGCCAAATTTTGAAGCGCTGTAAGCACTTGTAACGGGAGCGCCTTTTTGACCAGCAGTGGATGAAATATTGATGATGTCTCCACCATTTTTTTCGATTAATTGAGGTAGAACGGCGCGCGTTACGTAGTAAACGCCCATTAAATTCACATCAATGATTTGTTTCCACTCAGCTGGGTCTAGCTCTAAAAAGCCTCCGAATTTACCGATTCCCGCATTGTTGATTAAGATATCCGTTGCCCCTAATTTTGTATGTAGATGCTCAACTGCTGCGTTTACTTCTTCCATAGAAGAAACGTCTGCTGTTGCATAAGCAACTTGTACATCAAATGCTTCCAGTTCAGAAGCCACAGCCTTTAAATCTGCCTCTGTACGAGCAATTAAACCGATATTTACGCCTTCTTTTGCTAATTCAATTGCAGTTGAACGACCGATGCCTTTTCCTGCTCCTGTAATAAGAGCTACTTTGCCTTTAAGTGATTGTGCCATGTATAGACTCCTTTCAATGTTCCGTATAAACATTCTTCATAATAACGAAGAATTATCCATTACTATCCTATAGAAATGCACAAATGATGTCAAAAATAAAGATTATTAAAATGGCTTCAAGTATAAATTTCCTTTTCATACAAAAACTATAGAGACTAAAAAGAAGAAATTCCGTTTCTTTTCGTTCAATGTAGTGGAGGATGAACAATGCGTATTAAAAAACTATCGGAGTTAACGAATAAATCCAAACAGCGGAAAGAAAAAGCTGGTGAATCGAAGGACTCTAAGGCAACTAGTGCTTCTTCCACTGAGGAAGAGCAGAAATTGTCGGAGAGAGTGGGAGATAATATATTCCACATGAAAAAAGCATTAGGACAGAGCACGGACTTAGTGACAAGAGAGTTTCGAATTTCAATTGAAGAAAAATTCACTTTAGGTGTTGCTTACATCGACGGATTGGTAAATAAAGATGAAGTTGAACACTATGCGCTGGACTCCATTATGCATTATCACGATGAGCATTTAACTCATGATGACGGTGTCGTTAATATGTACGAATTGATTAAAAGCTATAGTTTGGCGGCCGGTGAAATTATGGAAGCCAAAACATTGGATGATGCTCTTCTTCATGTTTTATCAGGAGATACCGTGCTGTTTTTAGAAGGGTATCAAACGTGTATTGTGGCAAGTACAAGAGGGTGGAGAGACAGGGCTGTTTCTGAACCACAATCTCAGACCGTTGTAAGAGGACCTCGAGACAGTTTTACAGAAACACTGCGAACGAATACCGCATTGATTCGGCGCCGAATAAAATCTCCAAAACTTTGGATTGAATCTCAGCAAATAGGAGAGTTTACAAAAACGGATATTGCGCTCGTTTATATAGACGGCATTGCGGATGAACAGGTCATTCAAGAGGTAAAAGAGCGTCTTTCTAAAATTGATATAGACGGTATTTTGGAGAGCGGATATATCGAAGAGTTGATTCAAGATGAAGATTATACACCTTTTCCTACTATGCATAACACGGAGCGTCCAGACTCCGTGGCAGCAGGTCTTTTAGAGGGGCGGATAGCCATTTTAGTAGACGGTACACCTTTTGTATTGATGGTTCCTGCCCTATTTATTCAATTTTTTCAGGCGGCCGAAGATTATTACCAGCGCGCAGATATTAGTACATTGATTCGCTTAATGCGCTACATGGCATTTTTCTTAGCCCTTTTAACACCTTCTGCTTATATTGCTTTAACTACTTTTCATCAAGAGATGCTTCCTTTTGCTTTGTTAATTAGTATTGCAGCTCAAAGGGAAGGTGTGCCTTTTCCAGCTATTATTGAAGCGTTTATTATGGAAATCACGTTTGAAATTTTGCGAGAAGCGGGAGTCCGATTGCCTCGAGCAGTAGGTTCAGCTATTTCAATCGTGGGAGCACTCGTTTTAGGAGAAGCCGCCGTACAAGCTGGATTAGTATCGCCTGCAATGGTTATCGTTGTATCCATCACCGCTATTAGTAACTTTGTTTCACCGGTGTATGATATGGCCATTGCAGTAAGGATGCTGCGCTTTATTTTAATGGTTTTAGCAGCTACTTTTGGCTTGTTCGGTATTATCCTCGGGCTAATTTTAATGATTTTACATTTATGCAGCTTAAGGTCATTTGGAGTCCCTTATATGACACCTATGGCTCCCTTTGTGAAGCGTGATCAAAAGGATGTTCTAATTAGACGTTCAATCAAAAAAATGAAAACAAGGCCAAAGCTTATTAACGAGAAGAATATTTCACGTCAAAAGACGCAAAAAAACTAAACTGTGCAAAGGTGGCCGGTTACTATGAAAGCATTTCTGATGTTATGTATCTGTTCATTGCTGTTAAGCGGCTGCTGGAGCAGTCGAGAGTTGAATGAGCTAGCCATTACGGTTGCTGTCGGAATTGATAAAGCAGAAGATGGCATTATTGTTACAGTTCAGCTGATTAACCCTGGTGATATTCAGGCCAAAACCCCTACAAACGGGCCTTCTGTTACCACATTCTCTATTAAGGCTTCGTCTGTAATGGAAGGGTTAAGAAAAATAACGACAAAATCCCCGCGGAAAATTTATCTTTCTCATTTACGAATGCTAGTCATTAGCGAAAGCATGGCGGAAGAGGGTATTGCTGAAGTGCTTGATTTCTTTGCTCGGGATCATGAAGTGCGTACCGATTATTTTGTTGTTGTTGCTAAAAACACGAAAGCATCGAGCGTTCTGAACGTATTAACAACAATTGAAAAAATACCAGCTAACCATATGTTTGCTTCATTAGACGTCTCTCAGCGTATTTGGGCACCCACTAGAGGCGTAAAGTTAAATGAACTGATCAGTAACTTAACGAGCGAAGGAAAGCAGGCGGTGTTATCGGGAGTATTGGTCAAAGGCGACGTGAAAAAGGCAGGAGATATGTCGAGCATTTCCCGGACCAATCTGTCCACCCTGCTCAATTTTAAAGGATTAGGTGTCTTTCAAAATGATAAGCTGATCGGCTGGTTCAATGAAGACGAAAGTAAAGGATATAACTATATTACAGGAAATGTAAAAAGTACGTTAATTGTTATTCCATGCGAAGGAGAAGAAAAACAGCACGATATCATCGGAGTAGAAATGCTTCGAACGAACGTGAAGGTAACGGCTTCTATGAAAAACCATAAGCCTCATATTCACGTGGATTTAAAAGGTGAAGCAAACGTGGCAGATGTAGAGTGTCAAGTAAACTTACAGGACCCAGCTGTAATCAATATGCTCGAACGAAAAACAGCAGCGGACGTAAAAGAAAAAATGAATGACGCAGTGGAAAAAGCTCAAAAAGATTATAAAAGTGATATCTTCGGTTTTGGAGAAACGTTTTACAGACAAGATGTAAAGAGATGGTACAAAATGAAAAGAGACTGGAACAGAATTTACGCAGAAGATTTAACCGTCGATTTAGATGCCAAAGTTCAAATCCGTCGCTTAGGCACGTTAAATAACTCATATATGAAGCAAATGAAGCATTAAGGAGAAAGAAAATGGAGGGATTTATCGCCTTACTCGTACTTCTTGCTTATTTGACTAAAAAAATTATGATTAACTTCCGAAAGGAAAAGTATTACCGTGAAATCGTTGTCTATCTTTGTCTTATAGGTATGGGTTTATTCTTTTGGGGAGCCATTACACTCCGTAAAGAAGTACCTACGCCTCTGTACTTTTTAGAGGAACTCATTAAGCCTCTTACTAAAACCGTTCATCATCTGTTATTTACGTAAGCATGTAGGAGAGAAGGGGTGTATGATGCAAATAAAAGAATTTATTACTCCGAAACAACTTCTTTTTCTCATTTATTTTTTTTGTATCGGAAGCGCTATTTTGGCAGTTCCGGCTACGTTATTAGAAACGAATAGACAAAATGCCTGGGTATGTAGTGTGCTTGCTATTGGCTTTGCCCTTTTAATTGTTGCGGTGCTGTTATGGCTGATGCACCGTTACCCTCAGCAAACGTTCATTGAAATAGCTAAAAAAGCGCTAGGTCCTTACGCCGGAGCGTGTATGTCTCTTATTTACATTTTTTTTATGTTCATTCAATCTACGTTTTCCCTTCGAGATATCAGTACATTTATGACGACGCAAATTGTCCCTGAAACTCTGCCTACGTGGATTCATGCTCTTGTGATTTTAGCGGTTATATACGGAGGGTATTTAGGCATTGAAGTGATAGCGAGAACCGCGGAAATCTTTTTACCGTGGATCGTCGTCCCTTTTTTATTGTTAATTTCGTTAAATATTCCTCAGATGAAACTGGATCGTCTTTACCCTTTGTTTGAATTCCGCATGGATGATTTAGTGTTAGGGACCACGTATTTCTTAGGAAATCCGTTTATGGAATTGATTTTTGTGCTAATGATTACGCCTCATATAAAAGATGGCAAAAAGGTAAAAAGAATGATTGTTATCGGCACTGTGGCATCGGGCTTGACGATTACGATTGCAGTTGCGGCTTGTATATTAGCTCTTGGCGCGAATATTGCATCAATGCACAGCTACCCAGTTTATTTATTAGGAAAAATGATTTCGTTAGGTGCAACGATACAGCATGTTGAAGTATTAGTAGCTATTATTTGGATGTTATCTATCTTTTTTAAAGTTGTCATTGTGTTCTATGCTATTCAGTTAAGTATCGCTCAATTATGTAATTTACGGGTGCGCAATTTTTTGAGCTTTCCTTTAGGTCTAATCATTACAGGCGTGGCGTATTACATTATTCCAAATACAGCATACTTCAATTATTTTGAAAAATATTACTGGCCGTTTTATTTATTTGTACTAAGCGTCTGTTTTCCGTTGTTATTTATTGCGCTTTCTTATATAAAGAGAAATAAGGCAGCTAAAGGTGATAGAAGCCAACAAATATAGCATTATTTATACGTATGTGGTATAGTATACGATGACAATTCAAGAAGAAACGCCGTACACGTTTGTATATGTACGGGAGAGGTTCGAAAACTCCCTCTATAAAAAACTAAGATCATCGTTGATGACAAAAGACACGGTTTTAGCGTGTCTTCTTTCACGTGCTTTTCTATCAACACGTCTTTTTGACGTGTATGCTGGCGAGGACGTGTATCTTAGTTGCTTTTTAGGGAGATTGCTGGAAAAGAGCAGTCTCTTTTTTGTGTTATAAAATTAGTCACAAAGGGAACGAACGGTTCAATAAAGTTTCTTCTTCTTTTGATTTCAATCAAAAAGGAGACGAACAATAATGATGAAAAATGAAAAAGCTATTGTTGTATTTAGCGGCGGTCAAGATAGTACAACATGTCTATTTTGGGCTTTGAAAAACTTTAAAGAAGTAGAAACGGTTACTTTCCAATACGGTCAGCGTCATAGTCAAGAGATAGAGGTAGCAAAAGCTATCGCAGCTGATTTAGGTGTGAAGCATACCGTCCTAGATATGTCACTTTTAAATCAATTAGCACCAAATGCCTTAACGCGAGATGATATTGAAATTGAGCAAAAAGAAGGAGAGTTGCCTACAACGTTTGTGGATGGCCGCAATCTGTTATTTTTATCATTTGCTGCCGTACTGGCTAAAAACAGCGGAGGCCGTCATATCGTAACAGGCGTTTGTGAAACTGATTTTTCGGGATATCCAGACTGTCGAGACGTATTTGTGAAATCGTTAAACGTCACGCTTAATTTATCAATGGACTTCGAGTTTGTGATTCATACGCCGCTTATGTGGATTGATAAAGCAGAAACGTGGGCGTTAGCGGATGAGCTAGGAGCGCTTGAATATGTGCGTGAAAAAACATTAACGTGCTACAACGGTATTGTTGCTGATGGGTGCGGCGAATGTCCCGCATGTCAATTGCGAAAACGCGGGTTAGATCAATACTTGCAAACAAAAGAAGGAGGAGAAAAATAATGCTGCAACAAATGTATCCTCAAGTCTTTCATGACTATGAATATGAATTGAACAAAGATATGCAGTTTGCTGCGGCACATTTTGTTCCTCATACAGAAGCAGGAAAATGCCGTCAAGTCCATGGACATACGTATTTTGTAAATTTAACTGTTGCCGGAGATACATTAGACGAAGCGGGCTTTTTAGTAAACTTTGCGCTATTGAAAAAAATTGTTTCTGGTCAATTTGATCATACATTATTGAACGATCATTCTATCTTTAACGAAGAAAATCCAAATGATTTTCCTACAACTGAAGTTGTTGCTCGTAAAATTTATGAGTTGGTTCAAGAATATCTAGACACACTACCAAATAAGCCTTCTTGCGTACAAGTATTCGTGCGGGAAACGCCGACAAGTTACGTAGTTTACCGCCCAAAGAAGGTGAAAAAACGTGGCTAATACAATTCCAGTACTTGAAATATTCGGCCCAACGATTCAAGGGGAAGGAATGGTTGTAGGACGTAAGACGATGTTTGTTCGTACCGCAGGCTGTGATTATTCCTGCAGCTGGTGTGATTCAGCTTTTACATGGGATGGATCAGCTAAAAACGATATTCGTCAGCTAACAGCAGAACAAATTTGGACGGAGCTTAAAGAAATTGGAGGAGAGTGCTTTGATCACGTCACCATTTCTGGAGGAAACCCTGCGCTTATCAAGGCGATTGGTTCACTTGTAGAGCTTTTGCACAGTCATGGGGTAAAAGCAGCTCTTGAAACACAGGGAAGCCGTTATCAGGATTGGTTCCTAAAGATCGATGATTTAACGATTTCTCCTAAGCCTCCAAGTTCATTAATGAAAACAAATTTCTCCGTATTAGACGATATTATAGAGACATTAATAAAGGAAAAACGCATGGCGCACATAAGCATAAAAGTCGTTGTATTTAATGATGAGGACTTTGAGTATGCAGCGTCTGTTCATGAACGTTATCCTGAGGTTCCATTTTTTGTTCAAGTAGGCAACGAGGACTTAACGACAATCGATAATGCGTCGTTAACACAAGAATTGCTTAAAAAGTATGAGTGGTTAATCGACAAGGCAGTGGCAGCTAAAAACATGAACGATGTAAGAGTTCTGCCGCAGGTTCACGCCCTTGTTTGGGGAAATAAACGAGGCGTGTAAGCGCATAGCAAAAAATTTACAAAGAAAAATAAAAACAGATATATACAAAATAAAAAAACGCTGTTAGAATGACAATCGTAGAAAGAGAGGAAATGCAAATGAGCGGTCGAAAAGATGAAGAATTAGAAGGTGTATCACTCCTTGGAAATCAAGGAACAAACTATTTGTTTGAATATTCACCAGAGATTCTAGAAGCATTTGATAACAAACATCCAAATCGTGATTATTTTGTGAAATTTAACTGTCCGGAATTTACGAGCTTATGTCCAAAAACGGGTCAGCCGGATTTCGCAACCATTTATATTAGTTACATTCCAGATGAAAAAATGGTGGAAAGCAAGTCGTTAAAGCTTTATTTGTTCAGCTTCCGTAACCATGGAGATTTCCATGAAGACTGTATGAATATTATTATGAATGACTTAATTAAACTGATGAATCCAAGATATATTGAAGTATGGGGAAAATTCACACCACGCGGCGGGATTTCAATTGATCCATATACAAACTATGGCCGTCCTGGTACGAAGTATGAAGAAATGGCTAATTATCGCCTGATGAATCATGATTTATACCCAGAAACAATTGATAATCGTTAATTCGAACAAACAGGTTGTGTATGCAACCTGTTTTCCATTGCAAAAACAACAGATGAGAAGGTGAAAGAATGTCACAGAGATCAGCATTAGTATTAGGTGCAAGCGGACTTGTTGGTCAAGAACTTTTAAAAATGTTATTAAGCAACAGCTTATATAACCATGTGACAGTGTTTGTTCGAAAAAAGCTACCAATCGAACACACAAAGCTACGTCAGCTTGAAATTGATTTTTCAGAGCTTGATAAGCACGAAGAATGCTTTGCAGTTGATGATGTATATTGCTGTTTAGGCACGACAATGAAAAAAGCAAAAACAAAAGCGAAATTCATTAAAGTTGACTACGAATTTCCTTTAAAAGCGGCTAAATGTGCAGAAAAATATCGCTGCAAAAACTTTTTAACGATTACAGCAATTGGTGCTGATCTTCGTTCGCCATTCTTTTACAGTAAAGTAAAGGGGCAAGTAGAAGAAGATATCGCAAGCTTGTATATCCGTTCTACTCACTTTTTCCGCCCATCGTTATTATTAGGCAAGCGCCAAGAGTTTCGCCTATTTGAAAAGCTTGGGGGATACACGTTAAAGTCGTGTTCATTTTGCCTTGTAGGAAAGTGGAGAAAATATCGTCCAATTAAAGCGTATAACGTAGCCAAATCCATGATGAAAGCTGCACTTGAAGATAAATGTGGTGTTCATGTACATGAAAGCCAAGACATTTATACAGGTGAATGCTATTATTCGTTTACCAACGGCAAGCGCGTGTTATCAAAATAAAAAAAGCCTCTTCATAAGAAGAGGCTTTTTTCTATCTTCCGTCAGCATCCGCGTTCCCATCACCATCACCATCACCATCGTGATCGTGATTAGAAGCAGATTCACTCCAGCTTGTGTAGGAGTTAGAATCTTCTTCGGCATAATTCATGGGTTCAGCGGATGTTTTTTTATTTGAAGTTTGCTTGCGTTTAAAAACGAACTGCACGATGAAAAAAAGAATGACAATAAGTGCAACGATAAACAATACAGTATCAAACATGCTAGTAATTCCTTTCAGTAAGTAGGTAGTAGTAGCTTGTTCTTATTGTCACACGAAAATAAGACCCTTTCAAGAAAAAATGGGGCCTGGTTTTGTTTCTTTAAGGAAACTTTTTTTATCTTAGCCATATATTATTGTATGAAGAAACATTTTAGAAAAGAGGGAGTACAGTGAAAAAAAGTTCGAAGGATGTTAAGGTTCAACAGTATATTTATCTCATGTATAAGCTGGGAATTATTACAGAAGAACAAAAGAATCAGTTCTTTCAAAACCACTAAAAAAGCAACCGTTTTTGCGTTCCGGTTGCTTTTTCCCTTTACATAGCGGGATTAATAATCGTGTAGTTTTTGTGGTTGACAACAGTTCGCTGTTCTAAGTCTAAATCCCGGTAGTTTGTCATGTAAGTCAAATCAACAATCACGGAGTTTTCATTTACTTTTTCGACAATGCCCTGTAAGCCATTTTTAAATTCTATCAAGTTTCCTACCTCTGCTATTTTCATCATTCATCGCTCCTTTGTTTTAAATTAGTTCATTATTAATTTTTTAAATAATTTTAATTTTGAAAATAGTAAAACTAGTTAGCGTTTTCTTTTTTTACAATTTTGCCTTAAAACTGGGAATTAGTAAAGGGTTTTTTGAAAAAATATAAAATAAAATTGAAAAAACAAGTAAAATGTGCTGAGGAATAAAAGGAATTGGTAGCTTTAACGAAAGAGAGAAGCAACACAGTTCCATCTTTGTTCATCTTTCGTTATAATAAACGAGGTATAATCTTGTCATAAATTATAAGAATTAGAAGGTGTAGAAATTGAAAGATACTGGACTCGTGCTCGAAGGAGGCGGTATGAGAGGCCTTTATACAACCGGAGTTTTAGATTACTTTATGGAAAGAAATCTGTACCTTCCGTATGTAATTGGCGTTTCAGCCGGCGCTTGTCATGCCACTTCTTATTTATCTAGACAAATAGGAAGAAGTCGCAAAGCTAATTTAGATTTTTTAGAGGATCCTCGCTACTTGTCGTGGAAAAATTATTTTAAAACAAAAGAGATATTTGGAATGGATTTCGTTTTTGATGAAATTCCTAATCAGCTTCTTCCATTTGACTTTGAGGCATTTGCTGAGCGTACAGAGAAGCTTGTAGTAGGAGCAACGGACTGCGTGACGGGAGAACCCGTTTATTTTGATGAGTATGATCGGGATATTTTGACAGCGGTTCGCGCTTCTAGTTCCCTTCCATTTTTAGCACCTGTCGTTACATATAAAGGAAAAGAGCTGTTAGATGGAGGAATCAGTGATCCGATTCCAATCAAAAAAGCAGTGCAGGATGGATATAGAAAAAATATTGTTGTGCTAACGCGAAACGAAGGATATCGAAAAAAGAAATCAAATATGCTTTGGTTATTGAAGCGCAAATATCGTCATTATGATGGGCTGACTCGTGCGCTTGAGAACCGCTATAAATTGTATAATGAAACATTGTCATATATTGAAGAGCAGGAAAGACAGGGGAATATCTTTGTGATTCGTCCGCAATCCCCTCTTGTAGTAGGGCGAATTGAGAAGAATCGTGAGCGTCTCGACGCTCTTTATAACCAAGGATATAAAGAAGCTGAAGCTCAATTTGCGTCTCTGCAAAATTGGCTGAACAGCTAAAAACGAGGTGGAACTGAATGGATGAACAAACAGTAATCAATATGTTAAATGAGTTAAGTGAAGGAAAAGTAACCGAAATTAAAGTTAAAAAAGAAGACTTTCTTGCTTTTCGCCCTTTTTTAGTAAATCGCCCTGATTTCAAACATTTTCGTGGAATCGCCGGACGCGGAGGCGATTTTACCTATACGTATCTAGAAATTCCTAGGAGTTAAACGAAATGATGGCATTATTTGATTATGCCTTATATAATGGATGTATGAGCCTGTACAGTAGAGAATATACTGTTACAAGTGCTTGTGCGTTTATTTAGTAACGTATAGTAAGAGCGAATAAACGTGTTTAGTTATAGGAGGGATATTATGGATGAGTTTCGAAAAAGTACAGCACCTTTTTATTTTGCAGATCATATATGGAAAGATAAAAATGGAATGACGACTTATGGGATGCTGTTAACGAACCGGCCCGAAGATGACGGGGACTATGACCTCCATTCGTTATTAGAAGAAGCATATGTAGATCATAAAAAAATTCTAATTACTACTGTTTACGACAACAGTGAACAGCAGTTGACCGGATACGTGATACATTTATCAGATGATCAAGACGTTTTTACGTTTATGGATGATACGGGTGCTAAACTAGTGATTGATTTCTATGATGTTGTAGAAATTGAGATCGAAGATTAAAAAGAGCTGAATGTTGATTACAACATTCAGCTCTTTTGTGTAAAAGTAGATGAATTTAAATGTTTATCATAAGAATTATAAGGGAAAAACGAATGAATAAATTTCTGATTAAACTGAAATAAGGCGGGAAAATATACCTGTATTTTAGAAAAATTACCGTGATTATGACAAAAAATAAGGTACAATGTCATATTTGTGTTCCGAACGTAATTTTGTTCATCAAACTTAAAGAAATGTAATTGAATCGTTCGGTGAAACCCCCATATAGCTATGATAGAGTAATACCATACGAAATTTCAGGAGGTATTACCTATGAAACATAGTTATATGAAATCAATGGTAGTAGCTTGTTTAGCTACTCTTTCATTTATAGGTTTTAATGCAACAGCTACGGCTGCAACTAATTATAAAGTAGTCAAAGGCGATAGTCTTTGGAAGTTAGGTAAAAGATATAGTGTAACAATTGACGATATTAAAAAATTAAACAATCGTCAAGGAGATATGATTTATATTGGTGAAACATTAGCTATTCCGAGTAAGACAAAAGTGCTGGCTGCTGAAACAACGGAACCTTCAACGGCAGCACCTGCTAATACGGCTAAGCCAGAACCAAAACCAGAAGCCAAACCTGCGAACCAGGAAACACCTGCAGTTTCGATTTCGGCAAGCGAAAAAGATTTATTAGCTCGCTTAGTAGAAGCCGAAGCAAAAGGCGAATCGTATGAAGGAAAAGTAGGGGTAGCAACAGTAGTGTTAAACCGTGTAGATTCTCCGAAGTTTCCAGATACGGTAACAGGAGTTATTAAACAAGTTGTCGGAAAAGCATACGCTTTTTCACCGGTTCAAAACGGATCAATTAACAAACCTGCTTCAGAAGATTCGAAAAAAGCAGTAGAGCAAGCGTTGACTAGAAAAGATCGTTTAGACGATTCCATTTACTTTTATAATCCAAAAACAGCTACCGATAACTGGATTCGTTCACGTGCTGTAATTAAAACAATTGATCATCACGTGTTTGCTAAATAAAAAAGAGGCTGCAACAAAAGTATTTTAGACGAAGTGAAAAACGAACCATTGATCACATGTTGATCAATGGTTCGTTTTTTTTTGATGGTGAATATAGTTTTATCTGTCTCGTTCCTTCTAGCAGTTGATTGGATTCATTTCGTTATGTGTCAACCTCTTTTTTTAGTCTAAAAAGATATCTCGTTCCAAACTGCCTTCAGAACCCGTTAAAACTAGACCAATATCGGTATCAGCTTCTAAGTTCTGAACGATGGTAAAAGGCACTTTATGTTGGTTAGCCACTTGAATATAAGGGGAGAGGTATGAATAAGACAAAGAGCCATTTAAAAACAAATGACCGTCTTTCACTTTTTTTAAAAGAGGCTTTATTTTTGCTGCATCCTTTTTCATGACTTGCCCTTTTTTTAGCGCAATTTCAATATTCTCACGTAGAGCAGTTAAGAAATATCTTCTTTCGTCTCTTTTTGTTTCCTTTGCTCCGTACATTCCTCGTTCTAAGTATTCTTCTAGTTGATCAGACATTATGTCACTTCCTTTCGTTATAAACTATAAACGATTATGGATATAAGTAAAAGGGACAGGAAAAAAGGAAAATCATTGTGCTATATCACCTGTTTTTTTGCTGAGTACAAAGAAAAACAAAAAATGTGTTGAAATTTAGCCTAAAATATTGTTTAATGTAAATAGATAGAAAATCATATCGGTTTTTTATTAAAGGTTTGTAAGCGATTACAGATATACATACATAGCAGCGTTTGGGGAGACGCTCCTATGATTTTATGTTCAAAGCGCATTGTATAAAAAGGGGATTATATAGCTTTAGGGCATATACGGTCAAGCAAAGGGTCAGATAAATTAATAAAAAATCGCTATGTATTTTCATAAGAAGAACGGTCAACATGTTTGTTGAGCGTTCTTTTTATGCGTTCATATTATATTTATTCCTCATTGCAGCAGCTGCTGAAAATTATAAAGGTACATTCCTCCTTTGCTCTCTCTTATTTTACATAAGTTACATGTAGTATGTTTCAAAGCCTTAAAAAATATATGGCTGTACGCTTGTTTGATCCTAACGAGGTGATAGAAAAAGAATATTTTTTAAGAAATCACAAAAAAAGAGGCGATTGCCTATGCAAGAAGTAGGTGAATAACATATGTAATAAAGAGAATGAAATATAATTTGAGGAGGCATGTATCATGCAAGAATTTGATATTAATGACATAAGAAGACCATTTGGTGGTTTTGGAGGCTTTGGCCGTCCAGGATTCGGTTTCGGTCGCCCGGGTTTTGGTTTCGGTCGTCCTGGTTTTGGCTTCGGCCGCCCGGGGTTCGGTTATGGCTTTGGTCGCCCTTGGGGTTGGGGCTTTGGAGCTCCATTTCTTGGAGGATTAGTTCTTGGAAGTGCATTAGGAGGTCCAGGTTATTACGGTTATCCAGCACCATATTATCCGCCGTACCCACCATATTATTATTATTAAAACAGTGAGCGCTGATAAAGCGCTCTTTTATTATGTCCAATTCAAGGTATATATAGAATGCATGCAAGACGCTACGTTTAGAAAATGATAACAGTTTTAAATAAGGAATGAACGCTTAAGCTAAAGGAGACAAGTTTTCCTTGCAACAATTGTTGATTTTGCTATAATAACTTCGGTGGCATTTTTGGTCACTGGGTGGGCGAGGGATAGATGAAAAGAAGGAAATTAGATTGAACGCATTATTTGAAAAGTTGTTTCGTTTAAACGACCACCAAACAACTGTCGGAAAAGAAAGCTTAGCTGGGGTCATTTCATTTCTTTCCATCGTGTATATTATTGCTGTTAATTCAACCATTTTGTCTGATGCTGGTATTCCGCTTGAAGCAGGAATATTCGCAACAGTGGCTTCGGCTTTTGTAGGCTGTGTTATTATGGCTTTTTGGGCAAATGCGCCTCTCATTCTGGTGCCAGGTATGGGGATTAACGCATTGTTTACGTATACGATGGTTCAATCAATGGGGTTATCTTGGCAAGAAGGGTTATTAGCAGTAGTGATATCCGGCTTTCTTTTTATAGCATTAGCTTTTTCACGACTGTCTGCCAAAATTGTTTCTTCGATTCCGCATTCGTTAAAAGAAGCGATAACAGTCGGTGTTGGCTTATTTTTAACATTTATCGGTTTGCAAAAAGGGAAGCTTGTAGTTCCAAGCGAAAACACTTTTGTAGCACTTGGAGACTTGTCAGATCCGTTTGTTATCAGTACGCTGTTGACGTTAATTATCACAATCGTACTGTTTATCCGAAATGTGAAAGGTAACTTTTTGTTAAGCATGATTGCTGGATCCGTCCTTGCCTTCTTACTTGGTGTAAGAAGCAGTGCAGAAAATGGACAGTCCGCTGCGAGCGTGAACGACTTTTTTAGCAGCTTTGGCACATTGTCTTTTGGAGCCATTGGAGACGTTGCGTTTTGGGCAGCTGTCTTTTCATTAACAATGGTATTGATTTTTGAAAATATCGGTTTGCTTCATGGTCAGCTAGGTATGATGAATCAAGATAGCAAATTTCCGCGGGCCTTTCAAGCAACAGCCGCCTCAGCTTTGCTAAGCGGGGTGTTTGGAACAAGTCCAACGGTGTCTTCTGTAGAAGGAGCATCTGGTATTGCAGCTGGAGGGCGAACGGGTTTAACATCGCTGATTACAGGAGTTTTATTTTTAAGTTCACTTCTGTTTATTCCATTTATCAAGCTGGTTCCAGATAGTGCTATTGCACCTATTCTCATTGTGATTGGAGCACTAATGATTCAAAATATCAAAAACATCAATTTACAGGACTTAACAGAAGGTTTCCCTGCATTTTTAATTATTGCGCTTATTCCTCTTACGTACAGCATTGCTGATGGAATTGCATTTGGGTTCATTGCGTATCCACTGCTTAAATTATTCCTTGGTAAAATGCGTGAAGTATCGATGTTTATGTATGTAAGCGCGCTATTGTTTTTCTTGAATTTTGTGCTGCATTATATTGCTTAAAATAGACAGCTGAGTACTTTTGCTCAGCTGTTTTTTGTGTTTGCGGTAAAGAATCCTCTTTTTAGATATCATACTCCGTATTTCGTGTCCTTTGGTTAATCAGCCGCTTCTAAAATGGCGTTTCCTGCGTAAAGTAGTACAGAAGTCGGAGGGGATATAAGGGGGAGAAAACGATGGGAATTAAATTAATTAAAATATCAGCCGTTTATTTTGGAATTGGCATCATATTGGGGTATTATATGTCAATTGTTCACAGCTACGCTTTGACGCCTGTTCACGTGCACATTAATTTATTAGGATGGACGTCGCTTACGTTAGCGGGACTTATTTATTATTTGTTTCCTGCGTTTAGCGAAAGTAAATTAGCTAAACTGCACGTATGGTTGCATAATATAGGATTACCGGTCATGATGATTGGTTTATTTCTCATGATCGTACTAGAAAACCAAGCTTTTACACCCGTAGTAGCAGTAGGAGCAACACTTACGGCTATTGGCGTTTTAATTTTCGTATATCACATCCTTAAAAATTTGAAATCTGAACGATAAACCAAGAAGGTCGTTGACGATGGCTGCTAATTTCAAAAGGAAAAAGAACCAGCTATAGCGAATATACATGTAAACAAGGTGAAAGTGCGATTTACATAAAGGTGTGCTAGGCATCTTTATAAGGAGGGGTAAGCTGCAGGGATTTCTAGCTCTTATAAAAGCCAATAAAAGGGCTGATTATAAGTTTCTTGCGGCGGAGATACTATGGGAGAACATCAACAATTAGTGCGTGTTAGGGAGCTAGCAAATGAAATTATTCGACTTCGTCTTCAAGACCGTACGACTTATGACGAATTAGAGTTGCAAAATAATGTAGAGTTGTTGTCTCGTTCTGTGGTTGACTTAGTAAACATTATGTTAGCCGAAGATGTGGATTCGTCTACGTCTTTAAAAGCTACAGCTTCTAAAATGAAAATGGTGTATAATAACATGCATCAAGCTGAGAAAAAAGATTATTTGCATTTCTAATTGCTAGGCTCCTTTTCGCCACAAACGAAATGGAGGTGTACGAGGCAGATGCTATCGTCACTAACGACTTCTGAAGCTATTGTAGCATCCGTTCTTGCACTGGTTGTCATTGCCGTTTCCATTATCTTTTTTGCCACCCTTATTATGGTTGTTGTACGACGAGAAAGAATCAGCAGCTTGGTTAATCATGGAGAGCATGCAGATGGGAAGCAAAAAAGCTTAGGTGAATTTTTTCGTTCTTTACGAAAAAAATAACTACCGTTTTCTTATTAAATAGATAAAAGCGGTCAATTTAAACGTTGACCGCTTTTTTTAGATTGTTTGCTTATTTTTTTCTAAAACAATACGCGCTGCTTCACTAACAGATGACACAATAGCAGAGGCATGGCGCTGAACAGCTTCAGGAGCTGTAGCCATAGCGAAACTGTTCGGTGTTAATTGAAACATAGGAATATCATTAAATGAATCCCCTACACATGCAATTTCCTCTGGTTTTAGCTGAAGATGATTTAATAAAATTTCAATGGCATTTCCTTTGCTGATATGTTTAGGCATAATATCTAAACACTGCTTGGCAGAAATATATGTATCAATATAATCACCAAACTCTTCGTTCACTTCTTTTTGCAGAGCTACCATTTCATCATGATCTCCAAGAACCGTGATTTTAGATGGAGAAAGAGCCTGACCAAATGAATTTGTCATTTCAATTTGTTCTTCGATAGGGAAAAACATGTGAGTTTCAATTGCTTCAATAATTTCATTTCGCTGCTCTACATAATTCGTGTCGTTTGAACAGACAAGCGTAATACGGTTAGGATCTATCGTTTTTTTATAAAGTTGAACCGCTAAATCATCTTCAAACACTTTTCCATGAAGTTCTTGATTTTCTTTGGTCCACACAAATCCTCCGTTTTGGCTAATGCGATGAAATGTATTATTAATATCAGTAGAAACCTTTAAAATTTCCGTATCCATTCGTCCAGAAGCAAGACAAACCTCTACTCCTTGGCGCTGAAGTTCACTAAGTGCGTCTGCATTATGCTGTTCTACGTATTTTTCTTCGTGTAAAAGAGTTCCATCTAAGTCGCTTACAAATAATTTAATCATCTCTTGAAAATTCCTTTCCCTAAAAAAATTACCTTGATAAGAGTGTTACAAATTTATTACATTCCTTATTCTATCAGTGTTTCCCAAGAAACTCATAAAAAAAGCTCAAACCGGCGGTGAATTCAAAGAGATTAAGACATAACTACATCACTTTTTTTCGCAGGAGTCTTCGCCTTCCCCTCTAATCAACAGCTAGAAACAGCTACATGAAATCTAGTTCACCATCATAATGAAAACAATCCGAACGGAGTTGATTCTCAATTAAGAATTAACTCCGTTCGGATCTTTCTTCAACTAAAATCCATTTGTCGCAGCCTTTTTTTTAGGTTTGTTCACTGTAAAAAAACAGCCGCGGTCTAAAAGACCGCAGCCATGTTTTACAATACGTTAAAATATTTCGCTTCAGGATGTGCAAAAACAAGGGCTGTAACAGAAGCTTCTGGTTCCATCATGAAACCGTCTGTTAACTGAATGCCGATGTCTTCAGGTTTAATTAATTTAAACAGTTTTGCTTGGTCTTCAAGGTCTGGACATGCGGGATATCCGAATGAAAAACGCTGACCTTGGTATTTGGCTGAAAAACGCTCCGCCATTGTAAAGTCAGGCGAATCGGGGAATCCCCAGCGGTCACGAATTTGCTGATGAACACGTTCTGCTAATCCTTCAGCTAGTTCAAGCGCAAGAGCTTGGAACACGTGACTTTTTAAAAACTCGCCGTTTTCTTTGAATTTCGCCGCGCGTTCGCGAATGCCTGTTCCTGCTGTTACAGAGAAGAAACATACATAGTCCATCTCTTTTTCTTTAGGCTTTGCAAAATCAGATAAGCACAGGAACTGTCCTTTTGCTTGTCGAGGGAAGGTAAAGCGTTCAATTTCTGTTTTTTCATCAGCAGGATCATAAATAATTAAATCATTTCCGTCTGCTTGAGCAGGGAAGAACTGATAAATAACCGCTGGTTTAATTAAGTTTTCTTTTAGTGCCAGTTCGAGAAGGTCATCAACGGTTTCTTTTAATTGAACAGCACGCTCGTCTTTTTCAGCAAGCAGCTTATTCACTTTTCCTTTTAGTCCTAAGTGATGGCCTAAAAGCATCTGCCAGTTAATATACGGAAGAACCTGTGCCAAATCGTAGTGTTTGACAACGTGGCGCTTTAAATCAGCCGGTACAAAAACAGGAACATCCGTTGAAATGGCGGATCTTTCTAAAACAGCCGTAGCTGCTTGAGCGGTTTGAGGCTGGCGTTCTCGAACCGTTACTTTCTTTTCTTGACGCGTTTTTAAATCTGCTAAAAGCTGAATAACTTCTTCTTTGTTCTGCAGCTTATTTGCTAACGCTAATCCGTCCATCGCATCTTTGGCGTAGAGGACGGCACCTTCATATTCCGGGGCAATTTTAAAGTCAGTAAATTTACGGGAAAGGGCAGCGCCTCCTACCATAATTGGAACATCAATGCTTGATTGCGTTAAATCTTGTGCAGTTAAAACCATTTGCTGAGCTGATTTTACTAAAAGACCTGACAGGCCAATGATGTCTGGCTTTTCGTCTTTTACTGCTTCAATCAGCTGCTGCGGCGTTACTTTAATTCCTAAATCAATGACTTTAAAACCATTGTTGCTTAAAATGATGTCTACTAAGTTTTTACCGATATCGTGCACGTCGCCTTTAACCGTTGCAAGAATCACTTTTCCTTTTCCAGAATCATTTTCAGTTGCTTCCATATGAGGTTCTAAAAAGGCAACGGATGCTTTCATAACTTCCGCACTTTGAAGCACTTCTGCTACAATCAGCTGGTTGTCATTAAACAAACGTCCGACTTCCGCCATCCCCTTCATAAGCGGTCCGTTAATAATATCTAACGGATCATCATATTGAGCTAAAGCCTGTTCTAAATCAGGAAGCAATCCTTCTTTTGTACCTTCGACAATATACATTGCCAATCGTTCTTCAAGTGTTAACGTAGAAATTTCTACTTTTGCTTCTTTCTTTTTATCACGATAAAAGTCCGTAAACGTGCTTAGCGTTTCATCAGTTGTGTTAAATAATAACGCATTAGCAAGCTCAATTTCAGCTTCTGGAATAGAAGCATAGCGCTCTAATTTTTCTGTATTAACAATGGCATAATCGAGTCCAGCCTGCGTACAGTGATAAAGGTAAACCGCATTTAGTACTTCACGTCCGACTGGAGGAAGACCGAATGACACGTTACTTACGCCAAGAATGGTCAGGCAATCAGGCAGGGCTTCTTTAATCATTTTAATTCCCTTAACTGTTTCTTCAGCAGAACCAATATATTGTTCATCACCAGTCCCTACAGGAAACACAAGAGGGTCAAAAATAATATCTTTTGGATTAAAGCCATGTTTCTCAACAAGCAAATCATGTGAGCGTTTAGCAATCTCTACTTTTCTTTCTGCAGTAACGGCCATGCCTGTTTCATCGATTGTACCGACAACCAGAGCTGCACCGAATTTTTTTACTAGCGGCAAGATTGCATCAAAACGCTCTTCACCATCTTCTAAGTTAATGGAGTTGATAATGACCTTACCTTGCGAGTACGTTAAAGCTTTTTCAATAACTTTCTCGTCAGTTGAATCGATTACAAGAGGAACCTTCACTTTTTTTACAACTTCTTGAATAAATTCCTCCATGTCTTCCATTTCTTCACGGTCTGGATCTGCTAAGCAAATATCAATAACGTGAGCACCATTTTTAACTTGAGCACGCGCAATTTCAGATGCTTCTTCAATTTTCCCTTCCGCAATCAGACGCTTGAACTTGCGAGAACCGATTACATTCGTACGTTCTCCCACAAAAAGAGGGCGCATAGAATCGTCATATACAAGCGGTTCAATACCGGTTACAGCATGATTATGCTCGGAGCGATCAAGCGAACGAGGAGCAACCTCTTTTACCGCTTCAGCAAGTGCTTTAATATGAGCAGGCGTTGTACCACAGCATCCGCCTACAAAGTTCAGCCAGCCTTTATCAGCAAATCCTTTAATTTTTTGAGCCAGCAGCTCAGGGGACTCATGATAATTGCCTTCTTCATCCGGAAGTCCAGCGTTTGGATAACAGCTAACAGCTGAAGTGGCTAGGTCTGAAAGAGAGCGAATATGATCCGTCATAAATTCAGGACCTGTCGCGCAGTTAAGTCCGACTGAAAGAGGCTTCATGTGTTCCAGTGATAAGTAAAAAGATTCGATATCTTGACCAGCGAGAGTTGTTCCCATTGGCTCAATCGTTCCTGAAATCATAATTGGAACTTCTATTTTCAGTTTTTCAAACGCCGCTGTAATGCCTAAAAACGCAGCTTTTACGTTCAGCATGTCTTGACAGGTTTCGACTAGAAGTAAGTCGACGCCGCCGTCTAACAAACCCCGAGCTTGCTCTTCGTACGATTCTACTAACTCAGGGAATGTAATACCTCCCGTAACAGAGAGAGTTTTAGTGGTAGGGCCGATAGCTCCAGCTACGAACCTAGGCCATTCGGGAGTTGAATATTTATCACGGGCTGCACAAGCAAGCTTCACAGCTTCGATATTCAATTCATACGCCAAGTGGCCTAAATCGTATTCATCAAGTACGGTAGATGTTGAGCCAAACGTATTGGTTTCAATGATGTCAGCACCCGCTGCAAAGTACTCTTCATGAATGCGCTGAATCACATGAGGCGCTGTTCGGGTCAAATATTCGTTGCAGCCTTCATATTCTTCGCCGCCAAAATCTTCAGCGGTTAAATCAGCATCTTGAATCATCGTTCCCATTGCTCCATCGATGACGAGTATTCGCTTCTTTAGTTGTTGTTCGATAAGTGAGCTCATTTATATCTTCCTTTCTGATGTAACGAGTTGCTTGTCATGAATATAGCGTGTTAGAATTTCGGTCATTTCATAGCGCATAAACGGCGTAATTAAGTAAATACCGTCAAATAGCTCATATGCTGTATCAATTAAGTTTTTTGCAATCGCAAGGCCTTCGACTTCACCGCGAATCCGGTCATTTCCCGTTGCGTCCATACGTTCTAGAATATCTTCTGATAATTTAATTCCAGGTACTTCATGGTGAATAAATCGAGCATTTCTTGCGCTTGTTAACGGCATGATCCCGATGTATACCGGTGTTGTTAAATGTTTGGTTGCTTCATATACCTCTTCAATTTGCTTAGTTGAATAGAGAGGCTGAGTAATGAAATAGTGAGCCCCGCAGTCGATTTTCTTTTCCAAGCGCTGAACGGCTCGGTCTAAGTGACGCACGTTTGGGTTAAAGGCAGCTGCAATGGAAAAATTGGTTTTTTGACCAAGCGGTTTGCCGGAATAAGATAGTCCTTCATTAAACTGAGCGATTAAACTAATCAAGTCAAATGAAGATAAATCATAGACCGAAGTGGCGCCAGGGAAATCGCCAACTTTTGACGGATCACCGGTAATTGCAAGCACTTGATTCATTCCTAGCGTATGAAGTCCCATTAAATGAGATTGAAGTCCAATTAAATTTCGGTCGCGACAGGTAATATGAATAAGCGGTCGTGCTTTTGTTTCTTGTTGCATCAGTGTTGCCATTGCCAAGTTGCTGATGCGAGGTGAGGCAAGAGAATTATCAGCTAATGTAATAGCATCTACGCCGACTTTATCAAGTGCTTTTGCGCCTTCTAAAAATTTCGTCGGACCAAGCTGTTTAGGCGGATCCAGCTCGACGATAACGGAGCGGCGCTTCTTCACAATTTCGTGCATATGAGGTTTATCCTGCTGCTCACGCTCTTGAACCGTAACGGCTGGTCTCATTTTAACGACTTTGCTTGTAATCGGAGGCAGGTCTTTTAAGGCAGACGACATGGCGCGTACGTGAGCTGGTGTTGTACCGCAGCATCCTCCAATTAAGCGAACCCCTTGTTCGCGGAATAAACGCGCGCTTTCTACAAAGTAGTCTTCATTCGTTTCATATTCCAGCTTGCCTTCCACATACGCCGGAAGGCTGGCATTAGGGTAAGCAGATAAGAAAGCACGATCAGGAAGCGGTACTTCTTCAAGAGACTGAATCATATGATAAGGACCTAAACGGCAGTTTAGCCCGACAACATCTGCTCCCAAGTCTTCTAATTCTTTTAATGCATCTGCTAAAGGACGCCCATCTTGCAGTACGCCAATATCATGCAGGGAAACGTGGGTAATAATAGGCTTATCCGTTTCTTTTCTTGCTAGTGTAAGAACGGTCTTTAATTCTTCGAAATCATAGTATGTTTCAAATAAAAGGCCATCCACGCCTTCATTTAAAAGCCAAAACATTTGTTCACGAATGCTTCGCTTAACCTCTTCTAAGCTAATAGCATTTTTTTGGAAAGAACGAATTCCGCCGAGTGTACCAACCACGTAAGCCTGATCGTTTGCAGCTTGTTTCGCTAATTTTACACCAGCAACATTGATGTCTTTGACTGAATCTTCTAATCCATAACGGGCAAGTTTTTGATAATTAGCAGCGTACGTATTTGTTTGAATAACGTTTGCACCAGCTTCTACATAGGCTCTGTGAATACGAGAAACCTCTTCTGGTTTGGTGATGTTTAGTTCTTCAAAACAGCTGTCAATACCGTGTGAGTAAAGGAGGGTACCAGTGGCACCATCCCCAATTAAAATTTTAGACTTTAAATCTTCAAGTAACCCCATGTCAAAACCTCCTTAAATTGTTCCGCTTCTATTTCACGAGTGATTCGTTTTATGCAATATGCCGATAAAATAGAAAAAGTCTTCTTAAGAAGAAGACTTTTTTCGCCTTCTTATCTTCCAAGCAATAAATTAATTGCTTGCTGGATTTAGCACCATGTCTCTAACGACTGGTTGCTGAGGTTTCAAAGGGCCAGTCCCTCCACCTCTCATGATAAGAATCAATTGTATATAATTGAAACATATTTTTTTAAATAGAAAGAATACTTATTTAATAATTTATCTGATTTTTAGAAATTATACAACAGTAAATTGTGAATTTCCAGCAAATATTGAGGAAAATTTAAAAGCTAAAGGGAAAATATCCGTATATTTTGTTTGAAAACTGCCGTTATGTTAAGGGATAAAGGGTTTTCATGAAAAAAACAAGAAGGAAATAAAAAAACGAAAAATGAACAGCACCGGGTGAGGCGAGGATTTACATATAAAAGGCTCGTCTTTTTTTAACCGTTTCTACATATAGTGAACTATGAAGGGTAGAAGGGTGATGGGCATGAAAAGGTGGAAACTCACGCTGCAGGTTGCTGCTACGTATGTAGGCACCGTTGTAGGAGCCGGTTTTGCAACAGGCAAGGAAATTGTTCAATTTTTTACACAGTACGGGGAACTTGGAATGGTTGGAATTTTGGTCAGCGGCTTGTTTTTTATTTGGCTAGGTTCGAAAATGATGCTGCTTTCGCACGCAATTGGGGCTTCTTCTTATCAGCAGCTTAATACATATTTATTTGGTGATGTACTTGGAAAAGCGGTAAACGGTGTAATGATCGTCATTTTATTTGGAGTAACTTCAGTCATGCTAGCGAGTACGGGGGCAATAGGAAAAGAACAGTTCGGGCTGTGGCCTCCTGTTGGGATGATTTGTACAATTGTTTTAACTTATATATTTATCGCAAGAGGAATTAACGGTATTTTAATGGTTAATTCTCTTGTTGTGCCGATGATGCTTTCATTTGCTTTTATCATCTTTGTGCCAAATGTCAGCTATTTCTCACTGATTCAAACGAAGCCAGACTTAACGCTCGTCACACAGTGGAAGTGGGCGGTTAGTCCCTTTTTATATATTTCCCTAAATCTAGCTTTGGCTCAGGCCGTTTTAGTTCCATTAGGAAGCTCCGTGAAAGATAAGAGCGTGATCAAAAAAGGGGCCGTAATAGGAGGATGTGTACTTACGTTTATGCTTGTTTCTACTCATCTTGCCCTTTCCAATTTGCCTTATTCATTTCAACTTGATATTCCTATGAGTGCCGTTGTTAAAAATATCTCAGCGTGGGTGAATGTTTTATTTACGGTAGTTGTGTTAGGTGAGATTTTTACTACATTGATTGGAAATGTATTTGGAATCGCTAAACAGCTTCAATCATTTCTTCCCCTGAATGACAAACAAGCTTTTGCGTTTATTATCTTGGCATGCTTTATTATCGGGCAATTTGGATATGCTCAGCTTCTTGAGTTTTTGTATCCGATATTTGGCTATATTGGACTAGCTTTTGTATGGATGCTATGTATTAAAAAAGAAAAAATAAGCTAAAAGCTGGATTTTGCAGAGCAGATATGAAAAAACGAAGTTAAATGATGTGACAAGTCGATTTTACTTTGCTATAATGTAAAACAAATAAGACTCTAGCAGTCGAATATATTATCCTTCGGGGTCGGGTGTAAGTCCCAACCGGCGGTGATAAAGCATATGCTTTTAAGCCCGTGACCCGTTTTCGTACGATGTATGTTAGCGGTGGATCTAGTTAAAATCTAGAGCCGACAGTAAAAGTCTGGATGGGAGAAGGATCAGGAAGCACAGTTGTTTTTTTGTGTTGTATGAATAAGGGACAGGTTTGTCTTTTTTAAAGCTACCCTTGTTTTTGTACACAAAATATAACTGTTTATTTCGTATACAATTAGCGGAATTTTGCATAGATAAAACTGATTCAGCTCAGCCGACCCCTTGGACATTTGTTCAAGGGGCTTTTTTATTTTCAGTGGTTGGGGGAAAGATAAATATGAAAAAAAAGCAGCTGCTATTTCAAAACGGCATAAGAAGTTGGAATAGCGCCAAAGCAGGTGAAGAAAATGTTCACAGGTATTATTGAAGAAATTGGAAAAATAAAACGGATTCAAAAGGCTACAGAAGCAATTGTTCTTACGATTGATGCGAAGACCGTGTTAGAAGATGTGAACTTAGGGGACAGTATTTCAGTTAACGGCGTTTGTTTAACCGTAACGGCTTACTCTCAAAATGAATTTACGGTCGACGTCATGCCGGAGACGATTAAAGCAAGTACCCTGCAGCTTCTAACCGTTGGATCACGTGTTAACTTAGAACGGGCGATGGCTGCAAATGGCCGGTTTGGAGGGCATTTCGTCAGCGGACACGTTGATGGAATTGGAACCATTGTAAGCAAAACACGTAAAGGAAATGCCTTTTATTATGAAATTCAAGTGGATCCTGAACTTCGTGAATTTATGATGTTAAAAGGATCTGTTTCTGTAGACGGAACAAGTCTTACTATTTTTGATGTCAGCAACCAATCATTTACTATTTCTCTTATTCCTCATACGGTACTTCACACAGTCGTGGGAGACAAACAGCGAGGAGACAAGGTGAATATTGAATGCGATATGTTAGCTAAATATATGCATCAGATGATGGCTAACAAGTCAACTCCTGGCGCCTCGAATCGGTCAGGTAATATGAAGGATTTATTGCAGCAGCATGGTTTTACAAATTAACAGTGAGGTGAAAGAGATGTTTCATAAAGTAGAAGAAGCCATTGAAGAGTTAAAAAAGGGAAAAGTGGTTATTGTATGCGACGATGAAGATCGAGAAAATGAAGGAGATTTTATTGCATTAGCCGAAAAAACGACGCCTGAGGTTATTAACTTTATGGCTACTCATGGAAGAGGATTAATTTGTACACCTGTTAATGAAGAAATTGCGCATAAATTGAATCTTCACCCAATGGTAGTGAACAATACGGATGTACATGGAACAGCATTTACAGTAAGTATTGATCATATTTCAAGTACAACAGGTATCAGTGCGTACGAACGTTCTGCTACCGTTATGGCTCTTGTAAATGAAGCAACGGTAGCAAGTGATTTTCAACGACCAGGACACATTTTTCCGTTGATTGCAAAAGACGGGGGCGTTCTGCAGCGTGCGGGTCATACAGAGGCCGCTGTTGATTTAGCCGTGTTAGCAGGAGGAAAGCCTGCGGGTGTTATTTGTGAAATTATGAATGAAGATGGAACAATGGCACGCGTACCGGATTTAACAAAGATTGCAGAGCAATTTGATTTAAAAATGATTACAATAAAAGATTTGATTGCCTACCGCCGCAAACATGACCAGCTGATTAGCCGTGAAGTAGAAGTAAGCTTACCTACGGCATTTGGTGATTTTAAGGCTGTAGGATATACAAATAAACTTGATAATAAAGAACATGTGGCTCTTATCAAGGGTGATATTGATCATAATAGCCCCGTTCTCGTGCGGGTTCACTCCGAGTGCTTGACTGGAGATGTGTTTGGCTCTGAGCGCTGTGACTGCGGTCCTCAGCTTCACGCAGCTCTTACGCAAATTGAAGAAGAAGGACGCGGCATTCTGCTGTATATGCGTCAAGAGGGCAGAGGTATTGGCTTATTAAATAAGCTAAGAGCATATAAGCTGCAGGAAGAAGGATACGATACCGTAGAAGCGAATGAAAAACTCGGGTTTGCTGCGGATTTACGAGAGTATGGAATCGGTGCTCAAATCTTAAAGGACCTTGGAGTCAAACAAATGAAGCTTTTAACGAACAATCCTCGCAAAATTACTGGGCTAAAAGGCTACGACCTTGAAGTGGTAGAGAGAGTGCCTCTTCAAATGCCGGCAGTGGATGCCAATAAAAAATACTTAGATACCAAAGCTAAAAAACTAGGTCATTTATTACATTTATAAGTTTACACTTTTTTTCGTTATAACAAATGAAGCTAATTCATGAAAAGAAATGTAAATAACTATATATTACTACTAGCAGGAGGAACAAGAGATGAATCATTTATATGAAGGAAATTTAGTTGGCACAGGATTAAAAATCGGAATCGTGGTAGGGCGTTTTAATGAATTTATTACAGGGCGTTTACTTAGTGGAGCAGAAGATGCGCTTAAACGTCACGGCGTAGCTGATGAAGATGTAGACGTGGCTTGGGTACCGGGCGCTTATGAAATTCCATTAATCGCTAAAAAATTAGCTGAATCTAAAAAATATGACGCGGTTATTACGCTAGGAACGGTTATTCGAGGAGCTACTCCACACTTTGATTTTGTATGTAATGAAGTAGCAAAAGGCGTTGCATCTCAAAGCTTACAAACAGGCGTACCAATTATCTTTGGTGTATTAACAACTGAAACAATTGAGCAGGCAATTGAACGTGCAGGAACAAAAGCAGGAAACAAAGGATGGGAAGCTGCAGCATCAGCTATCGAAATGGCCAACCTTTCAAAAATGATTGAAGGATAATAGAGGGCATTCCAGTTTTTGTAAGATAAAGAGTTAAAAGAGGCTGAAACAAAAGTATGGTAGTTGAAAGAAGATCCGAACGATGAATCGTTCGGATTTTTTCATGGTTAGGGTTACATTACAACATAGGTTTCCTGTATGTAGGCTTCTAACTGTTGAGTGGAGAGCAGGGCGAAGGCTCCTGTAGGGAAAGCGAAGCCTTGCAGGGAAATCACCTGCAGTGCAGCAAGCGATCCATACTATCTCATGTATCCGATTTGTTCGCCTTTAGATTGGATTGATGTAGTATGTCTCAATCTCTTTTGAATAGAAGCTAGCTATGTATAATTTAGCTAAAACGTCTTACTCTAAGTAATAATTAGGTCGTAAAAGGGAGACGTCTATGCCTCATTATACTGCTTTTTTTGCATTGATTATTATCAGCACAGCCGTTTTGCTTACAGTATTCATACGTAAAAAAGATAAAAAGCTAGTCGTTTTGCTTTTTTTTATCATTGGAATGGCTTATGTACTAGAGTATGTTGTATTTGTGTTGTTTGAAAGTTACGAGTACGATCCTGATTTTATGACCAATGAATATTTTGATAATTTGTTTGGGTCCTTAACTTCTCAAACGTTTGCTTTTCCAATCATGGCTATGGTGGTAGCTGCTTATCAATTAAAATTTCGCTATATTTTAATCATTTCGGCTATGTTTATGGGGATTGAAGAATTATTTTTACATTGGGATATTTATACACATCACTGGTGGAAAACAATTTATACAGGCGTTTTAATGACTATAGGCTTTAGCATTTCAAAGATTTGGTATGTATGGCTAACAGAACGGTATATGACATTTGTGCATTACGCTACATTTTTTCTGGGAATGCTCGCCATTACTTCTACTATTATGTTTCTGCTGTTAGCATACTTTCATAATAATTGGTTTTATACGGGATGGTTTGCGTCGGTTACTCATGATTCCGTAAATGCAACGATGATTTATGTTTGTATTGTTACGATTCTCCTCGTTTGGAGTGTAGTCAAAGAATTTTTTATTGGAGCTGGGATCATTATAGCGGGGCTGCGTATAGTAGATATTTTACTAATTCACTATGGGATTTTACTGGTATCTATTACCACTTCACTTGTTCTTTTTACGCTTTTACAAGCGGGTATATTCATTCTGAGCGTTATGCTTCAATATTTTATTATGAAAAATTGTTATGGGACGAGTAAAAAAGACGTTGCGTTTCCAGCGAAGAACTACTAAGATAATACGTAACTCAAATAGTTTAGTTCAATAATATTTGAAACAAAGAAAAATGAATTGACGGTTATGCGTATTATTTGTAAGATAGGAAAGCAAATAATAGAAAGCCGAAACAGGGGAGTGAAGGATTCGTGAAAGAGTCCTTTTTTGTAGAAAAGGTACTTAATAATAATGTATTAATTGCTAAACACCTTACCTATGATGAAGTTGTGCTAATTGGGAAAGGAATAGGGTTCAACAAGAAAAAAGGCGATGAAATCGATGCAAAAGCTGTGGAAAAAATGTTTTTGCTAAAGAGTGAAGAAGAGCAAGAACAGTACAAGCAGCTTTTAGCTCAGGTGGATGAAGATGTAATTGAAATGATGAATGATATTGTAACGCATATTCAAAAACGCGTTAATATCCCTTTGAATGAGCATATACACATTTCATTGACAGATCATATCGCCTTTGCGATAAAACGTTTTCAGCAGGGGATGGGTCTTAAAAATCCATTTTTACTTGAAACAAAAGCCTTATATCCAGAGGAATATACAATCGCATCTGAAGTGGTAGAGATCATTAGTCGTAAAATAGGCGTGCAGCTTCCGGTAGGAGAGATTGGTTTTATCGCGCTTCATATCCATAGTGCGCTGACCGAAAAAAACCTGTTAGAAGTGAATCAAGACTCGCAGCTTATTCAAACGATTATTAATGTGATTGAAGAATCGCTTCATCTGCAGGTAGACAAAGAATCTGTACACTATATGAGATTGATTCGTCATTTGCATTTTGCCATTGATCGAGTAAAAACAGGAGAAAAAATAGAAGAGCCAAAAAAAATTGCTTTGCTATTGAAAGAAGAATATCCTCTGTGTTACAATGTGTCTTGGAAAGTGATAAAAGTAATGCAGCAAGCGTTACATTTACCTGTGTATGAAGCAGAAGCAGTTTACTTAACGATGCATCTGCAGCGACTTATAACAAAAACGGATTTATAAAATCATTTCAATACGTGTTACTGATACGATCAGGCATGAGTGAGAAATGAAGCGATGTGTAATTGGATGAGTATATCCATTTGTCGTTTCTTTTTCCTCATGCCTTTTTTTGTTATAAGAAAGCGCAATCATTGAAGACTTCGCCTCATAACACCGGGAAATGTAATGAGTTTTCTAGTTAAAGAAAGCGTTTTATGAAAGCGCGTTAATGATTCACGTATCAAATAAATAGCTTGTTGCACACTAAATATATAAAAGGAGGTAAGCGCCATGTTTAAAAAACTTTTTGGAGTATTACAAAAAGTCGGAAAAGCGCTTATGCTACCGGTTGCGATTTTACCGGCAGCAGGGATTTTACTTGGAGTAGGGACAGCGCTTCAAAACCCTACATTGTTGGATGCAGTACCGGCACTTGGTGCAGACTGGGTTCAATTAGTTTCAAATGTTTTGTCGCAGGCGGGTCAAATCGTATTTGACAACTTATCGCTATTGTTTGCCGTTGGTGTTGCCGTTGGTTTAGCCGGTGGTGACGGTGTAGCAGGTATTGCTGCAATCGTAGGTTACTTAATTATGAACAAAACGATGAGCACAATCTTAGTTGCTACAGGACAACTAGATCCTGACAAAATGGGTGCTAATCCAGCTTACACTAGCATCTTAGGAATTCCTACGTTAGCTACGGGTGTATTCGGGGGTATCATAGTAGGTATTTTAGCTTCATCCATGTATAATCGTTATTTCAATATTGAATTACCATCTTACTTAGGGTTCTTTGCAGGAAAACGATTTGTACCAATTATTACTGGGGTATTTTCAATTCTTTTAGGTGTTATTATGATTTTCATTTGGCCGCCAATTCAAAGCGGATTAAATGCTTTCTCTACCAACATGATTGATGCAAACCCAACTTTATCAGCGTTTGTATTTGGATTAATTGAACGTTCATTAATTCCATTTGGACTTCATCACATCTTCTACTCTCCGTTCTGGTTTGAGTTTGGTGATTATGTCAATAAAGCAGGTCAACATATTCACGGTGACCAAAAGATTTTCTTTGCTCAATTAGCAGATGGCGTGCCTTTAACAGCAGGAACATTCCAAGTTGGTAAATTCCCGTTCATGATGTTCGGATTGCCAGCAGCAGCTCTTGCGATTTATCACGAAGCTCGTCCTGAAAACAAAAAATATGTAGCTGGTATCATGGGTTCAGCTGCTTTAACTTCTTTCTTAACGGGTATTACAGAGCCGCTTGAGTTCTCGTTCTTATTCGTAGCACCAGTATTATTTGCGATTCACGCAGTATTTGCTGGTTTGTCGTTTATGGTTATGCAATTATTAAATGTTAAAATCGGTATGACATTCTCAGGTGGGGTTATCGATTACGTTCTATTTGGAGTTATGCAAAACCGCACAGCATGGTGGCTAGTTATTCCAGTAGGTTTAGTTCTAGCAGTTATCTACTACTTCGGTTTCCGCTTTGCAATCCGTAAATTTAACTTAAAAACACCGGGTCGTGAAGATAAAGAAGAGGGAGAAGAAGATGTAAAAGTAGAAGCAGCAGAGCTTCCGACAAATATTTTGGCTGCACTTGGCGGTAAAGAAAACATTACACATTTAGATGCTTGTATTACGCGTTTACGTGTTTCAGTAGATGATGTGGGTAACGTTGATAAAAACCGTTTGAAAAAACTTGGAGCAGCTGGTGTTCTTGAAGTTGGTAACAATATTCAAGCTATTTTCGGTCCGAAATCTGACACGTTAAAAGGTCAAATTCAAGACATTATGAATGGCAAAACACCGGTTGTCACAAAAGAAGAGACAAAAACAATTGAAAAACCTGTTGCAACATCTGAAGTAGGAAGCGATAATGGTAATGATATTGTTTCACCGATTGAGGGAGAATTGGTACCTTTATCGGAAGTACCAGATCAGGTATTTTCACAAAAATTAATGGGTGACGGTTTTGCGATTATTCCGAAAACAGGCACAGTAGTTGCACCAGTGGACGGAAAAATAGTAAACTTATTCCCGACGAAACATGCTTTAGGTATTGAATCAACGACTGGACGTGAAATTTTAATTCACGTTGGTATTGATACAGTTAATTTAAAAGGCGAAGGTTTTGAAGCTTTAGTTGCCCAAGGCGATGAAGTGAAAAAAGGACAGCCTCTATTGAAAATTGATTTAGACTTTGTAAAAGAAAATGCGCCATCGACGATTACGCCGATCATTTTCACGAATTTACAAGCTGATGAAAAAATTGATATCTTAAAGCAGGGCCAAGTTTCTCAACAAGAAGCAAATATTATTAACATTTCAAAGTAAAAAGGAGATTGATTTAACATGGCACAAAAAACATTTACAGTAACAGCAGACTCAGGAATTCACGCACGTCCAGCAACAACTTTAGTACAAGCAGCAAGCAAATTTGATTCTGACATCAACTTAGAATTCAACGGTAAAACTGTAAACTTAAAATCAATCATGGGCGTTATGTCTTTAGGTATTCAAAAAGGCGCTACAATCACTATCTCTGCAGAAGGTTCTGACGAAGCAGATGCACTTGCTGCTCTTGAAGATACAATGAGCAAAGAAGGATTAGGCGAATAATGACAAAGGAAATTCAAGGCATTGCCGCTTCTAGCGGCATTGCTATTGCTAAAGCATTTCGTCTAGAAAATCCAGAATTAACCGTTGAAAAAAAATCAGTAACTGAAGTTGAAGCAGAAGTAGCACGTCTAGAAGCTGCGCTAGAAAAATCAAAATCAGAACTTGAAATTATTAGAGAGCACGCTCGTAAAGAACTTGGAGATGACAAAGCAGAAATCTTTGAAGCTCACTTATTAGTTCTAAGCGATCCTGAACTTATTAATCCAATTAAAGATAAAATTACGAATGAAAATGTAAACGCTGAACATGCACTTGATGAAGTAGCGGCAATGTTTATTAATATGTTTGAGTCAATGGACAATGAATATATGAAAGAACGTGCTGCTGATATCCGTGACGTAACAAAACGTGTATTAGCTCATCTTTTAGGTGTAAACGTTTCAAATCCAAGCTTAATCTCAGAAGAAGTTGTCATTATCGCAGAAGATTTAACGCCGTCTGATACAGCACAGTTAAATCGTAAGTTCGTAAAAGGATTTACAACAGATATTGGCGGACGTACTTCTCACTCAGCAATTATGGCGCGTTCAATGGAGATCCCAGCTGTTGTAGGTACAAAAACAGTTATGGAAGACATTCAAAACGGCGTATTAGTAATTGTTGATGGTTTAGATGGCGAAGTTATCGTTGATCCAAGCGAAGAAACAGTAAAAGCTTACGAGAAAAAAGCCGCTGAGTATGCAGAACAAAAAGCTGAGTGGGCTAAGCTTGTAAATGAAAAAACGGTTTCAGCTGATGATCATCACGTTGAACTTGCAGCTAACATTGGTACACCAGAAGATGTAAAAGGCGTATTAGAAAACGGCGGCGAAGGCGTTGGCCTTTATCGTACAGAATTCTTATATATGGGCCGCGAAGATCTTCCGACGGAAGAAGAGCAGTTTACTTCTTATAAAACAGTTCTTGAACGTATGGAAGGCAAACCAGTGGTTGTTCGTACTCTTGACATCGGTGGAGACAAAGAGCTTCCTTATTTAAATCTACCAAAAGAAATGAACCCATTCTTAGGATTCCGTGCTATCCGCTTATGTCTAGAGATGCAAGACATGTTCCGTACACAGCTTCGTGCGCTTCTACGTGCAAGCGTATACGGTAATCTGAAAATTATGTTTCCTATGATTGCTACTGTTGATGAGTTCCGTCAAGCAAAAGCTATTCTTTTAGAAGAAAAAGCAAAACTTCAACAAGAAGGCGTACAAGTTTCGGAAGACATCGAAGTAGGGATGATGGTAGAGATTCCTTCTTCAGCGGTAATCGCAGATTTATTTGCTAAAGAAGTAGATTTCTTCTCTATCGGAACAAACGATTTAATTCAATATACGCTTGCTGCTGACCGCATGAATGAGCGCGTGTCTTATTTATACCAACCGTATAACCCAGCGATTCTTCGCTTAGTGAATATGGTAATCAAAGCGGCTCACAAAGAAGGTAAGTGGGTCGGCATGTGCGGAGAGATGGCAGGAGATGAGATTGCCATTCCAATTCTTTTAGGCTTAGGCTTAGATGAATTCTCAATGAGTGCAACGTCTATTCTGAAAGCTCGTTCTCAAATCCGTCAATTATCAAAAGCTGATATCGAACCTCATTTAGATACAATTCTATCAATGTCTTCTACGGAAGAAGTTATTGAGTTCGTAAAATCAACTTTTCATATTGGATAATAAAAAGGTGTGATCATATATGATCACACCTTTTTTATCTTTTAAGAGAAAATAGTAGGCAAAAGCATATTTGCAAACAGCATTGTAAGAAGTGCTGCTACGATCATGCCAAGGCTAGAAAAAGTGCCTTCAATTTTTCCAAATTCAAAAGCTCTTGCTGTACCTGTCCCATGGGAAGCTACTCCTAAAAGAAGACCTCTTGCTAGAGAAGAGTGCAGTGCGAGGAGCTTAATCAGTTTTGGAGCGACCATACATCCTACTACACCGGTTATAATCACAAACATAATGGTAATATTCGGATCTCCTCCTAGCGTCTGAGACACATTAACGGCAATAGGAATCGTAACCGATCTTGGAATCAAGCTATGAACCAGCGTTGATTGTAAATGAAACACTAATGCTAACAGCATGGAAGAAATCATGGCAGCAAACGTTCCGAGCCCTACGCTTAAGCTGATTTCAACACGATGTTTTTTGAGTAAATCAAAGTATTTAAACATAGGAACAGCAAAAGCAACAGTTGCTGGTCCAAGCATAAAGCTAATAGCACTGGCACCTTGCTTATAATGATCATAAGAGCCATTCGTTACTAATAAGATGCCAATTAAAAGAATGGGGGCTAGTAAAATAGGGGAAACTAGCATAGACTTATATTTTTTATAGAGCACTTTTGTGCCGACATAAACGAGCAGTGTAAGCGGAAGAGCAATCCATGTGAGTAATGTCATTTTAGCGAACCTTCCTTTCTTCTTGAAATATGTTCTGCAATGATTCCCGTTACAGACATCACAATAATCGTACTGATTGTGATAATAATCACAATCTGGATTCCAAAATGCATCAATACATCTCCATAATTGATGAGTCCAACGACGGCTGGTATGAAAAATAATAATAGTTCTCCCACTAACAGTGTTCCACCTTGTTCAACCCAGCTTAATTTAATTACTTTAAAGTACAGTAAGAAAAACAGTAAGAAAAATCCGATGATACTACCTGGCACTGGGAGGTCAAACCACTGTGAAATACTTTCTCCTATTAAAAACAGAGCCGTTAGTAATAAAATCTGTAAAATCACCATAATCAGTTTCATGATTAGCCTCCTTTATTTATGTTTTTATTCATTCATTCCTAGTTTGTTGAGACAATAATGGAGTCGTCTATGCTGAAAAGACGACTCCATCATGGGAAAAGAGAAACTATTTGGATTTTGCAAATGGGGATACAACTTAAGTAAATGAATGCTACACACTTATCTTACAAAAAAACGACTATAATATGAAATATATAATAACTATGATAACTATTCTTTTTAGTTATAGTCGCAAGAAATCTCTTTACAAATGCGTTGGTAACCTTTTCAAAAAAGCGTTTGTGAAATATAAGGTGTAATTATTTAATAAAAGGCAATCAAAAAAAGAAATTGTGACATGCCTACATCCATTCAATCTAAAGACGAACCAATGGGATAAATGATTTAGTATGAATGACTTGTTACACCGCCATGAAAAAAATCCGAACGAGTTTGATTCTTGATGGAGAATCAGGCTCGTTCGGATTTTTAATTAAACTACTTTTGTCTTAGCTTTGTTAAACTGTACTTTTAATATAATCAATAAAAGCCTGCGTAGCATAAGAGATATATCGATCTTTTTTAACGATTAAAGCAATTTCCCATGGAATAGCATTCTCGAGATTAATTACTTTCATATGCTCCAAATCAAGCTTTTCACATAGTGAATAAGGGAAAAGAGCAATGCCGAGATTAGCAGCTACCAGCTCTCCAATGAAGTCCCACTGAGAGCTTTTAAAAGCAATATTAGGCGTAAATCCATTTTTTAAACATTCGTTATAGACCATTTCATGCATGGTGAAGTCTTCATGAAAGGAAATAAGCGTTTCGTCTTTTAACTCTTTTAATGAAATCGTAGAATGCTGAGCCAACGGATGAGATTTATGCACAACAAGCTGCAGCGTTTCTCGAGCTAAAGGAGTCGTAAAGAACATATTTTCATCAACTGGAAGTAAAACTACCCCCACGTCCACTTCTCCTTGTTCCACAAACTTTTGCATTCTTTTAGCGCCATATTCCACTAATTGAATATCAATCTCAGGGTATTGCTCTCGAAATGCTTTAATAATAGTAGGAAAAAACAATGTACCAATAATAGGGGGAATGCCTATTTTGATGGTTCCTCTTTTTAAATGCATTAAATCATAGAGGGAATCCGATAAATCTCGGAGAGAAGATAAAATGCTTTCAGCTTGCTCGTACACAATTATTCCTGCATCGGTAAGCTGCACTTGTTTGCCAGCGCGATCAAACAAAGGTGTGCCGAGCTCTTCTTCTAATGATTTAACCATTTTACTGAGAGAAGGTTGAGAAATATGCAGCGCTTCAGAAGCTCTTGTGAAATTTTTATGTTTAGCCACTTCTGTTAAGTAATGCAAATGGCGAACATCCATTTTGTATACCTCCGTGTTCATACATGCTAATTAATAAGATACACACATTCTACCACATTCACGATCAGCTCTATACCTTTCTGTCCTATCCAATAAAATGATCAGTAGAAGGGGGAGTGAATACAAAAGAAATTGCCAACAATATATATTTACACATTGTTTATTTTAGAAGTATAATATATAAATCAGTAGAACGGTTACATATCGATCACAGAATCAATCAATAAGGTGGTTAGAACGGTTGAGTAAAGCAGATGAAATAAGAGATATCGTTTATATTAATGGCCATGTAAATAAAAAATGCTTTATTACATATGGAATTGAATTTAAAGAGTTTTATCATTCCCTTCCTACGCCGCTTGCAAATATATTATTGTTAAAGCACGGTTTTGAAGACAGTGATTACCATTACCAAACCCATATGGACTATGTAGAAGAAGAACAAATTCATCTTTTAGCAGAGGATGATGTTTATGATTATGGCGATTTTTGTTGGATTGATTTTGAGGATATATCTTCGTTGGATTTGTTAGAACCTCAAGATATTGCAGCGCTGCTGTATTTAGGTCATTTAAAAAAACCGCTCAATTCGCCATTTAATAATAAACTCGGTAATCAATTTGTTTATTTAGCTCACGATGATGGATTTTATAACAAAATCTATTTTCGAGACGTGTATGATATGAAGCACATTTTAAGTCGAATCATTCCGTTAAAAATGTCAGCAATTAAGCAAAAAAGATTTGTATTTAGAAGGAAGAAGTTAGAATATCCGATTTTGCCGCTCGTGTTAGCAAATACGCTTCTTACTTTAACGAATGACGGTTTGTTTATTGATTTTGAACATATGGTTCAATCCCGTAAAGATATTAAAATTCCTTTGTATACAATCGGTGATTTTGACGATATGAATGAAATGTATAATGATCGGTTTGAGCACAAAGAGATGAGTAAATTGCAGGCGCATCTTGTTCTGACTCATAAAGAACTGGAGTGGAGCATTGAAGAAGTTCAATAATCTAAAAAGAAGTTGAGACATAACGTAATGAATCCAATCAACTGCTAGAAGGAACGAGACAGATAAAACTATATTCACCATCACAAAAAAACGAACCACTAATCAAACATGTTGATTAATGGTTCGTTTTTCACTTGGGCTAAAATGCTTTTGTCCCAGCCTCTTTTTGAATAGACGTATAAAATGGATTTTTCCATTCCATTAGTACGGCGTAGTTGTGTGAATCTTCATCTTCAATATAGTTTGCTGCGAGGCCAATAGGCGTTCTGCCACAGCGCATCAAAAAGGTCATAACGGGGTCGTAGAGAGTTCCGGCTGATACAAGGTTCATATATTCAACGGGCGTGTACAAGGAAGACACTGGTGCGTATCCAGGGATGCGGCACCCGCCGAGCAGCCTTTCTAACTTGTAATGAATCACCACTTCATATAAAGACTGCAACAGCAGCTTCCCAAGCCCCATTGATCGATGCGAAGGAGTGACGCACACGTCCACTACATAAAGCGTATTACCAGAAGGGTCGTGCGTATGAATATATCCGCTTCCTGTTACTTCATCCCATGTGTGAGCCGCATTTCCTTCCACTGAAACAATCGCGCTTGTGATAGATCCGCATATTGTCCCGTCTATCTCCACACATAGCGCTCCATCCGGAAAAAGGGAAACATGGTTATTTAACTGATCTTTACTCCATAATAATTCAGAAGGGAAAGGAGGGGGAAAACTTTCTTCTTGAATCCGAATCAACTCATCAAAATCATTCGATGTATATGATCGTACCGTACATATTACAGGCTTATTTTGATGAAAGACAAAGCATTGCTTTTTATACACTGCTTTTTTGCCTCCTTTAAGAAATAATTTTCAGATAATTATACCATATGGAAAAAAGAAATTATTTCATATTTATTGAAGAATTTGACGAGAACGTGATAAAGTTAAAAAGATTCGAACTATTAGATGAGGTGAAAGAAATGGATGTTGAATTAAAAGGAAAAACAGCGCTTGTATTTGCAGCCAGCCAAGGGCTTGGCAAAGCGATTGCTGCTAGACTCGCAGAAGAAGGCGCAAACGTTATGATTGCAAGTCGTTCAGAAGAGAAACTAGCCCAAGTAGCAGAAGAGATTTCATACCTTGGAAGCGGACAAGTGTTACATAAAACGGCAGACGTTACAAAAACAGAGGACATTCAAGATGTTATTCAATATACAGTAGATACGTTTGGAACTATTGATATTTTAATTAATAATACAGGAGGTCCTAAAGCTGGGAATTTCCTTTCGTTAACAGATGATGATTGGAAGCAGGCATTTGAGTTAAATCTCCTCAGCTATATTCGTATTATTCGTGAGGTAGTGCCCTTTATGAAAAAGAGCGGAGGACGTATTGTCAATATTGCTTCTTCTTCCATTAAAGAGCCAATTGCTGGACTTATTCTGTCAAATACCTTCCGTACAGGAATCGTGGGACTTACGAAAACACTTGCTTCAGAACTAGCAGAGGACGGTATCTTAATTAACACGGTTGCGCCAGGAAGAATTGCAACAGACCGAGTGAAAGAGCTAGATACCATTCGTGCTGAAAAAATGGGAGTAGACGTTTTAGAAGTTGAAGAAGAGATGAGAAACCAAATTCCTCTTAAGCGCTACGGTCAGCCTGAAGAGTTTGCTAAAGCCGTTGCTTTCTTTGTTTCGGGAGCGAATTCATATATGACAGGCCAGTCGTTTCTAATCGACGGAGGCATGGTGAAATCCATTTAGTTACATAGAAAAACCCTGCAGCTGCAGGGTTTTTTGTTAAATCCAAGTTGTAACTTGATCTAATGGTAAACGATCGCTAGCATGTGCTTCTTTAGCTGCTTTTCCAACTGAAATAAGCATAACTGGAATGTATCGATCCTCAATTTTAAACTCTTCTACAAATTTTTGTGCGTTAAATCCGCCCATTGAACATGTGTCATATCCTTTTGCTTTTGCTGCAAGCATGAATGTCATAGATGCAAGCGAAGCATTTGTAAACGCGGCATCGCGGGCGAAAGCACCGTTTTTATAAGCGCCGTTAATTTGTCCTGACAAAATGTTTTTTACGTCTTCTGTCATGTGACCTGCTTCGACTAGTGGGTTGTACACGTCATCTACATTTTTATTGGCTTCTAAATCACCTAACACAGCTACTACAGCGCCTGCTTCTGTAATTTGTTTTTGGTTGTAAGCAATTGGAAGTAGACGTTCTTTCGCATCTTGGTCTGTAATAACAACGAAATGCCAGTGCTGTAAGTTCCAAGCTGATGGTGACTTCACTGTTGCTTCTAAAAGTTCCGTTAATTCTTCTTTGCTTAATTTAGCTGAAGAGTCATATTCTCGAATCGATGTACGCTCATTTACCACATCAAAAAAATCTTTTGTCATAATAAAAACCTCCGTTAAAAGTATGTATTTCTTTAGTGAATCGATGCACATTTTATAATGATACACTATTGAAGTCAATTTATATGCTTCTAGTATACCCGCTCTTATGTGCTATCACTCACAAAAAAATGCATACACTTCTTACCATCGGTTTAACGTGATTGACGAGATGTAAGATAAGCTTCAATTCGATCACAGGCTTCACGCAGCGTGTTCATGGAATACGCATACGACAGGCGTACATATCCTTCACCGTGGGAAGAAAAAGCGCTGCCGGGTACTAGTGCAACACCTGCTTCTTTGACTAACTCCAGGGCAAAATCAAATGAATTACTGTGGAAGTTCTGGATAGAAGGGAAGATATAAAAAGCACCAGTCGGCTTTTCTACGTCAAATCCCATGTTTACTAGTCGGTCATACACATAATTCAGTCTTTGTTCGTATTCTTTTTTCATATCCACCGCATCGTTTTTACCTGCTGTCAGTGCCTCGAGTGCAGCTGCTTGAGAGACAGAAGAAGCACAGCTCACGTTGTATTGATGAACTTTTAAAATATGTTTGGCTAAATAAGAAGGAGCAAATAAAAGACCAATTCGCCAGCCCGTCATGGAATGAGACTTTGATACTCCGTTAATAACAATTGTTTTCTCTCTCATAGATGAAATGGAGGCAATGGACTGATGTTTTTTATCAAAAACGAGCTCGCTGTATATTTCATCAGATAGTACAAAAATATTTTTATCGCTTAAAAGAGCGGAAATTTCTTCTAATTCTTGCTGTGACAACGTCACGCCTGTAGGATTAGACGGATAAGGTAAGATGACGCATCTTGTTTTAGAGGTCAAATGTTGTTCGATTAAATCCGCAGTTAGTCGAAATCCTGTTTCGGTTGTATCAATATGTACAGGTTTAGCCCCGTTTAACCGGATAAGCGGTTCGTATCCTGGATAAACAGGTCCAGGCAAAATAACTTCGGAATCTTCTTCTAAAATGGTGCGAAGAGCAATATCAATTGCTTGACTAGCTCCAATGGTCACAATTACTTCATCCGCTGGGTTATAGTGCAAGTCATATTTTTCTTTGACAAATTGAGCTGCTGCCTCGCGCAGTTCGATTGTTCCAGCATTGTGGGTATAAGAAGTTTGGTTACCATCAATTGCAGATTTTGCCGCTTCTTTTACATGCTGTGGTGTTAAGAAGTCAGGTTGTCCAATTGTGAGGGATAAAACATCTTGGTATTGTGAGACCATATTATAAAATGTACGTATTCCTGATAGTTCAATTTCTTTGACACGTTTATTGATTAAGTGCTCCATGGTTTCAAATCCTTCCGCGTATTTTCAACTCATTTTATCACAATGAAAATAGGTAAAAAACCACTATTTGCGCATTTTGCAAATAGTGGTTTTAAGTTAGGTGTTATATAGCTTATTATAAGCAGTTGTTAGTTCATAAAATTGTTCTTCATCTCTGTTATCTAACGCATCGTCGATAAGAGATTTCAAATGCTGTTTATTAAAGTTTGTACTCATAGTCGTTAAAATACGATTAGCTTCTTTTGCGTAATAGTGTTGGTAAGGTGTGTACTGAGATGAGTGAGGATAGTGATTCATATTTTTTCGATAAGAACTCATAACATAAACCTCCTTTTTTAAAATAAAACGCAGCTTCTATTACTTGAAATGTACCCTTTCTATATAGTTGTTAACCCTGTTTTTAACTGCGAATGTGCTAAGGTATGTGTTAGGAAATCAGAGGTTCCTTGCTTCACGTTCAATTCTAGATTCAAAAAAATAAGTGCATAAAAAGACCTGCATATATATGCAGGTCTTGTATATTAGTCAGTGTGTATTTGGCCTTCACGCCAATAAACGGGGGAAACGTAGCCAAAATCAACTTCATGATCGTCCAATGTGACAACGCAGTGATCAGAGCCTTCTTGTTCTTTAATATCTTGATATACAGCTTCTTCTACGTTTTCAATAATGGTCATTTCATTATCGTCATTAAAAAGAATGACGGAGCCTTTCATATTACGAACACCTTCTTTTAAGATTATTCATTCACTTTGTGTAGTATAAACCGTTTTGGCTGTAGAGTCCACAGCTATCTTCGATTTCTTGTTAAAAATTTGTGAACAGGCTTTTAGGAATGAATAAGAAACCCTCTAAATAGAAGAGTAACCGACTTGTCTATTCTTTCTTGAAGGGTAGCAGAGTCGGGTTGGTTAGTACACCAGTAGAGAAGGGTGCCAAAAAAATTAAGTATAGCAATAGAAGCCATTTCTTCCGCAGGGATATCAACTATAAGTTCACCACGGTCTTGTCCTGTTTGAAAAACTTTTGTAAAATGAGCGCGCATTTTTTCAATTTGAAGAATTTCAGATTGTTGAAAGGAACTGTTGGTAATAGCAATATGAAACCAAGAACGGATTAGGTGAGGGTTCGCTTCTTCGTTTGATTGTGCTAGTAATAAAAACAGTTGTTTAACAATGGCAGCAGTTGATTCTTCGGTTTGAAGGAGCTGTTCTAATTTATAGGAGATACGGTTTGTGAAATTAATTCCAAGGTAGTGAAGAACTTCTTCTTTTGTTTTGAAGTAATTAAAAAATGTTCCCTTTGCTACACCCGCTTCATGCGTAATTTGAGACACAGTCGTTTTTTGATATCCCTGCTGTTGGAATAAAGAGATAGCTGCTTTTTGAATGCGTTTTTTTGTTTCTTCTTTTTGTAATCCTCTGTTCATAAATTACACCTCATTTGAATAGGAGTGGTCGTTTGACTCAAGTTCATAAGCTAGTATAGAGAAGTAAAGTAGAGCAAGTAAAAAACTGAGCAGAGGATAAGACGAAAGGGATCAACGCTCATGTTTTTATATAGTATATAATATTCTGTTAATTCGTAAAACAATATTTTATGTATATGTTTTAGGGAAAAAGGATAATAAAATAAGAAAATTTTTCTTTACGGATATAAGAGGCGGTCACTATAATAGGAAATATGGACTATTAGATAAGCGGGTGAGATGAGAGGAGTAAGTGATATGAATCAAGATAAAGGAATACTCTTAGAAAGTGGTACAAACGAACTGGAAATTGTCGAATTTGAGATAGGAAATGTTTTATTTGGCATCAATGTAGTAAAAGTTAGAGAGATTATTAATCCTGTATCTATTACACCTGTTCCAAATGCGCATTCTTACATAGAAGGTATTATAGAGCTAAGAGGAGAAGTTCTTCCTGTCGTTGACATAGCAAAAGCGTTAAAAATGGAACCTTCAAATACGCCGGAAAAAGATAAGTTAATCGTCACAGAGTTCAATCAGCAAAAAATAGTCTTTCACACACACGCAGTAACGCAAATTCACCGTATTTCTTGGAAAGAAATTGAGAAGCCTTCAGATTTGTATCAAGGTTTGGAAACGCAGATTACTGGAGTGGTAAAATTAAACGGGCAAATGCTTCTGCTGTTAGACTTCGAAAAGTTGATTTCTGATGTGAACCCTGATGCGGGTATTAATCAGTCGAAAATAAAAAAGCTAGGGGCTAGAGAACGTTCTAATAAAAAGATTGTCGTGGCTGAAGACTCGCCGCTGCTGCGCCGAATGATTGAAGATACTCTTGCACAAGCAGGTTATGAGAACACGGAATTTTTCGAGAACGGTGAGGAAGCATGGAACTATCTAAGCTCGGTGATCGATGAAGGAGTGGAAATCAGTGATCAAGTCCAACTGCTTATTACAGATATAGAAATGCCGCAAATGGATGGCCATCATTTAACTAAAAAAGTGAAAGAAAATCCTCAGCTTTCTATCCTTCCAGTTATTATTTTCTCTTCTCTTATCACAGAAGATTTACGTCACAAGGGAAAAATGGTAGGAGCGGAAGGACAAGTAAGTAAGCCGGAAATCGGAGAGCTTGTTGAGTTGATTGATCTCTATATTTTGTAGGAAGACAAAAAAGTGCCTGAAAGCAGATTGCTCCACTTCAGGCACTTTTTTTAAAAATAACTTTTACCCAGCGGTTTAAACACAGGTGCTTGCCGTTTTCTTGGAGTCGAAACAGGGCTTTTAGCCGGCTGTACGAGATGACCCGTATATTTAGATAATAAGCGCTTCGCATAAGATAATGACATAGTCGTTTTGGGATTTCGATACTGATGGTTTAAATGGCCGAGGTGTGATAACTCTTTGAAGTCTTCTTTCTTTGGAGGCATATGGAAAAAGTAGTCTCCAACTGATACAAGTACATCTGATTTTTGCTGACTTTTACCAGGGTTTGGCGAAAAGTGAAGTCCTTCTTTTTTTGCTTTTCCTTCTAAAATTAGTTGATCTAATGCAATTTTCTTTAACGTATATAACTGCTTAGGATCAGGAGCAGCTTTTGCGTGACGATTTACAGTGAAAATAGCTTGTGCAATCTCAGATACAGACGGGGTCAAAGAGCCTTGTCCATTTGCTTGAGACATACGTTCACTCCCTTTCTATCATATCAGCTGTTCAACCTATAAGGTGAAAGCTGATACGTTCATTATAGCGTGTCTTGTCCCATTTGAAAATAATTACACGAAGAAGTATTTTGGTAATTAATGAAATTTCCTATGTATAGGGTTTGTTTTGTTACGCTTCCTTATACAAGTAAAGTGGAACAGCACGCCATACTTTCTATTTTTAAAAAATGCTGCTCGCACAGTTAAACAATCATTGATTAGTAAATCCCGAACTATTGAGCCATTCGTCGAGAGGGTCGAATATAAACACCAGTACCATTTGGCACAATTTGAGCTAGCTCATTTACTTGGGCATTATACATACGAATGCATCCTTTGGATACGGCTTTTCCAATAGAACTTGGATCATTTGTTCCGTGAATGCCATATGACTTTTTAGACAAGCTTAGCCACATTGTACCAAAAGGCCCCCCGGGGTTTGGTTCCCGGTTAACGATAACAAAGTCTCCAGTAGGCGTTGCGCTCAGCATTTTTCCTGCTGCAATGGGATAGACTTTTTGTATGATATTATTTCTTCGTAATTCAAGCTGTTTTTCAGCAATAAACACGTGGATCGTGTAAGGAATGAGCTCTTTATCGGAGAGGTTTGGAATGATGATTACTTGCCCAGGCTTCAGCGCATGATGGCTTACAAAAGGATTAGCCATCCACAGGTCTTCAACCGGAATCCGGTAGTCACCTGAAACGCTTTGCCAGGTTTCACCGCGCTTTACTATATATCTCATTAACTTCGCTCCTTTGATATATGACTATGCTGTAACAGTATACGATTGAAAAAAGTAAAAGTGACTTTTTAAAGTTATTTTGAAAAAGGTGTTGAAATTACATTGACTTATAAGCATGGACTGATTGATATAGGTTCAAATACGATACGCCTTGTTATTTATGAATACAAAAAAGGCAGAGGGTTTAAGCAAATTGAAAACGTGAAAGTAGCTGCACGGATTCGAAATTATTTAGATAAAGAAGGAGTGTTAACGGCTAAAGGAATACATACCTTGCTTGATACGCTTAAAACGTTTGGAGTTATTACCAAGCATTATCAGCTGCTGCGCGTTACCTGTGTGGCCACAGCTACCATCCGTCAAGCGACTAATGCAAAAGAAGTTCTAGCCCTTGTAAAAAAAGAAACGGGCTTTTCTATTCAACTATTGTCTGAATATGAAGAAGCGTATTACGGCTTTGTTGCAGTTATTCATTCCACTTCGATCGAAGAAGCCATTACAATTGACATTGGCGGGGGAAGTACGGAAGTTACGTATTTTCGCAATCGAGAGTTAGTGCAGTACCACAGCTTTCCATTCGGTGCCTTATCTCTACGTCTGCAGTTCGTCAAAGGCAATATTCCCACTGCAGAAGAAAAAGCGAAAATCCGGGATTTCGTGATCCGGCATTTCCATGCTGTCCCTTGGCTTTTAAATCGTCATGTGCCGATTGTAGCAATTGGAGGAAGTGCAAGAAGTATGGTGCAACTGCATCAAGGTTTTATCCACTATCCTCTCGCGGGGTTGCATCAATATGAAATGAATTTAGCTGATATATTGCATGTGAAATCTGCTATAGGCTCATTGTCTTATCACAATCTTCAAAAGCTAGACCGTTTGTCAAACGATCGTGCGGATACAATTTTGCCAGCGATTGAAGTATTTCAATCAGTATATGAAACAGTGAACGCGACTCGCTTCATCCTAAGCCGCAAAGGCTTGAGAGAAGGGGTGTTATTTAAAGAAGCATCTGATGCTAATATCCAGCCAATGTACCCCGATGTCATACAGCAAAGTTTTCAAGAAATAATGGAAGAGTTTGAAGTAAGTAAAGATTACGTCAAACAGCTTACGCGCACAGCTAGTATGATGTTTCAGCATCTTAGGGAGCAGGGACCGGTTGAGTTAAAAGAGGATGACTTAGCGCTTCTTATAAAAGCTGCGCAAGTGTATGATATAGGAAAGTATATTGATGCAGAATCAAGCAGCCAGCATACGTTTTATGTGCTTGCTAATCGTACAATAGATGGAATTTCACATAGAGAACGTTTAAAGCTGGCACTTGTTTCTTCATATAAAGGGAAGTCTTCTTTTAGGCAATATGTTGCTCCTTTTAAAAAGTGGTTAACAAAAGACGAACAAAAAAAAGTTCAGCTGCTCGGTGCACTTTTAAAAATAGCTGATGGCTTACATGCAACAAAGCGAAATGTTGTTCAACATATTGATGTGAAAAGCGATGAAAACACAGTGACGATTAAACTATTATGTACAAAAACCTTTCTTCCTGAACAATATCAGGCTGAAAAACAGAAAAAGCATCTAGAAAAAGTAGTAAAAAAAAATATTGTTCTTGAATTTACTAAGCTTTAGAATAACGCTGGATCGGTTAGAATATTCAGTATAGCTAACTAGATTAAATTCATTATCCTGGAAGGTGAGGCTAATGTTAGAAAGTAATCGCACTTATAAGCAAACCATACAAGTGGCTGATTCAGCTTATTACAATAATCGTGAATTGAGCTGGCTGGCCTTTAACAAGCGGGTGCTGGAAGAAGCTGTAGATACGAAAAACCCTTTGCTTGAGCGATTTAAATTTCTAGGGATTTTCAGTTCGAATCTGGATGAGTTTTTTATGATTCGGGTAGCGGGGTTAAAAGATCAGGTGAAGGCTGGATTTAACAAACCCGAAAACAAAGCAGGCTTAACTCCTACACAGCAGCTATTCTCTATCTCCAAACAAAACCACGAGCTTGTCAAGCAGCGGTATGATACGTATATTCACACACTTCTTCCCGAATTACAGAAATACGGTGTGGAAATCATTTCGGTTGAAAAGCTGGAGAAATCAAATCTAGATAAGCTTGAACAGTATTTTGACGAGCAAATCTTTCCCGTATTAACTCCTATGGCTATTGATACATACCGGCCGTTTCCTATGTTGATGAATAAAAGCTTGAACTTAGCAGTTGTCCTTTCAGAAAAGTTAAATGATGAGCAGCAAATTACCGAGATAAAAGGAAGACTAGCCATCGTTCAAGTACCTTCGATGCTAACGCGCTATATTGAAATAGCTACGTCAGATTCTACCCGTCTATTTGTATTGCTAGAGGATGTGATTGCCTATTTTATTAAAAAGTTGTTTAAGGGATACTGCGTTTCTTCCGTTTCCCAATTTCGAATTACCCGCAACGCAGATATGACTATTCACGAAGAAGACGCTCAAGATTTATTAAAAGAGATTGAAGAAGAGTTGCAGAAGCGAAAATGGGGAGCGGCTGTTCGGCTTGAGATTAAGAGTCCATACGATCAGGGTGTACTAGCGTATTTAAAGTCAGTCCTTGAAATTGACGATGAAGATGTGTATGAGATCAAAGAACAGTTGGATTTAACCAGTTTATTTTCGTTTTATAGATTACTTAAATCTACGCATGAAGAGCTCGCTGAAAAAGCCTTTATTCCTAAGGTTACAACACAGTTACACCCGGATCAAAATGTTTTCGACCAAATGATTCAAAGAGACATTTTGCTTCACCATCCTTATGAATCGTTTAAGCCGGTGCTTGACTTTGTTAACTGTGCAGCAGACGATGAAAATGTGCTTGCTATTAAGCAAACGTTATATAGGGTAAGCGGAGATTCTCCCGTTATTAAAGCATTAAAACGAGCGGCTGCAAAAGGTAAACAAGTGACGGTACTAGTTGAACTAAAAGCAAGGTTTGATGAAGAGAATAATGTGCAATGGGCTAAAGAGCTAGAGCGGGCAGGATGCCACGTGATATATGGAATGACGCATTTAAAAACGCATGGTAAAATTACGCTCGTGGTGAGAAGAGAAGGAGAGCATATTAAGCGATTTGTTCATCTTGGTACTGGGAATTACAACGATGCGACGGCAAAGATCTATACGGATATAAGTCTTTTTACTGTCAACCAAAACATCGGGATAGATGCGGCCAATTTTTTTAATTACTTAAGTGGCTATACGCAAAAACCAGTATATCATCATTTATCCGTTGCACCATTTGATATAAGAAACGATTTTTTGCATCTCATTGATCAGGAAATACAGTATCACAGACGGTATGGCAATGGAAGAATCATTGGGAAAATGAACTCATTGACGGATAAAATTTTAATTATGAAGCTATATGAAGCTTCTATAGCGGGTGTGACAATCGAACTCATTGTTAGAGGAGCGTGCTGCTTGCGCCCTCAAATTCAAGGCGTTAGCGAGAATATAAGAGTAAGAAGCATTGTGGGACGATTTTTAGAACATAGCCGAATTTATTATTTTCATCATAATAAACAGGAAAAGTTTTTCTTTTCATCTGCAGATATGATGACAAGAAATATGGTGAAACGAGTAGAAATTTTATTTCCTATCTTGGATACACATTTGAAAAAAAGAGTGTGGAAGTGGCTTGAAGTTATGCTTGCTGATAATGTAAAAGCACGAGAACAAGATCAAGAAGGGAATTATCATTACGTCATAAAAAAAGAACATGAGCTCTCTATTAATAGCCAAGAGATCTTTTGTCAATATGCTCTTTGCGACGATCAAGAATAACACAAAAAAAGCCGAGTGCTCGGCTTTTTAGTCATGTTATTATCTAGGAATGGGACCAACAGGACCGTATCCAGGTCCATAGTATGTGTTATAAACAGGGGCACCGCCTCCATAGCCGGCACCGGGGTAGCCTCCTCCAGGAAATCCACCGCCGTAAAACGGAACGGGATAAGGATAAGGTGGTGGACAGCACCCAGGTCTGCCTCCAAAACCGCCAACAGCTAGTCCGCCAAGCAGCCCACCAGCTAAGCCAGCAACAAAAGGAAATCCAAAAAAGCGCTCGTCACCATTTGGAATATTACGATATCCTGTATAGGGATATTGATAGTACATAATTTAACCTCCTTGTCAGTTGTCTTTGTAGTGTATGGCTGAACGGAAGTTTTTGAGCCTGGTTTATTTCTTTAAGACTAGAATTAGGCGGTCATGATCAGCTAAAAAAAGACAAAAAAACATAAAAACGCCCTGTAAGGGCGGTTTTATGTTGATTGCAAGGTGAAAAGCGTAATTTCAGGCGTAGCTAAAAAACGAAAAGGAATGCGCGTGGTTCCTAAGCCTCTATTCACATAAAGCTTCATTTTAGAATCTCCAACTTCGTACATTCCTTCAGGGTAAACCGTCCCAAAGGGCGGTGTAATCAAAGGACCGTAAAAAGGAATTTGAATTTGGCCTCCATGACTGTGGCCGGAGAGCTGAAGATCCACTGGAAAAGGAGCTGCTTTGACAGCAACGTCAGGTTCATGAATCATAGCAATAGAAAAGATATCCGGCTGTAATTGTCCTAGCGTTCCCTCATATTGTGGATTCCCAAGCATAATATCATCGAGTCCACAAATATGAATGTAGCTTTTATCGGGCATGGAAACCGTGTCAACTTCATTTACTAGAAGTCTAAATCCTGCGTCTTCAATGGCTTGTTTGTAGATATTTGTTCCATACCCTCCATGATCATGGTTTCCATATATTGCGTATTTTCCAAGAGGAGCCTGAAGCCTCTGTAAAATCGGGGGAATTCTTTCTGGATGCGGGTATTCATTAGGTACATCCATTAAATCTCCAGTAAATAATATAATAGTAGGCTTCAAATTATTTATGGTTACCATAAGCTGTTCTAGTTGTAATAAATCATAAGAGAGTCCAAGGTGAATATCACTAAATTGTAAAATTTTTATTCCGTTAAAGCTTTTTGGAATGTTTTTAGAAGTAATTGTATGACGAACAATTTGCAGACGTCTAGGCTCAATATATTTGGCATATGTATACCCAAAAGACGTGGTGAGCAAAGACCCTAACGAAATAGACGCTAGTCCTTTCAAAAAAGATCGTCTTGTATACGTCTTTTTCATGCAAAATCAACCTATTCCTTATAGTTTTCAAGTTTTCATTATAGCATTGTTTTTTTTATCATCACAACGAGAAGTCTGCTTTTAAGTTAAATAGATAAAAGTTTCACTTTATTCAGAAAAAATAGTAAAATAATAGTTGTAAAACACTTATGTTTTGGGGAGGAAGATAAATTGAAGAACAAGGTCGTAATTGTTACTGGCGGTTCAAGCGGAATGGGAAAACATATGGCGAAGCGATTTGCAGAACAAGGTGCTCATGTGGTAATCACAGGTAGGTCAGCCGATCGATTACAAGAGACAGAAAAGGAAATTAAAACGTTTGATGGACAGGTACTTTCCGTGGTGATGGATGTACGCAATCCAGAAGATGTGGAACGAATGGTTCAAGAAACAGACAAGGCATTTGGACAAATTGATTTTTTAGTTAATAATGCTGCAGGGAATTTTATATGTGCAGCTGAAGACTTATCCGTTAACGGATGGAACAGCGTAATTAATATTGTATTAAATGGTACATTTTATTGCAGTTCCGCAGTAGGGAAATATTGGATCGATAAAGGTACAAAAGGAGCCATTACAAACATTGTGGCTACATATGCGTGGAACGCAGGAGCAGGTGTTATTCATTCAGCTTGTGCTAAGTCAGGAGTTTTAACCATGACGCGCACGCTCGCAGTAGAGTGGGGAAAGAAATATGGTATACGGGTGAATGCGATTGCGCCGGGGCCGATCGAGCGAACAGGAGGAGCCGATAAGTTATTTGAGTCAGAAAAAATGAAAGCGCGTACATTGAATTCTGTACCATTAGGACGCCTTGGAACTCCTGAGGAAATAGCAGGATTAGCTAGTTTTTTATTCTCCGATGAAGCATCTTATATCAATGGGGAATGCATCACAATGGACGGGGGACAGTGGCTAAATCAGCATCCTTTTTAAGGTTGGATACGCACTAAAAAGTACAAAGCAAACCTAGAAGGACTAGCAAAATTATGCTATTCGTATTATACTAACGTAAAGTGAACAAGGAGAGGGGAGAGTTGAGTGGACCCGTTAGATGTATTAACAAACATAGAGAAAACTCTTCCGTATTATCAAGCAATTTTTAGTGCAGATGGACATAGAGTAATTGGCTATGAAGTGTTGGCGAGGTTTCAAAATGAAGGGGAAATTGAAAGTCTCGGCCCATTCTTTCATGATGATGCGATTCCGGATGAATATCGCATAGAAGTTGATTATGCTGTTTTAACACAAGCGCTCGAGCATATGTTGACCCAGGAAGAACAATTTTTAATTTTTATTAATCAGAACCCTAATTTATTAATGAACGATCATGGAGAATCCTTGCTAGAATTATTGCAACTTTTCGAAAATAAAGGATTATCGCTTGATCGAATTGTTCTCGAAATTACAGAACACAATTTTAGTGGAGATTTGGAATCGCTTCAACACTTACTAAAGTATTATCAAACATATGGTATTAAGATTGCAATTGATAATATAGGAAAAGAAAGTAGTAATCTAGACAGAATTGGGTTGCTGTCACCAGATATCTTAAAAGTAGATTTACATATTCTAAGACAAACGGACATGGCGCAGTCGTATCAAGACGTATTGTATTCTTTATCTCTTTTAGCAAGAAAAATGGGTGCTACGCTTCTATATGAAGATATAGAAGCCTCCTATCAGCTGCAGTATGCATGGAGAAACGGAGGCAGATATTTTCAAGGTTATTATTTACATAAGCCGTCTGCTGAACTTGTCGATCCGAACATCTTAAAGGATAAACTAAAGGAACGTTTCGAAATGTATATCGCTCATGAAAAGAAAAAGCTGCTTGCTGTTTACCAGCTGACGGAACGCTTTCAAGATAAAATGCAGCAGGTAATGACAAAGTGCAGAAAGCTAGAAACGTATGACGATATGCTGCCTGTTATTGCAGAAGAACTATCCAACGTGTGTTTTCGCCTTTACATCTGCGATGAAAATGGATTTCAAAAGTCTTCTAACTATGTAAAGAAAAACGAGGATTGGATTCTTGAGCCTGAATATGTAAAGAAAAATTGGAGCTGGCGCCCATATTTTCTTGAGAATATTATTCGAATGAGCTATGAAAAAAAAGGCATATTATCAGATTTGTATAATGATATTGAAACGGGTGAGAATATCCGGACTTTTTCGTATCCGATTGATAATATGCACTATATATTCCTTGATATTTCATATTCTTTTTTATATGAAAGAGACGTTTTGTAGAGAATATATAAGTTGAAGTTAAACCGGCAATCAGCAAAAGTGGTTGCCGGTTTTTTATGTTTTTTTAGAGGGGAACGACAGTCGGTTATAGAGATATGCATAGGCAGGGGAAATTTCGGAATTCTAATAAAAAAGAAGCGAAGGAGCTGAGTTAATTTGAAGAAAATATGCTTACTTGTCTTTTTGATGATGATCTTGTACTCAGGAAAATCTGTTCATGCAGAAGTGTCAGGAGAGATTAGGCATGAAATCTTTATAAATTTGCAGGACGCTTATCAGGCTCAGCTAAGAGCTGCGTCTGCCCATGCTAATCAAGATGCTGCTCGTGAGCTGAAATTATTTTTAGATGATGAGTATGCATCCGTATTTTTTAATGAGGCTCTCTTACAAAAAGCTCAAGGGTATGTCGGAGAGGGACCTGAATATTTAACACACTACATCCCTTTCTTTTCTTTCGATGAACAGACGAAGGTAGCTCTTCATTCCGACCAAAACAAAGCTTATGTCTATCAATTTTTTCCGGCTGTGCATAATGAACGAGTAAAATACCAAGATCATTATGAAATGATCACTTTAGTAAAAAAACAGGGGAAATGGAAGGTGCAAAAGCTTATATATAGTAAGAAACACTCAAAATAGCCGAGAAAAGCTTATTTTGAGTGTTTCTGTTACCCAATGTTCAGAAGCTTCTCAAGCGCTTGAAGGTCAAACCCTCTGATAATTTCCTGATCAACACGAATAGTCGGAGTGGAATAAGACTCTAACTCAGTAGTCATTCGTTTTCGAGCAGAAGCATCTTTAGATACGTCAAATTCTTTATAGGAAACGTGGTGATGCTGTAAAAACTGTTTAACAATTTCGCAAGGTGGGCAAGCTGGTTGTGTGTACAGCTCTATAGATCTCAATGAAAGCACCTCCCTATATCAAAATGAATGGTGTTAAAGTAGAATGAAGTTTTGGATGATACATAGTATATCGCTATGTTATTATAATAAAAAACGACATATATCGCTATAATAAGGCATTTTCTTATGAAAAATCACGTAAAGTACTTGTGTTTTTTTAGTATGTGGCATATAGTGAAATGGTGTCTTTTAAGTATTAGTTTAGATAAAGTACTTATTTGAATTGATATTGTAGAAAAGTCGAATGCGTAATGATGTAATAGGTGAAAGGAGAGATTATATGTCACAATTACAAGGTATTTTAACTCGTCTTGTGAATCTCCGTGAGCAAGCAAGTGGAAGTGAAGCGCCACAACGCTTCTTCGAAGTAGAGGGAAAAAGAATTTGCAGCGTGAAATATCATGCAAAAACTGAAACATACGAACTTGAAGTATATCAAGATGGTGAAAAGCCAGCTGTTTATCAATTTGATAACGTTGATATGATTGCAATTGAAATTTTTGAACTTATTCATTAAGGGATAAAGCAAAACGAATGCCGCAAAGGATTTTATACTTTGCGGCATTTTTTTGTTACTGCGTATGGAGTTTTTGCGGTGGCTTCTGCCCTATTTTCCCGAGAAATACCGACAAAGTGATAGCGGATTTTCTGATAAATGGAAGGAAAGGGTCGAATGCTGTAAAAAAAGCAAAATAAAAAATTCAGATAATTATGAACTTTCGTTGACACTTGTTTTAAAAAAATCTAGACTTAACATATAAGGGAGAACATCGAGTGTGTCTGATTCTATTCCCTTTTAAAGGTTCGCATTTACGTAAGCAAGCTATTTTCATTTTGTAGCTTGTTCTTTTTCTCTTTACACACGTGGAAGTTATGAGAAATGGAAGGAGAATGTATAAATGATTGATATTGATCACAATCAGTTAAATCAAATTGAACTTCGAGATTTGCTTGTCACTTCTGATAAAGTTGCTCATGTTCAAGTGGGAAATAATTTAGAACATGCTTTGCTTGTGTTAACAAAGACTGGCTATACGTCCATTCCCGTATTAAATCCAAGGTTTCAGCTGCAGGGGTTCGTGAGCATGACGCTTATTTTAGATTCGATTTTAGGGTTAAAGCGCATTGAATTTGAACGATTAGAAACCATGAAAGTAGAAGAAGTTATGAATCAAAATGTTCCTCGTGTCTCCATGAAAAAATCCGTATTAAAAGTCATAAATGCCATGATTAACCATCCTTTTTTGTGCGTAGAGAATGAAGATGGTATTTTTGAAGGGATTTTAACGCGAAGAAATTTGTTAAAGTCATTAAGGAGGCAGTCCATCATTCTCCCGAAAGAGTCATTTCAATAATTTTTTTAAGAAATCGTGTTTCAGCCTATCTTTCTCCGTTTTTTTCTTATATGATAAAGGTAAAATGAAAGTAAAAAGAGGCTTGAAAGGAATAACTGAATGCAATTAATAGAATGTCGAATGCTCGTTGTATTAGCTCAAGAATTAAATATGAGAAAAGCTGCAGAGAGATTATTTGTATCGCAACCAGCTTTATCACAGAGGCTGCAAACCATTGAAAAAGCATGGGATACACAAATCTTCATTCGTTCGCAAAAAGGACTGTCATTAACGCCTGCTGGAGAAAAGATTGTTCAATTTGCAAAAGAAGTAGTAGAAAAAGAAGATCGGGTTCGCGAGGACTTGCATCATTTAGATAATGAAGTATATGGTACACTCAAATTAGCGGTGGCTTCGATTATTGGACAGCACTGGCTGCCGGCGGTGTTAAAACGCTATATGGATCGTTACCCACATGCTAAAATCTCTCTTGTAACCGGCTGGAGCAGTGAAATGCTTCGCTACCTGTACGAAGATGAGGTACATATTGGAATCATACGCGGAAATCCGGATTGGAAAGGCGTCAAAGAACATTTGTTTACAGATCCTCTTTACCTAGTTGATTCAGAAATTGAAAGGGCAGCGGAAGTAGTAAATACTCATCGACCATTTATTCAATTTAAAAGTGACTCAACGTATTATCAAGAAATTTTAGAATGGTGGCATCGAGAGTTTCATACTACACCGAAGCGTACGATTGTAGTGGATCAGATTGAGACGTGTAAACAAATGGCTTTAAATGGTCTTGGTTTCGCTATTTTACCATCGATTGCTATCAAAGAAGCTGGAAGCCATATTCATCGGACGCCGCTTCTAAAAGCAAATGGCGAGCCAATTACACGAGACACTTCTTTAGTTGGATATGAATCAGCGTTTAAACTGAAGCAAGTTCGAGCATTTGTTGATATTGTACGTGAATACGTAAGAGAAACGGTCTAAAGCGAGCTCAGGTGCTCGCTTTTTTTATTTGCAATCGTTATCTTTTTATTAAAACGATAATGATGCTTGTCATTGTGAAAGCATTTTGTTACATTAAATGAGACATTGCTTACTTAGGAGGAATACATAATGAAAATGATGGATGCTAATGAGATTATCTCATTTATTCAAAACAGTACAAAATCAACACCGGTAAAAGTTTACGTAAAAGGTGAAGTAGAAGGAATTGACTTTGGTTCATCTTCTAAAACATTTGTAACGGGCAACACAGGTGTAGTATTTGGTGAATGGAAAGACATCAAAGCTGCTATTGAAGCAAACGAAGGAAAAATTGAAGACTACGTAATTGAAAACGATCGTCGCAACTCTGCGATTCCTTTATTAGATATGAAAGGAATTAAAGCCCGTATTGAGCCAGGCGCTATTATTCGCGATCAAGTTGAAATCGGCGACAACGCTGTTATTATGATGGGTGCATCGATTAACATCGGTTCTGTAATCGGTGAAGGAACAATGATCGACATGAACGTAGTACTTGGTGGTCGTGCAACAGTAGGTAAAAATTGTCATATCGGCGCAGGTTCTGTATTAGCTGGTGTTATTGAGCCACCTTCTGCAAAACCAGTTGTAGTAGAAGATGATGTAGTAATCGGTGCTAATGCTGTTGTTCTTGAAGGGGTAACAGTAGGTAAAGGTGCCGTAGTTGCTGCAGGTGCAATTGTGGTCGAAGATGTAGCTCCTTACACAGTAGTAGCAGGTACGCCAGCACGCGTTATTAAAGAAATTGACGAAAAAACAAAGTCTAAAACAGAAATCAAGCAAGAATTGCGTCAATTAAACGAAGAATAAGAAAAACGATCAGTTTGCGCTTTTTCTTTGCTGAATTAATAGGTTTTAGCGATTGGGATACTGAATCCTTAAACGTATCATATGGACAAGTTGGAAGCGTGGGCAACCACGCTTTCTTCTTTATTTCGTGAGGAGGACATACACATGGCTGAAAATGAATTTGTGAAAATAAGAAGAGAGCTACATAAAATTCCTGAATTAGGGTTTCAAGAGGTGAAAACACAGCGTTTTTTGCTTGATTATATTAACACTCTTCCGCAAGAGCGCTTAGAAGTAAAGACGTGGAAAACGGGACTCTTTGTTAAAGTACATGGTACAAACCCAACTAAAACAATAGGCTACCGAGCAGATATTGACGGTCTTCCTATCACGGAAGAAACGAATTATTCTTTTCAATCACAGCATGAAGGACTCATGCATGCCTGCGGACATGATATGCATATGGCCATTGGGCTAGGCGTACTGACTTACTTTGCTCAGCATGAAATCAAAGATAACGTACTGTTCATCTTTCAGCCTGCAGAAGAAGGTCCAGGAGGAGCACAGCCAATGCTCCAAAGCGATATCATGAAAGAATGGCTTCCAGATTTCATCTTTGCCCTTCACGTAGCTCCTGAATATCCGGTTGGGTCGATTGCGCTGAAGGAAGGGTTACTATTTGCTAACACGTCTGAGCTATTTATTGATTTAAAAGGAAAAGGCGGGCATGCTGCTTATCCACATACAACAAATGATATGGTAGTCGCTGCATGTCAGCTCGTTTCACAGCTTCAAACGATTGTTGCTCGCAACGTTGATCCGCTAGACAGCGCTGTAATTACAGTAGGAAAAATTCAAGGGGGGACGGTTCAAAATATTATTGCGGAGCGAGCTCGCATAGAAGGAACCATTCGCACACTATCTCCTGAATCAATGACGCGTGTTAAAGAACGAATTGAAGCGATTGTTAAAGGAGTAGAAGTAGGGTATCAGTGTGAAACAGCCATTGATTATGGATGTATGTATCATCAAGTATATAATCACCATGAAGTCACGCGAGAGTTTATGGAATTTGCCAAAGCGCAAACCGACGTGGATGTCATTGAGTGCAAAGAAGCAATGACAGGAGAAGATTTTGGCTATATGCTAAAAGATATTCCTGGATTTATGTTTTGGCTTGGCGTTCAGTCTGAATATGGGCTTCATCATGCAAAGCTGCAGCCTCATGAAGGCGCAATAGATACGGCGATTTCACTTATTACAAAATATTTTGAACATAAAGGCAATCAATAAATCGTATAATCATTTTTCCTTATGGCTAAATTAATACCATGAGGAGGTGGGCAACGATGGCACGAATTGGTGTAGAATACGGTTTAACAGATGTACAGGCTGCACTTCAGCAGCTCGGACATGAAGTGGTACAATTACGCAACGAAAGTGATGCACAAGGGTGCGATTGCTGTGTTGTAACAGGACAGGATTCAAACGTAATGGGGATTTCTGATGCAGTAACGCAAGGCTCAGTTATTACAGCTAGCGGATTAACGGCAGAAGAAATTTGTCAGCAAGTAGGCAACAAGGTACAAGGATAAAAGAAAGCCGAAGGAATAAATCCTTCGGCTATTTTTATGCATGCTGAGGCTGCTTGGCATCTTCAGGCTGCTTTTTATCAATATTTACTTGATGAGGGAACGGAATATCAATACCGTTTGCGTCAAATGCTTCTTTAAACTCTTTGCGAAGCTGACGTTCAACCCCCCACTGCTCACCGTTTTTAGCTTTGCCAACTACACGAAGCACAACGTCCGATGCGCCTAGACCTTGAACTCCTATCACGCTTGGTCCTTCTACAATGTTTTCATTTGTTGCAGCAACGCGCGCACATACTTTTTCTAGTACGGAAATTGCTTTGTCAATATCATCATCATACGAAATGCCAATATCAATCAACGCGCGCATATTGCCTCGGGAATGATTGCTTAAGCTTGTAATTTCACGGTTAGGCACATAGTGTAAAGTTCCATCAAATCCGCGAATTTGAGTAGTACGCAGACCTACTGATTCGACAATTCCTGAAAAACTTCCGGTTGTTACATAGTCGTCAACATCCAGCTGTTTTTCAAGAAGTAAAAAGAAACCTGTTACAACGTCGCTAACTAGTCCTTGAGCACCGAACCCGATTGCTAGACCCACAACTCCGGCACCGGCTAATAGAGCTGTCGCATGGATATTTACTGCTTCAAGCAGCATGACGACAAAAATAAAAATAAGTACATATGAAAACACATTAACGGTTAAACTTTTGAGTGTGAGCATGCGTCCGCGCGTAGTATTTTCGCGCTCACTCATTTTTTCAAAGGAACGCTCAATAACTTTTTTACCAATTGCTCGTACAAGTAAAAATACAATGGTAATGGCAATAAGTTTTAACACAATAACTCCAGCATTGGTAAGAAGCTGTTCCCAGTTGATGTCTTGCATCTTAAACATTCGTTGTTCATCCTTCCTATGTTCTGTTTCAATATTAATAAGTGGGAATTTATTCTGTGGAAAAGATTTTGTAAGAGTATGAGCACATTTGTTTATTCCCGATATTAGACATGCTAAACTGAGAAGGTAAATAAATGCAACCCTTTTATAGCATTTTTTTGCTGAAGTCAGGGTTTAATTTGCCCTAAAGGCGGGCATAACAACTATGTTACCATTATAAGATGTTGTTTAAATTCATTCTTAATTAATATTGACTAAAAAAACAATATCCATTATAATGAAAACCGTTATAACAGTACATAAGTGAGAATGTTTTATACATTTTCTCATTTAATAATTATTTGGAGGGATCATGTATGCCAGAACGTATGGTAGGTAAACAAGCTCCACGCTTTGAAATGGAAGCTGTATTATCAAACAAAGAATTCGGTAAAGTTAGCTTAGAAGAAAATATTAAAAATGACAAATGGACAGTATTATTCTTCTATCCAATGGACTTTACATTTGTATGTCCAACAGAAATCACTGCACTTTCTGACCGTTATGATGAGTTTGAAGATCTTGACGCAGAAGTAATCGGTGTTTCTACAGACACAATCCATACACACTTAGCTTGGATCAACACTGATCGTAAAGATAATGGTTTAGGTGATCTTAAATATCCATTAGCAGCTGATACAAATCACGTTGTTTCTCGTGAGTACGGCGTTTTAATTGAAGAAGAAGGTGTAGCACTTCGCGGTTTATTCATCATCAGCCCAGAAGGCGAATTACAATATTCAGTTGTAAACCACAACAATATTGGCCGTGACGTTGATGAAACTTTACGTGTTCTTCAAGCGTTACAAACTGGCGGACTTTGCCCAGCTAACTGGAAACCAGGTCAAGCTACTTTAAACGCGTAAGCACAACGTTTAAAAGGTCTAACGTCCACGTTAGGCCTTTTTTTCATCGGATAATAAAGAACATATAGTCAATAATAGTGAAAACAAGGGAGGCTTTTATTCATGAAATTACGTCAGCCAATGCCTGAGTTAACGGGCGCTACAGAATGGTTAAACGGAGAGGTTACAAAAGAGCAGCTAATTGGCGAAAAGCCAACGCTTATTCATTTTTGGTCAGTAAGCTGTCATCTATGTAAAGAAGCAATGCCTCAAGTAAATGAATTTCGCGACCAATACAAAGAACAACTAAACGTAGTAGCCGTTCATATGCCGCGCTCTGAAGATGATTTAGACTTAACAAAAATTAAAGAAGTAGCAGCAGAACACGATATTACGCAGCCAATTTTTGTAGACAGTGAACATAAATTAACGGATGCATTTGAAAATCAATATGTACCGGCATATTATGTATTTGACAAAACAGGTCAGCTACGCCACTTCCAAGCTGGTGGAAGCGGTATGAAAATGCTTGAAAAGCGCGTGAATCGTGTATTAGGCGAGAACGAATAAATACAGGCGGTTGTAACAGGTGAAAAGCATTCGATGCTTAGTAGAACTTGCATCGAATGTTTTTCTTTTTTGTGTGTAGGAAGTAACTGATAAAGGAAATATAAAAATGTGGATTTTTTCTTGTGAGTTTACACCATACTAACACTAACAACATGATACGAAACTTACTATTGGAGGTAATTTACATATGAAATTAGGTATGATTGGCTTAGGGAAAATGGGAGCAAACTTAGTATTGAATTTACTAGATCATAACCATTCTGTGGTAGCATTCGATGTGAACAACGAAGCCGTACAGAAAGTATCAGAAAAGGGAGCAGAAGGCGCTTCTTCCATTCAAGAATTAGTAAGCAAATTAGAAAAACCACGCATTGCTTGGGTAATGGTTCCAGCTGGAGAGCTCACAGAAAAAGTAATTTCTGAGCTTCAAGAATTACTTGAAGAAGGAGATATGATTATCGAAGGCGGTAATTCTAAGTATAAAGATTCCGTACGACGTGCTGCAGCTTCTGCTGAAAAAGGAATTCACTACTTCGATGTTGGAACGAGCGGCGGAATGGAAGGTGCCCGAAACGGCGCTTGTATGATGATTGGCGGAGATAAAGAAGCATTTGCTACAATCGAACCTATTTTCCGCGACATCAACGTAGAAAACGGCTATCTCTATTCAGGTGCAGCAGGAAGCGGTCACTTCTTGAAAATGGTTCATAACGGAATTGAGTACGGCATGATGCAAGCAATTGCTGAAGGTTTTGATGTGTTAGAGAAAAGTGAATTTGACTATGACTACGAAGCTGTAGCCCGCGTATGGAACAATGGCTCTGTTATTCGCTCATGGTTAATCGAATTAATGGAACGTGCATTTTCAAAAGATGCAAAACTTGACAGTATTAAAGGAGTTATGCATTCTTCCGGTGAAGGGAAATGGACGGTTGAATCAGCTTTAGATTTACAAGTGCCAACGCCAGTTATTGCTTTATCTTTAATGATGCGCTATCGCTCACTTGAAGATGATACGTTTACAGGTAAAGTAGTTGCCGCTCTTCGCAATGAGTTCGGCGGACATGCAGTGGAAAAACAATAAAAAAAGAAGCTGGGACAAAAGTATTTTAGACGAAGTGAAAAACGAACCATTGATCAATATGTTTGATTAGTGGTTCGTTTTTTTGTTTGAGTGAATAGTTTCGTCTTTAGATGGAATTCATTTAGCTATATCCCAACCTCTTTTTTATGACTATTTACCTTTTTTTGAAAAAATATCTAAAAATTATGGTAATTTATTTCGGGAACCGATATATTTAAATATGTGTGCCACATCTTAGCTAAGGGAAAGGACGGGGTATATGGGAACGTTTAAAAAACTAAAAGATTTTTATTTGCCGTACCGAATGTACTTTTTTTATTCTGCTATTTGCTTGTTATTTGTAACCTCCATCACTGTGATTTACCCTATTGTGCTGCAATATACGATTGATCATATCGTGTTAGGAAAACAATATCAGCTAGTCGATAATGTAGCATTTATTTTTATTGGACTGATGATCATCAAAGGAATCTTTACATATATTCAGCAATATTACGGCGACTTATTTGGAATTAAGTCCGTGTATACTCTTCGCAATAAACTTTATCGCAAACTTCAGTATTTACCGTTTTCTTATTATGACAATGCTAAAACAGGGGACTTGATGTCCAGGTTGACAGCTGATGTAGAAGGATTTCGTTTTTTTCTATCTTTTGGCTTCTCAGAATTAATTCGCTTCGTCATTTTACTTACTGCCAGCTTTTCCGTTATGTTCTATTACTCTATTTCACTCACTCTTGTCACAATCTGCCTGCTGCCTTTTTTGGGGGTAGCTGTTTATCGTTTTGATAAACGCGTTCATCCAGCGTTTCGCTTAATTCGCCAATCGTTTGGAGAACTTAATACAAATGTTCAAGAAAATATAAGCGGCATACAGACGGTCAAATCATTATCAAGAGAAAAATTTCAAACCTCTAAATTTAACGATTCCAACGGAGTTTATAAAAATCGAAACATTGAAACAGCGAATGTGTGGGCAACTTATTTCCCCTTAATGGAGTTTATAGGGAATTTATCTATTGTTGGTCTCCTTGCTTACGGAGGAGCGCTTGTTATGAACGGAAGCGTACGTCCTGGAGAGCTTGTTGCTTTCTTTAGCTTAACCTCTTATTTAATGTGGCCGATTATGAATCTAGGGTTTGTTATCAATATGTTTTCACAGTCTAAAGCTTCAGGTGAAAGGCTGCTAGAAATTTTAGAAGAAGAAGAAAAAGTCCATGAGCATGCCGGAAGTTTCTCTATTAATGGAACGGTCGAGTTTCAGCATGTTAGCTTATCCTATCCAAACGAGGATAAAAAATCGCTTGAGAACATATCGTTTTCTGCTTCTAAAGGGAAAGTAGTAGGTTTAATCGGTGCAACTGGAGCCGGCAAAACAAGCTTAACACAGCTGCTCACGAGGTTTTATGAACCGACTTCAGGACAGATCTTAGTTAACCATCGTCCGATTAAAGAGTATCCGCTCTCTGTTCTTCGGAAAGAAATTAGCTTTGTACTTCAAGAAACGTTTTTGTTCTCAAGCAGCATAGGAACCAACATCTCTTATGGCGTGCCGGGTATTTCTAGAGAAGACATTATTGATGCTGCAAAACGAGCGCAGGCGCATGATTTTATTATGGAGCTTCCAGATGGATATGATACGATGCTGGGAGAGAGAGGACTGGGGTTATCAGGCGGGCAAAAGCAGCGTATTGCGATTGCACGAGCGCTTATCTTAAATCCTAGTATTCTAGTATTAGATGATGCCACCAGTGCCGTTGATATGAAAACAGAAAGAGAAATTCAATTGGCTTTAAAAGAAGTGATGAAAAATCGTACGACGTTTATTATCGCGCACCGCCTTTCTTCTTTGCGACATGCCGATGAAATCTTGGTCTTACATGAAGGCCGTATAAAAGAGAGAGGAAGCCACGAAACGCTCATTCAAAAGCAAGGGATTTATAAAAACATTTACGACATTCAATATGAAAGTAGTACGTCGGTGATGAACGTATAACAGGGGAGGAATAGAATGGCAGGCGAAAAAAATAAAGTTGTGCGAGAGCGCTTTTATTATCAAACAGATCAAATCATTGATAAGACGTTTAACTGGAAGCAAATGGCCCGCTTGTTTCGTTATCTTCATCCATATCGAAAAAACTTGCTTCCTTTCTCGTTTCTTATGGTCATTATCACGACGGTCATTAGACTCGCTATTCCTATTTTGATAGGTGTCTATACGCTTGATCATGCTGTAAAAGATAAGAATAGCACGCTGCTCATGCAGTTAGTTTTCATCATTTTTAGCTTGTATATCCTATCTTATATTGCGAATGTCTTTCGGATTAAATGGATGAATCAACTCGGGCAGCACGTAATATATGATTTAAGAAAACATTTATTTACGCATGTTCAAGGGCTGTCGCACCGGTTTTTTGATACGCGTTCAGGAGGCTCTATTCTTGTAAGGATTATGAATGATATTAACTCTCTTCAAGATTTATTTACCAACGGGGTAGTTAACCTATTTATGGACCTCTTATTGTTAGTGGGAATTGTGGTTATATTATTTTCTCTCAGTCCTGCTTTGACATGTGCTGTTTTAGTCATTTTACCGATTATGTTTTTGATTTCTACAAAGCTGAGAAGAAAAATCCGCCGGTCATGGCAAGTTGTTCGTATGAAGCAGTCAGTATTAAATTCACATTTAAATGAGAGTATTCAAGGTATTCGCGTTACTCAATCATTTGCTCAAGAACAAGAAAATATGCTGTTTTTTGATCGCATAAACAGTGAAAATTACGAGAGCTGGAGGCAAGCTACTCGAAAAAATGCCATGTTTCGACCGTTTGTAGAACTCACAAATGCTGTCGGAACGGCCATTTTAATTTGGTTCGGTGCTGTACTTATTCAAGATGAGCGGCTAACAATTGGTATTTTTGTATCATTTGCTTTTTATCTCGGGATGTTTTGGGAACCGATTTCTCGTTTAGGGCAAGTGTACAATCAATTATTAATGGGAATGGCTTCATCCGAGCGTATTTTTGAATTTCTAGATGAAAAACCTCTCGTCGCAGATTTGGAAACCGCTACGTCTTTAGAGAATATGAAGGGGAAAGTTGAGTTCAAGCACGTCTCATTTTCTTATGATGGGAAGCGTAAAGCTCTAAACAACGTATCAATTGAAATAAAAGAAGGACAGACGGTTGCTTTAGTGGGGCATACTGGATCTGGAAAAACGTCCATTGCTAATTTAATCACACGTTTTTATGATGTGAACGAAGGGCAGATTTTAATTGATGATATGCCTATTCAAGATATTACGTTAGCGAGTTTACGAGCACAAATTAGTATTGTGCTGCAAGAAACCTTTATTTTTTCAGGAACCATTATGGAAAACATTCGGTTTGGAAAACCGGATGCTACTGATGATGAAGTGATTAAGGCCGCAGAAGCGGTGGGGGCTGGTGATTTTATAAAGCGTCTGAAAAAAGGCTATGATACGGAAGTAGAAGAGCGAGGAAACGTCTTATCCGTAGGAGAGCGTCAACTGATTTCATTTGCTCGAACGCTGTTGGCTGATCCTCGTATTATCATTTTAGATGAAGCGACAGCAAGCATCGATACAGAAACAGAAGTGAAGATTCAACAAGCGCTTAAAACGCTGTTAAAAAACAGAACTGCCATCATGATTGCTCATCGGCTATCGACTATACGAGAAGCAGATAACATCATTGTGTTAGATCACGGAAGCATTATTGAAACAGGCAATCACGGGGAACTGATGCTACAAAAAGGCGTATATTATTACCTTGTCCAAACCCATGCTACAGCTTAAAAAACAGAAGGAGCTGATCCTTCTGTTTTTCTGTGAGAAATAGTAAAGAGATATAAGCGTTGTTAACGGGAAAATGAGGTTGATAAAAAAGAATTGTGGTAAAATAACGGTAGTTCAGATTTTTTCCTGTACATAATGGAGGAATTTAAATGAAAAAAGAATTTGCAGTCATCGGATTAGGTAGATTTGGAGGAAGTATTTGTAAAACATTAAGCGATCAAGGAATGGAAGTTCTGGCGATTGATATTGATGAAGAAAAGGTAAATGAGTATGCTAACGTTGCTTCTCACGCAGTAGTAGGCGATTCAATGGATGAAGGGGTTCTAAAAAGTTTAGGAATTCGTAATTTTGATCATGTTATCGTAGCTATTGGTGATAATATTCAGGCGAGTATTTTGACGACCCTTATTTTAAAAGAGCTGGGCGTTGAAAAAATAACGGTAAAAGCGCAAAATGATTATCATGCCAAAGTATTATCAAAAATTGGCGCCAATTTTATCGTGCATCCCGAACGAGATATGGGACGAAGAATTGCCAATAACATGATTTCAAACAGCGTGCTAGATTATTTAGAGCTATCTGAAGAACACAGCATTGTCGAATTAGTAGCAAGCAAAAGAATGGCTGGCAATACGCTGATTGAGTTAGATATTCGTGCGAAATATGGTATTAACATTGTAGCCATTAAGCGTGATCGAGATATCATCGTTTCTCCTCAGGCATCCGAAACGATACAAGAAGGAGACGTGTTGATTGTTATTGGAGCAGACGCAGATATCAACCGCTTCGAAAATAAATTTGCCAGTTCCTAATAAAAAAGAGCAGATGCAATTGCATCCGCTCTTTTTCTTTTATTAAACCTCCATAATGATTGGTAAAATCATTGGACGGCGCTTTGTTTTTTCGTAAAGGAATGGAGCCAATGTGTCTGTGATTTCATTTTTAATCTCAGACCATTGTGACGTACGACGTTCCATCACTTTGTTCAAGTGTTTTGTAATGAGGGACTGTGCATCATTAATTAAGTCGCCAGATTCGCGCATATAAACAAAACCACGAGAGATAATGTCTGGACCAGCAGCGATCTTGAAGTCTTTCATATTGATGCTTACAACGACAATAACAAGTCCTTCTTCAGATAAAATACGGCGGTCACGAAGTACGATATTTCCAATGTCACCAATTCCGCTTCCGTCAATATATACAGAGCCTGAAGGGATTTTTCCGGCTACTGAAGCTTCACTGTCGCTTAAAGCTAGCACCTCTCCATTATCCATAATGAAGCAGTTTTCTTCAGGAACTCCACAGTCTGTTGCAAGTTTGATGTGCATCTTCTGCATGCGATACTCACCGTGAATTGGCATAAAGTATTTTGGTTTCATCAAACGAAGCATTAATTTTTGCTCTTCCTGTCCGCCGTGTCCAGAAGTATGGATATCGTTTAGAGCACCGTGAATAACCTCTGCTCCTGCACGGAATAGCATATCAATTGTTTTGCTAACACTTACTGTATTTCCTGGAATAGGTGAAGATGAGAATACAACTGTATCTCCAGGGATAATTTGAATTTGGCGGTGAGTACCGTTTGCAATTCTAGATAGCGCTGCCATCGGTTCACCTTGGCTGCCTGTACATAAAATAGTCACGCGGTTAGCTGGAATTCGGTTAATTTGAGAAGGCTCAATGAACGTATCTTTTGGACATGAAATATATCCAAGCTGTTGGCCAATCTCAATAGCTGCTTCCATACTGCGTCCGAATACAGCAACTTTGCGGTTATGCAATACGGCTGCTTCCACTACTTGCTGTAAGCGGTGAATATTTGAAGCAAACGTTGCAAAAATAATACGGCCGTCTACTTTACGGAAAATGTCATGAATGCTGTCACCTACGCGGCGCTCAGACATCGTAAAGTTAGGAATTTCACTGTTTGTACTGTCTGAAAGCAAGCATAGAACGCCTTCTTTACCGATTTCAGCCATTTTTGTTAAGTTAGCCGGTTCGCCCACTGGTGTAAAATCAAACTTGAAATCTCCTGTATGTACGATTTGTCCGTTTGGTGTTTTTACCACAATTCCATAAGAATCAGGAATACTGTGAGTTGTACGGAAGAACGTTACCGATGTTTTACGGAATTTAATTACGTCATCTTCAGTAATTTCATGAAGCTGAGCTGTACGAAGCAACCCGTGCTCGTCTAATTTGTTGCGAAGAAGTCCAAGGGCTAATTTTCCTGCATAAATAGGAATGTTTAATTCTCTTAATAAGTAAGGAATTCCGCCGATGTGATCTTCATGACCATGTGTAACGAAAAGGCCACGGATTTTATCTGCATTTTTTACCAAATAACTGTAGTCAGGAATAACGTAGTCAATTCCTAAAAGCTCATCTTCAGGGAATTTAATTCCTGCATCAATAAGAATAATTTCATCTTGAAACTGTACGGCATACGTATTTTTACCAATTTCGCCTAGTCCACCCAGGGCGAAAACTGCCGTTTGATTATTTTTTACAAATTTCATTTTCATCATATCTCCAATACTTTAAAATCTTCATGCTGTTGTTCATATTCTAGATAGTCTCCAGTCACTGCTTGAACAAACTCAATATTAATTGAACGCGCTTTTAACTTTTTACGAACGTCACGCTCAGAATCTGCGTTCACATACACTGTTTTTGTATTTTCACGTACAGCTACTTCACTCATTTTTTCTTGAAAATAAACTTTAAAAATCATAACAAAAATCTCTCCTTAATTCCGAAATTCAAATAACTTATTTTATTATATTATAAAATGTGTATGTATTTCATGTATTTTCTAAAGAAACTTGCTTTCACTACATTTTAGTCATCTAAATATAACAAGTCAATTAATTATAGAATAATATTAATAGGAAACGGATACAAGACTATATTTTCCGGGCGTATAAAAAATAAGGGCTATTCCATTGTACGATGCAGACACACACTCTGCAAATTTTACAACAGAAAGCCCTAAAAAAATCGATTATGCCATCGTTTTTTTACGCAATAATTCATTCCAGCGTTTTAGCAGCCTTTTTCGAAAATCTTTTAACATGATTTTTCAGCTCCTTTGTTTTTTTGCGATACCTGCCTGTCTCTCTCTGTACTTTTATTATATGATGAAAAGGGAGAGGTTTCTCGTGGTTAAATATGGAAAAAATGTAAATAGGAACGTCCATTTATAGAGAAATCAGTGCTTGTTTGGTATAATTGGAAATGCTTAACAAAGAGATAAAAAATTATAAAAAATAAGGTGATAAACGTGGAACGAAAGATTATTTTTTTTGATATTGATGGAACGTTATTGGATCATGATAAAAAACTGCCTGCTTCTACAAAAAAAGCTGTCCAGCTGTTAAAAGAGCAGGGGCATGAAGTGGCAATTGCAACTGGAAGGGCTCCTTTTATGTTTAAAGATCTGCGTGAAGAGTTGGATATTCAAACATATATTAGCTTTAATGGTCAGTACATTGTCTTAAATGGAGAAGTTCTTTACAAAAACCCGTTAAATAAAGAAGAGCTTCAGGATTTAACGGCTTTTGCTGTTGAGCATGATCATCCTGTCGTATACATGGATCATGAAGATATGAAATCAAACATTGAATTTCATGATTATATCGAATCCAGCATCAGCACGCTGAAAATTGGATTTACCCACCCTCACCACGATCCTGCTTATTTCAAAGGGCGTGAAATTTATCAATCCCTCTTATTCTGTACAGCGGGAGAAGAAGCTCCTTATGAAGAAAAATTTAAGAAATTTGACTTTATTCGCTGGCATGAATTTTCAACTGATGTTCTCCCAAAAGGTGGATCAAAAGCGCGAGGAATTGAGACCATGATTGAAAAGCTTGGCTTTGATAAAAAAGATGTATATGCATTCGGAGACGGCTTAAACGATATCGAAATGCTTGAGTTTGTCGGAAATGGCGTAGCGATGGGAAATGCGGAAGAAGTTGTGAAAGAAGTGGCTGATCTTGTTACAAAAGATGTAGCAGAAGGTGGTATTCTCCACGGATTAGAGCTAGTAGGATTGTTAAAATAAGAAAAAACGCGAGCTCTAGCTCGCGTTTTTTAGCGTTCATATGGAAAAGCATTTTCAGGTTCTTGAAATGGGTTTTCTTTATTGATGTAATCATAAAACATAATTCCGTCTAAATGATCAATCTCGTGCTGAAATACGACAGCAGGAAGGCCTTTCAAACGAATTTTCACTTCTTCGCCTTCAAGCGTTGTGCCTTTTACTGTGATGCGTGCATATCGAGGAACAAATCCTGGGATATCTTGATCGACAGACAAGCAGCCTTCACCGCCTGTAAGGTATGTCTTTTCAACTGAGTGGCTAATGATCTTAGGGTTAAATAATGCATAGCTGTATAGCTTGCCTTTTTCATCCGTAACGTGTACCCCAATCATTCGTTTTGATACATTAATTTGAGGAGCGGCAAGTCCGATACCAGATCGCAGTCCATATTTAGCAGCAATTTCAGGGTCTTGGCTGTTTTTCACATATTCTAATAAGCTATGTAAAATCTTTTTGTCTTCTTCAGAAGCAGGTAACGGTACTTCTTTTGCTACTTCTCGCAGCGTTGGGTGTCCGTCTTGGATAATATCGTTCATTGTAATCAACTTTCACATCTCCCTAGGCTATTTTATAGGTATAAAGTGTACCAAATCCGTATAAAAAAGTCATTACCTCGACCTTGACCACATAAATGTTTCTACTAATTATATGTATCAAACATTTGGAAAAACATGCATAAGAAAAAATAAAAGCGGCAGTTAGCCGCTTTTATTGTATAATTACCAGCCGCCACAGCTGCAGCCGATAATAACTAATAAAATGAACAGTACGATTAATAACACGAAACCTTTATTAGAACCGCCGCAGCCATATCCACCATAACCCAACATAATGTAACCTCCCGTAGTTATCAATCCCAAGGTAAAAAGTAATAAACTCCCTTTTTTTCACGATTGGGTTAGTATAATATATTAAAAGGTGGAAAAAGGGTGTAGATAAATTGCTAATTTCCTACAAAAATTGTATAATGACCCATGAATAAGGGAGGATTTACCAAAAATGAAATGCGTCGGAAGATATATAGTTATTGGCATTGCTGCTATGTCACTAGCAGGCTGTACAGAGGGCTCATCGCCTGAACTTGAGGTATATAATGGATTAGAAAAAGTGGTAGCACAAGAAAAGCAATTTGCTGATCAGCAAAAACCGTTAGCTGATTTAGAACAGCAAGAAAATGCGATATACGACCAAATTATTGAGCTAGGGATTAAAGATAAAAAGAAAATAAAAAATAAAGCACAAAAAGCGCAGCAGTTATTAGATGAGCGTGAAAATAAATTACAAAAAGAAGAAAAAAGCATCAGCGCTTCGCAAAAACAGTTTGAAGCGACAGAGCCAAAGATCCAAAAGCTAGAGGACGGCAAAGCAAAAGAAGAGGCGCTTGAACTATCTTCGTTAATGAAGAAGCGTTATAAGGCCTACCAGTCCTTACATGATGCCTATCTTCATTCCATTGAATTAGATCGTCAGCTATATACGCTCTTTGAAAAAGACAATGTGAAATTAGAGAATCTTGAAACACAAATCGCTTCGATCAATGCTACTTATAAAGAAGTTGAAAAGAAAAAAGAAACGTTTAACACACTAACAGCTGACTATAACAAAGCCAAAGAAGATTTTTATAACAAAACGAAGTTAAAGGTGAAAAATAGCGAGGATAAATAAGAAGGCCTGTGAAGTTTACAGGTCTTTTTTTTTGGCTGAAAAGGAAGGTTTTCTGAAATAAAGAAAGAGTTTCGACACGATTCAAGTAAAAATTACAAAAGGTTATTGTTTTAAAAAATCGTTTATTTGTGGCAAGATAGGAGATGTGCAGACGTAAAAAAAGAGAAGGTTATTATAAAACATATAATACAGTTTGTATCTGTGTAATAGTACAGCATGTCTTTTTTATGTGTTTTATTTCACAAACTAAAAAAGCGTAATTTCTTGATGTAAATGCATTGACGAACTGTTTTAGTGTATTGTAAACTAGGTAGCGTAGTAAGTGTTGTATTAATCATTTTTGCAAAATAATTAATACAGTTTAACGAAACGCTCGTTTCGCTTAAACTTTCCTTTTACGTAAATGTTTGCACAGAATTCGCTGGGGAATACATAGAAATGTTAAGGATTAGCGAATTCAAAAAGCTACTCGACAAAATATGACTTTTACTTGTCCATTTGGGACATTCTAAAAGCGTGTATGTTTGTTTGATTAGTAAAATGAATTTATACGGCTTAAATGAAAGGAAGAGGTGACTTAGATGGCTGCTAAAACTAAAAAGGCTATTATTGATGTATCAAAGCAACTTGATAAAATCGCTGAGCAGTACCAAACGTTCCAAATTCTTAATGAAGAGGGCGAAGTAGTAAATAAATCAGCGTTGCCAGATTTATCTGACGAAAAATTAAAAGAGTTAATGACTCGCATGGTATACACTCGTATTCTTGATCAACGTTCAATTTCATTGAACCGTCAAGGTCGTTTAGGTTTCTATGCACCAACTGCTGGGCAAGAAGCTTCTCAAATCGCTTCACATTTCGCATTAGAAAAAGAAGACTTCATTTTACCTGGGTACCGTGATGTGCCTCAGTTAATTTGGCATGGTCTTCCACTATATCAAGCGTTCTTATTCTCTCGTGGTCATTTCCACGGTAACCAAGCGCCAGAAGGTGTAGATGTACTTTCTCCACAAATCATCATCGGTGCACAAATCGTGCAAACTGCTGGTGTGGCACTAGGTCTTAAAAAGCGCGGTAAAAAAGCAGTAGCGATCACTTATACAGGTGACGGCGGAGCTTCACAAGGTGACTTCTACGAAGGTATGAACTTCGCAGGTGCATTCAAAGCTCCAGCAATCTTTGTTGTACAAAACAACCGCTTTGCAATTTCAACACCAGTTGAAAAGCAATCTGCAGCACGTACAATCGCTCAAAAAGCAGCGGCTGTTGGTATCCCAGGCGTTCAAGTAGACGGTATGGATGCACTAGCAGTATACGTTGCAGTAAGCGAAGCTCGTGAGCGTGCAGTAAACGGTGAAGGTCCAACTTTAATTGAAACATTAACTTACCGTTATGGTCCACATACAATGGCTGGTGACGATCCAACTCGTTATCGTACAGCTGAGCTTGACACTGAGTGGGAAAAGAAAGATCCACTTGTTCGCTTCCGTAAATTCTTAGAAGCTAAAGGCATCTGGAATGAAGAAGAAGAAAACAAAGTAATCGAGCAAGCTAAAGAAGATATCAAACAAGCTATTAAGAAGGCTGACGATTATCCAAAACAAAAAGTTACAGATTTAATGGAAATCATGTACGAAACTATGCCTTCAAACTTACAAGAGCAATATGAAATCTACAAAGAGAAGGAGTCGAAGTAAGCCATGGCGCAAATGACAATGATTCAAGCGATTACTGATGCGTTACGCACAGAAATGAAAAACGACGAAAACGTATTAGTTTTTGGTGAAGACGTTGGCGTAAACGGTGGAGTATTCCGTGCGACTGAAGGTCTTCAACAAGAATTCGGTGAAGATCGCGTATTCGATACGCCATTAGCTGAATCTGGTATCGGTGGTCTTGCTGTGGGTCTATCGACTCAAGGTTTCCGTCCGGTTCCTGAAATTCAATTCTTTGGTTTCGTATACGAAGTACTTGATTCTGTATCAGGTCAAGCTGCACGTATGCGCTACCGTTCTGGCGGTCGCTGGAATGCACCAATCACATTCCGTTCACCATTTGGTGGAGGCGTTCATACACCAGAACTTCACGCTGATAGCTTAGAAGGTATCGTAGCATCTCAACCTGGTCTAAAAGTTGTAATTCCTTCAACTCCATACGATGCAAAAGGTCTTTTAATTTCATCAATCCGTGATAACGATCCGGTTGTATACTTAGAGCACATGAAGCTTTACCGTTCATTCCGTCAAGAAGTACCTGAAGAATCATACACTATTGACTTAGGTACAGCTGATGTGAAACGTGAAGGTACAGACGTAACGCTTATCGCTTACGGTGCAATGGTACACTCATCGTTAAAAGCAGCTGAAGAACTAGAAAAAGAAGGTATCTCTGCTGAAGTAGTGGACTTACGTACAGTTCAACCTTTAGATATCGATACAATTCTTGCATCAGTTGAAAAAACTGGTCGCGTAGTAGTAGTTCAAGAAGCTCAAAAACAAGCTGGTATTGCAGCTAACGTTGTAGCTGAAATTAACGATCGTGCAATCTTAAGCTTAGAAGCACCAGTATTACGTGTAACAGCACCGGATACTGTGTTCCCATTCTCTCAAGCTGAGGGCGTATGGTTACCAGACCACAAAGATATCGTTGAAACAGCTAAGAAAGTACTTGAATTTTAATTAGCATTTTACTGTGATAGAAATCAGCTTTATGCTGATTTCTGTCTTAGATAAAATAAACACTAACAAATTGAACGCAACTAACTAGGAGGGTGAAGACACGTGGCATTTGAATTTAAACTGCCGGATATCGGTGAAGGTATCCACGAAGGTGAAATTGTAAAATGGTTCGTAAAAGCTGGAGATGAAATTGATGAGGATGATGTACTAGCAGAAGTACAAAATGACAAAGCTGTTGTTGAAATCCCATCTCCTGTAAAAGGTAAAGTATTAGAAGTAAAAGTTGACGAAGGTACAGTAGCTACTGTAGGACAAGTTATCGTTACTTTTGATGCTCCTGGATACGAAGACTTAAAATTCAAAGGTGACGATCATGATGATGCACCAGCAGAAGAAGCTAAAGAAGAAGCTTCAACTGAAGAAGTGACTGAAGAAGCAACAGCTCCTGCAGCACAAGCTGATGTTGATCCTAACCGTAAAGTAATTGCTATGCCTTCAGTGCGCAAATATGCTCGTGAAAAAGGTGTAGACATTAAAGCTGTTCCTGGTTCAGGTAAAAACGGACGTATTGTTAAAGATGACATCGATAGCTTCTTATCTGGTGGTTCTACAGCTACAGCAACTGCTGAAGCTCCAGCTAAAGAGGAAACTGCTTCAGCTGAACCAAAAGCAGCTGCAGCACAAGCTATTCCTGAAGGCGACTTACCAGAAACTCGCGAGAAAATGAGCGGTATCCGTCGTGCAATCGCAAAAGCTATGGTTAACTCTAAACACACTGCTCCACACGTAACATTAATGGATGAAATCGATGTAACAGCTCTTGTTGCTCATCGTAAAAAATTCAAAACAGTTGCAGCAGATCAAGGTATTAAATTAACATTCTTACCTTACGTGGTAAAAGCGTTAACTTCAGCACTTAAGAAGTTCCCAGCTCTTAACACTTCAATTGATGATTCTACAGATGAAGTAATTCAAAAACATTACTACAACATCGGTATCGCTGCTGACACTGAAAAAGGTCTTTTAGTACCAGTTGTGAAAAATGCTGATCGTAAATCTGTATTCGAAATTTCGGATCAAATTAACGACCTTGCTGGAAAAGCACGTGATGGTAAATTAGCTCCTGCTGAAATGAAAGGCGCTTCTTGTACAATCACAAATATCGGTTCTGCTGGTGGACAATGGTTTACTCCAGTTATCAACCACCCAGAAGTTGCAATTCTAGGTATCGGACGTATCGCTGAAAAACCAGTTGTACGCGACGGTGAAATTGTAATTGCTCCAGTATTAGCATTATCACTAAGCTTTGACCACCGTATTATCGATGGCGCAACAGCTCAAAACGCTCTTAACCAAATCAAGCGTTTATTAAATGATCCAGAATTATTATTAATGGAGGCGTAATAAATGGTAGTAGGAGATTTCCCAATCGAAACTGATACTCTTGTCATTGGTGCTGGCCCTGGTGGCTACGTTGCAGCAATTCGTGCAGCTCAATTAGGTCAAAAAGTTACAATCGTAGAAAAAGGTAATCTTGGAGGCGTATGCTTAAACGTTGGTTGTATTCCTTCAAAAGCATTAATCGCTGCAGGTCACCGTTTTGAACATGCTAAACATTCTGAAGACATGGGGATTATCGCTGAGAACGTAACAGTTGATTTCTCTAAAGTTCAAGAATTCAAAAACGGCGTTGTAAACAAACTTACTGGCGGTGTTGAAGGCCTTCTTAAAGGTAACAAAGTTGACATCGTAAAAGGTGAAGCTTACTTCGTTGACAGCGAAACTGTACGTGTAATGGATGAAAATTCAGCACAAACGTACAAATTCAAAAATGCAATCCTTGCAACTGGTTCTCGTCCAATCGAGATCCCTGGATTCAAATTCTCTGAGCGCGTAATCAACTCTACAGGTGCATTAGCGCTTAAAGAAGTTCCTAAAAAATTAGTTGTAATCGGCGGAGGTTACATCGGCACTGAGCTTGGTACTGCTTTTGCTAACTTCGGCACAGAAGTTACATTTGTAGAAGCTGCTGATGAAATTCTAGCTGGTTTTGAAAAACAAATGAGCTCTCTTGTTAAACGTAACCTTAAGAAAAAAGGAAACGTTGAAATCTATACAAAAGCAATGGCTAAAGGTGTTGAAGAAACTGCTGATGGCGTACAAGTTACGTTTGAAGTAGGCGGAGAGTCAAAAGTAATCGATGCTGACTACGTATTAGTTACTGTAGGTCGCCGTCCTAACACGGATGAGCTTGGTCTTGAGCAAGTTGGCGTTAAAATGACTGACCGTGGTCTTATCGAAATCGATAACCAAACTCGTACATCTGTAAGCAACATCTTTGCAATTGGTGATATCGTAACTGGACCACCACTTGCACACAAAGCTTCTTACGAAGGTAAAATCGCAGCTGAAGTAATCGCTGGCGAACCTGCTGAAATTGACTATTTAGGAATTCCAGCAGTTGTATTCTCTGAGCCTGAGCTTGCATCTGTAGGTTATACTGAAGCACAAGCAAAAGAAGAAGGATTAGCTGTTAAAGCTTCTAAATTCCCATTCGCTGCTAACGGACGTGCGCTTGCACTTAACGCTGCAGAAGGCTTCTTGAAGCTTATCACTCGTAAAGAAGACGGAGTAGTTGTTGGTGCTCAAATCGCTGGACCTAGCGCATCTGACATGATCGCTGAACTTGGTCTTGCTATCGAAGCTGGCGTAACAGCTGAAGATATCGCATTAACAATTCACGCTCACCCAACATTAGGTGAAATCACAATGGAAGCTGCTGAAGTAGCAATTGGAAGCCCAATTCACATTGTAAAATAATGTTTTTAAAAAGCTGATGCATACGCATCAGCTTTTTTTTTTGAAGAAAACGGTTTTTATAAAGTATAAGGTGCTTGTCAGACAGTTTTTTACTGGTTGAGTATAATTTCTAGCAGAAAGATGTAAAAAGCGCTGAGACAGTCTTAAATGAGTTCTAGATGCATACATATGAAGTGGGACGTGCTTTGCTTATAGTTGGATACAAAATTGCTTCTTTGAATAACGAATGAAAAGGCGGCGAAGGAGCTATGAAGACATATTTCGTTTGGAGCTTGCACATTGTTATTTGGATGGGGTATTCACTGGTTGAATTATTATCAAAACGTGATCAATTGACATCTAAAATTATTTTATTTTTAGTATTTGCTTATTTAGCTTACGGTATAGCAGAAATGAACGTCAAATCTAAAAGACTGGCGCTTATGATGACGGGCACAACGTCAGCTATCTGCTTGACATGTTATCAACTAATTTTATTTTGCACGGCGTAAGATAAAAAAAGCGTTAGCTTATATAAACTAACGCTTTTTTTATCTTACACAGATTTCTTTTCTTTTTTTAATGCGCCTTCTTCTTTAAATGCTTTCATTAATGAGAAGACCGTTAGCACGAGCACAATTGAAAATGGAAGTGCTGCTATAATCGCAGCTGTTTGGAGCGCGTCCAAACCACCTGTCCAAAGCAGAATGATTGCTGTTAACGATTGAATTAAGCCCCACGTAAGCTTAATAGAGCCTGAAGGATTTAGATCACCGTTTGTTGTCTGCATTCCTAAAACAAATGTAGCTGAGTCAGCTGATGTAATGAAGAATGTAGCGATTAAGCAAATAGCGACAATGGACATGAATGTACCAAATGGAAACTGTTCAAGTACGTAGAATAAAGCAACTTCTGTTCCTTTATTATTGATAACATCCATAACAGGAAGATCCTTAAAAAAGTCTAAGTAGACCCCAGAACCTCCGAATACGGCAAACCATAATCCGCCAAATACGGTCGGAACAGCTAGTACACCAATTAAAAATTCTCGAATGGTTCTACCTCGTGAAATACGAGCAATAAACGTACCAACGAACGGTGCCCAGGCGATCCACCATGCCCAGTAGAAAATTGTCCAATCTTGAACCCAGGTGCTGTTATCAAACGGGCTCAATCGAAAACTCATCGACGGCAAGTTTTGAATGTAGCTGCCAATTGTTGTAACGAATAAGTCCATAATAAAGTTGGTTGGACCTGCAAATAACAAGAATAGCATTAACAGAATAGCTAAAACAATATTAATGTTACTCAAATACTTAATACCCTTGTTCAGACCTGTCTGTGCTGACAGCATGAACAAGAACGTCACGATAATAATAACAATTAATTGAGTCGTGAAATTATTATCAATACTTGGCGACAAGTAAGAGGCTCCACCAGTAATTTGAATAGCGCCCAGTCCTAGAGATGTTGCCACCCCAAAAATAGTTGCAAATACGGCGATGACGTTTATGATCGTTCCAAGAGGTCCATCAACACGTTTTCCTAATAGTGGACGTAAAATATTACTGATTATGAACGGGTAACCTTTTCTAAATTGAAAATATGCAAGGGCCAGTGCAAGAACGGAATAAATAGCCCAAGGATGTAAACCCCAGTGGAAAAACGAATAACGTAGAGCTGCACGAGCTGATTCTGCTGTACCGCCTTCACCAGAAGGTGGAGTATGAAAATGATTGATTGGTTCTGAAACACCCCAGAATACAAGTCCAATCCCCATACCAGCACTAAATAACATAGCAAACCACGAGACATAACCATACTGAGGCTTTTCGTCAGGTTTACCTAGTTTAATGTTTCCGTACTTTGAAAAAATTAAGTACAGCGTAAAAACTAAGAATAATGTAGCTGCTAATAAATAATACCAGCCAAATTTCTCGATGATAAAACTATGTATTGCCGATGTGACAGGTGTAAGCGCTGCGCTTCCTAGCACAGATTCCGGAATAACACCCCATACGATAAATACTGCAGCAATAATAACCGAAATGATAAAAACAGGAGTCAGTTTTTTCATCGATTATCACTCCTTTCCTATTCTATTTTACATAACATAGTTTCTCATATAACCTTTTTAGCTATACATGAAACCACATGGTTATACATTCTAGTAAAGTTTGTATGAAATGTCTACCCTATTAGTAAGAAAAAAAGGCAAGATCTCAAATTCTTATTTTTCGTAATTATTTTAAAGTGCCGAAATAGATATGAAATTAGACATAGTTTTTTCATATAAATAGAGATGATGCTAAGGGGTCAGCTTTTTGAAAACAAATATAACATTTATGAGAAAAATATTTTTAATGTGACATACTAATTAGTTGTTGACATATTTAATGTGACATAATAATATAATATCAAGAGTTGTAAAACGCTTACAAAAAAAGACGGTTAAAGGGGAGTTTACAAAATGGGAACAATCGTATGTCAAACATGTAACTGCACAATTGATCATTTCGAAGATGAGAAAGTGACGCGATTATACTCAACATGTAAAAGCGGAGAATGTCAAAAAGCAGATGAAGATTTAGATTAATTCAATAAAAAAAAGGTGCGGAATTCCGCACCTTTTTTTTTATTGAATTGCTTTATGTTCTTTGATGACACGAAATGTCTTTAATTCAAAATCTTCCGGACCCTGCACTGGTAAACCTGCCTCTAAGTTTGTTTCAATGTAGGTTAAATTTTCCTCAGTGATGATTTCCCCAGGAATAAAAATAGGAATACCAGGAGGATAGACCATTACAAATTCTGCAATAATACGACCTGCTGACTCATGAAAAGGTACCACTTCGGTTTCAGCGTAAAAAGCATCACGAGGTGTTAAAGCCAATACAGGAATATCAGGTAATAAAATAGCCGGTTTTGCCGTTGTCTCAGAAAGGTTATGGAATTTTGCGGATAACTCACGCAGAGCTGTGACAAGACGTGAAAGATCTTCTTCTGTATCTCCGGGCGTGATAATACATAGAATATTATAAAGGTCAGACATTTCCACTTCGATATTATGAGCTTCACGCATCCATTTTTCTACGTCATAGCCCGTAATTCCTAAATCTGAAACAGAAATAATTAATTTAGTAGGGTCTAAATCATACGTAGCTTTTGTGCCTAAAATTTCTCTGCCTATACATCGGATATGCTCAATTGTATTAATTTCTTTTCGTGCTTTTTCAGCAAGAGAAATTGCACGTTCAGCCAGCTCTTTTCCTTCTGTAGCTAGACGTTTTCGTGCAACATCTAAAGAAGCCAGCAGCAGATAAGAGGTTGATGTTGTTGTCAGCATGCTTAAAATAGACTGTACGCGTTTTGGAGAAATTAAGCCTTCGCGTATGTTTAAAATGGAACTTTGCGTCATAGAACCGCCTAATTTATGCACGCTTGTTGCTGCCATATCTGCACCGGCCTGCATAGCAGACAGAGGCAAATCATCATGGAAGTGAATATGAACGCCGTGAGCTTCATCAACAAGTACAGGCACTTGATACGAGTGGGCAATTTCTACGATTTTACGAAGGTCTCCGGAAATTCCAAAGTAAGTTGGATTGATAACAAGCACTGCTTTTGCTTCAGGGTGCTGCTTTAAGGCTTTTTCTACAGAGTCCGATGTAATACCGTGAGAAATGCCAAGATTTTCGTCAATTTCAGGATGAATAAAAATAGGCGTAGCTCCTGAAAAAACAATCGCACTCATAACAGATTTATGCACGTTTCTAGGAACGATAATTTTATCTCCAGGTCCACATGTCGCCATAACCATTGCCATAATTGCTCCGCTCGTTCCTTGAACAGAGAAAAAAGTATGATCAGCACCAAATGCTTCTGCAGCTAAATCCTGCGCTTGTTTGATAATGCCTTTTGGCTGGTGAAGGTCATCAAGGGGACCGATATTAATTAAATCAATGGATAAAGCATCATCGCCAATAAATGAGCGGAATTCAGGATCCATTCCATTTCCTTTTTTATGTCCAGGGATATGGAATTGTGTTGGGTTTTTCTTAGCGTGATTAACTAATCCAGTAAATAATGGAGTTGAAAATTGAGAAGACAACTTTGCTATACACCTCTTTTATCATAAATTGTCAGTCCCTCTAAGCAAAGCTTAGAGGGACTTTGATTGTTTTTTTATCAAATTACAGCATTCAATTTTATATACCAAAAACTAATGGCTGTTGAATTATACATATTAAAATATCAGATCTTTTTTCTACAAAAGAAATTCAACAGAAATTCTACTCCGCAGTTTTCTTGATTTTAACCATTATATAAATGAATGAAACGCGTATGTTTACTACTGTTTGATAATATAAATACAATTTTTAGTTAAAAAAATACAAGTAATTGTAAACTGCTTATTACTTATTATTTTATAGTTCTTTATGTTTTGAAAATCCCCATAAAACAAAAGAATTATAGCACTTATTAACCTATTTGCAAAGATATTTTAAAGAGAAAATAAAAAGAAAAAAAAGGAGAAATTCTTTTGGGTGAAAAGAGAATAAATTTTGTGTACATTATAGATTGTGATAGAGTTAAGAATATAGATATACATAGAATGAAGAAATAAATGGAGTGATGAGAAGTGGAATATCAATACCCTATCTCCCTTGATTGGAGTACAGAAGAAATTATTGATGTAGTGAAGTTTTTTGAAAGCATTGAACGAGCTTATGAAAAAGGTATTGAGCGTGATCACCTAATGGCAGTCTATCGCCGATTTAAAGAAATTGTGCCAAGTAAAGCAGAAGAAAAAACAATCTGTAACGATTTTGAAGACCAAAGCAAATACTCTTCTTATCGAACGATTCAAAAAGCAAAGGCTGCTTCTTCTGGAGATATCATAAAAATGTAAAAAATGAGACTGGGACAAAAGTAGTTTAGCCGAAGTAAAAAACGAATCATTAATCAAATTGTTTGATTAATGATTCGTTTTTTTTGTTACGGTGAACATAGAGTTTATCTGTTTCGTTTCTTCTAGCAGTTGATTGGAAGGCAAGGCGAAGACTCCTGCTGGGAAAGCGGAACAGGCGAGACCCCGCAGGAGCGCAAGCGACGAGGAGGCTCACCGGCCGCCCGCGGAAAGCGAAGCCTTGCAGGGAAATCAACTGCGGTGTCACAAGCGTTTCAGCTTATGTATTCCATTTGTTGGTCTTTCGATGAGCTTCCTTTCGTTATGTCTCACCCTCATTTTTTTTATATCAATTCGTTAAAATTATGCATATGCTTTTTTAGTTAGTTCATATAATGGAGTTACCGTATGAAATGTTTGTTCAATACGAGCCATCCATTCTTCGCCGTTCATTGCAATCGCTTCTTCTTTTGGAATTGTAATGCCGCATAGGATCTCAGCTTTTTTAACCGTCTCTAGACGTTCAAACAAACTCTCTAAGTCTTCAGAAGATAAGTCGCCCATTTTTTTAATATCAGGTTTTGTATGATCTTTCGACCAAACAAACGAGTCTGGGATATTTTGACGAATCTCCTCCATGTTTTGTTTTAGCAGCTTTCCAAATTGTTCTTTAATAGGTGATTCGTAAATGACGGCAAACCACACAAAGACGTGTGTTTCCCAAAGGCCAATTTGAAAATGAGGGAGCTTTTTATACCCGCGTTTACTGTTAGCAAAGGCTACCCACGTATCTGCTGGCGGGTTAACTGTTCTTCGTGCATGTTTGGCAATATGTACGAACATTTCATCTCCACAAAGTGAAGAAAGAGTAGGAGCAAAATGATTGCTCAATTGTTCGAATTTTGGGCGTATCGTTGTCTTGATGGCTTCCATACGTGCATCAAGCCCCTCGATACGGAATACGTTAAAGTCATCTTGTGAAAATCCTGAGAATGCCATGTGAAACCTCCGTTTTTTTAGTGAATATGTATAGCTGCTGTGCATCTATGCAAGTAAGTATGATTTACGCGAAGATTCTACCACATGAAAAGCATAAACACCAATTAATTCGCATATGCTTGTCAAAACGTGTCTATCATTTTTTTATAGGTAATCACACAATTTAGTTGCATGAGATTAGGTTTCGACATAGACTATATCAATCAAAATATCTGAAAATTTAGTTTTCTATAAGTGGGTTCAATAATTTGAGAGGGGTGTTTGAAACATGAAACAAGTGGTGAATATGTATAAGAAGAATGATGGACAAAAAAGATTAGGTGTAATTCGGTTGGAGTTAGATTACGAGTTAGCGACGTTATATGAAGCCATGATGGAGAATAATGAGGAACAAAAACAAAAATGTAAGCGAAAGCTCGAGAAACTTCGTGAAGAAATGATATCTCTTCAGTAGCAGACACGGGAATAAAATAGAACAAATATGGGTAAACTGTAAAAAAGGATTAAACTGAATGAGCAGATTCATAAGTGGTAACAGAGCACGTGGGAGAAGAAGCGGCAGTTCTTCTCCCACGTGCTCTGTTAATTGACATCTTGCAGAGGTTTTTTTAAGCTTAAATAAGAGACGTATTTTTGAGGGGGAATTGAGATGACACAACGCTGGAAAGAAATTGATACATACGTTAAAGAGTGGCTAAAAGAAGCTGGACAAAAAATTCAACAGTCGTTTAGTAAAGAACTTCTCATTCAAACGAAATCGAATCCAAATGATTTAGTAACAAATATGGATAAAGAAATTGAACAGTTTTTTATCTCAAAAATCAATGAAACCTTTCCGGAACATCATATTCTCGGAGAAGAAGGATATGGGGAAGAGCTTGAATCAGAAGAAGGAACGATTTGGATTATCGATCCGATCGACGGTACGATGAACTTTGTTCATCAGCAGCGAAATTTTGCTATTTCCATCGGTATATTCGAAAATGGTGTAGGACAAGCAGGTTATATTTATGATGTTATTCATAATGAGCTGTATCATGCTTTAAAAGGACAGGGCGCGTTTATGAATGACATCCAATTGCCGAAACTTGAACCTGTACCAGTTGAAGAAGCTATTATTAGCTTAAATGCAACGTGGGTGACGGAGAACCGCCGTATTGATCCTTCCGTATTAAGTCCGCTTGTGCGTAAAGTAAGAGGGACCCGTTCATATGGATCCGCAGCTATTGAGCTTGCTTACGTAGCGGCTGGACGCTTGGATGGATACATTACTTTACGTTTGGCTCCATGGGACTTTGCTGCCGGTAAAGTGTTGATTGAAGAAGTTGGAGGAGTCATGACGGATTTAGAAGGGAAGCCGTTAGAGATTCTTGAAAAAAGCAGTGTATTTGTAAGCAAACCAACATTACATGACGAAATCTTTCGTACGTACCTTGAAGGAAAGTGGAATAAATAAAATAGAAGTGAAGACTTACGTGTAGTCAAAGAATTTTGTGATGAAAAAACGTCATGAACCATTTTGATGTTGCAAATGGCCATGACGCTTTCAATCATCGCAAAAAAATTACAGCTGCCCTTTTTCTCGCATTTTTTTCTTAGTCGTAAAGCCAAGACCCATTACAACAATTAAAGCTACGATAGCTAAAATGACCCCGAGAGCGCTTCCTTCTCCGATAAATATGCCAATTGACATAATAGCTGCAGTTGCGATGAATGCATATAAAACGAATACCCACTTAATGTTTCTCATGTTGATTCCTCCCATTTGTAACGGATATTTATAGTGTACAACAAAATCATTCTGCAATTCTAGAGTTAGTGTGATATAATAGCTTAGTTATTACAAGCATAGGAGTGAAATGCGTGAACATTCGTAAAGATTTACGTAATATTGCCATTATTGCCCATGTAGACCATGGGAAAACAACGTTAGTAGATAAATTATTACATCAGTCCGGAACATTCCGTACTAATGAGCATGTTGAAGAACGTGCGATGGATTCAAATGACCTTGAGCGTGAGCGTGGAATTACAATTTTAGCGAAAAACACAGCTATTAATTATAAAGATACGCGTATCAACATTATGGATACGCCAGGACATGCTGACTTCGGTGGAGAAGTTGAGCGTATTATGAAAATGGTAGACGGTGTTCTACTTGTAGTAGACGCATACGAAGGATGTATGCCTCAAACGCGCTTTGTATTGAAAAAAGCATTAGAGCAAAACTTAACGCCGATTGTTGTTGTTAACAAAATTGACCGTGACTTTGCTCGTCCAACTGAAGTAGTTGATGAAGTAATTGACTTATTTATTGAACTAGGTGCAAGTGAGGAACAAATTGAGTTCCCTGTTGTTTATGCTTCAGCAATCAACGGAACGGCTAGCACGAACCCTGAAAAGCAAGATGAGAACATGTCATCTCTATTTGACTCAATCATCGAGCACATTCCAGCACCAGTAGACAACAGCGACGAACCACTTCAATTCCAAGTGGCAATGCTTGACTACAATGACTATCTTGGTCGTATCGGTGTAGGGCGCGTATTCCGCGGAACAATGAAAGTAGGCCAGCAAGTTGCATTAATGAAGCTTGACGGTACGGTAAAACAATTCCGCGTAACAAAATTATTCGGTTTCCTAGGCTTAAAGCGTGTTGAAATCGAAGAAGCAAAAGCAGGAGACCTGATCGCTGTATCAGGAATGGAAGACATCAACGTAGGTGAAACAGTATGTCCGTTTGACCACCAAGATGCACTGCCAATTTTACGTATTGATGAACCTACTTTACAAATGACGTTCTTAGTAAACAATTCACCGTTTGCTGGTCGTGAAGGTAAATTTGTTACATCTCGTAAAATTGAAGAGCGCTTAATGTCTGAACTTGAGACAGATGTAAGTTTACGCGTGGAAAATACTGATTCACCGGATGTATGGGTCGTTTCAGGACGTGGAGAACTTCATTTATCTATTTTAATTGAAAATATGCGTCGTGAAGGATATGAGATTCAAGTATCAAAACCTGAAGTAATCGTTCGTGAAATTGATGGCGTTCGCTGTGAGCCAGTTGAACGTGTGCAAATCGACGTGCCTGAAGAACATACGGGTTCTATTATGGAATCAATGGGTGCTCGTAAAGGTGAAATGGTTGATATGATTAACAACGGCAGCGGTCAAGTTCGTCTGATCTTTATGGTTCCTGCACGTGGTTTAATCGGTTATACAACTGAGTTCTTATCGTTAACTCGCGGATTCGGTATCATTAACCATTCATTTGATAGCTACCAACCAATGCAGCAAGGTCAAGTTGGAGGTCGCCGTCAAGGTGTGCTTGTTTCTATGGAAAGCGGTAAATCATCTACTTATGGAATCCAAGGCGTAGAAGACCGCGGTACAATTTTCGTGGAGCCAGGTACAGAAGTATACGAAGGTATGATCGTAGGAGAACACACTCGTGAAAATGATATCGTTGTTAACATCTGTAAAATGAAGCAAATGACGAATATGCGTTCTGCTAACAAAGATCAAACAACAGGTATGAAAAAACCTCGTATTATGTCTTTAGAGCAATCACTTGAATATTTAAACGAAGATGAATATTGTGAAATCACACCAGAATCTATTCGTCTACGTAAAAAAATTCTTGATAAAAATGAACGTGAAAAAGCAGCGAAAAAGAAAAAATACGCTGACACGAAATAATAAAAAAAGGAAGTCGTTAGCTTTATTTGCTAGCGGCTTGTTTTTTATCAATTATATCAGAATTTTCTATTTTTTGAAAGCGTTTTATAAAGAGAGAATTTGGAAAGGAAAAAGGTGGCTTATATCGAATAATGTAAAGTAAGGAATAGGGGGAAGGAAGATGGATGTAAAAGAACACCTTTCATTTTTTGCTGCTTTGTATCAAGTAGATGAACATGCAAAAATAGGAATGTGGCTGTTATACTTTACTATTTTAGGGCTATCTGTTCTCGTGTACAAACTTGGGTTTGCAAAGAAGCTGCCGCTTTTAAAATCTGTGGTTATTTATCTATTTTTAGCTTTTGGATGTACGATTTTAACGTTTTTAGGCATTTTTTTACCTGTAGCTGAAGGGCTAGTGGTTGCAGGGCTTGTATTAATTATTTATAAAATACGGCTGTATCAGGCTAAAAAGCAAAACTCCACGTTGGGTTCATAACAGACTACATAAAAAGACGCTTGTAGCTACAAGCGTCTTTTTAGTATGATATAGCCGAAGACAAGAGCGGCTGCGAAAATTAAATGGCCAGCTGTCCAATAAAAAATTGCTACTGCATCATCCACTGCAGGCGTAGGCTTAAGCGCAAGCAGCGTCAACGGAAAATACAAAGGAATGGTTGGAAGTGTTAATAAAAAAGAACACAATACGATTTTTCGAATAGACATATTGTTTAATTTACCTACTATGTAAACAAAAACGATCCCAATTGCAACGGCAATGAATAAATGAAAAACAAACTCCACCCATTCAGGCCATTGAATAGGGCCAATGATAGGAATAAAATCAACATTTAATAAAAGGGTATAAACTTGTTTGCCGGTTAGCCATTCTATCCATTTCAAACATAACCCAAGGATAATCCCGCTGAACATGCCGATACTTATTCCTAAACGGAGCACCTTACCAATCCTCCTCTGTCTTTTTCGACTCATATAGTTTAAAGTTACCAGTAGCTATGCGTTCTTTTGTTCGTTTTTCAATCCGTTCAGAACATTCATTGCACATATATGTATGGATAGGACGGTTGCGCAGTCGTTTTGCCACGAGCGTTTCATCCTCAATTGTTTCAATTTTATCGCACATGACACATTGTACTCTCATTTCTATCACCTCAACTTCTCTATACATCATTCTAGCCGAAAATTCTTGTTTTATAAAGTTTTTTTGCGGTGCTATCTCTCAGGAGAAAAGGAACGATAGGAAAACATTCCTAAAGAAGCAGGTAATTTTGCTTGTTAGCTCGAAGATAGTAACTAGTAAGTACATAAACAGTAGGAGGGATGAAAATGGCCAACGAAGTCGAGACTCAATTAGTAGATGCATTATACGATGAGCTACAGACAGAGAGATTTGCAACCATTTCAACTATTGATTTTGAAACAAACGCTCCAAATGTTAGTGCCATTTCGTGGTTAGTAGCTCCGACTAAACAAAAAATTCGATTTGCCGTAGATGTCAAATCGAGGATTGTAGAAAACATTAAACATACGAATAAAGCAGTGGTAAATATTCTTGCTAATGAATCATGCTACTCAATCAGCGGAATAGCTGAGGTAGTGCAAGAAAAGTTAGACGGAGTAGCTTTAAAGCTGACGCTAATTGAACTAGATATTAATGAAGTAAGAGATGTCATGTTCTATGGCTCTAAGATTTCAGTAAACCCTTCATATGAAAAGACCTATGATCCAGTAGCAGCCGCTAAACTCGATAAGCAAGTAATTGAAGCGATAAAAAAAGCTTAGCAGCAGCCTGCCGCTAAGCGACTTTCTTATTCATTTTTTTGAAGATGATTATTAGATTGTTTTTCCTGCTCATTCTTTAAATTTTGCTCTTGTTTATTATTTAATTTTTGATTGTTTGTATCTGTTGAACTAGGATTTCGGCGGATTTCTTCTGCAAATTCAGGCATCACTCGGTTTACAATGGCTGCTAATTCATCTAAAAATCCTGTAACCGGCCGACCTTTGCGAATTTCATTTCCAATTTGTTTTAGCCGAGCGACCGTATCAGGATCTGCAATAACAACAGAGTTAGCGCCGTACGGATCAGCTTTCAGACCTTCGGCAACTGTATATTTGATTGAACTTACTTCTGAACGATCAATATCTTTGCCGACGTCAATGCCTACGATTGCATACTTGCCGAGCACAATGGCGGTAGCATCATTTACATTCGGAACGCTTGAAGCCAGTTCAACTAAATGGGCTGATATTTCATTAGCAGTACGCTTGTGAGAGCGTTCAGGAGATGAATTTTTGACCTGTACAATTCGATCTGTTTTTTGTCCTTCTTCAACGTCTGCTTGATTATTGTTGCAGCCGGTTAGTGTAATAAAACATAAGCTAATGGATAGAAAAAATTTGTTCATGTGGGAGACTCCTCCTTATGAATGACTCATTTTTTGTAGTAATTTGTATTTAGTTTCTAATAGTTCTTCTATCTTTATACACGTGTTCATATATTTAAAGAAAATGGTCCGTCCATTTAAGGTCACTTCACACATGTGCGTTACATAGTATATAAATGGATGGGTGCCTTGTTTCACTCCTTACAGGAAAAACAATCGGAGTAGGAGGCTGAATTATTGGGAAAAATTTATGTATTAGATACGAATGTTTTATTACAAGATCCGCATTCAATTTTTTCATTTGATGATAACGAAGTAGTGATTCCAGCCGTTGTACTAGAAGAAGTTGATTCGAAAAAAAGAAATATGGATGAAGTCGGACGAAATGCAAGGCAGGTATCCAAACTCATTGATAACTTGAGACAACATGGAAAGTTATATGAGAAAATCCCGTTAGAAAATGGGGGCCATTTGCGAATTGAACTCAATCATCGCTCTTTTCAGCAGCTTCAAGAAATCTTTGTGGAAAAAACAAATGATAATCGAATTTTAGCTGTTGCTAAAAATTTATCCCTTGAAGAGGAAACAAAAGAAGATGGACGTGAAGTGATACTAGTAAGTAAAGATGTGTTGGTACGTGTGAAGGCTGACGCAATCGGTTTAAGAGCAGAAGATTTTTTAAGTGATCGAGTAGTGGAATTCAATAGTATTTATACAGGCTTTTCAGAAGTCTATATTGCAAAAGAGCTGCTGAGTCAATTTTACGAAAAAGGAGAGCTGCTAACGTCTCAAATTGCGAACCACTCCTTTTTTGCAAATCAATTCTTAGTGATGAAAGATGCATTTGGAGGATCCGGATCAGCCATCGGCATTGTCGATCAAACAACGACGAAAGTAAAAAAACTGTTATTTGAATATGATCATATCTGGGGAATCAAACCTCGAAATGTTCAGCAAATTATGGCGTTAGAACTTCTTCTTAGAGACGACGTTCAACTGGTCACGTTAATTGGAAAGGCAGGTACGGGTAAAACGCTGCTTGCTTTAGCTTCAGGACTTATGCAGACGGAAGATCTAGGGTGTTTTAAAAAGCTGCTTGTAGCTCGTCCAATTGTTCCTTTAGGGAAAGATATTGGGTTCTTGCCAGGAGAAAAGCAGGAGAAGCTTCGTCCATGGATGCAACCAATTTATGATAACCTAGAGTACTTATTCAACACTAAAAAACCTGGAGAACTGGATGCGATTCTAGCGGGGCTGAGTTCAATAGAAGTGGAAGCCTTGACGTATATAAGAGGCCGAAGCATTCCGGAACAGTTTATTATTATTGATGAAGCACAAAATTTAACGAAGCATGAAATTAAAACAATTTTAACAAGGGTAGGGGAAAAGAGTAAAATTGTGCTTATGGGAGATCCGGCTCAAATTGATCATCCTTATTTAGATGAGTATAACAACGGATTAACGTACGTAGTTGAAAAGTTTAAAGAGCAAAAAGTATCGGGCCACGTTCGGTTAATCAAAGGAGAGCGCTCCGGGCTAGCACAATTAGCAGCTGATATTCTTTAAAAAAGGTGGGGTTCCTTTTGGAACCCCACCTTTTTTTATTATGTAACGATGATTTCTTCCACATATTTAATAGGGTTATTTCGGTTAGATCCATCCGGTAAATAGACATAGATAGGCCCGTCTTCTCTAAGAGGCTTTCCGTCTTGGCTGAAACCAAAGATTAGTTTTTGCGCTTCTTCTAATGAAAAAGAAATCAGCGCGTCTTTTGTTTTAAATGAAACGTTGGTAGCGTCTTCAGTAGGTGAAGCGTTTGCTAGAAAAGGTGCAAATAAAATCCCAAATGTTCCATTTACTAGCTCCTGTTTTTTGAATTTCTTTTCGGTTTTTAACGTAGGAGGAAAGACGGCTCCTTCTTGAATTTCACGGTCCCAATGCTTAGAAACAGCCTTTGTGTACGCTTCTGTCTCGTCTTTTTGCTCCGGTGGATGTTCAAAGAAAACGTCCATATCGAGCTTGCGGTCATCGAAAATCCACACGCTTGGGTCGAGTGTCAGCGTATATTTTACTTTTCCTTTTAACATAATAATTGAATTCATCATAAATGCCCCCTTGCTAAAAGTATAAGCGCTTTCTCCTTATTTGTCACTTTGATGAAAAAATTTAGTTGAGAGTGATTCTCGTATGATATAATGTAAGAGTCAACGAAAGTGCGAAATTTCCTACATCTATGGTAATGGTTTTGAGAAAGTAACAGTATAAAAAAGACGGCCAGCCTCACGGACATGTTTATCCTTGCTTTTTTGGAGCATAGCCTTTAAAATTGAGAGATAGATTAGGTAATCGCTCGCGAACGGAGGGATTGAGTTTGACGCCTGAGACAATGATAGATCATCGTGAAAAAGCGTATGCGTTGTTAAAAGCTGATGCAGATAAGATTTTGCAATTAATTCAAGTTCAAATGGATAACTTAACAATGCCACAATGTCCTCTTTATGAAGAGGTTTTAGATACACAAATGTTTGGTTTATCAAGAGAAATTGATTTTGCAGTTCGTCTTGGTTTAATTGATGAACGTGTTGGAAAAACATTGCTAGACCGCCTCGAGCGTGAACTTTCTGCACTGCATGAAGCGTTTACAAAAAAATAAAAATCACGCGATCGAAACTCAAACTATATACAAACGTAGTTTGAGTTTTTTATTACAGGTGGTTGAAATTTCCTAATTTACTCAAATTTGTACATAAAAAATGAAACGAAACAGAAACACGTCATTTTTAAAGGAAGAGGGTTATGGTAAAAAAAATATTTAGGCATTTTGACTATTCAATTGTAATTCCAGTGCTGCTTCTTTGTGCGGTTGGACTAGTTATGGTTTACAGTTCAAGTATGATTGTAAGTATTACAAGATATCATACGTCAAGTGATTTCTTTTACAACAGACAAAAAATGTGGCTTGCTTTTACGCTTGTATTGTTCATTTTAACAATGCTAACACCTTACAAGCTGTATCCTAAAATACTGCCTTATGCGATTCTGGGCATTTTTGTACTGCTTTTGCTTGTGTTTGTAATGGGGCATACGAGTAACAATGCGCAAAGTTGGCTGCAGCTTGGCGGAGCAAACATGCAGCCGGCTGAGTATGCCAAGCTTGTTGTCATTTTATACTTATCTTATGTTTTGTCTAAAAGGCAAGAGTATATTGACAACATCAAAAAAGCTTTTTTTGGACCTATGGGTCTTGTATTTCTAATATTAGGTTTTGTAGCGATTCAGCCTGACCTTGGAACGGGATCAATTATTTTTGCGATTGCCGTTACCATTATGCTATGTTCGGGAATCTCTAAAAAAACCTTTTTCCGCATGCTAGCACTAGGTATTATTTTGCTTACGGTCATTATTACGATTGGTTTTTTTACAGGTCAGTTTACTGCCAATCGAATCGGCCGTTTTACCGGTGCGTCAGATCCGTTTGCTAATGCTCAAGGAACCGGTTATCAGCTGGTTAATTCATATTTAGCAATAGGTACAGGAGGCTTAAAAGGCCTTGGTTTAGGAGAAAGTGTACAAAAGTATGGTTATCTTCCCGAGCCCCATACCGATTTCATTATGGCCATTATTGCAGAAGAATTAGGATTCTTTGGAGTTATGCTCGTGCTGGGCCTTTTAGGCTTCTTAATTTTCAGGATTTTAATGCTGGCTAAAAAATCTCAGGATCCGTTTGCTAGCATGATTTGTATTGGAGTAGCCAGTATGATAGGTATTCAAACAGGCATTAACCTTGGAGGGCTTACGGGACTCATTCCGATTACCGGCGTCACGCTTCCGTTTATCAGTTACGGAGGGTCTTCGCTGCTAACGCTTATGGTATCTATGGGAATTATTGTAAATATTTCGTTTTTCGTAAATTATCAAAATAAAAAACAGAAAAATACGGAAAATATTGTGCTACATCCGAACAATACATCAACAACAAGTGATTGATTTTCGTAAAAAAATTGTGTAAAAAAAGCAAAAATTTATTGGAATTTTATTATTTTCCATTGATTTTTGCTTTTCTTTTATCCAATTTTGCTATATATTGAAGTTTATACGAAATTGAGAGGAGATTAGCAACATGAGTTTTGTAACTAAAAAAATCAAAAAAGTATTAGTAGCAAACCGAGGAGAAATTGCGATTCGTGTATTTCGAGCATGTACTGAACTGAATATTCGGACTGTTGCAATTTATTCGAAGGAAGACGCAGGTTCTTATCACCGTTACAAAGCGGATGAAGCCTATTTAGTAGGAGCGGAGAAAAAGCCGATTGATGCTTATTTAGATATAGAAGGCATCATCGACATTGCTAAGTCTCATGATGTAGATGCTATTCACCCTGGCTATGGTTTTTTGTCAGAAAATATCCAATTTGCAAAACGTTGCGAAGAAGAAGGCATTATTTTCATTGGCCCAAAATCCAAGCATCTTGATATGTTTGGCGATAAAGTAAAAGCACGTCATCAGGCTATTCAAGCAGATATTCCCGTTATTCCTGGTACAGATGGTCCTATTGATTCAATTGACGAAGCAAAAGAATTTGCTAATCAGCATGGATATCCTCTAATGATCAAAGCAGCTTTGGGCGGAGGCGGTCGAGGCATGCGTATCGTTCGCGATGCAGACAGCCTGAATGAATCTTATGATCGTGCCAAATCAGAAGCAAAAGCGGCTTTTGGTAATGATGAAGTATACGTCGAGAAACTAGTTGAAAATCCAAAACATATTGAAGTGCAAATTTTAGGTGATGAACAAGGAAATGTTGTGCACCTTTACGAACGCGACTGTTCAGTGCAGCGTCGTCACCAAAAAGTAGTAGAAGTAGCACCAAGTGTTTCTATAGATGAAGACTTACGTCTCCGCATTTGTGAAGCAGCTGTGCAGCTGATGGAAAAAGTGCAGTACATAAATGCTGGTACAGTAGAATTTTTAGTATCAGGAAACGATTTTTATTTTATTGAAGTAAATCCACGTGTTCAAGTAGAGCACACAATTACTGAAATGATTACAGGTATTGATATCGTTCAATCGCAAATTTTAATTGCGGACGGCTACGCACTTCACAGCAAGGAAGTGTCTATTCCTGCACAAGACCAAATTCACGTACATGGATATGCAATTCAATCTCGTGTAACGACAGAAGACCCGTTAAATAACTTTATGCCGGATACGGGTAAGATTATGGCTTATCGTTCTGGTGGCGGTTTTGGCGTACGTTTAGATACGGGAAACAGCTTCCAAGGTGCTGTCATTACGCCGTATTATGATTCACTGTTAGTAAAAGTAACAACATGGGCCTTAACATTCGATCAAGCCGCATCAAAAATGGTACGGAACTTAAAAGAGTTTCGTATTCGTGGAATTAAAACCAATATTCCATTTCTTGAAAATGTAGTAAAGCATGATAAGTTCTTAACAGGTGCTTATGATACATCATTTATTGATACAACGCCTGAACTTTTTGTCTTCCCTAAGCGAAAAGACCGCGGAACTAAAATGCTTACATACATTGGGAATGTTACGGTAAACGGATTCCCGGGTGTATCGGAAAAGAAAAAGCCAATCTTTACGAAACCGCGTGTTCCTAATGTCGATATAAAACAACCAATTCCAAACGGAACAAAGCAGATTTTAGATGAAAAAGGCGCTGAAGGGCTAGTAAATTGGGTGAAAGAACGCAAGGAAGTGCTATTAACGGATACAACCTTCCGTGACGGCCATCAGTCTCTTTTAGCTACGCGTATTCGTACAAACGACTTAAAACAAGTAGCTAACCCAACTGCTCGCTTGCTTCCGGATTTATTTTCTATGGAAATGTGGGGAGGAGCAACGTTTGATGTCGCTTATCGATTCTTAAAAGAAGATCCGTGGGATCGCTTGCTTACTTTACGTCAACAAGCGCCAAACGTTCTTTTCCAAATGCTTCTTCGCGCGTCAAATGCGGTTGGATATAAAAACTATCCTGATAATGTAATCAAGGAATTTGTTGAAAAATCAGCTTATGCAGGTATTGATGTTTTCCGTATCTTTGACAGCTTAAACTGGGTGCAAGGAATGACTCTTGCAATTGACTCCGTTCGTCAAACAGGGAAGATTGCAGAAGCAGCGATGTGTTATACAGGTGATATTTTAGATCCGACGCGCCGTAAGTATGATTTGGATTACTACAAGAACTTAGCAAAAGAGCTTGAGCAGTCTGGAGCACATATCCTGGGCATTAAAGATATGGCGGGTCTTTTAAAACCACAGGCAGCTTATGATTTAGTATCGGCTCTAAAAGAAACGGTTGATATTCCAATTCACCTTCATACGCATGATACAAGCGGAAACGGTGTATACACGTACGCAAAAGCAATTGAAGCAGGTGTAGACATTGTAGACGTAGCCGTAAGCTCAATGGCAGGCTTAACGTCTCAGCCGAGCGCTAACTCTCTTTATTACGCATTAGAAGGTGCGGACCGCAGACCAAATCTGGATATTAAAAATCTAGAAGAGCTTTCTTACTATTGGGAAGACGTGCGAAAATATTACCAAGACTTCGAAAGCGGGATGAATGCTCCTCATACGGAAGTGTACGAGCATGAAATGCCAGGCGGTCAATATAGCAACTTACAGCAACAAGCAAAAGCAGTTGGTTTAGGAAACCGCTGGGATGAAGTAAAAGATATGTATTCACGCGTGAATTTGTTATTTGGTGATATTGTAAAAGTTACGCCATCATCAAAAGTAGTTGGAGACATGGCATTGTTTATGGTTCAAAACAATTTGACAGAAGAAACGCTGTTTGAGCGCGGTGAAACGCTTGACTTCCCGGATTCCGTTATTGAATTGTTTGAAGGGTATTTAGGACAGCCTCACGGGGGATTCCCTAAAGAGCTTCAGCGCATCATTCTAAAAGGCAGAAAACCTATTACAGTTCGTCCTGGAGAACTGTTAGAAGATGTGGACTTCGATGCAGTGAAAGAAAAGCTATTTAAAGACTTAAATCGTCAAGTGACGAGTTTTGACGCCATTGCTTATGCACTGTATCCAAAAGTATTTATGGATTATCACAAAGCAGTCGAACAATACGGAGACATCTCTGTTCTTGATACACCGACTTTCCTATACGGCATGCGTTTAGGAGAAGAGGCTGAAATTGAGATTGAAAAAGGAAAAACCTTAATCGTTCGCCTTGTATCCATTGGAGAACCGCAGGCAGACGGTACGCGAACAGTATACTTTGAATTAAACGGTCAGCCTCGTGAAGTCGTGATTAAAGACGAAAGTGTCAAAACAACCGTTACGGCAAAACAAAAAGCCGACCAAGGAAATCCGGCCCACATTGGCGCTTCAATGCCTGGAACCGTTATTCGAGTAGTAGTAGAAAAAGGCGATAAAGTCTCAAAAGGTGATCACTTAATGATCACAGAAGCAATGAAAATGGAAACAACCGTGCAAGCACCATTTGACGGCGTGATTAAACAAGTACACGTATCGAATGGAGATGGCATCCAGCCGGGAGATTTATTAATTGAATTAGAAAGCTAATCAAAAAAGGTACGAGCTCAGAGCTCGTACCTTTTTTGATTAATTATGTGTATGACGCGTTGCAAGTAAGGTCAAGTAGCTTAATACACCGAATAGGAAAGAGATAATTAAAGAATGAGCAAGCGCGAGCTCTAGCTGCAGACGTGTGACAACAACAAGCATACCGGAAACCGCCTGAAAAATAACTAGAATGAGAGCAGCTAACCATCCGTAAAAAATATTTTTTTGATGACGATAATATTTAACTGCATGGATAAAGGCAGCTAAAATCCATACAAACGTTAAAACAGCAGCGGATCGATGCCCCAGTTGAATCCACTGATTCAAATCAACGGGTAGCCAACCGTTTCCGTTTGAACAAAATGGAACGTCTGGACAGGCTAAGCTAGCTTCTTTATGGCGAACAAGCGCGCCCGTGTACACAACGGCATATGTGTATAAGATAACCCCGTAAATATGTTTTTTCATTTTAGAGCCTAGCTGCATATTAGCTGTGTCGAGCTTTTGATCCACTTCAAAGATGATAAGTGTTAACAGCAGTACAGAAGCAAACGAAATAAGGGAAATACCAAAATGAAGAGCAAGCACCGCATCTGATTGCCCCCACATAACGGCAGCGGCCCCAATTAATGCTTGCAGTACTAGGAAGAAAAAAGAGATAAACGCTAAAGGTCTAACTTCTTTTATATGTCCTAGTGAAATCCACGCCCATACGCATAAAGCGAGTACAAGAAAGCCCGACACGCCAGAAACTAAGCGGTGGCTTAATTCAACAACGGTTTCAAATGTTAAAGGGTCGGGAATGAGCTGTCCGTTACACAGAGGCCAAGAATCTCCGCACCCGTCTGCTGAACCAGTTTTCGTAACAAGAGCACCGCCAAGTAGAATAAGTAACATGGCTATGCTCGTCACAACGGATAAAAACTTTAATCCAAGTCGCACAATAATCACCATCCTAAAAGCAAAGTAAGTAATATAACGAGCTAAACATTTTATCCTAATCTTTTTGTATATTAAACATAAATTTCATTTATTCTCCATAAACTTGATTGAATTTGTTATAATGGTAGAAAGTGTAAGGTTTGTTCATGAGTTTGACTCTGCAGATATGTAAAAGGTACCGTACAGAGAACTATTTTACTTGCAGAAATATCTTTTAACAAGTGACAGGGACATGCATTTAGCTCATGACAAAAAAAATCCATATTTTTTTCATGAATTCTTCACAAAGTAACGGCAAAATATGGTTTAATAAACATGAGAAATAGATAATTCTCTACTATTTTATCGTTTACATGTGAAGCTTTTAAGTAGTTTCGGTGAGAGGAATATGACTTCTTTGTGAACAAAGAGGAGATTTTTGTAAAAATATGTTGAAAACGCCTTCATTTATAGACTCTTTATTTACTAGATAAAAGTCTGTGGATGAGTAAAGGAGGAAGCGCCATGGAAGATTCAAAAATGGTGGAAGATTCAACGCTTTCTGCATCGCCTAACACAGCTCATGTAAGCGAAAATAGTTCCATTTGGTCAGATTTTTTAGCTACGATTAAAATCGGAATAGTCAACTCAAATTTCATCACCACCTTTACTGGTTTTTGGCTAGCTCTTTTCTTCAACGAACAACACTTCTTAGAAAACCTGGATAAAGCATTTTTTACTTTAATAGGTTCTTCACTTATCATCGCCGGTTCATGCAGTTTGAACAATTACATAGATCGTGACATTGACCCTCTAATGGAACGAACAAAGGGACGACCTACAGTGACAGGAAGCTTTACACCTTTGACGGTCCTTGGGATTGGAATCGGTTTGACGTTAACCGGCTTGCTTATGCTACTAGTTGTTTCTTCCGTAGCCGCTCTCATCGGATTAGCAGGAATACTTACATATGTAGTTCTTTACACCATGTGGTCCAAAAGACTATACACAATTAATACAGTAATCGGAAGTATATCAGGCGCTGTCCCGCCATTAATTGGATGGGCCGCTATCAATCCCAATTTACACGTAGTGGCTTGGGTATTATTTTTAATCATGTTTATTTGGCAGCCGCCTCATTTTCTAGCTCTTGCTATGCGAAGATGTGAAGAATATCGAGCAGCGGGAATCCCTATGTTGCCTGTTGTACATGGTTTTGAGCTTACAAAACGACAGATTCTCATTTGGATTGCTTGTTTGTTGCCATTACCTCTTTATTTATACGAATTAGGCATTCCATTTCTAATTTTGGCCACTGTTTTAAACATAGGATGGCTATTTTTAGGATTTGCTCAATACAATAAACAAGAAGACACAAAGTGGGCTAGCATGATGTTTGTCTACTCACTAAACTATTTAACTATTTTATTTGTCTCAATGATTGTCGCAACGCTTTTTGCCTAGATAAAATCTTTCACTGAATGCGACGCTGCACAAGGGGGATTTCTTCTACATGTAGAATTCATTATAGAAGGAATAAGTTTTATGCTCAAGAGGGCATAGATGAAATCACGTCAATGAAAGAGAGGTTGGGGAATGGTATGAAAAAATGGCGATTGAACTTTCGTGTTTTGTCGTTATTTACGCTGCTTGCATTCGTGTTATCGGCCTGTGGAAAACCGTTTTTGTCAACACTTAAGCCTGCAGGTGAGGTAGCTGAAGAACAATATTCGCTTATGCTTCTTAGTACAGCCATCATGGTTTTAGTTATTATTGTGGTCACCATTATCTTTATATTTGTTATTCTGCGCTTTCGTCGTCGTAAAGGCGAAGAAAACGTGATTCCAAAGCAAGTGGAAGGAAGCAGAAAGTTAGAAATTATATGGACAGTGATTCCTATCTTGCTGCTCATTATTTTGACTGTTCCAACGGTCATCTCAACATTTAAGCTAGCGGACGTAAAAGGAATGAAGGACAAAGATGCTGTCGTAGTAAATGTGCGTGCTAACTTGTACTGGTGGGAATTTGAGTATCCTAATCAAAAAATTATTACATCCCAAGATCTAGTTGTTCCAACGGATAAAAAAGTCTACTTTAATATTAAAGCTTCTGACGTCAAGCACTCATTCTGGATTCCTTCAGTTGGAGGAAAGCTCGATGCTAACACAGAAAATGATAATAAATTTTGGCTAGTGTTTGATTCTAAAAAATCGAAGGAAGCTAACGGGGTTTTCTACGGAAAATGTGCTGAGCTTTGCGGTCCATCTCATTCTCTTATGGACTTTAAAGTACGGGCTGTATCAAGCAATGAATTTGATACGTGGGCAAAAGATTTGAAAAAGGCAAAGCCTGATGTAGAAACAGCATCCGCAAAAGCGGGTCAAGAGGTCTTTAATGAAAGCTGTATCGGATGCCATGCTGTTGATGTCAAAGACAATCGTCCAGAGCAAGCTCGTCAAGCACCAAACTTAGCCGGTTTTTCTGAACGTGAGCGTGTAGCCGGAGTGCTTCCTCACAACAAGGAAAATATCAAAAAATGGTTAAAAAACCCTGAGAAAGTTAAGCCGGGTAATAAGATGAGTGGTACATATCCTGACTTAACTGATGAACAAGTAAATGAGCTAGCAGACTATTTAATGAGTTTAAAAGAAAAATAAACGTCCAGTCGTTTTTAAAAGGGGAGGTTTAGCGATGAGTACACTCAGTCAAAAGAAGGGTGTAGGTGGAACAATTTGGGACTTTATGACAACCGTGGATCATAAGAAAATCGCCATTCTTTATTTAATTGCCGGCGGTATCTTTTTTCTAGTCGGAGGAGTGGAAGCGCTATTTATACGTATTCAGCTAGCTATACCAAGCAATGACTTTGTTAGTGCAGGAACGTATAATGAAATTTTAACAATGCATGGAACAACGATGATTTTCTTAGCTGCCATGCCGCTTCTTTTTGCTATGATGAATGCAGTTGTTCCGCTGCAAATCGGAGCTCGAGATGTAGCATTTCCATTTTTAAATTTGTTAGGTTTTTGGTTGTTTGCCTTTGGGGGACTCTTTTTAAATCTAAGCTGGTTTTTAGGAGGAGCACCTGATGCAGGTTGGACATCATATGCTTCGCTGTCTATTGCATCGCCTGGTCACGGAATTGATTTTTATGCGATAGGTTTGCAGATTTCCGGAGCCGGGACATTGATTTCAGGTATCAACTTTCTCGTAACAATCATTAACATGAGGGCGCCAGGTATGACCTATATGCGTATGCCGCTGTTTACGTGGACGACGTTTGTTGCATCAGCTCTTATTTTGTTTGCGTTTCCAGCACTGACGGTTGGATTGTTTTTAATGATTTTTGACCGCTTGTTCGGTGGAAACTTTTTTGACGCCACAATGGGTGGAAATACGATTATCTGGGAACATCTTTTCTGGATATTCGGTCATCCGGAAGTATATATTTTAATTCTTCCAGCGTTTGGTGTTTTCTCAGAAATTTTACCTACTTTTTCAAGAAAGAGATTATTCGGATACTCGTCGATGGTTTTTGCTACCGTATTAATCGGATTTTTAGGGTTCATGGTGTGGGCTCACCACATGTTTACAACCGGACTTGGTCCGATTGCAAATGCCATTTTTGCTGTCGCTACGATGGCCATCGCCGTTCCAACTGGAATTAAAATTTTTAACTGGCTGTTTACGCTTTGGGGAGGAAGTATTGAGTTTACGTCTCCAATGCTTTACGCTGTCGCCTTTATTCCGTCATTTGTTATCGGGGGAGTAACAGGGGTTATGGCAGCTGTAGCACCTGCAGATTATCAATTTCAAGATTCTTATTTTATCGTTGCTCACTTCCATTACGTTATCGTAGGCGGTGTCGTATACGCTATATTAGCAGGTGTCACATACTGGTGGCCAAAAATGTTTGGCAAGATGTTAGATGAAAAGTTAAGCAAAGCAACGTTCTGGCTCTTTTTGATTGGTTTCCACTTAACGTTCTTTATTCAGCATTTCTTAGGTCTAATGGGGATGCCTCGCCGCGTATGGACGTTCTTGCCTAATCAAGGTCTCGACCTTGGGAATGCAATCAGTTCATCAGGAGCTGCTTTCATGGCGGTTGCTACGCTCATTTTACTTGTTAACATTATAAAAACCACTGCCAAAGGACAAAAGGTAGGAGGAGATCCTTGGGGAGACGGACGTACATTAGAATGGGCTATTTCATCTCCGCCACCAGAGTATAACTTTAAACAAACGCCGCTTGTACGCGGGTTAGATGCATATTGGATTGAAAAAATGGCAGGAAATAAAGAAATGACGCCAGCCGAACCTCTTGGTGATATTCATATGCCAAACTCATCGTTTATTCCATTTATGATATCGCTTGGGATGTTTATTGCAGGGATTGGCTTTTTGTATCGAAATGATCATGCGTGGGGAGATGTTGTAGGGATTATCGGAATGATCGTCATGTTTTTATCGATGTTCTTCCGTTCATGGATTGATGATCACGGCTTTCATATTCACAAAGAAGACTTAGTTGATGATGACAAGGAGGCGAAGATGTAATGGAGACTGAACAAAAGCTAACCGCTGAAACTTTCCCTGCTTCGCCTGAAAAAGCAACGCTTGAAGGGAAAAATAAATTTACCGGCTTTTGGCTCTTTTTAGGCGGGGAGACGGTTTTGTTTGCTTCACTTTTTGCTACTTATTTAGCTTTGCGCAATTCAACGATGTCAGGACCTAAGCCGGAAGAATTGTTTGATATTAAGCTTGTTTTTGCAGCAACCATGATTTTATTAACAAGTTCACTAACAAGCGTATATGCTATGTATCATATGAAAAATTTTGAGTTTAAAAAGATGCAGCTATGGTTAGGCGTTACGTGGCTTTTAGGTTTAGCGTTTTTAGGGCTAGAAATCTATGAGTTCAGGCATTATGTTCATGAAGGGCATACGTTTACAAGCAGCGCATTTGGTTCTTCTTTCTACGCGCTGGTTGGGACACACGGAGCTCACGTAACGTTCGGACTGCTTTGGATTGGTTCTTTGATGATTCGAAATGCGAAGCGGGGGCTAAACTTATATAACGCTCCTAAATATTATGTCGCAAGTTTATACTGGCACTTTATCGATGTTGTGTGGGTCTTTATTTTCACGGTTGTATATTTAATGGGAATGGTGGGATAAGCTGATGACGACAAATCAATCAAACTCAGATAACCCAAGGCTCAATTTAGAATATCGTAAAAAAAGAAACGCAGAAGATATGAAGATGCAAGTTATCTCTTTTGCAATGATGTTGTTTTTAACACTAATTGCTTTTTTTGCGGTTTATCAAGAGTTTAGCGGATGGTACATTATGCCGGTGATTGTGCTCTTGGCGGTTGTTCAAGTCATCTTTCAACTTTATTATTTCATGCATATGAACCACAAAGGACATACCATACCAGCATTTTTCTTGTATTCAGGCGTATTGGTAGCTCTTTTAACCATTTTAGCTTTTGTAACCATTATTTGGTGGTAAAGAAAAGGGCTGGCATGCGCCAGTCCTTTTCATCATCTGTAGAAGGAGGAATAGACGTTGATTAACAATTTGCAGATGTTTGGTTTTGAAGCACTTTGGAGTCCTTACTATTTTTTAACCATTTGTCTGGTGACCGTCTTATATTTTTTCATCGTTGGTAGATGGAGAGGGAATTTTATAGGAGCGGCGGCCGTAGACAGAAAAACAAAAGCGTATTTTGTTATCAGCATGGTTCTTTTGTATATATGTAAAGGAGGACCTGTAGATTTACTAGGGCACTTTATGTTTAGTGCTCATATGACGCAAATGGCAATTGTTTACTTGGTGATTCCCCCGCTTTTTATTTTAGGAATTCCACCGTGGTTAGCTCGTTCTGTTATTTATGTAAGAGGGGTTAAACCTGTTTTTAAATTTTTTACAAAGCCCTTAATTGCTTTACTATTATTCAATGGGTTATTTTCTTTGTATCATATTCCGCTGCTTTTTGATGTTATTAAAACGGATATGACGCTTCACGGAATCGTGAGTGTTGTATTATTTATCGCTGCATTTTGTATGTGGTGGCCACTCATTAATCAGCTAGAAGAAGAACAAACGCTAAGTTCTTTAAAAAAGCTTGGATACATTTTTGCAGATGGCGTACTTCTTACTCCAGCGTGCGCGCTGATTATTTTTGCAAACCATTCTTTGTATGCGACGTATACAGACTCAAGCGCTTGGGTACAAGCTCTTTCCCTTTGTGTACCGCCTTCTATGATTGCAAGTTTAGGGCAGCTTGCTCCTGAGATGTTTAATACGCTGCCACCCGTGGAAGACCAGCAGCTAGGCGGCGTTATTATGAAGATCATTCAAGAAATTGTGTATGGAACGGTTTTAGGCTTTATTTTTTTTCAGTGGGCTCGAAAAGAACGAGAGAAAGATACGTACATGCCTGATTTTACTGAACCTCAAGATATAAAACCAAAGGAATTTCCGTCTACTCCTCCTTTGAATTAAAAAAAGCGCAGTCTGATTACTGCGCTTTTTCTAATTCTATAGCTGAACGGTTTCAAGCTGTGATTTGATTTGTGTTAATATCTTTTCACACTGTTCTACAAGGGATGGCGGGAAATATTCTCCGTCTCCATATTCTACACCGTGAGGATAATAATGTTTGCCTAATAGAGGTGTCATAAGGTGAATAACAGCATGCCTGCCCCCTACATCGCCTGAAATAGCATGTCCTTGGACTCGCAAATAGAAGGTATCTCGCTGAAACTCGAATTTTCGATCGTACGTGACGCGTTCATAATCCCATTGTCCGGCGCGGACCAGGCCAAATTGATGCATAATCTCATCTAATAAATCTAAATCTACCTTTAATGAATCAAACTTTGCATATTCAAATTTCATATGAACTCCCTCCCAAAACAGATATACCCCAACTAAATCATAAGCCGAATGGATAAAACTTGCAATATCTAATAAGGAAAAATGTAAACGTTATCTATTTTTATTTAAACGTTTTAAATGCGAAAGTTTACTAAAAAGTTGGTCACACTATAAAGCGAACACACTATGTAAAGGAGGATAAAACAATGAAAACTGTACAAGAGGTAATGACAGCTGATACGGAAACATGCACCACGCTCGATAACGTATATGAAGTGGCAGTGAAAATGAAGGAATGGAATGTAGGCGCAATTCCAATTGTCGATAGAGATCAGTTAGTAGGAATGATTACAGATCGAGACTTAGTTATAAAAGGCATTGCAGAAAAGAAGCCAAATTCAAGTAAAGTAACGGATGTTATGAGTGAAGAGCTTATAACTATTACAGCGGAAGCCTCTGTAGAAGAAGCTTCTAAGCTTATGGCTCAACATCAAATCCGTCGTCTTCCTGTTGTGGAAAATCAAAAGCTAGTCGGGATTGTTTCGCTAGGTGATTTATCAACGTTTCGCTATGCAAATGAACGTGCAGGAGAAGCGCTCTCAGACATTTCAGAACATACGCATTAAAAAGCGAAAGCCAACTGTTTGCAGGATATTCGTAAATAGTTGGCTTTTTCTTTTGTTTCCTTCATACCGATAGCTATTTTTTTTTGAATGCATGTATAATAGAGATAAAAATAAGTTAAACAGGTAAAGAAAACAGGTGTAAGGAGAGGAAGAAAAGCTGAAAAAAGTTATTTTTATTCTCGTATTAATAGTGGCATTTGTATACGCGGAGGATTATTTACCTCAGCTAGAAAAATATCTAACGGGTCAAAATATTGAGCAAAACCAAACGGATTCCAAAAGTCAGCCCACCCAAGAAGTGGCTTCTTATGAAAAACAAAGTGAAAATATGATGAGGCTCATTGGAGATCATTCAGAACAGTTAATTGGAATGCTTGGAGAGCCGGATCGTATTGATTCTTCTGCATATGGCTATGACTGGTGGATTTACAAAAAGAATCGTCAAACGTATGCGCAGGTAGGAGTAGAAAATAATCAAGTCGTATCCGTATACGTCATTGGTTCAAAAACAAATACAGATCCTTTTGAGATTGGTGAGAAGCGAGAAGAAGTGGAAAAAAGAGTTTCACTTTCATCCGAACTCACGCTTCAAAAAGACGGAAATGAATACCGATTTCGTCTGAGTGAAGAGGATATGAAAATGCGTCCAATTATTAAATATGGAGATGTATACGTCCAACTATATTTTGATCAGTTCCTTAATACAATCTCAAGTATTCGAATTATGGATATGGACACGCTATTAAAACAGCGTCCGTACGAAATTGTTTATCGCGGCGAGCTTCCAACAGCTCCGTCATTGACAGCAGAGGAGTGGAAAAGTGTCCAAGAAGGAGAAGAGCAGCAAATTATCGATATTACAAATGTAATTCGAGACCGTTTTCAGCTGTCACCTTTAGCTTGGGACGAAGCCACTGCCGGAGTAGCTTATTTACACAGCAAAGAAATGAGTGACTTAAACTATTTCTCTCACGTTTCACCAGCACAAGGTGATTTAGGCAACCGTCTGCAAAAAGGTGATGTAGTATACCGTATCGCGGGCGAAAATATTGCCTCGAATTATCAGGATGGAATCGCTGCGGTTGAAGGGTGGCTTAATAGTGAAGGACATCGTAAGGCTTTACTCAATAAAGAGTTTACGCGTCTTGGTGTAGGTGTATATGAGAAGTATTATACGCAAAACTTTATCACTCCGATGAATGAATAGTAAGATTAAAACTTCCTTTTGAAAATAGGTCTACTCTTGTCCTCTTTCTCATAAGTTTTAGTAGAGGTTAGAGGAGGGACGAGAATGAAAGGAAGAATAGTAGGAATATTGCTCGTACTTTTCTTTGCATATACGACTACTGTACATGCAGCTGAAGGGCAGTGGGAAAAGCTTGATAACTTATCTGATCAAACGCTATCGCTTGTAGAGCAAAAGGAGTATAAAGCAGCCCAACATTTGTTCAGAAATTTTTCGAATGAATTTACCAGTCTCAATACAGCTTCTTTGGGCGTATCGGCCGAAGATATACGTATTTTAACTCTTTGTTATGAACAGGTAGAAAGGTCTCTTTTATCTTCTGATTCCAGTGATGAAGAACGTCTTCAAAAAGCTACTCAATTTCGATTATTAGTCGATGCGCTGCACAGCAAGCATCAGCCTATGTGGACTGAACTCGAAGGCAGTATGCTAGCAACATTTAAAGAGATGCGAAATGAAGCAGTAAAAGGAGAACAGGCGGCTTATGAAGCGCAGCTTAAGCAATTTTTAAAGGAATATGATATGATCTTACCGAGCGCGCAGGTAGACGTGTCGTCTCCCTACGTACAGCGTGTGAGCGCAGACGTTCACTTTTTACAAAGTGAAGGAACGCTAAGTGAGATTAACGATGACCAGTTCAACCAAATGGAACAAAATTTAAAAGATTTTTTTGAACAAGTAAAAGAAAATCGTACGGACCCGTCTTTTATTTGGGTTACAATCACCACCGGAAGTATTATTATTGCTACACTTTTTTATGTAGGAGCGCGAAAGTATTTCGCTGACCAGAAAAGAAAGTCAGCCAGAGGGCGTAATGATTGACGTAAAAGCGCAGAATTGTCTAAAATAAAAGAGTAGTCAAACACATAATGAAAGGTGTGGGTAAATGAGCTTTTTGATTTATTTTCTCATTATTATCCTTGTGCCAATTTGGGCACAGTTTAAGGTGAGAAGTGCTTACAAAAAATATTCACAAGTAAGCAACTCATCAGGAATGACAGGCGCAGAAGTAGCAAGAAAAATTTTGGATGAAAACGGATTGTACAACGTTCACGTAGAGCCTGTAGGCGGATTTTTATCCGATCACTACGATCCTCGCTCAAAAGTCATTCGTTTGTCAGAAGACAACTATTACGGAACGTCTGTCGCAGGCGCTGCCGTTGCGGCTCACGAAGTGGGACACGCGATTCAAGACAAAGAAAACTATTCGTTTTTACGCCTTCGCCACTCGCTTGTGCCGGTGGCAAGCCTTGGATCAAACGCTTCTTGGATTTTAATTATGATTGGAATTATCGCGTCGATTAAGCCGTTGCTATTGTTAGGTATTATCTTCATGGCAGCAGCGGTCGTATTCCAAGTTGTAACACTGCCTGTTGAATTTAACGCTTCAAGCCGAGCGATGACGCAAATCGTCTCAGTCGGAGCGATTCGAAATGACGAAGAGCGCGAGACGCGCAAAGTGCTTAACGCAGCGGCTTTAACATACGTAGCAGCCGCAGCAGTAGCAGTTCTTGAATTGGTTCGTTTAATCATGATTTATACAGGAATGAATAACGACGACTAATAAAAAAATACCGCATTAGCGGTATTTTTTTATCTTTCAAGCGGTTTTTTATTTTCATCAAGGGTAAATCCTTCACCTAAGACATCATGAACATCCGTAACTGCAACGAAGGCGTGTGGATCTACAGAAGTAATAACTTGCTTTAAACGGAAAATTTCATTTTTACTAACAACGCAGTATAGCACGTTGGTATCTTGCTTAGAAAAAGAACCCTGTCCTTTTAAAATCGTCACGCCTCGATCCATTTCTTTCATAATTTTATCCGATATGGCTTCGTTATGATTCGAAATGATGGTTGCGCCTTTGGCCGCATACGCACCGTCTTGCATAAAGTCAATAACCCGTGCAGCGACAAAGACTGCAACAAGTGTGTACATAGCTTCTCGGTAGGATAAATAAATGAGAGACGCACTAATTACAATAAAGTCAAAAAGAAACATCGTTTTCCCCATATTCCACCCGATATATTTTTGAACAACACGGGCAATGATATCGACTCCTCCTGTTGTTCCTCCAAACCTGAAAATAATGCCAAGACCCACTCCAATAAAAACACCGGCAAAAAGAGCTGCTAGAGTCATATCATGGCGCAGGGGCATATTCACCGGAAAGCGCTGGAATATCCATAAAAATAGCGATAAGCTAACAACTCCGAGCATGGTATAAATAAATGCTGTTCTCCCTAATAGTTTCCACCCTACAAAAAACAAAGGAATATTTAACACTAAGTTAGAATAAGAGGGATCAATGTTAAATAAGAAAAATAAAAGCAGGGTAATGCCTGTGAATCCACCTTCAGCTAAATTGTTTTGCATGTTAAAATTAACAAGTCCAAACGCAAATATAGCAGAACCAAGCAGTATAAAAATAATATTTTTTAATCTGAGACCTTTCATACTTACAAACCTCCTATGACCGTTTTTGCACTACCTTATCATAAAGGAATATATTTCATTTCGTAAATAACTATCGAAAAGATTTTTGAAAATAGTAAAAAGTGATGATGTTTCTTCTAGTGCTATGTATTAGTAGTATCCTCAATTCGTAAAATATAGACAGATTTTTGAGAATTAAGGGAAACGTGAGGAATATTGTGAAAGAGCATCTGACAAAGGCGTGGTAAGAAGAAGTAATTAAACTAAATAATTTGAAGTAAAGATGTTATAATAGTAAGCTGAGTGTACTTCTAAAAGAGGTGAAATAAAAAGATGTCAAAAAAAACGATGGAGCAAATGCAGCAAGAAGTTGATGCATATATTAGCCAATTTAAAGAAGGATATTTTAGTCCTCTTGCTATGCTTGCGAGAATGTCGGAAGAAGTGGGCGAATTATCGCGCGAAATTAACCACTATTATGGTGAAAAGCCGAAGAAAACGACTGAAGCAGAACGTACGGTCGAAGAAGAAATGGGCGACATTTTATTTGTATTAATTTGCTTTGCAAATTCATTAAATATTGATTTACAAGAAGCGCATGATCGCGTTATGAATAAATTTAATACGCGTGACAAAGATCGCTGGACGAAAAAAGAAGACTAAGGAGAGAAAAAGAATGGACAAAATTCGAATTGTACTTGCAGGACCAAGAGGTCGTATGGGAAAAGAAGCTGTATTATTAATAGAAGAAACAGAGCATTTTGAATTAGTAGCAGCGGTGGATCGTATCAATGAAGGAAAATACATAAGTGATATTGAAGGAATGCCAAATGTACAAGCGCCGATCTACACGGATATTGAAAAATGTTTTCAAGACGTTAAGGCAGATGTTTTAGTTGATTTGACAACACCTGAAATTGGACGCGTTCATACTAAAACAGCTTTAACATATGGAGTACGACCTGTTGTAGGAACAACTGGCTTTTCAGAAGAAGATTTAAAAGAATTAAAGCAGCTTGCTGAAGAGAAGGAACTTGGCTGTATCATTGCACCTAATTTTGCGATTGGCGCTATTTTAATGATGAAGTTTTCACAAATGGCAGCTAAATACTTTGATGATGTAGAAATCATTGAAATGCATCATGATCAAAAGTTAGATGCACCATCAGGAACAGGCTTAAAAACAGCGGAGCTGATCAGTGAAGTTCGTGAAGCAAAAAAACAGGGCCACCCTGAGGAAAAAGAATTACTAGAGGGCGCACGCGGTGCAGATTATGAAGGAATCCGCCTACATAGCGTACGTTTGCCAGGACTGATTGCTCACCAAGAAGTGATGTTCGGAGGATTTGGACAAACGTTAAAAATTCGTCATGATTCATACAACCGTGCTTCTTTTATGTCAGGTGTGAAGCTAGCTGTTGACACAGTTATGAACGTAGACACACTTGTATATGGGTTAGAAAATATTATTGACTAAGGAGCGAGAAAAATGAAAATCGCCTTAATTGCACATGATAAAAAGAAAAATGATATGGTACAATTCACAACAGCCTATCAAGCGATTTTACAGGAACATTCGCTGTTCGCAACAGGAACAACAGGAACGCGTATTTCAGAAGCAACAGGTTTGCAGGTTCACCGCTTTCAATCAGGACCGCTTGGAGGAGATCAGGAGATAGGAGCTTTAATTGCTCAAAATGAAATGGATATGGTTATTTTTTTCCGCGATCCGTTAACAGCTCAGCCTCATGAACCTGATATTTCAGCTCTGATGCGTCTATGTGACGTCTATGCGGTTCCTCTTGCAACGAATATGGGAACAGCAGAGATTTTAATTCATGGACTTGAACGAGGCGATTTGCATTGGCGTTCAATTATAAAAAAATAGGGTGAAGATAATGAAAGAAACAATAGATATCCTTGCCTTTGGTGCTCATGCCGATGATGTAGAAATCGGCATGGGTGGAACCATTGCAAGAATGAGTGAACAAGGTTTGAAGGTAGTTATTTGCGATTTGACGCAAGCTGAACTTTCTTCAAATGGAACGGTTGAAATTCGAAAACAAGAAGCGTCTAAAGCAGCTGAAGTCTTAGGTGTTCATGAGCGAATTCATCTGCATTTGCCAGACAGAGGTTTGTTTTTAAAGCCAGAATATATAGCTGAAATTGCATCAGTCATTCGCACGTATCAACCAAGGATTATATTTGCTCCTTATTTTGAAGATCGTCATCCTGATCATGGAAATTGTGCAAAGCTTGTAGAAGAGGCCATGTTTTCCGCTGGCGTTAAAAATTATATAGATGATAAGAAGCAAAAAGCTCATCGTGCGGAGTCTCTATATTTCTATATGATAAATGGATTTCATAAGCCAGATTTTATCGTAGATGTATCAAGCACGTTTCAAAAGAAAGTAGCTAGTCTAGAGGCTTATGAAAGTCAATTTATAAAAACAGCAGATACGTTTGATACGCCGCTCGTAAACGGATATATTGAAACGGTAGAGAGCAGAGAGCGATTATTTGGCAAAGAAGTCGGGATAGCTTACGGTGAAGGTTTTTTATCTAAAAAACCGATTTTGATGTACGACGATTTAGTAGGTGGAAAATAAATGAAGTTAAAAATTGGTATTACATGTTATGCTTCCGTTGGAGGTTCAGGAGTGGTAGCAACGGAGCTAGGGAAGCTGCTGGCTGAAAAGGGGCACGAAATTCATTTTATTTCCTCTAGCATGCCTTTTAGATTGACGAAAGTATATCCAAATATTTATTTTCACGAAGTAGATGTAAATCAATACTCCGTCTTTAAATACCCTCCGTATGATCTCGCTTTATCCAGTAAAATGGCTGAAGTGGCTAAAAGAGAAAAGCTTGATATTATTCATACGCACTATGCAATCCCCCATGCCGTTTGCGGGATTTTAGCTAAACAAATGGTAGAGCACGAAGTGAAAATTGTGACGACTCTTCATGGAACAGATATTACGGTTCTAGGAGAGGATCCATCGTTAAAAGACTTAATTAAATTTGGAATTGAGAAATCAGATGCAGTGACGGCTGTATCTCAGTCACTTGTTGATCAAACTCACCATTTAATTAGTCCAGATAAAGAAATTGAAACGATGTATAATTTTATTGATGAACGAGTTTATCATAAAAAAGAAGTTCAGTATTTAAAAGCGGAGTATGGCATATTAGAAAATGAAAAAGTCGTTATTCATATTTCAAACTTTCGTCAAGTCAAACGAGTTACAGATATAGTCAAAACATTTGCTATTATTAATGAAAAGCTTCAGTCTAAGCTGCTGCTTGTAGGAGACGGCCCTGAAATGACGGTTGTGTCTCAATTGGTAAAAGAGCTAAATCTTCAAGATTCTGTGTTATTTCTTGGGAAACAAGAAAATGTAGCAGAATTATATTCGATTAGCGATTTAAAACTGTTATTATCTGAAAAAGAAAGCTTTGGGCTTGTACTTTTAGAAGCTATGGCTTGTGGTGTTCCATGCATCGGAACAAATATAGGCGGAATTCCCGAAGTAATTGAACACGAAAAAACAGGATATATTTGCGAAGTTGGAGACGTCGAAGAGGCAGCGAGCAAAGCAATTCAGCTACTTGAAAATGAACAGCTGCATCACCAAATGAGGGAAGCGTCTCTAAGCGCAGTTAATCATAAATTTCATTCAACAGAGATTGTGAGTCAATATGAAAAACTTTATTATAAATTGGTACAGGGTTGAAGAATGGAGGACGTTATGAAAGAACCGTTCATTCATCCGCTTTATATTATTGAAAAACTGGAGACAGCCGGTTACGAAGCGTATTTTGTTGGAGGAGCGGTCCGGGATCTCATTTTAAATCGGACGATTGGAGATATTGATATCGCTACGTCAGCTAGGCCGGAACAAGTGATGGAACTCTTTCCTAAGACGATTCATGTAGGAATCGAGCATGGTACGGTTGTCGTTGTTCATGAGAACGAGACCTATGAGGTGACCACTTTTCGCTCTGAGGGAGAATATGATGATTTTCGTCGTCCCTCGTCCGTTACGTTTATTTCGTCTCTGATAGAAGATTTGCAGCGTCGCGATTTTACAATTAATGCAATGGCTATGAATGCAAAAGGAGAAATTATTGATCCATTTAATGGAAGGGAAGATTTACGAAACCAGTTAATTCGTACTGTCGGAAATGCTAAAGAACGCTTTCATGAAGATGCTCTTCGTATGATGAGAGCCGTTCGCTTTGTCAGTCAGCTGGCGTTTTCGCTGTCTGATCAAACTAAAAGAGCCATTCAGCAATACGGTGAACTACTGAGGCATGTTTCTATTGAACGCATTACAGTTGAATTCGAAAAAATGCTGAGCGGAAAGCGGCCGTCTTTAGCATTAGCACTTGTAGCAGATACGGAGCTGTATCGCTACTTGCCCGAATTGAATGTAGATCCGCAAAAATTCCGATCTGTTTGTGCACACGATTGGATGATGCTTCAGCGAGTATCGGAGTCATGGACACTTCTTGTACATCTGCTCGACATTCAAGACAAGCAGGCATTTTTTAAAAGCTGGAAATTATCTAATAAGCAAATTAAAGATATTCAGCTTCAGTCTATTGGTCTTCGGGACGTTTTGGAAAATGGATGGTCAAAACGCATCATGTATACAATTGGAGAGCAGGCCAGCGTGAGCGTGAATCGTATTTTACAACTTCTTCGAAGCAATGAGTATATGAATGAACATGAGCTTCTTTACATCTATAGCGAGCTGCCTATTCATTCTTTAAAAGATTTAGACATAAATGGTCAAGATCTTTTAGTATGGACAGGTAAAAAGGGTGGTCCATGGGTGTCTCAACTATTAAAAGAAATTGAGGAGAAAGTTCTATACAATGAGTTAATGAACACGAAATCTTCAATAAGAAAGTGGGTGCAGTCTTGCAGTCAGATATAAGAAGAACGCTGCTTGAAATGTTTACGAACGCAGATGGGGACTATGTGTCCGGCCAAAAGATCAGCGATTTATTAGGATGTTCAAGAACAGCTGTATGGAAGCATATCGAAGAGCTGCGAAAAGACGGCTATGAACTTGAAGCTGTTCGTAAAAAAGGCTATCGCATTGTTGGGAAGCCGAACAAAGTAAGCAGCAACGAGCTTTTATTAGGGCTTCAGACAACAAAAATCGGCCAGTATATTCACTATGAGGAAAGCGTGCATTCTACTCAAAAAATTGCTCATCGAATTGCTCAAGAAGGAGCAAAAGAAGGAACGGTCGTAGTTGCTGAAGAGCAAACGGCAGGAAGAGGAAGACTTGATAGAGCGTGGTACTCCCCAAAATATACTGGTGCCTGGATGAGTATTATACTGCGTCCTTCTATCCCTCCGCAGCAGGCTCCTCAGCTGACTTTACTATCAGCAGTCGCTGTTGTACAGGCCATTCAAGAAGTGACGAACCTTTCTCCAGACATTAAATGGCCGAATGATGTTTTATTAAATGGGAAGAAGCTAGTTGGGATTTTAACGGAAATGCAGGCTGATTTTGACCGAATTCATTCGGTCATCATTGGAATCGGCATCAATGTGAATCAGCAGGAAACGGATTTTAATGAACAAATCAAACACATTGCCACATCTTTACGTATTGAAAAAGGTGAAGAAATTAATCGTGCCGCTTTGATGCAAGCGTTTTTCTTGAAGTTAGAAACCCTTTATGAAGAATACTTAAAAAATGGCTTTGGTTTAATTAAAGTTCTTTGGGAAACGTATGCAATCAGCATTGGAAAGCGAATTATAGCACGGACGATGACAGCCAACATTGAAGGCTTCGCAAAAGGTATAACAGATGAAGGCGTTTTATTGATTGAAGACGATGAAGGTGTTATACACCGAATTCATTCTGCAGATATTGAGCTCTCTGCTAAAAAATAGTAGAAAAATAAAGAAATTTTTATTATAATACGAGTATCAAGGTAGTATCGAAAGAACTTCACTTGATACTCGTTTGTTTATTTTTAATATGACAATAAATCTGCCTTGATCCATTAAGGACTAGGACAGAGGGATGACGCGTAGGTAAGCACATTAGGTAAAGTGTGCTTTTTATAGATGAAGTCTGTCAAAGTCCTTCTTCCTTTTATAGGTAGAAGGGCTTTTTGTGTGCAGACGTGCGCTCATCTCCTCTGAGAAGGAGGAGAAAGTTAGTGAAAACAAAATTAGATTTTTTACGTATGAAACAAAACAATGAACCAATTGTGATGCTGACTGCGTACGATTATCCGTCAGCTAAGTACGCTGAAGAAGCAGGCGTAGACATGATTTTAGTAGGCGACTCTCTAGGAATGGTCGTTTTAGGATATGACTCTACGATTCCTGTAACGGTAGATGATATGATTCATCATACAAAAGCGGTTAAAAGAGGGGCTAGTGATACATTTATCGTCACCGACATGCCGTTTATGTCCTATCACGTGTCGAAAGAAGACACGATGAAAAATGCTGCTCGCATTATGCAGGAAAGCGGAGCTCATGCTTTAAAAGTAGAAGGTGCAAACGATGTTCTCTATACAATTTCAGAATTGACGCAAGCTGGTATTCCGGCTGTTGCACATCTCGGGTTAACACCTCAGTCTGTCGGTGTTCTGGGCGGTTATAAAGTGCAAGGGAAAGAAGCGAAAGAAGCCAAACAGCTAATCCAAGACGCAATCAAGTGTGAGCAGGCGGGAGCTATTGCTGTTGTATTAGAGTGTGTTCCTAAACAAGTAGCAAAACAAGTAGCTGAACGCTTAAGCATTCCAACAATCGGAATCGGAGCAGGAGCTGACACGGATGGTCAAGTACTTGTATACCACGATGTATTAACGTACGGCGTAGAGCGTGTGCCCAAATTTGTTCAGTCATTTGCGAAAATAAATGAGCCTATTTTACAGGGGCTTTCTCAGTATGTAAGTGAAGTGAAAAAAAGAGAGTTTCCGAAAGAAGCACATACTTTTTCAATGAAAGAAGAGCAGTTAACGGCACTGTACGGAGGGAAATAAGATGAAAGTCATTACAACAATTAAAGACATGCAGCAGGAGATGAAAAAAGAAAAGCAGCTTGGACGTTCAATTGGATTTGTCCCGACGATGGGCTATTTGCATGAAGGCCATGCTACTCTGCTTGGAGCAGCTCGCACAGAAAATGAAGTAGTGGCGCTAAGTATTTTTGTGAACCCGACTCAATTTGGACCAAATGAAGATTTTGATACGTATCCAAGAGATTTTGAGCGCGATGAGCGCGTGGCAAAAGAAGCTAACGTCGACTATTTATTTTATCCTTCAGTAGAGGAAATGTATAAGTCAAGCCGTTCAGTTGCTATAACCGTGAGAGATCGTGTAGACGTATTGTGTGGACAGAAGCGCCCTGGTCATTTTGACGGAGTAGCCACGGTACTAACAAAGCTTTTTCACATTGTAATCCCAGATCGTGCATACTTTGGTAAAAAAGATGCGCAGCAAGTTGCTGTAGTAGATGGTTTAATTGAAGATTTTAATTTCCCGGTGGAGCTTAGAGCAGTAGATACGGTGAGAGAAGCAGATGGATTAGCTAAAAGTTCTCGTAACGTATATTTAACAGATAAAGAAAGAGAAGAGGCACCTGTTCTATTTAAGAGTTTACAAAGCGCTCTGCAGCTTCTTGAAGGCGGAGAGAAGCAAGTAGAAATCATTAAAGGGACCATTCGAAAAGAAATTGAGCAACATACGAGCGGTAAAGTGGATTATATCGAGGTTTATACGTATCCAGAGCTAAAACCAATTAAGAAAGCCGCTGGAAAAATCATTATCGCTTTAGCTGTTCAATTCTCTAAAGCTCGTTTAATTGATAATGTAATTGTAGACGTACAGGGGGATAACTAAATGTTTCGCACGATGATGAACGCTAAAATACACAGAGCTCATGTAACTGAAGCCAACTTAAATTATGTTGGCAGCATCACCATTGATGAAGATATTATCGACGCAGTAGGAATTGCAGCAAACGAAAAAGTCCAAATTGTAAGCAATAATAACGGAGCTCGCTTGGAAACGTACGTGATTCCCGGCGAACGAGGGAGCGGCGTAGTTTGTTTAAATGGAGCTGCTGCAAGACTCGTGCAGCCTGGAGATATCGTCATCATTATCTCTTATGCGCTCGTAGCAAATGAAGAAGTAGCTCACCATCATCCAACCGTAGCGATTATGAATGAGCAGAATAAAATCCAACAATTGCTTAAACAAGAACCAGCTGGTACAATTCTATAAGAACAGTCCCCCTTTATGAGGGGGATTTTTATTTGAATACATACGCTAGTAAGTGAACGGTATAAACCTCTATACACACTAAAGTAAAACTTCTATGTATGAAAGCCTCTCTGTTTTTCACGAGAAGGAGTTGCGCTTTTAAAGCATATAGAGCAGGCTTTCACTTTATACTATAAAAAGACAGACTTGCGAGGTGTTGACCGTGAATAAACGCTTTGTTGTGGTAGATCTTGAAACGACGGGACATTCTCCAAAACAAGGAGATAAAATGATTCAATTTGCTGCTGTCATAGTAGAAGACGGCAAAATTGTTGAACGTTTTTCTAGTTTTTTAAATCCTGGTATGGATATTCCGCCTTTTATTACACAACTAACTAACATTCAAAATGATATGGTGAAAGATGCGCCTTTATTTGAAGAAATTTCACCTAAAATTATAGAATTGCTAGATGATGCTTATTTTGTTGCACATAATGTGGCATTTGATTTAACTTTTTTACAAGAAGAACTCTATCAGTGCGGGATGGAGACGCTTTATAATTCAACCGTGGATACCGTCGAACTGGCCCGGATTCTGCTGCCTACAGTTGATGGGTACAAACTTAGTCAATTAGCTGAGTATTTACATATTGAACATGAAAACCCTCATCAAGCAGATAGTGATGCAGAAGTAACGGCACGTATTTTACTTTTACTAATTGAAAAATTAAAGAAGCTCCCTTTAACAACCTTGAAGCAGCTATACGCGCTAAGCTTACACTTTAAAAGTGAAATTGGAGAACTGATTCAACAAGTTATAGATGATAAAAGTTATGCCGAGGATGATTCTTATGAATTTATACACGGCATTGCGCTAAACAAATATCAGCCGCATTCAGCTAATGAAAAGCAGCACTCTCATACTTACGAAATATTTGAAACTGAAAAGCAAAAGCTGTTCCATCAGGCTCTGCCATTGTTTGAAGAACGAAAAGGGCAGTGGGAGATGATGAACTTTGTACAAGAGTGCTTTGCAGGCAACGAGCATGCTTTAATTGAAGCGGGGACCGGTATTGGTAAAACCTACGCTTATTTAGTTCCTGCCGTGTTTTATGCTTCTGTTCATCACCACCCAGTCATTATCTCAACTAACACGGTAACGCTTCAGCAGCAAATCATCGAAAAAGATGTGCCCATTTTAGAAAAGATTGTGCCATTTCCTGTTACAGCAGCTGTTTTAAAAGGAAGAGAACATTACATTAGTATAAGAAAATTCATTCAGCTCTTAAAAGAGCGAAATAATAATTACGATGCGATCCTCACAAAAGCGAAGCTGCTTATTTGGCTGACGGAAACGGAAACGGGCGACAGCGATGAAATAAACCTGCCTTCTGGGGGTAAACTTTTTTGGGAACAGCTAAATGAAAGCAATCCGTCTCCAAGTGACTTTAAGCATCCTTGGAAGCTTTATTCTTTTTATGAACGAGCGCAGAACAGAGCGCAAAATGCCCATATAGTAGTGACAAATCATCGCTTGCTGTTGATGGATGTGATGAGTAATCATGAGCTGCTACCTGATTATGAACAAATTATTATTGACGAGGCTCATCACTTAGAAGACATTGCCGGAGAAGAACTGGGAGAGCGCTTAGATTATTTTGCGGTTCATGCGCTATTAAACCGAATCGGAACCATTCAAGACAAAGGGCTGTTAAAAAAAGTTCACCATACGCTTGTAAAATATAGCATCGAGCTTAACACTGAACTTCTTCAAAATCTGTTTGTGCAGCTTCATTCTGAGTGCGATGACTTATTTCGTTTGATTCATTCTTTTGTTCAAAAAAGAACAGGCAATCAGCAGGGCGAGATTGGAAGAAGCAGCTATCGATATAAAGTGGAAAAAGAGCATGGGCATTACTGGACGGCTATTCAAGAAGCAGCGTCGCGTATTCGTTTTTTAATTCACGATCTTTTTACATGGAATGATGGGGCAAGACATTCCTTTGACAATCTATATGACAAAGTCACAAAAAATGAACAGTCGTCTCTTCATGAATTTCAAACGGCTGTTAAAGGATTTGAGCATATATCTCAGCAAATAGAAAAGCTTCTGTTCAAACAGCAGAGCAATTACGTAACGTGGTTTGAAATTGAGCCAAAAGGAGCAGCAAATGCTACGTATATCTATAGTCAGCCTACTTCCATTGCCGATACGCTGGCTGATGAATTTTTCGCTAAGAAACAAAGCGTTATTTTAACATCTGCTACATTGACGGTGAATGGAACATTTGATTATTTAATTCAAGAGCTAGGGTTATATGACTTTCAGCCTGCTCAACTCATTCTTCCTTCCGAGTTTGATTACGAGAAGCAAGCTAGAGTCTATATTCCTCAGGATATGCCTGCTGTTAACGAAGTATCATTATATGAGTATAGCGCTATGATGGCAGAAAGTATTCTTGACGTAGCCAAAGTAACAAATGGCCGTATGCTGGTGCTTTTTACTTCATATGACATGTTGAAAGCTACATATGGTTATTTGAAAGAGTTAAACGATCTTGAAGAGTTTGTCCTGCTTGGTCAAGGAGTCACAACTAGAAATCGCAATAGACTGTTAAAAGACTTCAGTCAATTTGAGCATTCCATTCTTTTGGGTACAAATAGTCTGTGGGAAGGAATTGATTTGCCAGGAGATTTATTATCATGTCTCGTAATAGTCAGACTTCCTTTTTCATCTCCAAATCAACCTCTGTTGACAGCTAAATTTGAGCAGATGAAAAAAGAAGGGAAAAGTCCCTTTATGAATTATTCACTTCCTCAAGCCGTTATCCGTTTTAAACAAGGATTTGGACGGTTGATTCGTTCAAAAAGTGACCGGGGAGCTATATTTATTTTTGATAATCGTATTACGCGAACAGCATATGGATACCATTTCCTTCACTCGCTTCCAAAAGTCCAGGTTGTTCAAAAAACGTTTTCAAATATCTTACTGGACTACAAAGAATGGTGGAATGAAAAGACTTGAGCATAGCTTAAGTCTTTTTTTATGCATACTGTTTCTTCACTTGAGAGACGATAGTAATATACTATGATAAGCAAATGAGGACAGTGTATGATTAAAATATTGCTAAGTGCTGTACTGTTTTTTAGTTTTATGACCTGTTCGGTTTCAGCAGCCGTCATTAAAAACGTAGATTTTGGTTTGCAAGCTGATGAAGTAGTGATCACCTTTCTGCCTCTTTCAGATGGAGAAGCAAGTCTGATTCAAGATGGAAGCGGTGAGGCGATTTTAGTAAATACCGGGAGTGCATCTTCCTATCTCGAGCTAAACAAGTGGCTGCAGCGATATAAAGTAAAAAAAATCAACCAATTAATAATTACGAAACAGCAAAAGTACTATGATTCAAATGTTCAGCGAGCTGTGAAGGATTATCATATAGAGCGTATTATTGTGCCGGCTCAGTACCAGGCGGAATTTCAAACAGAGAAGTGGAAAGAAAATGATTTATTTCAGTTAACGGATAATATACACGTTGATGTCTTGCATGCATCGAAGCAAAAAACAGCGGCTATGGATCTATTATTCACGATTGGAGAGCACCGAGTTCTATATGCCATGAGCGGCTCAGATGAAGTAGAGGAAAAGTTTTTACGCATTCCCCTTACTCATGTAGATATATTGAAAATTCCTAATTTTGGAGAGGGAACGTTATTTTCGAATACATTTTTGAAGCAATTAGATATACAGCTTGCCGTTGCGTTTACGAAACCAGGGCGTTCCTATTCCCCTCGACTGCTTTCAAATTTAACAGCTGAATGGATTGAATTATATGACGTAAGAGAGGGGAGCGCTTACTCTATTAAAATGTCGCTAAAATCCTATGATGTGATGAAATTTTCTGCAAAATAAACAAATTTCCTTTTGCAAAAAGAGGTAAATTCCTTATAATATTATATATGTTTACTTATTTATTCGGTTTTTACGCAAAACGTACGGGCTGAATTGATGAGTGAAAAAGATGACGATGGTTTTTGATACCTGTTATAATACGGATATCGTCATTTTTGCGTCGTGATAGACGAGCTAGGAGGTTTACAATGGAAAGCAGGATTGAAGTATTATCAACTGTCCGCGTGGAAAATTCCTCGGATTTATATAAAATTGTTGATAGTTTGAATCGCACGTTGAAAAAGCAAGATTTGATGTTCGGATTAGCGTTAGATGAAGAAGATCAAAGCAAAGCTGTATTTACAATTTATCGTACATAAGTAGGGATTTTATGAAAAAGTTAATTATTGTAGCGGTAGCTGCTGTGCTTTTAATTATCGGAGGCATTTCTTTTAGCATTTATCACTCGTCTGTGAAGGATGTTCAGTCTGCTGAGGAAAAAGCAGCATCTCAAGCAAAAAAAGAATTTAATTTGAAATCTGTCACAAGCACCCAGCCATATTTTGGCAATCATGCATTTTATGTAGTAGAAGGTACAAACCGAAGCAATCAAAAGGTAATTGCTTGGGTGCCTAAAAGCAAAAAACAAACAGCTGTTTTAAAGAAAGCAAGCAGCGGGATCACAAAAGAGAAAGCCATTTCCATTGTGAAAAATGATAAAAATCCGCAGGAAATTAAGTCGGTGCGCCTAGGCATTGAAAATAAAAAGCCGCTGTGGGAAGTAACATATGTGGATAAAGATAAGAAACATTTAACATACTATTATCTTGATTTCTCTAGCGGTGAATTTATAAAACGATACAGCTTATCTCAATCATAAATCGTTTATACCATATGAAATGTCATATGTGTCATAATATAAGAATTCAGCGCTTTATGAAAATGAAGCCAATTTTTTATCTATAATCAGCCTGCGGGCTGATTATAGCTTTAGTTCATAGGGGGAGATTTTAGTGAAGTTAGCAAAACGTGTATCAGCATTAACGCCATCATCAACATTAGCGATTACAGCAAAAGCGAAAGAATTGAAAGCGGCTGGTCATGATGTGATTGGACTTGGAGCAGGGGAACCTGATTTTAATACGCCGCAGCACATTTTAGAAGCGGCTGTTACAGCAATGAATGATGGTCAGACAAAATATACGCCAGCAGGCGGTCTTGCACCATTAAAAGAAGCGGTAATTGAAAAATTCAAACGCGATCAAGGCCTGACGTATTCACCTTCTGAAATTATTGTTTGTACAGGTGCTAAGCACGCACTGTATACGTTATTTCAAGTTCTGTTAGACGAAGGTGACGAAGTAATTATCCCAACTCCTTACTGGGTAAGTTATCCTGAGCAAGTAAAGTTAGCAGAAGGTACACCAGTATTCGTTGAAGGTTCTGAAAATAACGAATTTAAAATCACACCTGAACAATTAGAAGCGGCTATTACAGCTAAAACTAAAGCTGTTATTATCAATTCACCAAGCAACCCAACGGGTATGATTTACACAAGAGAAGAGCTTCAAGCTTTAGGAGAAGTTTGCTTGAAGCACGATATTTTTATCGTATCAGATGAAATTTATGAAAAGCTTGTGTATGGTCAAAATGAACATGTATCGATTGCACAGCTTTCACCAGCGTTAAAAGAAAAAACAATTATTATTAACGGTGTTTCTAAGTCACATTCCATGACGGGCTGGCGCATTGGATATGCAGCTGGTGATGCTACAGTTATTAAAGCGATGACAAACCTAGCGAGTCACAGCACGTCAAATCCAACATCTATTGCTCAATATGCAACAATCGCTGCTTATAACGGCACTCAGGGGCCGGTGGAAATGATGCGACAAGCTTTTGAAGAGCGTCTAAACGTAATTCATGAAAAGCTGATTAACATTCCAGGGTTCTCATGCTTAAAACCACAGGGTGCTTTCTACTTATTCCCTAATGCAATTGAAGCTGCAAAGTTAACTGGCTTTGATACAGTTGATGCATGGGTAGAAGCTATTTTAGAAGAAGAGAAGGTAGCGCTAGTGCCTGGATCAGGATTCGGTTCACCTGAAAACGTACGTCTTTCTTATGCTACATCACTAGATCTGCTAGAAAAGGCATTGGAACGAATTCAATCATTCATGACTCGTCATATGAAATAAAAAAGATTATATTTAAAAACAAAAGAGCCTTTTAGCACAAATCACACGTGTTAGAAGGCTCTTTTTGTTTGTTACTTGTTATTATGTTTGTCGAAATGTATAATAGGATGGCATACATAATTACGAAATGTAAGTTTTTTGGAGGGATATTAATCGTGAAAATTACGATTTCAGAAGCAAACAAGCATGTAGGAAAAGAAGTAACAATTGGTGCTTGGTTAGCGAATAAACGTTCAAGTGGTAAAATTGCCTTTTTACAGCTGCGCGATGGATCAGGATTCATGCAAGGGGTAGTTGTAAAAGCTGAAGTAGAAGAAGAAACTTTTAAATTAGCTAAATCTATGACGCAAGAATCATCACTATATGTAACAGGTGTGGTACGCGAAGATGAGCGCTCACCGTTTGGCTATGAGTTAACAGTTACAAGCCTTGAAGTGATTCATGAAGCTGTTGATTACCCAATTACGCCAAAAGAACATGGAACAGAGTTCTTAATGGATAACCGTCATTTATGGCTGCGTTCTAAACGTCAACATGCTGTTATGAAGGTTCGTAACGAAATTATTCGTGCAACGTATGAATTCTTTAACGAAAACGGGTTTACAAAAGTAGATCCTCCAATCCTAACAGGAAGTGCTCCTGAAGGAACAACAGAATTATTCCACACGAAATATTTTGACGAAGATGCATATCTTTCTCAAAGTGGACAGCTTTATATGGAAGCAGCAGCAATGGCGCTTGGAAAAGTATTTTCATTCGGTCCAACGTTCCGCGCTGAAAAATCTAAAACACGCCGTCATTTAATTGAGTTTTGGATGATTGAACCAGAGATGGCTTTCTACCAATTCGAAGATAACTTGAAAGTACAGGAAGAGTATGTGTCTCATGTCGTACAGTCTGTTTTAACAAACTGTAAGTTAGAGTTAAATGTACTAGGCCGTGATACATCTAAGTTAGAACAAATTAAAGCGCCATTCCCTCGTATTTCGTACGATGAGGCTCTTAAATTCTTACATGAAAAAGGATTTACAGACATTCAGTGGGGAGATGACTTTGGAGCACCGCATGAAACGGCTATCGCAGAAAGCTATGACAAGCCGGTATTCATTACACACTATCCAACGTCATTAAAACCATTTTATATGCAGCCAGATCCAACAAATGAAGACGTAGTATTATGTGCAGACTTAATCGCACCAGAAGGCTACGGAGAAATCATTGGAGGCTCTGAACGTATTCATGATCAAGAGCTTTTAGCTCAGCGTGTAGAAGAGCACAATTTAGATACAGAAACATACAAGTGGTATTTAGAGCTTCGTAAGTATGGCTCAGTTCCACATTCAGGATTTGGTTTAGGCCTTGAGCGTACAGTAGCATGGATTAGCGGCGTAGAACACGTTCGTGAAACGATTCCATTCCCACGCTTATTAAACCGTTTATACCCGTAAGGAAGTGAAAAAGTATTCTGACTCCTGTAGTCAGGATACTTTTTTAGCTTTTTTTATGAATCATAAAAAGAAAAGAAAAACGAGGTTTTTACTTATATCACAAGGAAACAACGGCAAACATAGAAGAGAGTCTAACTTAAAAGGGAGTTGCAATTCTCGAAAAAATAAGTTAGTGTAATATTCTTGGAAGGAAGTCATCGTTCGTATATATTTTATATGTGCAGAGCAATGGTACGGTTTCAGCGGAAAGTTTTACATAGAAGCTTTTTAGCTTCGAATAATTATTACTTTGACTATAAACTTCATGATATACTAACTACTGAGGTGTTCGGATATGAAAAAAGAAACGTTAATTGAATGGTTTGAACAAGGCACAGTTTCAATTCCGAAGCTGCTGTTTAATCACTATAGCGATTTGGGAATGAACGAAACGGAATTCATGACGTTAATGCATATTTATGTTTCCATTGAAGGCGGTGAAGGTTTCCCGACACCTAACGAATTGGCGGCAAAAATGAGTATTTCAAGTGCTGTGTGTATGGATACGCTGCGAGCATTAATTCAGCGCGGCTTTTTATCTATTGAGCAAGATCAACAGCAAAACGCCCTTATTTGTGAACGTTATTCATTAAAACCGCTTTGGGAAAAGCTTATTCATCATATGATGCAAGAAACAAGAGAAGTAGAAAAAAGCGAAGAAGAACAAGAAGAGCTTAATTTATATACAATGTTTGAAAAAGAGTTTGGCAGAGCATTGTCTCCGTTTGAATGCGAAACGCTAGCGATGTGGATTGATCAAGATCATCATGATCCCATTATTATTAAAGCGGCACTAAGAGAGTCGGTGATGTCTGGAAAATTAAACTTCCGGTATATTGATCGTATTTTATTCGAATGGAAGAAAAATGGCATTCAGACCATTGATCAAGCCCGCAAGCATAGCCAAAAATTTCGTCAAAATCAACAGCCCAAAAAACTATCTTCTGTTAACCCTTCTCAGTCTACATCAGCCATTCCTTTTTTTAACTGGCTAGAGCAATGACAGGATAAAAAGCTGCTTCAAGATCCAAGTAATTGAATCTTGAAGCAGCTTTTTTAAAAGAGTATGGACAAAAGTAGCATTTGACAGGAACCCTATTGTAAAATAGGAGGGAACTACCTGTAAGAAGAAGGAGAACTAGTATGTTAACGTTAAAACAAATCAGACAGTGCCTAGATGCTATGGCAGAAATGTTTCCTGACGCTCACTGTGAGTTAAATCATCGGAATCCCTTTGATTTAGTCATTGCCGTGGCGCTATCTGCTCAGTGCACAGATGCTTTAGTCAACCGCGTAACAGCGGATTTATTCAAGAAATATCAAACGCCTGAAGACTATTTAGCCGTTTCGTTAGAAGAGCTGCAGCAAGATATTAGATCAATCGGCTTATATAGAAACAAAGCTAAAAATATTCAAAAGCTCTGCCGTATGCTCATTGATGAATACGGAGGAGAAGTTCCGAAAGATCGTGATGAGCTGACCAATCTTCCGGGAGTAGGGCGTAAGACGGCTAATGTTGTTGTATCCGTAGCTTTTGGAGTACCGTCAATAGCCGTAGACACGCATGTAGAACGTGTAAGTAAACGCCTTGGGATTTGCAGGTGGAAAGATTCAGTTTTAGAAGTAGAAAAAACGCTGATGAGAAAAATTCCGAAAGATGAATGGTCTGTTACGCATCATCGACTTATCTTTTTTGGACGCTATCACTGTAAAGCACAGTCTCCTCAATGTCATGTCTGCCCGCTTCTTGATCTTTGCCGAGAAGGAAAGAAACGAATGAAAGGAAAAGAGAAGAAGACAGATGTTACCGATTGAAGTGCCGTCACATTTCATATGCGAACCATTTTATTCAAAAGAAGATCGGGTTCTTGAATTATATACAAAAAATGGAAGAAATTATTTTGCTTATGATATTTTATACGATGTACATAAAGAAACGAAAACACCTTGGAGGGATGTTCAAAAGAACATACGGCCATTTTTTGAAAAGTGGGAAACTCAAAGGGAAGAACTGCATACGCTTTTTTCTCAGCGGAAAGCAAAAGAAGCAGCGCCTTGTATGAAACAAGCTGCTGCTATGTATATTAGTTTACTGTTTTGGATTAATGGACAGCCCGTTCGGCGTTTAAATCAGCTGCAAGAAGACATAGCGGACCTAATCTATAAGCCTATTAACTGTGCTGAGAGGCTTATGTTTTTGCTGCAGCGAGTTTCTTCTTATCAAGCGTATATTCAGCTGACAGAATTATTTAATGAGCTGCGTAAGCAGTATGCAAAAATGCTTATTCTTCACAAGAAATAAAGCCCCTACACGTGTAGGGGCTTTTTTACTGCTACGTTAATTTTCAGTTGTTGGCTCTTGCTGTGGTGTAGCAGGTGTTGACGGCGTCGATGGTGTAGCAGGGGTTGGTGGTGTTTGACTTCCTGAGTCATTCCCACCGTTGTCTGCTGGAGGAGGAGTTGTGCCTCCGTTATTATTGTTATTATTACCATCGTTAGTATTGCCGCTATCGTTATTGTTATTATCGGTATTGCCGTTATTACCGGTATTGCTACCGTCACTATTGCTGCCATTATTGCTGTTTTGGTTATCATCCGGCTTAGTAGATGAATCGTCACCTTGATCAGAGCCGTTGTTTTGATCAGTGTTGCTATTGTCTTCATTTTGATTATCGTCCGTTGTTCCGTCATCTTCAGGCTTAGTGGAATTATCTTCGGTAGCTTGATCTGATGAATCAGGGACTTTTACAGAAGAACTAGCGCTTTCGCCCGTATTTGTTGTTACGGTGAAACTATACGTTGCGCCTGCTGCTGGATTGGAAATTGTTTTTCCACCGGCTCCTGCGCCAGATGCGAGTTGTTCAGAACCGTTAGGAGATGACATTGTGACTGTAAAGGTCGTATCACTGGCTGCGTTTGACGCTGACCAGTTAACTGAAATTGCTCCTCCGCTATACGAAGCAGTAATTTTTGGCTTCACATCTTTATTGTCTTTTTTCTCTTTTTTGTCCTCTTTTTTATCTTCTTTCTTTTCTTCTTTTTCTTTCTTCACAAACGTTTGAGATACTTTTGTCGGTGCAGTACCGCGCACAAAGTATTCTTTTGTAATTAAGCTCGAAGGAGTAGAGCCGCTTGGGCGTTTTAAGTCTTTGCCCGTTGGTTTTTCCACGGAACGTTCAACTACGCTGTCCGGCTGCTTGAAACTTCCTTTAGGTTTGCCTTCAGAAATATGAGTAATAACATGCTTAAAGATATTTTTTGCCATGCCTGTTTCATTAGGACTTAAAATATAGCCGTCTTTAGCAGTTTCATAGCCTGTCCATACGGAAATCGTATAGTTTGGCGTAAATCCATTAAACCAAACGTCTTTTTCACCAGCGTCTGGAATATTGTATCGTTGCTTTTCTGCAGCACTAAAGTTCGAAGTTCCCGTTTTACCCGCAATTTCTAATCCTGGTGTACGAACAGCACGAGCTGTACCATATGATTCGTTTACAACAGATTTCATCATGTCCGTCATCATAAATGCCGTGTAATCTTGCATTGCGCGTTTTGGTTTTGGCGTTAAATCAATTTCTGTTCCATCAGGGAATTTTACCTTTGTCACCGTATGCGGTGCATTGTACATACCTTCATTTGCAAAAGCACTATAGGCTCCAGCCATTTGTAGAGGTGTAACACCTGTACGGAAGCCTCCGATAGAATAAGATTCAGAATAAGCTTCGCCGTCTTCTTCATCTAATTTTAGCCCAAGGCCCGTAGCGAACTCTTTTGCTTTGTCCGCACCGGTTGCTTGGAACGCTTTTAAAGCAGGGATGTTCAGCGAACGTCCTAAAGCTTCACGCGCTGAAACCCAACCTTTATAGTTGCGTCCAAAATTTCGGATTGGCGTGCCGTTTGAATAATGATATTCTTCATCTTTTAGCGGTTGTCCAGTAGACCACTTTAAGTTCTCAATCGCTGGACCGTAATCTAAGATCGGCTTAATTGTTGAGCCGGGCTGGCGTCTCATATTTGTTGCAAAGTTTAAGCCGCCTGATACACGATTACGTCCGCCTCCAATTGCTTGAATACCGCCTGTTTCATTATCTACAACGACAAGACCTGCTTGGAATTTATCGTTCGGGAAGTTGACTACTTTGTTATTCATCACATCATCCACATAGTCCTGAGCATTCGTGTCAAGCGTTGTATAAATTTCTAAGCCCGCAGAAAATGGATCCGCGTCTGTTTTCTTTTTTACTTCCTCGATTACTTGATCAATAAATACATCGTACTTAGATGTTGATTCAGTTTGTTTAGCTAAGTGAGCCTGTACATCTACTTGTTTTGCTTTGTCGGCCTCGGCTTGTGTAATGAAGCCGTTTTTAGCCATTAAGTTTAATACTGTGTTACGGCGTTTAGTAGCATTCTCTGGGTTTGTAACTGGGTTATAAGTAGTTGGCGCTTTTGGTAAGCCTGCCAACATAGCAGCTTCATCAAGAGTTAAATCTTTTACGCTTTTAACTCCGTAAAATTTCTCAGCTGCTCGTTCAATACCGTATACTTCACCTGATGCGAAATATATTTTGTTTAAATACATTTCAAGAATTTGTTGTTTCGAATATTTGCGCTCAAGTTGGTAAGCTAACCACATTTCTTGTACTTTACGTTTAACCGTCTTCTTTGGTGATAAGAACGAATTCTTTACCACTTGCTGAGTAATCGTACTACCGCCCTCAGCACCGAAGCCGTCTTTAAAGTTCGCCATTAATGCTCCGCCAATACGGTAAAAGTCGACGCCGTGATGTTTATAAAAACGAACGTCTTCCGTAGCGATAAATGCGTTTTTGACGACTTGAGGGATTTCATCGTATTGCACATATGTACGTTTTTGAGCTCCAATTTCTTTTACAACTGTTTTTCCATCGTTTGCATATACTTTAGATGAAAAAGAGTTTTTTAATACCGAGTCATCAACTTTTGGAGCATCGCTTATCATAGCAAAAAAAGTTCCCACTCCGGCAATGAGCCCGATGATTCCTATCAGTAAAACTGCGGCAACAATTTTACGAAATAGGCCTCCTTTTTTCTTCTTTTTCGGTTTTCCTTGAGATTTACCTTCTGGTTTGTTGTCATTCATAGCTCTTCGTCGTTCTTCACGAGAGCGATAATTATCTGACATAAAAACTCCTACCTTTCAACGCATTGTAAGAGAATGATTTCCGTAAACATATATATCATACTCTTAAAAGTATAATTTATCTATAGTTTTTATGTAATCGATTCTCGGATGGTAACCAAGTTCGATGAAATGTCCTTTTTTTTCAATATCTGCCTTAGGGATTGATTTTCGTCCATCTTTTTTCATGGAATCCCAGTAAGGAAAAAGGAACTGTGCTTCGAACAAGTATATTTCTTGTAAAGTAGAGAACATTAATATAACGAAACAAACCCCGTTTTGTTTCACAATTTGCTTCATATGTTCAATTTGATGTTCATGAAAATTACGCAGAGGAAATGAGGTTTTATTTCTCGTTTCTTTTGCTTCAAAGTCAAGGTGTTTTCCTTTATAGACGCCATTATAATCTGTAGTAGAAGCCTGCTTAAAATAAGCTTCTTTGATAACAGCGGCACTTCTCTTCGGATAGTCTACTTTTACAATTTGAACAGGGGTTGGTTTTTTGTGAACAATGGCTATTCCTTTTGAAACATAGTATTCGTTTGTTTCGTTTAAATCGTCCTCCAGCGTCATACCACGATTGCTATAGCTAGCTTCTAGCTTTTTAGGGGAAGGACTGCTGGTATTCAATGGCTTATAGGCCTTTCCGTTAGGATAGCGAATCATAACCATCACTCCTTTAGTGTAAATCTATTAAACAAACAAATTCTATTATACCAAATCCTACAAATAAAAATAGATGAAAGAAGATGAAGAGATGTCACTCAATAGTTCGGAACAAGCGCTGTTGACGGCGATTAATAAAACAACAGACAAGCTGAATATTGATAATATATCAAGAACCCAAGCTTATGCAACTTTTTATCATAGATATCCTGAAGTAAAGTGGGCATTTCTCGCAAGTATGGTATCGCGCAACGCAGGGTGGAATATGTGTGATTTGCAAGGAGAACCAATGAAAAAAGCGTTATCAAAGCAAACGCGCGATTTATTATTTTTGACGTATGAAAGAGCAAATTGGCTTATTTTTAAAGATGCCTTCCCGCAATTACTATTGTATGCTGTTTCGCGTAAAAAACATGTCTCTTACGTTCATTTACTTCCCTATTTAAATGTTTCATCTTTTATCGAAGAAAAGTGGAGGCAATTTATGCAGAAACCTTCTGAACTGCAGCTTATTCATGCGTTAATTGTAAATGAGCAGCACGTTATTCAAAAGCCCGTTATTGAACAGCCTTTTTATCAAGATAGAGTATTTAAAAGTATGCTGTTTTTTTTTCAAGATATATTCCACTTTAGTTCCGTCCTTTTTCCTACTACAAAAGGGGAGCTATACGGTTGTTCTGTTCATGATTTTACAAAAGTAAATAATCGGATTGATTTGGGGAAGAAATTAGCGACTTTATTATTTCATGAAAAGTATTATCCCTTGTTTTATGAATTTTCTTTGAAAACAAAGCATACGGGTTCGAGATACGATTATGAGCAGTATTTTGTGGATGAAACCAGTTGCTGTACACCTGCACTTCGAAAGGTGTATCCGGCTATTAGACATCATGAAAAAAAGAGAGAAGAGTGGTTTTTAACAAAAAAACAGGAACAAAAGCTCATGAAAAAGCCGCCTTTTCCAAAGAAAGTTCATTTTACAAAGTGGTATCTTCAAAAGCAAAAGCAGCTGCATATATTAATGAAAGTAGCGCAAGTAGTTAATGTAAATAAAAACGGTCACAAGTGACCGTTTTGTTCTTAAGTAGAAGGCTGGTTAGGACCGTTTAACTTTTTAGGATCACCGTAGGTTTTTGTTTCAGGCTTATTTTTAGGCTGTGATTTTTGCTGTTTGTTGGCCATATCTAGGCACCTCCTATCATGTTGTAATGAACGTTCAGCAGCAGAATGTATCCAATTAGCTGAAATGTCTATACTAGTGTTTTCAATATGTTCTCTTTCGATTCACCATAAATGAAAATGTCGAAAACATCTTTCTTTGACGAATAGAAACTAGTTTTGTCATGTGTGAAGGGACAATGAATAAAAAAGAGAATACGTTATGCAAAGGAAAATTTGGAGGGATGGCGATGAAACAAAGTATGGTTAAAACAAGCGAAATGATGACTTTATTAGATAGCTTACTAGAGCAAGTAGATCTAGTGGATAAAACGATGTCTACATCTATAAATGAAGCATTTACACATTGTGAAGAAACATATATGGAACAAGTTCATCGCATTGACCAATCGCTGCAAGAAATTGAAGTAACTGTGTATGAAAGCATGCCTTCCGAAACAGAATGGAGTAGAAGACGAAGAGAAATGGTTCTTCATACAGTATAAAGATTGTTTATGTTACAATAGTCATCGTAGAGGTGACGAATAACGATGAATGAAGATGTGAAAAAAAGTACGGAGATCATGTTTCAATATAATGAAGTAGCTGTAGAACGATTAGCGTCTATTCAACAGGAAGAAAATTATGAAGTGAAATTTTTTGAAGAAGTAAAGCCTTATGGAGACATTTTCTTCAAAGAACTTGATGAATGGGCTAGTCTCGTAACGGAATGGCTGAAGAAAGAGCGACCAAAATATATTCATGTTAATCAAGTAGAGACGTTAAAAGAAAATTTACAAAACGTTGTACTACAGTCATTTTATCCCGAGACGCGAGAAAAGCGATTTAAAAAGATGTATCACTCAAATAAGTATGTGCTCGAGTCGATATTGAATAATTAATCCCGGCCTTCCGTTGAGACTTATAAGGTGGGGATTTTCTATGTATGCCTAAAGAGAAAACTCTTTAGGCATTTTATCATGATCAATAAAAAGTTAATCAAAATCTTTTTGTGATTGGATAGAAACAGCTGGGTGATCTTGTGAAGCAACTGTATCGATATGATAATCAACTTTTTCGGTATGTTTAGAAGCAACGGCGTTATTTGTTTTATTTACTGCACTTTGTCCTTGTTTTTTATGATCAAAATGTTTTCCACGACTCATGAAATAAACCTCCTTTATTGAATACTACGTTAAAGCCTTTATAGTATAAACAAGTCAAAAAAGAAGTATGTGTCCACTTTAGAGGAAACAAAGAAACCACCGATTTCTCAGTGGTAGTAAAAAAATTAATCATCTTGTGCACTAAAATCAGGCTTAGTAGCTCCAATTTGTTCAAGTTCACGTACAGCGGCTTTGTAATTCATAGGAGTTAAAAAACCTTTTAAATACTGCTGCTGAGCAAAATCGAGTAATTCATTACTTGACTGCGGCTCATATTGTTTCACCGCAATAAAAGCTTCTTGAAGTTCGTTCACATACATGTAAATTCCCTCCTAATCCCCATTTGTGCCACTACGTATAGGTAGTATCACTTGTTCTTATCGTACCATATATTTAAATAATCTCGTTTTTTTGAAAAATTTAAACTTTCGACAGAAACCTACATATTTTTGAATGCGTTCTCCAAAAGTACAAGTAGACGAACGTCACCTCTTATTTCTGCATACATACTATATATTATGTAATATTAAAAAGGAGGTATTGATTTTGCATGTATACAAGTAAGCACTATCCGTATTATGAGCAACATCAACCAGAACGTTTTGATTTAAGTCAGGTACATCCATTTCCACAGTATCACCAGCAGCCATGGACGGAAGCTTATATGCCGCAACATCCGTACGCTCAGCAACAAATGCCTTTTGGCCCTCAGCAAATTCCCTATATGAACGGAATGTACCAGCAGCCCATGTACAACAATGCAGGTGCGCCTTTTAATCCATATCCTAAAGGTCAGCAGCAAAAGCCTCAGCCATCTCAATTTCAGTCATTAATGTCTCAGTTTAAATCGAGTGATGGCAATTACGATATGAACAAAATGATGAATACTGCGGGACAGATGATGGGAGCCATGAACCAATTAACATCCTTAGTAAAAGGGTTTTCCGGGATTTTCAAAGTATAAGGACTAGAAGTTGTTTTCTAGTCCCAGCTTATTATTTTTTCTGTTGATTTTTCAAAAAGTTTTCTCCAAGAAGTGCAAATACTTCATTGTAAGTTAGTCCAGACTGCGCATTTAAACGTTTGATTTCTTCGACATCTGTAGTTGATGAAGTTAAAATTCGATGCTTGTTTTTTTTCATAAAAGCTCTCCTTTTCTATGTAAAATGAATAACGCTCCATCTTAGTATATTTCCAAATGTGCACCTTCTATAAGTGGAAAAAAACGCCGAAGACATTCGTAGTTCTTCGGCGTTTTTTTGCAATAAAGATGAGTGTTTAGAGAAATTAAGAGCGGCGAGTAGAACGACGAGAGCGGCGAGTAGAACGGCGAGAGCGGCGAGTAGAACGACGAGAGCGGCGAGTAG
>NZ_JBLQZO010000004.1:0-379997 GCF_047872835.1 Priestia sp. RMT2NF4
CCACAGTAGCTCAGTGGTAGAGCTATCGGCTGTTAACCGATCGGTCGTAGGTTCGAGTCCTACCTGTGGAGCCATACGGAGAAGTACTCAAGTGGCTGAAGAGGCGCCCCTGCTAAGGGTGTAGGTCGTGTAAGCGGCGCGAGGGTTCAAATCCCTCCTTCTCCGCCAGTCGTTTTAAATTTAAATATGGCCCGTTGGTCAAGCGGTTAAGACACCGCCCTTTCACGGCGGTAACACGGGTTCGAATCCCGTACGGGTCATCTTAAAAAGGTTTGCATATATGCAAACCTTTTTTTATTTGCGCTTTTTTAAAGATTAAGTAAACAGGAATAATAGTTAGGAATAATTACCATGAATTTTCAGAATAAAAAGTAAGTTTTAAGCAGGATTTTCCCTATATCATATGGAATTATTCATAAAGTAATAAAGTATGAAGAGTATGGAATAAAGAGTAATTTTAAAGAACATTTATTCTATTATATTTGTAGAAAAGGTTTATGTTTTTACTATAAAAGGGAATGAGTGGTAAGAAGCGTATATTATGTGCGTATATTATGTTTGAAGTTAAAGGGGTGGCAAAAGTGAATCTAGCGGTTCAGCCTACTGAATTTGATGTTCATTTGTATCACGAAGGAAACTTATTTCGCAGTTACTCTATTTTCGGTGCGCATCAGGTAACGGTAGAAGGAATTGAAGGCGTACGATTTTGCGTGTGGGCACCTCATGCAAAGGGTGTAAGCGTTGTAGGTGATTTTAATAAATGGAACGGTTTTCAACATTCAATGGTTAAAGTTAATGAAGAAGGTATTTGGATGACATTTATCCCTGAATTAGAACAAGGGACTATTTATAAATATGAAATCATCACACAAAGCAATCAAAAAAAATTAAAAGCAGATCCATACGCTTTCTTCAGTGAAGTGCGTCCAAACACTGCGTCTATTGTTTACTCATTGGATGGGTACAAATGGAACGACCAATATTGGCGTAGAAAGAAAAAACAGCAAAATATATATGAAAGACCACTGTGTATTTACGAGCTGCATGCAGGGTCTTGGAGGACTCATGAAGATGGCAGCCTTTATACATACAGTGAATTAGCACAGGAGCTTATTCCTTATATTGCTGAACAAGGTTTTACACATATTGAGTTATTACCAGTCATTGAGCATCCGCTCGACCGATCCTGGGGATATCAAGGAACTGGATACTATTCTGCTACCAGTCGATACGGTACACCTAAAGAGTTGATGAACTTTATAGATGAGTGTCATCAAAATAATATAGGCGTTCTTTTAGACTGGGTACCCGGGCATTTTTGTAAGGATGAACATGGTCTGTATATGTTCGATGGAGAACCTACTTATGAATACAAAAAAGAACCCGACCGTGAAAACTATGTTTGGGGAACAGCTAATTTCGATTTAGGCAAGCCTGAAGTACAAAGTTTTCTCATTTCGAACGCTTTGTTTTGGTTGGAGTACTTCCACATAGATGGATTTCGAGTAGATGCTGTAGCTAATATGCTTTATTGGCAAAATTCTTCTGGAAAAGCAGTAAATGATGGAGCTGTCAGCTTCTTAAAAAAATTGAATGAAGCTGTTTTTAAATCTGATGAAACGATATTAATGATGGCAGAAGATTCAACGGATTGGCCCCTTGTTACAGCACCTACGTATGAGGGCGGTTTAGGCTTTAATTATAAGTGGAACATGGGATGGATGAATGACGTTTTAACGTACATGGAAGCTGGAGTGGAAAGACGTCCCTATCTTCACGATAAAATGACCTTTTCACTAATGTATGCGTTTAACGAAAACTTTATTTTGCCGCTTTCTCATGATGAAGTCGTACATGGGAAAAAATCATTGCTTAATAAGATGCCAGGTGATTACTGGCGCAAGTTTGCACAGCTTCGACTGCTATATGGATATTTCTTTGCACACCCTGGAAAAAAGCTTTTATTTATGGGCGGAGAGTTTGGCCAATTTGATGAGTGGAAAGATTTAGAAGAGTTAGACTGGATGCTTTATGACTTTGACATGCATCGCAATCTTAACGGATATATGAAGGATCTCATCAAGATTTATAAAAGAAGCAAGCCTTTATATGAATTAGACCATAATCCAGATGGATTTGAATGGATTGATGTTAACAATCATCATCAACAAATTTTCTCCTTTATTCGCAAGTCGAAAGAAAATCAGGAGATTTTTATAGTTGTTAGCAATTTTTCTGAGCATCCATATCATTCTTACAAAGTTGGAGTTCCAGTTGAGACAGAGTACATTGAAGTTATTAACAGTGATGACGAAGTGTACGGCGGTTCAGGCATTGTAAATAAAAAGGCATTAAAATCAGTGGATGAATCGTTTCACGGTCAACCTTTTTGCATTGAAATGAATATTCCGCCGTTTGGCATTAGTATACTACGAGCAAAGAGAAAACGAGGGGAGAGAAAACAACATGTTAAAAAAGAAATGCGTAGCGATGTTATTGGCAGGAGGAAAAGGTAGTCGGCTAAGTTCGCTTACAAAAAATCTAGCAAAGCCAGCTGTACCATTTGGTGGTAAGTATCGAATTATTGATTTTGCTTTAAGTAATTGTACAAATTCAGGTATTGAAACAGTGGGTGTATTAACACAATATCAACCGCTAGTTCTCAATTCATACATTGGAATTGGAAGCGCTTGGGATTTGGACCGACGGAATGGTGGCGTCACAGTATTGCCTCCATACGCGGAGTCAGATGGAGTAAAGTGGTATAAAGGCACGGCTAGCGCTATTTATGAAAATTTAAACTATTTGACACAATATGATCCTGAGTACGTACTGATTCTATCAGGTGATCACATTTATAAAATGAACTATGAAAATATGCTTGATTATCATATAAACAAAGAAGCAGATGTAACGATTTCTGTTATTGAAGTACCTTGGGAAGAAGCGAGCCGTTTTGGTATTTTAAATACAAATAGTGACCTAGATGTAATGGAGTTCGATGAAAAGCCACAGCGTCCTAAAAATAATCTAGCTTCTATGGGGATTTATATTTTTAAATGGAGTATTTTAAAAGAATATTTAGAAATGGATGCACGCAATCCATACTCAAGCCATGATTTTGGTAAAGATGTTATTCCGCTTTTACTAGATGAAAAGAAAAAGCTAATTGCATATCCATTCCAAGGTTATTGGAAAGATGTAGGAACTGTAAAAAGCTTATGGGAAGCGAATATGGATTTGTTATGTGATAAAGACGAGCTTAATTTATTTGACTCTTCATGGAAAGTATACTCTGTTAACCCTAATCAGCCTCCTCAATATATTGCGCCAAACGCCTGCGTGGTGGAGTCATTAGTAAATGAAGGGTGCGTTGTCGAAGGAAACGTAGAGCAGTCCGTGTTATTTCCAGGTGTACAAATCGGTTCAGGTTCTGAAGTTAAGAAAACGGTTGTCATGCCTACTGCAAAGATAGGCTCTAACGTATATATTGAAAACGCAATTGTTCCATCGGACATTGAAGTTCCAGACGGTACTATCATTCGACCGACCAAAGGAAGCGAAGAAGTAATTCTTGTTACTCAAGAATTGATTGAATCAGTTGCTAAATGCATTTAACGAACAGAGAGGATGAACGACATTGAATAATCAAATGCTTGGTATTATTGATGCTTGTACAAACACAACAGCGCTGCAGCCTTTAACCTTTTATAGATCGATTGCTGCCATTCCTTTTGCAGGGCGCTATCGATTAATCGATTTTACGCTTTCTAATATGGTGAACTCTGGAATTTCGAGCGTTGCCATTTTTCCTCGTGATCGCTATCGCGCATTGATGGATCATATAGGTTCAGGAAAAGAATGGGATTTGGATCGGAAGCGAGATGGATTGTTTATCTTCCCTCCTATGACAAGTGATTTACACTTAGAGAGTCCATCACTATTCACGCAGTTCCGTTATCATATTGATTATTTCTTAAGAAGTAAGCAGGAATACGTATTAATTGCTAATAGTTATACGATATGTACAGTTGACTTTGAGCACGTGCTGCAGCGTCATATTGCTTCAAATGCAGATATTACTGAAATGAAGCAGGGTGATAAATCGCTTAATATGTATATTATTAATAAATCTATTCTAGTTAATATTTTGCAAAATGAATCGCATGATTTTTATACGATTAAAGAAATGGTTCGATATATGGCACAATCTCATCGTGTAGAAAAGTACGAACACCACGGATATACGGCTGAGATTTCTAGCTTAGATGCCTACTATAAAACAAGTATGGAAATTTTATCTCCAGATGTTTGGAAGCAGTTATTTATCAACGAACGTCCTGTTTTCACTAAAGTAAAAGATGAACCGCCTACTCGTTACGCAAAAAAAGCGGTTGTGAAAAACTCAATGATCGCAAACGGGTGCGTGATTGAAGGACATGTGGAAAATAGTATTATCTTCCGAGGCGTTAAAATTGGAAAAGGTACGGTCGTTAAGAATAGCATTGTGATGCAAAAAGGCGTTATTTTAGAAAATAGTGTATTAGAAAATGTTGTTTTAGACAAAGATGTGAAAATAGGAAGTAATGAAACGTTGCTAGGTGAGTCAGGTCTACCTAGAGTCATTGCTAAAGGAACAACTCAAGGAGCGTTGATGAAGTCGTGAATGTATTATTTGCTGTATCAGAATGTGTACCTTTTATTAAAACAGGAGGATTAGCAGACGTAGCAGGTGCCCTGCCTAAAGAATTAAAAAAGTTAGGAACGAACGTATGTGTAGTCATGCCAAAGTACGGAACCATTCCTCAACATTATCAAGATGAAATGGTGCTTGAAAAAGTTATTCATGTGCAGGTTGGGTGGAGAAGACAGTACTGTGGGATTGAATCGTTAACGATGGATGGCGTTAAATATATTTTCATTGATAATGAATATTATTTTAAAAGAGATAGCTTATATGGGCACTACGATGACGCTGAACGATTTGCTTTCTTCAGCAGAGCTGTGCTTGAAGCTATCCCATTTTTAGAGAATGAGCCTGATATCATTCATTGTCACGACTGGCATACGGCTATGATTCCATTTTTACTTCGTGCTAATTATGATATGTATGATCATATCCAGACGGTCTTTACGATTCATAACTTGCAATTCCAAGGAATTTTCCCTAAAAGCAATTTATATGAGCTATTAAATTTAAATGAATATTATTTTACTACAAGCCAGCTCGAGTTTTATGGGAATATTAATTTTATGAAAGCGGCTCTTGTATCAGCTGATAAAATTACCACGGTAAGTCCTACATATCGAGATGAAATTCAAATGCCCTATTACGGAGAAAGTTTAGATGGATTATTGCGTCAGCGAAATCAAGATTTAATTGGGATTGTAAATGGAATCGATGAAGAAGCTTATAGCCCAGACGCAGATCAGCTTATATCTTATCCTTATTCTGTAGAAGAGATTGAAGGAAAATATAAAAATAAAAAAGAGCTCCAGCGCTATCTTGAATTAGAGGAAAATAAGGATGTTCCAATTATTTCGATGGTTACAAGGTTAACCCAGCAGAAGGGATTGGATTTAGTCAAGCACGTTTTCCATGAGACAGTTAACTTAGGAGCCCAAATTGTTATTTTAGGAACTGGCGAACACGAGTTTGAGCAGTTTTTCCGTGAGATGGAAGATACGTACCCGCAACAAGTAAAAGCCATTATTGGTTTTAATGAGGAACTTGCTCATAAAGTTTATGCCGGTACGGATTTATTTTTAATGCCTTCCCGTTTTGAGCCTTGCGGACTCGGACAATTAATAGCCTTAAAGTATGGAACCATTCCAGTCGTGCGTGAAACGGGCGGCCTGAATGACACGGTCAAAGCTTATAATGAATATAGCGGAGAGGGAAATGGCTTCTCTTTTAAGAATTATAATGCTCATGACATGCTTCATACGTTAGAAAGAGCTGTTTCATTTTATCACCAGAAAGATGTATGGAAAAAATTAATGATGGATGCTATGAGTCAGGATTATAGCTGGGGGCAATCGGCATTTAAATATAATCAATTGTATTCAAATTTGACATCTACTCCATCGTGAAAGGGTGAGCAGATTGTTCTCTGATAAAAAAAGCTTTCAAGAGGCTTTTTTAAAAAAGCTGGAAATGACATATGGAAAGAGCTTTAAAGAATCTACTGTTCAAGATCACTATCATACATTAGGAAATATGGTGCGAGAGTATATTAGCAGCGATTGGATTTCAACCAATGAAATTCATAGGTCTTCACATACAAAGCAAGTGTATTATCTTTCTATCGAATTTTTATTAGGCAGACTGTTGGGTCAAAATCTGTTGAACTTAGGAATTCGGGAAGTTGTAAAAGAAGGATTAAGTGATCTGAATATTTCACTTGAAAATATTGAGGAAATCGAAGTAGACGCAGGATTAGGAAACGGGGGATTAGGCAGGCTTGCTGCTTGTTTTTTAGATTCTCTTGCTTCACTTAATCTTCCTGGTCACGGTTATGGGATTCGCTATAAACACGGTTTGTTTGATCAAAAGATTGTAAACGGCTTTCAAATTGAGCTCCCAGAACAATGGTTAAGGCATGGGAATTCATGGGAAGTACGCAAATTAGATCAAGCAATCGAAGTGAACTTTTGGGGCGAAGTTGAAATGGTACAGGAAGACGGAACATTCTCTTTTCGTCATGTAAAAGGAGAACCCGTCTCTGCTGTTCCTTATGACATCCCGGTTATCGGGTATAAAACAGATACAGTGAATACACTTCGCCTTTGGAATGCGGAGCCTTCATCATTTCCAGTACATAAAGATGTGATGGAGTATAAGCGTCAAACAGAGGCTGTATCAGAATTTTTATATCCGGATGATACACATGAAGATGGTAAAATATTAAGGTTGAAACAGCAATATTTTCTTGTTTCAGCTAGCTTACAAAGTATTATCAGAGCACATCGAAATACCTATCAAACACTTACAAACTTTCACGAAAAAGTAGCCATTCATATTAACGATACGCATCCTGTACTTGCGATTCCTGAGCTAATGAGAATTTTACTGGATGAAGAAAAAATGGAATGGGAAGATGCATGGCATATTACGTCCAATACCATTTCATACACAAACCATACGACTCTTTCTGAAGCCCTTGAGAAATGGCCGATTGATTTATTTCAACCCTTGCTTCCACGAGTGTATATGATTATTGAAGAAATTAATGAGCGCTTTTGTAAAGAATTATGGGAAGCATATCCAGGAGACTGGCAGCGGATTGAAAATATGGCTATTTTAGCGCACGGGCTAGTAAAGATGGCTCATTTAGCAATTGTGGGAAGTTATAAAGTAAACGGCGTGGCAAAGATTCATACTGATATTTTAAAAGAACGAGAAATGAAAGATTTTTATCAGTTTTATCCTGCTAAATTTAACAATAAAACGAATGGAATTACCCACCGGCGCTGGTTGTTAAAAGCTAACCCGCAGCTTTCCTCTCTTATTACCGAGGTGATAGGAGATAAATGGATTAAACAGCCGCATTCTCTTATAAAGCTCCAAGAGTATGTGGAAGATCCAAGCTTTTTACAAGGACTAAAAACAGTAAAACAACAGCGTAAAAAGCTGCTTGCCGATATTATTCAAGAGCAAACGGGAATTAAAATAGATTCACATTCTATTTTTGATGTACAGGTTAAAAGGCTTCATGCTTATAAAAGACAGCTTTTAAATGTACTGCACATTATGTATTTGTACAATCGATTAAAAGAAGACCCTAATTTTCAAATCGTGCCTCGTACATTTATTTTTGGTGCGAAAGCTTCTCCCGGCTATTATTATGCAAAAAAAGTCATCAAGCTAATTAATTCTGTAGCTGATGTTGTCAATCATGATCCACAAACATCACCGTTTTTAAAAGTCGTTTTTTTAGAAAACTATCGAGTGTCACTTGCTGAGTATATCTTTCCTGCAGCGGATGTCAGCGAACAGATTTCAACCGCCAGCAAAGAAGCTTCGGGAACGGGAAATATGAAATTCATGATGAACGGAGCGTTAACTCTTGGTACGATGGACGGAGCGAACGTCGAAATTAGCGAGGCAGTAGGAAAAGATAATGTCTTTATTTTTGGGTTAAAAGCCGAAGAAGTATTGAGCTATCAGCAAAATGGAGGATACCGTGCCTATGATTATTACCATCATGATAAGCGGATTCGACAAGTGCTCGAGCAGCTCACAAACGGCTTCTTACCTGACACATATGACTTATTCGAGCCTATATATGATTCATTATTAATGCAAAATGATGAATACTACGTACTCCGTGACTTTGACTCATACGTTACGGCACAGCAAAAAATAAACGAAGCTTATGGAAATGAAAATAAATGGCTTCAAATGAGTGCGACGAACATTGCACATTCCGGCTTTTTTTCTAGTGACCGAACGATTGAGGAATATGCATCTGATATTTGGGGAATTCATTCCACTAAAAATTTATTAAATCAATAAATAAAAAAGGTGTAGTCAACGACTACACCTTTTTTATTTTATCTGTTGTCACCGTTTAAGAAATCACCTAAAGAACCAAGGATACTGCCTTCACCTTTACCTCCCGTTGGTGAAACTGCACTTGATAAAACGCGATCGGCTAGTCGACTAAAAGGAAGAGATTGAATCCAAACTGTTCCCGGTCCTGACAGAGTAGCAAAAAACATGCCTTCTCCTCCAAACAGAGCTGTTTTAATTTTCCCTACATATTCGATGTTGTAATTTACATCACGGGTCATGGCCACTAAACAGCCAGTATCCACACGAAGGCGTTCACCCGGCTGCAGCTGTCTCTTATGAATGGTGCCGCCTGCATGCAAAAATGCGAGGCCATTGCCTTCTAATTTTTGCATAATAAAACCTTCACCGCCAAAGAAGCCAGTTCCTAGTTTTTTTTGAAAGTCAATACCAACGGATACGCCTTTGGCAGCGCATAAAAAGGAGCTTTTTTGACAAATAATTTTATGATCGAGCTGCTCTAAATCGACAGGAATAATCTTACCTGGAAAAGGTGAAGCGAAAGATACTTTTCGCTTGTGATATCCGTTATTTGTATATACCGTCATAAATAAACTTTCACCAGTTAATACGCGTTTCCCAGCACCTTTTAGTTTATTAAAAAGTCCGCTGCTGTTGGAGGAAGAACCGTCACCAAAAATGGTTTCCATCTCAATATCATCTTCCATCATCATCATTCCTCCAGCTTCTGCTATCACACTTTCTGAAGGATCTAATTCAATTTCAACAAACTGCATGTCATCTCCATACAATTTATAATCAATTTCATGTGCATTCATTATGTTCACCTCATTATTAATTCTAATCTCCTATTCATTCGATGTCATCTCCCATAGCTCCTACTAAAAATAGAAAAAAGAGTAGTATGAAGAACTACTCCTTTTCAGTGTATGGATCTTTCTCATAGGCCGGTAAATCTCCAAATATGGTCATCGTACCTTCTTCATCCAGTGCATTTTCATATCGCTCATGCTCTTTTGAAGGATAAATAGGAAGAGGCTGTCCATATAAATCGGTAGCGGCAAAGTTTTCATAATCTTCAACGTACCCAATAGCTTCATCCGCCTCAATATAGGTTTCACTATAGTTAGACGTATCTTCTATAAAATCAGAAGGAGATTCAGACGTCCCGTAACGCGCAACGTCTTGCCAAGAATCTTCTGCGTCGTATCCTGTCGTCTCGGTATCGTCATAGTCGTATTGACCAAATGGGTGATGGAGAACATTTTCTTCTACAGGTCTGTGCTTTGGAATATCCTGTGATGGGCTATGTTCTCTACAGTATAAAGTAGTTGGTACAGCCTGAAGTCTTTCAAACGAGATATCTGCTCCACATACTTTGCATGTTCCATACGTGCTGTGAGCGATTGCCTGCAGTGCTTCTTCTATTTCATGTAGCTCTTGTTTTGCATGTTCATTTAGTGCAAGGTCTTTTTCACGCTCGTATGTTTCTGTGGCTGTGTCACCAGGGTGGTTATCGTAGCTTGAAAGTTCTCCTACAGCATCGTGAGCGTCGCTTCGAGTTAGACCAAAATGATCATTTTGATCAAAGTGCGATTGAATATCAGCCTGCTGCTGCTGTAAATTTTGTTTTAACTGACTGATTTCTTGTTTTGAAAGTGTCATGAAGCTCCCCCTTAAAAATTTAGTGTGCTTTTGTAGTATGTGTTAAAAATTCAAAAAAACACGATTCATATTAGGAGGATTTGGGGTATTCATGAAGCTAAGAGAGAAATGGAGTGGAAAATTAAAGAAAGGTAAAGGTTATAGAAAAGGGTATGATAAAAATAACGTTCTTGAGGGCTAAAGAGTACTAAATAGATCATAAAGATTTTTTTATTGGTTTACTGAAAAGGCGTAATTTAGACAAGCGAAATTAATTTTTGCTCATGAATCGCGATGCTAGATTTTTTTGAACTGAAAGTTTATAATAAGTTAGTTACAGACTTAAGAAAAAAAGATGAACGGGGGGACGTAGTGTGATTGCAACGACCGAACAGTTAGTACAAGAATACATTAAAGATGCGATTGAGTGTGCAAAAAATGAAAATCAGCCAAAATTGGTCAGTTTAGTGAAAAAAGTAAGACCTATTGACCCCCTTATTTTTTATGCGAACGGACATGACCAGTTTTATAAAGAACGCTTTTTTTGGAAAGATCCCAACAGTTATTATACATTTGTTGGATTAGGATATGCGCATACTATTTGCACCAATGCGGCAAAAGAACGTTATTTCCACATTGAAAATGAATGGAAGCGCTTTATAAAAGAAGACTTTTATAAAAATAACCAAATTTCCCCTGATGGGACAGGTCCTCTTTTATTTGGAGGATTTTCATTTGACCCAAATCAGTATCGAGAAAACTATTGGAGTGATTTCCCGAGTTCAAAATTTATGATTCCAACTGTGTTATATACCCAGGTAAATAAAGAAGGATATCTTACCGTTAATATGATGGTTAAAGGACAAGATTCTGTAAAAGAGCACATCAATTATTTCGAAGAGGTCCAAAAACTTGTTCTTTGTGAAGAGTACGACGGGGAATCTCATATTTCACCTTTGCTGTTGGAAAAAGAAGAAATTGGGGTAGAGAAATTTAAAGGAAATATTGAAAGAGCTACTACTTTAATTAAGCAACAGGTTATAGAGAAAGTGGTTCTTGCTCGCCAATTAAAAGTAAAATTTAATGAAGATATTTCTACTGAATACGTGCTTCAGCGTCTGTTAAAGGAACAGCCAACTAGCTACACATATATTTTAGAGGGAGAGCATCAGCATTTTATCGGCGCTTCCCCAGAAAGACTAGTACAAAAACAAGGAGATTACGTGTTTTCCACTTGTTTAGCGGGTTCGATTCCAAGAGGAAAGACAAGGCAGGAAGATCACGAACTAGGTGAGGAATTGCTTCAGGATCCTAAGAACTTAATTGAGCACGATGTTGTTGTTCATATGATTAAAGAAGCGATGAATTCTTATTGTTATGAAGTAGAAATTCCAAGTAAGCCAAGTTTATATAAAACAAAGCATATTCAACATTTGTATACACCTGTGAAAGGGCGTATAAAGGAAGATGTGACGCTATTTTCATTTATTCAAAAGCTCCATCCAACACCAGCGTTAGGAGGATATCCTCAACAGGAGGCCTTGCCTATTATTCGAAAGCTAGAATCCTTTGACCGAGGGTGGTACGCAGCTCCTTTAGGATGGATGGATATCAATGGAAACGGTGAATTTATAGTAGGAATCCGCTCGGCTGTTATTCAGCAAAAAGAAGCTGTTTTATTTGCGGGCTGTGGAATTGTAGCAGATTCTACGCCTGAAAGTGAATATGAAGAAACAAAAATTAAATTCAACCCGATGCTTTCAGCTTTAGGAGGGATTATGCGTGGAACACATTAAATCATTAACAACGTATATTGCGTCATTCGTGGATGAATTAGTAGAAGCAAATGTTGAAGAAGTAGTGGTCAGTCCAGGGTCACGTTCAACGCCTATTGCGATGCTTATGGCTGAGCACCCTGATATTCATGTGCACTTAAACATTGATGAACGTTCTGCCGGTTTTTTTGCTCTAGGAATAGCAAAAGCAAAGAAAAAACCAGTGGCGCTTGTATGTACATCTGGAACAGCTGCAGCGAATTATTATCCTGCAGTAATTGAAGCTCACTACTCACGCATTCCTTTAGTCGTTATCACAGCCGATCGGCCGCACGAGTTAAGGGATATAGGTGCCCCGCAGGCAATTAATCAGAATCATCTTTTCGGTCAGTATGCGAAGTGGTTTGTAGATACAGCTTTACCAGAAGAAAGTGCAGATATGAATCGTTATATTCGAACAGTAGCTTCAAGGGCTGTTCATACAGCTCAAGCTATACCGAGCGGTCCTGTACACATTAACGTACCTTTACGTGAACCGATTGTACCAGATTTGTCTATTGAAGATTTATGGAGTCAGGGGAAACGCGGTAAATCATATGTGGCTGCTATTCATGGAGAAGCATCTCTATCTGAAAAAGGATTCGAAGAAATTGCGAAGCGCCTAGAGGGAACAACAAAAGGACTTATTATATGCGGAGATCAAATGTCTTTAAAAGCAGTAGACGGCGTATGCCGTTTAGCTGACGCTTTAAGCTTTCCGGTGCTCGCAGATCCGTTATCACAATTAAGAAGCGGCAAGCATTCAAAAGAAAATGTAATAGAGACATATGATACATTTTTAAAAAGTGATAAGGTTGATGAGCGTTTTTACCCCGAAGTTGTCATTCGTTTTGGCGCGATGCCGGTATCGAAACCGCTATTGCAATTTTTAAAAGCACACGAGCCGAAAGAAATGTTTGTAGTTGACCAAGGTAAAGGCTGGAGAGATCCTACTTTGCGTTCAACAGTGATGATTGAAGCCAATGAAACATTATTTTGTGAAGAACTGATCAAGCGCCTTTCAGCGAATCAAGAGGAGTCTACTTCATGGCTGAGTCTATGGAAAAAGATTAATGCTCAAACTGCACAGGCTCTCAAAACATTAACTTCTGGCCAGGAATGGTTCGAAGGACAAGTAGTTCAAGAAATTGTGGATGTAGTACCTGAAGGCACGGCTTTGTTTGTTGGAAATTCAATGCCTGTTCGAGATATTGATTCTTTCTTCTTAAATACGGAGAAAGATATTCCACTTTTTGTAAACCGAGGAGCAAATGGAATTGATGGTGTGGTTTCGTCTGCTCTAGGCGTAAGCACGGCTTACGATCACACCGTTTTATTTATTGGTGACCTATCTTTTTATCACGATTTAAATGGTCTGCTGGCAGCTAAGATGCATAATTTAAATTTAACCGTTGTGCTAGTTAACAATGACGGCGGAGGAATTTTTTCATTTTTACCGCAGTCAAAACAAGAAAAGCACTTTGAATTTTTATTCGGTACGCCAACTGGATTGAATTTTGAGCATGCCACTCGTCTGTATGATGGCACATTTTCTTCAGCAAGCAGCTGGGAAGAATTTCGACATGCAATGAACCATGCTTTCACAAAAGGCCGGTTACATGTTGTAGAGATTCGCACAACTCGTACAGAAAATGTAGAGACTCATCGCAGTTTGTGGAAACTTGTTTCCGAGGAAATAAATTTGTCAAACGGTGAGGAATAAGCAATGATGTATCAATTAAATGGTGTATCTTACTATGTGCACACCGAGGGAAAAGGAGAGCCGCTGCTGCTTCTTCACGGCTTTACCGGTTCTTCTCAAACCTGGCGTACCTTTATGAAGAAATTCGTTAAAGACTATCAAGTGATTGCTGTTGATATTATTGGTCATGGCCAATCAGCAGCTCCGAAAGAAATCAAACCATATTCAATGGAAGCAGTTGTTGAAGCACTGCATGAGCTGCTTCAACAGCTATCTCTATCACAGGTGAATGTAATTGGATATTCGATGGGAGGAAGGCTTGCTCTCTCATTTGCTCAGCGATATCCACACCTTGTGAAAAAGTTGGTATTAGAAAGCGCATCGCCTGGTTTAAAAACGCGAGAAGAACAAAAGCTAAGAAAAGAAAAAGATGAGCAGCTGGCGAGCCGCATTGTGAAAAATGGAATTGAAGAATTTGTGAACTTTTGGGAGGAAATCCCTCTTTTTCGTTCTCAAAAGCAATTGCCTAGCTATGTTCAAGAAGCGGTGCGTCAAGAAAGACTTTCGCATACAGAAATCGGCCTTTCCAACAGTTTGAAAGGAATGGGAACAGGAGTCCAGCCGTCCCTTTGGGAGAAGCTGGACGATCTGTTGATGCCGGTTTTGCTTATTACAGGAGAAGTAGATCAAAAGTTTTGTTTAATTTCCAAAGAAATGCAAACATTAATACCAAATGCTACTTCTAAAATTATTTTAGGGACAGGCCATGCAATTCACGTGGAACAACCCGAGATTTTTGGTAGAATAGTAAGTGAGTTCTTAGCTACTACATAATTAGGAGGAAATAAAGATGACAGTTGAATGGACATCAGTACGTCAATATGAAGACATTTTATACGAAACATATAACGGAATCGCTAAAATTACGATTAACCGTCCGGAAGTGCACAATGCATTCCGTCCAAAAACAGTAATGGAATTGATCGATGCATTTGCTTATGCTCGTGACGATGCAAGCGTTGGAGTAATTGTATTAGCAGGTGCTGGGGATAAAGCATTTTGCTCAGGCGGAGACCAAAGAGTTCGCGGTCACGGCGGCTATGTAGGAGAAGATGAAATTCCACGTCTAAACGTTCTAGATTTACAGCGTTTAATTCGCGTAATTCCAAAGCCGGTTGTTGCAATGGTATCAGGCTATGCAATTGGTGGAGGCCACGTTCTTCACGTTGTATGTGACTTAACAATTGCAGCGGATAACGCAGTCTTTGGACAAACAGGTCCTAAAGTTGGAAGCTTCGATGCAGGATATGGCTCTGGTTACTTAGCTCGCATCGTAGGCCATAAGAAAGCACGTGAGATCTGGTTCTTATGCCGTCAGTACAACGCTCAAGAAGCACTAGACATGGGATTAGTAAACACGGTCGTTCCATTAGAGCAGCTTGAAGCTGAAACAATTCAATGGTGTGAAGAGATGTTAGAAAAAAGTCCAACCGCTCTTCGTTTCTTAAAAGCAGCATTTAATGCTGATACGGACGGCTTAGCTGGTATCCAGCAATTTGCGGGTGACGCAACGCTTCTTTATTACACAACGGACGAGGCAAAAGAAGGTCGCGATGCATTTAAGGAAAAACGCAATCCAGACTTCCAACAGTTCCCACGTTTCCCTTAAAAAGCTGAAACAGCTTGGTGATTATCATCAGGCTGTTTTTTCAATTTGATTTAGTTAATTAGTATAAAAAGGAGAGAAATTTATGAGTGGCCAAACGATTCCTAATGGGCTTATGCAAAGAGCATATTTGACGCCAAACCGAGTGGCGGTAGAAACACTGCAAACGTCGCTTACTTTTCAAGAGCTTCATAAGCGTGTTCAAAAAGTAGCGCAGCAGCTTTCGTTTAACGGTGTAAAGCAAGGTGATACCATTGCTTTATGCATGAAAAACAGCGTGGAGTTTATTGAGATTTTACATGCGGTTTCTTATATTGGCGCTCGGGTGCTGCTCGTCAATACGCGTTTGACAAATGAAGAAATCAATTATCAGCTAACAGATGCAAACGTGTCGTTGCTTATTACGGATGAAGCATTTTTAACGAGAGAGTTCCAAAGTTCCATTACTCAGCTTCCTTTATCTTCTTTAAAAAGTTCTCCAGAAACAGAAACGTATTTTCAGAAAACGTGGAATCTCGAGGAGACGTTCACCATTATGTATACGTCTGGAACAACAGGTAATCCAAAAGGAGTGCTGCAGACATATGGAAATCACTGGTGGAGTTCCATTGGTTCAGCGCTTAATTTAGGATTAAATGAAAAAGACTGCTGGCTTATAGCGGTTCCTTTGTTTCATATTAGCGGATTATCCATTTTAATGCGGAGCGTCTTTTACGGAATGAAAATCATTTTAGAAGAACGATTTGAAGCAAGAGCGGTGAATGAAGCCATTGAAAACAAAGGAGTAACAATTATTTCGGTTGTCACTTCCATGCTATCGAATATGCTGGATGAATTAGCTGAACGTAAATACCCAAATACATTTCGCTGTATGCTTTTAGGAGGAGGACCCGCACCGCTTACTATTTTAGAGGCTTGTGTGAATAAAGAAATTCCTGTTTATCAAACGTATGGAATGACAGAAACATCTTCACAGTTCGTTACGCTTTCACCTGAAGATAGTTTGCGAAAACTGGGATCAGCAGGTAAACCATTATTTCCGTGTGCAATGAAAATTGTAGATGAGAATGGAAATGAAACACGTGAAGCAGGAGAAATCATTGTTAAAGGTCCAAATGTTACAAAAGGATATTTAAATAAACCTGAAGCTACTAAAAAAGCCCTTCAACAAGGCTGGTTCTATACAGGAGATATCGGGAAAGTGGATGAAGAAGGTTTTCTATATGTATTAGACAGACGTTCGGACCTTATTATTTCAGGTGGAGAAAATGTATATCCAGCTGAAATTGAAAATGTTTTGTTGAAGCATCCCGCTGTTAAAGAGGCCGGTGTAACGGGAGTAGCCGATGGAAAATGGGGACAAGTTCCTGCAGCATGCATTGTTATAAACGAAGACGTTTCAGATGAAGAGTTATCTTTACACATTCAACAATTTTTAGCAAAGTACAAACTTCCAAAGTATTTCGTTCGAGTAGAGGAGCTGCCGCGAACGGCCTCTAATAAAATCATACGCCGGAAGCTATCATCGTTCATACAGAAAGGAATTTAATCGATGATTATCAAAAAAGTACATCTTTATAAAATTGACATGAAGCTTCTTTCTCCTTTTTCAACAAGCTATGGTACGGTCCAGGATCGAGAATTGATTTTGCTTGAAGTAGAAGATGAAAAAGGATTTACAGGATGGGGAGAAGTCGTTGCTTTTTCATCTCCTTGGTATACGGAAGAAACGATTCAGACATGTTTTCATATGTTAGACGATTTTTTAATTCCTTCGCTTCTTCACCAGCAGCTTCAAAAACCAGAGGATGTTCAAAAGTTATTCAAACCTCTAAAGCGGAACAACATGGCTAAAGCAGCTTTGGACTGTGCTGTATGGGATTTGTATGCAAAGCGCCAAAATAAGCCCTTAGCTGAAGTAATTGGCGGAGTAAGGCCTGCTGTAGAAGCTGGAGTGGTAGTTGGCTTAAATGATATTTCCATCATGAAAGAACAAATAAAGACTTATATGAAAGATGGTTATAAGCGCTTTAAAGTGAAAATTAAGCCAGGCGCTGACTATGAGCTACTGAAACAAATTCGAGATGAATTTCCAAGCATTCCTCTTATGGCTGATGCCAATTCAGCCTATACGTTAAGCGATAGTGATTCATTGAAAAAACTAGATGAATTGAATTTAATGATGATCGAACAGCCGTTAAGTTCGGATGATATCCTTGATCATCGATTATTACAAAAGCAAATGAAGACGCCGATTTGCTTAGATGAAAGCATTGTGAGCTATGAAGATGCACGTCATGCAATCGAACAAAAAAGCTGCAAGATTATCAATGTGAAAATCGGTCGAGTTGGCGGAATGTCTGTAGCAAAAAAAATTCATGATTTATGCTCCCTACACGGTGTAAGGCTTTGGGTTGGCGGAATGTTAGAAGCCGGGATTTCACGAGCTCATAACATCGCCCTTGCCACACTGCCTTCTTTCACGATACCAGGTGACATTTCTGCGTCGTCTCGCTATTGGGAAAAAGATATTATTAAGCCCGAAGTAGAGGTAGAAGCCGGAGTAATAAAGGTGAAGGAAAAACCGGGGATCGGATACGATATTGATAAAAAGTTTATCAAAACAATCACAGCATTTGAAAAAGAATACAAATAATTAAAAACCGTTTTTTATGAAAAACGGTTTTTTTATTGATGTTGGCAATGTTTAGTAGAAAAATAGGACAAATTTTTTAAAAAGAGCACATTGTTCCATCAAGCGTGTCAAAACATGTTATGATGGAGTAGTTTGATGAAAAAAGTCGAAGGATTTTATCGTAAAAAACAAAATTATTTTTGAAAATAGGTTGATAGTTTTCTAAGTTGTCCTATATAATGTGTTTATAACATAACACAATATGTTGTTTGTTAAACAATAATAAAATACTATATTTTGTGTTTTCCAGTGAAAAAGGTGTCTGATAAAAAGACTTAAAAGGGAATTTGGTGAAAATCCAAAGCTGTCCCCGCAACTGTGAATGCTGATGAAATAAGGAGATCCACTGTGAGTAAACATCATGGGAAGGCCTTAAAGTAAAAAGAAGCATAAGTCAGGAGACCTGCCTTTTTTATGTCGTTTTATCTTCTTCGGGAGGTGAGAGGGTAGAGCGAGGATTGAGAAAAGACTTAGTGTCTTCTTCTATCTTCGTTCTATTCGCTCACCGAGGTACGGTGAGCGATTTTTTATTTTGAAGTGAAGAGAGGAGCCATATTTATGGTGAATACATTAAAGCCTACAATTCTACATGAATTAACTGCATATATTGAACGTTTAAAAAAAGAATTTACGCAGCTTGATTTTTCTTTGTATGAGGAAAAGGTTATTCAAACTGTTACAGTAAAGGAAAATATGACGGACGAAAAGGTTGCAAACGTACTAATTTTGGCAGCCCTAGAGCGTATTTCAATGGAAGAACCAGATTGGACGTACGTGGCGGCAGACGTCTACTTAAACGAACTATATCGAAAAGCAGCGGACAACCGAGGTTATGATAAAAAAGAGAAGTACGGTTCGTTTTATCAGCTTATTCAAGAACTAACAAAAATCGGCATTTATAATAAACAGCTATTAAAAACATATACAGAAGAAGAAATTAATGAAATTGCTTCAGTCATTATTCCTGAACGCGATCGTTTATTTACATACATTGGATTGCTGACATTAGCAGATCGCTATTTAGCGACATCACATGATAAGCGTGTATACGAATTACCGCAAGAACGTTTTCTTATCATTGCTATGACGCTGATGTCTCAAGAAAAGAAAGAAAATCGAACAGCATTAGTAAAAGAAGCGTACTGGGCGCTTTCTAGTCTATATATGACGGTTGCCACACCAACACTCTCAAACGCAGGAAAGAGCTACGGACAGCTATCTAGCTGCTTTATTGATACGATTGATGACAGCTTACGCGGTATTTATGATAGCAATACAGATTTGGCCACGCTTAGTAAAAATGGAGGCGGAATTGGTGTCTACCTCGGTCATATTAGAAGCCGAGGAAGTGATATAAAAGGTTTTAAAGGCGTATCATCAGGAACAATTCCATGGATGAAACAGCTAAATAATACGGCTGTAAGTGTCGATCAGCTAGGTCAACGACAAGGAGCTATTGCCGTATATTTAGACGTTTGGCATAAAGACATTTTTTCATTCTTAGACGCGCGTTTGAACAATGGTGATGAACGCCAGCGCACGCATGATTTATTCACTGGCGTATGTTTGCCAGATTTGTTTATGGAAAAAGTAGAAGCACGTGAAGACTGGCACTTATTCGATCCTCACGAAGTTCGTACGCTGATGGGCTACTCGTTAGAAGATTTTTATGATGAAGAAGAAGGCAGCGGTTCGTTCCGCACTCGTTACGCTGAGTGTGTAAACAATGAACAGCTTTCAAGAGAAACAGTGCCTGCTATTGAGATCTTCAAGCGCATTATGCTTTCGCAGCTTGAAACCGGAACTCCTTATATGTTCTATCGTGATACGGTTAACCGAGCTAATCAAAACCGACACGCGGGCATGATTTACTGCAGTAACTTATGTACAGAAATCACGCAAAACCAAAGTACAACGGTCGTAACAGAGGAAATTACGGAAGACGGAAAAATTATTATTACAAAGAATCCGGGCGATTTTGTTGTATGTAATCTTTCTTCTATTAACTTAGCGAGAGCCGTAACTGAAGATGTACTTGAACGTTTAATTCCAATTCAAGTACGCATGCTTGATAATGTTATTGAGTTAAATGATTTGCCGGTACTTCAAGCAAAGCTAACGAATCAAAAGTACCGCGCAGTAGGGCTTGGCACATTTGGCTGGAACCATTTGCTTGCCTTAAAGAAAATAGCATGGGAGACAGGTGAAGCGGTAGCATATTGCGATGAATTGTATGAACAAATTTCTTACTTAACCGTGCAGGCAAGCATGAACTTAGCTAAAGAAAAAGGCGCATATCCATTATTTAAAGGCTCAGATTTTGAGTCAGGCGCTTATTTTGAAACACGTGAATACACGAGCGAAGCGTGGAGTGAACTGCGTAGCGAAGTTCAAAGCAATGGGATAAGAAATGGATATTTAATGGCTGTAGCACCTAATTCATCAACATCTATTATCGCGGGTTCTACGGCAAGTATTGATCCGATTTTCCGTAAGTTTTATTCAGAGGAAAAGAAAAACTATAAAATCCCAGTGACGGCACCAGATTTATCGCCAGCAACAAACTGGTATTATAAGTCCGTTTATTTAATTGATCAGCACTGGAGCATTAAGCAAAACGCCAAGCGCCAGCGTCATATTGATCAATCTATTTCATTCAATTTATATGTACAAAATGATATCCGAGCAAAAGAGCTGCTGGATCTTCATATGACGGCATGGAAAGAAAAATTAAAAACGACCTATTACGTACGTTCAACATCAAGTGAAGTCATTGAAGAATGTGAAAGCTGTCATAGTTAAAAGGAGTGAATAATTGATGACAAGCATGTTAAAACGAGAATTAATGAACGAAACAGCTCCGAACCGTTCGACAGGAATCATCAACGGCAAGAGCTCCAATATTCTAAACTGGGATGACGTCCGATTTTCATGGGCGTTCCCTAAATACAAGCGTATGCTAGCTAATTTCTGGACGCCGTTTGAAATTAATATGGGGCAAGATATTAAACAGTTCCCTCAGTTAACCGCTGACGAACAAGAGAGCTTTCTAAAAATTATTGGCCTGCTGGCGCTACTGGACAGTATTCAATCAGATTATGCTAGCAAAGTAGCTGACTATGTAACCGATTCTTCGATTAACGCTCTAATGATTATTTTAGCGCAGCAAGAAGTGGTTCATAATCATTCGTATTCATATGTTTTATCAAGTCTTGTACCAAAAGGAAAACAAGATGAAGTATTTGAATACTGGCGTACAGACGAAAAGCTTCGCGCACGAAATGACTTTATTACAAACGGATATAAAGCATTTAGCGAAGAAGCAACGGTTGAAAACTTTTTGAAGTCTATGGTATATGATGTTATTTTAGAAGGACTTTTCTTCTATAGCGGATTTGCGTTCTTCTATAATCTTGCGAGAAATCAAAAGATGGTGGCGACATCTACGATGATTAATTATATCAATCGTGATGAACAGCTTCACGTTGGGTTATTTGAAAAGATTTTCAAGGAAGTACTAAATGAAAATCCAGCTTATCGTACGGAGGAGCTAGAAACGTTTGTAGTTGAAACGTTCCAAGAGGCAGCTCGTCTTGAAATTGAATGGGCGGAATCTGTTATTGGAGAAAAATTCGACGGCATTACGATGAAAGAACTGCAGCAGTACATTGAATATATGGCGAATAAACGCTGTAATCAGTTAGGCTTCGGTCGAGCTGCTTTCCCAGAAGCACCGATTGAAAATCCTCTTCGTTGGATTATTGCTTATCAAGAGGTAGATTTAGGGAAAACCGATTTCTTTGAACAGAAATCACGACAATATACAAAAGCATCAGATGCAAATGGATTTGATGATCTATAAACACAAAAGCTGACTAATTTCCTTATTGATTAGTCAGCTTTTTTTAAGTGAATAAGTCCAAGTTCTAACGCACGTGTGGTAATTAAGTCATCAATTTCTTCTGGAATGTTTTCAAGTGTTCCCCATTTGTATGTCCATAAATGAGTAAATGATTGTACATAGATTGGAAAGGTTTGTTCATTTGCTTTTATGGCTTCTTCTTTAAAAAAATGAATCAGTTGTTCAGTCTTCATACTAGTCTCCTTTTTTATAATCTTGAAGAGAGAAAAAAGACAACCCAGAGGCTGTCCTTTTGCGGGTTACGCTTCAGTTGGCTTGAACGTTTTACAGTCTGTTTCATAGCTGCTTGCTGCATGTTTTCCGCTATGACTTACTACGTAAATTTCTTCTGCACTGCAGTGATTTCCATTTTTCCAAAAGTGACAGTTATTTACTTCACAAAGAATGTTTTGTTCCAACGTTAACCCTCCTTTGTATGTGATAGCTATAGTATGGTCAAAATTCAACTAACTTATAAGAAAGGTGGTAGACTTTCATTTTAATTGAGAATTTTTATCAATTAAACATTGACAAAGAGAATCATTCTCAATTAAACTGTATATATAGTAAAGAATACAGGTTGTTGTCAAATCATTAAATGAATAATTAATTGGGAGGGAACAAACATGTCATCAGTCATGGTTGTAGGAGGAGACAGGTTAAAGCATATTACAGATCGTCTAGCGGGAGAAGGGTTTAATGAAGTAATTCATTTAGATGGCCGTAAAAGCAATATGGTGAAGCGAGAAATTCCCGAACATATTGGGTTTGTATTAGTTATTACGGATTTTATTAATCACAATATGGCAAAAGTTATTAAAGAGAAAGCAAAAAAACAGCAAAAACCAATTTATTTCGTCAAACATTCATGGAGTGCTATTCGTAAAGTGATTGAGCAAATTTCATGATTTAATTTTTGATCATTATTGAGAATGAATTTCAATTAGGGTGGTGAGACATAGATGGAACCGATGAAAGTGCATATAAAGACACTCTCCAATAACCACATCGAACAATTTATTCGATGTCCGTACAAATTTTATCAGCAGCAGCTTCTTTTGAAAAAGACATCTATAGATTGGAAACAGCATGTTCAAGTAACCGTCCATCAAATCATTAAAACATACTATAGCAAGCCAGTTGAGTATCGCTCAAACCTCTATGTTTTACAGCTTATTGAAAAATATTGGCGTCTAAAGCCAAATATGTTTTCATCACCCATTCACTATTACGATGTGTTAGCTAAAGTAAGTGATTATTTACTGAGGTTTTTAGGCGAGAAAACACATGTGGAGCTACCACTTTTTGTGTTTGAGAAATACAGCGTTTATGTAGAAGAAATTCAAAGCAACCTTTCTCTGACCATTGATTTTGCTGCATGGACAGAGAAGTCTTATACGGTAACAAAATTCATTCTAGATGACCATGAAGAAGTGAAGAACGCAATGAAAGACTTTATTATCGTTTTTTCGAAACAAGCTTTTAAAAAGGTTCCTGAACAAATTCGTTTTTATTCATTATTAACCGGAGAAACAACAACTTATTATATTGCAACAGGCGATTATGAAAAAGCCATACTTCAACTACATATTGTCAAAAGTGTGTTAATGGAACCAAAACATTTTCAAAAGAACTATGCATCCAGTGAGTGTGAAAACTGTCCTCTTAAGCAAGAATGTGATGAAGAAGGGGATGTGCGGCCCACACTGCTGGTGTAAAGGAGCGTCATTTACATGAAGGAAATCTTACTAGCTTATGCGAGTATGTCAGGCAACACAGAAGCAATAGCCGATTTGATCGAAGAAGAATTAGTCAAGCATGGATTGCATGTGAAACGAGCAGAAGTATATGACATTGATGCTTCGGACCTTGTATTGGCAGAATCTATTATCTTTGGAGCTTATACGTGGGGAGATGGAGAGCTGCCAGATGATTTTTTAGATCTTTATGATGAAATGGATGATATAGATCTCAGTCAAAAGCAGATGGCTGTATTTGGTTCAGGTGATTCATCATATGATGTTTTTTGCGGAGCAGTTGATTTAATTGAAGAAAAAATAAAGGGACGCAACGGAAATATAGCTGTTCCTGGTTTGAAAATCGAGCTTTCTCCCTTTGGAGAAGATGTAGAAAAATGTAAGGTATTTGCTAAAGACTTTGCTGAAGTAGTGGCAAAATCTGCTGCTTCATAAGAAAATCCGGTCAAGTGCTGACCGGGTTTTTAATATGGCTTCTTTTTGCTGTATTCTTTATTATCTTTCATAAATAGACGCCAGAAATAAAAGAATCCAGGAAATAAAATCGCAAAGCCAACAATATACACAATAAATAACGAATGGAACGCATCGGGATGTGTAAATCCATTCTCAATCGTTACGTTTGGATACACGACATACGGTAAATGACTTCGTCCGTATACGTAACTTGCTAAGAAATATTGAAGGACGATTGATACCACGGCTAAACGAGGCATTCCTTTTCCTTTTTGAGAAGGCAGCAGCAGAGCAATACCAGCTACTACAAATAGACCTACAGACCCGTAAAGAAGAGGCTTAAACTGCATCATTTTATCATATAACCAGCTGGCTTCTGATTGCATTGTAATCATAATAAAGATAGCCATTAGCAGTGAAAGAGGTCCTGTAATGAGCGCATCGCGCCGATAGACCGCATAAGCTTCCATTTCGTCAGATGACTTCGAATAATCTGCTAATAAAAGAGACGACAGAAACAGGGAAGAGGTAATGGCAAAACCAATAAATGAATAGACGTGCGGACTTGAAAACACTCTTGCTAAATTTAATCGCTGCGTTCCGTCAATTACATCAATAAATCCACCTTGACTTACGGGCAGTACGGCGATTAAAAAAGCAGGAATTAATACGCCAGATATACCAGATACATAAACCAACGCTCTCCGATATTTGAAGCTGCCAGCATAGTGTGAAAACACTAAAAATCCGCTTCGAATAGATAAGAGAAGTAAAATGATACTCCCCGGTACTAGTAGCACTGTTCCAAGCGTAAATGTAGCTCGCGGAAAAAAGCTAAACAGCGCAACAACAATCGCAACGATAAATACATTGGTTACTTCCCAAGTAGGCGATAGATATCTGTTTGCTACATCTGTAGCATTTGTTTTCGTACGGTTAATATAGACCATCGACCAAAAACCAGCTCCAAAGTCCATCGTTCCCATTACAGCATAGATAAAAATGAAGCCCCATATTACAGTAATTGCTAGTAATGAATCACCCATATTCTCACATCCTTTTTAATCTGCTTGCGCAGCAAGCTCTTTAGAAAGCGGATTTCGTCTAAAATAAAACACCAGTACAAGGGCGACTGCGGCCACGAGTACGATATAAACAAGCAAAAACAAGAAAAATAAAATATGCAAATTAGCAGAAGTAGTAACGGCTTCTGATGTACGCATGATGCGGTAAATGACCCAGGGTTGTCTGCCTGTACATGCGAAAATCCATCCGAATTCAATGCCCATGATCGCGAGAGGGCCCGTTGCGACAAATGCCCACATGAAAACTTTAGGGAAGCTTTTCTTCTTTAAAAACTTGTACCAAACAACGCCCACTAGCGCCACTAAAATTAAAATCGATCCGATAATGACCATACCGTTAAACAAGGTATGCACAAAAAGCGGCGGCCAATAATCTCTAGGGAAGTCATTGAGTCCAGTAATCACTGTATTAAAGCTATTACCCGACAAGAAGCTGAGCATCCATGGAAACTCAATGCCATACTTGACTCGCTGTTCTTTTTCATCTGTAAATCCGCCTAAAGCTAATGGCGCATGATCTTGCGTTTCAAATAGACCTTCAGCTGCTGCAAGTTTTTCGGGTTGATATTCGTATACTTTTTGCATCGATTCATGTCCATTCAAAGCTGTTACAAAAGAAAAAATCCCGCCGATTACTAATCCCATCATCAATGCTTTATGATGAAATTTATATTCTCTTGGATTATGTTTTCGCGCACGAAGCATTTTAAAGGCAGCGACTGAAGCAATGACAAAGCCTCCTGTTGTATAAGCAGAAACGGCTACGTGACCGGACGTTACAAAGAAACTCGGATTAAAGAAAGCTGCCCAAGGATCTACGCTTACAATTTCGCCATTTAAAATTCGAAAGCCAGCAGGTGTTCCTTCAAATGCGTGCACGTTTGTAATTAAAACGGCAGAGGCAAGAGCGCCTATTGCTACTAAAATGAGACTGATAATCCTCATTTTTCGAGAAATACGGTCCGCTGCGTATACGTAAATAGAGAGAAAAAGAGCCTCAATAAAGAAAGCATAAATTTCAATTTGAAAAGGAAGAGCCATCACTTTTCCTACGATTTCCATAAAACCCGGCCAAAGCAACGCTAATTGCACACCAGCAATCGTTCCCGTAGGAATAGCGACTCCAAGCAGGACAGCAGCTCCTTTTGTCCAGCGCTGTGCCATAAGTTCATAATCTTTATCTTTTGTTTTGTAGTAAAGAATTTCAGCCAATAAAATCATGAGAGGAATGCCGACGCCAAGAGTGGCAAAAATGATATGTACTCCCATGTTCAGACCAAACATTGAACGTGCAGTAACTAAATGATCCATTCATTTTTCAACCTTTCCAGTAAAGTATTGATAAACCTTATTGTCCACTTTTTACCACGCTTTATGCATCAGAATTGGTAAAACATATAACTTGAAAATAGTAATCATTACGATTATAATAAGTATATATTGTTTTAAAGGAGAGATATTTAATGAAAACAAATATTCATCCAGACTATCGTAAAGTTGTGTTTATGGATACAAATAGCGGGACATCATTTTTATCAGGATCTACAAAACAATCAAATGAGACCGTTCAATGGGAAGATGGCAACACATATCCGCTCTTAAAAGTTGAAATTAGTTCGGATACACATCCATTTTATACAGGAAAACAAAAATTTGCTGATAAAGGCGGCCGTGTGGAACGCTTTAAGCAAAAATATAAATTACAATAAAAAAACTAGCCGAGAGGCTAGTTTTTTTATTAATATAATGCTTTTTTCAACGTATCAATGTTGTGTTGCATAATGGAGAAATAATCTTCTTTATTTTTAACATCGTTTTTCGTTAATGACTCTAAGTTATGAAGTGTTAAAGCTTGAGCTCCCACTTCATTTTTTACAAGCGTAGACACTTTAGGCTTTAAATTTTGGTCAAAGATAAAGTATTTGATATGGTCTTTTTTTGCTTGTTTTACGATGTTTTCTAATTGTTTTTGAGACGGCTCATTTGTAGGAGATAAACCCGCTACGCTAATTTGCTTTAATCCGTATCGTTTTTCCCAGTAGCCGTAGGCTGCATGTGATACTAAAATTTCTTTATGAGGTGCGTCGCCAATCGTTGTTTTTAACTCTTGGTTCACATCTTCAAGCTGAGTCTTTAAGGATTGGAAGTTCTTTTCAAATTCTGCTTTTTTATCCGGTTTTAATTCAACAAGTTCATTTTTAATATTTTCTGCTAATTGAATAGCTAAAATAGGATCAAGCCAAACGTGAGGGTCTGTATCTCCGTGGTGATGCTCTTCTTCATGTGCATGTTCGTCCTCGTGGGCATGCTCATCTTCAGAACTCTTTGCTAGTTCAATTCCTTTTGCAGCTTCTACTAAAGCGACATCTTCATTCTTTAGCGTAGACTGTGCTTTATCTGCAAAGCCTTCAAGCCCAATTCCTGAGTAAACGAATGCGTCCGCGTTTGCGATTTTGACCATTGTTTTTGTGGTAGGTTCAAATGAGTGAGCATCTACACCGGTTGGTAAAATGCTTTTAGCTTCTACATATTTTCCACCGATTTTTTCAGTGAAATCCTGTAAAGGGTAAATTGTTGTGTAAACTTCTAATTTTTTATTTTTATTATCAGATGCGTTATTTGCACTGCTTGAACTGCACCCTGCAAGGGCTGTTCCAATTCCTAATGCCAGCACCATTAAAAGTGGTTTGAATTTCATTATGTTGCTCCTTCCGTTCGTATCGTAACCATTTATGACCTATGTTATTATATCGTAATTATTACGATTTGAAAACTAAAAATTTACGCACTTACTGTAAACTTAGGAAGGGGGTCTTTGAAAGTAGCCCAATCTTGATTCATTTCCTCATTTGTCAGCAAACAGTAGTCTAAAGTTTCAATTATTTCAGCTTTGTTCATATCAATACCAATCAATACAAGCTCGTTAATACGGTCTCCAAATTGTTCATCCCATTTTGCTCGTAATTCAGGTTCTTCCTTTAAGGTTTGTTCCCTTTCCTCTGCTGTGTACGTTGCGACCCATTCACCCGCTCCTTGAATCATAATGGACGTACCTGCTTGAGAAAGAAGTCCTGCCATATGGTTACGTGAAGCAAGCCAGAAAAATCCTTTTGCACGTACAATATCAACCGGCCAGTCCTCTAACCATTTCATAAAGCGTTCAGGATGAAGGGGACGATTCCTTCTATATACAAAAGAAGAAATACCAAACTCTTCTGTTTCAGGCGTATGGTGTTCTTCATTTAATTCTTTAATCCACCCGGCTCCTTGACTAGCTTTTTCAAAGTCGAATAAGTCGGTATGAAGTATGGCTTCAAGTTTTACCTCACTATTAATTGTTTGGATAACAGTGGCCTCTGAGTTTAATTTGTGAAGAACAGCCTGCAGCTCATCTGCATCATCTTTTGTTAACAAATCAACTTTGTTTAATAAAATGACGTTTGCAAATTCAATTTGATCGATTAATAAATCAACCACTTCTCTTTTATCGTTTTCATCCGTTCCTTCTTTGCGGTCTAATAAGCTTTCGCCGGATGAAAAGTCTTCCCAAAAGCGATTAGCATCTACTACAGTGACCATCGTATCTAATGAACATTTCTGAGTTAAATCAATGCCAAGCTCTTCATCAATATAAGTAAATGTTTGAGCAACAGGGATAGGTTCGCTGATTCCGGAAGATTCAATGACAATATAATCAATATCATCATTGTCAGCGAGGCGTTCTACCTCTTTCATTAAATCATCTCGAAGCGTACAGCAAATACAGCCATTTTGCATTTCAACAAGTTTTTCTTCTGTTCGAGAAAATCCGCCTTGTTTAACTAAGTCTGCATCAATATTTACTTCGCTCATGTCATTGACAATGACCGCGACCTTTAAACCTTCTTTATTTTTTAAAATATGGTTCAAAAGAGTTGTTTTACCTGACCCAAGGTATCCGCTTAAAACGGTAACGGGAATTTTTTTCACTGTTATAACCTACTTTCTTGTCTTTAAATAATAATGATTACGATTTAACACTTTTCATCTTATAGGAAAAAGTATTATAATACAAGAAAGAATTTTTTTTATGAAGGAGAAGACAGCAAATGAGCTTATTACAAGATGTTTTAGAATTCAACAAAAAATTTGTAGAAGAAAAGAAGTATGAACTTTACGAAACAAGCAAATTCCCTAATAAAAAAATGGTTATTTTATCGTGTATGGACACAAGATTGGTAGAATTGCTTCCGCACGCTTTAAATCTGCGTAACGGAGACGTGAAAATTGTTAAAAATGCAGGAGCACTTGTTTCACATCCATTTGGAAGTATTATGCGAAGCATTTTAGTAGCTGTGTACGAGCTACAAGCTGATGAGGTATGTGTAATTGGTCACCATGACTGCGGAGCAGGTAAACTTCAGGCGGAACCTTTTTTAGAGAAAGTAAGAGCAAAAGGCATCTCAGATGAAGTGATTAATACCATTGAATATTCTATGGACTTGAAAAAATGGTTAACGGGTTTTGATTCAGTAGAAGAGACTGTTCAGCATAGTGTAGAGACAATTCGTAATCATCCTCTATTTTCAAAAGATACTCCTGTACATGGACTAGTTATTGATCCAAATACAGGAAAGCTAGATGTTGTTGTAAATGGGTATGAAGCAATCGAAAACAACTAAAGCTTAGTGTGATTTTTTCTCAGGTACTTCATCGATGCCACCCGGATGGAACGGGTGGCATTTTAAAATGCGTTTTATAGTCAAATAAGATCCCTTTACGGCACCAAAGCGTTTAATGGATTCAACTCCGTACTGGGAGCAAGTAGGGTAAAACCGGCACCTTGCCGGAAGAAAAGGCGAAATTCCTTTTTGATATCCTTTTATAAGTAAAAGCAAAAGCTTTGCAATCATTTATTATCACGTTCTTTCTTTCGTGTTTGCTCATACTATAAGGGATAGAAGGAATAAAAAGCAACTAAAAGAAATAAAGGTTATTAAATGGATGAAATATATCGGAATTGCATGTTATGATAGGTGAAAGAAGAAAAAAGGAGTGGTATTATGCCATCAGTAGAAAGTTTTGAGCTAGATCATAATGCGGTTAAAGCACCTTACGTAAGACACTGCGGTGTTCACAAAGTGGGAAGCGACGGCGTTGTAAATAAATTCGATATTCGTTTTTGCCAACCAAACAAACAAGCAATGAAGCCGGACGTTATTCATACGTTAGAGCATTTATTAGCTTTTAATATTCGTACTCATGTAGAAAAATACGATCACTTTGATATTATTGATATTTCGCCTATGGGATGTCAAACGGGATACTACTTAGTAGTGAGCGGGGAGCCGACTGTACGTGAAATTATTGATTTGTTGGACGATACGCTAAAAGATGCAATTAACATTACTGAAATTCCAGCAGCAAATGAAAAACAGTGCGGTCAAGCAAAACTTCACGATTTAGAAGGAGCAAAACGCTTGATGAAGTTCTGGTTAGAACAGGACAAAGAAGATTTAGAAAAAGTATTTGGCTAAAAATAAGCAGTCCGCTGGGCTGCTTATTTTATTTGGAAAAAGATGAAGACGTTTCTCCGAGTCTAAAGAAAGGGAAATGTCTCTTTTTATGAAAAAAATGTTTTAATCAACTAAAAAAGGGTACAACTATACTATATAAAGAGTTCACAAAGGAGCGAACAACATGGCAGCAAATGTAAATGAAATTGTTAATAAACAAGTGGCAAACTTTAGTGTAATGTACATAAAACTTCATAATTTTCATTGGTACGTGAAAGGTGAACAATTCTTCACTCTTCATGAAAAGTTTGAAGAGCTGTATACGGAAACAGCTACAATTATTGATGACCTTGCAGAACGCCTTTTAGCACTAGAAGGAAAACCTGTGGCAACAATGAAAGAATCGTTAGAGCTTTCTTCTATTAAAGAAGCGGATGGAAGCGAAACGGCTAAAGACATGGTTGCTTCTTTAGTAAGCGATTTTGATACGCTAACTGCTGAATTAAAAGAAGGAATGGATGCAGCCGGTGAAGCGGGCGATGAAACAACAGGAGACATGCTGTTAGCTATTCATCAAAGCTTAGAAAAACATACGTGGATGTTAAAGTCATTCCTAGGCAAGTAAGTAAAACCTGCGAGCAATCGCAGGTTTTTTTATGATAAGATGGACGAACACTTTTTTTTCACCGGCATATACTGTAGGGATATGACTGCTGAAAGGGTGAAAAAAGTGGATATGCAGAAGCTTTCTGTCTTGATAATTTCAAGTTTAGGTTCACTGGCTTTTTTTTTATTTGGAGAGTGGGACTATTTACTAATGGCTTTAGTAGCATTAGTGGCAATGGATTACTTGACAGGCACGATTGCAGCTTTTATAAATAAACGTTTATCTAGCAAAGTAGGTTTTAAAGGAATTGCCAAAAAAATTTTTATTTTTGCCATGATTGCTGTAGCAAACTTTATCGATTCTGTATTTTGGGAAAACGGTCATATTATTCGAGATGGAGCTATTTTGTTCTATATTTTAAACGAAATGATTTCAATTACAGAAAACGCAAGAATTGTAGGGGTTCCAATTCCAGAGCCGTTAAAAAAAGCAATAGCGATTTTAAAAGACCGCTTTAAATCGTAGAGTGTATAAAAAAAGAATAAGATACACATAAGAAAGATAAGTTGGCACTAGAAAGAAGGAGCTGAATATCTTTCATGACAAAAAAATATTATGTATCTCTGAGTTCAGGGGAAATCAATCAGTCAAATACTGCTTCAGATTGGAATTATGCGATTGAAGCAACAGATGAAGAAGTGGAGCAGCTGAGAACCTATTTAGATCAGCGCGCTTCAAGCGATTGGTCAAGCTTTTGGCGATCCCATATTCCGTATCTGGAATATCATCATGATTCTCAAAATGATATGTACGATAAAACAACAGTTGACATATATGCCATGCTTTATCAGCTGGGAGACGATGAAACAAAATCACATATCAAACAGATGAATATTTTATCTTCAGATAGAACGGAATAAGGGGTAAAATGCAAAGAAAAAAAGTACGAGCATACTTTTCTTATCAGGTATGGCCGTAATGTATGATAAAATAAGGGAAAAATCAAATGGAGTTTGAGTCGACCATGTACACATTTAAGGATGCATATCATAATCAAGTATTTTTATCATTTGAAAAAAATCCATTCTCGAAAACTCCACGTCATGTTTGGGTCGTATGCAGGTATGAAAATCAATGGTTGCTAACGAATCACTCAAAACGAGGTTTAGAATTTCCCGGAGGAAAACTAGAAGGCAATGAAATACCAGAAGAAGCAGCGGTTCGAGAAGTGTTTGAAGAAACAGGCGGAGAAGTCTCTTCTTTAACTTATATTGGTCAATATAAAGTAGTAAGTAAAGGAAAGACCATTATTAAAAATATTTATTTTGCTACGATTGGAAATGTAATTAAAAAAGAAGACTACATGGAAACAGATGGTCCCGTAATGATTGACGAACTACCTTCGGGCATTCAACAAGATGATGCGTACAGCTTCATTATGAAAGATAATGTTTTGCAGTATGTAATGAAATATGTAAAGCGAACATTTTTGTAAAAGCATCATATCAACGAAAATACCCCCGTTTGTACGGGGGTATTTTTTATGAGCGTCGGATCAATTTCTTTTCTAGATAAGCCACGCCTTGGTACATAATCGTAGCGAAAATGGCAATTAATAATAAGCTGAGAAGAACAAGAGTAAAGTTGAAGACTTGGAAACCATAAATAATCATATATCCAAGCCCTTTTGAAGAAACTAAAAATTCTCCTACGATGACGCCTACCCAAGATAAACCGACGTTTACTTTAAATGTGGAAATAATGGCAGGCATGGAAGCTGGAAGAATTGCTTCTTTAAAACAGCGGGTTTTCGTTGCCCCGAAGCTTTTTAGTAATTTAATATAGTTTGGATCCACTTCTTTAAAGGCTGTGTAAACGACGATGGATGTAATGATAACGGATATAATCGCTCCCATCGTTAAAATTGAGAAAAATCCTGGCCCAATTGCTACAATTAAAATAGGGCCCAGCGCTACTTTAGGCATGGCGTTTAAAATAACGAGGTAAGGGTCTAATATATGTGCAAGCCTAGTTGAATACCAAAGGGCCGTTGCAAGTAAAATACCTAGCACTGTGCCTAAAATGAAGCCAAGAACTGTTTCGAATAACGTAAAACCAATATGTTCTGCCAGCGAGCCGTCGGCAAGTTTAATTAAAAATAAATGCCATACTTTAGTAGGGGAACTGAAGATTAAAGGGTCAATCCACTTTAAACGAGAAGCCAGTTCCCAGAAGCTAAAAAAGGCTAAGAAAATGACCAGCTGTACGTTCAGTACTAATCGTTTTTCGCCCCGAACCTTGCGAAGGTAGCTTTCGTGAAGAGTATCTAGGGAGCTAGTGGGTTTCAAGTTGATCAAGCTCCTTCCATATGTCCATAAATAAATCGTTATAGACAGGATGCTGTCGTGCTTCAAACGGAGAGAGGGTTCGTAAAATAGAAGGAACCGTGAATGTTTTTGCGATTTTTCCTGGCTTGGCTGAGAATAAAAAGATTCGGCTGCTCATAGCAATGGCTTCGCCGATATCGTGCGTGACCAAAACGGCCGTTTTTTGATAAGTCATCAGTGTTTTGGAGACAAGTTCTTCAAGCTTGAGTTTTGTTTGAAAATCAAGTGCTGAAAAAGGTTCATCCAAGAGTAAAATAGCGGGGTCAATGGCAAGTGTTCGGACTAAAGCGACGCGTTGTCTCATGCCTCCGGATAACTGGTGTGGATATAGGTCATCTACGCCTTGTAGACCAATTTCTTTTAGGAGCAGCAGTGCTTTACTCTCCGTTTTGTCTGTTAGCTGTCCGCGAATTTCAAGCCCAAGTAAAATATTTTCTTTAATGGTTTTCCACGGAAACAAATAATCTTGTTGAAGCATATAACCGATGTTTGGAACTGATGTTCCGATATTTTCACCGTCTATTGTGACAGAGCCTGACGTTGGTTCAATCAAGCCTGCAATAATCGATAGAAGCGTCGTTTTTCCACATCCGCTTGGGCCGAGAAAGGAAACGAATTCTCCTTCTTCAATAGACAAATTAATATGTTCAAGTGCAGTGGTAGCAGACTTTGTCGTAAGGTACATATGTTGAACATCTTGAATGTGAAGTTTTGTCATATTACTCCCTCATTGCATCTTTTGCGAATTTTGTGTTGACTAGCTTGCTGTGATTAATGTGTCTTGGAAGTTCTCCAGATTCGTCCATGATTGTTTGTAAATGATCCCACTCTTTCTCATCTAATAAAGGGTTAGTTGCAAAGGATTTTTGCGATTTATAGCGGTCAATAACAGTTTTTAGCGTGTCTTTAGGTGTATCTTCAAAATACGGTGCAACCACTTCAGCAATTTCATCTGTGCTATGTGTATTCACCCATTTTTGTGCTTTGTAAATAGCTCGAGTAAATTTAGCTGCTGCTTCAGGGTTATCTTTTAAATAGCTTTCTTTGGCCATAAATGTTGTATAAGGAACTGTTCCTGATTCTTTTCCGAAGGAAGCAACGATATGTCCTTTTCCTTGTTTCTCTAAAATACTAGCCGTTGGCTCAAATAATTGAACGTAATCTCCAGTACCAGAAGCAAAAGCATTCGCAACGTTAGCAAAATCAATGTTCTGAACGAGTTTTACATCTTTTTTAGGATCAATATTATGCTGTTTTAACACATATTCCCCTACCATTTGCGGCATGCCGCCTTTGCGTTGACCAAGAAACGTTTTGCCTTTAAGCTGATCCCATGAAAATTGATCGACCTTTTTACGTGCTACTAGAAATGTTCCGTCGGTTTGGGTTAGCTGTGCAAAGTTGATGACGGGATCACTAGACCCTTGTGCATATACGTAGATTGACGTTTCCGAGCCGACTAAGGCGACGTCGATGCCATCAGATAAAAGTGACGTCATTGTCTTATCTCCGCCCCAAGTTGTTTTTAAATCTACCTTTAGTCCTTCTTCTTCAAAAAAGCCTTTTGAAATAGCGACGTACTGGGGAGCATAAAAGATAGAGCGAGTTACTTCGCCGACACGAACCGTTTGTACAGATGTTGTTTTGCTGCAGCTAATTAGTGGAATGAGTAAAATCATAATAGCAAGCAAAGAAAAAAGCCATTTAATTGGTTTCATAAAGCAAGCCTCCTTAAAGTAATAAAATATTTTATGATAATGTATGTAAAGAAGTGGAAGAAGGTGAGTGCCTATATAACTATGTGGAAAATCAAAGAAGTAGTAGTCAACGACTGAAAGTAAACCTTAGCGGAAGAAAGTAGGCTAGTTATATAAAGAATGGAGGAAAAAAATGAAAGATGGAACAATTCTTTATAAACAGCGTTTCCCATCATCAAATCCTCGCGTGACGCTGTGGGTGATTACATATGCATGTCAAGGGCTTAAGATTAAAGGAATGCTTGCAGAGCCAAAAGAAAAAGGAATGTATGACGGCTTTTTATACTTAAGAGGAGGTATTAAGAACGTAGGAACGGTTCGCCCTGCTCGACTCATTCAATTTGCTTCACAAGGTTTTATTGTGATGGCTCCGTTCTATAGGGGAAATCAAGGAGGCGAAGGAAACGAAGATTTTGCAGGAGATGATCGTTACGATGCTTTTGCTGCTTACGATTTACTGAAACAGCTCCCTAACGTCCACCATGACCGCATTCATATTTTTGGGTTTTCACGAGGGGGAGTGATGGCTTTACTCACAGCCATTGAAAAAAAAGACAGCCGTTCTCTTGTGCTATGGGGAGGCGTCACGGATATGGTGCTGACATATGAAGAAAGAGAAGATTTAAGAAGAATGATGAAGCGGGTGATTGGAGGAACTCCTTCTAAATATCCTGAAAGATACGAATGGAGGACACCTTTGCATCGTGCTCATCTCGTCGAGCCGCCGGTCTTGCTTATTCATGGTTTAGAAGATAAAAACGTCTCAATTGATCATTCCTATCAGCTCGAATCTAAACTAAAGAAGTCCAATAAAAAAGTTACCAGCTGGTATTTTGAAAACTTTCCACATGCTTTTCCACCAAAAGAAAACCGAGAAACGGTAAAGAAGTTAACGAAGTGGATGAAAGCGCAATAAAAGATATGCTACGATAGAAAAAACAAGTAGAATAACAGTGAGGAGTGAGAGAAAATGGGGATGCCGCTAGAATTAAATACAATGATTGTGACAAAAGGCAACGAAAAGCGTGTAACAGATAACATTTTTCAAGTTGAGAAAAAAGGATATCGTTTGTATCCGTTGGATATTCCATTAAACATTCACAAAACGAAAAATGGAGAATGTATTGGAACTGCTGTTGTGCGTAAGGTAGAAATGGAGCAGGAAAAAACCATTGTCACATATGAACTGACAAAATTACATTCGACTAACTAAAAAAACGATCGTCTATAAGACGATCGGTTTTTTATTAGACTCTAGGTCCGCCTAATGTTGAAATGTCCGATGCTACATCATTAAAACGCTTGAAGTTCGCTTTGAATTTAGCGGCAAGTTCAGTTGCTTTTTGGTTATAAGCTGTTGCATCGTTCCATGCTTTAGAAGGCTGAAGCACTTCATCAGGAACTCCCGGAACATGAGTTGGAATCGATAAACCAAAAATAGCATCTGTTACTGTTTCGGTATTAGCTAGTTCTCCTTCAAGAGCTGCTTGAACCATAGCTCGAGTGTAACTTAACTTCATTCGTTCACCCACGCCGTATTCACCGCCGGTCCATCCAGTGTTTACAAGGTAGACATTTACGTTATGTTCATCGATTTTCTTTCCTAGCATTTCTGCATAAGTTGTTGGAGCAAGAGGTAAGAAAGGCTCACCAAAGCATGTAGAGAAAGTAGCCTGTGGCGATGTTACGCCGCGCTCTGTTCCAGCTAACTTACTAGTGTATCCGCTCAGAAAATGGTACATCGCTTGTTCTTTTGTAAGCTTGCTGATTGGAGGTAAGACGCCGAAGGCATCAGCAGTTAAAAAGACAATAGCTGTAGGGTGCCCAGCAACGCTTGGCAATACCGTATTATCAATAGAGTCAATTGAATAAGCGGCACGAGTATTCTCTGTTAAACTATTATCATTGTAATCTGCTACTTTCGTATTTTGATTCAACACTACATTTTCCAGTACTGCGCCGAAGCGAATTGCATTAAAAATTTGCGGTTCTTTTTCTTCGGAAAGCTGAATGCACTTCGCGTAGCAGCCTCCTTCAATATTAAATACACCAGAGCTTGACCAACCGTGCTCGTCATCTCCGATTAAACGACGGTTTGCATCAGCAGAAAGCGTTGTTTTACCCGTTCCAGATAAACCAAAGAATAATGCAACGTCACCTTCTTCTCCTACGTTAGCAGAACAGTGCATGGATAGAATATTGTTTTGAGGAAGCAAGAAGTTCATCACTGAAAAAATAGATTTTTTCATTTCACCAGCGTATTCAGTTCCTCCAATTAGCACAATGCGTCGCTCTAATGAAAGAATAATGAAGGTTTCAGAATTCGTCCCGTCTGTTTCAGGATCAGCTTTGAACGTTGGAGCTGCTACAATTGTAAACGGCTTCACATCATCATTTGTTTTTTGTTCAGCTGAAGGGCGAATGAATAACTGCTGAGCGAATAGGTTGTGCCATGCAAATTCATTAACTACTTGAATTGGTAACTGATACTTTTTATCAGCTCCAGCATATCCATTAAAAACAAAAAGTTCATCCTGTTTCTTTAAGTGGGTTAAGACTTTTTTGTATAGCGCATCGAATCGCTGAGCAGAAATTGGCTGATTGACGGGTCCCCATTCAACCGTTTTTGAAGATACAGCATCGCTTACAATAAATTTATCCAAAGGAGAGCGGCCTGTATATTTTCCGGTTTCGACTGACACAGCACCTGTAGAAGTCAGCGTTCCTTCGCGTCGAGCTAGAATTTTTTCAACAAGTTGTGGAACAGATAATTGGTGTTTTGTTGTTTTTAATTGAAGCAAACCATTTAATTCGATAGACATATCAACAGTACTCATGTGCACTACCTTCCTTTTTTAGCTATTATTTATTCATTAATGTTTGAAATTTATAATTAGTATAACACATTTATTTAATTATTCTATACTATTTAACTAAAAATGTTTGTGCATTATAAAAAAATGTACGTTATACCTATTTTAGACACATGTATATGTGCTAGAAGCGAAAAAAGTGAAGCTATTTCAAGTGAAAGCCTTTTTTTGGTCTGTCTTGTTAACCAAACTTCGTGATCATTCTTAATAAGGTATACTATTTTTAAATTTGAGTATGTTACATTAAAACAGATTCAAACATAAAGAGATGATTTCCATTTGAATGTTGTTGACAGTGAAGCGCTTTTTCATGTATTATATGTCCTTGAACGGATACTCTCTTATCCCGAGCTGGTGGAGGGACAGGCCCTGTGAAACCCAGCAACCATCGTCATTTTTTTGTGTAGACGATAAGGTGCTAACCTGATGCAAGGGCACAACCTTGATCGATAAGAGTGAAAGGCTTATGTAGAATTTGATACCTTTCCTCGATACAAGGAAAGGTTTTTTTATATTTTTTAACGTGTAATGAAAATAAGGGAATGAGTACCGTATCACAATGTATCGTATTTATAAGGAGGAAAACTGATGTCAACACAACGTCGTCTGTTCACGTCAGAATCTGTTACAGAGGGACATCCCGATAAAATTTGTGACCAAATTTCTGACTCAATTCTTGATGCTATCCTAGCAAAGGATCCAAATGCTCGTGTTGCTTGTGAAACAAGCGTAACAACTGGTTTAGTTTTAGTAAGCGGTGAAATTACAACTTCTACTTACGTGGATATTCCTAAAACAGTTCGTGAAACAATTAAAGGAATTGGCTATACTCGTGCAAAATACGGATTTGATGCTGAAACTTGTGCAGTATTAACATCTATCGACGAGCAGTCAGCTGATATCGCTGCTGGTGTAGACCAAGCGTTAGAAGCACGTGAAGGTCAAATGTCCGATGAAGAAATCGAAGCAATCGGAGCTGGAGACCAAGGGTTAATGTTTGGTTATGCATGTAACGAAACAAAAGAATTAATGCCTCTTCCAATTTCATTAGCTCATAAACTTGCTCGCCGTCTAACAGAAGTACGTAAAGAAGAAATTCTTCCTTACCTTCGCCCGGATGGTAAAACACAAGTAACAGTTGAATATGATGAAAACAACAAACCTGTTCGCATCGATACAATTGTTATTTCAACTCAGCATCACCCAGAAGTAACGTTAGAGCAAATTCAACGTAACTTAAAAGAATATGTAATTAATCCAGTTGTTCCAAATGAGTTAATTGATGAAAATACAAAGTATTTCATTAACCCAACAGGACGTTTCGTAATCGGCGGCCCTCAAGGAGATGCTGGTTTAACTGGTCGTAAAATTATCGTTGATACTTACGGCGGATATGCTCGTCACGGCGGCGGTGCATTCTCTGGTAAGGACGCAACAAAAGTAGACCGTTCAGCAGCTTATGCAGCTCGTTATGTTGCGAAAAACATTGTAGCAGCTGATCTTGCTGATAAATGTGAAGTACAACTAGCATATGCAATTGGTGTTGCACAGCCAGTATCTATTTCAATTGATACATTCGGTACAGGAAAAGTTTCTGAAGAAGTACTAGTAGATGTAGTACGCAAAAACTTTGACCTACGTCCAGCAGGCATCATTAAAATGCTTGATTTACGTCGCCCAATTTATAAGCAAACAGCAGCTTACGGTCACTTTGGTCGTACAGATGTGGAGCTTCCTTGGGAGTTCACAGACAAAGCTGAAGCATTAAAAACTCAAGCTTTAGCTAAATAATAAAAAAAATCTCCGTGAAAACGGAGATTTTTTTTATGCCCATTGAATACCTTCAGCAGATTTTTCTACGACATCTTCATATTCTGAAAGCAAATGCTGAAAAATGGCGTCCCATGATTGAGTAAGAGCATAGTGTCTCGCTGCATGGCCAAAGTGAAGCCGCTGGTGCAAATCATCAAGTAAACCTGTAATAGCCGAACTGAATTCTTCTAAGGAGTGAGGTTTGCAAAGGTAGCCGTTTCGCCCGTGCTGAACCATCTGTTTAACTCCTCCTGCATTTGCTGCCACCACGGGAGTTCCAGAAGCAAGAGACTCCAGTACGACATTTCCGAACGTTTCTGTTTCTGAAGGGAAAACAAACAAATCAGATGAAGAATAGATATGAGCAAGTTGCTTACCTTCAAGAAAGCCTGTAAATGTCATATGCTCAGATGCTTGCTGTTGCATTTGTTCTTTTAAAGGACCATCTCCCACAATAAGCCAGTGAACTTGGTGGCGGATATGATCAGGTAAAGATCGGGCAATTTTTAGTAAAAAATCAGCGTTCTTTTCTTTAGCTAACCTTCCTACATACGTTAAGATGTAGGGTTTTTTTATATTATATTTAATACGAATATCAAAGCGGTCATAGTGGGGATGGAACAATTTGTGATTTACCCCTCGCGACCAAATAGCTACGTTGTGAAACCCTTGTTTTTCTAGCTGCTGTTTGGTCACTTCGGAGGGAGCGAATAATTTTTGTACAGGTTTATAAAACCATTTCATATATTTTTGCAGTGGTACACGCATTTTTTCAAGTTCATAGTGAGATAAATAATCATCAAAATTGGTATGATAAGAGCCGACAAGAGGAATACCTAATCTTTTTCCGTAATAGGAGCCGCAAAGCCCCATTGTAAAAGGAGTGGCCAAATGAATAAGAGAAGGGTTGAATTCCTGCAGCTGCTTTTTAATTTTTAGAACGTTTGGCAATGAAAAACGGCTGTTTGGATAAAGGAAAAACGGCATGCTAGGCGAGCGGTGAACATACGTTGAAAACGACCGATTATGAGCAAATTCAGGAGCAAATACCTGGATGGGAATTTGCTTTGATTTGACATACTGAGTAAATTGATAAAGTGTTTTAGCAGCTCCGTTAACTTCCGGAGCAAATGTATCTGTAAATAAAGCAATTCTCATGAGTACTCCTCCTATCAATTAGACTAAAAATATGTTCAGTGAAACAGCACCTGAAAAGATGCCGAGTATCAGGCCTACCATGACATCCGTCGGATAGTGCAGACCTAGATAAATTCTTGAAATGCCTACCGTTACTGCAAGCGGCAAAAGAACGGCAGCGAAGGCTGGGTAAGTAATCATCAGAGGGGTAACTAACGAAAAAATAGCCGTTGTATGCCCCGATGGAAATGAATGATCTTTTAATGGATTTTCTAATACTTTTGTATGCTTTAGTTGAATATAAGGCCGTTGTCTCGGATATAGCTTCTTAGCAATGGCAACAGGAATATGGCTAACGGCTAGAGAAAACGCACAAGCGTAAGCGACGGATGAAGGATGCAGAAATAGCAGCAAGCACGCTATCACAATGGTAAACGTGGCTCCGCCGGCATGAGTTAGTAAACGTAAAAATCTATTTAAGTGCTTTCGATCAAAATGTTGATTTACACTTTTGAATAATCGGCATTCGGCATCGTATACATACTGAATTAACTTGGCTTTCATAGAGTCGCTCCCTTTTTAATAAATACGTCTTTATTATTCAGTTTAATCTTTAATTGTGGAGGCAGTACTAAAACGATGTAAATTAATATGGAAATTTCTTTACAATTGTGGAGAGAATAGAACATGATTAGAGAGTTTGTGGAGATACTAAAAAAATTCCCTCAGTATGAATTTCTGAGGGAACGTTTCCTTTATAATGAAGAATCAGATTTCTTAATAGACTTATAATACTGCCCTTTTTCTACATATTCTGTACGAATGCGCTGCATATCTTTTAAATCCTCCTCAGTCAGAGTGCGGATTACTTTAGCAGGTCGACCGAGTGCGAGAGTATTAGGTGGTATTTTTTTACCGGGAGGCACTAAACTTCCTGCACCGATAAAAGCACCTTCACCAATTTCCGCACCGTCTAAAATAATAGAGCCCATGCCAATGAGCGCGCGTTTGCGGATGATGGAGCTGTGTAAAATAACTTGATGTCCTACTGTCACATCATCCTCAATAAGCAAAGGAGCATTTGGGCTTTGATGGAGTGTTGATTGATCTTGTATATTTACTCGTTTCCCGATAATAGTAGGCGAAACATCTCCTCTAATAACGGTGTTAAACCAAATGCTGCTTTCTTCACCAATGGTGACATCTCCAGTAATCGTGACATAGTCTGCCAGGAAGCAGCTGGGTGCAATATTAGGCATTTTTTCTTTATACGGATAAATCATCAAATCATCTCCCTTTATTAGTTGAAAAAAAGTAGTAAATCTTCTAATGTAAGTGTACAAAGGTTTTTAAAGCAGGTAAACAAAAAAAGGAAGAAGGAGTAACTCAAATGCATAAATGGGAAGCAGTAAATCCAAAAGGCGTTATTGTCATGGTCCATGGAGCAGCGGAGCATCACGGGCGCTATCGCTGGCTGATTGAGATGTGGCGTTCGGTTGGAATGCACGTAATCATGGGAGACCTTCCTGGCCAAGGCTTAACAACGAGAAGAAGAGGACATATCCTATCCTTTGATGAATATGTATATGAAGTGGAAGAATGGGTACGTGAAGCGCAAAAATATGATTTGCCTATTTTCCTGTTAGGACATAGTATGGGAGGACTGGCGGTTATTCGTACGCTGCAGACAAAAAATCTTCCTATATGGGGTGCGATTCTTTCCTCACCTTGTCTAGGATTAAAAGAGCAAGTACCAGCTTACTTAGATATGTTATCTAAAGGATTAAATAAAGTCATGCCGAACAAACTTTTTGATTTGGGTCTTACTGTTGAAAAAGCAACAAGAAACCAAGAAGTTCGAGATGAAGATGAAAACGACTCACTGTACGTTACAAAAGTTTCTGTAAGATGGTACCGAGAATTGATTCAAGCTGTTAACTTAGCTTTTAAAGATATCGATCGTTTGCCGGATGTTCCGCTTCTTGTGATGCAGGCAGGAGAAGATAAAATTATTGAAAAGCTGATTGTTAGACAGTGGTTTGATGAAATAGAGCTAAGTGAAAAAATCTACAAAGAATGGTCTCAGCTGTATCACGAAATCTTTAATGAGCCTGAAAGAGAATACGTTTTTACATACGCGAAAAGCTTTGTTGATCTTCACATTTAATGAGTGCTGTCAGAAATTGAGGTGAAAATAAATGAAGATTCCGTCTCGTCCTATTTCATTAATGAGAAAAATTTATCGAGAAGTGTTTCCCGTCGTTCATCATGAGCTTAACCATTGGCGGGAACGGGCAAAAGAGATTCCTAATAAAGAATTACGCACTCAAGCATTGGCAAGTATCGATACAAAAACTTTTCATTGTGAAGGAGGCGGCATCCTATCGATTTTAGCGAAAGAAAACATGATTGAATGCGTAAAATTTATCGTTGCCTACCAAACAATCAGCGATTACTTAGATAACTTATGTGACCGCAGCAATTCGCTCGATCCTAAAGATTTTGCAGCCTTACATGAATCGATGCCAGATGCGTTGACTCCTCATGCACCTCTTGGGGATTACTATCGTTTTCGAACGGATAAAGACGATGGAGGATATTTAGCGGAACTTGTCCAGACTTGTCAGCAGTCCTTGCGAAAAGCCTGTAATTACCATATCGTCTCTTCACATTTATTAGAACTAGCTACTTATTATTGTGATTTGCAAATACATAAGCATGTTGAAATCAAGGAAAGAGTTCCACGATTAGAGAATTGGTTTGATGCTCACCGGCACAGTGTTCCTGAAATGGAGTGGTATGAATTTTCAGCGTGCTCTGGTTCAACGTTAGGCATTTTTTGTTTGGCCGCTTACAGTTTTCAAGAAGAGATGACCAAAGAAATGACGGAGAAAATAAAAGCGGGATATTTTCCTTATATTCAAGGTTTACATATTTTACTCGATTATTTAATTGACCAAGAAGAAGATAAAGCAGGAGGAGATTTGAACTTTTGTTTTTATTATCCTCACTATCAGCAAATGATGGACCGCTTTTTACATTTTGTTGTAAAAGCGGACGAATATGCTAAAAAACTGCCGGATTATCACTTTCACTGCTTTATCTATAAGGGACTCCTGGGCGTTTATTTGTCCGATCAAAAAGTGAGGGCACAAAAACATGTTCATGTGAATGCACGTCGATTAATCAAAGCGGGGGGAGCACTCAGCTACTTTTTCTATATCAACGGACGCTTGTACCGAATGTTAAAAAGATAAGCCATATGCGGCTTATCTTTTTTCAATAGCAATGATGAACGGAGGATTGTTTTGCTGATTCATGAAGCGATATTGTAAAACATGGACGTCTTTTTGATCCAGATTTTGGACGTACGTTAGTAAATCGTCTCTTTCTTGTTTCCCTTGTTCGTGTCCGTGATAAATAACGAGCACAATCACTCCTTCAGGTGCTAGCAAATCAAGTAACTGCTCAATTGCAGAAATTGTTGTTTCAGAAGTGGTGACGATGTCTTTATCTCCACCTGGTAAATAACCTAAATTAAAGACAGCGCCCGTCACTCGTCCATTAATAGAGTGGGGAAGCATGCTTATATTGCTATGGCTTTCTTGGATAAGCGTGACTCGTTTTTCTACATGATGTTCTGTCAATCGCTGCTGAGTTGCTTGAATGGCTTGGGGCTGAATGTCAAATCCATATACATGACCTGTATCTCCGACTAAGTTGGCTAAGAACAATGTATCATGTCCATTTCCTGCTGTAGCATCAATCGCGACATCTCCTTCGGCCACAGCATTAGTGAGCAACGTGCGGGCAAAAGGCAGGATACGTTCTATTTTCATCTTTCCATCAACTCTTTTTCGTAATATTTTCCTTGATAGCTTTGGCGACGTTCGAGCTCTTGATCAATGGCATTTAATACGCTCCACTTATTTACGCTCCACATCGGTCCGATCATGAGGTCTATCGGTCCATCACCGGTAATACGATGAACAATCATCTCAGAAGGGATTACTTCGAGCTGATCGCATACAAGCTTTACATATTCTTCAAATGAAAGAAATTCAACAAGGCCCTTTTCATACTGTTTGACCATAGGAGTTCCTTTTAGTAAATGAAGCAGATGAATCTTAATTCCTTGAACGTCTAATTTTGCTACTTCCCGTACCGTTTCCATCATCATCTCAGGTGTTTCTAAAGGCAAACCATTAATGATGTGAGAACAAACGCGAATACCGTGTTTTCGAAGCTTTGCTACACCATCTACATAGCATTGGTGATCGTGTGCCCGGTTGATAAGCAGTGAAGTTCGTTCATGAACAGTTTGCAGTCCAAGTTCTACCCATAGATAAGTTCGTTCATTTAATTCAGCCAAGTACTCCACCACATCGTCGGGGAGACAGTCAGGGCGCGTGGCGATAGAAAGCCCAACAACTCCGGGAAGCTTTAAGACCGCTTCATATTTTTCACGAAGCTCCTCAACAGGAGCGTGAGTGTTAGTGAATGCTTGAAAGTAAGCAACGTATTTTCCGTCTTTCCATTTATGATGCATTTTTTCACGGATTTCGTTAAATTGTGTCACAAGATCATCCGCTCTGTTTCCAGCGAAATCTCCTGAACCGGCAGCGCTGCAAAACGTACAGCCGCCGTGAGCTACCGTGCCGTCTCTGTTTGGACAATCAAATCCTCCATCTAAGGCTACTTTAAATACCTTATGGCCAAAGTGGTTACGTAAGTGGTAATTCCAGGTATGATAACGTTTGTTTTCAGATTTATACGGAAATGGGTTTGTCTGATTCAAATCAGCAACCTCCTTTTTACATGCAATATACATCAACAAATTGTATCAAAAACGTGAAAAAGTGCCAAACAAATTTAAGGATGCTTATATTTAACAGGTTCTTCTTGTCGTAAAGGAGAGTAAAGTTGCGCAAAATAAGACAGAAATGAACGAATAGGAGGAATAGACAATGACAACTCGTCAAGCAGTGGATCAACTTATGCAGCAGTGTGAAGATGCTATTCGCTTTGGACAAGGTCAGTTACAGGAAGGCATGAAACAAGAACATTACAATGATACTGAATATACAAAAGCACAGGAAAAATTAGAAAATGCTTATAAAGAAATTGAAGAGTTTTCTCACAGTGCAAATGCACAGCAAAGAGAGCAGCTATATCGCATGCGCCTGCAAGTTCAGCAGCTGCAAAATAAATTGATTACAACTCAGCATTAAGGAGAGGATTTTATGGCAACTCGTTCAAATCAAAATAACCCGGAACAAAAAACAAAAAACGGGATCAACAGCAATGATATTGAGCTAGGAAAAGATTTTGATCCTGTAAAAGAATTAAAAGCACGGAACAGCAAGCGTGCCCAGCCGGTTCGTTCGAAGCAAAAATAAGCGGTAAAAAGGTGATTTTGCATGATATTGTCATGTGAAATCACCTTTTTAAATAGTCAGCGAATTTCAAATAAATTGTCTATATGTAAAAGCATTGCGAACCCTTTAAGAAAAGACTAGAATGTACGTTGGCATTCGAATAGATAGGGGGGAGATCAATGCCCAAGTCACTTTGGTTTTTGATTATTGGTATGCTTGTAAACGTAACGGGAGCTTCGTTTTTATGGCCTCTCAATACAATTTATATAAATGAACATTTAGGAAAGTCGTTATCCGTTGCAGGAGTGGTTCTTATGCTGAACTCTGCTGCAAGCGTAGTGGGTAATTTACTAGGGGGAACGCTTTTTGACAAAATTGGAGGATATAAATCCATTTTATCAGGAATTATTATTACCCTTGTTGCATTAGTGGGACTGGTGTTTTTCCATGGTTGGCCTACATACGTTGTTCTCTTGGTTATTGTAGGGTTTGGATCTGGTATTGTGTTTCCATCTATGTATGCAATGGCAGGCTCAGTCTGGCCACAAGGCGGAAGAAAAGCATTTAATGCGATGTACGTTGCTCAAAATGCAGGAGTGGCTATTGGCGCAGCGGTAGGGGGCGTTGTAGCATCCTATTCATTTACGTATATTTTCTTAGCTAATACAATTTTATACGTTATTTTTCTTCTTATTGCTATTTTTTCATACCGTCATATTTCGGTTACAGTTGGGCAAACGAATGTCCTTAATGAAGCCGGTAGTATTCAGCACAAAACGAAACTGACGGCCCTTCTTATTTTATGTACAGGATACGTATTATGCTGGGTCGCGTATGTTCAGTGGCAAACAACGATTGCTACGCATACGCGTGAGTTGAATATACCTCTTTCTAGCTACAGTTTGCTTTGGACGATTAACGGCATTTTAATTGTAGTCGGTCAGCCTTTGATTGTGCCTATCATTCAAAAAGTAGCAAAGACATTAAAAGTACAGGTTCTAATTGGAACGGTTATTTTTGTGGCTTCTTTCATCATCGTGGTGAATGCCACAACATTTTCGCAGTTCTTAACAGCAATGATTGTGTTAACAGTTGGAGAAATGTTTGTTTGGCCAGCAATTCCAGCTGTCGCAAGTCAGTTAGCTCCATCAGGAAAAGAAGGGTTTTATCAAGGCGTAGTCAACAGTATGGCTACTGCAGGTAAAATGATTGGCCCTCTCTTTGGAGGCGTTATTTTCGATGCGTTTAATATGTCTACCCTGTGCTATTTATTAATTGCACTATTGTTATTTAGCATGTGTACAACATGGATATACGATTATAAATTAAAAGAAAAACGTCAGCGTTCACTAACCATCTCTAAATAAATAGAGGTGGTTTTATTTTTGACTGTTCAATAAACGTAGGAATGTCTTCAGTATTCCTTTAATAATATAGTAAGGGTCGTGACAAGCAAAGAAAGGAGTATATACCTGTAAAAATGTAAGCGTTTTCTAATTATATGACTTCTTGGGGGGCTAGAATATGCTTAGTATGATTGGATTAATTGGAGGATTATTGCTGCTCATTGTATTAACGATGAGAGGCATGAATTTATTTATAGCAGGTCCGCTTAGTGCTTTAGTTGTTGCGTTAACAAGCGGAATGCCTTTATTTCCACAGCTGGTGAAAGAAGGAGAAGCAAATTTTGTTGGGAATTATATGTCTGGTTTCACAGGATTTATTGCTTCTTGGTATTTAATGTTTCTATTGGGCGCCGTTTTTGGAAAAGTGATGGAAGACAGCGGGGCCGCTGATAGTGTTTCTCGCTGGATTGTCAGTAAACTAGGAATGAAAAGAGCAGTGTTGGCGATTGTACTTGCCTGTGCGGTCTTAACATATGGAGGAGTCAGTCTGTTTGTAGTAGCATTCTCTGTCTATCCAATGGCTTTAAGCTTATTCAAACAAGCTGATTTGCCGAGGCGGTTTATCCCTGCTGCTTTAGCATTCGGTTCCGTTACGTTTACGATGACCTCGGCTGGATCGCCTGAAATCCAAAACTGGATTCCAATTGAATATTTAAAGACTAGTCCGTATGCAGGATGGGAAGTTAGTTTAGTTGTAGCGGTAGTGATGGCTGTATTCGGCTACTGGTGGTTAAAGCGCTTGATTTCAAAAGCAGTTAAAAATGGAGAGCGTTTTATATCACGCGAGAAAGATCCAGCAGTAACGGAAAATCAGTCTCTTCCTAATCCGTTATTAAGTTTGCTTCCGCTTGTGGTCGTGCTCATTATTTCTTTTGCACTTCATAAGCCGCTTCAGCAATCTGCGTTGATTGTCGCACTTTTAAGCGGTATCATTGTCACATACATTGTGAACCGAAAACACTTTAAAGGATTTTGGAATGCAGCATCAGAAGGGACGCTTGGAGCGTTAATTGCAATTGGGAATACAGCTGCTGTCGTAGGTTTTGGAGGGGTTGCTAAGGCTGTTCCCGCGTTTGGAGTGGCTGTAGATGCCATGACGCATATTCCAGGCAGTCCGTTGATAGGGGGAGCTATTGCGGTGAGTGTTATCGCGGGGATGACAGGTTCGGCTTCAGGAGGTCAGGCGATTGCTTTGCCAATTTTAGCCCCTCACTATCTAGATGCTGGTGTAAATCCAGAAGCTCTCCATCGTGTAGTAGCTATATCTTCTGGCGTATTAGATTCCTTGCCTCATAATGGTTATGTCGTCACCACAATTAATTCTATTTGCGGAGAAACTCATAAAGATGCGTATGGATCAGTTGCAGCGATGACGGTAGTTGTTCCGCTTGTTGGTCTCGTACTTGCGATTATCCTGTTTTCTTTTGGATTTGGTATTTAATAATAGCTGTTAAAGAAAGTAGAGGCGGGGACAAAAGTATTTTAGCTGAAGGAAGATCCGAACGATAAATCGTTCGGATCTTTTCATTATTATGGTGAACTCGGCTTTTATGTGTTTAGTTGCTTTAAGCTGTTGATTGGAGCGCAAGATGAAGCCTTGCACGGAAATGAACAGTTTTGTAGCAAGGAGTCCAGATATCCTATTTATTCAGCTTTAGATAGGATTAACTTAATTATGTCTAAATCTCTTTGTTTGGCGTTGTATGTATGTTTTTGGGAGAAGTTGTTCATATATAAGAATGAAAGAGGGGATTTAGCAACAAAGCAGTGAGGCAGTGTAGAAACTTTTACAAAATCCGTTGAACAACTTGCAGTTTGCGAACATATTATTTACAATACAAGGTAGTATGATGTAAAAACTATGATAAGGAATAGTAGTGAACGAAGCGAGCTAAGAGAGCTGACGGGTGGTGCGAGTCAGCAAACGGGCGTTCATGAACTCACCTTGGAGTTGTAAATGTGAAGTAAAGTAACATTTACCGTCTATCCGCGTTAAGGAAAATGAGTGAGTACATAATTGTGCTAATTTGGGTGGTACCGCGGGAAGTTTATTCAACCTCTCGTCCCTTTGTTTGAGGGATGAGGGGTTTTTTAGTTTAATTAAATACAGCTGGAGCGTACAAGGAGGATTATGTATGGCTTTTAATCATGAAAAGATCGAACAAAAATGGCAAAAAGTTTGGGAAGAAAATAAAACATTTAGAACAACAGAAGATGAAGGAAAGCGTAAGTTTTACGCATTAGATATGTTCCCTTATCCATCTGGGGCGGGTTTACACGTTGGGCATCCAGAAGGTTATACAGCAACGGACATTTTATCTCGTATGAAGCGTATGCAAGGATACAATGTACTTCATCCAATGGGATGGGATGCATTCGGACTACCTGCTGAGCAGTATGCATTAGATACAGGAAACGATCCGGCTGAGTTCACTGAACTTAACATTAATAATTTCCGTCGTCAAATCAAATCGTTAGGTTTCTCTTACGATTGGGAGCGTGAAATTAATACGACTGATCCTAACTACTACAAATGGACGCAGTGGATTTTCTTACAGCTATATAAAAAAGGCTTAGCTTATGTGGATGAAGTAGCTGTTAACTGGTGTCCTGCGTTGGGAACAGTACTTGCAAACGAAGAAGTTATAGATGGCAAAAGTGAGCGCGGTGGGCATCCGGTTGAGCGTCGTCCAATGAAGCAGTGGATGCTTAAAATCACAGCTTATGCAGATCGTTTACTAGAAGATTTAGATGATCTTGATTGGCCAGAAAGTATTAAAGAAATGCAGCGAAACTGGATTGGCCGCTCTGAAGGAGCTCACGTTCACTTCACAATTGATGGATATGACGAAACATTTACTGTGTTCACAACGCGTCCTGATACGCTGTTTGGGGCAACGTATGCCGTTTTAGCACCTGAACATCCGTTTGTGGATAAAATTACGACAGCCGAACAAAAAGAAGCGGTAGAAGCGTATTTAGATCAAATTAAAAGCAAAAGCGATTTAGAGCGTACAGACTTAGCTAAAGACAAAACGGGCGTATTCACAGGTGCTTATGCAATTAACCCTGTAAACGGTGAGAGAATGCCAATTTGGATTGCTGACTATGTTCTAATGAGCTATGGTACAGGTGCAATTATGGCTGTTCCTGCTCATGATGAGCGTGATTATGAGTTTGCTGTTAAATTTGAACTGCCGATTAAAGAAGTAGTAGCGGGTGGAGACGTTTCAAAAGAAGCTTATACAGGCGACGGCGAGCACGTTAATTCAGACTTCTTAAATGGTCTAGACAAAGAAGAAGCAATTTCAAATATGATTCAGTGGCTTCAAGCAAATGAAAAAGGTGAAAAACAAGTAACATACCGTCTGCGTGACTGGTTATTCAGCCGTCAGCGCTACTGGGGTGAACCGATTCCTGTTATTCACTGGGAAGATGGCACAACAACTGCAGTTCCTGAAGATCAGCTTCCGCTTGTTTTACCAAAAACAACTGAAATCAAGCCGTCAGGTACAGGTGAATCTCCATTAGCAAACATTGATGACTGGGTGAACGTTGTAGATCCGGAAACGGGCAAAAAAGGGCGCCGCGAAACAAATACAATGCCTCAATGGGCAGGCAGCTGCTGGTATTACTTACGCTACATTGATCCAACGAACAGCGAAGCATTAGCAGATGCAGACAAATTAAAAGAATGGTTGCCGGTTGATATTTATATCGGTGGAGCTGAACACGCTGTTCTTCATCTATTGTATGCTCGTTTCTGGCATAAATTTTTATATGATATCGGCGTAGTTCCAACAAAAGAGCCGTTCCAAAAACTGTTTAACCAAGGTATGATTCTTGGAGAAAACAATGAAAAAATGAGTAAGTCAAAAGGTAACGTTGTAAACCCAGACGAAATCGTAGAAAGCCACGGTGCAGATACGCTTCGCCTTTACGAAATGTTTATGGGACCGTTAGATGCATCCATTGCTTGGTCAACAAAAGGGCTTGATGGTGCACGCCGTTTCTTAGATCGTGTATGGCGTTTACTTATCGAGGATAATGGTGAATTAAGCAGCAAGGTTCAAGAAAGCAATGATACTACACTTGAACGCGTATATCACCAAACGGTGAAAAAAGTAACGGAAGATTACGAAGGTCTTCGTTTTAATACAGGTATCTCTCAACTTATGGTATTCATCAACGACGCATACAAAGTTGATGTGCTGCCAAAGCAATACGTAGAAGGATTTGTGAAGCTATTAGCACCAATTTGTCCTCATACAACTGAGGAATTATGGAGCAAACTAGGCCACGAAGATACGATTTCATATGAAGCTTGGCCTGCGTTTGATGAAGCGAAACTTGTAGATGATGAAGTGGAAATTGTCGTTCAAATTAACGGTAAAGTACGTGCAAAATTAAACGTACCTGCTGAGGCATCTCGTGAAGAGCTTCAAGATATTGCAATGGCTAATGAAGATGTTCAAGAGTTCATTGAAGGTAAGACAGTACGCAAAGTGATTGCTGTGCCTGGTAAATTAGTAAACATCGTAGCTAATTAAGTATTGATGTAGAACAGTCCTCCTGACTAAAGAGCAGTCAGGGGGGCTGTTCTAGACCTAAGGGCCTGATGTCCCCCTTTCGGGGTTGACATCAGGCCCTTAGTTAAACCTTTAACTACGATTGGAAAAGCTTAGGTAGGCTGCTGCTTAAGCTTTTCTTATTTAGTGGCATAAAGGTATTTGAATTTGCTACAATAGCGATAGCAAGCTGAATGAAAGAATAGAGAGGAATGACGAAGATGGAAGAAGTAAAAGTGATTACGCCTGAAGAGCTTCAAAAACGCGTTGAAAATGGAGAAGAGCTTCATTTAGTTGATGTTCGCGAAGATGAGGAAGTAGCAGAAGGAATGATTCCAACTGCTAAACACATTCGTATGAATGATATTCCAACTAATGTGGATTATTTCGATAAAGAAAAAGAATATATTTTCATTTGCCGTTCTGGACGCCGCAGTGAAAACGTATGTTACTACCTTCAAGAACAAGGTTATAAAGTAACAAATATGGTTGGCGGTATGTTAGAGTGGGAAGGAAAAACGGTTAATAAATAAGAAAAAGCGCCTTTGACAGGCGCTTTTTTCTTTTGGAATGAAACTTCTACCATTCGACTAAAATGATAGTAGCAAAACAAATGATGACTAAATCTATAAAAGTCTTCATAAAAATAGAGGTAGGAAGAAGTTGGAAATCAGTACGAAAGCCATCATTGAGAGAAGCAGTCCATTCTGATTGAAACAAATTTGATAGGACAAGGTGGTAGAAGCTATGATACAGGTGAAAATGTTTGATAAAGAGCATGAAAAAGATTTAGAGTTTGCGGTGAACCGATTTTTACGCAAATTAGAAGATGAAGACGTCGTGGATATTAAGTACCAAGTCACAGTGGATGTTGATCGTGATGAGCAGGTGTACTGTTTTTCAGCCATGGTTATGTATAAAGCCTAGCATATTATGCTAGGCTTGTTGCAAATTCTCCTGCATTACTGCCAGCCAAACGGCCTGTTACAAGGGCAGAAGTAATATTGTATCCTCCAGTATATCCGTGGATATCAAGAATTTCCCCGCAGAAGTAAAGGCCTTGCATAAATTTAGAAGACATTTCTTTTGGGTGAATTTCTTTAACGGATACTCCGCCTCCTGTGACGAAGGCTTTCTCTAAAGAAAGTGTGCCGTTTACAGCAAATTCAAATCGTTTGCACATTCTCGAGAATTCTCTCAGTTTTTCATGCTGAAGCTGTCCCGCTAGCGCTTGGCTATCAATGTCTGCTTGCTCGAGTAAAAATAATAGATAGCGTTCAGATACAAAACCTTTTAAAACATTTTTAATCGCTTTTTTCGGCTCTTCTTTTGTTGTTTTGACTAATTGTTGAAAAATCTCTTCTTCGTTTTGGCTAGGAAATAAATCAAGAGACATTTGAACAGTGTTGCTTTTTTGTTTCTTTAACTCTTTAACAACATATTGGCTGCAGCGAAGAGCGGCAGGGCCAGAGATACCAAAGTGAGTGAAAATCATATCCATCTGATGAGTGATGACAGGTTTGCCTTTTTTATTAAGTACGCTTAGTCCTACGTTGCGAAGCGATAGACCTTGAAGCGTTTTTGTTTTAATAAAGTGTTCGCTAGATGTAATAGGAACTTCTGTTGGGTAAAGTTCAGTAATTTTATGACCTGCATCTTTTGCCCATTGATAACCGTCTCCTGTCGAACCCGTATGAGGCACTGATTTTCCGCCTACTGCAATCACAACGCTTTTCGTTTGGATTGCTTCTCCGTCTTGAAGTACAACTTCTTTCACGGTGTTGTTTTCATAGTTTACGCGTTTAACGGCTGTGTTTGTGCGAATTGTTACACGAAGACGGTGAAGTTCACTAATTAATGCATCAACAACAGATTGTGCTTTATTGCTAACCGGAAACATACGCCCGTGATCTTCTTCTTTTAATTTAATTCCAAGGCCTTCAAAATAGGAGATGATATCTTCGTTATTAAAAACAGAAAACGCACTGTATAAAAAGCGTCCGTTTCCTGGAATGTGTTTAATAAGTTCATCAATCGGAAGGCGGTTTGTTACATTACAGCGGCCCCCTCCAGAAATGGCAAGCTTTCGTCCAAGTTTATTGCCTTTATCAATTAATAATACGTTTGCACCTGACTCACCAGCTGCAATCGATGCCATCAAACCAGAAGGTCCTCCTCCGATTACGACTACATCATATATCATACTTTCACCAACCTGTCTATTCTTAAAAAATTTTAGTTTGTTCACTGACAAATCTCTCAACATTGGATAAAATGGGCTATAGTCTTTGTTTTTTAGCTTGTTGACGAGTGTGAGTGAGTATAAGACCTTTCTTAGTGTATACTCTCACTTGCTTCTTTTCAATTCTATCATTATTATCAGTATGTAACATTAAGTATCGGAGGCAAACGTATGTCTGATTCAAAATTGTTAAGAGGGACCTTTGTGCTAACGCTTGGCACTTATGTATCCCGAATTCTGGGAATGATTTATTTATTTCCATTTGCGATCCTTGTTGGAACCGTAGGGGGAGCACTGTTTGGTTATGGATATAACCAATATGCTATTTATTTAAGTATTGCTACAGCCGGTATGCCAATGGCCGTATCGAAATTTGTATCAAAATATAATGCACTCGGTGATTATTATACGAGTAGAAGAATGTATCGGGCCGGCATGAAATTAATGCTTGTCACAGGAATACTTGCATTTTTACTTTTATATTCGTTAGCGCCTGTTATGTCTAGAATTACACTTGGAGGTTCTGATTTAAATAACTCCTTAGAAGATGTAGTAATGGTTATGCGAATGGTTAGTGTTGCGTTAATTGTAGTACCGATGATGAGTTTAATGCGAGGATTTTTCCAAGGTCACCAGTCTATGGGACCCACAGCTGTTTCACAAGTAGTTGAACAACTTGTGCGGGTTGTCTTTTTATTAGCATCCACTTATATCGTCATCAAAGTTGTACATGGGAGTCTTGCGCTAGCCGTTGGATTTGCTACAATGGGTGCTTTTGTAGGAGCTCTTGCTGGACTTGCCGTATTAATTTGGTACTGGAAAAAACGAAAGCCTCATCTCGATAAAATGGTGAACGAGCAGACGGTAACGCCTACGCGTATTTCTACCGTATCCATTTTTAAAGAGCTGCTTACGTATTCATTGCCCTATGTATTTGTCAGCTTAGCTATTCCGCTTTATCAGTATGTGGATCAATTCACATTTAACCGTGCGATGGTAGCGGCTGGACAAAAAGAAATAGCGGAGTCCATGAACGGAATTGTTCAGTCTTATGTTCCAAAGCTTGTGATGATTCCTGTTTCATTAGCTACTGCATTCGGTTTGACTCTTGTACCAACGATTACACGTTCATTTGTGAATAAAGATTATAATGTATTGCAAAAGCAAATTGATCAAACATATCAAACGATTATGTTTCTTGTGCTGCCAGCATCTGTAGGGTTAATGGCTTTAGCTGGTCCAGCATATACGTTTTTCTTTGGAACAGATGCATCGGATGCGGGTGGAAATGTCTTGCTTTATTATGCACCCGTAGCTTTATTGTTCTCATTTTTCACGGTTAATGGAGCTATTTTACAAGGGATCAACAAACAAAAGTATGCTGTTTTAAGTCTATTATTTGGATTGATTGTGAAAATTGTCGTGAACGTGCCATTTATTCTTATGTTCCACGAGATCGGTTCAGTTTTAGCGACAGCACTAGGCTATATCGTATCTCTTGTTTATATGTTTGCGCTTATTCAAAAACACGCAAAATATAACTACAGTGAGTTTATAAAACGCTCTGTGCTCATTCTCATTTTTGTTGCGATTATGGGAATCAGCGTAAAAATTGTTTCAGTAGTAATTGGTCTGTTTACAACCCCAGGACGATTCTCTGCCACGGTTATTACGATTATAGGAGCAGCAGTAGGCGGCCTTATTTACTTTATTATTACCTATCGTTCAAGCCTGCTTGAAAAAGTAATGGGAGCGAGGGTAACAGGTGCAATTGAACGAAAGATACTGCGCCGAAATAAACAGCGCAGTGCATAAGAAGATGACTCGTTAGAGTCATCTTCTTTTCAAAAAAAGGAGGATATTACATGCGTTTGGATAAATTGCTTTCTACCATTGGGTACGGAAGCCGAAAAGAAGTTAAAGGTCTTTTAAAGACTGGAGCTGTTAAGGTAGACGGTACAGCGGTTAAAGATGCTAAGGTACATGTTAATCCAGATGAACAAGAAATAACTGTGCATGGCGAAGCCGTTTCTTACCGAGAATTTGTTTACTTTATGTTGCATAAGCCGCAAGGTGTCATATCAGCGACGGAAGATTCTCTTCATGAAACAGTTTTGGACTTATTGGAAATTGACGATGCTGTGTATGACCCATTTCCGGTAGGGCGTTTAGACAAAGATACAGAAGGGCTCTTGCTGCTGACAAATGATGGTCAGCTTGCACATCAGCTGCTATCTCCTAAAAAGCACGTTCCTAAAACGTATTTTGCAAAAATTAATGCGCCGGTGACTGAAGAAGATGCTGAAGCATTTAGACAGGGTGTCACTCTTGATGATGGATACGTAACAAAATCAGCAGAGTTAAAGGTACTAACAAGCGGTGTGGAATCAGAAATTGAATTAACGATCGTTGAAGGGAAATTTCATCAAGTGAAGCGTATGTTTGAAGCAAGAGGAAAAAAAGTAACGTATTTAAAACGTTTATCTATGGGAGCTTTGCTATTAGACGAGTCGTTAGATTTAGGAGAGTACAGGGAGTTAACGGAAGAAGAACTAGCTTTATTACAAAAATCAAATGCCTAAGAAGAGGCGAAAGAAAAAGGAACCTAAGTCTAAAATGGTTCCTTTTTTTGTCCACTTTATTCGACAAGTGAAACATTTCACGTTAAAGCACTTAAACGAGTACCAACTCTGCTTGACGTGCAAATGGAGCGGGGGACTATGCACTCGTCCAAGTCTTGACTTTCTACTGCGTAGAATTTTATCTCTATATATAAATCACTTACTACCCTTGAAATAAACTTACTAGGATGACATCTTGACCTTCTTTTGCGTAGTCGTCCATGTACCGCGACTTGGGCTGCGAACTAAATCATTATATGCTAACACATTCAAGTCACGCTGAATGGTTCTTGGTGTAATACCAAATTCGTCTACGAGCTCTTGCGTTGTAACTGTTCCATTTTTACAAATGAACATATAGACCGATTTGATACGAGTTAGCATTCGATTAGTTGAAGGTTTCAAAAAACCACTTCCTTATTCGTTTTTCGTAAGGCACAACTTCTTTATAACTCTGAGATGTCAAGCACTATTTCAGTCCTTATTCTTATTGTACACAAAATCGACAGAAAAATAAAAGAGAAAACGCAAATTAACACAATATTTACAAAAAATGATATAAATATGTAATCCTTTCGTAACATCTCCTTCCTCTATTTGCACATTTTTTATAGTATATGTAAACAATAAACAAATAGAATCCGTTTTTATCGATTGTGCCTACAAATTATTTCCCGGAATTTTGACTCTGTAAACCTTTGATATGAAAGGAAAGAGACAATTATTTCTTTCTATATAAAGGTATGATAAAGTTAAATTTACCAATAGTAATGATAGATACAATCTGTAAAAGCAGGCAAAGGAGGCACACAGATGACAGCAATTAATTGGAAAGAGGAAGTGCAAAAAAGAGAAGCTGAAATTCTAGCTGAGACGCAGCGTTTTTTGCAAATTAAAAGTGTTTTGACAAGCACAGAAAAAAAAGAAGAGCCATTTGGACCTGGAGTTGCTCAAGCGCTTCACTTTCTTTTAAACAAAGGAAAAAATGACGGGTTTTCCGTCAAGAACGTAGACGGATATGCAGGTCATATTGAAGCGGGAGAAGGAAAAGACCTTCTTGGCATTTTGTGTCACGTAGACGTCGTTCCTGAAGGAGACGGGTGGTCGGTTGATCCATACGGCGGTGAAATAAAAGACGGGAAAATTTTTGCTAGAGGAGCAATCGACGATAAGGGCCCGACGATGGCTGCTTATTATGCGATGAAAATTGTGAAAGATTTAGGGCTTCCTCTATCTAAGCGGGTTCGAATGATTATTGGAACGGATGAAGAAAGTGACTGGAGATGTGTGGACCACTACTTCAATCATGAAGAGATGCCAACGATGGGATTTGCGCCGGATGCGGATTTTCCTATCATTTATGCTGAAAAAGGCATTACAGATGTAGAAATTCGCCAGCAGCCCATTGAAGGAACAAAGGGAAGCGTCCAGCTTACATCATTTGTCTCTGGGCGACGCTACAATATGGTTCCTGATCTTGCAACAGCTGTTCTTGAATTCCATAGTGAAACGGATATTAAAAATAAATATGATCAATTTTTAAAAGATAAGTCTTTAAAAGGTTCAATAACCGAAAAGAGCGGTGCGTATACACTTACTCTAGAAGGAGTTTCAGCACATGGAAGCGTGCCTGATAAAGGGAAAAATGCTGGGCTTACACTTCTTCGCTTTTTACACACATTAGAACTTGATGAACAAGCTAATCAGTTTGTAGGTTATGCAAATGCGTATTTAGTCCAAGATGCACTAGGAGAAAAAATGGGCTTAAATCGCAAAGATGAGGTCACGGGTGATTTAACGATAAATGTGGGAATCATGTCTTATAATCAAGAAGAAGCGGGGCACTTTGGCTTAAATATTCGCTATCCTGTATCAGCTCATATTGACGATATTATTGATACGATTAAAGAAAAAAGTGAATCTTATCAAATGACTATCAAACATTTTACAGATTCTAAACCACATCACGTCGATCAAAAACATGAGCTTATTCAAACGCTTCAAAAGGTTTACCAAGAACAAACAAATGAAGAACCTACGCTTATTTCAATTGGAGGAGGAACATATGCCAGAGCATTAGAAGCGGGTGTGGCATTTGGACCTCTTTTCCCAGGCCGTGAAGAAGTAGCGCACGAAAAAGACGAGTACATGGTAATTGAAGATTTGCTTCGTGCAACAGCTATTTATGCACAGGCTATTTACGAATTGGCTAAATAAAAAGAGGTTGAGACATAACGAAACGAATCCAATTTAAAGGTGAATAACTAGGATACATGAGCTGGACTGTTTGTGACACCGCAGTTGATTTCCATGCAAGGCTTCGCTTTCCGCGGGCGGCCGCTGAGTCTCCTCGTCGCCTGGGCTCCTGCGGGGGCTCACCTGTTCTGCTTTTCCCGCAGGAGTCTTCGCCTTGCCCTCCAATCAACTGCTAGAAGTAACGAAACCGATGAACCTACATTCACCATCACAAAAAAACGAACCATGAATCAAACATGTTGATCAATGGTTCGTTTTTCATTTGGGCTAAAATCCTTTTGTTCCAGCCTCTTTATTATTCATATGAGAATAGGTCGCTTGATAAATAACGTTCACCTGTATCGCAAGCAATACATACGACCACTTGATCAGGAGATAATTTTTTGGCTACCTCGATAGCAGCATAGCACGCAGCGCCAGATGAAGGACCGACTAAAATCCCTTCTTCAGAAGCTAGGCGTCGCGTAATATCGTAGGCTTGTTCATCTTTAATTTTTAAAATTTCGTCGTAAACCTCTATGTTAAGCGTATCAGGAATAAATCCAGGGCTTGTTCCTACAAGCTTGTGCTTTCCAGGTCTTCCTCCAGATAATACAGGAGACCCAGCTGGTTCCACAACATGAACGGTCATATTTGGGTAGTTTTCTCTTAGGACTTCACCTGTGCCCGTGATCGTTCCGCCTGTTCCAGCAGTAGCAACAAAAGCAGATAGGTCTTTTCCTAAATCGTTCATTGCCTCAATAATTTCCTTAGCAGTCGTTTTTCGATGTGCGTCAGGGTTTGCATTATTTTCAAACTGCATGGGCATAAATGCATTTGGAATTTCTTTTGTAAGCTCTTCTGCCTTGCGGATTGCGCCAGGCATTTTTTCATCGCCAGGTGTTAGAACAACTTCAGCACCATATGCTTTTAACAAGTTAATTCGTTCTTGAGTCATCGTATCGGGCATGACTAAAATAGAACGATACCCTCTTGCTGCTGCATTCATAGCTAAGCCAATACCTGTATTTCCGCTCGTTGGTTCAATAATGGTGGAATTTTCATTGAGCAAGCCTGCTTTTTCAGCTTCCACGATCATATTAAAAGCAGCACGGTCTTTTACACTACGGCTCGGATTAAAAAATTCTAGTTTTAAGTAAACGGATGCTCCATCTGCTGGTTGAAGACGATTCAATTTAACAAGAGGTGTCTCGCCAATCAAATCAGCCATATTGTTAACAACTTTCATTTTTCTCATCCTTTTCTTATAAAAATTCTCTGTATTATTTCTATGATAACACAATTTCTTATTTTTTAAGCACATGACAAATTTTCAGAAAAACCTCTCTATTTGATCCAGAAAACCTTTAAAATAAATCTAGCTCTTTTTGAACATGACAAATTGGGGAAAGATAATGAAAAGAAAAGGAGGGATTTGATGAAAAGTGATCAACACTATTTTATTGGAATCAACGTGCCAGTCTCCATTGCATATCAGGCAGAAAATTGGGCAAAAGAATTAACACCTTTTCCTTTTAAACAATGGACATACCCTGACGATTATCATATAACACTACAATTCTTAGGATTTGTAGATAACAAAAAGGAAAAGCTGATTAACCGCTTAAAAGAAGTAGCCTCCCGTCATTCAAGTTTTTCACTGCAGACCGTTCAGTACGATGTGTTCGGTGCGTATAACAAGCCTAGAGTGCTTTATGTAAGCCTTAAGCCAAATGATAAGCTTGTGAATCTACAAAGGGATATACAAGCTGTATGGGGAGACCTAAGCGGCTTATACGAAAAACGTCCTTATCGTCCTCATATTACGATTGCAAAGAAGTGGGGAGGGGAAGCCGGGCTTTCGGAAGAGCAGTTAAAGCAAACGTCGGTTGAAGAACAGTTTCAAGTAAGTTCATTTGCCCTTTTTGAAGTTCATCCTGCTAGCAAACCTAAATATAAAAAAATACTATCTTTTTCATTGCAGTCACAGTAGCATATGAACATACAAGCATGGAGAGAGGTTATTTAAAGATCACTCTTATTAAAGGAAAGAAAACGCCGATGATAATAGAGAAACAATCGGTGAACCAAGTGTTAGAGGAATTTTAATTAGGGGATTGATGTAAACGTGGCGCAGCTACTTAAGGTGCAAGATTATATTTCCCGTTATGAAAAAGACGTTTATCACTACACGTCTCAGTTTAATCATTTAAAAAAACATAATTGGAAGAAAGCGAAGCAATTGTTTGAACAAGGGCTATTACATGGCCCTCCTGTAAAAGAAGAAACAAAAGCTCAACGTTCATTTTTGCAAAAAGCAAAAGAGCGGTTTAAAAGGAAAAAAGAAACGCTTGAAGTGGAAGAAGCGTTCTCTAGCGATAGCGTGGAAAATCAAGAGCTATTGAGGTTTACAACTCTTCCACGAACAGCGGAAGATTTGAAAATATTGTTTTTAGAAAATGTATTTGATCTTCAAATGAAATGGGCTACATCCACTTTATTTGAGTTCTCGCAAGCAGATCGTAAATATTACCATGATGAAGCTCTCCGTTATTTTATTCAGCGCTTTCCTGATACGTATCTCGTGATGTACAAGCCTGTTTTCCTGATTAATAAAGCTCCGGTAGAAGGGGATATCATTATTGTTACTCCAACGGAAACCCTCTGTATTTGTTTAATAGAAACATATAAAAGTGCTGTTTTTCAGTATTCAAAAGAAAATTTTTGGACAGAGTTAAGAGGAAGAGATCAAAAAAAGATATTAAATCCGTTAATTGGGTTAAATCGAATGGAGCAAATTGTCCGAAGTATCTATCGTACTCACGATATTGAACATAGCGTAAAGAAAATATTACTAAGCAGAAATGGATACATTGACTACGCTGCGGAGCCTTATCAGGTTGAATTTGTAGATGCTAGAAAGTATGAAGAATGGTTTTATGAACTTAGGAAATCTAAAGCGCCTTTAAAGTTTAAACAGATGAAAGCAGCTCAGGTACTGCTCGAACACAGCCAGAGTATTTATTTTGACCGGGAATTCGAAGCAGATGAATAATCCGAACATTCATGCTATGAAAGTGCTTTCGTTTTTGCGTTTGCTACATATAATGCTACTAAAGAGGTAATTGGCATAAGGAGGAGAAAAGGATGACTGGTGATAATAAGTTTCAGGCTTATTTAGATCAAATAGATCGTATTACTGTTTTAGTTCCAACTTCTTATCATGAAGGTCAAATTGATTTTTTTGTGATTAAAGGTGCACAAATGCATGAGACCATCTCTATTGAAAACGTACATGAATTAGAAGGTTTTATCAAATATGAAGGTAAGGTTGAAGAGAGCATAGAAATTGGACATTCGTACGTTATCTGTGATAATCACGGGGAGAAAGTTCCGTTGCAGGTAGGGGCTGTTATACGAACAAAAGAGTTTGATGAAAGATTTTATTATAATCAAAATGATTTGGGTGCAGCCTTTTATTCAGATCATATTATGATAAAAGTCTGGGCCCCGACTGCATCAGCAGTGGTTTTAAAATTAATACATGCAAATAGCGGAGAAGAAGAACTGTACGTTATGACTCGTCAAAGAAAAGGCGTATGGGAAAAGGAACTTCCCTTAGATAAAGAAGGGTATTATTATCGATTTTTAATAGATGTAAACGGTCGGACAAATGAAGCGGTGGACCCTTATGCCGTTGCAGCTACAGCAAATAGTGAATACGGAGTTCTGATAAATCTTCATACAGCCTATGTTCATCCCCATGAAAAGCCGCCTTTCCTTCAGCCAACGGATGCCGTTATTTACGAAATGCATGTTCGAGACTTTTCTATTCATCCTTCAAGCGGGATAGAAAAAAAAGGTACGTACCTAGCTGTTACTGAATCAAGCGGTCAGCCAGGTAAACCAACAGGCCTCCATTATTTAAAAGAGCTAGGAGTGACCCATCTTGAATTTCTTCCTATTAACGACTTTGGCGGAGTAGATGAATTAAATCCTCATGCTTCTTATAATTGGGGGTATAATCCATTGTTGTTTAATGTGCCGGAAGGAAGCTACTCTGCTGACCCTTCAAATCCCACCACTCGTATTGTTGAAGTGAAGCAATTAATATCAACGCTTCATCAACAGGGATTCCGTGTTATTATAGATGTAGTTTATAATCACGTATTTGTACGAGAAGAATCACCTTTTGAAAAAATTGTTCCGGGCTATTATTTTCGACATGATGAGTTTGGGATGCCTTCGAACGGGACGGGAGTAGGAAATGATTTTGCTTCTGAACGGAAAATGGCGCAAAAGTTTATTATCGATTCAGTATTATTTTGGATAAAAGAGTACGATGTTGATGGTTTTCGTTTTGACCTCATGGGGATTTTAGATATAGAAACGATGAAAATCATTCGGGAAAAAATAAATGAAATTGATTCTACTATTTTGGTGTTTGGCGAAGGCTGGGATTTAAATACGCCTCTTCCCCACACTCAAAAAGCAATGATGGCGAATGCCCGCCAAACACCTCAAATCGGCTATTTTAATGACCGCTTTCGAGATTCTGTAAAAGGAAGCACGTTCGATGTGTATGAAAAAGGTTTTATCAGCGGGAATATTCATCAAAAAGAAGCAGTGCAATCTGTGATAGCGGGTAGCATTTTGGATAAAGAAGACAGTCCCGCTTTATTTATAAATCCAGCACAGTCAATTAATTATGTTGAATCACATGATAATCATACGCTGTGGGATAAGTTAACGAATTCAAACGGAGAAGAAGACGAAGACACTCGTAGAAGTCGTCATCGCCTTGCTACTGCTATTGTGCTTCTTTCACAAGGCATACCGTTTCTTCATAGTGGTCAAGAGTTTTACCGCACTAAAAAAGGCGTAGAGAACAGCTATAATTCACCCGATGATATTAATGCACTCGATTGGAATCGAAGAAGGGAATTTTCTTCTGATGTGAATTGGGTTCAAGAGCTGATTCGTATTCGCAAACAGCACGATGCATTTCGCTTGGGGGATGCTTCAGCGATTAGGCAGCATGTCTCTTTTCTAAACACGCCGAAATCCGTTATTGGCTATTGCTTATCAAACGTATTGGCTTACGGTCCGTGGAAGAATATTATTGTGTTTTTTAATCAAGGCCTAATGGAAGAAAAAGTAGTTTTGCCAGAAGGACCATGGAAAATAGCACTTGATCATTGTAAAGTATATAAAAATGGGTATCCTACTATAGAGGATAATGCTATAAATGTTCCAAAGCTTAGCGTTCTTATTTTATTTCAAACGTAATTATTGTCTTCAACCACTTGACGAAAAAAGTGTGATGGAGATAATATTTATAAAGGATGGCTATTGATACATATCCTCAATAGCCGTCTTTTTTATTTACTAAGAAAATAACGTCATGATGTCTTAATAGATTGCTTTATTGAGTGAAATTTTTAAACGAAATGTGTGTGTTGAAATTGAAGGTGAATTGGTTGGAAGATATATTAGGAAGCGAATGGGAAATTACTCCTGCTGGCGGAGCGACAGGAGAAGCTTATTTTGCAAAATTTCAAGACCGAAAGCTTTTTTTAAAGCGTAATTCATCACCTTTTTTAGCAGTATTGTCAGCTGAAGGAATTGTACCGAAGCTCGTGTGGACAAGACGAATGGAAAATGGAGATGTGATCACAGCTCAGCACTGGCTAGATGGTCGAGAATTAAAACCAAAAGATATGAATTCGAGTCGAGTGACAGAATTGCTTAGTAAAATTCATCATTCAAACGAGTTATTAGATATGTTGAAAAGGTTAGGGAAAACACCGCTTCTTCCCGGAGACGTGCTAGCCGATATTCTAGAGAACGTGGACGAGCGACTTCAAAAAGAGAGTATTGTAGAGCAGGGAATCAGCTATTTACAAGCAGAGCTTCCGTCCATTCAGACAGATAAATATGTGGTATGTCACTGTGATGTGAACCACAATAACTGGATGCTTGGAGAGAATACGCAGCTATATTTAATCGATTGGGACGGAGCGATGATTGCAGATCCTGCTATTGATTTAGGTTTATTGCTTTATTGGTACATCAATCCATCTCAGTGGGAAGAATGGCTTGAGCATTATGGGGTTGAACTAACTGAGAACTTGAAAACGAGAATGAAGTGGTATGTGATAAGTCAAACCATTTTATTCATTGAATGGCATCGTTCGAAAAATGAACATTCTGAAATGAATTACTGGCTTGAATATCTTCGGATGTTGCTCGTCAACGACATTCAAGCACAGTAGCAAAGGTTATGACAAGGTAGATAGTTCTTGGACCCATTGTGATAAATTTTGTTGATTGGTTTGAATATGTTCGTCTAAATGAGCAGCACTTTTTGCATCTTGCGTGTATTTATAAACGTTTTGTAGTGTTGCTTGTACGTCTGTGCTAGCATATCCTTTTGCTAACATTGATTGAATTAAACGTTCAACCTGTTCACATTCCGCAACCGTTCCGCAGCAATCACTTTGATGATTAGATAAAATATCTTTTACTATATTCATTTGGTGTTCGGCATTTAAAGGCATTAAGCATCATCCTTTCTCGTATGATGCTCTTATTTTTTTCTATCTAAACACAATTATGCATGAAAATGTCGGTTGTTTCGAATAACCGACATTTTCAATGCGTCAAAATAAATTAAAGAGGTGCAACATGAGATTACGAAACAAACCTTGGGCAAAAGATAAAATTGCTGAAAATCCCCAATACGTGGTTCCAAATCCAGCGGAGTATAAAGGAAACTGGAAAGAAGTTTTTGGAAATGAAAATCCTCTTCATATTGAAGTAGGAACAGGAAAAGGCCAATTTTTAGTAGGGATGGCTAAACAAAATCCGCATATCAACTATATTGGAATTGAAATGTATGAAAGTGTCATCTTAAGTGCTCTAGAACGATTGATTGAAGAAGAGCTTCCAAATTTAAAGTTGTTGAATGTAGATGCTAACCATCTTAGTGAGTTTTTTGCAAAAAATGATGTGGGTCGCGTTTATCTCAATTTCTCTGATCCATGGCCAAAAAAGAGACATGCCAAGCGCCGCTTAACATACAAAACGTTCTTAAGCATGTATGAAAATCTGCTGGTTGATGGTGGAGAAATTCACTTTAAAACAGATAATCAAGGGCTATTTGAGTATTCATTGACAAGCTTTTCAGAATATGGACTTCTTCTCAAGTACATTAGCTTAGATTTGCATAAAAGCGATTTTGAAGGCAATGTTATGACGGAATATGAAGAGAAATTTTCACAAAAAGGCAGCCGCATTTACCGCTGTGAAGTAAAATACCTGAATGAAAAAGACTGAGTTCCTCAGTCTTTTTTTGTTCAAAAAGAGAAGGGGATAGTGATAAAATAAAAAGGAATATAATGGAGGTGTAAAATGGAAACGCTAACAATAGGCGAATTAAAAGTTACATGGCTTCGTGGAGGGAATAATCATTTAGATGGAGGGGCAATGTTTGGTGTTGTTCCAAAAGAGCTTTGGACAAAAAAATATCCCATTTCAGACGGGAATCGAATTCCCATGAGGACTGATCCTTTGCTCGTTCAAACTGAAAAACACCTCATGTTAATTGATGCAGGTATAGGAAATGGGATGTTGGATGAGAAAAAAAAGCGTCATTTTGGCGTAACGGAAGAATCATTTATTGCTGAAGACTTACAAAAGTTAGGGTTCACGTGCGAAGATATTACTCATATCATTATGACGCATCTCCACTTTGATCATGTGTCAGGCTTAACAAAATGTATCAACGGAAACTTTTCCTCTGCTTTTCCAAATGCAAGAATTTTTGTTAGTGACATCGAGTGGAATGAAATGAGGAATCCTAATATACGTTCTAAAAATACGTATTGGAAACAAAATTGGGAATTTATTCAGCATCAAGTAATAACATTTAGCGACAAAGATGAAATTGTGCCTGGAGTAACGGTTCATCATACCGGCGGTCACAGCGATGGTCATGCTGTAGTTATATTAAAAGGAAACAATGACATCTTAGTGCACATGGGCGATCTTTTGCCAACACATGCACATCAAAATGTCTTATGGGTAATGGCATATGATGACTATCCAATGACTTCGATTGAACAAAAGCAGCAGTGGTTAGCTTATGCCTATGAGCATCAAGCTTGGCTAAGTTTTTATCATGATGCTTTTTATCGAGCTGTAAAATGGGATAACAAAGGAGAAATAGTTGACGAAATTAAACGGGTGTATTCAGCGTCAATTCAATAATAGCACCGCTTTTTTTATCAATGAAAAACTCGTAATGTTCCTGTTTTGCATCACGTGTTCTGATAATTCCACCTGTATAACCATAAAAAGAGAGACCATGCTTTTGAATGACCTTAGTCGTCGTTTCAATCCATGAGCCGTCGATTGCCCCATTTTGTTTAAAAGCGCTTTTAACAATCGTAAGGGCTTCCGATGAGGAAATTGACGACGTTCTTTTTTGAATAATATAAGCGCTTGCAAATCCGACTGCAGCTCCTGCTATTAGTTGAGTCCATTTCACGTTATTCACCTGCTTTTTAAGGATATGTTTTCATCATTATATCAAATTGTCGAATGCTTTGTTAAGTTGAGTCATAGAAGAGAAGGACGGAACTAGCAACTATTTCCGGTTTTCGATACAATAAAGAAAATGATACATAAAGGAGAGTATATATGAACAATGAAACGCTATCTCTATTTAAAACATTAACGGAGTTACCAGGTGCCGCTGGAAACGAACATCAAGTACGTTCATTTATGCGCTCGCAAATTGAACCCCTTGTAGATGAAGTCATTCAAGATGGGTTAGGAAGTTTATTCGGCGTTCGCTATAATGAAGAAAAAGGTCCTAAAGTAATGGTAGCAGGACATATGGACGAAGTAGGATTTATGGTTACGTCTGTAACTGATAAAGGAATGCTTCGTTTTCAAACTCTAGGAGGATGGTGGAGTCAAGTACTTCTAGCTCAACGCGTCCATGTTGTGACAAAAAAAGGTCCTATCACCGGCGTAATTGCTTCTATCCCTCCCCATTTATTAGACGAATCACAGCGCAACAAGCCAATGGCCATTAAAAATATGATGATTGATGTGGGCGCAGATAGCAAGCAGGAAGTAGCAGAAATGGGCATTCGTCCTGGCGATCAAATTGTACCGATTTGTCCGTTTACGCCAATGGCAAATGAAAAGAAAATACTGGCAAAAGCATGGGATAACCGCTATGGGTGCGGACTTGCGATTGAATTATTAAAAGAAGTAAAAAATGAAAAATTGCCAAATATCTTATATTCTGGAGCTACTGTTCAAGAAGAAGTAGGACTTCGCGGTGCTCAATCAGCTGCGAATATGATTAAACCGGATTTGTTTTATGCACTAGATGCTAGTCCTGCTAACGATACGTCAGGCGATAAAAATGCATTTGGACAATTAGGAAAAGGCGTATTACTTCGTATCTTTGACCGTACGATGGTCACACATAGAGGAATGAGAGAATTTATCTTAGATACAGCTGAGACAAACAGCATCCCTTATCAATACTTCGTTTCTCCAGGAGGTACGGATGCAGGGCGCGTTCATACTTCTAATAACGGAGTTCCTTCTGCAGTGATCGGCGTATGTTCACGTTATATTCATACCCATGCATCTATGATTCATGTGGATGACTATGCAGCTGCAAAAGAATTATTAGTCAAACTTGTACGCTCTACAGACCAAACAACGCTTGATACGATTAAACAAAACGGATAAAGAAGAACAAAGCAGCTGCTTTTGCGGTTGCTTTGTTTCATCATGACAGGAGAAAAAAATGAAAATTGCAATCGGAACGAAGAACCCAACAAAAGTAAATGCAGTAAAAAAAGTATTTGGAGATACTTTTACATATGTAGAGGTAGACGTGCAGTCCGGGGTGTCACCACAGCCTTTTTCTGATGAAGAAACCATCCAAGGAGCGATTAACCGCGCGCGTGCTGCTGTCAAAGAGACAGGTGCTGATATTGGCATTGGACTTGAAGGAGGGGTACAGGAAACGCCTCATGGCTTATTCCTTTGCAACTGGGGAAGTCTTGTTACCTCTAAGGACCTTGAACCGATTTTAGGTGGAGGAGCTCGTATTCGGCTTCCTGAAGCGGTAGCCGATATGCTTCGTCATGATAAAAAAGAATTAGCCGAAGCTATGGAAGTGTATACAAACCAAAAAAATATTCGAAAAAAAGAAGGAGCAATCGGCATTTTCACCAATGGGAATTTAGATCGGACTTCTATGTTTTATCAGGTTGTTTTAATGCTAAAAGGACAGCTGGATTTTAGGACAAATCAAGCTGTTCAATAGGAAATTTCTTTGTAACCCTTTATAATAGAAAAGCATCAGTGTATGATAGTTGCAACAACTCATATACTATGTTTTGATGTAGAAGGATTAAAAAATGTATGGGGCTTTAGCCGTTTAAATACGAAAGTAAAAGAAAAAGTGGAGGAAAGAAAAATGGAAAAAATGCAAACAATTGAACAATACAAAGAAATTATTAAAGAAGGAAAACATATCATGATGTTTTCAGCAGACTGGTGCCCAGATTGCCGAGTAATCGAGCCTGTGCTTCCAGAAATTGAGGCGAATCATAGCGAGTATACATTTCATTATGTCGACCGCGACGACTTTATCGATCTTTGTGCAGAATTAAGCATCTTTGGCATTCCAAGCTTTGTCGGTTACAGCAACGGAGAAGAAACAGGGCGTTTTGTCAGCAAAGACCGTAAAACAAAAGAAGAAATTGAAGAGTTTATTAACGGCTTAAATGCATAAATCAAGTGAAGACTGATAGCGATCTACAGCTATCAGTCTTCATACATAAAAATGAGAAAAGGAGGCGTAAATATGGCGAAAATGAATAGTCAAAAGATGAGAAAACTACTAGAAGAGCGATTAACGGGTGCGGATTGGTCATTTTTATTTGATCGTGAAAAAGATACGCTGCGCGTTGAACATCAGGAAACGAAAAAAGGTGTAACCATTTCTTTACCCGGGCTAATTGCAAAATGGGAAGAAAAAAAGGAAGCGGCTCTAGATGAAATGGTATATTATATAAAAGAAGCTCTTCGTGTTATGAACGATGAACAGCAGGTAACGGGAAAAGAAAAGCGCATTTATCCAGTTATTCGCTCAACGTCTTTTCCGGATAAATCGAATGAAGACGTGCCGTTGATTTATGATGAACATACAGCTGAAACACGCATTTATTATGCGCTTGATTTAGGCAATACATATCGTCTATTAGATGAGAAACTAATTCGTAAGGAAAATTTAGATCTATCCGCAGTGCGGGAAATGGCTAAATTTAATCTTCGCTCTTTGCCGATTTCACATAAAAAAGATACGGTAGCAGGCAATGACTTTTATTTTGTAAATCAGAACGATGGATACGATGCAAGCCGAATTCTTAACGAGGCATTTTTGCAAGATTTTGCTTCTAGTGTTTCGGGCACAATGGCTGTAGCAGTACCTCATCAAGATGTGCTGATTCTAGCTGATATCCAAAACGAAACGGGTTATGATATTCTTGCGCAAATGACCATGAGCTTTTTTGCAAGTGGACGTGTACCCATCACAGCTCTTTCATTTTTATACGAAAACGGTGAGCTAGAACCTATTTTTATTCTAGGAAAAAATCGCAGTAAAGGACGGGACTAATTATGAATCTTTTTTATAATAAAGAAGGTATCGGCGATACGTTAATCGTCAAGCTAGAAGATATTGCAATTGAAAATCGCACGTTTGAAACAAAAAGCGACGTTGTGCGTATCTTTGATCAAAAATCAAATACAACGGCTGGCTATAACATCTTTCATGCTTCTTCTAAGTTAAAAGTAGAGGGAAATGGTTCTCTTGAATTAACAGAAGAAATGGTGGAAGAAGTAAATCGTGTACTTAGCGAAAGCGGTTTTGAAGGTAAACTTGAAGTGGATTTATCTCCTAAGTTTGTAGTTGGATATGTTCAAGAAAAAGAAAAGCATCCAAATGCAGATAAGCTAAACATCTGTAAAGTAGATGTTGGCACAGAAACACTTCAAATTGTATGTGGAGCACCAAATGTAGACGTAGGTCAAAAAGTCGTCGTAGCAAAAGTAGGAGCGGTTATGCCAAGCGGTATGATCATTAAAGATGCAGAGCTGCGCGGTGTACCTTCTTCAGGCATGATTTGCTCTGCTAAGGAGCTGGCGCTTCCGAACGCTCCTCAAGAAAAAGGGATTTTAGTACTTGAAGACAAATATGAAGTAGGTCAGCCTTTTCAAGCATAAAAGCAGAGTGTGATACTAATTTATAGGGCAAAAGCAGGATGTTTTTTTACACGTATATTTCAAAGCGTTACAGTTGCTGAAAAGCAATTGTCAATTCTTAAAAAGGTTTGATAAAATTAAAAGCCACTAGTATAGACTAGTGGCTTTTTTCGCGTTTAATTATGAGTGCTAATTAAACATGAAAAAATATTTTTGCAAAGAGGAATTTTACTGTATAAATAAGGGAAGCAAAATAGTAGATTTTATAGTAAGAGTTCAAGCATACGTGATAGAATGATAAATGAAAAGATAGTATATATATCCATCTCAGAGAATACTTTGAGGCCAAAGGTAAATAAAGGATGCATGGATAGCTTTTTGTAGATGTCGCAGCACTGCGATATAAGAGGCTAAACGAAGTAAGATAGTCTGATAGAAAGAGTGATAAAAATGGGTTTTGTACGAAAAGTAATGGATTATTTACTAGGATACGAAGTGAAAGAAATCGTTGTAGACGAACATGGAAATACAACGGAAGAATACCCTTTAAATAGAGAAAAAACAATTCCTAAAAAGAAGGCTACTAAGCCTAAACAAATGCAGTCAGTTCATCAAAAGCCAGTGATGAAAGCAGCGCCAAAACCTTCTGTTCCACACTCGGCCAGAACGCAAAAGCGGAATTACAGTGAAGAGCAGCAAGATGTTCATACAAAAGTAGCTTATCAATACCCAAAAGGAACGTTTCGTTTCCCTTTAATTGATGATACGGGAGAAGCAAAAAAGGCAGCAGCTCCTAAAAATGAACCAAGGCCTGTAGCAAAAAAGGCACCGGCTCCGTTTTATCAAGAGCCTGTTCGCAAGTCGGCGCTAACGCAGCCTAAGTCAGTATCTCAGCCGTTAAAAGCGGTATCTGAAAAGAAAGAAGCGATTCCGCAAGTAAGAAAACGTCCGTTCCGTCCGACTGAAATCCCTTCACCTGTTTATGGGTTTAATAAGCGGCCTTCTAATGTTGTACAAAACGGAAGTGAGGAAGTAGTAGAATATGAGCTTCCGAGTACACAGTTATCAAAAGCAGCGTTTGAAGATGAAATTTACCGACGAGCGATGAATACGTCTGTTGTAGAGCCGTTAAGAAAACCAGTTTCTAAGCCTATAGCGGAAGAAGCACAGATTCAAGAAACGGAAGAAATGATGCAACTGTCTTCTCAGCGTTTTGCTCAGTGGAAGCAATATGAGGAGAATCAAAAAGAGAAGATATCATTTCCTGAAGAAAAGCCAAGTTCTTCAGTAGCCGTAAAAGAACAGGAAGAGGTTCCAACTTTTGAAGAATCACATGCGGTCGAACCGTTAGTGGCAAAAGAGAAAGCTACCGACTGGGATTTGGCGGAAGAAACAGCAGTAGCTGAAGAGGCTCCAATTTCAAAGGAAACGCCTCCGTTTGAATCATCCGTTTCTTTCCAACAAGAGATCGGAAATGAAGCTGAAGAGGCAGAAGCAGAAACGTTGATGGAAGAAAGCCCAGCGTTTTTACAAGCAGAAGAAGTAGAAGCACTAAAGCCTAGAAAGAGAGAAGAAGTTCCAGCCGCTGAAAAAGAAAGTGACGTCATTCTAGAAGAGCCAACAAACAGTGTTCATGTTGAAGCAGAACATGAGCTGAATTCTGAAAGTTTACATCCATCGCAACCCGCAGCTGATGAATGGCAACCAGAAGCGGTATCCGCTGTTGTGCACCGAGAGCTTGAAAATTCAGTGATAAAAGAGGAAGAGAGCAGGATGCAAGAAAGTCAAGAGTTACAAGGACAAGTACAGCAAGAGTCAGCTGTAGAACCTCTTGTACCTGCAGAACAGCCAGGGAATGCTGAACGAGCTCGCGGTAAGCGATTAGTGCCTTTTAACGTAATGATGCTGAAAAAAGACCGCACAAAGATGGATAACAGCGCTCGAGAAAAAAGTCAGCCGTCCCAAGGTTCATACCAAACGCCGAAGGCAGAAGCTCTGCAAAAAAAAACGGAAGTAAGTAGGCAAGAAGAAGTTCACGGTGAAAAAACCGAAGAAGCGGTTCCGCAGGCTTCATTAAAATCTGAAGAACCTGTAAATGTAAAAGCTTCTTCTCCTTATACATTTCCTGGAATGAACTTGCTTAACATTCCTCCAGCTGCTATTGAAGAAGATAATCAATGGGCGGATGAGCAGCGTGAGCTTTTGGATATGACATTAAAAAACTTTAACGTTCGAGCTAAGGTCGTAAACGTCACGCAAGGTCCTACCGTAACCAGATTTGAAGTACATCCTGAACCCGGTGTGAAAGTGAACAAAATTACGAATTTAACAGATGATATTAAACTGAGCCTAGCCGCGCGTGATATTCGAATTGAAGCGCCAATTCCAGGGAAAAATACGATTGGAATTGAAGTGCCAAATCGTCAAAGTAAGCCGGTGTTAATTCGCGAAATTTTGAGGCATCCTTCTTTTAGAAAAGATAACTCTCCTTTAACGGTGGCGTTAGGGTTAGATATTTCAGGAACGCCGGTTGTGACTGACTTGAACAAAATGCCTCACGGTTTAATTGCTGGAGCGACGGGGTCTGGTAAAAGTGTGTGTATTAATACCATTATCGTCAGCTTGCTTTATAAAGCTGCGCCACACGAAGTCAAGCTTATGTTAATTGACCCTAAAATGGTTGAGCTAGCTCCTTACAACGGCATTCCGCATTTAGTCAGCCCGGTTATCACGGATGCGAAAGCAGCTACTACAGCTTTAAAGTGGGCAGTAGAGGAAATGGAGCGCCGTTACGAACTGTTTGCACATGCGGGCGTACGTGATATTACAAAATACAACGAACGTGTAAAAGAACATAATGAAAAAAGCGGGGAGCTGCCGTATCTAGTTATTATTATTGATGAACTTGCCGACTTGATGATGGTATCTCCAGGGGAAGTAGAGGAAGCTATTTGCCGTATTGCACAAAAGGCAAGAGCGTGTGGCATTCACTTGTTGCTTGCAACGCAGCGTCCTTCCGTAGATGTTATTACAGGCTTAATTAAAGCAAATGTGCCAACGCGTATCGCATTTTCTGTTTCTTCGCAAGTTGATTCACGTACAATTATCGACACAGGAGGAGCAGAGAAGCTATTAGGTAAAGGTGATATGCTGCTTCTTGAAAACGGATCTTCTAAAAGCGTTCGAATTCAAGGGAACTTTGTTTCAGATGAAGAAATTGATCGCGTTGTAGATCATGTCAAAAAGCAAATGAAGCCAACATACTTATTTGATCAAGAAGATTTGTTGAAAAAGCAGCAAAGCTTTGCTTCAAATGAAGAAGATGAGCTTTTCTATGAAGCATGCGAGTTTGTGCTAGACCAAGGCGGTGCATCTACTTCCAGTCTGCAAAGACGCTTCAGAATGGGGTACAATCGCGCAGCGCGCCTAATTGATATGATGGAGCAGCAAGGAATTATTTCAGAAGCAAGAGGAAGCAAGCCGAGAGATGTACTCATTACCGAAAACGAGCTTCAGGAAATGGAAAGTCAAACAGCCACTTCTACATTTTAAGCTGTTTTTCTGCATGTAGGTTAAAAAAAGAGGCTATGCAAAATCAGCAGGATACAGCTTTATGTGAGCTAACGCTCTGTCACTGTATCCGCCGCCTCTTTTTTTCCTCCTTTAAGTTCGTTTATACAGAATTTGAGTAGGGATTTTGGAAGAAATCCATCAGGAAAAAAAGGAAAAGGTTTGTCAGAACTAGTAAAATGATTTACTATATGTAAGGATAATGTGTGTTTTGCTTTTTTAGCATGTGATAGTTTGCTATCATTTCTCACCAGCTGAAACATATGAGCTGAAGGCGTTTAAAGAGGACAAACCAAAATAATTAGAGTACGAGTGAAGAGTAATGACAGAAGAAAATCATGAACTGATTAACTTTAATGAAATTCGTGAACAAAAGCAGCTTCAGTCTGATAATGCTATTTGCGACTTTTACAATCAATATTTCTTTTTTGTGAACCGCTATACGAATATACGAGAAAAAGTGCGGGCTTCACATCTATTTAAAGAGTTAGTAAACTTGCCTCATGAGGCGGCTCTATCTGATTCCCATGAACAATTATTTTTTCAGTGGTTTGCATTTGAATATGTAACCATTCAGGGGAAAACCCTGCTGCAGCTGTTTTTAGCTGATCAGGCGAAGCAGAAAACAGAGTCGTTTTTAATTCAAGGAGCCTTTTTTTTGACGAGTGTACTAGAGCCAATTATTGTGTCTAAAGTACCTAATTCGTTTTTCTTAAAAGGATATACCCCATTGACAAATGAGCAGGTTATCATCAAAGATGTAAGAGGAAGATTTGCAAATTTAGAGGAACAACAAGTAATTTGGATTCGAAAAATAAAATCAATCGGATATGACGTGTTAATTGACTCTTTCTTTTTAGGACATAAACAACGCATTGAACAGTTAGTAACCCAATATAATGACAAAAAAAATGCAATGACATGGCGATCGTTTTTAAAACAGCAGGCTATATACTATGTGATGAAGCCAAAATAAAAGGCCGTTTCGCAAGGGAAGAGAGTAGAAATGGAGTCATGGAGTTATGTTATAAGAAGTGATATAATGTACGAATGTTATCGTGAAATCAGCAATCAAACGACATTTATATACGTTTGTAAGAGCAATTCTAGATAACCGTCATATACTGTCTTACAGATAGACGAATGTTGGAGGTTCTTTATATGACAGTTTACCATTTTGTAGGTATTAAAGGAACAGGAATGAGTGCGCTTGCGCAAATCCTAAACGATATGGGCTTTCAAGTTCAAGGATCGGATATTGAAAAAGAAATTTTTACGCAAAAAGCACTAGAACAGCAGGGAATTCCTGTTTTACCATTTGATAAAAATAATATTAAAGACGGCATGACTGTAATTGCAGGAAATGCTTTTCCTGATACGCATGAAGAAATTGCAGAAGCAGCTTCAAAAGAAGGAGTCAAGCTTGTACGCTATCACCGTTTCTTAGGTGACTTTATGAAACAGTATACGAGTGTAGCCGTAACAGGAGCACACGGAAAAACATCCACAACGGGTATGTTAGCGCATGTGATTCAAGGAGCTGAACCTACTTCATATTTAATTGGAGACGGTACGGGTAAAGGTGTAAAAGACAGCAAGTATTTTGCGTTTGAGGCATGTGAGTATCGCCGCCACTTCTTATCTTATACGCCAGACTATGCAATTATGACGAATATTGATTTTGATCACCCTGATTATTTTGCCAATATCGATGATGTATTCAGCGCGTTCCAAGAGATGGCACTTCAAGTCAAAAAAGGAATTATTGCCTGTGGTGACGATGAACATCTTCAGCAAATTCAAGCGAAGGTACCTGTTCTTTATTACGGATTAGGCGAAGAAAATGATTTCCAAGCACGTAATATCGTAAAAAGCACAACAGGCACAACATTTGACGTGTTCGTTCGAAATACATTCCACGCATCATTTGAGATTCCAGGGTATGGCGACCATAACATCTTAAATGCACTTTCCGTTATTGCACTTTGTCATTATGAAGAAATTGACGTTGCTGTGCTGCAAGAGCGTTTTAAAACATATCAAGGTGTAAAGCGTCGTTTCAGCGAAAAGAACGTTGGCAAACAAGTGCTAATCGATGATTATGCACACCATCCAACGGAAATTAATGCAACGATTTCAGCTGCTCGTCAAAAGTATCCAAACCGTGAAGTTGTGGCTGTTTTCCAACCGCATACGTTTACGCGTACACAAACGTTCTTAGAGGACTTTGCAGCAAGCTTACAGCACGCTGATAAAGTATATCTATGTGACATTTTTGGATCAGCCCGTGAGCATCAAGGTAAATTATCAATTGAAGATCTACGAAGCAAAATCAGCGGAGCTGAATTAATTAATGAAGAAACAATTGAATCGTTAAAAGACCATAATGAAGCTGTATTAGTATTTATGGGTGCTGGAGACATTCAAAAGTTTGAAAAACTATATCAGCAAACCGTATCATAAAAAAAAGGCACTCTCCTGAGTGCCTTTTTTTTATTTCAAAACTCATTTTAAATTTTCAGGGTTTAACGCTTTTAATTCTTCAATGACAAATAGCCCGTCTTTACGAATCAACACGTCATCGAAATAAATCTCACCGCCACCGTATTCTGGGCGCTGAATCATCACCATATCCCAGTGAATATTTGACTTGTTTCCGTTATACGCATCTTCGTAGCACTCGCCAGGAGTGAAGTGGAAGCTTCCGTCAATTTTTTCATCAAATAAAATGTCTTGCATTGGATGTTGAATATACGGATTTACGCCAATCGCAAATTCGCCAACAAAACGAGCGCCTTCATCTGTATCAAAAATGCCGTTGATGCGTTCTGTATCATTAGCGGTTGCTTCAACAATTTTACCGTTTTTAAATGTTAAGGATACATTCTCAAACGTAAAGCCTTGATAGTTAGAAGGAGTGTTGTAAGAAATTGTTCCGTTTACAGAATCACGTACAGGAGCCGTGTATACTTCACCGTCCGGAATATTCATTTCTCCGGCACACTTCACTGCAGGAATATCTTTAATAGAGAACGTTAAGTCTGTATTCTCACCCGTTAAACGCACTTTGTCCGTACGGTTCATGAGCTCAACTAAAGCATCCATCGCTTTGCTCATTTTGCCATAGTCTAAGTTGCATACATCGAAATAAAAATCTTCAAATGCTTCTGTACTCATTTTAGCAAGCTGCGCCATTGAATCGTTTGGGTAGCGAAGAACGACCCATTTTGTTTTTGGAACGCGAATTTCTCTATGTACTTTTTTACCGATCGTATTCCCTTGGATTTTCATTTTATCTGCCGGAACATCTGATTGTTCAAAAATGTTTGAACCAGAACGTAAGCCAATATAAGCATCCATTTCTTTCATCACATTTGCTTCGAAGTCTGCCATCATATTGTACTGCTCTTCTTGTGCACCGTTTAAAAGAGCTCGGTCTACCGAATGATCTTTTAGCAGTACAAACGGGTAGCCACCGGCCTTGTACGCTTCATCTACAAGTGCTGTCACAAGCTCGCGCTGAAGTCCAAAGTTTTCGATTAATACTTTTTCTCCTTTTTGAAGGCGAACAGAATAATTAATTAAATTTTTAGCTAATGTTGCAATTCTAGGGTCTTTCATAAATAGTGCCTCCTTAAAATAACAATGATTGATGATTCACTTTCCATTGTACCCCACTGAGCTTATTTTGTTTGTTTTTATGCTTTAAAATCCTTTTTTTCTTTAGGAAGGGAAATAACTCATATATCGCGAAATAATGTAGCAATCTTCCCTTTTTATGAATAAATGCAGAGAGAATATGGTAAAGTTAAAGAGTCTATAGGGAATAGAAGGTTTAATTGTTTATAAAATTGGGAAAGTAGTTATAACAAGAAAGATGAAAATAGGAGGTGCCTTGCACAGATGGTTATTATTCTTTATTTAAGCGCTGCTATTGTTGCCATTGCGATTTTTTACCTGGTGGTTTCCGTGTCAAAAACATTGAAATCCGTTCAGCACACATTAAATTCAGTGGCAGGTACTTTAGACGGTGTAGAAAAGCAAATGACAGGAATCACAGCTGAAACAACTGCACTTTTACATAAGACTAATCTGTTAGCTGAAGATATTCAGCGTAAATCCGAAGCGCTGAACACAGTCGTGGATTCTGTTAAAGGCGTAGGTGACTCAATCCAAGACCTAAATAAGTCGATTAAAAGCGTATCATCAAGCGTTTCAGAGAAAGTAGAAGAAAATAAAGAAACTGTTGCTCAAGTCGTTCAATGGAGCAATGTTGCATTAGACGTATGGGAACGTATAAAATTAAGAAAACAGAAAAAAATTGACGCGGAGCCTGTACCTGTTGAAGTAAAAGAAAAAGCGGTTCAACGCTCACGCTCATTTTCATAAGGATGAACTTTAAAGGAGGAGACGCATATGTCAAACAAACCAAATAAACCAAACAACACTTCAAATAAAGGCTTTTTAGTAGGAACAGTGATTGGAGGAGTTGTAGGAGCTGCAACGGCATTATTACTTGCTCCAAAATCAGGTAAAGAGTTCCGTTCGGATTTAAATGAGCAGGCAGCTTACGTTCGTTTAAAAACAGAGCAAGCGAAAAACAGCGCTGTTGAAAAAGGACAAGGGTTTGCTCAAACGGCTAAAGAAAAAACGGCTGGTTTATCACAAACATTATCTGAGCAATCTTCACAAGTAGTAGACAAAGTGAAAAACTTCCGTAAAGTAGATCCTGAACACGAAGCATTACCTCCAACGAGCTTAGAAGTGCTTGCTGATGAAGTGGAGTCTCAAAGCAACGAAGACGTTCAACAGAAGCTAACAGAAGCTCAAAAAGCATTAGATGAAGTGGAAAGCACAGTGCCACGACCATAATAAAGAATCAAAAGCGTTTACCCTATAGGGTGAACGCTTTTTTTGTATGTAATTTAGGTTGGGTAACGGCAAGTAAATGTTAGTTTCATCAGAGGGATTTTAATTTAACAAGTTCTTTTCTTTCTATGCTGAAAATAACTTCACCTTATAAATAAATTCATTAGCATTATACATAAAGCTGAGCACTCTTTTTGTATGGAAACGGTCAAACCATGTAAACTTAAGAGTAAGTACAGAAAGGGTGAAAAAAATGAAAAAGATTTCAACAGTTGAAGAGTTCGAACAAGTTATTAAGGAAAACCATCGCTTTTTATTTTTAAAGCACAGCACGACGTGTCCAATTAGTGCAGCTGGTCATGAGGCATTTTCAGCGTTTGCTTCTAGTCATGAAGACATTCCTTCTTATTATCTTCATGTGCAAGATTCACGAGACGTATCCAACTATATTGCTGAAACGTATGGAGTGAAGCATGAATCACCTCAAGCGCTTCTGTTTGAAGATGGAAAAGTGAAGTGGCACGCTTCTCACTGGAACATTAACGAAGAAGAATTAGCGAAAAATGTAGCTCATTAATTGAAAGAGGCTGGTACAAAAGCAGTTTAGGTGAAGGAAGATCCGAACGATTAATCGTTCGGTTTTTTTTGTAAGCTGATTGCGGTTTCATCCACTTTTTCGTACAATAGATGTAGTTTAGCACATAAAAGCAGAGAAGCCCCTTACATATATCCTCCATCACCTATCATCTTATGTAGTAACCCTGCTAAACGGATTTTTTAAAATCAGTGAAAGGGTGGACGTACATGACGAATTCAGATCTTCAGCATTTGCGATCTCAAATTGACGAAGTAAATATGAAACTGTTAAAGCTTATTAATGAGCGAGGCGAGCTTGTTCAAGAAATAGGAAAATTAAAAGGAATGCAGTCAACCAAACGGTTTGACCCTGTTCGTGAACGAGCAATGCTTGATGCGATTTTAAGCAAGAATGAAGGACCGTTTCAAACATCTACGCTTCAACATATTTTCAAAGAGATTTTCAAAGCTCATTTAGAGCTTCAAGAAGATGATCATCGTAAAGCACTTCTTGTATCCCGTAAAAAGAAGCCGGAAAATACAATCGTTACGGTAAAAGGAGAAACAATTGGTGACGGACTTCAGCGTTTTGTAGCAGGACCTTGTTCCGTTGAAAGCTATGAGCAAGTAGCAGCCGTAGCAAAAGCCGTAAAGCAGCAGGGTGTGGGGATGCTTAGAGGCGGAGCCTACAAGCCAAGAACATCTCCTTATGATTTTCAAGGCCTTGGCTTAGAAGGACTACAAATTTTAAAAAGAGTAGCTGACGAATATGATTTAGCCGTTATTAGTGAAATTGTCGACCCCGCTGATATTGAAACAGCTGTAGAATACGTAGATGTGATTCAAATTGGTGCTCGTAATATGCAAAATTTTGAGCTGTTAAAAGAAGCGGGTGCGGTGAAGAAGCCTGTCTTATTAAAGCGGGGCTTAGCCGCTACGATTGATGAGTTTATTAATGCTGCTGAATACATTGTATCAAAAGGAAATGATCAGCTGATTTTGTGTGAACGAGGAATTCGTACGTATGAGCGAGCAACGCGAAATACGCTGGATATTTCAGCAGTTCCCATTTTAAAACAAGAAACTCATTTACCTATTTTAGTCGACGTCACGCATTCAACAGGAAGACGAGATTTGCTTGTTCCAACGGCTAAAGCGGCTCTTGCCATTGGTGCGGATGGAATTATGGCAGAAGTTCATCCAGATCCGGCGGTAGCACTTTCTGACTCAGCTCAGCAAATGGATATTCCGCAATTTACAGAATTTATGAAGCAGCTAAAACCTATATGTAACTTAAATTTATAAAAAAACGTAAAAAAGAAAAATTCGTATACTTTTATGACAAGTTTGAGGCACTTAATGGTTTCAAGCTTGTTTGCCTTTCGTTATAATAAAGATAAGCGAAATTATCACGTATTTTGAAAACAGTCGATAACTTTTGTCAAAATAGGAAAGAATAAGTGCAAATCCAAAAAACAAGAATTTATGAAATTCTCGTGAAACTTGTCGGAAAAAGGCGGTAAATACGTTGCGGTGAAGCACATAGTATCGTATAGTAGTTACAGATATTCGCTATCATTCTGTGAGTGCATATGATATAAATTCGCGATTCACTTTTTTTATTTACTTACTATACACCGTCTTTTACATTGTTACATATAAACTGGTAAAATTGTCTTTGCACACGTAATAATAAGGGCATAACAGGAATGATTTAGATGCATACAGGGTATCTAAGCTGTATGTAAGAGTGAAGGAGCTAGAAATAGCCATTCTATAAAGGAAGATGGATTTATATACGTAAATACAAGAAATGAAATAAGGATAAAATAAACGAAATGTTTTTCGATAAGGAGTGTTTGTTGTGAACGTAACAATTTATGATGTAGCAAGGGAAGCAAGCGTGTCGATGGCAACGGTTTCTCGTGTGGTAAACGGAAATCCAAATGTAAAACCATCAACTAGAAAAAAAGTATTAGAAACAATTGAAAGACTAGGCTATCGTCCGAACGCAGTAGCGCGTGGATTAGCCAGTAAAAAAACAACGACAGTAGGAGTTATCATTCCTGATATTTCAAATATTTTCTATGCAGAGTTAGCGCGTGGAATCGAAGATATTGCAACAATGTACAAGTATAATATCATCTTAAGTAACTCCGACCAAAATCAAGATAAAGAACTTCATCTTTTAAATAACATGCTTGGTAAACAAGTAGACGGAATCATCTTCATGAGTGGGAATGTAACGGAAGAACACGTAGAAGAGTTAAAAAAATCACCGGTTCCAGTTGTACTTGCAGCATCAATCGAATCAACTAACCAAATCCCATCTGTAACTATTGATTATGAACAAGCAGCTTTTGATGCAGTGCAATCACTAATTGACAGCGGTCATAAAAATATTGCATTCGTTTCAGGTACGCTAGAAGAACCGATCAATCATGCGAAAAAAGTAAAAGGGTACAAGCGTGCTCTTACTGAAAGCGGATTGCCTGTACGCGATTCTTATATTGTAGAAGGAGACTACACGTACGATTCAGGTATTGAAGCAGTTGAAAAACTATTAGAAGAAGATGAAAAGCCAACTGCTATTTTCGTTGGAACGGATGAAATGGCATTAGGCGTTATTCACGGGGCACAAGATCGCGGGTTGAATGTACCAAACGATCTAGAAGTTATCGGTTTTGATAACACAAGACTTTCAACAATGGTTCGTCCTCAGTTAACATCTGTTGTACAGCCAATGTATGATATTGGTGCAGTAGCGATGCGTCTCTTAACGAAATACATGAACAAAGAAACGGTAGACAGCAGCATTGTACAGCTTCCTCACCGCATCGAGTTCAGACAATCAACAAAATAATACCTGTGAATGAATAAGAACGAATCCAAAGTTCAGACACGGGGAGATAGAATATGAAAAAAATTGATATGCTCACACCTATAGGGATACTAATTGGTATCTCTATGGTTGTGTTTGGGGTTATTTCAAGTGGAGGAATGAGCGGTTTTTTAGCTTTTATTGATGTGCCATCGATTTTAATTGTACTGGGAGGCGTTTTTGGTACGCTGTGCGTGAGCTTTCCGTTAAAACAATTAAAAAATATGGGAAGAGTAGGGAAACAAGCGTTTCAATCGAAAGAAATAAACGTAGAAGAAATTGTAGGAACATTTGTACATTTATCGGAAAAAGCGCGTCGAGAAGGGCTTCTATCGTTAGAAGCAGAGCTTGAACAAATCGATGATTCATTTGTGAAAAAAGGTATTTTGCTAGCCATTGATGGAGTAGAACCAGAAATGATTCGAGAGCTGCTTGAAGCTGAAATAGCTGCAGTAGAAGAAAGACATATGAGAGGTCGAAGTATGTTTGAAAAAGCAGGCGATTATGCCCCCGCTTGGGGAATGATTGGGACGCTCGTTGGGCTAGTGCTAATGCTTAAAAGCCTTAATACCCCTTCATCGCTTGGGCCTAACATGGCAATTGCTCTTTTAACGACTTTCTACGGGGCGCTGCTTTCAAACTTGTTTTTTCAGCCAATCGCAGCTAAATTAGCTGGTAAAACGGAGCATGAGCTTTTTGTTAAAGAAGTGATTATTGAAGGTGTCATCGGCTTGCAGGCGGGGCAAAATTCTCGCTTTGTGCAAGCAAAGCTAAAAGTATTTGCCCCTGTTGAAAAACGAAAGCTGGAAGAAAAGAGAGAACACGTTCGTGAAGCGTAGAAGAAAAAGGTATTCGGCACAGTCGCCAAAATGGATGGTAACATTTGCTGATTTGGTGACGTTAATATTAGTTTTTTTTATTTTACTATTTTCAATGTCTAGCGTTGATAATCAAAAGTTTCAGACCGTTGTCAATTCGCTTACAAGCGGTGGCTCATTAGCTTCTGTAGAAAAGAGCCAGCAGTCTCAAAAGCTGGATAACATTTTAGCGAAAGTGCAAAATTACCTGAAGGAAAATAAGCTTCAGAATGTTATTACTGCTAAGCGAGATGAACGCGGAGTTGTGCTTATTTTACAAGAACAGGTGCTGTTTGAAACAGGACAGGCAGACATTTTGAAGAAAGGTACCCCTTTCCTGGATGAATTAGGAAGGTTATTCAGTACTATTCCAAATGATATTAAAGTAGAAGGTCATACCGATAATCGACCTATTCACACCTATCGTTATCCATCTAATTGGGAACTATCGGCAGCGCGTGCCAGCGGCGTCATACGTTATTTAACGAACCACTTTTCTCTTTCTGCTAACCGCTTTGAAGCACTTGGATACGGAGATACAAAGCCGCTTGTTCCGAACACGTCTAATGACAATTTACAAAAAAATAGACGCGTCGAAATTATTATTTCAGATCCCGAAGCACAGTGAAAAAGGCCATACGTTTGTATAGCCTTTTTTTAAGAATGAGATGTATGAGAACGAATAGGATAAAGAGCGCGCTCAAGAGTTTGAGCGTTTTTTTCTGTTATTTCTGGTTTTCTTGGAATTGGCTGATAGATATTAGGTTCATCATCCCACTGCGTGCAAATGGGGTGAGGCGATACTTTTGTCCATTTTTCAAGCCATGATAGAGGAAGCATGCCTTCTGCCTTTCGTTCAATCATTTCAAGCCAAATGAATGACCAAGCCCGAGGAACAACCCGCCAAATATCATAACCTCCTCCGCCAACCGCAATCCATCTTCCCTGACAGTATTCATGGGCAATTTCATGAGCAATTTTAGGAATCTCACGGTATATTTTCGTGGTGCCGCATAAATGAGTGAGCGGATCGTAATAATGAGAATCGGCTCCATTTTGTGTCAAGATAACATCTGGTTTAAAAAAAGCAGCTACTTCTTTTAAAGAGGTCTTATAAACGTCGAGCCAAGACTCATCTTCCGTATAAGCATCAACAGGCACATTAAATGAATAACCATAGCCTTCACTGTGCCCGCGTTCGTTAACGTTTCCCGTGCCTGGAAACAAGTAGCGTCCCGTTTCATGAATGGAAAGAGTACAAACGGAAGGATCGTCATAAAATGTCCATTGCACGCCGTCACCATGGTGAGCATCTGTATCGACATAGAGGACGCGCGCGTTGTACTTTTGCTGCATATATTTGATGGCTACCGCGCTATCGTTATAAATACAGAAGCCGGAAGCTTTTCCTCGAAAGCCGTGGTGCAATCCTCCTCCTAAATTTAGAGCATGCTTAGCTTTTCCAGTCATCACATAATCTACAGCCGTAAGTGTACCCCCAACTAAAAACGCACTGGCTTCATGCATGTTGGGAAACATAGGTGTATCTTCTGTTCCAAGACCAAAATCTGCTGCTTTTTCAACAGAAAGCTCGCCGCTTCCTGCTAATTTTACCGCTTGAATATAGCTAGTATCATGGACAAGCTGAAGTTCTTCATCAGATGCCATCCGCGGTAATACAATATCTTGATTGCCTAAAGCGCCAAATTCCCGTAACAGTTCATATGTTAGTTGAACACGAAGCTGGTTAAACGGATGATTATTGCTGAATTTGTACGAAAGAATATCATCTGAATAAATAAATACAGCATTACTAGTCATTACGTCATCTCCGGTAATTTAGGCCATAGCACCTCATAGCCGTTTTCTTTTAATGTATTTATACTAATCAATGGATTAATAGCTTGAATGCGAAGCACAAGGATTTTATATCGTTCATCTACATCAGGGTAGACAAGTACGCTTAAGATGTTTGTTCTCTTTGAACCAAAGAGGGATGTAACTTCAGCGAGCACGCCAGCCTTATTTTCTACTTTTATTTCAATTTGTGAACCTGGCTTATTAGTGCCAGTAAGCTGAATAAACGTATGTAGTAGATCTCTTTCGGTAACAACTCCTACTAACCGCTTGTTTTTTGTGACGGGAATACAACCGATTTGGTGTTCATAAAAAATGCTTGCAATTTCTTCAACAAAATCAAGAGGGTGAGCTGTAATGACTTCTGTTTTCATAATCATCCGCACGGGTTCGGATAGAAGAGCAGATGTATAAGTATTATCTAAAATAGATGGACTTGCATCTCTTACGTCTCGATCAGAAATGATGCCAACTACGTGATGAAGGTCATTAACGATAGGAATATGTCTAATCTTATGTGTATCTAAAAGTTTCATAGCTTCAGCAATCGTATGGTCGGGGGTTAAGGTAACGAGATCGGTTTTCATCATCTCTTCAACAATCATCAGACACAGCTCCTTTTCTTAAAGGTCAGCTCAATACATAAAGCGATTTCGAAAGCGCAGGCTATCAAATTCTTGTATGCTTTCTTGAGGGACTCTGCTCCCGATTCTTACCATCAAACAATTAGCAGGGTGGGAGCTAATCTCCGGATCATCTGTGGCAAACCACGTCAGTCCGCCTTTATTCATCATTTTCTCCATAATTTTGCGGTAATCCCACACATTTAGCCCTGTTCCTTTTAAATCCCAATGCCAGTAGTATTCTGTCGTAATGACAATATAATCTTCCATTGCATCATCCATCATAGATACGATAAGCAAGTTTTTTCCAACAGCGTAGCTGCGAAACGGGGCAGCTACCTCTATAGCTCCTAATTCGATTAAATTCTCCATATTTCCTTCCGACCATCGTTCTAGAGGATCGGGATATAAAAAGGTGACATAACCAATGATTGTATGATGATGACGAGCAATAATGATTCTACCTTCAGGCAAGTTGGCAATCTCGATCAATGCTTCTTTTTGCTGTTCAGGTGGACGAAAGGCCGTTAGTTGCTCATGAAAATCAAGTTGTTGCAAGGTTTGTGAGGAGACAGGTCCTTCAATAACAATTGCTCCAACCGCTGTTTTTAGTTCTTTCATATTGTATGTTTGGGAATGTTTCACATGAATCACCACCTTCAAGCAGTCTTATCTGTATTATAATACAAAAAAAACTCTACATTAAAGCGTTTTCAAAAAATTAAATAAAAGAAAAGGAGTTTTTTCAAAAACATAGAATAGGAAATTAAAAGAGATTCTTGTTAATTCGACACTTATATAACAAAGGTTGTCATATAACAAGGGAGACTATTATCCCAATTCCGACAAATAATTTTTATAAAATTGTGAAAAGTCTATTTTTGTTATATAATAGGTTTGTAAATTTTATACATAAGGGGGAGTTTGTGATGAAGGTGGAAGCGCTTCCTGTAATTGAAGGGGTATACAACTTACAGGACTACGATAAAACGTATCAAACCTTTGACTGGTCACAAGTGGAGAAGGAATTTTCATGGCATGAAACAGGTAAATTAAATGCAGCTTATGAAGCAATTGATAAGCACGCAAACTCTACGCGTAAAAATAAAGTTGCGCTTTATTATCGAGATGCGCAGCGCAATGAAAAATATACATTCAAAGAAATGAAAGAATGGTCAAACAAAGCCGCAAACGTGCTAAAACAAGCAGACGTAGAGAAGGGAGATCGTGTGTTTATCTTTATGCCTCGCTCTCCGGAACTTTATTTTGCATTGTTAGGCGCGGTGAAGCTTGGCGCTATTGTTGGGCCTTTGTTTGAAGCATTCATGGAAGGTGCAGTAAAAGATCGTTTGCAAGACAGTGATGCAAAAGTGTTAATTACAACGCCTGAACTGCTGAGCCGCGTTCCGGTGAAGGATTTGCCAGCTTTAAAACACATTCTCCTTGTAGGGGAAAATATAGCAGAAGAAGGCATTCAACTAGATTTTCTGAAGCGATTAGAAGCGGCGAATAAAGAGGTGGAGATTGAGTGGGTAGATAGAACAGATGGTATGCTGCTTCATTACACATCAGGTTCAACTGGAAAACCAAAAGGGGTGCTTCACGTTCATAATGCAATGCTTCAGCATTATCAAACTGCTAAGTGGGTGCTCGACTTAAAAGATGACGATGTGTATTGGTGTACAGCAGATCCGGGTTGGGTAACGGGAACTTCCTACGGAATTTTTGGTCCTTGGCTTGCTGGAGCAACAAATGTGATTGTAGGAGGACGCTTTAGTCCAGATGCATGGTATCAAGCACTTGAAGATTTTGGCGTAACGGTTTGGTACAGTGCGCCTACAGCATTTCGTATGCTAATGGGTGCTGGCGATGACTTAGTTAAACGCTATGATTTAAGCAGCCTCAGACATGTATTAAGCGTGGGAGAACCATTAAATCCTGAAGTGGTACGCTGGGGAATGAAGGTTTTCCAAAAACGTATTCATGACACGTGGTGGATGACTGAAACTGGAGGTCAGACGATTTGTAATTACCCGTCTATGAAAATTAAACCAGGATCTATGGGAAAACCTATTCCGGGTGTACAAGCAGCAATCGTTGACGATCAAGGACAAGAGCTTCCACCTTATCGAATGGGTAACTTAGCAATTAAAAAAGGCTGGCCATCTATGATGCATGCAATTTGGAACAACAAGGAAAAGTATGAGTCATACTTTATGCCAGGCGACTGGTACGTATCAGGTGATTCCGCGTATATGGATGAAGACGGTTATTTTTGGTTCCAAGGCCGAATTGATGACGTTATTATGACCGCAGGAGAACGAGTTGGTCCATTTGAAGTAGAAAGTAAGCTTGTTGAACACCCTGCTGTAGCAGAAGCGGGTGTCATTGGTAAGCCTGATCCTGTGCGTGGGGAAATTATTAAAGCGTTTATCGCACTTAGAGATGGGTATGAATCTTCAGATGAACTGATTGAAGATATTCGTCAATTTGTGAAAAAAGGGTTAGCTGCTCATGCAGCTCCACGTGAAATCGAGTTTAAAGATAAGCTACCTAAAACACGAAGCGGTAAAATTATGCGTCGCGTTTTAAAAGCGTGGGAATTAGATTTGCCAACGGGCGATTTGTCGACGATGGAAGACTAAGGAGTAAACGTTTCAATCTTTGTATGGAAAATAAGTGATTTTTATAAAGTTCAAACAGCCAGCTGTTTGAACTTTTTTTTGGACTTGAATTTTAAAATGAAATCATTCATAATTGTGGGGTGTAAACTTTTAAATAAAATAAACTGCAGTGATAGGAAGAAGTAATACTTGTCTCCCTGTTTAAGAGAGCTGATGGTTGCTGAAAATCAGTACATAGACAAATATGAAATACGTCCTTGAGCATCTTTTGTGAACTTACAGTAGCAAAAGACGGGTAGACCGTTACATCATTTAAGTGGGAAATAATTTATTTCCAAATAGGGTGGTACCGCGATATTTTCGTCCCTTCTTTTTTAAGAAGGGGCGTTTTTTATGTTGTTCAACAAATTGTAACGAGCAATTAGATAAAGGAGAGAATATAACATGGATATTTTACAAGATCTTGAGTTTCGAGGGCTCATTAATCAACAAACGGATGAAAAAGGTTTAAATGAACTTTTGAGTAAAGAGTCTGTTCGTTTGTACTGTGGATTCGATCCAACAGCCGACAGCCTTCACATCGGCCACATGCTTCCTGTTTTAATTTTGCGTCGCTTTCAACAAGCTGGACACCAACCGATTGCATTAGTTGGTGGAGGTACGGGTCTTATTGGAGATCCAAGCGGTAAAAAAGCAGAGCGTACGTTAAATGAAAAAGAAACGGTTGCTATGTTTAGTGAGCGTATTAAAGGTCAGCTTTCACGCTTCTTAGATTTTGAAGAAGGTGAAAATGCAGCGGTTATTGCGAATAACTATGACTGGATTGGCACGTTAGATGTTATTACATTCCTACGAGATATCGGTAAAAACTTTGGTATTAACTACATGATGGCAAAGGATTCTGTTCAATCTCGTATCGAATCAGGCATCTCATTTACGGAATTCAGCTACATGATTTTACAATCATATGATTTCTTGAACTTATACCAAACGTATAACTGTAAGCTTCAAATTGGCGGCAGCGACCAATGGGGAAATATTACAGCTGGCTTAGAATTAATTCGTAAATCAGAAGAAGATGCAAAAGCATTTGGATTAACAGTTCCGCTTGTAACAAAAGCAGACGGCACGAAGTTCGGTAAAACAGAAGGCGGAGCAATTTGGTTAGACGCTGAAAAAACAAGTCCGTATGAATTCTACCAGTTCTGGATTAATACAGATGATCGTGATGTTATAAAATATTTAAAATACTTTACATTCTTATCACATGAAGAAATTAATGAATTAGCAGCATCTGCAAAAGAAGCGCCTGAAAAACGCGAAGCACAAAAAGCACTAGCAGCGGCGATGACTACGCTTGTACACGGTGAAGAAGCTCTTGAGCAAGCCATTCGTATTTCGCAAGCTTTATTTAACGGAAGTATTTCAGAGTTAACAGCAGAAGAAATTAAGCAAGGATTCAAGGATGTTCCTTCTTACACGCATACAGGTGAAGATATTGGTTTAATCGATTTACTTGTAGAAAGTAAAATCTCTCCTTCTAAACGTCAAGCGCGTGAAGATATTTCAAACGGTGCGATTTACTTAAACGGTGAGCGTGAGCAAGATTTGCAAAAAACAGTAGGAGCAGAAGACCGTATTGAAGGTCAATTTACAGTAATTCGTCGAGGCAAGAAAAAATATACGCTTATTCAATACGCATAAAAAAAGGCCGAAAGGCCTTTTTTTGTATAAAGACAGTAAAAAAGCCGCTCCATAGGGAACGGCTTTTTACTATTAACGAGAGTAGAACTCTACGATTAGTGCTTCGTTGATTTCAGCAGATAATTCAGAACGCTCAGGTAAGCGAGTGAATGTACCTTCTAATTTCTCAGCGTCTACTGTTAAGTAGTCTGGTACGAAGTTGTTAACTTCAAGCGCTTCTTTCACGATTGAAAGGTTGCGAGATTTTTCGCGAACACCGATCACTTGACCAGGTTGTACACGGTAAGATGGGATGTCAACGCGTTTACCGTCAACTAAAACGTGACCGTGATTAACTAATTGACGAGCTTGACGACGAGTGCGTGCAAGACCCATACGGTATACTAAGTTATCAAGACGAGCTTCTAAAAGAATCATGAAGTTCTCACCGTGCTTACCAGTTAATTTACCAGCAGCAACGAATAAGTTACGGAATTGACGCTCAGTTACACCATACATGTGGCGTAATTTTTGCTTTTCTTGTAATTGTAAACCGTACTCAGAAATTTTCTTACGTTGACCTGGGCCGTGTGGACCTGGAGCGTAAGGGCGTTTTTCTAATTCTTTACCTGTACCACTTAGAGAAAGACCTAAGCGACGAGAGATTTTCCAACTTGGACCTGTATAACGAGCCATGATGACTCCTCCTTGTTTGTGTTTTTATTTTATGCAAAACAAAAACAGACACATTCTAGCGATATGCTCATTTTGTTTTCATGTACCATCGCTCTAGCAGCAGAGAGTTACACGATACACCATCTTTTTAAAAGAATTGCTACTTCTGTAAAACAACCTTTTAATGAGGAACAAAATGAAAAAACATAAAGAAGATTGTATAAGCTGCAATATTTCACACAACGAGTATTATAGGTGTTTCCTCGTATAAAGTCAAGGAAGATTGAAGATTAAAAGAATGTAAAAGAAAGGATATATTCATTTGAAGTATGAAAAGAGAAGAAAGAACGTAAGAAAACGGTGGTGATGGCTAATCAAACGTTTGTTTAATAAGCAAAAACCGCTGATTTGCAGCGGTTTTTTTTGCTTATTCATATTTAAAGAAAAGAAGTGAGTTCTTTGACGAATTCTTCAAGATACTGTTGATCGATTTCATCAAAGCGATTTTTGATTGGACTGTCAATATCAAGAACACCTAAAAGCTGACCGTCTTTTACAATTGGTACAACGATTTCAGATTGAGAAGCGGCATCACATGCAATGTGGCCAGGGAAGGCGTGAACATCTTCAATTCGCTCTGTTTTTTGATTTTGAGCTGCTGTACCGCATACGCCTTTTCCAAGTGGAATACGAACGCAAGCCGGCAGTCCCTGGAAAGGTCCAAGCACTAACTCCCCGTCTTCCATTAAATAAAAACCTACCCAGTTTACTTCATTTAAAAATTGATTTAGCAAAGCTGAAGCATTTGCTAGATTAGCAATCGTATTGCTTTCTCCTTCTAATAAGGCGCGTAATTGCTTAATTACTAATTCATAATCTTTTTGTTTTGAGCCGCTGTAGTTTTCGACATTAAACAATGTATTCTCCTCCATTCAACATAAGATTTAATGAATTTTTATCAGGAAACGTCAGTTTTAACGCTACTTTGTCGATAAAAGATTACAGGAACTAAAAAGCCTATCACGAATTATGTAGAGAGGCTACTAAAATCCTTTTTAAATACTGTAACGATTTCTACACAATTTTGCAATCATATGTGTTTTGTAAAAATAAATCGAAATGAGGTGTAGATAGATGGCTGTACAGTCAAAAACGAAAGAGAAAATTATTGATGCGGCTGTTTCTCTTTTTAACGTAAAAGGTTTTGATGGTACGTCGGTGCGGGAGATTGCAGGAAAAGCGAAAGTGAACGTAGCGAATATTTCATATTATTTTCATAGCAAAGAAGGATTACTTGAAAGTTTAGTGATTTCTTATTTTGAAGGTTATATTGGGGTGCTGGAGCAAGCATTCCAAGAAATGAAAAAGCTGTCTTCAACAGAAAGTATGATCGTAATGATTCGAGCTATCTTACATTACCAGCACGAAAATAGGCATATTGCCCGTCTTGTATATAGAGAAATCTCTCTTGACACGATTTTAATTCGAGAAGTTATGACTACGTATTTAACCAAGGAAAAATACTACTTAAAAACAATTCTTGAAAGAGGGATGAAAGAAAAGGAGTTTCGAAAGCTGCACGTTTCCTTTACAATCATTGAGCTTAAGGGCATGCTCTCTATGCCTTATCTTCATCCTCAGTATCTAAGTGAAGTTCTTCATATATTGCCTCACGAACCGTATTTTGTTCAGCAATATGCGATTGAGCTTGAGCAATGGGTGCACACAACGGTATGTTTGCCATATGAACGGACAAACAAACTGCGCGTTCAATTATCCTAAATGGAGCTCTCCATAGCCTTGGCCTAAATCCTTCGCACAGTGGGCGTCTGACCCATATACGAGAGGGATTTTTTTCTGTTGGGCTGCCTTTACGACAAAGGGAGCTGGATACGCTTCCTTGCACAAAGGTTTAAACAACCCTGCACCATTATAATCCAACGCCAGATCTTTCATTTTTATTTCATCGAGTATTGATAAAATAATAGGGGAAAGTGTGTCTTCATATGGAAAGCGAGTTTGAAATTTATGTACGAGTGTCATATGACCAATGCGCTTGGGCTTATAAACGCCTAAATTGGCCTGTACAGAGCGTAATACCGTGTTGTAATACTTATCATATACTTTGCTTACGCTGCCGAATTTCTGTACAATATGTGCAAATACGTCAGCGCTAAAATCTAGGCAGTCATATTCTTCTTCATATTTTAAGAAGTGAACCGAAAGGATGCTGTCATCAAGATAAGGACCATATTCGTTTAAGAACTCTGTTGTTTCGTGTTCAAATCCTTCAATAAAGTCAACTTCCAATCCGATATTAATACGAATATCGCGCTCAAATTCTTTTTTTACTTGCTGTACGTTTTGAATGTAGCGATCAAGTTTGTCAGGAGCCATTCCGCTGTCTCGATCAGGCGTCGGATCAATGAAGCTTTTTGGTAACGGAGCATGCTCTGTAAACGAAATCTCGCCAAAGTTCAGGGAAATCGCCTGTTCAACATATTGTTGCAATGAATCAGGCGAACCGTGTGGGCAAAATGGAGTATGAATATGTTTGTCAACTTTCATAAAAAATGCCTCCTTTTTTCTTCTTTTTCCATTGTAACGACACAAAGTGACTCCATGCCAATATTTTGTATAAAAAAATTTAATTTTTTGCTCAAAAGTTGGGCTTTACATGGTATCATAAAAACATTGACGCAAAAAAATTTAAAGGATTAAATTCACCCTTTTTATAAATAAGAAACTTGTCATGTAGAACGCACTGTAAGGGGGCTTAGTATGGAATTCATTATAGCACTAATCATACTCATTATCGGATTAGTTGTGTACGGAATGTTTTCACGTAAAAAGATTTATCAAGAAATTGATCGCCTGGAAACGATCAAAGTCGAATTAGCAAATACGCCAGTTGCAGAGGAAATTTCAAAAGTAAAAGAATTGAACATGACAGGTCAAACTGAAGAGCTATTTGAACGTTGGCGTGAGCAGTGGGATGAAATTATATCAACTAATCTCCCCAAAATTGATAAAGAACTGTTTGAAACGGAAGAAGCAGCAGATAAATACCGATTTAAAAAAGCGAAGCAGTTATCTATACATATTGATCAAGCCTTAGAACAAACCAAGATAGATATTGAAAACATACTTACTGAACTTCAAAATTTAATTGGTAGCGAACAAGATAATCGATATGATATTGAGGAATTAAATCAGCTTCACCGCCATGTGAAGAAAAAATTGCTCGCACATCGGTATTCCTATGGAAATGCTGAAAAAACGTTAGAATACGCAATTAATACATCTAAAGAGCAGTTTAAAAAATACGAGGAAGAGACGATTAACGGAAACTATCTTCAAGCACGTGAGATTGTTCTTCAATTAAAAACTGATTTAACAGCTATTGATTCGTATTTAGAACAAATTCCGAAAGTGTTAGTTGAGTGTCAGACCACTCTTCCTGTTCAATTCAATGAGCTGCTTGACGGGTTCCGCGAAATGAGTGAGCAGGGATATGTGTTAGATCATCTGCAAGTAGAAGAAACGGTAGAGCTTTTAAAACAAGAAACTGCTGAAATTATTGCAGATATTGAAGAATTATATGTGGAAGAAGCGATTACAAAACTAGATGATGTTAACGAACGCTTAGAGCAGTTATATGACTCACTTGAGCATGAGGTTTTCTCCTATCATAAAATGAACCGTGAATCTCATACGGTATCTAACTTCCTTCGTATGCTTCAAGAACGAAACCGTGAACTTCGTGAAGAAACGCTATTTGTACAGCAGAGCTATCATTTTAAAGAGCGCGATTTAGACGTATATTACAAAATGGATCGCGAACTAAAACGATTAACTAACTTGTACTATAATATTTCGGACAAGGTAGCGGAGCACAATTTAGCCTACAGTGTGATCCAAGAAGAACTCGAAGACGTTTCCAAACAGCTTAATCAATTAAAAGAATCTCAGGAATCCTATAGCGATATGCTACAAGCTCTTCGCAAAGATGAGCTCTCAGCTAAGGACAAAATAGAAGAACTGAAAGCTCAGTTGATTGAAGCACGACGCCTTATTCAAAAAAGCAACCTTCCCGGTGTTCCTGAAGAATATAAAGTGCAGCTTGAAAAAACGGTTCATATCTTAAATGAAGTAACCGCTAAGCTGAAAGAAAAACCGCTTAATATTCAAGCTGTTCAATCTTTACTTGAAGATGCTGTTGGTTTTGTTCAAGATACATTTGATGAAACAGAGGCAATGTTAGAGGAAGCGCGACTCGTTGAAAGAGTGATTCAATACGGGAACCGTTATAGAAGTACTCATCACTCGATTGCACAGTCTTTAGAAGAAGCAGAAGAAGCATTTCGTCATTATGAATACAAAGAAGCGTTAAAACAGGCATCTGCAGCTATTGAGCAGGTGGACCCTGGTGCGCTTGATCGCATACAGCGTATTGTATCTTCACAGAGTTAAAAAGCTCGTGTCCTTTGGACACGAGCTTTTTTATGATGCTTTTCTTTGTATACTATCCGTGTGATGTGTACCTCTTGCAATGCTAATAATATAGCCTATGAAGGCAGCAGCAACTGTTGGAATAAGCCAGCCAAGGCCTTGGCTATAAAGGGGCAAATAGTTTTTGAAAAAATCGTCTATGCTTGTTAAGATAATTCCTGCTGCTTTTAACCCGTCAAAAATGCTCAGAATCGAGCTAATGATTACGGCTGTCACATATACTTCTCGACCGAACGAAATGGCTCTTTCAATTAATGATAAAGCAATTAGCGTAATGGCAATAGGGTATACAAAGGTCAAAATAGGTATGGAAATAGAAATTAATTGAGTAAGCCCTACATTTGAAATAACAGCACTAAACAGCATTAAAATGACAACAAATGTTTTATATGACATGCTTGGCACCAGCTGCGTGAAAAATCGTGCGCAAGCAGAAGTTAATCCGATGGCTGTCGTTAGACAAGCAAATGTAATAGCAAGTCCTAAAATAATGGTGCCAAACGAACCGAATAATGTTGTAGCTACAGCTGTTAAAATAGCTCCTCCATTTTCTTTCATACCAATTGCTTCTACGCTTGAAGCGCCGACATACGCGAGAGAAAGATAAACGATAGCTAACCCAGCAGCAGCAATCAACCCGGCTTTGATACATACCGAAGCGAGTGTTCGTTCGTCCGTTACGCCTTTTTCCTTAATACTGTTGATAACAACGATGCCAAATACGAGAGCTGCAATTGTATCCATTGTCAAATATCCATCAATAAAGCCGCCCGTAAATGGAGAGGCTATATATTTGGCGTGAGGTTCTTGAAAAGAACCCATAGGTGTCATTAAACTTTTGATAGCTAAAAGAGCTAATACTGCGAGCAGTAAAGGAGTTAGAATTTTTCCTATGCGATCAACAATTTTAGTTGGATTCAATGATAAATAAAGTGTTAGTCCAAAGAAAATAACGGTATAGACCATTAAAGGAATCTTGCTTGCAACCGCATTTTCTGATAAAAATGGGGTCACACCGATTTCAAACGCTACTGTATCCGTTCTGGGTATACCAAAAAAAGGGCCAATTGCTAAGTAAAGCAATATAGTAAAAGAAATCCCGAAAATAGGGTGAACTTTTTTAGCTACTTCGGTAAAGTTTCCATTGCTTTTAGAAACAGCGATTATCCCCATAAGCGGAAGTCCTACACCTGTAATGAGAAAACCGATAATGGAACTCCAAGTGTGTGTTCCGGCTTGCTGTCCGAGCAAAGGAGGGAAAATCATATTTCCCGCTCCGAAAAAGAGAGCAAACAGCATAAGACCGATGGCGAGTATTTCTTTGTTAGTGAGTGCTTTGGTTTTCATAATGCCTCCTAGTGTTTCTTATGTTGATGATTAAATTTTCTGACTTTTTAAAAACTAAAAGTACGTGATACATACTACCACATTTATGGAATCATATATAGGTTTTTTTGAAAAAATCTAAATATTTTATCAATAATAAAAGGAACGCCTAATTTAAAAAAATACCAAGGTGTGGTATGATAATACGTTGTTCCGAAAAAATGAAGAAGGGGGCGCGCATCCTTGATTTATTTAGATAATAGCGCTACAACAAAACCCTATAATGAAGTCATAAAATCTTTTACCAAAGTAGCTACAACTTATTATGGCAATCCATCGTCCCTCCATCAATTTGGCGTACAGGCGGAGAATTTGTTGAGCCGTTCACGTGAGCAAGTAGCAGAATTGCTGCACGTATCGTCAAATGAAATTATCTTTACATCAGGAGGAACGGAAGGGAATAATTTAGCTATTAAAGGCGTAGCGATGCAATATAAAAGCCGAGGTCAGCATATTATTACGACAAATATTGAACATGATTCTGTTCATGAACCATTTAAGCAGTTAGAAGCACTAGGGTTTCATGTGACGTATGTTCCGGTAGATTCAAATGGATTTGTGTCACCTGCGGCTATTGAATCAGCTATTACGGATGAAACCATTTTAGTATCCGTTATGCATGTAAATAATGAAATTGGCACCATTCAGCCAATTGAAGAAATTGGACAGATGCTCACGAACTATTCGAAGGTGCTTTTTCATGTCGATCATGTGCAGGGGATTGGAAAAGTTCCGCTTTCTTTAGCAAATCATAAAATTGATTTATGCACATTATCAGGACACAAAATTCACGGCTTAAAAGGAACGGGGATTTTATATAAACGGAATGGAGTTCAGCTTCATCCGTTGCTTAGCGGAGGCTCTCAGGAAATGCAGCATCGATCAGGCACGGAAAATGTTCCGGGAATCGTAGCATTTGCTAAAGCACTTCGTTTAACACTTGAACCTGCAGCTCAGAATCAGCAAAAAATGCAGAAAATAAAAGCAGAACTGATGGACAAACTTTCTGCTCACGAAAGAATCACGATTAATACGCCGAATGAGCATTCAGCTCCCCATATTATAAATTTTACAGCGCAAGGTATTAAAGGTGAGGTTTTTGTTCACGCTCTTGAAGAAAAAGGAGTGTTTGTATCAACTACATCTGCCTGCTCATCAAAACGAAAAAAGCCAAGTAAAACGCTTTTAGCTATCGGTAAAAATTACGAAGAAGCCGATCAGTCCATTCGTTTGAGCTTGTCAGGATTAAATGACTATAATGAAGTAACGCCCATTATAAATGCTATTTTCACAGTAATTGAAGATCTAAAGAAAGTAATGAGGTAAATAACTATGATATATAACCATATTTTAATTCGATACGGAGAAATTTCCACTAAAGGACAAAATAGAAAAAAATTTGTTGCGCAGCTAAGAAAAAATATTGTAACGGCTCTTAGTGCATTCCAAAACATTCACGTAAAATACACAAGAGACCGCATGTATATTCACTTAAATGGTGAAAATCACGAGCCTATCATTGAACGTCTTCAGCAAATCTTTGGTATTCAAAGTTTTAGTTTAGCATTAAAAGTTGAAAATGAACTTGAAGCCATTCAAGAAGCAGCGCTAGAAGCAATGAAAGAATTTGATATAGAAGGAAAAACGTTCAAAGTATCTACTCGAAGAGCGTACAAACAATTTCCTCTTGATACAAACGAATTAAATTATGCAGTAGGAAGTCATATTCTACGAAATACAGAGCATCTACAAGTAAATGTAAAAGAGCCAAGCGTAAATGTACGAGTAGAAGTGAGAAGTGAAGCAACGTATATTACATGTTTTGATTATCGCGGAGCAGGGGGTCTTCCAGTTGGTACGAGTGGAAAAGCGATGCTCATGCTTTCTGGAGGAATCGACAGCCCGGTTGCAGGATACTTAGCTATGAAGCGCGGTTTAGAAATAGAAGCGGTTCATTTTTATAGTCCGCCTTTTACAAGTGAACGTTCTAAGCAAAAAGTAATTGATTTAACGCAAAAATTAACGGCTTATCACGAAAAAGTAAAGCTGCACATTGTACCGTTTACAGCTGTGCAGCAAGCGATTCAAAAACAAATTCCAGAGAATTATACGATGACTTCTACACGTCGTATGATGCTTCGAATTACGGACCTCATTCGTGAAAAAAATGAATCGTTAGCTATCGTAACTGGAGACAGCTTAGGGCAAGTAGCTAGCCAAACTGTTGAGAGCATGTATGCGATTAATGAAGTGACGAATACGCCAATTTTGCGTCCGCTTGTGACAATGGATAAAACGGAGATTGTTGAAATTGCCCGTAAGATTGATACGCATGAAATTTCGAATCGTCCGTATGAAGACTGCTGTACCATTTTTACGCCAAGCTCACCTAAAACGAAGCCAAAGCGTGAAAAAATCAATCGATACGAACAATTTTATGATTTTGAAACATTAATTCAAGAAGCGGTAAATAATGTAGAAACGCTTGAAATGACTGCTTCTTCGGCTACAAATACGGCAGAGAACGTCGAAGATTTGTTTTAAAAGTAAAATTTCATAAAATTACCAAAAGAGATCATGTATGAAGCCATGTGTTTTGACACAATCTATATTCAACAAGGAGGTGAAAACACATGGCAAACACAAACAAATTAGTAGCTCCTGGTTCAGCAGCTGCTATCGACCAAATGAAATACGAAATCGCTTCTGAATTCGGTGTAAATCTTGGACCAGAAGCAACAGCTCGCGCTAACGGATCTGTTGGTGGAGAAATCACTAAACGCTTAGTTCAACTAGCTGAGCAACAACTTGGTGGTAAATAAGTCATATTAACTAAATAATGATGGCTAAAAAGAGTGGGGGAAACCCCACTCTTTTGTCTTGTTTGTTTTGTCACGTATAATAGAGAAAAGGTCAAGCTTTATAAAGTAAAGGAGATGTTGGCGATGGGAACTTTATTTTACGGCGGCAAAATATATACGATGCGAAAAGAAGATGAACATGTAGAAAGCGTATATGTTGAAAAAGGATTTATTGAAGATATAGGTGCAGAAGAAGAGTTAAGAATCAAATGGGGTCCTGCAATTGAAAACGAAGTACACCTCAAAGGATATACAATGTACCCTGGCTTTGTAGATAGCCATCTTCACTTGATTGGTCACGGTGAAAAGCTTCTTCGGCTTGATTTGTCTCAAGCTACTTCTCGGGAAGACGTGTTGAGGCGTGTTCGACAAAAAGTAGAGAGTACACCAAAAGGAGAATGGGTGATCGGGGAAGGCTGGGATGAAAATCAGTGGGAAGATTCCTCATTGATTCAGTATCAAGATCTTGATCAGCTTTCAACTGAACATCCTATTATGTTGAAGCGAGTTTGTCGTCACGGATTAGTAGCGAACGGAACAGCTCTTAAAATAGCCGGAATTACAGCTGAAACACGTGATCCGGAAGGAGGCATTATCCAGAGGGATGAAGCTGGAAATCCTACCGGTTTTTTGGCTGATCAAGCGCAAGAATTAGTAACGGCTCATATTCCTCAAGTATCAGAAGCATACATTCGACAAGCGCTTTCAGTAGCCATTAAAGATTGTGTTCGGCACGGATTAACGGGTGGACATACGGAAGATTTAAATTATTATGGAGGCTTTCTGCGTACATATCAAGCATTTCAAGACGTTATTCATAAAGAAAAGCAGCTGTTTCGTGCTCATTTACTTGTTCATCATGAAGTTGTAGATGATATGTATACATACTGTGAAGAAAAGAAAGACACATCCGATTTTATCGAAATAGGACCAATGAAGATTTTTGCTGATGGTTCGCTTGGCAGTCAATCTGCGCTTTTAAGCTTTCCCTACAAAAGCGACCCTTCTACAAGAGGTGTAGCTATTCAATCACTAGATGAATTAAAGCAGCTAGTGAGGAAAGCGAGAGAATTGGGCATGACCGTTGCAATTCATGCGATTGGTGATTTAGCGTTTCAATATGTAGTAGAAAGCATCGAGCAATATCCTCCTCAAACAGGGCAAAGAGATCGTATCATTCATGCGCAGATTTTACGAAAAGATTTAGTTGATCGTGTAAAAAATCTTCCTGTTGTATTGGATATTCAGCCTCGATTTTTAGCCAGTGATTTTCCATGGGTCATTGAAAAAATTGGAGAAGAGCATTTGGATTATTGCTATGCGTGGAAAACGTTATTGGACGAGGGCGTTATGTGTGCAGGGGGATCGGATGCGCCTATTGAACCTATCAATCCAATGTTAACGATTCATGCAGCGGTTTCAAGAAAAACTTCTCCAAACAGCTCGGTCGTTTACATACCTTCTGAGCGACTGACTGTATTTGAAGCTGTTCAGCTGTTTACGTTAGGAAGCGCGCAGGCCATTCATCATGAGCATAAAAAAGGATACGTTCAAAAGGGTTATGTAGCTGATTTTACCGTATTAGAAAGAGATCTGTTTGAGATACCTGCAGATGATATTCCAGGGGTACGGGTGCAGATGACTGCTATTGATGGAGAAATTGTATATCAAAAATAAAAAGCGCCCAAGGGCGCTTTTTGTTATAGAAATGTACGCTTAACTCGTTGCCAGAAAGAGTTATCTTTCAGCTTAACCGTTTTAATTTGACGGTCGCTTAAACGAATTTGAACTTGATCAACTTGACGTGCATTTAATGCTTCGTTATCTATTCCAATAATTGGATTGTGGTTGTTGTCATTGGATAGTTTTAAAGTGAGCGTATGCTCAGCGCTTAGGATGAATGAAGATCCTAATGTACGATAGTTATTATTATTTAACGATGCCAATTCGCTGACTTGCATACAAGGAATTAACGGATCAACTACGGCTCCATTTACCGATTTATTATAAGCCGTACTGCCTGTTGGTGTTGAAATAATCATCCCATCCCCACGGAATGTTTCAAAGTGATTTTCGTTAATAAAAACATCTAGACTGAATGTTTTTATAACACCTGATCGAATGGAACATTCATTTAAGCAATAAAAAGAAGTTCCTTGATCAATTTGAGTTTGTAAAACGGGAAATCGACGTACTTCTATATTTTCTGTTGTAATAGCTTCAATCATTTTATCCGTTTCATCAATATGAAAATCGCAGTAAAAGCTTAGCTGATCTGAAGTTGTGACACCAGCATATAAGCAGTCATCTCGAAAGCCAGATTGACGGACAGCCTGCAAGAAAGCTCCGTCACCGCCAATACTTACAATGATGTTAGCGCTGTCGAAATGGTCTACTACATGAAAATCATATTGTTTTGCAAGTTCAATAAGTGGACTTACGAGCGCCTTTGTTTCCTGGTTTTTTGGATGAAAGAAATAAACGTTGCGACGATTTGGCATAGATAGTTCCCCCTTGTTTGTCTGATATGTAAAATATTAGCGATAAAGTAAACTTTTTAAAAAAAGTTTGTTACAATAATTATAGCATTATTGCTTTAAAAATTAAAAGAATAATCTTTTAATTCTGACACCTAAAAAGGAGGATTTTCATGAACAAAAAAAGGTGGATTGCTCTTTTGATTGCGGCCTGCTTATTCATTTTCTCTGCGATTGTTAATGTTGGTTTTTCAGTCAAAGAAGAAAAAGATGACGGTCTGGCAGGCATATTTGGAGGAGACGACAGTGAACTATCAGAAACAGTTATCGAAAAAGGGAATGCAGCTAAGAAAATTGCAGTACTAGAGGTCAATGGAACGATTCAAGATACAGGAAGCGGTTCCTCTCCGCTTATGTCTCAAAATGGTTATAACCACCAAGCATTTTTAAAGCAGCTAGAGGCTGCAAAAAATGATAAGGCAGTTAAAGGAGTCATTATTAAGGTGAATTCACCGGGCGGGGGCGTCGTTGAAAGTGCTGAAATACATAAAAAAATTGAAGAGCTGAAGAAAGACACGAAAAAGCCAGTTTATATTTCAATGGGATCAATGGCTGCTTCAGGAGGCTATTACATTTCAACAGCTGCTACTAAAATCTATGCAATCCCTGACACTTTAACAGGTTCACTAGGTGTAATTATGCAAAGCGTTAACTATGGCAAGCTGGCGGATAAACTAGGAGTAGAATCTGTTGTTATTAAAAGCGGGGCTCATAAAGATATTATGTCTCCAACAAGAGAAATGACCGGAGAAGAAAAAGAAATTATGCAAACACTTGTAGACAACTCGTATGATGGTTTCGTCAATGTTATCTCTGAAGGACGTCACCTTTCTAAAGAAAAAGTGCGTTCTATTGCAGATGGACGAGTGTACGATGGACGTCAGGCTAAAGAGCTGAAGCTGGTCGATCAACTAGGCTATTTTGAAGATACGGTAAAAGGAATGGAGAAAGATTACAAGTTAAAAGGTGCACAAGTAATTCAATACAATCAAGGATTCGGACTGCCTTCTTGGCTTTCAATGAGCATGCAAAAAGTAATTGGTGGAGATGAACAAGTTACCGCAATGTTAAAAACATTTGCGCAGCCAAGCTCTCCGCGCTTGATGTATTTATATGCAGAATAGAGGTGGGAACATGGAAAATCAATCTCATTCAACCGAATCAAACGACACTATAAAACATGAGCCAGCGGTAAGTGCTCCAATAGGTAGTGAATTCCATTATGCAGGCTTTTGGATGCGCTTTTGGGCATATCTTTTGGATCTAGCTGTAGTAGCTAGCTTGAACTCCCTGCTGATCAAACCCATTTTCCATTTAGCAGATATTCCTCAAGGGGATGGATTTTTTTCTCCCTATACGATTGTGACGGTGATTATCTTTTATGGTTATTTTGTTTTAATGACCAAGTATTTTGGACAAACGCTTGGAAAGATGGTGTTTGGGCTTAAAGTAGTATCACTGAAAGACTCCACTTTAACTTGGCCTGTTGTGCTGTTTCGTGAAGGAATTGGACGTTATATTTCTAAAACAGTTTTTTTACTTGGCTATTTGTTAGTTGCTTTTTTACCTAAAAAGCAAGGAGCGCATGATTACTATGCAGATACAACCGTTATACATGAAGGTACAATAAGCAGATAATAAAAAGAGGCTGGGGCAAAAGTATTTAGACGAATTGAAAAACGAACCATTGATCAAGGTGTTTGATTAGTGGTTCGTTTTTTTTTGGTTATGGTAAACGTAGGTTTCATGTGTGTAGGTCTTTCTAGCAGTTGATTGGAGGGAAAGCGAAGCCTTGCACGGAAATCAACTGCGGTGTCGCAAGCGGTTAAGCTCATGTATACTATTTGTTCGTCTTTAAATTGGATTCATTTCGTTATGTCTCAACCTCTTTTTATTGTTTTCATAAGGTTTAATATTCTGTGTTTTGGAGATAATGTGAAGCTAAGAAGGAGTGAAGGATGTGCTATGGCTTTTATGGATATTGCTAGCACTTTTAATTGTTATTGTACTTATTGTATGGACAAACATCACGCTATTTGTAGAGCTTCATCATGTCCGAGATAACGATTATTACAGAGTGAGACTCAGGGCTTGGTTTGGTCTTATTCGCTATACATATGAAATTCCGGTAGTGAAAGTAAAAAAAGATTCTCCTCGTTTGCTTGTTGAAAAGAAGAAAGGAATGGGTGATCAAGGAAAAGAAGACGAGAATTCATGGAGTGATTATTCTGTAGAAGACGGGTTAAGCATGTTAGAAAATGCGAAGCAATTCCTTGAACAGGTAGTCGGTTTTCATAAAATTTTTCGTCGTTTCTTACAGAAAGTGACGGTAAGGGATATTAAATGGCACAGCCGTTTCGGCTTAGGTGATGCTGCGTTAACAGGCGTACTTACCGGGGCGGTATGGTCTGCAAAGGGGGGCATAGTTGGTATAATCAGCCGTTATATGAAACTAAAAGATATGCCTGTAATGAGCGTTACTCCTGTATTTCAACATCTTTGGTCAGAAACGGTATTTGAGTGCATAATTTCTTTTCGAGTTGGTCAAGCTATTCTAGTAGGTTTACGGACCTTGAGATACTGGCGGCATACGTCCAAAAAGCGTCGCAAAAGATGGAAGTCGTCAAATAAGAACAAGACACACTCTGTGAAAACATAAGGAGGTTATCTTAATGGCAGAACATCCAATTAAAAGTTTAATGTCGACAGCTATGGAAAATTTAAAGGAAATGATTGATGTTAATACAATCATTGGTGATCCCGTAGAAACACCTGATGGCAGCGTTATTTTAACTGTCTCAAAAGTAGGTTTTGGCTTTGCAGCGGGCGGAAGCGAGTTTGGAGTAGAAGGGCATGCGCCATCTTCTCCGGGGCAGCATCAGCAAGAATCAGGTCATCCATTTGGCGGAGGTAGCGGTGGCGGTGTATCAATTACGCCAATTGCCTTTTTAATTGTGAGTGGAAGCGGAATTAAAATGCTTCACCTTAATGAAAGTACACATTTATATGAAAAGATTTTAGATACAGCACCTCAAGCAATTGAACGCGTGCAGCAAATGTTCAAGCGAAATAACCATCAGCAGGATCATCATAATCAACAAAATCAGCATCATGACGGTGCAAATGATTTTAATTTGTAGGGATAAAATAAAGCTTTGCTTGCTTCTTTGAACGATAAAAGAAGCAAGCAAAGCCTTTTTTTATTGGGCATGTTTTCTAGCATATAGCGTTATAGTATGTATGTCATTTAATTGCAATATAGAGACAGACAAGCTAATATGAACAGTGTACATACTTATTTAAAGGAGGAATTATTCGTGACTAAATTTAAAGGTAACGATGTAACATTATTAGGAAATCAAGTAAAGGTTGGAGACAAGGCGCCAAACTTTACCGTTTTAGCAAATGATTTATCAGAAGTAACGCTTGACAGTACAAAGGGTTCTGTTCGCCTAATCAGTGTAGTTCCTTCTATTGATACTGGAGTTTGTGATGCGCAAACTCGCCGCTTCAACGAAGAAGCAGCTAAATTAGATAACGTAAAAGTATTAACAGTGAGCGTAGATTTACCGTTTGCTCAAAAGCGCTGGTGTGGTGCTAATGGCATTGATAATGTTCAAACATTATCTGACCACCGCGACTTATCTTTCGGCGAAGCATATGGTGTAGCTATTCAAGAATTACGCTTATTGGCTCGTTCAATCTTTGTAGTAGACTCAAATGACAACGTAACGTATGTTGAGTACTTACCAGAAGTAACTGAGCATCCGAACTACGAAGCAGCAATCGAAGCAGCTAAAGCAGCTAAGTAAGATTGTCGATGGCGTTCGGCAGAAGGCGGAAAACAATGTTTTTCGCCTTCTTTGTGTTTTAAGAAGCTTTTATGATAAAATATGATGTTCCAAATAGGACGTTTACTCATTTATATAGATATCATTTCATTACACAGGAGGCAGAATATGAGTCAATTAGCTAGTATGGAAAAGCTATTTGGTGTAATTGATCAAACAGCTATTATTTTAAGAAAAGAACTAAACTGCGTATATTTAGAAGCAGTAGCTGAAACGGGAGAAAACTTGTTTCAAGGAACTATTTTGCAAGAAGAGCTAGATGAGGTAACCAAAAAACGTTTAAAAAAAGAATACGATTCAATCACGCTTGATCATTTTGAAAAAGAAACGATTCGAAAAGCATATCAGCTAGCTATTTTAAAAGGGATGAAAGAAGCAGTTCAGCCTAACCACCAAATGACCCCTGATGCTGTAGGACTATTTGTCAGCTACTTAGTTGGAAAATTCATGGCAGGAAAAGATAAGTATACGCTTTTAGATCCAGCAGTAGGAGCTGGAAACTTATTAACAACCATTTTAAATACACACGCTGCGTCAATTGAACATGTATACGGTGTAGATGTGGATGATTTATTACTTCAACTGACATATGTAAATGCAAACTTACAGAAGCACGGCGTTCAATTATTTAATCAAGACAGCTTACAGCCACTTTTTATTGATCCTGTTGATTTAGTTGTCTGTGACCTGCCGGTTGGTTATTATCCAAACGATGAAGGGGCAAAAGAGTATAAAGTAAGAGCTGAAGAAGGTCATACCTATGCTCATCACTTATTCATTGAACAAAGCTTGCGCCATGTAAAAGACGGAGGATACGTAGTAGCTCTTATTCCAAATAACTTGTTCGAATCTGAACAGTCTCATTTATTACAGCCGCTGCTAAAAGAGGAAGCAATCGTTCAAGGAATCGTTCAGCTGCCGCTTTCAATGTTCAAACAAGAGCAGGCTGCTAAGAGTATTATCATTCTTCAAAAGCAAGGAGAAGGGGTAACGGCACCTGAGAACGCGCTGCTTGTGAATTTGCCGAAGTTCAGTAATCGAGAAGCAATGAGTGATATTATGGCTCAAATGGACCAATGGTTTCGCATTAATAAAAAGTAAGTCTTTTTCGAAAATAATGAATATTTGCCGGTAGCGTTTTCATGATGTATAGCTCTTGAAATCTATTGTCGTGAATGATTAAATGAATAAGGATAGAAATCGTGTCGAAATGCATAGAATATTGTAGAGATTACACTTTTATGTTCTGTTCGTTATGTTTATGATGCACGTATAATAAAGAAGGAGCTGTTTTTTTATGTCAAAAATCATGGCAATCAACGCCGGCAGTTCTTCACTTAAGTTTCAATTATTTGAAATGCCAAGTGAGACGGTATTAACAAAAGGTTTAGTAGAACGAATTGGTTTAGATAACGCTGTTTTCACGATCTCGGTAAATGGTGAAAAACAAACGGATATTACAGAAATCCCTGACCATGCTGTTGCAGTTAAAATTTTAGTTGAAAAGTTACTTTCTCAAAACATCATTCAATCATACGATGAAATCACTGGTGTAGGTCACCGTGTCGTACACGGCGGAGAGAAATTTGCTGACTCTGTTTTAATCACAGATGAAACACTAGCGGAAATTGAAGCTTTATCTGATTTAGCACCGCTTCACAACCCAGCAAACATTGTGGGAATTAAAGCGTTCCAAGATATTCTTCCAAATGTTCCAGCTGTAGCAGTCTTCGATACAGCATTCCATCAAACAATGCCAGAAAAATCATTCTTGTACAGCTTACCGTACGAGTACTATGAAAAGTATGGCGTTCGTAAATACGGTTTCCACGGCACATCTCATAAATATGTTTCTGAGCGTGCAGCTGAGCTTCTTGGACGCCCAATTGAACAATTACGCTTAATCTCTTGTCACTTAGGTAACGGTGCAAGTATCGCTGCAATTGAAGGCGGAAAGTCAATTGATACATCAATGGGCTTCACACCATTAGCTGGTGTAGCAATGGGAACTCGTTCAGGTAACATTGACCCTGCATTAATTCCATTTATTATGGAGAAAACAGGAAAAACTGCTGACGAAGTATTAAATGTATTAAATAAAGAAAGTGGTCTTTTAGGTGTATCTGGTATTTCTAGTGACCTACGCGATCTAATCAAAGCAAGCGCTGAAGGCAATGAACGCGCTGAAACAGCACTTGAAGTATTTGCTAGCCGTATTCATAAATATATCGGTTCTTATGCTGCTCGTATGTCTGGTGTAGATGCAATCATCTTCACAGCAGGTATTGGAGAAAACAGTGATGTTGTACGTGCTCGCGTTCTTCGTGGTTTAGAGTTCATGGGCGTTTATTGGGATCCAGCTTTAAATAGTGTACAAGGAGAAGAAGCATTTATTAGCTACCCTCATTCTCCAGTTAAAGTTATGGTTATTCCTACAGACGAAGAAGTTATGATTGCACGTGACGTTACTCGTTTAGCGAATATTTAAGTTCATAAAGTGCCTCTTCAATGCATGAATTCTCATAAATTGTCAGGCAAACTAACGAAAAGCTGATTTCCTTGTTAGGAAATCAGCTTTTTTATATAGCGTAAGGAGCTGACGGTTGAAAGAAGGTTTACAACGTATAGAAGAAAGAAATAATATAGGAAGCAAAATGTAACGGATGCATTATTTGTTATAATAAAAATAAAACTACTTATTTCTTGAAAGGGTGACATGATGATATTAACGAATCGCGAAGAACAGCTTTTGGAAGAAATCTATAAATGGGAAGAGAGCTTACAGAGCGTAGAAGCAACTGAGATGGAGTTATTGTACGAAGAATGGTTAGAAAAAGGGCTTAACTTAATTCCTGCTTCTGTTCGTGAGACCTATTTACATAAAATTGATGAGGGACTCTTTCAGTTAACTGCATTAATTCAAGGTACGGAAATGCAAACTCAAGCGACAAAACGAATTATTGAAACCGCCCGTGTATTCAAAGAAGATATCACAGATCTGTCAGAAATGAATTCCCTTCAAGTAGATCAGCTTTCTTATATATGCGAACAGCAAATGGCCAAGCTGCGGTTGTATGCGCTGAGTCAAGGAGCACTTTCAGGAACCGGCCAATCGCTGCTAGTCGGTATTGATATACCCGCTGTTTTATGCATGAATATTCAAGCGGTGCAACAGGCAGCAATGAGCTACGGCTATCATATCCAGACTCCTTCAGAGCTTATGCTAACGCTAAAAGTTTTTCATGCAGCAACGTTACCTAGACACCTTCAGGCTGAGGGGTGGCATCAATTAAAGAGTGAGCTAAGCCAAGAATTTGACCCGTATTTTTATGAAGGTGTTGATCAAATTGTAGATAAGACGTGGCTGCAAAAAATTGTTGTGCAAATTGGAAAAACGCTAGCTATATTTGCTGCGAAGCAAAAAGTTTATAATCGTTTGCCAATTGTGAGTATGATGGTTGGCGGAGGGATGAATTATCGAATGGCCAAACAAGTGACAGATTATGCGAAGCGCTTTTACCAATACCGCTATTTGCTGGATAAGAAAAACGAGTCTCATTAATTTTTCATGAGACTCGTTTTTTTGTCTATCCGTGAACTTTTTCTGATATTTCCTCATTTGTTCGATACCAAAGCCACAAATCATTAATAATAGAAGCAAGTTCTCCTATCTCGCTATTTAATTCACAGGAGCGGATAAAATTAGTCTCATCTTCTAACGCCGCTTGTTTTTGATTAATCCTCTTTTCTACAGATTGAATTTTGTCTGGAATTTGCCCTCGAATGGATTCCCATGTTAGGAGGATATCCTGCTGAACTTTTTCAGAATAGAATGTCCATTCTCTTTCAAGAGCAGGAATTTTTATACCGAGTCTGTTGTCATAAGTAAAAAAGCGCTCCATTTTTTCACCTCTTCCCTTCCATTTTATACAATGACAAAAGCCAGAGCTACTTTAAGTGAAAAATAAATCATTTATACTTGATTTATGCATATAAATATACAATGCATTTAAGGCAGGAATATTCATTCACGTCTATTTTTACAGTATTTTAAAAGCTTTTATCCTATTAAATTAAAAAAAACGTGAATTTATATACTTTTTTTTGAATAACTATTGAAAATAGATTAAAAAGTTGTTAAAGTAATAGTAGATTAAATGAATAAAAATTAAAACGGTTGTATTAATATATATATAATTTGTAGGAGGAATAGATGATGAGTAATCCAAAAGTTGTTTTAGCATATTCCGGAGGTTTAGATACATCAGTTGCAATTAAATGGTTACAAGAAAAAGGGTACGATGTGGTAGCTTGCTGTTTAGACGTAGGCGAAGGAAAAGATTTAAAATTCGTTAAAGAAAAAGCCTTAACAGTTGGAGCGGTATCGTCATATGTGATTGATGCAAAAGAAGAATATGCTAATACATTTGCATTAGCAGCACTTCAAGCACACACGTTATATGAAGGAAAATATCCATTAGTATCTGCACTATCTAGACCGCTAATCGCTAAAAAGCTTGTAGAAGTAGCAGAACAAGAAAATGCAGTAGCTGTCGCACATGGATGTACGGGAAAAGGAAATGACCAAGTGCGTTTCGAAGTATCAATTAAAGCATTAAATCCACACTTAGAAGTTTTAGCTCCTGTTCGTGACTGGAAATGGTCTCGTGAAGAAGAAATCGAGTATGCAAAAGAAAAGAATATTCCAATTCCAATTAACTTAGACAGCCCATTTTCAATTGACCAAAACTTATGGGGAAGAAGTAACGAGTGCGGCGTTCTTGAAGATCCTTGGGCAGCTCCACCTGAAGAAGCATATGACCTAACGGCTTCTCTTGAAAATACTCCGGACACAGCCGATGTAGTAGAAATTGAATTCGTTGAAGGTGTTCCAGTAGCATTAAATGGTCAATCTTATACGCTAGCTCAGTTAATTCTAGAATTGAATGAAATTGCAGGTAAGCACGGAGTGGGACGTATTGATCATGTAGAAAACCGTCTTGTGGGAATCAAATCACGTGAAGTATATGAGTGTCCAGCTGCTATGACATTAATCAAAGCACACAAAGAGCTTGAAGATTTAACATTAGTGAAAGAAGTCGCGCACTTCAAACCAGTGATTGAGAAAAAATTAACAGAAGTTATCTATGAGGGTTTATGGTTCTCTCCATTAACAAATTCCCTGCTTGCATTCTTAAAAGACACGCAGCAATATGTGAACGGAACAGTGAGAGTAAAACTATTTAAAGGGCATGCTATCGTAGAGGGACGTAAATCTCCTAATTCTTTATACAATGAAAAACTTGCAACATATACAAAAGAAGATGAATTTGATCACAATGCAGCAGTTGGTTTTATCTCATTATGGGGTCTTCCAACACAAGTGAGCAGCATGGTAAATCAAAAGAAGGTGACAACGGTATGACCAAACTTTGGGGAGGGCGTTTTACGAAACGCCCTGAACAATGGATTGACGAGTTCGGTGCGTCCATTTCATTTGATCAGCATCTTGTAGAAGAAGATATTGAAGGCAGTTTAGCACATGTAACAATGCTTGAGAAATGCAGCATTCTTTCTGGAGATGAAGCGTCACAAATTAAAAAAGGCCTTCAAACACTGCTTGAAAAAGCTAAGAAGAAAGAATTAACATTTTCTGCTCAATATGAAGATATTCATTTGAATTTAGAAAAGCTATTAATTGATGAAATTGGTCCGGTTGGAGGTAAGCTTCATACGGGTCGAAGCCGTAATGATCAAGTTGCTACAGATATGCACTTATATTTAAAAAAGCATGTTCAGCAAATTGTAGGACTGATCGAAAATCTAGAAGATGTGCTGCTTACAAAAGCAGATCAGCATGTCGAAACTATTTTTCCAGGCTACACACATTTACAGCGCGCGCAGCCGGTTTCTTTTGCTCATCATCTAATGGCTTATGTTTCAATGTTTAAGCGTGATGCTGAGCGTTATGCGGAATCACTAAAGCGTATTGATTTATCTCCTTTAGGAGCAGGAGCTTTAGCTGGTACGACATTTCCAATTGATCGTCATTACAGCGCGGAGCTTCTAGGCTTTAATGGAATTTATCAAAACAGTATGGATGCTGTCAGCGACCGTGACTTTATTTTAGAGTTTTTAAGCAACAGTTCTATTTTAATGATGCATTTATCTCGTTTTTGTGAAGAGTTAATTTTATGGTCTAGTCAAGAGTTTCAATTTATTGAAATGGATGATACGTATGCAACTGGCAGCAGTATTATGCCTCAAAAGAAAAATCCTGATATGGCAGAGTTAATTCGTGGTAAAACAGGACGAGTATATGGTCATTTATTTAGCTTGTTGACTGTGTTAAAAGGCACGCCTTTAACATACAACAAAGACTTGCAAGAAGATAAAGAAGGCATGTTCGATACGGTTACAACGATTGAAGGCTGCTTAACAATCTTTGCTGGCATGATTGAAACAATGACAGTAAAAACAAATGTTATGGAAAAAGCTACGAAACAAGATTTTTCAAATGCAACGGAGTTAGCTGACTATCTTGCTGCAAAAGGTATGCCGTTTCGTGAAGCACATGAAGTGGTTGGGAAACTAGTTCTCGTTTGTATTCAGAAAAATATCTACCTAATGGATTTGCCGCTCGAGCAATATAAAGAAGCGTCAGATTTATTTGAGGAAGACATCTACCATGTATTAAGTCCAAAAACAGCTGTTAATCGCCGCAATAGCGCGGGAGGAACAGGGTTTGAACAAGTGAAAAAAGCAATTCAGCTAGCTAAAGATGAATTGCATGAAAAAGCTTCAATATAAAACAGTTTTCAAAACGTCCGCAGAAAATTCTGCGGGCGTTTTTTGATGTGAGATAAATGGTATAACTAGAGCAATTAAGAAGAAAATAGAAAAGATCATGTAAGGGATTATGAAATAAAGTTCACATTCGTAAAGAAAATAGAGTGAAAAAGGAGAAGTGACATATGAAAGACAAAAAACATCCGCAGCATGTATATGAATATGATTTTGAAGGAGAAAAAGAGACATCAAGACAGCTAATGGATTCTTATTCAAGCGGCGTTATTGGCGATGCTATGGCTTCTGTAGTTGAAAATCCAGAAGCACAGAGTGATAACGAACTATATGAATAACTACATGCATATACTGTATATAGACTAAGAAAAGCAGGATTATGCTGAGCTCTATCGAAAGGTAACGTCATAGTAAATCCGGTTTTCTAAAGGATTTGGTGTGGCGTTCTTTTTTCAGTTAATCACTGATATAAGAAAAGAGGGATAAAGGTGAAAATTGGAGTGCCGAAAGAAGTAAAAAATAATGAAAATCGCGTGGCTATTACTCCAGCTGGTGTTACAGCTTTAGTTAACGGTGGGCATGATGTATATATTGAAACACAGGCAGGAGAAGGCTCTGGATTCCATGATGAAGATTACACAAATGCAGGAGCTTCTATTGTAAATACTGCAAAAGAAGCATGGGATGCTGAAATGGTTATGAAAGTAAAAGAACCGATTTCAGAAGAATACGGATATTTTCGTGAAGGACTTATTTTGTTTACGTATTTACATTTGGCAGCTGAAGAAGCGTTAACGAAAGCATTGATTGATAAAAAGGTAGTGGGTATCGCTTATGAAACGGTACAGCTCCCAAATAAAAGCTTGCCTCTGTTAACGCCGATGAGCGAAGTTGCAGGAAGAATGTCTTCTCAAATTGGAGCTCAATTTTTAGAAAAAACCAAAGGTGGCAAAGGGATTTTGTTAAGTGGAGTGCCAGGCGTGCAAAGAGGAAAAGTAACAATTATTGGAGGAGGAGTAGCGGGAACCAACGCTGCTAAAATTGCGGTCGGATTAGGGGCTGATGTCACAATAATTGATTTAAACGCTGATCGCCTTCGCCAGCTGGATGATTTGTTTGGTAAAGAAGTGACAACATTAATGTCAAATCACTACAATATCGCACAATCTGTAAAAGAGTCAGATTTAGTGATAGGAGCGGTCCTCATACCAGGAGCTAAAGCGCCAAAGCTTGTCACCGAGGAAATGGTTCAAACGATGTCAAAAGGGTCAGTTGTGGTTGATATTGCCATTGATCAAGGCGGAATTTTTGAAACAACTGATCGTATTACCACTCACGATAACCCGACTTACTCGAAGCATGAGGTCTTGCATTATGCTGTTGCTAATATGCCAGGGGCTGTTCCCCGCACGTCGACCTTAGCGCTGACCAACGTAACGGTTCCTTATGCTCTGCAAATAGCAAATCAGGGATATAAAAAAGCGTGCTTAAAAAACCCTTCCCTTCTTCAAGGCATCAACACCCTAAATGGGTTTGTCACTTACGCGGCTGTTGCAGATGCACACGGTCTAACTTACGCTGATGCAACAACTTTATTAGAGCAAGCATAATAAGGCATGTTTTTGCGCAGTTTGTGATATGATAGCCGCGTATTCACTTGTTTTGTAACCAAAACAGACGGGTAGAATATAGAAAAGGTTAGTGTAAAAGGAGAGAATATATGATGCACGTTTCTTATCATGGACATTCTGTTGTTAAAATTGAAACAAAAGGAAAAACAATTTTAATTGACCCGTTTATCACTGGAAATGAATTAACAGATTTACATGCTGAAGATGTAAAAGCAGATGTGATTTTACTGACTCATGGCCATAATGATCATGTAGGCGACACGGTGGAAATTGCTAAGCGCAGCGGTGCACTTGTTGTGGCAGTAGCAGAATTAGCTACATATCTTAGCTGGCAAGGCTTAAACGTACATCCAATGAGCATAGGCGGAGCCTATACATTTGATTTTGGTACGGTAAAATTGACACAAGCTTTCCACGGTTCAAGTTATACAGAAAATAATGAGAAAATTATTTATACAGGAATGCCGGCTGGTTTGCTTTTAACGATTGAAGGAAAGACAATTTATCATGCTGGAGATACGGCTTTATTTTCTGATTTAAAGTTAATTGGTCGCCATGAGCCTGACGTAGCATTTCTTCCAATTGGAGATAACTTTACAATGGGACCTGAAGATGCGGCTATCGCAGCGGAATGGGTGCAGGCAAAGCTTGTTGTGCCAATTCACTACAATACATTTCCTGTAATTAAGCAAGATCCTCATCAATTTGTTGAGTCTTTATCTGGTATTGAAGGAAAAGTATTAAAAGTTGGAGAAGGATTGGATCTTTAATCATAGAGGATGGGACAAAACGATTTCAGTTAAAGTTAAAAAAGAACGAGTAATCGATAATATCGATCACTCGTTCTTTTTTTATTGTTAAGGTGAACGTAGGTTTCACATTTGTTCATCTTTAGATTGAATCGATGCAGTTATGTCTTAATCTCTTTTTATTTGCAAAGAAACGTTCTGCTTTTTTTACTTTCCCGCATACGATAGTAATAATAAGGAGGGAGAGTTATGGAAAAAAATCGAGTTATTTTATCGCTTTTACTATGCGGAGTGATGCTTTACTATGCAATGCCGCACTTAGTGTTAACAACTGCGAGTTTGCAAGGGATTTTTAGTATAAGCTGGCTTACCTTTGCTCTTTTTGTAGCCGGAGGCAATTTGTCATCACTACTTTATGCACCGCGCCGTAAAAAGGCAGGTATTCAAAAAAATAGTGCGAGAAAGCCTTTGCGTCAAAGAGGTTAGATTGAATCCATTTCACTTCCCCCGTATAATAAAAGAAAAGACATATGAAACGTAAAAACGTTTTAGAAGGGTGAAGTACACGTGGCGACAAAACATGAGCAAATTTTACAGTATATCGATTCGCTTCCAATTGGTGAAAAAATTTCAGTGCGCCAAATTGCCAAAGAACTGACTGTCAGTGAAGGCACGGCGTACCGAGCAATAAAAGACGCGGAAAATAAAGGATATGTTTCAACGATTGAACGAGTAGGGACTATTCGAATTGAACGAAAGAAGAAAGAAAACATTGAAAAGCTCACCTTTGCTGAAGTAGTAAACATTGTAGATGGACAAGTGCTGGGCGGACGTGAAGGTTTGCATAAAACGTTAAATAAGTTTGTTATTGGAGCGATGAAGCTTGATGCTATGATGAGGTATACCGAGGCCGGAAACCTTCTTATCGTAGGGAATCGAGTAAACGCTCATGAATTAGCCCTTGAAGCAGGCGCAGCCGTTTTAATTACGGGCGGCTTTGATACGGAAGAATGGGTTAAGAAGCTTGCGGATGATCTTAAGCTTCCTATTATTTCAACGAGCTATGATACATTTACAGTTGCAACGATGATTAATCGGGCTATTTATGATCAGCTGATAAAAAAAGAAATTGTGCTTGTAGAGGATATTTTAACACCCGTCTCTGAAGCGGTTAGCTTGCAGTTAACCGATACGATTGAAAAATGGCACGAATGTAACGATCAAACGCACCACAGTCGTTTTCCTGTAGTAGATCAGCATATGAAAGTTCATGGTATGGTTACCTCAAAAGATGTTATTGGATATGATCTTTCCACTTCGATTGAAAAAGTGATGACGAAAAATCCGATGACCGTTCACGGGAAAACATCGGTCGCTTCTTCCGCTCATATGATGGTATGGGAAGGGATTGAAGTGCTGCCTGTAGTGGACGATTACCACCGACTAGAAGGCATTATCAGCCGTCAAGATGTCTTAAAAGCGCTGCAAATGATTCAGCGTCAACCACAGGTAGGAGAAACCATTGATGACATTGTAACGAATCAATTTATGGACGTACAAGAGACAAAGGAAGCACCTGTCTATCGCTGTGAAGTAACGCCACAAATGACAAATTATATGGGAACTATTTCATACGGAGTTTTTACTACTATTGTGACGGAAGCTGCCAATCGTGTTCTGCGCTTATATAAAAAAGGTGATTTGGTTATTGAAAACATTACCGTTTATTTTATTAAACCGGTTCAAATTGAAAGTGTAATTGAAATTCGCCCTAAGCTATTAGAACTTGGTCGGAAGTTTGCTAAATTAGATGTAGAAGTCTACAACGCCGGAGTTGTAGTAGGAAAAGCGATGATGATGGCTCAGTTATTGGACAGAGTATAAAAAAAGAAGCTGGGACAAAAGTATGTTAGACGAAGTGAAAAACGAACCATTTATCAACCATGTTGATGAGTGGTTCGTTTTTTTTGTTAGGGTAAACGTAGGTTTCACCTGTTTAGATTCTTCTAGCCGTTGATTGGAGGGCAAGACGAAGACTCCAGCGGAAAGCGAAGTCTTGCACGGAAATCAACGGCGGTGTCTCAAGCGGTTCAGCTCATGTCTCCCATTTGTTCGTCTTTAGATTGGATTCCTCTCGTTATGCCTCAGCCTTTTTTACATTTGATCTGCTTCTTTTATTGCATAAGGCTGATAGTACTTATAAGCTTTGACACCTGCTATTATGCTACCTGAACCGAATAATACAAATAATATGCCGATGATAAGCGAAAGGTTTGTTTCGTAAATAAACCATTGATTGATCCCAAAAAATAATACAAAAGAGCCAAGACAAATACTCGACTTAGCGGAAATCCACTTTCGTTCCATTGGGCGTTTTGAACGTACGTATTTTACTTTTAAATACATGTAGAAAACAAAGGACACAACGATTAAAATCATAAAAAATGGCACAGACGCCCCTCCAGTCCGGTGTATTTCTATCCGTAATGTTTCTAGATGCTAGTAATGCGTAGTGTTGAAAGTGTTTACAGTAGTATCTATTATTTTACAGGTCAATAACAGAAAATTCTACTATTGATTGATTCTTCTTTTAAAAAGGAGAAGAGATATGATTTAATAAAGATTATGGATACAGCGCTGTGGAAATATAAGTGCATGTGGTACGTACATAAAACAAGAACAGTATTGACAGGAGAGAGAAAATGAAAGCACAAATATTAGAAGCTATTAAGCAGTTTGACACCATCATTATTCACAGGCACATTCGTCCAGATCCAGATGCATACGGATCTCAGTGCGGATTAGCGGAATTGTTAAAAACATCTTTTCCGGAGAAGAAGGTATACGTAACGGGAGAAGAAGCGGAGTCGTTAAAATTTTTATACCGTATGGATGATATCGCCGATGACACCTATGAAGATGCGCTTGTCATCGTTTGTGATACGGCGAATGAAGCGCGTGTATCAGATCAGCGCTACGCAAGTGGAAAAATGATCATTAAAATCGATCACCATCCGAATCAAACTCCTTACGGTGATTTACTTTGGGTTGAGACGTCTGCTTCTTCAACAAGTGAAATGATTTATGAATTTTACTTGGAAGGAAAAGAAAAGGGGTTAGCTCTTAATGATGAAGGAGCAAAGTTAATTTTCACTGGTATTGTCGGTGATACGGGCCGATTTTTATTTCCAAATACAAAGCCGAAAACGTTTTGCTATGCAAGTGAATTGATTCAATATGGCTTCAATTTTAAGGATGTATATGATCAGCTATACAAAACAAAAGAAAACGTCGCTCACTTACATGGATATGTGCTGCAAAACTTCACGATGTCTCCAGCGGGAGTTGCTCACATGAAAATTCCGAATGAAATTCTTCGCAAATATGATGTGACACCTGCTGATGCCTCTCAGCTAGTCGGCTCGTTAGGACAAATTGATGGAGTGAAAACGTGGGTATTTTTTGTAGAAGAAGAAAATCAGATTCGGGTCCGCCTGCGTTCAAAAGAGCTTGTGATTAATACAATTGCTAGAAAATACAACGGAGGAGGCCATCCTCTTGCGTCCGGCGCTTCCATTGACTCATGGGAAGAAGTAGAGCCTTTACTACTTGATTTAGAAGAGCTCTGCAGTCAGGAGTAATCTGTAAAATAAGCCGTTGATTTTAAATCAGCGGCTTTTTATAGTACTTTTTCCATCTTTTTAATTCGAACTTCAATCGAAAGCGTTGTATAAAAATAAATTTGATGAACTTCAACTTCATAAATCGTTTTATCGAATTCGTATTTTTTGTTTTCAATTGCTTTTTTTAAGATATCCCTGCTTCGATACGCACTTTCAATATCTTGGGCAATTAAGTGCTGCGCTTCTTCGTCGACGCTTTTTTGAATATTGTATTCCACCACAGAGTTTACTTTATAACGATGGCCGTTCACTAATTTTACTTTCACATTTTGAATAATCAAATGCTGCTTCATTTCCTTGTTTAATGCTTTTACATCTTCTTGCCATGCGCTAATTTGCAAATTTGCTTTTTTTAGCTTATCATTAGCAATTCGAATCTCCTCTAGCTCTCTATCTCTTGAAACGCCGTAAATTGTTAAAAACACTCCCCAGCTGACAATTGCTCCAATGACAATACCGGCGAAAAAACGCTGCCAGTCGGAGCGCTTGAACATTCGCTCGCTGGGTACTCTCATACAAAGTGCTCCTGCGTTAACCACTTGATGATCAGAGCCCCGGTCTGAGCTCCTCCCATAGCGGATAGAATTAAAAGAATTTGTTTGAATACATCTTTTGTCGCTCCTTCAAAGAGTCCTCGCTCAAAGCTGTAAAACGTATCAAATGTTCCTCCGATGGCTCCGACAATTGCCCAGATTTTTAAGCTATTGCTGAGGGTATGCATAACGTACAGGGGAGATTTTCCAATTAAGAACCCCGCAAATGCTCCGATTAATGAACCGCCTAAAATAATACCTAATGAAGTAAAGTAACTCCAAATGAAAAGAGACATAAAAGGCTCTTTTGTCATGACGCGTCCTCCTTTACTATTTTATTGATAACTCATGCTTCCTACATATATATGGACAAACGTTCAGAGTTATGTAATTTGTCTACGCCCGCAACAAAATTTATAATGAGAATAAAGAATTAAAGAAAGGTGGGAAGTCCTGTGCCTTTTGTTCACTTACAGCTTCAAAGTTCTTATAGCTTACTAAGCAGTTCCGTTCGTATTCATGAACTTGTAGAAACAGCTAAAAAAATGAACTATGAAGCGATTGCTTTGACCGATGAAAATGTAATGTACGGAGTCATTCCTTTTTATAAAGCCTGCGTGAAAGCGGGGATTAAGCCGATTATTGGGCTTACACTATCAATTTTGGAACATGAAGAAAGCGAGCAAGCGTATCCTTTAGTTTTGCTAGCAGAAAATGATAAAGGCTATGAAAATCTATTAAAACTAAGCAGTTTAGTTCAAACAAAGGAAAAACACGGTGTAAAGAAAAAATGGCTCCAGCATTATAGCAGCGGGCTGATTGCTATTACACCTGGCGTAAGGGGAGAAGTAGAAACTCTGCTAGCAGAAAACAAGCTTCAAGATGCAAAGCGAGTGCTTCAATTCTTTAAAAAAGTATATTCTCAGTCTTTGTATATATCTATACAGCGCCACGGACAGGATGAAGCTTTGATAAATCAGCAGTTAACGGAGCTTGCTGCTGAAGAAAATGTCCCGCTCGTAGCAACGAATCAAGTGAAGTATTTAAAAAAAGAAGATCGGGTCGCATATGATTGCTTAGCGGCTATTCGAGACGGAGAGAAATTACATAGCGGTGAACAGGTGCAAGAAGAAAGCAGCGAGTACTATTTCAAATCACCTCATGAAATGGAAGTTCTCTTTCATGATCAGCATTTTTTAATAGAAGAAAGTATAAAAATCGCAAGACGATGCGAGCTTAAAATTTCTCTAGGCGTCATGTCTATTCCAAAATACCCTGTTCCTCCGTCAGTTACATCATCAACCTACTTACGCACTCTTTGCGAGAAAGGACTGCAAGAAAGAGTTCAAGTGATCACGGAACAATACCAGAAACGCTTAGATTATGAGCTGAACATTATTGAAAGTATGCGCTTTAGCGATTACTTCCTTATCGTGTGGGATTTTATGAATTATGCTCATGAACATGGTATTTTAACAGGTCCAGGTCGTGGCTCAGCGGCGGGCTCACTAGTTTCATACGCCTTACGAATTACAAATGTTGATCCAATTCAGCATCAGCTTCTCTTTGAGCGCTTTTTAAATCCTGAACGTATTTCGATGCCTGATATTGATATCGATTTTCCTGATAATAAACGGGATCAAGTCATTCAGTATGTGGCTCAAAAATATGGAGCGCTGCATGTAGCTCAAATTATTACATTTGGAACATTAGCGGCTAAAGCAGCCGTACGTGATGTAGGAAGAGTGATGGGATTTGATCAAGAGGCGTTAAATAAAATGTCTAAAGCGATTCCAACTAAACCAGGTACAACGTTAAAAAGCGCTCTTCGTGATTCAAGAGTTCTTCAAACTTATTTAGCAGAAAATGAAGCCGGAAAGCAATGGTATAACATTGCCATGAAGATAGAAGGACTGCCAAGGCATACTTCCACACACGCAGCAGGCGTTGTGATCAGTGAGAAGCCGCTGACGCAATCTATAGCTGTACAAGAAGGACATGATGATGTATATCTGACTCAATATCCAATGGAAGCTCTGCAAGACGTTGGGCTTTTGAAAATGGACTTTTTAGGTTTGCGTAACTTAACCATTTTAGATCACATTTTAAAGAAAATTGAGCGGGACATGAACCAAAAGCTGTCACTGTCTCGTATTCCATTTAACGATCAGAAAACTTTTGAACTGCTGAGCAAAGGAGATACGACAGGGATTTTTCAGCTAGAGTCAGATGGAATGAGAAGGGTTCTTCAGCAATTAAAACCTACAGAGCTAGAAGATATTGTAGCAGTTAACGCGCTGTATAGACCCGGTCCGATGGAAAATATTCCAACCTATATTAAGCGCAAGCACGGAGTGGAGAGCGTCATATATGACCATCCCACGCTTCAAGGCATTTTACAATCCACCCATGGCGTTATCGTGTATCAGGAGCAAATTATGCAGATTGCTTCAAAGATGGCTGGCTTTTCTCTTGGAGAAGCAGATTTATTGAGAAGAGCAGTTAGTAAAAAAGAACGATCCGTGCTTGATCGTGAACGAGCACATTTTGTTCAAGGAAGCGAGAAGAAAGGATATGACCTATCCGTTGCTAATCGAGTATATGACCTTATTGTGCGCTTTGCTGATTATGGCTTCAACCGGAGCCATGCCGTTGCTTACAGTATGGTGGCCTATCAGTTAGCTTATTTAAAAACACATTATCCGCTACAGTTCTTTTCAGCGTTGTTAACGAGCGTTATTGGAAACGAAGGGAAAATTGCTCAATATATTAATGAACTCAAAAGAAAAAAAATACAAGTTCTCCCACCTTCTATTAACAAAAGCATGTATTCGTTTAATGTAGAAGGTGAAAGAATAAGATATAGCCTTGCAGCGATTAAACATATTGGTGCGGCAGCCATGCAGGAAATAACAGAAGAGAGAAAGAAAAAAAGATTTGAAGACTTATTTGATTTTTGTGCACGTGTTTCACCAAAAGCCGTGAATAAAAAAGCGCTTGAAGCTTTGATTTTGTCCGGAGGCTTTGATGAATTTGGAGAAAATCGAGCAACTTTATTAGCAACCATTGATGTAGCATTTGAACATGCAAGCTTGGTCCTCCCTGATGATGATTTTGGATTTGGAGCTGAATTTTCGTTAAAGCCTAAATATATGGAAAAAGAGGAACTGAAAATAGAAGATCGGCTTCAGTATGAAAAAGATATGCTAGGTTTTTATTTATCAAGCCACCCTGCTTCTCAGTATGAAGCACTGAATTCCTTTTATTCTGTTGTTTCTCTTCACGATATGAAAGAACACGCTTCAGGAAAAGCGGTCTCTCTTTTAGTATTTGTGTTGGAAATTCGCGTCATTCGCACGAAAAAAGGAGAGCAAATGGCCTTTTTGCGCATTACGGATGAAAGTGGAGAAGGAGAAGTTGTTGCATTTCCCCGCGTATTTGAGCAGAATCGTCTGCTGTTTGAACAAGGTAAGGTTTTACTGATACACGGAAAGATAGATGAAAGAAATGGGCAGCAGCAAATTGTTTGTCAACGTGCTGAAGCTGCTAGCGAAGCGGTTCAAAAATTACCGTCAGAAGAATTGTACTTACGTATAGAAACAAAGCAAGGTACGGAAAAGTTGCTTCATACTATTTATCAGCATTTTCAGTCTCATAGAGGGAAAATCCCCGTGAAAATTTATTATGAGGCAGAACGTCAATTGGTCAAGCTTCCTGTTCACTATTCTGTTGAACGAAGCGATGAGTTGATCAAAACGTTAAAAGCAATGCTTGGAGAGAAGCACGTTGTGTTCAAGAAGATATAGTCTTTACAGATTTCATGTGATGTTATATGGTAAAATAGTTAAAAAAGTGGTCTGACCACCGTTTTTTTATAAAATATACGAATTAGATGCGTTTTTCTTGAAATGAAATGCAATTGGATTTATAACATCATATGAGTGTGGGAAAGAACATGGTTCAGGCACAGTATTTGTTATCATTTTGTTTATTGGGAGTGAAATTCATTGTCTTTACGTGAAGAAGCATTGCATATGCACCGCATTAACAAAGGTAAACTAGAATCAAAGTCCAAAATTCCTGTTCGAAACGCAGAGGATTTAAGCCTTGCTTATTCCCCTGGTGTAGCAGAACCTTGCAAAGAAATATATGATGATGTAAACAATGTATATGAATATACGATGAAAGGAAATATGGTAGCTGTTGTATCTGATGGCACTGCCGTATTGGGCTTGGGCAATATAGGCCCTGAAGCTGCTCTGCCAGTAATGGAAGGGAAAGCTGTCCTTTTTAAAAGTTTTGCCGGCGTAGATGCATTCCCAATTTGTTTAAACACGACAGATGTGGACAAAATTATAGAAACTGTTAAATTGCTAGAACCAACTTTTGGAGGCGTTAATTTAGAAGATATTGCGGCTCCTAACTGTTTTGAAATTGAAGAGCGGTTGAAAAAGGAAACAAATATCCCGGTTTTTCATGATGATCAGCATGGGACGGCTATTGTTACGGTAGCGGGTCTTCTTAATGCCCTGAAGCTGACAGGAAGAAAAATGTCACAAATCAAAGTAGTAGCGAATGGAGCAGGAGCTGCTGGCATTGCTATTATTAAATTATTATACAGCTATGGAGTGCGCGATATTATTATGTGTGATTCCAAAGGAACGATTTATGACAAGCGTCCTCACGGCATGAACCGTATAAAAGATGAAGTTGCAGCCTATACAAATCGAAGCAAAGTAGAAGGTACGTTAGCCGATGCGTTAGAAGAAGCTGATGTATTTATTGGAGTTTCGGTTGAAGGAGCACTCACATCGGAAATGATTGGAAAGATGAATCCAGACCCAATCATTTTTGCAATGGCAAATCCAGTGCCTGAAATTATGCCAGAAGAAGCTAAAAAAGCTGGCGCGAAAGTAATCGGCACCGGACGTTCAGATTTTCCTAATCAAGTGAACAATGTCTTAGCGTTTCCGGGGATATTCCGAGGTGCACTGGATGTGCGTGCTACTCATATTAATGAAAAAATGAAAATGGCTGCAGTTGAGGCCATTGCTAATTTAATTACGGAAGAGGACTTGAATACAGACTATGTAATTCCAGGGCCATTTGATGCACGAGTGGCTCCGGCAGTAGCCGCAGCTGTTGCAAAAGCAGCTATGGAAACAGGCGTTGCCCGAATAAAAGTAAAGCCAGAAGCCGTAGCTGAAAATACACGCCGTTTAGCGATTATTGAATAAGGTTACATCAACTGTTCTTTGACAGGCATGATGCTTCAAGCATGCCTGTTAAAGTAATGTAAAGTGAGTGGTAATAAACTTGAAGAATGAACGTTCAAAAGTATATGTAGAAATTCTAAAACAAATTCGCCAGCTAATGGAAGATGATCGTTTAACTACGGGTGATAAAATCCCGTCAGAACGAGAGCTTTCTGAACGGTTAGGCGCAGGACGTTCTTCCGTTCGAGAAGCGCTCAGAGCGTTAGAGCTAATTGGGCTGATTGAAACTAGAAGAGGTGAAGGTACGTTTATTAAAGAAGTGGGAGATCATCAATTTATTGATTTATTAGCTACTTTTTTAATACAAGACGGCAAAACAAAGTCAGACTTAATTCAGACGAGATATATTCTGGAAAAAAGCTGTTTGTTTTCTGTTTTAGCGGAACAGAACAAAATCAATGTTTCAAAAGTAATTCAAAAGCAGAATGACGATCGCTTAAAGAACTTGTTTGACTATTTGTTTTCTTTGCAGGCTAATCGGCTATTGCACCGAATTTGGCTGATTATTTGCCGCTTTTCTCAAACCTTTCAACAAAACTCAGCGCCAAGCGACACTCTTATAAATGAATTAGTAGAGGCGCTAGTTAAAAAAGATGAAGCAGCTGTATTAAATCTTCACCATCAGTGCTACAAACAAGTGTGAAAGAAGGAATTTGTCGAAAGAGACATGCCATCTTTCTACACAAAATCAAACCGTCATCTAGTAAAGTAAATAGCAACTAATAAAGTGAAGCGAATAATTCATCCAATTTTTTCTTATATGTCGCTTGTTTTTGCGTTTGAGACGGGCTTTCATAACGTGTAAAGTAGAAGAAGAGGAAGAAGAAAGGTTCTTATGTTAAAGAAAAGAACCAAAAGGAGGTTACACCTTGTTACGAGATTTATTTACAAAAAACACTAAAACTCCAAAAAAACGAAAATATGCTACGATTCCTTCTGAGCATATGAGACAAGATGTACCTGAAGGGATTATGACCAAGTGTAAAAAGTGTAAGAAAATCATGTATACAAAAGAGTTAAATAAAAACTTAAAAGTATGCTTAAACTGTGGATATCATCATCAAATGACAGCACCAGAGCGTATTGAAAGCTTGATTGACAGCGGTACGTTTGTTGAATACGACAAAGATATGACGTCAGAAAATCCTCTTGGATTCCCGGATTATCTTGAAAAGCTCGAAAAAGATCGTGAGAAAACTAATTTAAGTGAAGCGATTGTTACGGGTGAAGGAGATATTGAAGGAATTAAAGTAGTGGTTGCTGTTATGGATTCACATTTCCGTATGGGAAGCATGGGCTCTGTAGTAGGTGAGAAAATTACTCGCGCCATTGAAAAAGCAAAGGAAATGCATGTCCCATTCCTTATTTTTACAGCTTCAGGCGGTGCACGTATGCAAGAAGGTGTTCTGAGCTTGATGCAAATGGCTAAAACTAGCGCAGCCCTTAAAATGTTCAGTGACGAAGGCGGCTTAATCATTTCGATCATGACACATCCTACTACGGGAGGAGTGTCAGCAAGCTTTGCTTCGCTAGGCGATTATAATTTAGCCGAGCCGGGCGCGTTAATTGGCTTTGCTGGAAGACGTATTATTGAACAAACAATTAGAGAAGAGCTTCCAGAAGATTTTCAGACGTCTGAATTTCTGTTGAAGCATGGTCAATTAGATGGAGTTATTGACCGTCACGATTTAAAAGACACGTTAACAACTATTTTAGATATACACGTAGCAGGAGGTGACATCGAGTGGTAAGTGAATTAGAGTTTGAACGTCCAATTGTTGAGTTACGCGACAAGATTGCAGAACTGAAAGAGTTTGCTAAAAATACAGAAGTGGATTTATCTAGCGAAATTGATAAGTTGGAAAAGCGCTTAGAAAAAGTAGAAAACGATATTTACAATCATCTAAGCCCGTGGAACCGTGTTCAAATTGCTCGTCATCCTGAGCGTCCTACAACACTCGATTATATTACTCGCTTGTTTACAAACTTTTTAGAGTGTCATGGCGATCGCTTTTATGGAGATGATGAAGCAATCGTAGGAGGAATTGCCAAGTTTAATGGCGTGCCTGTTACCGTGATTGGACATCAGAGAGGTAAAGATACGAAAGAAAATATTCGTCGTAATTTTGGTATGCCTCATCCTGAAGGCTACCGTAAAGCACTGCGTCTAATGAAGCAAGCGGAGAAATTTAACCGCCCAATTATTTGCTTTATTGATACAAAAGGAGCTTATCCAGGAAAAGCGGCAGAAGAACGCGGACAAAGCGAAGCTATTGCGAAAAATCTTTTCGAAATGGCTGGCTTAACTGTACCTGTTATTTGTATTGTCATTGGAGAAGGAGGAAGCGGAGGAGCCTTGGCATTAGGTTTAGGAAATCACCTTCATATGCTTGAGAACTCGACGTACTCAGTTATTTCTCCAGAAGGAGCGGCTGCCATTCTTTGGAAAGATTCTTCTCTTGCGAAAAAAGCTGCTGAAACGATGAAGATTACAGCACCAGATTTGAAAGAACTGGGTATTGTAGATGAAATGGTTTCAGAGGTAAAAGGCGGAGCTCATCGAGATATCGATGCACAAGCTGGATACATGGAAAGCATTATTAAGAACTCATTGAAAGAACTGATGAATTTATCAAAAGAAGAGCTAGTGGAAGAGCGTTATTTAAAATACAAAAAAATCGGACAATTTGCAGCTGAAAACGATGCCATTACTATAAAATAAAGAAACGTGCACTCTTGAAAAATAAGGGTGCGCGTTTTTGTGCGGTTTGTATAGCCCTTCTCTATTGTGTTTACAAGTTCTTCGTGGTATTTTATAGACAGCAAAAACCTTTAAGTAAAAGTAGAAAAAGAGTGTTTTTAAAAAAATTCCTATGGTTATTAGCAGCTGTGCGAGCGTTTGTCTTTTCTCTAAAACGTGAGATATATAAGACAAATCAGGCAGCAAGTATTGCTGTATGAATTGCAGGGAATAGTAAAACAAGAAGCAAACGATGAAGAAATTCATCGTTAAAGTGCTGTGTATTTGTTTGCTATTTGATTCAGCGCTATGTAGGTATTTCATAAGTTACACGTAAAGCAAGGTGAACAGGTTAAGGCAACAAAATATTTGTTCACAGCCTGCTTGTAAAAGGTTAGTAAAGGAAATAGCTGTTTGCTCTACCTAAAGAGTAAATAGTAAATATATAGGAGGAAATTTGAATGCGTAAAACTAAAATTGTATGTACTATTGGACCAGCGAGTGAAAGTGTAGAAAAATTAGTTGAACTAATTAACTCAGGCTTAAACGTTTGTCGCCTAAACTTCTCTCACGGTGACTTTGAAGAGCATGGTGCACGTATCGTTAACATTCGTGAAGCTGCGAAACAAACAGGTAAAACAGTAGGTATCTTACTTGATACAAAAGGACCTGAAATTCGTACAAACACAATGGAAAATGGTGCAATTGAGTTAGAAGAAGGCGCTGAAATCATTGTTTCTATGACAGAAGTAGTGGGAACAACTGAAAAATTCTCAATTACATATCCAGGTCTAATTGATGACGTACACGTAGGATCAAAAATCCTTTTAGATGACGGTTTAATCGGTCTTGAAGTACTAGACATCAATAAAACTGATGGTGAAATCAAAACGAAAGTACTTAACCCTGGTACATTAAAAAATAAAAAAGGTGTAAACGTGCCAAACGTAAGTGTAAACCTTCCTGGTATCACTGAAAAAGATGCAAACGATATTGTATTTGGTATCGAACAAGGCATTGATTTTATCGCTGCTTCTTTTGTGCGTCGTGCATCTGATGTATTAGAAATTCGTGAACTACTAGAAAAACACAATGCAGCTCACATTCAAATCATCTCAAAAATCGAAAACCAAGAAGGCGTAGATAACATCAAAGAAATCCTTGAAGTTTCAGACGGCTTAATGGTTGCTCGTGGTGACTTAGGAGTAGAAATTCCTGCTGAAGAAGTACCATTAGTACAAAAAGATCTAATCAAACAATGTAATGCACTTGGCAAACCAGTTATTACAGCTACACAAATGCTTGATTCAATGCAACGCAACCCGCGCCCGACTCGTGCGGAAGCAAGTGACGTTGCCAATGCTATTTTTGATGGTACAGATGCAATTATGTTATCTGGTGAAACAGCTGCGGGTTCTTACCCAGTTGAAGCTGTACAAACAATGCATTCAATCGCTTCTCGTGCTGAGCAAGCTCTAAACTACTCTGAGATTTTACAACAGCGCAGCAAGCAAGTTGGCCCATCTATTACAGATGCAATCGGACAATCTGTTGTACACACAGCGCTTAACTTAAACGCTAGTGCAATCGTAGCGCCAACAGAAAGTGGTTATACAGCGAAAATCGTTTCTAAATATCGTCCGCAATCTCCAATCGTAGCTGTTGCAGCAAACGATTCTGTTGCACGTCGTCTTTCTCTAGTATGGGGTGTTACACCAGTTGTTGGTGAGCGCGTAAGTACAATTGACGATATGTTAGATCACGCTGTAAATGACGCAGTAAAAACAGGCGTTGTAGCACACGGTGATTTAGTTGTTATTACTGCTGGTGTTCCAGTTGGAGAATCAGGTGCAACGAACTTAATGAAAGTTCAAGTTGTAGGTGACGTTCTGGCTAAAGGACAAGGAATTGGTCGTAAAGCAGCAGTTGGTAAAGTAGTTATTGCTAAAACTGCTGAAGAAGCAAATGCAAAAATGACTGAAGGTGCTATCCTTGTTACAAACAGCACAGATCGCGATATGATCAGTGCAATCGAAAAAGCAGGGGCTCTTATTACGGAAGAAGGCGGTCTAACAAGCCATGCAGCTGTAGTAGGATTAAACTTAAGCATTCCTGTCATTGTAGGTGTAGAAAACGCAACAAGCGTATTCTCAGAAGATCAAGATATTACAGTTGATGCTTCACGTGGTGTTGTATACAACGGACACGCAAGCGTACTGTAAGAAACACGTAGATGATTGAAAAAAAGAGAAGGGGAAATCCTTCTCTTTTTGTTTAGGCAATTCAATAAGCGAAGAGGTGATGATGGTGAGGAAGCTTCTTCCGCTCCTTCTTATTGTACCTGCTGTTGAGGTAATGATTTTGATTTATTCAAGTCATCTCATTGGTGTAATGTCAACATTTTTACTGATTATTGCTACCAGTTTTATTGGTGCGTTTCTAGCGAAAAAACAAGGAACATCTCTTTTTCAAAAAGCACAGCGTCAGATGAGCCAAGGACATGTTCCAAGCGGTGAAATCCTTGATGGTATGTGTGTACTATTTGGCGGTTTGTTTCTACTGTTTCCAGGCTTCTTGACAGATGTTGTAGGCTTTATCTTTTTACTGCCGTTTACACGCAAAATCGTTAAGCCTTTCCTTTTAACGTGGCTAAGAAGATTTTTTCAAGGACGTAATCGAATGACGATTATTCGTTAACTAGAAAGTGTGTGAAAGAAGCTTCTTTCACACACTTTTTCATTTTCCTATAATAAACTGCCACGTTTCTTTAAAAACCCCCGTTGTATGAAGTGTTTTTAGAATAACAAGAATAACAGGGCCAACTATTAATCCAAAAAATCCAATCAATTGATATCCTACAAATAAAGCAATTAATGTAGCAAGAGGGTCAAGACCAATGCTCGATGACAGAATCTTGGGCTCCATAATTTGTCGCTGCACAAGTACTACAGCATATAGTACCGAAAGTCCTACAGCAAATGACACATTATCTGTTGCAAACGCATAAATCATCCAAGGAACAAAAACCAGTCCTGTTCCGAGGTAAGGAAGAATATCTACTAAGCCGATTAATAAAGCGACTGTAATAGCATAATCAACCTTAAGAACAAGTAAACCAAAAAGAACGATGATGGTGGTAATCGAAATAAGCGTAAGCTGAGCTTTAATAAAACCAAACAGTGCATTTTTAAGCTCCATAACAACTGTCTGTCCATTTTCTCTTACTTTTTTAGGAATAAACACGCTGCTTTTAGCCATCAGCTTGTACCAATCTTTACTAATAAAAAAAGTAGCCAGCAATGAAAAAATAATCACAGTAGCTGCATTAGGCAATACGGATAAAAATACTGGGATGCTTTGCAATACATTTTGCAGAAAATCGCCCACCGTTTGAGCGATATGGTTGCCTACCCCTTTAATGTTCGATAAAATAGTTGCTTGCTGACCGGTATTTAAGTTATTAAACATAGAAGTAATGCGTTCATAAAACGGAAGTATTTGTTCTGTAGCAATATTTTCAATAAATATGACCACTTCTTTGAAATTTGTGGGAACAACTTTCGCTAAATACGTACTTCCTGCAATAATTTCTGTGATAAGTAACGTAATAAGTCCAGCCAAAAGAGAGAAGATAAGAACCATTGACAGTAAAACAGCTAAGTAGCGTGGTAAGCGCAGCTTTAATTCAAATAGATTAACCATAGGATTTATAAAAAAAGCGATGCAGCAGGCGATAATAAATGGATAGAGGAGAGAAGAGACATAATAACTAAGAAATACAGCTGCTGCAATAATTACCAACACACAAGCTAAGCGAAATAGGCGATGTAAATGAAGCTTGTACACAATAAATAGAGGCCTCCTTGTAAACGATAGTCAACAAAAGAAAAAGCTACTCATAAAATAGTTACGTAATACGCTTTAGAATTATCACAATAAAAAAAGAAAGGATGAGTAAAATGTTTTCACAACCGATGCTTTTTTTAGCTGTTTTACTCGTAATTGGATTAGTGGCTAAAAATCAATCATTAATCATTGCAGTTGCATTTTTACTTATTTTAAAATTAATCGGGTTAGACAGTAAGTTTTTTCCTTTTCTACAATCAAAAGGAATTAATATTGGGGTAACGGTGATTACAATTGCCGTTCTTGTGCCAATTGCAACAGGAGACATAGGGTTTAAACAATTAGGAGAAGCTGTGAAATCTTCTTATGCCTGGATTGCTCTAGGAGCCGGCATTGCTGTAGCAATTATTGCCAAATATGGGCTTACGCTCTTGGAAGATGATCCGCATATTACGACCGCTTTAGTTTTTGGCACAATTCTTGCTGTGGCGCTGTTTCAAGGGGTAGCAGTAGGTCCGTTAATCGGTGCTGGAATTGCTTATTTATTTATGAAATTAACTGAACTTTTTTCGTAGAAATTTTTGTATAATAATAATTTTTTTAAAATTTCTTCTCTCTTTTGATTCACAAAAGTCAGATAATTGTTTATAATATATTTTGAGGCCGCATCTTTTTACATACAATTGTATGTTTTACCTATAGGGCTGTAACAAAGCAATGACACATGCAGATGTTTTAATTTTGTGTGTTATTGAAACAAATGGAAATGTAAGCATTTTCTTTACGTGGGGTGAAGGAATGTTCTTCCAAGATATATATTCAAAAGAGGCGCTTCGTATATCATTTAATGTCTAGTTGAGCAGAAGCTCAATTTTGTTTTTCACGTTTTACACAGAAAGGTATGGGGAATTTTTTCTGTAAAGGAGTGGAGATTTATGACAGCAACTCGAGGTCTAGAAGGGGTAGTCGCTACAACGTCAGCAGTAAGTTCAATTATTGATGACACTTTAACATATCAAGGCTACAATATTGATGATTTAGCGAATTATGCAACATTTGAAGAAGTGGTGTATTTACTATGGCACGGAAAATTACCTAATAAAGAAGAATTATCTGTGTTTTCTAGATTACTAGCAGAAAACGCTAAATTACCCCAAGAAGTCTTAAATCATTTCAAAACTTATCCAATTCAAGATGTTCATCCAATGGCAGCTTTAAGAACAGTCGTATCACTATTGGGGTTGTACGATCCTGAAGCTGATTTAATGGATGAAGAAGCAAATTATCGCAAAGCTGTTCGTTTGCAAGCACAATTACCAACAGTGGTGACGGCTTTTTCAAGAGTTCGCAACGGATTAGAGCCAATTGAGCCAAACGAAAATTATAGCATTGCCGCTAACTTTTTATATATGTTAACCGGCGAAGAGCCAACTGATATCCAAGTAGAAGCGTTTGATAAAGCACTTGTCTTACACGCTGACCATGAGCTAAATGCTTCAACTTTTACAGCGCGTGTCTGTGTGGCAACGTTATCCGATATTTATTCAGGGATTACAGCCGCTATTGGGGCGTTAAAGGGTCCTCTTCACGGGGGAGCGAATGAAGCTGTTATGAAAATGTTGTCTGACATTCAAACAGTTGAAAACGCAGAACCTTACATTCGCGAAAAGCTCGCGAAAAAAGAAAAGATTATGGGATTTGGACATCGTGTGTATCAGCAGGGTGATCCTCGTGCCAAGCACTTGAAAGAAATGTCTGAAAAACTTACAAAACAAGCAGGAGATACAACGCTATACGATATGTCAGTGAAAATTGAGGAAATCGTAACAGGCGAGAAGAAGCTTCCGCCAAACGTTGATTTCTATTCAGCTTCTGTATACCACAGCTTAGGTATTGATCACGATTTATTTACTCCGATTTTTGCCGTAAGCCGCGTATCAGGATGGATTGCTCACATTTTAGAGCAGTATTCAAACAATCGTTTGATTCGTCCAAGAGCTGATTATATCGGTCCTGGAAAACAAACGTACATTCCGCTTGAAGAGCGCAGCTAAACAATGTGACGAAGGTGCTCACGTTCGTTGAGCACTTTTCCATAAGTGAAAGTAGACAATTTTTTAAGGAGGTCATTCTCATGACAAAAGGTGAACAAATTTCTGTAGCAAACGGCGTTTTAAACGTACCAAATAACCCAATTATTCCATTTATCGAAGGTGACGGAATTGGTCCGGATATCTGGGCAGCAGCTTCCCGCGTATTAGAAGCAGCAGTTGCAAAAGCATACAGTGGTGAAAAAGAAATCGTTTGGAAAGAAGTATTAGCAGGTGAAAAAGCATTTAATCAAACTGGCGAATGGTTACCGGAAGAAACGTTAGATGCAATTCGCGAATACATAATTGCAATCAAAGGACCATTAACGACACCAGTAGGCGGTGGAATTCGTTCTCTAAACGTGGCATTGCGTCAAGAATTAGACTTATTCACATGCTTACGTCCTGTTCGCTACTTTGACGGCGTACCTTCTCCAATTAAGCGCCCAGAAGATACAGATATGGTTATCTTCCGTGAAAATACTGAAGATATTTATGCTGGTATTGAATATGCGAAGGGTTCTGAAGAAGTACAAAAACTTGTTTCATTCCTACAAACGGAATTAGGCGTAAATAAAATCCGTTTCCCTGAAACTTCTGGATTAGGTATTAAGCCTATTTCTTCTGAAGGAACAGAGCGTCTTGTGCGTGCAGCAATCAACTATGCGATTGAACAGGGCCGCAAGTCTGTTACGCTTGTACACAAAGGTAACATTATGAAATATACAGAAGGCGCATTTAAAAATTGGGGCTATGAGCTAGCTGAAAAAGAATTCGGCGATAAAGTATTTACTTGGGCTCAATATGACCGCATCGTTGAAAAAGAAGGTGCACAAGCTGCAAACAAAGCTCAAGCAGAAGCGGAAGCAGCAGGAAAAATTATTGTAAAAGATTCTATTGCAGATATCTTCTTACAACAAATTTTAACTCGTCCACGTGAATTCGATGTAGTAGCAACAATGAACTTAAATGGAGATTACATTTCAGATGCATTAGCAGCACAAGTTGGCGGTATCGGAATTGCTCCAGGAGCAAACATCAACTATGAAACTGGACATGCTATCTTTGAAGCAACTCACGGTACAGCACCTAAATATGCTGGTTTAGATAAAGTAAACCCATCTTCTGTATTATTATCAGGTGTGTTAATGCTTGAACACCTTGGCTGGAATGAAGCAGCGGATCTAATCATGAAATCAATGGAAAAAACAATTGCTTCAAAAGTAGTAACATATGATTTCGCACGTTTAATGGACGGCGCAACAGAAGTGAAGTGTTCAGAGTTTGCTGATGAATTAATTAGCAATCTAGGAAAACAAGTAACAGTTTAATAGCTATTCATTTAGGGGAGGAATTATAATGGCAAATATGCGTAAAAAAGTATCTGTTATCGGAGCGGGCTTTACGGGAGCTACAACTGCTTTTTTAATTGGTCAAAAAGAATTAGCTGATGTTGTATTAGTTGATATTCCGCAATTAGAAAATCCAGCTAAAGGTAAAGCGCTGGATATGTTAGAAGCAAGTCCTGTACAAGGCTTTGACGCTAACATTACAGGAACAGCCAACTACGAAGACACAGCTGATTCTGACATTGTCATTATTACAGCTGGTATCGCGCGTAAGCCAGGTATGAGTCGCGATGATTTAGTCACAACGAACCAAAAAATTATGAAGTCTGTTACTCAAGAAGTTGTTAAATACTCGCCAAACTGTCACATTATCGTGTTAACAAACCCGGTAGATGCTATGACGTACACAGTATTTAAAGAATCTGGTTTTCCTAAAAACCGCGTAATCGGTCAATCAGGCGTATTAGATTCTGCACGTTTCCGTACGTTCGTAGCGCAGGAGTTAAACATTTCAGTGAAAGATATCACAGGTTTTGTACTTGGTGGACATGGCGACGATATGGTACCTCTTGTACGCTACTCATATGCTGGTGGTATTCCTCTTGAAACGCTTATTCCAAAAGCGCGTCTTGAAGCAATTGTTGAAAGAACACGCAAAGGCGGCGGCGAGATCGTTAACTTATTAGGCAACGGAAGTGCGTACTACGCTCCTGCTGCTTCTTTAGTGGAAATGACAGAAGCGATCTTAAAAGATCAGCGTCGTATTTTACCAGCGATTGCTTACCTAGAGGGTGAATATGGTTATAACGGCATCTACTTAGGTGTTCCGACCGTATTAGGAGCTGCAGGAATTGAGCAAGTAATTGAATTAGAACTTACTGATTCTGAAAAAGCTGCGTTAGATCAATCAGCAAAATCAGTCAAAACTGTCATGGGTGTATTAGCTTAATACAATAAAGTAGGTTTGAGTATAGGTTTTTATAGATATTCAAACAATAGTCACAAGGAAAATTCGAGGGAAACCTCGAATTTTTCTTGTATATAAAGAAAAACTATTACTTTATACAAAAGGTGGAATGATGATGGTATTAGGTAAAAAACAAAAAATAGGTCGAAGTATTGAAGATATAAAAGTTGGAGAAAAATTAACGCTAACTGAACGAATTGAAGATAAAGATATCTTATTGTACTTAGGGCTGACAAATGATTCTAACCCTTTATACATTCAGCATGATTATGCATCTCAGACACCTTTTAAGAAACCTATTGTGCCAAGCATTATGATTACCGGTATTATGACAGCAGCCATTTCAAAGTACTTGCCCGGACCTGGAAGCCATGTTGCAGAACATACGGTTGCCTTTCCCCAAAAAATTCATCATTATAGTACGATTGAATTTTTATTTGAAGTCACAGAGGTAGATGTTTCTTCTAAAACTGTTACGATTGAAGTAGAAGCGGTCAATGAACAAAAAGAGAAAGTAGTAACGGCTCGGTTTCTTGTGTATCCGCCGCTTAGACTTCCATCAGTAGAGACACATGACTTTGAAAATTTTTAAAACGCCCTAAATATTGATAAATATAGAAGAAGCTCTTTAGCCATATTTTCTGAAAATGTTGAAATGTATTGGAGAACGAGGCTAAAACATTGTATGATAAGAGAAGATAAATAGAAAATAATATCATTTGGGTGAAGCTGCGGTTTAATTTAACTAGATGGAGGCTTATATCGTTAATATGAGTAAGAAATTATTAGTCGTAGATGATGAACAATCAATTTCAACATTATTACAATATAATTTACAACAAGCTGGCTTTACAGTAGAAACAGCTGAAGACGGGGAAGAAGGATACAACAAGGCATTAGAAGGAAAACCTGATTTAATTGTGTTAGACTTGATGCTTCCTAAAATGGATGGAATTGAAGTTTGTAAAAAGCTTCGTCAGCAAAAAGTGATGACGCCTATTTTAATGTTAACTGCAAAAGACGATGAGTTTGACAAGGTATTAGGGCTAGAACTTGGCGCAGATGACTACATGACGAAACCATTTAGTCCTCGAGAAGTAGTAGCCCGTGTAAAAGCCATTTTACGCAGAACACAAATTATTGCTCAGGAAAATGAACAGGAGGAAGATGGCGAACGCATCATGATTGGTGATTTAAAAATTCTTCCAGATCATTATGAGGCCTACTTTAATCAAGAGCAGCTTGAGCTTACTCCGAAAGAATTCGAGTTATTATTATATTTGGCAAAATACAAAGGACGGGTATTAACTCGTGATCAGCTGCTGAGTGCAGTGTGGAATTATGATTTTGCCGGAGATACGCGAATTGTAGATGTGCACATCAGCCATCTGCGTGAGAAAATTGAACATAATACGCGAAAACCGGTTTATATAAAAACGATTAGAGGATTAGGATATAAGCTGGAGGAACCAAAGGTAGATGAATAAATTTCGTTCAAGGCTACTTTTGGCTCTATTAGTACTTATTATTATTGTATTAGTAGGTCTTGGCCTGCTGCTGGGGCAGTTGTTTAAAAACTTTTATTTTCAAACGTTTCAAGAGCGAATGGAAAAAGAAGCAAAGCTTGTGGAAATGTACATTAGTGAAGAAGGCATCACAAGTCCTGCTTTAAAATCTAAAGTTGATCAAATCAGTCATTCGCTAAGTGTACGAACGACTGTCGTTCAAAAAGATGGAAAAATATTAGTTGACTCAAATCCAGGTAGCAAGCAGCAAAGAATCGAAAAAAGTATTGTAATCCAACAAGTATTAAAAAAGCAGTTAAACAGCAAAAAAAGCTTTGATCAAATTAAAGAAGATTACGACTTATATTACTATGGTATCCCGCTTATTATAGAAGGTAAGCAAGAGGGATTTGTTGTTTTGAGTACATCGTTTGATTCATTAAAACAAGTAAATCAGCAAATCTGGGGGCTTCTTATTGGAAGCTTAGGTCTAGCTTTGATTGTGATTTTACTCTTAGGTGTAAAGATTATGGGGCGCTATACCCGTCCTATTGAATCGGCAACCAAGGTGGCTATGGAACTTGCAAAAGGGAATTATAAAGCTCGTACATATGAAGATTATGTAGATGAAACAGGGATGCTGAGTCAGTCTATTAACGCACTTGCTCGTAATCTGCAAGAGTCTATCACTAATCAAGAAATGCAGCAGGACAGGCTGCGCACGCTAATTGAAAATATGGGAAGCGGTATGCTTCTTATCGATAGTCGAGGCTATATAAACTTAGTGAACCGAGCTTATAAAGAGCAGTTTCATATACATCCGGACGACTTCCTTTATCACTTGTATTATGAGGTATTTGAGCACAAAGAAATCATTAAACTTGTGGAAAAAATATTTATGACCGAAGTAAAGGTTCGAAAACAAGTCGTTTTGCCTTTAAATATTGAACGAAGATATTTTGATGTTTACGGAGCGCCGATTATTGGCTTAAACGATGAATGGAAAGGCATTGTGCTTGTTTTCCATGATATTACCGAGCTGAAAAAACTAGAACAAGTGCGCCGTGACTTTGTAGCGAATGTGTCTCATGAACTAAAAACACCTATTACGTCCATTAAAGGGTTTAGTGAGACATTGTTAGACGGTGCCATGGAAGATCCAAAGCTGCGAGAGCAGTTTCTATCTATTATTCTAACGGAAAGCCAGCGCATGGAGAGCCTGATTCAAGATCTTTTGGATTTATCTAAAGTTGAACAGCAAGGTTTTAAACTAAGCATTCATTCAGTAGATTTGAATACCCTTCTCTATGAGGTCATAACAGTGCTATCGAACCGAGCGAATGAAAAAGAAATCACTCTAACGTTAGATACGCTTCCTGAAGAAGCGTGGATTGATGGTGACAGTCAGCGCCTTATGCAAGTGTTCGTTAACTTAATTGGCAATGCGCTCATGTATACAATGCCTGGAGGAACCGTTCACGTTTCGCTTGAAGAGGAAGAAGAAACGATTACGGTTCATGTTCAAGATACAGGTATCGGTATTGATTCTGATGAAATTTCACGTATTTTTGAGCGTTTTTACAGAGTAGATAAAGCAAGAAGCCGCAATTCCGGAGGAACAGGTCTTGGATTAGCAATTGTTAAACATCTTGTTGAAGCTCATAAAGGGGAAATTGAAGTGAAAAGTGAAGTCAATAAAGGGACAACTTTTTCGGTGAAGCTGCACAAGTATTTGCCGCAGATGTAAAATGTTTACGTTCCTTTTACAATTTATTTAATGTAGCTTAATAATTAATTGATACAATTTTTCATGGAAACCCCTTCATCCAAGGAGCCAATATGTAAGGCGAAAATAGCTTTAACCGTGCTATTTTCGCCGATTCTTTTTGACAATTTCTATCCATTCACATGCTACACCGCCTAAAATAACCAGGCGGTGTTTTTTATTTTATGATGTATAGATCTTATCACCATATGAAAATAAAACGTTGAATTCAAGAGTACTTTTTGTCCTTAAAGCTTATTGTTTGCTAAAATAAAGGTAAGATAAGAAGAGAGCGAAATGGAGGAACATGAATGACACAAAAACTAGTATTAATTGACGGGAATAGTATTGCCTACCGTGCATTTTTTGCTTTGCCGCTTTTAAACAATGATAAAGGAATACATACAAATGCCATATACGGCTTTACTACAATGCTGACACGTATTTTAGAGGAAGAGAAGCCAACGCATTTACTGGTGGCTTTTGATGCAGGGAAAACAACGTTTCGTCACAAAACATTTACAGAATATAAAGGAGGCAGACAAAAGACGCCTCCTGAACTTTCAGAGCAGTTTCCCTTTATTCGTGAGTTATTAGATGCATATGGAATTAAGCGCTATGAACTGCCTGAGTACGAAGCAGATGATATTATCGGTACACTTTCAAAACAAGCAGAACAAAAAGGAATGGCCGTGAAAGTCATTTCCGGTGATAAAGATTTACTTCAGCTTGTGTCAGAGCATGTAACCGTAGATATTACGAGAAAAGGAATTACGGATGTGGATTCCTATACGCCTGCAGCCATTGATGAAAAATATGGAATCACGGCTGCGCAAATCATTGATATGAAGGGTCTTATGGGAGACAGCTCAGATAATATCCCAGGTGTGCCTGGAGTTGGAGAAAAAACAGCCTTAAAGCTATTAAAAGAGTTTGAAACCGTTGAAAATGTATTGCAATCTATCGATCAAGTCAGCGGTAAAAAATTAAAAGAAAAGCTAGAAGATAATCGTGAATCAGCCATCATGAGTAAAAAGCTTGCAACTATTTATTGCGAAGCGCCTCTTGAAGTATCTGTAGAAGATGCGAAATATGACGGGTTTGAATCTTCAAAGGTCATCTCTTTATTTAAAGAGCTTGGGTTTAATTCTCTGCTTGCTAAATTTGGTGAATCAGCAGAAGAGGAAGCAGATTTTGAAGAACTGACGTTTGAAATAGTGCAGGAAGTTCACGATGATATGTTAACAAGCGAAGCAGCTCTGATCGTAGAAGGTTATGAAGAAAACTATCATCACAATCAGCTGCTCGGTTTTGGAATCAGCAACAAAAACGGCCACTATTTTATTGATAAAGACACAGCTCTTTCATCTTCCAAGTTTACAGCATGGCTAGAAGATGAAGATGTAAAAAAGACGGTATTTAATGGAAAACGTACGATTGTATCGTTAAAATGGGCGGGGCATGAAATTAAAGGAATTGAACATGATGTAATGATTGCTTCTTACATCTTAAATCCCGCTGAAGCAAATGATGACCTAGCGACAATTGCAAAATTAAAAGGATATCATCAAGTGCAATCAGATGAAGCTGTGTATGGAAAAGGAGCTAAGCGAAGCATTGCGGAAGCTGCTCAGCTAGCTGAGCATGTTATAAGAAAAGCAGCCGCCGTAGCTTATTTAAAAGAAGTGTTGGAAAAAGAATTGGTTGAAAATGAACAGTTTGAGCTGTTTGAAAAGCTTGAAATGCCTCTTGCCATTGTCCTTGCCGATATGGAATATCAAGGGGTGAAAATTGATCGGGCGCGTTTGGATGAAATGGGCGAAGATCTTCGAGAACAGCTTGAAAAAATTGAAGCGAAAATCTACGAATACGCTGGACAAGAATTCAATATTAATTCACCAAAGCAGCTAGGAGTTGTTCTTTTTGAAAAAATGCAGCTTCCAGTCATAAAGAAAACAAAAACAGGCTATTCCACATCAGCTGATGTATTAGAGCAATTAGCTAGCGCCCATGATATTATCCCAGAGATTTTACAATACCGTCAGCTAGGAAAATTACAGTCTACGTATATCGAAGGGTTAAAAAAGGTTATTCATGAAAGCGATGGAAAAGTTCATACCCGCTTTAATCAAACGTTAACTCAAACGGGAAGGTTAAGCTCAGTAGATCCTAACTTGCAAAACATCCCGATTCGTCTTGAAGAAGGTAAAAAAATAAGAGGTGCGTTCGTGCCTTCACAGCCTGATTGGTTAATATTTGCGGCGGATTATTCACAAATTGAGCTGCGCGTACTGGCTCATATTGCAAATGATGAAAAGCTAATTGATGCGTTTAAGCATGACTTAGATATTCATACGAAAACAGCGATGGATGTGTTCCACGTCGAAAGAGAAGAAGTAACGTCGAATATGCGCCGTCAGGCTAAAGCAGTTAATTTTGGAATCGTCTATGGCATCAGTGATTACGGTTTATCGCAAAGTTTAGGAATTACAAGAAAAGCAGCGGCTACTTTTATTGAACGCTATTTAAAAAGCTTCCCGGGTGTACAGGAGTATATGGATACGATTGTGCGCGATGCAAAAGAAAAGGGATACGTAACAACGCTCTTGCACCGCCGCCGTTACTTGCCTGAAATCACGAGCCGAAACTTTAACCTCCGCAGCTTTGCTGAGCGTACAGCTATGAATACGCCTATTCAAGGGACAGCAGCTGACATTATTAAAAAAGCAATGATTGAAATGGATAAGCGCTTAAAAGATGAAAATCTTCAGGCTAAGCTGCTGCTTCAAGTACACGATGAGCTGATTTTTGAAGCCCCAGAAGAAGAAATTAAAATTTTAGAGAAAATCGTACCAGAAGTAATGGAGCATGCTTTAGAGCTAGAAGTTCCGTTGAAAGTAGATTATTCTTACGGAAAGACTTGGTACGAAGCAAAGTAGTGGAAAAAGGATGTGACAAACGTGCCAGAATTACCAGAAGTTGAGACCGTCAGACGTACGTTGATTGAATTAGCCAGTGGTAAGACCATTGAGCGTGTAACCGTTAAATGGCCTAATATTATCAAACGTCCTGAGCAAGTTGAGCAGTTTTGTGACGCGCTTGTTGGACAAACCATTCGAGATGTTGAACGCAGAGGTAAGTTTTTGAAAATTGTACTCGATGATTATACGATGGTTTCTCATCTGCGTATGGAAGGAAAATATGCTCTCCATGAAAATGCAGACGAACCAGATAAGCATGTACACGTCTTTTTTCACTTCACCGACGGAACAGAATTACGATACCGGGATGTAAGGAAATTTGGTACCATGCACTTATTTAAAAAGGGAGAGGAAGATCTGTTTCCTCCTCTTATTGGCCTTGGACCTGAACCGTTTGACGAAACATTTAATCCAAGTCAGTTAAAAATGCGAATCGGCAAAACCTCTCGAAAAATCAAGCCGGTTTTACTCGATCAAAATGTCGTGGTTGGGCTAGGGAATATTTATGTAGATGAAGCACTATTTCGCGCAGGGATTCACCCTGAACGAGTGGCCAGCCAATTAACAGACGAAGAGTATGAAAAATTGTACGAAGAAATTGTAGCGACCCTTCAAGAAGCGGTGAAACAAGGGGGCAGCACAATTCGCACGTATGTAAACACACAGGGGCAAATAGGCATGTTTCAGCAGCAGCTTTACGTGTACGGAAGAAAAGGCGAATCCTGTAAAATTTGCGGTACCCCAATTGAAAAATTTGTTGTAGGCGGTAGAGGAACACATATCTGCCCAAATTGTCAGCCGGCTAAAAAATAACAATGGATGGGCTCCTTTCATATACTACGTATAGACAGAAAGGAAAGGAGTCCTCTCATCATGATAACATTTTCTTTACTTATTCTTGCTTTTGCCGTAAGTCTTGACAGCTTTAGCGTTGGCCTGACATACGGACTTCGAAAGGTGAAAATCCCGCTGAAATCCATTTTTATTATTTCATGTTGCTCAGCATTTTCTTTAATGTTTTCTATGTTTTTAGGAAAGGTACTTACGCATCTATTTTCAGTGGATGTACTAAATAAAGTAGGCGGAGGTATTCTTGTTCTACTTGGAATGTGGATTTTATACCAGTTTTTTTGTCCGGCAGATTCATCTCGAGTGAAAGAAGAAAAAACATTAGTGAAAATTGAAATTAAGTCAATTGGCTTAGTCATTAACGTATTGAAAAAACCAACGGCAGCAGATTTAGATAATTCAGGTTCCATCACTGGGATTGAAGCATTTATACTTGGAATTGCATTATCTCTTGATGCATTTGGAGCAGGGTTTGGAGCAGCTTTATTAGGTTATTCGCCGTATGCTTTAGCAATTGCTGTAGCTCTTATGAGTTCACTTTTTTTAAGTGCTGGCATACAGTTTGGCAAAGTTTTTTCACGTTTATCATGGATGAAAATGTTTTCCTTTTTACCGGGAGTTCTGCTTATTATTTTAGGTATTTTTAGATTTTAAATAAAGCGATAAAGGAGAGGCCAATGTCAATTGTAATTGGATTAACGGGCGGAATTGCTAGTGGAAAAAGTACGGTAACCGGAATGCTGAGAGATATTAATATTCCAGTAATCGATGCTGACCACATTGCAAAAGAAGTCGTCGAACCAGGAAAAGAAGCATATAACCAAATTGTAGAGACGTTCGGCCGTGCCATTCTTCACGAAAATGCGGAGATCAATCGAGCGGCTTTAGGGGGAATTGTGTTTTCTCAAGAGGAAGAACGTAAAAAGTTGAATGCAATTGTACACCCTGCGGTAAGAAAAGAAATGCTTTCTCAAAAGGAAAGGTATATCGAGGAAGGATACGATGCTGTGGTATTAGATATTCCGCTGCTGTTTGAAAGTGATTTGACGCATTTAGTCGATAAAGTAGTGGTTGTATATGTCGATGAGCCTGTGCAGCTAGAAAGGTTAAAATCTCGTAATGATCTCTCGACGAAAGATGCCTATGCACGTATCCACGCACAGCTGCCTTTGATTCAAAAAGTAGCCTTAGCCGATGCGGTGATCAATAACAACGGACCTGTAGAGGAAACAAAACAACAGCTTTTAAGTATATTAGCCCTATGGCTAGATTAAAGAGGCTGAGATAAACGTATGTTAGCTGAAGGGAAATCCGAACGAGCTTGATTCTTGAGGTAGAATCAAGCTCGTTCGGATTTTTTTATTGAGAATATTTACGAGCTTCTAAAAAAGAATGTGTTAAATATCTGTTCTCGCTATATACATATAGTAAAACTTAATTAAAATAATTTATTAAAAAAAATTAATATTATTCACTTTTTAAATATTTATGTTATACTATTCAATATAAAAAGTTAAATAGTATAACACATATAGAGAGGGGTATAGCCATGAAAGCACGTATTGCCATTAATGGTTTTGGGAGAATAGGAAGAATGGTTTTTCGCACAGCGATTATAGAGGAGAATTTAGATATTATTGCTATAAATGCATCTTATCCAGCAGAAACATTAGCACATTTAATCAAATATGACTCTATACACGGACCATTTAATGGAGATGTTAAATGTGATGATGATGCGCTAATTGTTAACGGTAAAAGAATCCAGCTATTAAATTCACGCGATCCGCTGAATTTGCCTTGGAAAGAGCTTGGGATTGATTTAGTTGTTGAAGCAACAGGGAAATTTAATTCAAGAGAAAAAGCGCAGTTACATATTGAAGCAGGTGCTAAAAAAGTTGTCTTAACGGCACCGGGTAAACAAGAAGATATTACTATTGTGATGGGCGTAAACGAACGAGAGTTTGATGTGAATCAGCATAACATTATCTCTAATGCCTCTTGTACGACAAATTGTCTAGCTCCAGTTGTCAAGGTGTTAGACGAAGCGTTCACAATTGAAAACGGTTTAATGACGACCGTTCACGCATATACAAATGATCAAAAGAATATTGATAACCCGCATAAAGACTTGCGAAGAGCCCGTGCGTGTGCTCAATCAATTATTCCTACAACAACTGGAGCAGCCAAGGCGCTTTCATTAGTTCTTCCTCATTTAAAAGGAAAGCTTCATGGAATGGCGCTGCGCGTTCCTACGCCGAACGTATCGCTTGTCGATTTAGTTGTGGATGTAAGGAAACCTGTGACGATGGAAGATGTTAATCTAGCGTTCATTAAAGCTGCTGAAGGACCATTAAAGAATATTTTAAATTTAACAATGGAACCACTCGTATCAATTGACTTTAATACAAATCCTCATTCAGCGATTGTAGATGGACTATCGACTATCGTAATGGAAGATCATAAAATTAAAGTGTTAGCTTGGTACGATAACGAGTGGGGCTACTCTCAGCGCGTAGTCGATTTGGTAAGATATATTGCTGCAGAAATGCGTAATGGATCAAAGATAAGAGTAAGCTAAGAAAGCTATAGATTGCTTTTTAAAAAAAAACAGGGAGCTATCGCCCTGTTTTTTTTGTTTTTATTCAAAAGAATAGGGAAAAGCAATAAGATAATCATGCAAAGGAGTGTTTCTTTTCCTCAATTTTAATAAAAAAATGAATAGTCGTTTAGCAGCTTTTACACACTGTCTCACGAGAATACAGGGGTAATTTGTATAGGTCTATCTGCGGGAACAATCTTTAATAAAATCAAAACACGTATTGCAAAATAAATGTAAACAAAGTATACTATGTTTCGTGAACTTCTTGTGTACCTTTCGGTGATGTGGCTACTTAAAGGGTTAGGACCTCTTTGGACTAACTTTCCCCCGTGGTAGTTAACATGCTATATGGCGAAAGAACTTCATGTTTAACGATTAAAAATTGTTAAAGGGGGAAATATCATTATGGAAACAATGGGTCGTCATGTCATCTCAGAATTATGGGGATGCGATTTCGATAAGTTAAATGATATTGATTATATTGAAAAAACGTTTGTTGATGCAGCTTTAAAATCTGGTGCGGAAGTTCGCGAAGTAGCGTTCCATAAATTTGCACCTCAAGGTGTAAGTGGCGTTGTTATTATTTCAGAATCACATTTAACGATTCACAGCTTCCCAGAGCATGGTTATGCAAGTATCGATGTTTATACTTGTGGTCATTTAGATCCTACAATCGCAGCAGATTATATTGCAGATGCTCTAAGTGCACAGACACGTGAAACAATTGAATTACCACGTGGAATGGGTCCTGTTCAGGTAAAACAAACTAAAGCGAATGCACTTTAATAGTGTCGATTGATTACGTAAGTTAAGAGGTGTATTACACACCTCTTTTTAGTATATAAATTTTTAATATGCAAAAACAAAGGGGATAACAACATGGGGGTAGTACAAGTAGTTAAATCTTTATTTTCTAATCATGTAGAAACAAGCGATCGTCATTCAGATCCGACTCTAAAAACGCATTATTACAAAACAACGGCTGGGAATGCATTTAAGCAAGTTCATGAAATGTTGAAGCATATGCAAGGGATAGAGATACTTGCTGCGTATGAAGAGCGAGGAGAAATTAGCTTAAACGTTGTAAAAGGAAGAAAAGCTTTTGTTGTGATTACCATTATTAGCGTACGTCCTCTTGAAACCGCTATCGATTTTTCTGCTACAACAGAGTCAAAAGTGGTGCCAGTTGATTTTGGTTTTAGCAAAGAACTTGTACGTACGCTTTATAAGAGCTTTGATCAAAAACTTATTCCTCTTTCTTCGTAAGTTCCTTATCATTTTTGAATTTCAGGAAATAAAATGGGGAAATTCCTTTTCCTTTACTTGTATTCAAGCCTTGTTTTCTATAAGATGGAATAAAGTAAATCCTTTAATATAGCATCGTGTTTGATAAAGGAAATGATGATGACAATCATAATAAATGGCGAATAGCCGGCTAACATAGATGAAAATTAACTTATATGAGAGAAAATAAAAAGAAAAACAAGGTTTATTATTGGAGCTGAGAATATGAAGTGCCCATCCTGTCATTACAATGGAACGAGAGTGCTGGACTCGCGCCCTGTAGAAGAAGGCCGCTCTATTCGTAGAAGACGTGAATGCGAAGAGTGTCACTATCGTTTTACAACTTTTGAGAAAGTAGAAGAACTTCCGTTAATTGTTGTAAAAAAAGATGGAGCGAGAGAAGAGTTCAGCAAAGACAAAATCCTTCGAGGGTTAATTAAGGCGTGTGAAAAACGCCAAGTAAGCTTAAAACAACTGGAAGATACCGTACACGATATTGAAACAGAGCTGCGCAGTCAGGGTACATCAGAGGTGCAGTCAGATGTGGTAGGAGAAATGGTGATGGAGCGATTAGCTGCTATCGATGAAGTCTCTTATGTTCGATTTGCTTCGGTATACCGACAATTTAAAGACATCAATGTATTTATTGATGAATTAAAAGATTTAATTAAGAAGGAACGACTGTAAAAGAGCTATTGAAGTATTCTTTAGGCTCTTTTTTTGTCATTTCTATTACTTTAAAAGTAGGTAGGGAACGACATGAAAGAACAACATTGGAAAGAAATGATACCGGTCGATCGTTATGTTGTTCGTTCGAGCGGCATACTGCAGGAATACGACCGAAAGATTTTAACAATGCTCTATCAGCCGTTGGTGGGTACGACGTGTTTTGGTTTGTATATGACGCTATGGAGCGAGCTGGAACAAGATCGTTTATGGGGAAAAGAGTCTACGCATCATCACCTAATGTCAATGATGCAAATTAATTTGAAAGCTATTTACCATGAGCGGTTAAAATTAGAAGGTATTGGTTTGTTAAAAACATATATTAAGGAAGAAGATGATGTTCGTGTGTTCATTTATGAGCTCATTCCTCCTCTTACGCCCCATCAGTTCTTTAACGATGGCGTGTTAAATGTATATTTATATAACCGACTAGGAAAATCCATCTTTCAAAAAATAAAAAATTATTTTTCGGATTCACTCGTGGATGATCAATCGTTCAAAGATGTGACGCATTCATTTAACGATGTATTTAAATCAGTTAAAGCAACGGAGCTGGCTCCAAGTTTTCAGTCTGAAAGCAAGGATGTATTTTCTCCTGATGCTCAAACGGACTTTATAGATTCTTCAAACCGTGCTTCTATTGAGATGAGCCCGGATTCCTTTGATTTTGATTTATTTTTAGCAGGCCTAACAGATTCAATGATTTCGAAAAGGTCCATTACATCTAAAGTAAAACAAGCGATTGAAAAGTTAGCTTTTTTATATGGCATTGATCCTCTTCAAATGAAAAATGTAGTGCTCGATTCGCTAAATGAGAATGATCAAGTTGATATTGAATTGCTTAGAAAAGCAGCACAGTCCTTTTACCAATTTGAAAATGGAGAAGCACTTCCCAATCTAAGCGAACAAATTCAGCCTCCTATGCTTCGTACCATGCAGGAAAAGCAGCCTCAGACTAAGGAAGAGCAGCTCATTCAACAGCTAGAAGTCACCTCTCCTCGACAGCTATTGATCGAGTTTTCAGGGGGGGCAGAGCCATCAAAAGCAGATTTGCAAATGATTGAAGAAGTGATGTTTAATCAAAAGCTTTCACCAGGGGTAGTAAATGTTCTGATTTACTATGTTATGCTAAGGTCCGATATGAAATTATCTAAGAGCTATGTAGAGAAAATTGCTGGACACTGGGCGCGCAAAAAGGTACAAACTGTTCAAGATGCCATGAATTTAGCTAAAAATGAACAGAAAGAATATCAGAACTGGACCGAGGCAAAGCAAAATAAAAAAACGGCCGGACGAAAAATTGTGCGTAAAGAAATGGTGCCAGAGTGGTTGAGCGATGAAGAAAAAGAAGAGAAAAAGCAGCCTTCAAAAGAAGTGGATGGATTTGAAGAAGAAAAACGAAAGCTACAAGAAGAGCTCAAGCAGTTAGATCAAGAGCTAAAACAAAAGCATAAAGAATAAAAAGCAGGTATGATAGAGATGAGGTGAAAAAGATGAAGCCTATCAATGATTCACTAAATCAGTTAGTGAACAAAAAGGATTTTAAAGCACGTTTAGAAGCATTAAGAAACAGTATTCTGTCTAATCCCGAAGTTAAAACGTTTCTGCAAGAGCATCGCCATGAGTTAGATGAGCAAATGGTCGACCGAGGCTTGATGAAGATGCATGAATTTATCGATCAGAGCAAATGCTGTGATAAATGTCCTTCTCTGCAAAGCTGTGTCAATATGGTGAAGGGGTATCACCCTCAGCTGGTTGTAAAAGGCCGTAATATTGATTTACAGTATGAACGCTGTCCTAGAAAAGTACAAGAAGATGAGCGAAAAGAACAAGAATCTTTTATTCAGTGTATGTACGTGCCCAAAGAAATTTTACAGGCAACGATGTCTGATATTGAAATTGAGCAGGGAAGATTTGAAGCCATTAAATTAGTAAGAGATTTTGTGCGAGAATATGAGCCAAATAAGAAAATGAAAGCTTTATATTTACACGGTTCGTTTGGTGTGGGGAAGACGTATTTTCTTGGAGCAATTGCCAATGCGTTAGCCGAAAAGAAAGTGAAATCTACGATTCTGTATGTCCCGGAGTTTTTGCGTGAGTTAAAAGGTTCGTTTCAAGATCAAAGCTTCAATGAGAAAATAGAGTATGTCAAAAAAGTACCGGTTCTTATGCTTGATGATCTCGGAGCAGAATCTGTAACGAGCTGGATGCGAGACGATGTGCTCGGAACCATTTTACAATTCCGCATGCTCGAAAATTTGCCGACATTTTTCAGCTCGAATTTAAATTTTAAAGAGCTTCAACATCATTTGACTTATACCCAACGAGGCGAGCAGGAAGAGCTCAAAGCCGCTCGTGTCATGGAACGAATTAAGTCTCTAGCCATTCCCGTTGAAATGAATGGAGAGAATAAACGAAATAGATGAGCAGGTCGTTTTACATTTCTTGTAACGACTTGCTCATTTTTTTGCATGTTGCCCCATATACATTAATAAAGCGTGTCCAAAGGGGGGCTATGAGGAATGAAAATATTCTTTAAATATGTAGAAGACGCAGTCATTGTATATGAGTCTTTATGCGCGAAGCGAAGCGCTTTATCATATGGTTCACAGTGCTTGAAGTTGGTGAATAATCAGCTTTTAGTTATTGATGAGACATACAATCGAGAGGCCATTTTACAAGACATGGTGATACCGGTATTAACGCACGTGATTTTAAAAAAGAAAGAAAAAAAGATGATGGTAAACATATTAAAAGAACAATTTTTCTATTCAGAAGAGGAAGAACAAGATTTGCTGCTTCAAATTATGGGGGGGATTATGGAAGGAGAGAGAGGCGAAATTCCGCAAAAAACATTTTCCCTTCCAAGAGAATTACTTATCCGCCAGGCTCTTCAAGACTTCTTCATTCATAATGTAACATTCACCTTTGAGTCTTTTCTCCAATTCCGTTTAAAAGAATATCAAGAGCGGCTGCGCTATTATGCTGAGCTGGCGATTGATGAATATAAGCTTGAACAAGACTATCAAATTCTTATTCATCAGCTGCGTCAAGCAGCTAATGAAAGACAGTCATCTACAGGCGATGTGTATGTAATGCATTTGAATAAAAACAAGTTTGTATTGTACGACCAAAGCAGTAGATATGTTCCGGAGCGTGAATGTGCAGCCCTAGCAGAGGCCTTTCTATCTGAACAAGAATCAGTATACATAGACTCAACTATCATCGCGCCTTTGCTGAGTTTATCTCCAGCTGCTATTCATCTGTATAGCGACCAGCATGATCATGGTTTTGTTTATACCATTCAAAATATTTTTCAAGAAAAAGTGATGTTATACGAAAAAAATGAATTTCCGTTTGATCAAAAGCAAAATATAACGTGAAAGGTTGATTTCTATTTTGAAAATGAATATAATAAATGCATATTGAAAAACAGCTATATGTCACAAGTTATGATGAGGACATGAGTGTATATTTACGGTTTATAGAGAGGGAGATCTAGGCTGAAAATCTCCTAACACGGAATATATTCTTACCACCTCTAAACTTCAGTAGTAAACGAGCAGCGTCTCTAGTAATTACTGACGGAATTTCCGTTATAAAACCTCGAGCCGCTTCGGGTTATTTGGGTTATCCAAGATACGAAGAGGAAACAAGGGTGGTACCGCGTGTATACACAACTCGTCCCTTTTTATAAGGGACGAGTTTTTTGTTTTTACAAAAAGTTTATTAGTTATGTTAAAGGAGTGGAAAGTTGTGTCAGAAGTAATCAAAATGACATTTCCTGATGGAGCTGTTAAAGAGTATCCAAAAGGATCATCAACAGAAGATATTGCGGCTTCTATTAGCCCGGGATTAAAGAAAAAAGCATTAGCAGGTAAAGTAAACAGCGAGCTGCTGGATTTACGTACGCCAATCGAACAAGATGGCAGTCTTGAAATCATTACGCAAGATGCTCCTGAAGCGCTTGAAATTATGCGCCATAGTACAGCGCATTTAATGGCTCAAGCAATCAAACGTTTATACAAAGATGTAAAAGTACAGCTAGGTGTAGGCCCGGTTATCGAAAATGGGTTTTACTATGACATCGATATGGAAGAATCAATTACTCCTGAAGATTTAGGTAGAATTGAAAAAGAAATGAAAAAAATCGTTAATTCAAATATTGAAATTGAACGAAAAGAAGTTTCTCGTGAAGAAGCCATTCAACTTTTTAAAGAAGTTGGCGATGAACTAAAGCTTGAATTGATCGATGCGATTCCAGCAGGTGAAAAGGTGACGATTTACCAACAAGGCGAATTCTTTGATCTTTGCCGAGGTGTGCACGTGCCGTCAACAGGTAAAATTAAAGAGTTTAAACTATTAAGCGTAGCAGGTGCTTATTGGCGCGGAGACAGCGACAATCAAATGCTGCAGCGTATTTACGGTACAGCATTCTTTACAAAAGCAGATTTAGACGAGCATCTTCGTCTTCTTGAAGAAGCAAAAGAACGTGACCACCGTAAACTTGGTAAAGAGTTAAACTTATTTACAAATTCTCAAAAAGTAGGACAAGGTCTGCCTTTATGGCTTCCAAAAGGTGCGACGATCCGCCGTATTATCGAGCGTTATATCGTAGATAAAGAAGTAAGCCTTGGTTATCAGCACGTTTACACGCCGGTGCTTGGAAGTGTAGAACTTTACAAAACGTCTGGTCACTGGGAGCACTATCAAGATGACATGTTCCCTGCAATGGAAATGGATAACGAAGACCTGGTTCTTCGTCCAATGAACTGTCCTCATCACATGATGGTGTACAAACAAGGTATTCACAGCTATCGTGAGCTTCCAATCCGTATTGCTGAACTTGGAACAATGCACCGCTACGAAATGTCAGGAGCATTATCAGGACTTCAGCGCGTTCGAGGCATGACGTTAAATGATGCACATATCTTTGTACGTCCGGATCAAATCAAAGAAGAATTTATTCGTGTGGTTCGCTTAGTTGAAGCGGTTTATAAAGATTTTGGATTTGAAAATTATTCATTCCGTCTATCTTATCGTGATCCTGAAGATACAGAAAAATACTTCGATGATGATGCAATGTGGGAAAAAGCACAAAGCATGTTAAAAGATGCAATGGATGAGCTTGACCTTGATTATTATGAAGCTGAAGGCGAAGCGGCATTCTACGGTCCAAAACTAGATGTTCAAGTTAAAACAGCTCTTGGTAAAGAAGAGACGCTATCTACGGTTCAATTGGATTTCTTACTTCCTGAACGCTTTGATTTAACGTATGTAGGGGAAGACGGAAAACAGCATCGACCTGTTGTTATTCACCGCGGCGTGGTGTCAACAATGGAACGTTTTGTAGCTTTCTTAATCGAAGAATACAAAGGAGCTTTCCCAACGTGGTTAGCACCTGTACAAGTTCAAGTGATTCCGGTATCACCTACGGTTCACCTTGAGTATGCAAAAGAAGTGCAAGAACAGCTTCAGCTTGCGGGTATTCGCGTGGAACTTGATTCTCGCGATGAGAAAATTGGCTATAAAATCCGTGAGGCTCAAATGCAAAAAATTCCTTACATGCTTGTTGTAGGGGATAAAGAAGTAGAAGATAAAGCAGTAAACGTACGTAAATATGGTGAGCAGAATTCAGAAACAGTGGATTTCCAAGCCTTTTTACAAAATGTAAAAGCAGAAGCATCTCGTTAATGAAAAAAGCAGAGAATTGAAATTCTCTGCTTTTTTATCTAACATTTATAAAAAACTGTTGCATAAATGGTTTTCCTTTGATACAATAACTTTTGTTGTGAAAAAAGAACGAAATCATTGACTTTTGTCTTTGTTGATACTATAATAGCTTAAGTAATTGAATACTTGTTTATACAGAAGAAGAAGCACCCGCTTCTCACCTGAGTGACGCATAAAGCAGTTAGCAGGTACATCGTATCTTAATTAAAACGATAGAAGTGTGGGTGCAGTATGTACTCACACTTTTTTGTGTGAGTTAATAATCGGTCTAAGCAAGCGTATTCGCTCATTAAACCTTGGAGGTGGCTACTTATTAGCAAGGACATGATGGTAAACGAGGGCATTCGAGCTCGCGAAGTTCGTCTAATTGATCAAAATGGTGAACAATTAGGAATTAAATCAAAAAATGAAGCATTAGAAATTGCTTCACGAGTAAATCTTGACTTAGTAATGGTTGCTGCAAATGCGAAACCGCCGGTATGTCGTATTATGGACTACGGTAAATTCCGCTATGAGCAACAACGTAAAGAAAGAGAAGCTCGTAAAAACCAAAAAGTTGTAAACTTAAAAGAAGTTCGTTTAAGTCCAACAATTGATGAACATGATTTTAACACTAAACTTCGTAACGCACGCAAGTTCCTTGAAAAAGGTGACAAAGTGAAAGCGTCTATTCGCTTTAAAGGTCGTGCCATTACTCATAAAGGGATTGGCCAAAAAGTACTTGAACGTTTTTCACAAGCTTGCGAAGATGTAAGTTCAGTTGAATCGGCTCCTAAAATGGAAGGCCGCAGCATGTTCTTAGTCTTGGCACCTAAAAACGAAAAGTAATAGAACGAGGAGGAACACCCCATGCCAAAAATGAAAACACATCGTGGCGCTGCAAAGCGTTTCAAAAAGACTGGAAGCGGTAAATTAAAACGTGCTCGTGCTTACACAAGCCATTTATTCGCTAACAAATCTACAAAACAAAAGCGTAAATTACGTAAAGGTTCTTTAGTAAGCAAAGGTGACTTCAAACGTATCCGTCACTTATTAGATAACATTAAGTAATTTGGGTTGAGATAGAAACAATACAGGAGGTAAACAATTATGCCACGCGTAAAAGGCGGTACAGTAACACGCAAACGTCGTAAAAAAGTTTTAAAATTAGCTAAAGGTTTCTTCGGTTCGAAGCATAGATTATATAAAGTTGCTAATCAGCAAGTTATGAAATCTCACATGTATGCTTATCGTGACCGTCGTCAGAAAAAACGTGACTTCCGTAAATTATGGATCACACGTATTAATGCAGCTGCTCGTATGAACGGTCTTTCTTACAGCCGTTTAATGCACGGTTTAAAATTAGCAGGTATTGAAGTTAACCGCAAAATGCTTGCTGACTTAGCTGTAGCTGATGAAAAAGCATTTGCTGAATTAGCAACTGCTGCTAAAAAAGGCTTAGATAAGTAATGAATATAAAGTCTCGTCATCTTTAGATGATGAGGCTTTTTTGCTATCGGAGGACATATCATGAATGAACTGCTGCTTACCTATTTTATTGTTATTAATATAATAGGGATAGGAATGATGTATAGAGATAAACAAAAAGCGAAAAGACATGAGTGGAGAATTGCCGAAAGCACACTGTGGACGGTAGCTGCTATCGGAGGAGCCATTGGAGGACTGATTGGTATGTATTGCTATCGTCATAAAACGAAGCACACATCGTTTACAGTAGGTTTTCCTATTCTTGCCGCTCTTGATTTACTTTTCTTTTTTGTTATCAGCTGAGCACAAATGATTTTGTGCTCAGTGTAAAAATTCTCGAACGGGGCTTTTCCAGCGAATAGGAGCATTTGGATACATGTTGTGTACGTGATTTTCCAGCAGCTTGAAATCTTGTTTTTGCAGTTCATGCAATCGAGATGGATCTGTTAACACCATTGTAATCGACAAAGACTCTGGTTCATTGGGATTGCTGTATTTTTCTCCTTCAAATAAAATACCTTTATACGTTAGTAGAAAATTTTTGCGGATATTCGTTTTTTCGTCAACGACAAAAAATTGCTGATGTTCCTGAGCTGCTACAAGCTTCCGCTTTGGACTGCGAAAATGCTGAACCAGCTTTAATAGTGTGTAAGCAACAAGCGCGAAAATGAACACGCGAACGATAACAATAACAAACATAACGCTCCCTCCTTTACAAGGCACAGTTTTCTTACTTTACGTTTCAGTCTCTAAAAAGTTTCACGATTTTTGATATAATTTCTTTATTGGTTTAAAAAGAAGAAGATATACATAATTACAGGAGTGATTACATTGAATTTACAACAGCTATTTACCATGCAGCGCCAGCTGGATCAGCATATAGAGGACAAGCATCAGCTTCATAAGGAAGACTTGGTTCCAAGAAAACTTTTAGCTCTGCTTGTTGAAATGGGAGAGCTGGCAAACGAAACGCGCTGCTTCAAATTTTGGAGCGTTAAACCTCCGGCTGAAGATGCTGTTATTTTAGAAGAATTTGTGGACGGCGTACATTTCATTCTTTCTTTAGGTATTGAAAAAGGATACGATGATTTAACTGAGCTGCCAAAAGTAAAAGCAGCTGGTTCAAAAACAACACAATTTTTACAGGTATTTGCACAAGTTTCTGCTTTCGAGCAGGACCTGTCAAAAGAAAACTATGTGAACATGTTTGCATCTTACATGACGCTTGGCGATATGTTTGGTTTTTCTGCTGAACATATTGAAGAGGCGTACATGTCAAAAAATGAAGTGAATTTTAAACGCCAAGAACAAGGATACTAGAAATAAAGGGATGGGAAATTTTACTTCAACCTCTTTTTAGCTATAATAGAGGTATACATATGAAAGGGGTAATCCATATGACAAAGTTAGATGAAACATTGACGATGCTTAAAGCACTAACAGATGCAAAAGGAATTCCTGGAAATGAGCGTGAACCGCGTGAGGTTATGAAGAAATATATTGCACCTTATGCAGATGAAGTAACGACGGATGGGCTAGGCAGTTTGATTGCAAAAAAAGTAGGCAACGAACAAGGGCCTAAAATTATGGTAGCCGGTCACTTGGATGAAGTTGGTTTTATGGTGACTCAAATTGATGAACGCGGCTTTATTCGTTTTCAAACGGTAGGCGGATGGTGGTCTCAAGTTATGCTTGCTCAACGCGTAACCATCGTGACATCTAAAGGAGAGGTAACGGGGATTATTGGCTCAAAGCCACCTCATATCTTGCCTCCAGAAGTTCGCAAAAAGCCAGTTGACATTAAAGATATGTTCATCGATATTGGTGCTTCTAGCAGAGAAGAAGTAGCGGAGTGGGGAGTAAAACCTGGTGATCAGGTTGTACCTTATTTCGAATTTACGGTTATGAACAATGAAAAGATGCTGCTAGCGAAAGCCTGGGATAACCGTATTGGTTGTGCAATCGCTATCGATGTATTAAAAGCTTTAAAAAATGAAAAACATGAAAATGTTGTGTATGGTGTAGGAACGGTGCAAGAAGAAGTTGGACTCCGAGGTGCAAAAACATCTGCTAACTTTATTGAACCAGATATTGCATTTGCTGTTGATGTCGGTATCGCTGGAGATACACCTGGTGTTTCTGATAAAGAAGCCTCTTCTAAAATGGGGCAGGGTCCGCAAATCATTTTATATGATGCTTCCATGGTCTCTCATAAAGGACTTCGAGATACAGTAGTAGATGTGGCAGATGAATTAAATATTCCGTATCAATTTGATGCAATTGCTGGAGGCGGTACGGACTCGGGTTCTATCCATATTTCAGCTAACGGGGTGCCAGCACTTTCGATTACAATTGCAACTCGTTATATCCATTCTCATGCAGCAATGCTTCATCGTGATGATTATGAAAACGCAGTTAAATTAATTGCGGAAGTCATTAAGCGCTTAGACCGAGATACGGTTAACGCCATTACGTATAATTGAAAAAAGCTCATTCTCCTAGGGGAATGAGCTTTTTGTTGTACATAGGAAAAGGTTATTTATTTTAAACCGTTTTCAAGCGTTGTCAGAATTTCTTCTTTTTCTGATTCCGGAGACTTTTCCCAAAGCACTTCAAATAAAACACCAAGTCCAGGGAGCATTTTTTCTTCACCGCTTTGAATAGCGTCAGAAATTGTAGCCTCAAGCTCTTCTTTTGAGTTTCCTGAAACGTTTGCAATAACAGCATTTCGTAAATTAAGATCCATCATTTTCACCTCAGCTATCGTAAAGTTACCAATAGTTTTTGTTTTCTTTGCGATTTCTATGTACAATAAAGTGAAACTTATCTAATGATTATTGAACAAAATGTAATCGAACTATTTATTTTTGTATAGATAAAGGAGTTATGTTTGTGAAACAAATTGATTCAGTTAAAAATCCGCAGGTAAAAGCGTGGAAAAAACTGCATAATAAAAAAGACCGTGATAAGCAGGGCCTTTTTATGGTAGAAGGCTTTCATTTAGTCGAAGAGGCTATCAAAAATAAGGATTGTGTAAAGGAACTAATTATACGCGAATCGACCGAAGTGCCCGCACAGTGGGATATAGACGGTATCGAAATAATCGTTGTAAACGAAGCAATTAGTAAGTTATTATCTGACACAGAAACACCTCAAGGAATTATTGCCGTGTGTTTTCAAACAAAGCATGCGGAAATTATTCATACAGCACAGAAAGTATTGCTTTTAGATGCCGTGCAAGATCCAGGTAACCTAGGCACCATTATCCGAACCGCTGATGCTGCGGGAGTGGAGGCTATTATCATTGGAGAGGGCAGCGTGGATGTGTACAACCCAAAAGTCGTTCGTTCAACGCAAGGAGCTATTTTTCACCTTCCAATTGTAAAAGGCGATTTACTCGAAATAATTTCATTGTTAAAAGAAAGAGGAATAGCAGTTTACGGCACGTCGTTACAAAATGGAAAGGTCTACACACACGTAAAACCTTCAAACGAATTTGCGCTGATTGTGGGAAATGAAGGAAACGGCGTAAGCGAGAAAGTGTTGGAACAAACGGATCAGAATCTGTACATTCCCATCTATGGAAAGAGCGAGTCGTTAAATGTTGCCATCGCTTCTGGAATCTTACTTTATTATTTACGCGGAATGTAGTTGCATCGAGAACGTGTTTTCACTATAATAATACAATAGTTACATATGTAAAAAACGATGAAAGAGAGCAGTAGCTTATGTCCGTTTATGCAGGGAGAAAATGCCATGACTGAAAGCATTTTTATAAATGTAATAAGTGAATTCACCTCTTGAGTTGACACTTAGACCATCTTACATAGATGTAAAGGTGTTCCGGAGATTCCGTTAACTTGAATGAAGTGAACTGTATACGTCTGTGTATATAGTTAACAAGGGTGGTAACGCGACTAATCCTCGTCCCTTTTTTGGGAGGAGGTTTTTTTATTTGTCATTTTTTACGTTAAAAGGAGGAATAAGTGATGAAAGAACGTTTACAAGAACTTCAACAAGAAGCAATTGCAAAAGTCGAAGCAGCAAGTGCTTTAAAAGAATTAAACGACGTACGCGTAGCTTATTTAGGAAAGAAAGGCCCTATCACAGAAGTACTTCGCGGTATGGGAAAACTTTCAGCTGAAGAGCGTCCTGTAATGGGAGCACTTGCAAATGAAGTACGTGAAGCGATTGCATCTAAAATTGAAGAAAAACAAACGGCGTTAGAAGCAGCCGAGGTAGAGCGTAAACTTGCTTCAGAAACAATTGACGTAACGCTGCCGGGACGCCCGGTTAAAGCAGGTACGCATCACCCGCTCACAAGCGTGGTTGAAGAAGTAGAAGATTTATTCTTAGGAATGGGCTATGAAGTAGCAGAAGGACCAGAAGTAGAGCAGGACTACTATAATTTCGAAGCGCTGAACTTGCCAAAAGGTCACCCAGCACGTGATATGCAAGATACGTTCTATATTACGGAAGAAACGCTTCTTCGTACGCATACATCAACTGTTCAAGCTCGTGTTATGAACAAGAATGAAGGCAAAGGACCTGTTAAAATTATTTGCCCAGGTAAAGTGTACCGCCGCGATGACGATGATGCTACGCATTCACATCAATTTATGCAAATTGAAGGTCTTGTAGTAGACGAAAACATTCGTATGAGCGATTTAAAAGGCACGCTTGAAGTATTTGTGAAAAAGATGTTCGGTGCAGACCGTGAAATTCGTCTTCGTCCAAGTTTCTTCCCATTCACTGAGCCGTCTGTAGAAGTAGACGTATCGTGTGCAAAATGTGGAGGTAAAGGCTGTAATGTATGTAAACAAACAGGCTGGATTGAAATTTTAGGAGCCGGTATGGTTCATCCAAATGTTCTTGAAATGGCTGGATACGATTCAACTAAATATCGTGGTTTTGCTTTTGGAATCGGTGTAGAGCGTATTGCTATGTTAAAACACGGCGTGGATGATATTCGTCATTTCTATACAAATGATGTTCGTTTCTTAGATCAATTTAAACAAGTATAAAGGAGGGACTACGATGTTTGTATCTTATCGTTGGTTACAAGAGTATGTTGACTTATCAGGCGTAACGGCAGAAGAGTTAGCTGATAAAATCACAAAAAGTGGAATTGAAGTTGAAGGTGTAGAAAACTTAAATAAAGGCATCAGCGGAGTGGTAATTGGTCACGTTGTAGAACGTGAACAGCATCCAAATGCGGATAAATTAAGCCGCTGTCAAGTAGATCTTGGCGGAGGAGAAATCGTTCAAATCGTGTGCGGAGCACCTAACGTGGCACAAGGTCAAAAAGTAGCGGTTGCAAAAGTGGGAGCTGTACTTCCAGGTAACTTTAAAATCAAGCGTGCTAAGCTTCGCGGTGAAGAATCGAACGGTATGATTTGTTCTCTTCAAGAGCTTGGCATTGAAAGCAAGCTTGTGGCAAAAGATTATCAAGAAGGCATCTTCGTCTTCCCAAGTGATGCTGAAGTAGGAGCGGATGCGCTAGATGCATTAAACTTAAACGATGAAGTATTAGAACTAGGGCTAACACCAAATCGTTCAGACTGCTTAAGTATGTTAGGTGTAGCACATGAGGTGGCTGCTATTTTACGTCGTGAAGTGAAGTATCCGTCAGTAAACGTGCAAACGTCTGATGAGCAAGCAGCTGATTATATTTCCGTTAAAGTAGAGGCAAAAGAAGACAATCCCCTTTACGTAGCGCGCGTTGTGAAAAACGTAAAAATTGCTCCGTCACCATTATGGATGCAAACGCGTTTAATGGCAGCTGGTATTCGACCTCATAACAACGTTGTTGATATTACCAACTATATTTTGCTTGAATACGGCCAGCCGCTGCATGCTTTTGACTATGATCGTCTTGGTTCAAAAGAAATTGTTGTACGTCACGCGTCAGAAGGCGAGAAGTTTGTAACGCTTGACGATCAAGAGCGCGTATTAAAAGGCAATCAGCTTGTTATTACAAACGGCAGTGAACCGGTAGCCCTTGCAGGTGTAATGGGGGGAGCAAACTCTGAAGTAAAAGACGATACGGTAAATGTTCTTATTGAATCAGCTTACTTCAAAGGTTTAACAGTTCGTCAAGCTTCCAAAGACCACGGTCTTCGCAGTGAGGCAAGTGTTCGTTTTGAAAAAGGAATTGATCCTAACCGTACGCGTGTAGCTGCTGACCGCGCAGCAGAATTAATGGCTGAATACGCTTCAGGTGAAGTGGTAAGCGGTACTGTAGAAGTAGATACACTAACTGTGGAACCTGCTGTTGTAGCTGTGTCACTTGGACGTATTAACAATGTGCTTGGTACAGAACTGTCGATGGAAGAAGTACAAGATATTATGAACCGTCTTCAATTTGAAAGCAAAGTCGAAGATGAAACCATCGTTGTAACGGTACCGACTCGTCGAGGCGATATTACAATTGAAGAAGATATCGTGGAGGAAGTAGCGCGCATGTATGGCTATGACAACCTTCCTACAACGCTTCCTGTAACAGTGGCAACTCCAGGAAAATTAACAGAGTATCAGCTTGGACGCCGTAAAGTTCGCCGTTTCTTAGAGGGAGCAGGGCTAGCGCAAACAACAACCTATTCGTTAACGAGCGCTGAAAAAGCTACTCAGTTTGCACTCAATGCAACAAGTACGATTGGTTTAGCAATGCCGATGAGTGAAGATCGCAGCATCCTTCGTCAAAGCTTAGTGCCTCATTTACTTGAAGCAGTGAAGCACAATAATGCTCGTCAATCGGATTCTATTGCGCTATACGAAACAGGCTCAGTGTTCTTATCTAAAGGTGAAGGGGAATTACCGGATGAGCAGGAGCGCGTAGCTGGTGCAATCACGGGTCTATGGCATGCTCACGGCTGGCAAGGTGAAAAGAAAGTCGTTGATTTCTATGTGATTAAAGGTGTACTAGAAGGGTTATTTGCACAGCTTGGTTTAGAGAAACGAATCTCATATGCTCCCGTTAAAAAAGACGGTATGCACCCTGGACGTACAGCGGCTGTATGGTTAGATGAAAAAGAAATTGGATACGTGGGTCAAGTTCATCCTGTTGCTCAGAAACAGTATGGCCTTCGTGAAACATACGTGTTTGAATTACACCTTCAAGAGCTATTAGCTGCAGATGTCGAAGAAGTTCGTTATTCAGCTATTCCAAGATTCCCATCTATTACACGTGATATTGCACTTGTTGTAGATAAAAACGTTCTTGCAGGAGAAGTTCAGCGCGTCATCTATACGACGGGCGGAGAACTTTTAAAAGACGTGACAGTATTTGATCTATATGAAGGCGAGCGTATGGAAGAAGGCAAGAAATCTGTAGCTTTCTCTTTACGTTACTTAGATCCTGAACGTACATTAACAGATGAAGAAGTAGCAAAAGCACATGGTGCAGTTTTAGAAGCTGTTGAAAAAGAATTTGGTGCAACGCTTCGTTCATAAGAATAAAAAAAGAGATGTGGATTTCCACATCTCTTATTTTTTAGCTAATTTTAAAGCTTTTTCTGTATTAGCAAAATGGATTTTAGCTAAAGAGTTCAGCGCATTGACGCCATGTTTTTTAATAATTTTAGCAGCGGCTATATCAACTTGTGCTCCAGCTCCGCGAGGAATGACCATCCCCGTCTTTTCCGTTAGTAAATCCATTTGTTTTAAAAATGCGTATCTGGCAATAATGGAAGCAGCGGCTACAGATAAATGAACGCTTTCTCCTTTTGTACTGAAAAAGACATTTTCTTTGATAATCTCTTTTTCCTTTACGATGTGTTTATAATAGGTGTTTTTTTCAACAAACTGGTCAATTAAAATCGCATCAGGTTTTTCAGAATCCAATTTTTTTAACACGTTGGATAAAGCTTTGTTGTGCAACAGAGCTTTCATTTTACCTTGTGACATGCCTTTTTCTTGAAATGCATTATACTTTTCGTTATGTAAGACAAGCAAACTGTAAGGAATAAACGAAACAAGCTGCTTGGCAATTTCAATGATTTTAGCATCCGTTAACTCTTTTGAATCTCGTACTCCTAATTTTCTTAACAAAGGAAGCTGCTCTTTTTGAACATAGGCAGCAACTACGGTCATGGGACCAAAATAATCTCCCGTTCCTACTTCATCAGAACCAATGACCGATAGTGAACTGAAGTTTGATGGGAGGTGTGAGACGGGAGCCTTTTTAGCAGCATCTAAAGGACCTCCCCACTTAGCTGCTTCTGTTTCAGCTTCTTTTCCTTGAAAAAGTACTTTTCCAGAGCGGTATGCAGTGATAGAACAGCCGGGAGTTTTAGCCGAAAAAATACTTCCCTGCGGCAATTTAGGCTGCAAATAGGATGTGTAATGAAGCTTCATTTTAGCTATCTGATCAGCTGATACCTTAATAACAGCATGTGACATAATGCTTCACTCCTTTCGGGGTATTTTAGTTTACTTTATAAGCACTATCCCTTATGATAGCTTAAATATAGATATGTTTCCATTGAAGTCTTCTTCGTGGTATGATAGGGATTAGGATTTTTCGTGGAACGGAGGATTTTCTCGTGTCAAGACAAGATAAAACACGTGCGACAGTTGACATCTTTGGTCAGCAGTACAGCATCGTCGGTAGCGAAAGTACAAGCCATATTCGACTTGTCGCCTCTATAGTGGATGAAAAAATGCGTGAAATCAGTACTAAAAACCCTTCTTTAGATATCAATAAATTAGCAGTATTAACAGCTGTGAATGCTGTACACGAATATATAAAACTGAAAGAAGACTATGAGAGACTTGAACAAAAACTTTATGGAAAAGAGGAATGACTGAGTCAATGCTTAATATCATTTTAATTATATTGCTTCTTTTAGGCTTTGTAACAGGTCTTAAAAGGGGATTTATTTTGCAGCTCATTCATATTGTCAGTTTTGCGGTTTCGTTTATCGTCGCTTATATGTTTAGTGGAGATTTGGCAAGCCGACTTCGCTTGTTGATTCCGTTTCCAGACAATATTCAGCAGCAAAGTGTCGCATCGTTTGTATTTGATTCTGGAACGATAGAAGACGCTTTTTATCGAATGATTGCATTTGCGATTTTATTTTTTGCTACTCACATTGTACTTCGCCTTGCAGGCTCTGTTTTAACGGCTTTAACCGAACTGCCAATTCTGCGCCAGTTAAATAAATGGGGCGGAGGTGCACTTGGATTCGTTGAAGTGTATATCATCGTTTTTATTTTGTTATACATTGGAGCCGTGATTCCTGTAAGTGAAATTCAAACGCCAATTCAACAGTCTTCAATTGCAATCAATATCGTACAAAATACTCCATACTTATCGTCTGCCATTCAAGATTTGTGGACTCAGTATGGTGTAATGTAATGAAATTACAATAGCTTGTTGAGAGGGTGTGTCGAAAGTGTCATAATACTTTTGAGATACCCTCTTTTTTTATCGCAGTCTGTTCTGCGGTTTTCACGGAGATAAAAGTATGTCTAGATAAAAATTTGAGAGAGTACATATGTCACTCATCATGTTTTGAAAGTTTCGTTATTATGATAATAGGCTGGTGAAAAGAGATGAATAAAAAGGATATTATTAAATTGTTAGAAACAATTGCTACATATATGGAATTAAAAGGAGATAACCCTTTTAAAATTTCTGCTTTTCGAAAAGCAGCTGCAGCGCTAGAAACGGACGAGAGAACGCTGACAGAGATTGAGGATTTTACCAAGCTCCAAGGGATTGGTAAAGGAACGGCTGCAGTTATTACAGAGTATATGGAAACAAATGAGTCAAGCGTACTAGAAGAACTAAAGCAAGAAGTTCCTGAAGGACTTATTCCTCTGCTTAAGCTGCCGGGGCTTGGAGGTAAAAAAATCGCTAAATTATATAAAGAGCTAGATATTAAAGACATGGAATCACTGCATCAGGCCTGTATGGAAAATCGAGTGCAGGGACTAAGCGGTTTTGGTAAAAAGACGGAAGAGAAAATTATCGCTGCTATTGAAGAGTTTGGGAAACGTCCTGATCGTTTGCCTCTTGCTTTTATGCTTCCAATAGCGGAAGAAATTTTAGAAGTCCTTAAACATATGCATAGCATTGAGCGTTTTTCTCAAGCAGGGAGCATTCGCCGCATGAGAGAAACTGTAAAAGATCTTGATTTTATTATTTCAACAGCTGAGCCTCATGCTGTCCGTGAACAGCTAGTATCGCTGCCAAATGTGAAGGATGTCATTGCAAATGGAGATACAAAAGTATCGGTAACGTTAGCCTATGAGTACGATGTGTCCGTGGATTTTCGTCTTGTAGAAGATAAAGCGTTTGCCACGACGCTTCATCATTTTACAGGATCAAAAGATCATAATGTGCGCATGCGTCAATTAGCAAAAGAACGCGGTGAAAAAATTAGCGAGTATGGCGTTGAAAATGCGGAGACAGGCGAAGTTATGACATTTGAGTCTGAACAAGCATTCTATGAACATTTTGGGCTGTCTTTTATTCCGCCGGAACTTCGTGAAGATGGAACGGAAGTAGATGCATTTATAAAACCTCAAACGCTTGTGACCTACGGTGCGGTAAAAGGTGATTTGCATATGCACTCCACGTGGAGCGACGGAGCGTATTCAATTGAAGAAATGGCGGAAGCATGTCGCGCGCGAGGCTATGAATACATGGCGATTACAGACCACTCTCAGTATTTAAAAGTAGCTAACGGTCTAACGCCTGAACGCATTCGCAAACAGCGTGAAGAAATTAATCGTTTAAACGCACAGTTCTATGATTTTACAATACTAGCAGGAATTGAAATGGATATTTTGCCCGATGCAACACTTGATTATGATGATGAAATGCTAGCTGAGCTAGATTTTGTTATTGCGTCCATTCACTCTAGTTTTTCACAATCACGCGAAGAAATTATGAATCGTTTAAAGCAAGCGTTAAATAATGTTCATGTAGATTTAATCGCTCATCCGACCGGTCGTTTGATTGGTCGCCGCAACGGATATGATGTAGATATTGATATGCTAATTGAATTAGCTAAGGAAACAAAAACGGCTCTTGAACTAAACGCGAATCCAAACCGTTTAGATTTAGCCGCTGAGCACATAAAAAAAGCACAAGAGGCAGGAGTTAAAATTGCAATTAATACAGATGCTCACAATCTAGACATGCTAGAGCATATGGAAATTGGAATATCTACGGGAATTAAAGGCTGGCTTAAACCAGAAACGGTATTAAATACGTATAGCCTCAAAGAATTAACCGCCTTTTTAAATCGACATAAATAAGCAACAGGAGGAATCAGTTTTGCAATCACGTATTTTCCATGTACTAGAGTTTAATAAAGTTAAGGAACAGCTTCAGAAAAAAGTAGCTTCTTCTTTAGGCCGAGAAAAAGTAGCGAATTTGATTCCCTCGACTCAGTATGAAGAAGTAGTCAAATGGCAGGAAGCAACAGATGAAGCTACAACCGTGCTGCGATTGCGTGGCAACGTACCGCTAGGAGGCATCTTTGACGTTCGACCTAGCGTAAAGCGCGCTGAAATTGGAGGAACGCTAAGCTCTAATGAACTTCTTGATGTAGCAAGTACTATTTATGCTGCAAGACAAGTCAAGCAATTTATCGAGCAAGTAGTAGAAGACGAAGATTTACAGCTTCCAATTATAATTGAACATATCGAAAAACTAATGCCTCTTCCTGAGGTAGAACAAACAATTAAAATGAGCATTGATGAGAATGGCACAGTACTAGACGGTGCAAGCGACCAGCTAAGAGGCATTCGTCAAAAACTTCGCTCGACGGAGTCTCGTATTCGCGAAAAGCTAGAAAGTCTTATTCGCTCCTCGTCTGCTCAGAAAATGTTGTCAGATGCGATTGTTACCATTCGAAACGAACGTTTCGTTATTCCTGTTAAGCAAGAATATCGCAGTGCGTATGGAGGTATTGTGCACGATCAGTCTTCATCTGGAGCAACTTTATTTATTGAGCCACAGGCGATTGTGACGTTAAATAATGAGCTTCAAGAAGCAAAAGTAAAAGAAAAACAAGAAATTGAGCGTATTCTTATTGCTCTAACCGTTCAGGTAGCGGAAGTGGCAAATGAACTCCGTCAAAACGTTTATTTGTTAGGTGAGCTGGACTTCATGTTTGCTAAAGGGCGCTATAGCCATGAGCTAAAAGCTTCAAAACCTAAAATGAACGACCGAGGCTATATTAAGTTAGTGAAGGCAAAACATCCTCTTATTGCCCAGGAAGATGTCGTTGCAAATGATATTGAGCTAGGTGATCAATATACGTCTATCGTTATTACAGGACCAAATACCGGCGGTAAAACCGTAACGTTAAAAACACTTGGGTTATTCACATTGATGGCTCAAGCAGGTTTGCAGATTCCTGCGCTGGATGGATCGGAAATGGCTGTGTTTAAACACGTATTTGCTGATATTGGAGATGAGCAGTCCATTGAACAAAGTCTGAGTACCTTTTCATCTCATATGGTCAACATTGTAGATATTTTACAAAAAGTAGATCATGAAAGTCTGGTCTTGTTCGATGAATTGGGAGCCGGAACAGATCCCCAAGAAGGTGCAGCGCTTGCGATTTCGATTTTAGATCAAGTATATGAAAGAGGCGCTCGCGTAGTTGCGACTACTCACTATCCTGAATTAAAAGCGTACGGCTATAACCGTGAAGGAGTGGTCAATGCTAGCGTAGAGTTCGATATTGAAACATTGAGCCCTACTTACAAGCTGCTGATTGGTGTACCGGGTCGAAGCAATGCTTTTGAAATTTCAAAACGTTTAGGTTTAAGTGCAGAAGTAATTGAACGTGCCAAAGGCTATATTGGCTCAGAAACAAATAAAGTAGAAAATATGATCGCTTCTCTTGAAGATAGCCGCCGTCAATCAGAACATGAGCTAGAAGAAGCTGAACAGCTAAGAAAAGAGGCTCAGAAGCTTCATAAAGAATTACAGAGTCAGATTATTGAGTTTAATGAAAAACGAGATAAGCTGTACGAAAAAGCTGAAGAAAAAGCTCAAGCCACAGTTCAAGCAGCATCTGAAGAAGCAGAGAAAATCATTAGCGATTTGCGTAAAATGAGTCAAAAAAATCATGCGCTTGTAAAAGAGCATGAATTGATTGAAGCACGTAAGCGTCTAGAAGATGCAGTTCCAACTCTTGAAAAAAGTAAAAAGAAACCGGCTGTGCCGAAAAAACAAGAGCGCACTCTTCAAGCTGGAGATGAAGTGAAAGTCTTAAGCTGGGGACAAAAAGGAACGCTTGTGGAACGAGTAAGTAATAATGAATGGCAAGTGCAAATGGGAATCATGAAAATGAAGGTGAAAGAAAAAGATCTCGAATATATTAGTTCCCCAAAACCTGTAGAAACAAAGCCGCTTGCTACGGTAAAAGGAAAAGATTATCATGTAAATCTAGAACTGGATTTAAGAGGAGAGCGCTATGAAAATGCGCTGATTCGAGTTGAAAAATATATTGATGATGCTTTGTTAGCCAACTATCCGCGCGTTTCGATTATCCACGGTAAAGGAACTGGAGCTCTTCGTAAAGGTGTACAGGAATATTTGAAAAATCATCGTTCTGTTAAAAATATTCGTTTCGGAGAAGCTTCTGAAGGAGGTTCTGGCGTTACGGTTGTGGAATTTAAGTAAAAGAATGCTGAGATAAAGGTGTCAGTCGATGCGCTGAACAAGCATATATGAAGATGGAAAATCCGACATGGCTCATGAACTATGTTGGGTTTTCTATCTCTTTTAAGAACGATGCAAGTAAAGGAAAGAGACCTGTCAGTTCATTAGGTGGAGTGTAATATAAATTAGGAGTGATGCAAAAATGAGGGATTTTTGGAAAGACCCGTATATTGAATCCGCCGCTTATTACAGCGTGGTTGTCTTGAGCATTGTCGTCTTTCTTGTTGTGTTTGAGCTCGTTACTAAATATAAGAATTGGGAAGAGATTCAAAAAGGAAATATGGCTGTTGCGATGGCAACAGGTGGGAAAATATTTGGATTAGCTAATATTTTTCGCTATTCGATTGAGCACAACGACAATTTGTTAAGAATGCTTGGATGGGGAATATATGGGTTTGTTCTTTTACTAGTCAGCTATTTTATTTTCGAATTTTTGACGCCGAAATTTCGAATCGATGATGAAATTGAACAAGATAACAGAGCCGTTGGGTTTATTTCACTTGTTATTTCAATCGGTATGTCCTATGTAATAGGAGCAGGGATAGGATAGGAGAGAGTCATGGAGAAGTTAGCGAAAATTTTACTCATTTTATGCGGAGTGTTTATGCTTATTGGTCTTATCTATTTATCTATATAGCTTTTCCTAACATTGTGATGACAGCAAAAAAGCTGGCCTTAAAGCAGGTCAGCTTTTTTAATGATTACTTCCATACATCTTCAGCAATTGCAATCACGTGCTTTACTTTATCCCACTGCTGTTCTTCAGTTAGTAAATTTCCTTCTTCTGTAGAAGCAAATCCGCACTGGGGACTCAAACAAATTTGATCAAGAGAAACAAATTCTGCCGCTTCAGCAATTCGTTTTTTCACTGCTTCAGGATCTTCTAAATCTCCAAATTTTGATGTGATAAGACCAAGGACAATCTGAAGGTCATTTCGCTTTACATGTCGAAGAGGTTCGAATCCTCCTGAGCGTTCATCATCAAATTCTAAAAATAGTCCATCTACGTTTAACTGACTGAAAATAGCTTTTGACGCATTTTCATATCCGCCGCTTGCTGTATAAGTAGATTGGAAATTCCCTCTGCAAATATGCATTGTAATAACCATATCATCTGGCTTATGCGCAATGGATTCATTGATCGCATCCGTAAAACGTTTCAGTAATTCTTGGGGCGTAAATCCTTTTGACGCGATTTGTTCTTGTCCTTTTTCTGAGAAAAAGACCGCCCACGCAGTATCATCTAACTGTAAATAGCGGCATCCAGCATCATAAAATGCTTGAATGGCTTTTTGATATGTTTTAACTAAATCAGCAAAAAATACATCCGTATCCGAGTAAGCAGACTCTTCAATATGACCTCTGAAAAACAGCATATTGGGACTTGGAATGGTGAACTTAGCCACGTGTTCTTTTCCGGCCGCTTGATGAAGAAATTTATAATCTTCAATCATAGGGTGGTGATTAAAATCTAGTTTTCCAGTAACTTTTATACCGTGAGCTTTTGTTTGGACCCCGTGAAACTGAATTCCCGACTCTGCTTCGTAAAGTTCTACGCCCACAAGTTCTGATAGAAAATCAAAGTGCCACCACGCACGGCGAAACTCACCGTCTGTTATGGCTTTTAATCCAATTTGTTTTTGCTTTTCTACGAGCTTACTAATTTCTTCATCTTCAATTGCTCGAAGCTGTTTCTTTGTCATTTCCCCGTTTTCTACCTGTAATCGTGCTTGCTTGATACGCTCAGGACGCAAAAAGCTTCCAACGTGATCTGCTTTGAACGGTCCTTTAGTCAATGTTGTTATCAATTTATACAGCTCCTTAAAAAAATCTAATTTTTATTATATACAAAAAATTCGGATAATGTACAGGGATAAATCCAATTTTTATTTATTACGCTGCAGGATGAAAGAGTGATTAGACAGGAAAGAGAACATTCAATAACGATTGCATCTAAAAAAAGAATGAACTATAATTTTAATTAGAAAATTCTAATTTTTTATTTTTTTGAGGGAGAGGATACGTGTGGAATCCACCGAAAAGATATGGCTTTCTCAATACCCAGAGGAAATATCTGCTACGCTTCATTATGAGCAAAAAAATTTAGCACAGCTTTTTGAAGAAGCAGTTCAAAAAGCCCCTAAAAAAAACGCAATCTATTTTCTAGGGAAAAAAATGACGTTTTCCCAACTGCATCAAGATTCTTTGAAACTGTCATCTTACCTTATTGAACTGGGATTAAAAAAAGGGGATAGAGTAGCCATTATGCTTCCAAATTGCCCTCAAGCTGTCATTTCCTTTTATGCTGTTCTTCTTGCCGGAGGAGTAGTCGTTCAAACAAACCCTTTGTATACGGAAAGGGAGTTAGAGTATCAGCTGAATGATTCAGAAGCGACCATGATTATTGCACTCGATTTGCTATATCCGCGTGTAGTAAAAATGAAAGCGTTAACAAGTGTAAAACACGTAGTCATCACCTCTATTCAAGACTATCTCCCTTTTCCCAAAAACATAATCTATCCATTTATTCAGCGCAAACAGCAGAAGATAAGCGTGGATGTGAGTCATACGGAGACTACTCATTTATTTAAACGCATTATAAGTGAATCCTCTCCAGCAGTATGTAATGCTGAGGGAATTTCAGACGAAGATATCGCGATTTTACAATACACCGGGGGAACAACAGGTTTTCCAAAAGGAGTCATGCTTACTCATAAAAACTTGGTAGCCAATGCAACGATGTGTTCACATTGGTTATACCGCTGCAAGCATGGAGAAGAAAAAGTGCTTGGAATTATCCCGTTTTTTCATGTGTATGGTTTAACAACGGTTCTTGTTCTATCGGTTTTGCAAAACTACGAGATGGTGCTTCTGCCTAAATTTGATGCAAAAACGACGCTCAAAACCATTCATAAGCAGCAGCCTACTTTATTTCCAGGTGCTCCGACAATTTACATCGCATTATTAAACCATCCTGATTTAGCAAAATACAACCTATCTTCTATTGATTCATGTATGAGCGGTTCGGCTCCTCTTCCTGTGGAAGTGCAGGAGCAGTTTGAAAAGCTCACTGGAGGTAAACTAGTGGAAGGATATGGATTGACGGAAACCTCTCCTGTTACTCATGCTAATTTTCTTTGGAAAGAGAGAATACCAGGAAGCATTGGAGTGCCTTGGCCAGACACAGATGCCAAAATTCTCTCGTTTGAAACAGGTAAAGAAGCTGCTGTAAGCGAAGTAGGAGAAATTGCGGTTAAAGGTCCTCAGGTCATGAAAGGATATTGGAAGCAGCCTGAAGAAACGGAGGCTGTTATGCGAGACGGGTGGTTGCTAACAGGTGATGTTGGCTATATGGATGATAAAGGTTATTTTTATGTAGTAGATCGAAAGAAAGATATTATTATTGCCGGGGGATATAATATCTATCCTCGAGAAGTTGAAGAAGTATTATATGAGCATGAAAAAATTCAAGAAGCTGTAGTGGTAGGTGTTCCTGACCCATATAGAGGAGAAACAGTGAAGGCTTACATTGTATTAAAAAATGGTGTAAGATGTACTGAAGAAGAGTTAAATGAGTTTTCTAGAAAGTATTTAGCTGCTTATAAAGTTCCGCGCCTTTATGAATTTCGAAATGAGCTTCCAAAAACAGCGGTCGGGAAGATTCTGCGACGAGCGCTGATTGAAGAAGAAAATGAAAAGCATAAAAAGGCGACGTAATCGATCGTCGCCTTTGATTTTTTTGCTGAAACATAATTGACAGATACTTGCGGTTTCTTTATTATAAAGATATGAATGAATAATCATTCATATTTTAAAGGAGCGTATAAGATTGAGAAGAAATAAACCAAAGTATAAGCAGATTATCGATGCAGCTGTAGTAGTAATAGCAGAAAACGGATACCACAATGCTCAGGTTTCTAAAATTGCTAAGCAGGCTGGAGTTGCAGACGGTACGATATATTTATATTTTAAAAACAAAGAAGATGTCTTGATTTCCTTATTTCAAGAGAAGATGGGACAGTTTGTAGAAAAAATTTATGAAGAACTGGCGGGAATTGAAACTGCGGCAGAAAAACTTCACGTATTAATTGACAAGCATTTTTCGTTTCTAGCGGAGGATCATCATTTAGCTACAGTGACACAGCTTGAACTGCGTCAATCGAACAAAGATTTAAGATTGAAAATTAACGATGTATTAAAAGATTATCTGACTCTCATTGATTCTATTTTACAGACAGGAATCGAAACGGGTGAGTTTTCTGAAAATATAGATATTCGTCTTGCGCGACAGATGATTTTTGGAACGATTGATGAAACTGTCACAACATGGGTAATGAACGATCATCGATATGGTCTAATAGAATCGGTAGATAAAGTCCATTCCCTGCTGTTAAACGGCTGCAGCGGCTCATAATCGTAAGTGAGCCTGCTGCTCCCTTGCGAGGGGAGAAGCGCAAGGTAATGAAAATAGAAAGAAAGGGTGGGGGAAACAAATGGAGATTATCCAGGTTGAAACTGTTGATGCAATAAGCTTCATTACGTTGAATAGACAACCTGCTAACGCTTTGTCTCAAGATTTATTAAAAGATCTTTCAAGTGTTTTAAAACATTTAGAAGATAGCAAAGAGACAAGGGTTATCGTCATTAAAGGCGAAGGGAAATTCTTTTGTGCTGGAGCTGATATAAAAGAGTTTACATCACTGCAGCAGGAAAAAGATTACGAGAAACTTGCTGTTAACGGCCAAGAGCTCTTTGAGTATATTGAAAATTACCCAAAACCAGTTATTGCAGCTATTCATGGAGCTGCTTTAGGCGGAGGATTAGAGCTTGCTATGAGCTGCCATATCCGTTTGGTAACAGAAAATGCTAAGCTGGGCTTGCCTGAACTTCAGTTAGGAATTATACCAGGGTTTGGAGGAACTCAGCGATTGCCTCGTTATGTAGGGGTTCATAAGGCTTGTGAGATGATGCTGACAAGTGATCCAATATCGGGCAGCGAGGCAGTGGAGTTAGGATTGGCAAACGCAGCTTTTGAAGAAAGTCAGCTTATCAATGAAACATTTTTACTTGCTAGAAAAATTGCCAAAAAAAGCCCAATCTCTGTTAAAGCTACCTTGCAGCTGCTTCAACATGTAAAAACAGATGCTTATTACAGCGGCATCAAAAAAGAAGCACAGTTTTTTGAAAGCGTATTCAAAAGCCGTGATGCTCAAGAAGGCGTAGCCGCTTTTATTGAAAAGCGCCAGCCTAAATTTTTAGGAAAATAAGCTTAGGAGGGGAATTGAATGAATATTTATGTGTTAGTAAAAAGAACGTTCGATACAGAGGAGAAACTTTCACTAAAAAATGGTCAAATTGTTGAAGATGGAGCTGAATTTATTATTAATCCTTACGATGAGTATGCAGTTGAAGAGGCTATTCAGCTAAAGGAAAAGCATGGCGGAGAGATTACGGTCGTGAGTGTAGGAGGGGAAGAATCAGAAAAAGAACTCCGAACAGCTTTGGCTATGGGAGCAGATAAAGCGGTTTTAATCAATACGGAAGATGACATAGAAGATGGCGATCAGTACACGACTTCTAGGCTGCTGGCACAGTACTTAAAAGAGCAATCTCCTGATTTAATCTTAGCAGGAAACGTAGCGATTGACGGAGGTTCAGGCCAGGTGGGACCGCGCGTAGCAGAACAGTTAGAAATCCCTTATATTACAACGATTACAAAGCTGGATATTGAAGGTGAAAAAGTGACGGTTGTACGCGATGTGGAAGGAGATTCGGAAGTTATTGAAACGTCGCTTCCTCTTTTAGTAACAGCTCAGCAGGGACTTAATGAGCCTCGCTATCCATCTCTTCCAGGGATTATGAAAGCGAAGAAGAAACCGTTGGTTGAAGTGGAATTAGACGATTTAGATTTAGATGAAGATGATGTAGAAGCAAAAACAAAGACAATTGAAATTTATTTACCTCCGAAAAAAGACGCGGGGCGCGTATTACAAGGAGATATAAAAGATCAAGTAACAGAGCTGGTCAATTTACTGCATAAGGAAGCAAAAGTCATTTAATAAGTCAAAAGTCAAAACAATGGGGGTATTGTAATGGGACGCAAAGTGTTAGTTCTTGGAGAAGCACGTGATGGGGGATTACGAAACGTATCGTTTGAAGCGATTTCCGCAGCGTCTACTGTAGCTGACGGGGGAGAAATTATTGCAGCGTTAGTAGGAAAGGACGTAAAATCTTTAAGTGAAGAACTTATTGCATACGGAGCAGATAAAGTTGTTGTGACGGAGCATGAAGATTTAGCTGCTTACACATCGGATGGTTACGCTCAGGCATTATTAGCCATCATTGAAAGTGAACAGCCTGAAGCTATCGTATTTGGGCATACGGCTCTTGGCAAAGATCTAGCGCCAAAACTGGCAGCTCGCTTAGATAAAGGACTTATCTCGGATGTGACGGATGTAGAAGTGGGAGGGGATCAAGTAGTCTTCACTCGCCCAATTTATTCTGGTAAAGCATTTGAGAAGAAAATCATGACCGATGCTTTTACGTTTGTCACGATTCGTCCAAATAATATTTCACCGCTTGCAAAAGATGAGGGGCGTACAGGTGATGTAGAGGATTTAAATGTTGAAATCAAAAACCTGCGTACTGTTGTAAAAGAAGTCGTACGCAAAGCAACGCAAGGGGTTGATTTGTCCGAAGCAAAAGTCGTGATTGCAGGTGGTCGAGGTGTAAAAAGCACGGAAGGTTTTGGACCTCTCCAAGAACTAGCGGACGTGTTAAATGGAGCTGTTGGAGCGTCTCGCGGAGCGTGCGATGCAGATTACTGCGACTATTCTCTTCAAATCGGTCAGACGGGCAAAGTAGTCACACCAGATTTATACATTGCCTGCGGAATTTCAGGTGCTATTCAGCATTTGGCAGGTATGTCAAATTCAAAAATTATTGTTGCAATCAATAAAGATCCTGAAGCGAATATTTTTAAAGTAGCTGACTACGGAATCGTTGGAGATTTATTTGAAGTAGTGCCTCTGCTAACGGAAGAATTTAAAAAGCTGAAAGTACAGTCTGCGTAAGATTCTCGGACAAAAGTATTTGAGACGAAGTGAAGAACGAACCGTTGATCAAGATTTTTGATTAGTGGTTCGTTTTTTTGTTAGGGTAAACGCAGGGTAGGTCTTTCTAGCAGGTGATTGGAGGGCAAGGCGAAGACTCCTGCTAGAAAAGCGAAGTCTTGCATGGAAATCAACTGCGGTGTCGCAAGCGGTTCAACCCATGTATACTATTTGTTCGTCTTTGGATTCATTTAGTCAGGTCTCAGCCTCATGGGAAACGAAATTTTCTACGCATATTTTTAGGCAAATTGTACAAACTAGAGCGGAGAATAAACAGTATAAATGTAAGCAAAAAGTTAGCAAACCTTATTTGAAGGTGATATACTGTGAGTAGAATTTGGATATTGCATATATTTAGGAGGAATTAAAATGGCTATTGCACATGCTACAGATAAAAACTTTACAGATGAAATTAAATCAGGCCTAGTGCTTGTTGACTTTTGGGCACCATGGTGTGGCCCTTGTAAAATGATTGCTCCAGTTCTTGAAGAAATTGATGGCGAACTTAACGATAAAGTTAAAATCGTAAAAGTAGACGTTGATGAAAATCAAGAAACAGCTGGAAAATTTGGTGTTATGAGTATCCCAACTTTAGTATTATTCAAAGATGGAGAGAAAGTTGATCAAGTAGTTGGTTTCCAACCAAAAGAAGCATTAACAGAATTAATTAATAAACACGCGTAAGTCAAAACCTAGCTCAGGCTAGGTTTTTTTCTTTTTCTCCACTTTTTCTCTTTTGGGAATACTTTTATTTAGCGAATATGCGTTCGTTTGTTTTATACTAGATGTAAGGAACACCGCCATAAATTCAGCTTATGTACATGTATTAAGACAGGAAAGAATGTAGGTTACGCTTCATAAGCGATTGTATAGATGGACAGAGTAAGAGAAGAGGAAGGAGAAAAGTATGAACGATTATTTAAAAGAAAAGCTGGCTATTTTACCGGATCAGCCCGGCTGTTACTTGATGAAAGATAAATATGGAACGGTCATTTACGTAGGAAAAGCAAAAGTATTAAAAAATCGAGTACGTTCCTACTTTACCGGATCTCATGACGGAAAGACGCTTCGACTTGTAAACGACATTGTCGACTTTGAATATATCGTCACATCTTCTAATTTAGAAGCGCTTATTTTAGAAATGAATTTAATTAAAAAGCATGACCCAAAATACAATATTATGCTTAAAGATGATAAGGGCTATCCGTTTATTAAGATTACAGCTGAAAAACAGCCCCGACTTGTTATTACAAGAAAAATAAAAAAAGATAAAGGGAAATACTTCGGTCCTTATCCTAATGTTCAAGCAGCAAATGAAACAAAGCGGCTTCTTGATCGCATTTATCCGTTAAGAAAGTGCTCCACTATGCCAGATAGGCCTTGTTTGTATTACCATATCGGGCAATGTCTAGCTCCTTGCGTAAAAGAGGTAAAAGAAGAGCAAAACAAACAAATTATTGAAAACATCACGCGGTTTTTAAATGGTGGATATGAGCATGTCAAAACAGAGTTAACTGAAAAAATGTTAAAAGCTTCAGAAGAACTTGACTTTGAACGGGCTAAAGAATACCGAGATCAAATTGCTCATATCGAAGCGACAATGGAAAAGCAAAAAGTAACGTTTAATGATTTTGTTAATCGAGATGTGTTTGGCTATTCTTACGATAAAGGCTGGATGTGTGTTCAAGTTTTCTTTATTCGCCAAGGGAAATTAATTGAGCGAGAAGTTTCTATGTTTCCTTTTTATAAAGAGCCAGAAGAAGATTTCTTAACTTTTATCGGTCAGTTTTATGCCAAAAATATTAAGCCAAAAGAAGTGATGGTTCCAGCAACGATTGATGCAGAGTTAGCTGAGAAGTTAGTAGAAGTAGAGGTTCAGCATCCAAAGCGAGGCAAAAAGAAAGAATTAGTAGAACTTGCGTGTAAAAATGCAAAAATTGCGCTCGGTGAAAAATTCTACTTAATTGAACGAGATGAAGAGCGTACAGTTGGCGCAGTTGAACGGTTAGGAGAAGAGCTTGGAATTGCCGCTCCTTATCGGATTGAAGCATTTGATAACTCAAATATTCAAGGAACAGACCCAGTTTCTGCGATGATTGTTTTTGTTGATGGGAAACCGGAAAAGAAAGAATATCGCAAATATAAAATTAAGACCGTAAAGGGACCAGATGATTACAGTTCCATGAGGGAAGTCGTTCGCAGACGGTATTCCAGAGCGTTAAAAGAAGGCCTTCCGCTTCCGGATTTAATTGTTGTAGATGGAGGCAAAGGGCATTTAGCTGCAGTCCAGGACGTTCTCGAAAATGAATTGGGACTTTTAGTGCCTACAGCAGGTCTTGTTAAAGATGATAAACACAGAACCTCCAACCTGATGATTGGTGAGCCTCCTCAAATCATACCGCTTGAACGCAATAGTCAAGAATTTTATTTGCTTCAGCGAATTCAAGATGAAGTTCACCGCTTTGCAATCACCTTCCACCGTCAAGTGCGCTCTAAGTCCGCTTTTCAGTCAGTTCTAGACGACATTCCGGGAGTGGGAGAAAAGCGTAAGAAAGCTTTGTTAAAGCATTTTGGTTCGGTGAAAAAATTGAAAGAAGCAACGGTTGAAGATATACGAAATTCAGGTGTTCCTCAAAACATTGCTGAAAAAATTTATGAAACATTACAAAAATAGTCTTGAAATAATAGAAAATATTTGATAAGCTATTAACTAATTTCATACGACACTTCATCAAATGAAGTGAAGATAGAGGTGCAAATTTAATCAGTACGCATCAGGAAGGGTATGAGCCCTTATGAACGATGCGGAAAGGGAAATTTGCCGAAGTGAACATTACCTCATAGTAATGATTGCTGGTTCTGCGTTGAATAAACGTAGGATTGTCAAGATGTAGATTCTTGGAGAGCTATCTCACGGCAGTGGACGGTTATGTTTTATAATTTTCGTTCGTTAAGCAATGAGAGCTCATCTCATTGCTTTTTTTATTGTCTGAGTAAAAAAATTTAGCTTCTCATCATCCTGCATATGCAAATTTATTGAAAAGGAATGAACAAAATTATGGCATTAATCGTTCAAAAATTTGGTGGAACATCTGTTGGTTCTGTTGAACGTATTCAACATGTAGCAAACCGTGTTATTCAAGAAGCAGAGCGCGGTAACCAAGTAGTAGTTGTTGTATCGGCAATGGGCAAAACCACAGATGCACTGGTGAAATTAGCAAGTGATATTACGGACAGTCCAAGTAAACGCGAAATGGATATGCTTCTTACAACTGGAGAACAAGTAACGATTTCCCTGTTAACAATGGCTCTTCAATGCAAAGGTCATGAAGCCACTTCGCTAACAGGTTGGCAAGCTGGTATCCAGACGGAAGCAGTTCACAGCAATGCACGAATCCAGCACATTGACACGACTCGTATTCAAAGCCAATTAGATAGAGGTCGAATCGTAGTAGTAGCTGGATTCCAAGGCTGTTCAGAAGATGGAAGCATTACAACATTAGGTCGAGGCGGCTCTGACACGACGGCAGTAGCTCTTGCCGCGGCACTAAAAGCTGCAAAATGTGATATTTATACAGACGTAACAGGAGTGTTTACGACGGATCCGCGCTACGTAGAAGATGCTCGTAAACTTCATTCTATTTCATATGACGAAATGTTAGAATTAGCCAATTTAGGAGCAGGGGTGCTGCATCCGCGCGCTGTTGAGTTTGCAAAAAATTATCAGGTACCGCTAGAAGTGCGTTCAAGCTTAGAAAACGAGAATGGAACGATTGTTGAGGAGGAAGTTTCAATGGAACAAAACTTAGTCGTAAGAGGAATTGCGTTTGAAGATAATATTTCACGGGTGACAATTGAAGGGTTAAACAACGAGTTACAAACTCTTTCTACTATTTTTACAGCATTAGCAAAAGAACAGTTAAATGTGGATATTATTATTCAAAACGTAACGGCTAATAATCGCCTCTCTATCTCATTTTCTATTAAAACTGTAGATGTAGAAGCTGCTCTTGCCGTCTTAAAAGAGTATAAATCTACCTTGGGGTATACGCGTATTGAACATGAAAGCAGTCTGGCTAAAGTATCGATTGTGGGATCTGGCATGATATCTAATCCAGGTGTTGCAGCCGAAATGTTTGAAGTGCTGGCAGGAGAGAAAATTGAAGTGAAGATGGTCAGCACGTCTGAAATTAAAGTATCTACAGTTGTACCGCATGCTGATATGGTAAAAGCTGTTGAGACGCTTCACGTAGCATTTGAATTAGAAGAGCAGCAGGCAGTGCAAGTATAAAGAAAAGAAAAAAGACGTGGTATCTCCACGTCTTTTATATATACGTATTTCTTACTTTTTATAACGCTCCGCACGGGTTTCGGTAGGTAAGATATCTTTTCGGTCCCACTGCACGGAAATCAGCACTTTTCCGTTCTTTTCTTTAGGTGTTAAGTAGGCTTCTGTTAGGCAGTTGTTTTGACGCTGAATCTGTTCAGCCACAAACCCTGACTCAAGATGAAATGAACAAGTTTCCTGCTGAAATCTTTTGCTGACCACATCACCTGATAACTCAAGCTCTAGTGAATATTTATCTTTTTTGGCAAGCGTCAGTGTTCCCCAGGAAGCTGCTTTAAAAAATGCGACGATTTCATCCATTGTATTTAATGGATATTTACGCGCAAGGTGTTTTCCTGCCCAGTATGAGATGGTATTCGTTTCGTCTCCAAGAAGCTCTGGAATTAACACGTCACGCAAAAGGCTGTATCCGAAATATGGAACGTGATCAAGAGCTCTCTCTGTTTCAGCTGCGGCATTAGGTTCTAATGTTTCCATCGTCTCTTCAAGTTCTTGCTGTGATTCTGTTTGTAAATTGCTCATGCTTTCCCCTCTTTCTTTACTACTATTATATACAAATCTAAAAAACCTCTCACGCATTTTTTTAATAAAATGTAAGAGGATCTTTATTATGGTAAAAAGAGTTAGATGTAAAGATAAAAAATCCATAAAATTACTTTTAAAAGGGTACTTTTACCTGTGTAAATGTTTTGTGAACTTGTTTACAATAAAAGTATAAAGTAAACGCTTACTTAACTGTGGCAAGCGATATTATAATAGAAAGAAAAAATCTTTAACATCAATGCAGTAAGCGTTAACAAATATAAAATTTTATAAATTTATATTTTATAGAAGATTTAAACATCTTGCCTTGACGCTCTTAATCGATGGGAGTAAAATTAACCTGTCACATACTTTATTAGGAAATGCAAAGGTTTTCATTTCCTGTATTCACGATTAATCTATTTGTCTAGTGGGAGTAAGAAAGTTCTTCACAAACTATGTTCATTTAACTAAGGGGGGTCTACGCAGATGGCGGCAAACAGAGAGTTTCAATATCGGAGAATCCATTCACTACTTGGAGTAATACCAATCGGGATTTTCTTAACACAGCATTTAGTTGTGAATCATTTCGCGACAAAGGGAGAAGAATCATTTAATCAAGCAGCTCACTTCATGGAGAGCTTACCTTTCCGCTATGCTCTAGAAATTTTCATTATTTTCTTACCAATCGTTTTTCACGCAATATACGGTCTTTACATCGCATTCACTGCTAAAACAAACGTTAACAACTATGGATTTTTCCGTAACTGGATGTTTATCCTTCAGCGTGTTTCAGGTGTAATCACACTTATCTTCATCACATGGCACGTATGGGAAACCAGAATACAAGCTGCGCTTGGAAAAGAAGTAGATTTTCAAATGATGGAACGAATTTTAAGCAACCCAGCAATGTTTGCATTCTACATAGTTGGTGTTGTATCTACAATCTTCCACTTTGCAAACGGTCTATGGTCATTTGGAGTTAGCTGGGGGTTAACTGTAACACCACGTTCTCAAAGAATTTCAACTTATGTGACATTAGCAATCTTCTTAGCACTTACATTCGTAGGTGTTCGTACATTATTCGCATTTGCATAAAATTAAGGTTTTGAAGGAGTGGGGTTCCGATGAGTAACGGAAAAATCATCGTAGTCGGTGGCGGTTTAGCTGGCTTGATGGCAACAATAAAAATTGCTGAGTCTGGCAAGCAAGTAGATTTATTTTCACTAGTTCCGGTAAAAAGATCTCACTCAGTTTGCGCGCAAGGTGGAATCAACGGAGCCGTAAATACGAAAGGTGAAGGAGATTCACCATGGGAACACTTTGATGACACAGTGTATGGCGGAGACTTTTTAGCCAACCAGCCACCTGTAAAAGCAATGTGTGAAGCAGCTCCTGGTATTATTCACTTACTTGACCGTATGGGTGTTATGTTTAACCGTACTCCTGAGGGTTTGTTAGACTTCAGACGATTTGGCGGAACGCAGCATCACCGTACGGCTTTTGCTGGAGCAACAACGGGTCAACAGTTATTGTACGCATTAGATGAGCAGGTTCGTCGCTATGAAGTTGCCGGACTTGTGACAAAGTACGAAGGATGGGAATTCTTAGGTGCTGTTCTTGATGATGAGCGCAGCTGTCGCGGAATTTCTGCACAGAATTTAAAATCAATGGAAATTAAAACGTTCCCAGCTGATGCGGTTATTATGGCTACAGGTGGACCTGGTATTGTCTTTGGAAAATCGACGAACTCAGTTATTAATACAGGTTCAGCGGCATCTATCGTGTATCAGCAAGGTGCATACTATTCAAACGGAGAGTTTATTCAAATTCATCCAACTGCTATCCCGGGAGATGATAAGCTTCGTCTTATGAGTGAATCTGCTCGTGGAGAAGGCGGACGCGTTTGGACATATAAAGACGGTAAACCTTGGTATTTCTTAGAGGAAAAATATCCGGCATACGGTAACTTAGTACCTCGTGATATTGCAACTCGTGAAATTTTTGACGTCTGCGTAGCGCAGAAGTTAGGAATTAACGGAGAGAACATGGTTTATCTGGACCTTTCACATAAAGATCCAAAAGAGCTAGACATTAAACTTGGAGGTATCATCGAAATCTATGAAAAATTCATGGGCGATGATCCGCGCAAAGTACCAATGAAGATTTTCCCAGCCGTACACTATTCAATGGGCGGTTTATGGGTGGATTACGATCAAATGACAAATATCCCTGGCTTGTTCGCAGCTGGTGAGTGTGATTATTCGCAGCACGGAGCGAACCGTTTAGGAGCAAACTCATTATTGTCAGCTATTTATGGCGGTATGGTTGCTGGTCCTAAAGCCGTTGAATACATCAATGGTTTAGAAAAGAGCGCAGATGCTATTTCTTCAAGCGTATATGATCGTCATGTGAAAGAAGAAGAAGAGAAATGGAACAATATCATGAATCTTCAAGGTACAGAAAATGCATACGTTCTTCATAAAGAGCTAGGGGAATGGATGACTGACAACGTGACAGTCGTACGATACAATGACAAACTGTTAAAAACAGATGAAAAGATTCAAGAATTAATTGAACGCTATGATCGTATTAACATTAATGACACGGCTAAATGGAGTAATCAAGCGGCAACATTTACTCGTCAGCTTCAAAACATGCTCCAGCTTTCACGTGTTGTAACGCTTGGAGCTTACAACCGTAACGAAAGTCGCGGTGCTCATTATAAGCCGGATTTCCCAGGTCGTAACGATGAAGAATTCTTAAAAACAACAATGGCATCTTTCGTTGATAAGAAAACGGCTCCTTCTTTCCATTATGAAGAGGTAGACGTATCGTTAATCAAACCGCGTAAGCGCGACTACACAAAGAAAAAAGATGAAAAACCAAAAAAACAACAAGAGGGGGTTCGTTAATCAATGAGTGAACAACAAACAGTCCAAAAGACAGTGCGCTTCATTATTACACGTCAAGATTCAGCTGAATCTGCTCCTTACAATCAGGAGTTTGAAATTCCGTATCGTCCGAATATGAACGTTATTTCAGCACTGATGGAAATCAGACGTAACCCTGTTGATGCTTCAGGTAAAGAGGTTGCTCCGATAAACTGGGAAATGAACTGTTTAGAGGAAGTATGCGGAGCCTGTTCAATGGTTATCAACGGTAAACCTCGTCAGTCATGTACAGCTCTTGTTGATAAACTAGAACAGCCGATTCGCTTGCAGCCAATGAAAACATTCCCTGTTGTTCGTGACTTGCAGGTAGACCGCAGCCGTATGTTTGATTCACTGAAAAAAGTAAAAGCCTGGGTTCCGATCGATGGCACATACGATTTAGGACCAGGACCGCGTATGCCTGAAAAGAAACGTCAGTGGGCGTATGAGTTATCCAAGTGTATGACATGCGGCGTTTGCTTAGAAGCTTGTCCAAACGTAAACGACAAGTCAAACTTCATCGGTCCAGCACCGCTTTCTCAAGTTCGCTTGTTTAATGCCCATCCAACCGGTGCGTTAAATAAAGGAGAACGTTTAGAGACGATTATGGGTGATGGAGGGCTAGCGAACTGCGGGAACTCTCAAAACTGCGTTCAATCATGTCCAAAAGGAATTCCATTGACTACTTCAATCGCAGCTTTGAACCGCGACACAACAATTCAAGCATTCAGAAGTTTCTTTGGTAGCGATCAAGTATAACCACTCAAAACCTCTCCACGTGGAGAGGTTTTATTTTGTCTATGACGAACGGAGGAAATACAGATGAATAATATTTCGTATATTGAAGACATGGATCACTGGAAAGAGTCATTTTCGTTTAAGCAGAAAATCAAGGTAAGATTTTCGGAAACAGATATGTTTGGGCACTTAAATAATACGGTTCCTTTTGTTTATTTTGAACAAATACGTACGGAATTCTTTCACCATATTGGCTTTATGCAAAAGTGGACGAGTGAGTATGAGGGAACGATACCGGTGGTGGCTGATTTGCAGTGCGACTATGTCAAACAAGTGTATTTTGGTAACGTGCTAGCTGTTTTTGTAAAGGCCCATAAAATCGGACGTTCTTCGGTTGATTTACACTATATGATTCAAAATGAGCAAGGAGAGGTTGTACTCACGGGGAGAGGAACAATGGTGCAAATTTCTAAAGAAACAGGAAAAAGCGTGCCTTGGAATGAAGAGATGAAAAGGTGTTTATCGACTATATAAAAATGGCTTGAAGGCTCTTTCTTCAGGCTTTTTTTCTTTTTCAAAGGTAAAAAAGAGTTTTTTGCATATTTTTTCTAAAACTAGTAACCGCGTAGGCATACCGCACATAAGATATGTTGACTAAATTTACACCCATCCGATAGTTCAACTCAGGATCAGGCAAGGAGGGTTACATTGAAAGAAAAAGAGTTTCAACCTAAACCGCTACTTACAAAGCGTGAACGAGAAGTATTCGAGCTTTTAGTACAGGACAAAACAACAAAAGAAATCGCGAGTGAACTATTCATTAGCGAAAAAACAGTTCGAAATCATATTTCTAATGCGATGCAAAAGCTTGGAGTCAAGGGGCGTTCTCAAGCAGTCGTAGAACTCCTTCGAATGGGAGAACTTGAACTATAACATGAGCTGGCTTTCTTTTTAGAAAGCCAGCTTTTTGTATATTTTTTTAAGTATCGCATATGTATCTAAAAAGAATATCATTAAGAAAATATTATAAAAAAGGTAAATCTTTATAAAAGAAACTTATTGCTTGAAATTGAATTTCAGAGTACGTATACTTTTAAGTAAGGAGATACTACTTCAAAAGAAAGAGAGGTGAGATGATGAAAAATGTATGGTTAGGGGTATTATTATGCATGATATTCTGCTTGCCTTTTGCGAGTTTGCCAGATAAATTTATTGATAATGACTTTGAAAAAGTAAAGGTCACAAAAAGTTCGGTACAGCATTACACGGATATCGTGCACATGTCTCCAGGAGCTAAGCACAGCGTCAAACAAATAGGATCTCTAATACAAAGTGTGATAGTAACTTTTGCTTTAGTATGGGTGAGTACCAAGCTCATCATTCCGACGCATCAAATTGCGTATTTTTTCCTCAAGAAAACACTTTTTTATCCAAAAATCTTTCAATCAAGTTACCTCAATTAAATAAAAAAGGTTGAAATTTCAGCAGCCTTTTCTTCAAACCTAAAATTACCTACTATTCTTAGGCTTATTTGTCATGGGGATTTTCTATACAAATAATGCAATGAAAATTTAATATTCTTCTTAAAAACTTTATAGGAGTGATCATTCAATGATGATTAAAGAAACGGAATTACCAGGAATCGGCCGTAAATTTGAAATTGAGACAAGCGGAGGAAACCGTGTGGTCGTTATTATTCATGATGATGGACGACGTGAAATCTACCACTTCGATCAAAAAGATTTAGAAGAAAGCATTTTTGACATTACGTTAACAGATACGGAATCAAGACAGCTAGCTGCAATTTTAGGCGGCATGATTTACAAGCCAAAAGCAATGGAAACCATTGAAGTGGCATTCAATGACTTAGTGATTGAATGGTACAAAGTTGAAAAACAGGCGAAAGCTCACAGTAAAACAATTGGCGAAATTGACGTTCGCAGCAACTATGATGTCACAATCATCGCTGTCATTAAAAACACGCAAAAAAAATTATCCACCCCAGGACCAGATACGTTAATTGAAGAAGGAGATACGCTTGTCATCTCTGGTGAAAGAGGAAATTTAAAAACGCTCATTAAAGAATTGCTTTCACAAGGAGGTAGTTCATAATTGGATCATTTAGTATTTGAAGTTGGGACAGCTTTGTTACTAGTCGCTTTAGCGGCTATACTAGCACATAAATTTAAATTTACGATTATTCCATTCCTCATTCTGCTGGGCATGGCGGTTGGTCCCCATGCTCCTGAGTTTGGCTCATTCAGTTTAAAGTTTATTGAAAGCCAAGAGATTATTGAATTTATGGGGAGAATTGGAGTTCTCTTTTTACTCTTTTATTTAGGGTTAGAATTTTCAGTTGGAAAGTTAATTAAATCAGGTAAGTCCATCGCGGTGGGAGGATCTATTTATATTTTAATTAACTTTACCTTAGGATTATTGTATGGATACCTGACAGGAAATCCTCTTCTTGAAGTGCTGATTATCGCTGGAATTATTACGATTTCGTCCAGCGCAATTGTCGCAAAAGTATTGGTTGATTTAAAACGAACGGCAAATCCAGAAACGGAATTGATATTAGGGATCATCATGTTTGAAGATATTTTCTTAGCGGTTTATCTTTCTGTCGTTTCAGGGTTGGTGCTTGGAGACCACGGATCGCTTGCTGGATCTTTAACATCTATTTTAATTGCGTTTGGCTATATGATGCTGTTCTTTATCATTGCTCGAAAAGCTACGCCTCTACTAAATAAACTTTTAAATATTTCATCGAATGAAATCTTTATAATCGTCGTTTTTGCGGTATTGTTTTTTGTGGCAGGCTTCTCAGAAACAATTCACGTGGCAGAAGCAATTGGAGCATTATTGCTTGGGCTTGTATTTTCTGAAACAGAACATCGCGATCGGATTGAACATCTTGTCGTACCGTTTCGTGATTTCTTTGGAGCCATCTTTTTCTTCAGCTTCGGATTAAGTATTGATCCTCTCACGCTCTGGGATGCAGGCTGGCTTGCCCTTGGAGCAGTTGCGCTTACGATTATTGGTAACTTTACAGCCGGTATGATTTCAGGAAGAAAAAGCGGGCTGTCACACAAGGCTTCGACCAATATTGGATTAACAATCATGTCACGAGGTGAGTTTTCAATCATTATGGCTAACATCGGAATTGAAGGAGGATTATCGGCCATCCTTCAGCCATTCGCTGCGCTTTATGTATTGATTTTAGCTATTATTGGTCCTTTGTTAACGAAGGAGTCTAAGCATATATACGGATTTTTAAACTCAATATTTAAATGGAAAAAACCAAATCCTCAAGAATCTAATGGATAAAATATATAAAACACAGTTGACAAATCGGATTAATATGATAAAATTCAAAATAATCCAATAACAAATCAGTTAACTATAGCAACGGGCTGATCGGTCAACCGAAAGCTCCTACCTTTTTTAGGTAGGAGCTTTTATGTTTTTAGGTGAAATAGCTTTTGATTTAAAAATTCAAGGAGGAGGAATTGCTGTGAGTGTCGTGATTCAATCGGTTAACCGCTCATTTCAAAAAGGAGAACAAGTAACTCAAGCATTGCGAAATGTAAATCTTACGATTAATAAAGGTGAATTTATTACCATTATTGGTCCGAGCGGATGCGGAAAAAGTACGCTGCTTAAAATGATCGCTGGACTTGATATAGATTATGAAGGGCGCATTGAAATCAACGGGAAGCACATAGCCGGACCTAGCATTAAACAAGGAATGATCTTTCAAGAACACCGCTTGTTCCCGTGGCTTAATGTGGAGCAAAATATAGCGGCTGACTTATCGCTGAAAGATTCGAACGTTCGGCGCCGCGTAGATGAGCTAATTGATATTGTCAGGCTGAAAGGATTTGAAAAAGCTTATCCTCGAGAACTATCTGGGGGGATGTCTCAACGAGTTGCGATTGCGCGTGCTCTTTTAAGAAATCCAGAGGTTTTATTGTTAGATGAACCGTTTGGTGCGTTGGATGCTTTTACTCGCACTCATCTGCAAGATGTGCTGTTAGACATATGGAAAAAAGAAAAAACAACCATGATTTTTGTTACCCACGATTTAGATGAATCCATTTACTTAGGAACTAAAATTGTGATTATGAGTGCCAGACCAGGAGAAATTAGTCGGGTTGTTCCAGTAGAAATTAGTCATCCGCGAAAAAAGACAGAACTACCTTTTCAGCAGCTAAGGCAGCAAGTGCTGAAAGAATTTGAAGAAGCAGGAGAACATTAAAGATTCAATCAGACAGAGAAGGAGACAGAACAGATGAAAAAGCTACTTTTAACTGCAGCTATTGTACTTGTTCTCGCATTGGCTGGGTGCGGGACGAAAGAAAAAGCGAGCGGCGAAGATTCGAAAAACGTTACGATCAATATTGGCATTCAACAAAGCCTAGGACCTTTAATGCTGGCACAAAACCAAAAATGGTTTGAAAAAGAATTTAAAAAAATAGGTGTAAACGTTAAATGGACAGAGTTTCAAAGCGGTCCTCCGCAATTTGAAGGGTTAGCATCTGGACACTTGGATTTCGGCCAAGTTGGAAACTCACCGGTTATTTCTGGTCAAGGGGCAGATATTCCATTTTTAGAAATTGCTAATTCGAGCGACGGATTAAAAGGAAATGCTATTTTAGTAGGAAAAAACAGCAAGATTAAAAGCGTAAAAGATTTAAAAGGTAAAAAGATTGCGGTTGCGAAAGGCAGCAGCGGTTTTAACTTATTGTACAGAGCTCTTGATCAAAATGGGTTGAAGCCAAGTGACGTAAAGATTATTCAGCTTCAGCCAGACGAAGCTCAGCCAGCATTTGAAAATGGGTCAGTGGATGCATGGTCAATTTGGGAACCGTTTATCTCCCTGCAAAACTTAAAAAATGAAGCTCGTATTTTAGCAGACGGCGATTCGTTAAAGGTTGCTTCACCAGGCTTTACTATTGTAAGAGAAGGCTTTGCAAAAGATCATCCAGAGTTAGTCGTTAAGTTTTTACAAGTTTATCAAAAAGCACTTGAATGGCAAAACGAACATTTTGAAGAATCTGTGGATATTCTAGCAAAACAAAAAAATCTAGATAAAGATGTAGTAAGACAAGTGTTAAAAAATAATCCTGCCTATAATCGCCCAACCTCTAAAGAAATTATTGCAGAACAACAGCGAACAGCTGATTTTCAACAATCTTTAGGCGTTATTAAAAAGAAAATTGATACAGGAGATGTCGTTGATAATTCATTTATTGAAAAAGCATTAAAAGAAAAATGAGGTGATGAAAATGAGTAAAACATCCGTGGTTTCAGGACATGTCCAGTCTTCAGCAGCTCACTTGCAACAAGTGAAAAAAAGAAAGGAAGAAGCGAAAAATAAGCAGGGAATTTTCCTTCGTTCTCTCGTCGTGCCAATTTTGCTTATCGTCGTGTGGCAAATCATTGGTTCTGCGGGCTATGTATCTAAAACCGTTCTTCCTACACCTGTTGATATTGTACTTTCTTTCAAACAGCTCATCGTATCGGGAGAACTCGGAGCTAATCTTCAAATCAGTATTTTACGTGCTGCCATAGGTTTTGCCGTTGGAGCTGGTCTAGGTTTACTATTTGGTGTTATTGTCGGTTTCTCAAAGAAAACGGAGCACTATATGGATCCATCCATTCAAATGCTTAGAACTGTTCCTCACCTTGCCTTGGCTCCTTTATTTATCTTATGGTTTGGCTTTGGAGAAATTTCAAAGATATTGCTAATTGCAAACGGTGCGTTTTTCCCAATCTATGTTAATACGTATTTAGGCATTCGCGGCGTTGATTCGAAATTATTTGATGTTGCGCGTGTTCTGCAATTTAGTAAATGGAAACAAATCACGAAACTCATTTTACCAGCCGCTCTTCCTAATATTTTACTTGGTGTCCGATTATCTTTAGGTATTGCATGGCTCGGACTGGTAGTAGCTGAATTAATGGGAGCAAGTGAAGGTGTAGGATATATGATTATGGATGCTAGGCAGTTTTCTCAAACAGATGTAGTTTTTGTCGGAATTATCATTTTTGCTGTTGTAGGCAAATTAACTGATTCATTTGTCCGAGTATTAGAAAAGCGTCTTCTTAAATGGAGAGACAGCTACGCAGGTGAAAAATAAAAGAAGGATTTATATACTTATTAATCCTTGTAAATCTATCAGTTTTATAAGTTAAAAGGAGAGATGATAATGAGTCAGTTTACAATTATTACGGGAAGCCCTTCAAAACAATCAAGGTCAGCTGCTTTAAGTGAGTATATTGCAGCATATCTGCAAAATGAAAAACATGAAGTAAAAACCGTGCATGTCCGCGATCTACCAGCTGAAGACTTACTATATGCTAACTTTTCTAGCCCTGCGATTCAAGAAGCTCAAAAGAAAGTGGCAGATGCTGATGCCGTTATTATTGTCAGCCCAATCTATAAAGCTAGCTACACAGGAATCTTAAAAACATTTTTAGATTTAATACCTGAAAAAGGTTTGCACAATAAAACCGTGCTGCCGATAGCTACAGGGGGAACCATTGCTCATCTACTGGCTCTTGATTATGTATTTAAGCCGACATTATCCGTTTTAGGAGCTACTGCTCTTATTCATGGAGTTTATATTGTTGATTCTGAGGTGGCCTATACGAAAGAAAATGAAATTGAGTTTATTGCGGAAGAAGCAGAAGCGAGAATTAAACGTTCATTAAAAGAGCTTGAATATCATCTAGAACAAACGAAAAGGAGTGTTGAATCATGAAAATGTTATGGTTTATTCCTTCCCATGGAGATGGAAGATATCTAGGGACAAATCGAGGAGGTCGTTCAGCAGACTATTCATATTTTCGACAAGTTGCTCAAGCAGCTGACCGGTTAGGATTTGAAGGAGTTCTGATTCCAACGGGGAAATCATGCGAAGACCCGTGGCTATTGGCTGCTTCACTTATACCTGAAACAGAGCGTTTGAAATTTTTAGTAGCTGTACGTCCGGGCATTATGGCTCCTTCCGTGGCAGCGCGCATGACTTCGACTCTTGATCGAATTTCAAACGGTCGTTTACTAGTTAACGTAGTAGCAGGAGGAGATCCAGCAGAATTAGCCGGAGACGGCCTTTTCTTATCACATGATGAACGTTATGAAGCTGCGGATGAATTTTTAGATGTGTGGAAAGGGTTATTGGCTGGAGATACGGTTAATTATGAAGGAAAACATATTCATGTAGAGAACAGTGAGCTGTTGTATCCACCTGTTCAAAAACCTTCTCCACCTATTTATTTTGGCGGATCTTCACCCGCAGGACAAAAAGTTGCAGCAAAACATTCTGACGTGTATTTAACGTGGGGAGAGCCTCCTGAACAAGTAAGAGAAAAAATAACGGCTGTGAGAAAGCAAGCAGAAGCAGAAGGCAGAACCGTTAAGTTTGGGATTCGTTTGCATATTATTGTACGGGAAACGGAAGAAGAAGCTTGGGAAGCAGCCGATCGATTAATTCAGCATTTGGACGACGACACAATTCAAGCTGCACAGCGTACTTTTGCAAGGTATGACTCAGTTGGGCAGCAGCGAATGGCGAGCCTTCATAGAGGAACCCGAGAGGAACTTACGATTAGCCCTAACTTATGGGCAGGTGTGGGGCTCGTCCGGGGAGGTGCAGGAACTGCCCTGGTAGGCAGTGCTGAAAATATAGCGAAACGAATAAAAGAATATGAAGCTTTAGGAATTGAATCTTTTATTTTATCAGGCTATCCGCATTTAGAAGAAGCTTATCACGTAGGAGAGTTATTGTTCCCGCTTTTAAATATTGATGAGGGTGAAGGAAAGAGTGAAAGCATCGGTGAGATTATTGCAAACGATAGGTTTCCAAAAGCTTCAACCTCGTAAAAGAAGAACCGGTGAATTTTTCACCGGTTCTTCTTTTACATTCATCTCAGCCGAGAGACGAGTCCGTTAAATTGTTGGTTTTGGTTTTTCAGGTGCAGCTTGTTTATCTTTTCGACTTTCTTGAATATATACTTTAAAGAGAAAAATATTTAAACAGCCCAGTGTGAGGAATAACGGTGCAAAATAATATTCTTGAGACATAAGTAGGACGAAAACGCTTCCAAAACAGAACAGAGAACTAAACATAAAGTAAAACTGTAAGAATCTTCTCATTTTAGTCGCCTCCTATTCTTTTTCTTCTTACACTTATTATATCAAATACTTTCCAAAAAAGACACAAAATATTCACAAAATGTTCAATTTTTTTCTTATTTACCTATTGATTTTTTTGTCGATATGTAAATTAAGTGGGTTGTAATACCAATTAATTCCTGGGTGTAACTTTCTGATGGAAAGTTTATGTAAAATTTTATATGATAGAAATGGTATTGAAAAAAGGGGGAAAATCATCATGAGACGAATTGGGTGGCTATTTTTTACTATGGCAATTCTCTTACTCATAACTGCCGGTTGCTCAAATGATCAACAGAAAGCACAGGATCGATTTGATAAATATGTAGCCATGTGGAATAAAGAAGATTTTGAAGGTATGTATGGATACTTGTCTAAAGATGCTAAAAAGACGATTTCAGAAAAAGACTTTGTAAATCGATATAAAAATATCTATGATGCAATTGAAGCGGACAAGCTTAAAGTGAAGGCAAGTAAAATAGAAGACTTAGAAATAAAAGACCATAAAGCTGTTTTACCTTTTGAAGTAAACATGAACTCTGTAGCCGGTGAAATCTCATTTAAAGAAAATGCTGCTGTGGTTCAAGAAAAACAAGGGGATACAGAGAATTGGTATATTAATTGGAAGCCTAATATGATTTTTAAAGGACTTGAGCAAGGAGAGCAAGTAAGAGTAGCTACTCAGTCAGCTGTGCGTGGAGAAATTATGGATCGTTCAGGGAAATATTTAGCTCAAAACGGAGAAGCGATTCAAGTTGGAGTTGTTCCCCAGCAGTTTTCTAAAGGCGGCGAGCAAGCGATACGACAATTAAGCAAGACTCTTGCTCTTTCGGAAAAAAGTATTAATCAAGCACTGAGCGCTTCTTGGGTGAAAGAGAATCAATTTGTTCCTATTAAAACAGTTAGTCAAAAAGACGCCTCTAATTTAGAGAATTCTTTGAAAAAAGTAGAAGGCATTCAACAAAAAAAGGTAAATGCGCGCGTATATCCTTGTGAAGAAGCGTGTGCTCATTTAGTTGGATACGTTGCGCCTGTCACAGCGGAATATTTAAAAGAGCATAAAGATGAAGGTTATAATGCTCAGTCTAAAGCTGGAATGATTGGCTTAGAGTCTTTGTATGAAGATAAGCTTCGTGCTCGAGACGGCGTCACGATTTATACTGTAGATAAAGATGGTAATAAAAAGAATGAAATTGCAAAAGTGAATCCAAAAGACGGGGAAAGCATTCAGGTTACGGTAGACACGAATGTTCAAAAATCCCTTTATGAACAGTTAAAAGATGAAAAAGGAGTAGCTACTGCTCTTCAACCTAAAACGGGAGAAATATTAGGTCTTGTAAGCACGCCAGCTTTTGATCCGAATTCTTTTTCTTTTGGAATCGATGCTAATACGTATCAATCCCTTTCAACGAATCCTAATAAGCCGTTAATGAATCGTTTTACCAAAACGTATTCTCCGGGATCTACATTTAAGTTAGTCACCGGAGCTTTAGCGGTTGATGAAGACGTGCTAAATCCAAATGAAAGTATATCAATCAGCGGGAAGAAATGGCAGAAAGATAAAAGCTGGGGAAATTTCTACGTAACACGAGTGGGCAGCAAACCGAATGTTAATTTACGTGATGCTTATGTTACATCTGATAATATTTATTTTGCGCAGACTGCTTTGAAGCTAGGTTTAGACAAATTTAACAGTGGTTTAAAACAGTTTGGGTTTAATCAAAAATTGCCTGTTAATTATCCTTTTGAAACGTCTAAAATTGCAGGTGATCAAGATATTAAAGATGAGGGAGTATTAGCAAACTCTGGCTATGGCCAGGGGAAACTGCAAGTGAATCCTCTCCACTTGGCATTGATGTATACATCGATTGTAAACGATGGAAATATAGTAAAGCCTATTCTTATGAACGGTGATGAGAGTGGAATATGGAAAAAACAAGTAATATCTAAAGAAACGGCGCAATTAATTCAAAATGATTTAGTTGATGTCATTGAAGATAAAAACGGTACGGGTCATGCAGCAAAGATAGATGGGTTAACCTTGGCTGGAAAAACGGGAACAGCAGAGCTAAAGAAAACTCAAGGTGAAAAAGGGCAGGAAAACGGATGGTTTGTAGCTGTGGACACAAAACAGAAAAACTTACTCGTTTCAATGATGGTTGAAGGGGTAGAGGATAAAGGCGGAAGTCATTACGTCGTGCCGAAAGTAAAAAATGTATTTCAGCAATATAATAAGTAAATAATAAAAGCCAGTTCTAAAAGAGCTGGCTTTTATTATTTACACAAGGGGAGTAATGTTAAGTTTTTGTAAATCCCAATTTTATACAAACTCTGAAAACCCTTATTTTAAAAGGAATCAACGTATTATTGTTAATGTATTGTAAAGAAGCCTAAAAAAATGTGTTTGAAAAGTTATTGACAATTAACAATAATAGGAGTAATTTTTGACTTGGCGTAAAAAAATGAATCGCATAACCTATAGGTGAAAGAACCACATTTTGGGACTTTTGCTCTGGTAAACGTTTGTTTTTTTAGAATTTTTTGATACACAAGAGAGGTGGTTTCTCTCGTTATAGTAATGAACAGCTAGGTTTTATCCATTACTTTAAATGAAAAAAGAAACTAGAACACATATAAAAAGATAGAGAGAAAAAACGAGTGGTAAAGTTTCGATAAATTGGATGGAGGATTGCAACGTGATCAAAAGAAAAAAAGACAAGTTTTCTGAAATGTTAATGGACATTGCCCAAAATATTAAGGACTCAGCGGAGTTTTTAGGCAGCTTTGAACTTCAAAATGTATCTGACCTAAAGGAATTTGCCAACGTTTTAAAAGCGTATGAATCAAAAGGTGATAAATACGTGCATACAGTGATTACTGAGTTGAACAAAGCATTTATTACTCCAATTGAGCGTGAAGATATTTTACAGCTAGCGATGAGCATGGATGATGTACTTGATGGCATCGATAGCTTTGCTGCTTTAATGGAAATTCATTCAATTACGACATTTGATGAATATGTAGCTGAATTTGTTAAAAATATTCAAGGCTGTGCTGAAGAAATTTTAATTACTATTAATTTGTTGTCTGAGAAAAAGCTTCTTCAAATTAGTGAGCATGCAATTAAAATTAAAGAGTATGAGTCACATTGTGATACATTATATCGTCGTGCACTAAAACAATTATTTGCAACATGTAAAGATCCAATTAAAGTTATTCAATATAAAGAAATTTATGAAACGCTAGAAGAAATCGCGGATTATTGTCAAACGGTTGCGAACAACTTAGAATCAGTTATTATGAAGAATGCGTAACGGGGCTATAGTATAATGGATTCAATGCTAATATTAACCATTCTAATTGTAGTTGGTGCACTTGGTTTTGACTTTATCAACGGCTTTCACGATACAGCTAATGCCATTGCGACTTCTGTTTCAACCAAAGCTTTAAAACCGCGACATGCAATTCTTTTAGCCGCAACCATGAACTTTGTCGGGGCTATGACGTTTACGGGCGTAGCCAAAACGATTACAAAGGATATCGTTGATCCTTATACGCTTCAAAATGGTTCTGTCGTTATTTTAGCAGCATTAATTTCTGCTATCGCGTGGAACCTAATCACATGGTATTTCGGTATCCCGAGTAGTTCTTCTCATGCAATTATTGGATCGATTGCAGGAGCAGCTATTGCAGCTGCTGGATTTGGTGCTTTAAATTACAAAGGTTTCATCAAAATCATCGAAGCCCTTCTAATTTCACCAGTTCTAGCCTTTGTAGTAGGTTATATTGTCTATACGATTATCAAGCTAACGTTTAAAAACCATAACTTGACGAAAACGAATAAGCGTTTTCGCCGCGTTCAAATCCTGACTGCAGCTCTACAATCTTACACACACGGTACGAATGATGCGCAAAAAGCAATGGGTATCATTACGCTAGCGCTTATTGCTAACAATATGCAAAGCGGTACTGAGATTCAGTGGTGGGTACAGCTGGCTTGTGCGGTCGCAATGGGGCTTGGAACGTCAATTGGTGGATGGAAAATCATTAAAACCGTTGGCGGTAAAATTATGAAAATTCGTCCTGTTAATGGAGTAGCTGCGGACTTAACGGGTGCTGCCATTATCTTTGGAGCAACATTTATTCATCTACCTGTCAGTACTACTCATGTTATTTCATCTTCTATCTTAGGTGTAGGTTCTGCTCACCGAGTGAAAGGTGTAAAATGGGGAACTGCACAGCGCATGGTGATTACATGGGTTATCACATTGCCAATTTCAGCTTCATTAGCTGCACTTATCTATATGATTTTAAATTTGTTCTTTTAATAAATGGGGAGCTTCTTTTAAAGAAGCTCCTTTTTTTATTTACATCCCCTCATTTGCACAGTACACTTAAAACATGAAAATAACACAATCGTTTTTAAAAGGGAGATGGGGAAATGTTTGGAAAAGTAGCTGCTGATGTATTGGGGCTAAGTGATATTGGTTCTGTTATTAAGCCAGTTGATTATGACAAGGTAGATGCAGACGATTACGTTATGCATGAAGAACAAGAAAAAATTTATTTTCTAATCAAATCAAAGTCAGATGAATATTGCTTTACCAATAAAGCGCTCATTCACCTTGATGGAACAAGTGCTACAAGTAAAAAGCGAATGCTTCGCCGCTATAACTACAGCACAAATCACATTTCAAACGTAATGCTAGAAACGGCTGGAACTGTCGATTTAGATGTGGAAATTAAATTTAAAATTGGCTCGGAAACTTTTTCTATCGATGTACACAAAAAGCATATAGAAGAGGTAAAAGATTTATATAAAGCGCTGTTTAAAATGTCTGAAATAACGCGTGAAAATGAAATTGCGCTCGATTTTGCTAAACAAAGCATTCAGCTAGCTTCTTCTACGCTAAGCAGTACAAGAAATACAAGTGGAAGTGTTGCTGGTGAATTTAAAGAAATTAACGAAGCCGCGTTTTCTTGGTTATTAGATAAAAAAACAGCCTACACAACAAAAGATTTCAGCTCAGTTTTCGAGCTGTATATCAATAATTAATAGAAACAGCTGCTCCTTTTATGGAGCAGCTGTTTTTTAATGCTGAACGTTGTAGAATCCTCATGTTAACCTTGAAAAATCACCGAAAAAAGAGCACAATATAAAATAGAAAAGAGAAACAATAGAGACGGGTTTAACTGAAAGAAATAATAGAAAATAAGACTTATAGGTGGAAAGGATTACGGTATGACAGCAAAAAATAATGAGGATACAGTGGCAGAATTAGAAAAGTCACTTCGACATATTGCAGCTATTGTGAAGCAAAAAGGAAGAGAAATTTTAGAAGACTATACGATTACGCCACCTCAGTTTATTGCTTTGCAGTGGCTGTTTGAACGTGGAGATATGACGATTGGCGATTTATCAAATCGGATTTTTCTCGCTTGTAGTACAACGACAGATTTAGTAGATCGTATGGAAAAAAATAAGTTGGTGGTTCGGGTCAAAGATCCGAAAGACCGCCGCGTAGTGCGTATTCATTTGCTTCCTGAAGGAGCACGTGTTATCGAAGAAGTAATTGAAAAGCGACAAACGTATTTAAATGGCGTACTGGCAAACTTCTCTCCTAGTGAAACAGAAGTTTTACGAGTAACGTTACGAAAATTACATGATGAAATGAAAGAAAAATGAGGCGATTGTTTTGAGTAGACCAATTGGTGTTATAGATTCAGGTGTGGGCGGATTAACGGTAGCAAAGGAAATTATGAGACAGCTTCCGAAAGAACAAATTATGTACATTGGAGATACAGCCCGCTGCCCATACGGTCCTCGTCCCAGTGAAGAAGTACGAGCTTTCACATGGGAGATGACTAATTATTTAGTAGATAAAGATATTAAAATGCTTGTTATTGCGTGCAACACGGCTACGGCAGTTGTACTAGATGAAATTCAAGAACAGCTCGATATTCCGGTTATAGGCGTCATTGAACCAGGATCACGAGCTGCGCTTAAAGTAACTAAAAATCATAAAATAGGCGTAATCGGCACAAACGGAACCGTTAAAAGCCAAGCCTATACACATGCACTCCGCGCTCTTCATACGAGAGTGGAAGTGGAAAATTTAGCATGCCCTTTGTTTGTACCTCTTGTAGAGAGCGGTAATTATGAAGGACCGGAAGCGCAGCGAATTGTAAAAGAAACATTAAAACCTTTTTATCATACAGATATGGATACCCTTATTTTAGGATGTACGCATTATCCGTTATTAAAGCCAGTTATTCAAGAAGCAATTGGGCCTCGAGTTCAGTTAATCAGTTCTGGTGAAGAAACGGCAATAGAGGTAAGTGCCATTCTTTCTTATAGCAATTTACTAGCTCCTAGAAGCATGGAGCCCGAACACTACTTCTATACAACAGGCTCAACAGAACTGTTTCAATCTATTGCATCTAAATGGTTTGAACACCCTGTATATAATGTTGAGCATATCAAGCTTTAAAACCGAGCATATTAAGCTCGGTTTTTTTTGTGGCCAAAAACTTGTTTGAGCTGGTCTAAAATGCAAATAAGCTCGTATACATAGTAGTACAAACAGTCTGAGGAGGGAAAGGAATGTCCAAAAAGACCAAATTTGTTCTCATATCCGCCGTGGTGACCACATCTGTGTTGTTATCCGGCTGTGGACTTTTCGGAGGGGATAACGCAGCAAAGGAAATTGATCCGCCAAAGGATGTCACCTATGTGAAAGATGAAAAATCATTAGCGACTGAAGCGAAAGTAACGGAAGCTAATAAAAAACAAAGTAAAGCGGCAGAAACATCTGCGCCTACCAAAAGAGAAATTTACTTAATTGATAAAAACGGGTACGTTGTTCCCCAGACGCTTGAAATTCCTAAATCAAAAGGTGTCGCTAAACAGTCTCTTGAATATTTAGTAGAGGGTGGACCAGTCACAAACTTATTGCCAAATAATTTCCGAGCGGTTCTTCCTGCTGATACAAGAGTTTTAGGGACAAAGCTGGAAAGTGACGGCACGATGGTAGCAGATTTTTCACCTGAATTTGCTGAATATAAAAAAGAAGATGAACTCCGTATCCTGCAGGCCGTAACGTGGACGCTGACGCAGTTTGAAGGCGTAAATAAAGTTAAAATTCGCATTAACGGCTATGATAAAGATGAGATGCCTGTAAATCATACACCAATCAGTAAAGGGTTGAGCAGAGCAGATGGTATTAACTTTGATAATACTGGAGTAGTTGACGTAACCCAAACGAAGCCAGTTACGATCTATTACTTAGCTCAAGAGGGCAAACAAACTTACTATGTTCCTGTTACAAAACGAATTGCTTCTGATGACAAAGATATGTACACTGCAATTGTGAACGAGCTTGTAGAAGGACCTGCGCCTGCATCAGGTTTAGTGACAGATTTTAATCCTGATGCAAAGCTCGTAGCAGCTCCAAAGTATGCGGACGGTCAGTTAACGCTGAACTTTAATAAAAACATCTTTGGAAATTTAAAAGGAACGGAAATTTCTCAGTATGTTCTCGACTCCTTGGTGTTATCGCTGACGGAACAAAAAGCCGTAGACAGCGTTGCCATTAAGGTGAATGGCAAAAAAACGCTAAAAGATGAAAAAGGGAAAAAGCTAACGGAGCCAGTTTCAAGACCTAAAAATGTGAACACAGGTAGTTTTTAAAAACAAATTTTTGTTATACTAGTAAAGGACTAAGTAGAAAGAGGTCTGCTGAAATAGCGACCTCTTTCCGCTGTTTTATAGTTAAAATGGAAGAAGCTATTACATATAAATGAATTAATAGGAGGACATGCTTAATGCGTTTGGACGGTAGGGAATTTAATGAATTGAGACCTGTATCTCTTCATACTTCATACTTAAAGCATCCAGAAGGATCTGTATTAATCTCGGTGGGAGACACAAAGGTTATTTGTACAGCAAGCATAGACGACAGAGTGCCTCCTTTTATGCGTGGACAAGGAAAAGGATGGATTACAGCTGAATATTCTATGCTGCCTCGAGCTACGGCACAAAGAAATATACGCGAATCAACAAAAGGTAAAGTCACAGGACGAACAATGGAAATTCAGCGTCTGATCGGACGAGCTCTTCGTTCTGTAGTCGACCTGGAAAAGGTCGGAGAAAAAACCATTTGGATTGATTGTGATGTTATTCAAGCAGATGGCGGAACAAGAACAGCATCGATTACAGGTGCATTTGTGGCTATGGTTTTAGCGTTTGGAAAGCTGGTTGAAGAGAACAAGCTGACAGAAATTCCTATTCGTGACTATTTAGCTGCGACTTCAGTAGGTATCCATGGAGAAAATTCGATTTTAGATTTAAATTATGAAGAAGATTCGACAGCGGAAGTTGACATGAATATTGTGATGACAGGAAGCGGACAGTTTGTAGAATTACAGGGAACGGGAGAGGAATCGACGTTTTCGAGAGAACAGTTAAACCATCTTCTGGATTTAGGGGAAAAGGGTGTTTATCAATTGATTGAACAGCAAAAGGAAGTTCTTGATCATCTGGCTGCTTACATTCCGGTTAAAGAAAGGTAAGGGATTAACGTGCGTGAAATCATTATTGCAACTAAAAATGCAGGCAAAGTAAAGGATTTTGAAACACTATTCTCACCGAAGGGATTTAAAGTAACATCGCTTCTTGATTTTCCTGAAATTGAGGACGTGGAAGAAACGGGCGTTACATTTGCAGAGAACGCCACGCTAAAGGCAGAAACCATTTCATCAGCATTAAATAAGCCGGTTATTGCCGATGATTCTGGGCTTGCTATTGATGCCTTAAACGGAGAGCCAGGCGTTTATTCCGCGCGTTATGCTGGTGAAAATAAAGATGATAATGCTAATATAGAGAAGGTACTTCAAAAATTACATGACGTGCCGTTTGAAAAACGCACGGCACGTTTTCATTGTACGCTTGCTATTGCAGTGCCTGGAAAGAGAACAGAGCTTGTAGAAGGCACGTGTGAAGGGCGCATCTTGGAAGAAAAAAGAGGCGAGAACGGCTTTGGATACGATCCTATTTTCTTTGTAGAAAAATGGAACTGCTCCATGGCAGAATTGTCTAAAGAACAAAAAAATCAAATTAGTCACCGAGCAAATGCGTTAGAAAAACTAGCACCGCTAATTGATGCGCAATTTTAGAAGGAGTGATGACGTGTGAAACTATTAATTGTAAGCGATAGCCACGGGTTACAAGAAGAACTGCTCACTATCAGAGAAAGACATGCTGATGTAGATAAGATGATTCATTGTGGTGACTCTGAGCTGCCACAAGACAGCAAAGAAATGTCTTCGTTTTTAGGCGTTCGAGGAAATTGTGATTATGATGCATCTTACGTCAATGATCGAGTAGAGTCGCTTGGAGAAGCCACGTGTCTGGTTACACACGGTCACTTATATAATGTTAAAATGTCTATGATGAATCTGCATTACAAAGCTAGAGAAGTGGGGGCAAACGTTGTTTGTTTTGGGCATTCTCACATAGCGGGAGCTGAGCTCATGGACGGAGTTTTATTTATCAATCCAGGAAGTATGTTACTTCCTCGTATGAGAAAAGAACGTACGTATGCTATACTAGTAATGGATGGTACAGAAGCTACCGTGCAGTTTTACGATATAAGCGGTAAACATATTCCTAGCATGCAGTTAACCTGTACACTTTCAGCATAATATAGCCAAATATAGGGAGAAGAGAAGGTTTTTTACCTCTCTTCTCATAAAATTTCAAAAAAACGTTGACTTTTAAATTATATTTGAATATAATAAGTATTGTCTTTGATACAGTTTAACATTATGTCCCAGTAGCTCAGCAGGATAGAGCAACGGCCTTCTAAGCCGTCGGTCGGGAGTTCGAATCTCTCCTGGGACGTCTAGAAAAAAATCCCGGCTTTTACTTTTTAGTAAAAGCCGGGATTTTTTTATTTATCTTAAAAGTGAATGTTTGTTCATTCAGTGTGTACAAATGAACGTTTCAGAAAAACTTTTTGAGTGGCTATAAACCCTTATTGCATCAATAATGAAAACGCATTCAAATATTCTATTTAGTCTAAATTGTCTAAAAAAATCTTGAAAAGTGGTTGACTATGCATAGAAATGGGCGTAAGATAGTCCTCAAATATAAGTTTTCTAAAAATTTTAATTAATTGTAATTAATTTAAAATATGATGTGTAAAGCATTGTTCAAAAAGCATATAGCGTTTTAAAACGTTGAAGAGGATAAGTAGTTTTGATGTTTAGGTATCAACAGAGAGTCGGGTTGCTGGAAGCCGGCGTTACCAAGTCAAAATGAACTCACCTCAGAGTGTCACCCTGAAATTCAGTAAGGGCGACCGAGTGTACTTCCAAAGCACTCGTTATCAAAAAGAATGTACAGTATACATTCATAAGGTAATCATTACGATTACAAACGAGGGTGGTACCGCGTAAAGTACAAAAGACTTTTCGCCCCTTGACCTATATCATTTGATAGGGTCTATTTAGGGGTGAGAAGTCTTTTTTCTTTTATCTAGAAAACGAAAGGATGAGAAAAGTGGGAGCCAATATGCAAACGAAAGAACCTGTAAGCGCTGGGGCACAAATGAATGGAGCTGACATGTTGATTGAATCTCTAAGAAGAGAAAACGTTGACGTCATCTTCGGTTACCCAGGGGGAGCCGTTTTACCGATTTACGATAAGCTATACGGTTCAGGAATGTTTCACGTACTTGCTCGTCACGAACAAGGTGGAATTCACGCAGCAGAAGGGTACGCAAGAATTTCAGGTAAACCCGGTGTAGTTATCGCAACAAGTGGTCCTGGTGCAACAAATATCGTAACAGGTTTGGCAGATGCGATGATTGACTCACTTCCTTTAGTTGTTTTTACTGGTCAAGTAGCTTCAAGTGTAATTGGTTCTGACGCGTTCCAAGAAGCAGATGTATTAGGAATCACAATGCCAATTACAAAACATAGCTATCAAGTACGCAATATCAGCGACATGCCGAGAATCATCAAAGAGGCATTTCATATTGCGACAACAGGAAGACCTGGTCCAGTCTTAATCGACATTCCAAAAGATATGGCACAGGGTGATGGAACATTTAATTACGAAGGAGAAATTGATTTACCTGGCTATCAGCCAACTTATTTTCCAAATCAGCTGCAGGTTAAAAAGTTAACAGACGCAGTAGCAGCTGCAAAGAAACCTGTTATTCTAGCAGGTGCGGGAGTATTATTGAGTAAAGGTTCAGAAGAATTAAAAAATTATGCTGAGCGTCAAAATATTCCGGTTATTAATACGCTTTTAGGGTTAGGTTGTTTTCCTGCAGATCATCCGCTTCATTTAGGAATGGCTGGCATGCACGGAACGTACACAGCAAACATGGCAATTTATGAGAGTGATCTTCTCATTAGTATCGGGGCGCGCTTTGATGACCGAGTAACAGGTAACTTAAAGCATTTTGCACCAAATGCAAAAATTGCTCACATTGACATCGACCCAGCGGAAATTGGAAAGAATGTTCCAACCAAGATTCCAATTGTTGGAGATGCAAAAGAAGTATTAAAGCAATTGCTTCTGCAAGAAGGAGAAGTTGGAGATTATACGAAATGGCATGAGAAATTAGCGGCGTGGAAACAAGAATATCCATTATGGTATCAGAACTCAGCGGACGTGTTGAAACCACAAAAAGTAGTTGAGTTGCTTCACAAATATACAAATGGAGATGCCGTTGTTACAACGGACGTTGGGCAACATCAGATGTGGGTAGCTCAATACTACACATTTAATAATCCAGATCGATGGGTAACTTCAGGTGGCCTTGGCACCATGGGCTTTGGATTACCTTCTGCAATCGGCGCTCAGCTGGCAAATAAAGATAAAACAGTTGTAGCAGTCGTTGGTGACGGTGGATTTCAAATGACGCTTCAAGAATTAGGGGTTATTAGAGAATTAAACTTACCTGTTAAAGTGGTTGTGCTTAACAATCAGTCGCTTGGAATGGTTCGTCAGTGGCAGGAAATCTTCTATGAAGAACGCTACTCGCACTCTTTAATTCCGAATCAGCCTAATTTAATGAAGCTTGCAGAAGCCTATGATATCAAAGGTTTACAAGCTTCTACTGAAGAAGAAGCGCATGCGGCTCTGAAAGAAGCAATGGAAACAGATGGACCTGTTTTACTAAACTTCTTTGTCGCACCTAAAGAAAACGTATATCCAATGGTTGCACCTGGAAAAGGATTACATGAAATGGTAGGGGTGAAACCATGAAGCGAATCATTACAGCAACTGTATTAAACCGTGCGGGCGTTTTAAATCGCGTAACGGGGTTATTTACAAAAAGAAATTTCAATATTGAGAGTATTTCGGTAGGACACACTGAATCTGAAGATGTATCACGCATGACGTTTGTCGTAAACGTAGAGCATGACAATGCTGCTGAACAAGTGATTAAGCAGTTAAACAAGCAGATTGACGTGTTGAAAGTTCAAGATATTACGGATCAAGCCGTGGTGTCAAGAGAGCTTGCTTTAATGAAAGTAGCATCTACACCTGCGAGCCGTAACGAACTTTATGCAGTAATTGAGCCTTTCCGTGCAACCATCATTGATGTAAGCCGCGACAGCTTAATTATTCAAGTAACAGGTGAATCCAGCAAGATTGAAGCGATGATTGATTTACTTCAGCCTTATGGATTAAAAGAAGTAACGCGTACAGGGACAGTAGCTGTTCCGCGCGGTACGCAAAAAGCAGCAGCCAAACTTTCATCAATCATTTAATTCTAGCTAGTTACTAAAAAAGTAAACTATATAAAACTATATAAACTAAGAGGAGAGATTTATTATGACAAAGGTATATTACAACGGAGATGCAAAGGATCAATTATTACAAGGTAAAACAGTAGCAATCGTAGGTTATGGTTCACAAGGTCACGCTCACGCACAAAACTTACGCGACAGCGGAGTAAACGTGGTAGTAGGATTACGTAAAGGTAAATCATGGGATCAAGCAGAACAAGACGGCTTCACTGTATTATCTGTAAAAGAAGCAGTTCAACAAGCAGAAGTAGTAATGGTATTACTTCCAGATGAGCATCAGCCAAAAGTTTATAACGAAGAAATTCTTCCAGGATTAAAACCAGGAAAATCTTTAGTATTTGCTCACGGTTTTAACATTCACTTTAATCAAATCGTAGCACCTGAATTCGTTGACGTATTCTTAGTAGCTCCAAAAGGTCCTGGTCACCTTGTAAGAAGAACGTATGAAGAAGGAGCTGGCGTACCGGCGTTATTCGCAGTATTCCAAGACGTAACTGGCGAAGCAAAAGACGTAGCATTAGCTTATGCTAAAGCAATTGGCTCAGCTCGTGCGGGTGTATTAGAAACAACGTTTAAAGAAGAAACAGAAACAGATCTTTTCGGTGAGCAAGCAGTACTTTGCGGCGGTTTAACTTCATTAGTTAAAGCTGGTTTTGAAACGCTTGTAGAAGCTGGCTACCAACCGGAAGTTGCATATTTTGAGTGTTTACACGAATTAAAATTAATTGTTGACCTTATGTATGAAGGCGGAATGGAAGGCATGCGTTATTCAATCTCTGATACAGCTCAATGGGGTGACTTCGTTTCAGGACCACGCGTTGTAGATGAGCGTTCAAAAGAACAAATGAAAAAAGTGCTTGAAGATATCCAAACAGGTAAATTTGCAAAAGGCTGGATCCTAGAAAACCAAGCAAATCGTCCAGAATTTACAGCTATCAATAACCGTGAAAACGAACATTTAATTGAAAAAGTTGGCGCTCAATTACGTGAAATGATGCCATTTGTTAAAAAACAAAAGAAAGAAGCGGTGATCGCTAGTGCAAAAAATTAAACTATTTGACACGACGCTACGCGATGGTGAACAGTCACCTGGAGTCAATTTGAACCTACAAGAAAAGCTTGAAATTGCTAAGCAGTTAGAGCGATTAGGTATCGACATTATTGAAGCCGGATTTCCAGCTTCTTCAAAAGGTGATTTTCAATCCGTAAAAGAAATTGCGTCTATTGTCAAAAATTCTTCTGTAACAGGCCTTGCAAGGTCTGTTACAAAAGATATTGACATTGCATGGGAAGCGTTAAAAGAAAGTGCAGAACCAAGACTGCATGTTTTTATCGCTACTTCCGAAATTCATATGCAGCATAAATTGAAAAAAACACCTGATGAAGTACTTGAAACAGCAGTGGAAATGGTGAAATACGCAAGTAAAAAATTCCCGGTTGTTCAATGGTCTGCTGAAGATGCATGTCGCACAGATTTACCGTTTTTAGCTAGAATTGTAGAAGCTGTTATCGATGCTGGTGCAAAAGTCGTTAATATTCCAGATACGGTAGGATTTATCACGCCTGGTGACTATCAATCCGTATTTAATTACTTAAAAGAACATGTATCAAATATTCATAAGGTCGATTTGTCAGCTCACTGCCACGATGACTTAGGGCTAGCTGTTGCTAATTCAATGGCTGCTATTGAAGCAGGAGCTACTCAAATTGAAGGAACGATTAACGGAATCGGAGAACGTGCCGGTAACGCTGCTCTTGAAGAAGTAGCACTTGCGCTTCATGTCCGTCAAGACTTCTATCAAGCGAGCACAGGTTTGATCTTGCCCGAAATCAAGCGTACGAGTGACATTATCAGTAAGCTTACCGGAATGAATATTGCGCCAAATAAAGCAATTGTCGGAAAAAATGCTTTTGCTCATGAATCAGGTATTCACCAAGATGGCGTCTTAAAAAATCCGTTAACATATGAGATTATTTCCCCAGAACTTGTGGGTGTTAAACAAAATCCGATTGTGCTGGGTAAACACTCAGGCCGTCATGCGTTCCGTACACGCCTAGTAGAGCTTGGGTTCACATTGGAAGATACAGAAGCAAACGTGCTTTTTGAGAAGTTTAAAGACTTAGCAGATAAGAAAAAAGACATTACCGACGATGATTTATTGGCATTAGTCATTCAAAAGCAAGTTAGCAAAGACAGTGAATATAAGCTTGAAAGTCTGCAAGTTCAGTATGGTACGAACAATATTCCTACGGCTACGATTACGCTTCGCAAAGAAAACGGCGAAGAGATTCAAGAAGCAGCTACGGGATCTGGAAGCGTGGAAGCTATCTATAATACGCTGCAGCGCTGTGTTGAGCAAGATGTCAAACTATTAGACTATCGTATTCAGTCTATTAACGGCGGTCCGGATGCACTGGCTGAAGTATTTGTGAAGGTTGAAAGCGAAGGAACTGAAGCAAGCGGACGCGGAGTAGCATTTGACGTATTAGAATCGTCAGCGAAAGCCTATTTAAATGCCATTAATCGATTAATCGCTATTCAGCAGCATCGTACAAAGCAAGAAGTAATGTGAACTGAAGGGAGAGACCACCATGACAAAAAAAGTCGCTGTATTACCAGGTGACGGCGTAGGAACAGAAGTAACCAAAGGCGCTGTTGCCGTTTTAAAAGCAATTGGAGAGCGCTTTGATCATCAATTCGAGTTTACGTATGGATTAATTGGCGGAGCTGCAATTGATGAGGCTGGCACACCTCTTCCAGAAAGTACAATTGAGATTTGTAAGCAGGCGGATGCCGTCTTACTTGGATCCGTTGGAGGGCCAAAATGGGATCGTAACCCTTCACATTTGCGACCAGAAAAAGGTTTGCTAGCTATTCGAAAAGAATTGGATTTATATGCTAACCTTCGTCCAGTGACGTTTTATGATAGCTTAGCAGATGCCTCTCCTTTGAAAAAAGAATACATTGAAGGTGTTGACTTCATTATCGTTCGTGAGCTAACAGGGGGCTTATATTTTGGTCAGCCTAGCGAGCGTCGAACAGAAGGAAATGAAGAGACAGTTGTCGACACGTTATTTTATAAGCGTACAGAAATAGAAAGGATTATTCGCCAAGCGTTTGAAACGGCTGTAAATCGACGTAAAAAGGTAACGTCGGTTGATAAAGCGAATGTGCTTGAGTCTAGTCGAGTGTGGCGTGAAGTAGCTGAAGAAGTAGCAAAAGACTACCCGGATGTAGAGCTTGAGCATATGCTTGTAGATTCAGCTGCTATGCAGTTAATTCGTAATCCGAAATATTTTGATGTAGTGGTAACTGAAAATATGTTTGGTGATATTTTGAGTGATGAGGCTTCTATGCTGACAGGATCGTTAGGGATGCTTCCATCTGCGAGTTTAACGGTTGATGGTCCATCTTTATACGAACCGGTTCACGGTTCTGCACCAGACATTGCTGGACAAAACAAAGCTAATCCGATTGCTGCTATTTTATCTGCAGCAATGTTGCTTAGACATTCATTTGGATTAGAAACAGAAGCAGCGGTGATTGAACAAGCGGTTGAAAGTGTATTACATGCAGGTCATCGAACAGCTGACTTAGCAGACGGTAATCATTATTTAGGTACCGATAAAATGGTGGATGCAATAACTGCGGTTATTGCCAACGATTCTGCCATTTCAAGCATTATGACAGCTTACAGTTAATCATGCGTTTCTCACGTTTTGTGAGAAACGTTTTTCATAATCAGAAAGGAGGAGCAGTATGAAACCAAAAACAATTATTGATAAGCTTTGGGAACAACATGTTGTACGTCGAGAAGAGGGGAAGCCGGACTTATTATATATCGATCTTCATCTTATTCATGAAGTAACGTCTCCTCAAGCATTCGAAGGTCTTCGCGTGGCAAATCGTCAAGTGAAGCGTCCGGACTTAACGTTTGCTACAATGGATCACAATATTCCAACGGTTGACCGTTTTAATATTAAAGATCCGATTGCAAAGAAACAAGTAGACAAACTATCTGAAAACTGTCATGAGTTTGGTGTGAAGCTTTTAGATTTAACAAGCGAAGAGCAAGGAATTGTGCATATCATTGGACCGGAATTAGGATTGACGCAGCCTGGAAAAACCATTGTGTGCGGAGATAGCCATACATCTACTCACGGTGCATTTGGAGCGCTTGCTTTTGGTATAGGAACGAGTGAGGTAGAACATGTTTTAGCAACGCAAACGCTATGGCAAGCGAAACCAAAAACGCTACAAGTGAAAGTAAATGGCAAAAAACAGCCTGGTGTTTATGCTAAGGACATTGTGTTAGCAATTATTCAAAAATTCGGCGTGAATTTTGGAACGGGTTCAATCGTAGAATTTACGGGCGAATGTATTCGCGACCTTTCAATGGAAGAGCGCATGACTATTTGTAATATGTCTATTGAAGCCGGTGCAAAAGCTGGTTTAATCAGTCCAGATGATGTTACTTTCTCTTATATTAAAGGGCGTCAGTATGCTCCTAAAGGAGAACAGTTTGAAAAAGCAGTGGAAGCTTGGGCAGCTTTAGCAACAGATGAAGGTGCAACATACGATGAAACGCTAGAAATTGATGCAGATACAATTGAGCCTGTTGTAACATGGGGAACAAACCCGGCGATGAGTTCTTATGTTAGCAAGCAAGTTCCTACATTAGAAGAGTGTACAACAGAAGCTGAGAAAAAGTCTTTGTCACGAGCACTTGAGTATATGGGCTTACAGCCCGGCATGGCAATAGAAGAGATCCCAGTTCAGCATGTATTTATCGGTTCATGTACAAATGCTCGTTTGTCTGATCTTCGTGACGTGGCAGCCTTTATTAAAGGAAAGAAAGTGTCACCAGATGTGCGAGCGATGATTGTACCAGGTTCTCAAAAAGTAAAGCGAGTGGCTGAAGAAGAAGGGTTATCTGCTATTTTTATTGAAGCAGGCTTTGAATGGAGAGACTCGGGCTGCAGCATGTGTCTAGGCATGAACTCTGACTTAGTTCCACAAGGCGAACACTGTGCGTCCACTTCTAATCGAAACTTTGAAGGACGTCAAGGAAAAGGTGCCAGAACGCATTTAGTAAGCCCGGTAATGGCAGCAGCGGCAGCGGTATATGGACATTTTGTTGATGTACGCAAACTACAAGAACAAGCGGTGCGATAAGGAGGAGAACACAGATGAATGCTTTTACAATCCATACAGGAAAAGTAGCAGGTCTCGACCGAGCAAACGTAGATACTGATCAAATTATCCCAAAGCAATTTTTGAAAAGAATTGAGCGTACTGGCTTTGGCCAATTTCTCTTTTTTGATTGGCGATATAATGAAGATGAAACGTTAAATGAAACGTTTGAACTAAATCAGCCTCAAAATCAAGGAGCAACAATTCTTGTAGCTGACGAGAACTTCGGGTGTGGTTCGTCACGTGAACACGCTCCATGGGCGCTTTTAGACTATGGGTTCCGTGCCATTATCGCACCGTCATTTGCGGATATTTTTAAACAAAACTGTCTAAAAAATGGTATTTTACCTATTGTTTTACCAAAAGAAGATGTTTCCTATTTAATGAAAGAGTCTCAAAGTGCTTCTTACGCCTGTACAATCGATCTTCATCAGCAAAAAATTACCGATGAAGCAGGTTTTGAACGTACGTTTGAGATCAATGGCCATTGGAAATATATGCTTGTTAACGGATATGATGAAATTGGCTATACGCTTTCTTTTGAAGACGACATTTCTGCTTATGAAGCAAAAACGGTAAGATATTAACCAAAAATCGAGCAAAATGATGATTTTGCTCGATTTTTTTGCGTTCCGTTAATTCAATTGCTAAACTGTAAAGCAAATGGACCGCGAAGTGGGGAGAAAACATGTCGAATGAACAACAAAACAAAATTGTAGCTTTTCCTCTATTAAAAGAACGGTTGGTTGAAAAAGCTACAGAACATATGCAGCACAAGCAATTTCAAGAAGCACTTCCTTTATTTGAGCAGGCCTACGAACTTGATAATAAGCATCATGAAATTTTGCTTGGCCTTGTTATTTGTCACGTGGAGCTCGGTGATGCAGGCATAGCTAAGGAATTATGTGAGCAAATGCTGAAAGAAGATATTGGCGATTATTATCATAATTTGCAAATGTACCTTATGGTGTTAATTCAGCTTGGTCATTATCATGAAGGATATGTCACTCTACAAGCAGTTATTCAAGAACACAAACTCCCTTCTGAACATGCTGAACAGCTTTATCAGCTATTGGAGTTCTGCAAAAATAGAATGAATCAAGAACAAGTCATAGAAGAACAAACAGAAGAAGAACAGATAGAGCAGTTTAAATCATTCACAGCTCTAGACAATATTCAAGATCAGCTTGAATGGGTTCATTCATTAAAAACAAAGAGAATTGAAAAGCAGCGCTTCTTTCTGGAACAGCTATTTTCATCTGAAGCTATTCACCCTATCGTAAAAACAGTCGCTTTAAAAACAGTCATGGAAGAAGAAGTAGACATTGATTTTATGATTAGTAAGTTTGGAGAGACGAAAAAAGTAAATGCGCTTCAGCTTCAACGAACAACACCGTATTTGTTTGCCGAGCAAGTAGAAGCGCAGCTGACGGAAAAGCTGGAGCATGAAAATCCTACATTGCTGCAGGTTGCCGTTGAAATATGGCAGCGTCATTTATTTATAACATTTCCGTTTTTACCGGGTGATAATGTAAAACTTTGGACAGAAGCGGTGTATGCTGTTAGTCTGATGATGCAAGGAGAAGAGTCAGATGCAGCTGTAGCAGAGGAAGACGGAAGTTTCTCCGCAGCTGAATTACGAAAGGCAATTAAAGAGCTAAAAGAAATTGAAGAAATTTCTTTTATATAAAATGTGGTGTTTAGTTGAAACGTCATTGTTGTATGTTATAATATAATGGTTGTAAAATGCACTTAAATACGTATAGTAGAATTTCATCTTTACATTACATTCCTACTTACTTTAAAGTAGTAGGGAGTTAAATAGATAATGATTGAGGTTTGAACTGATAGGCTATCTGCATTATCTAATTTAGAAATCACTACTTAAAATGATTTTGGAGGGAAACATTCATGTCTGCAAAATGGGAAAAACAAGAAGGAAATCAAGGCGTTTTAACAGTAGAAGTTGAAGCTGCTGAGTTTGATAAAGCCTTAGATAAAGCATTCACAAAAGTTGTAAAACAAGTAAACGTACCAGGGTTCCGTAAAGGTAAAATGCCTCGTCCACTTTTCGAAAAACGTTTTGGCGTAGAATCTTTATACCAAGATGCACTAGACATCTTATTACCTGAAGCTTACAGCAATGCAATCGTTGAAGCTGGTATCGAGCCGGTTGATCGTCCAGAAATCGATGTTGAAACAATCGAAAAAGGACAACCTCTAGTTTTCACTGCTAAAGTAACTGTTAAGCCTGAAGTTAAATTAGGCGAATACAAAAACTTAGAAGTAGAAAAAGTAGATACAACTGTAACAGATGAAGACGTTGAAGCTGAATTAAAAACACTTCAAGAGCGTCACGCTGAACTAGTTGTTAAAGAAGAAGGAACAGTAGCTGAAGGCGATACAGCTGTAATCGACTTTGAAGGTTTCGTTGATGGCGAAGCATTTGAAGGCGGAAAAGGCGAAAACTATTCTTTAGAAATCGGTTCTAACACATTCATCCCTGGCTTTGAAGAGCAACTAGTTGGTCTTGAAGTAGGCGCTGAAAAAGAAGTGGAAGTAACATTCCCTGAAGAGTATCACGCTGAAGAGCTAGCTGGTAAAGCTGCTAAATTCAAAGTGAAATTACACGAAATCAAATCTAAAGAGCTTCCAGCTTTAGACGATGAGTTTGCAAAAGACGTAGATGAAGAAGTAGAAACTTTAGAAGCGTTAAAAGCAAAAACAAAAGAAAAATTACAAAGCGATAAAGAAAACCAAGCAGAATCAGCTCTTCGCGACACTTTAGTAGAAAAAGCTGCTGAAAATGCTGAAGTAGAAATTCCAGAAGCAATGTTCAACACTGAAATGGATCGTATGATGCAAGAGTTTGAACAACGTTTACAAATGCAAGGTCTTAACCTTGAACTTTACTTCCAATTCTCAGGTCAAGATGAAAAAGCTCTTCGCGACCAAATGCGTCCGGATGCTGAAAAGCGTGTGAAAATCAACTTAACGCTAGAAGCTATTTCAAAAGCTGAAAATCTTGAAGTAAGCGAAGAAGAAGTAGAAAAAGAATTAGAAAACATGGCAGGAATGTACAACATGCCTGTCGAAGAAATTAAGAAAGTGCTTGGCAGTCTTGATAGCATTAAAGAAGACATGAAAGTACGTAAAGCAGTTGAATTTCTTGTAGAAAACAGCAAAGCTGTTGCATAATAGTAAGTAAGAAACAAGGCGCGACTTGATCGTGCCTTGTTTTATAAACTTCAATAGTTTTTTTATATCATAACCAACACCGTAGAAGCAGCTTTAACCCATTGTTTGAAATCCGTGGTTATGAAATAGGCCCAATAAGAGGACACTATATAATAGCAGATCTTCATTCTGTTATGCTCATCAACAACATATACATAAAACGTTTTAGTATCTATTCAAGAAAATGTATGGTAAAATGCAATACAAATCTTTTCATAGCGCTTTTACTATGTGATAAAGAGGGGCATTTACCTACAAATAGATGAGTTGTTCATGTTGTTGGGCTATAGCGCGGATAGAAATCAGCTTCGAGCACTTTAGTAAATACTACAAGGGGTGAAAATTATGTTTAAATTTAACGATGAAAAAGGGCAGTTAAAATGCTCATTTTGTGGTAAAACACAAGAACAAGTACGCAAGTTAGTTGCGGGTCCAGGTGTTTACATATGCGATGAATGTATTGAACTTTGCACGGAAATCGTAGAAGAAGAGTTAGGTACAGAAGAAGAAGTAGAATTTAAAGATGTACCAAAACCAAAAGAAATTCGTGACATTTTAGATGAGTATGTAATTGGTCAAGAGGATGCGAAAAAATCGTTATCTGTTGCAGTATACAACCATTACAAACGAATCAATTCAAACAGTAAAATTGATGACGTTGAGTTATCAAAAAGTAATATTGCATTAATTGGACCTACAGGAAGCGGTAAAACTTTACTAGCTCAAACATTGGCTCGTATTTTAAACGTACCGTTTGCGATTGCAGATGCAACATCTCTAACAGAAGCGGGTTATGTAGGAGAAGATGTTGAAAACATCTTATTAAAATTAATTCAATCAGCTGATTACGATGTGGAGAAAGCTGAAAAAGGTATCATCTACATTGATGAAATTGATAAAGTAGCGCGTAAGTCTGAAAACCCATCTATTACACGTGATGTATCAGGTGAAGGTGTGCAGCAGGCTCTTCTTAAAATCTTAGAAGGTACTGTAGCAAGTGTTCCTCCTCAAGGTGGACGCAAACACCCTCATCAAGAATTTATTCAAATTGATACAACAAATATCTTATTTATTTGCGGTGGTGCGTTTGACGGAATCGAACCTATTATTAAGCGCCGTCTAGGTAAAAAAGTAATTGGTTTCGGTTCAGAAACAAAACAACAAGACTTTACAGAAAAAGAGTTACTAGCAAAAGTATTACCGGAAGATTTATTAAAATTTGGTTTAATTCCAGAGTTTATTGGTCGTTTACCGGTTACTGCTAGCTTAGTGCCTCTTGATGAAGAAGCGCTAGTTGAGATTTTAACAAAACCGAAAAATGCACTAGTGAAACAATATCAAAAAATGCTTGAACTTGATGACGTTGAACTTGAGTTCGAAGACGAGGCTTTAGTAGAAATTTCTAAAAAAGCAATCGAGCGTAAAACAGGTGCTCGTGGTCTACGTTCAATCATTGAAGGTATTATGTTAGATGTAATGTTTGATCTTCCTTCACGTGATGATATTACAAAATGTATTATCACAGGTGAAACAGTTCGTGATCAAGCGGCTCCTAAGTTCGTATTAGAAGACGGATCTACTATTCAAGAAGGCAGCAAAACATCAGCATAAAAAAAGCCGGGTACTCAATTTGAGTACCCGGCTTTTTTCTGTTGATGAAGGACAACTAAATTTTACTTTTTACTAGAATCTTGTTTATTCCTACTGCTGCAGGGAGATAATAACTGATAATTATCTTACTAAACTGCGCAGGAGGTTTATCTATGAACTGGACGAATATTGCCTTAATGGTCCAACTCTTTTTTGGTATCATCATTGGCTTATATTTTTGGAATTTATTACGCAATCAGCGTACGCAAAAAGTCTCAATTGACCGGGATTCAAAGAAAGAAATGGAGCAACTGCAGAAGATGAGAGCCATCTCTTTAACTGAGCCGCTTGCCGAACGTGTGAGGCCGTCTAGCTTCTCTGATATTGTCGGACAAGAAGATGGAATTCGGTCACTAAAGGCTGCCCTTTGCGGTCCTAATCCACAGCACGTTATTGTATACGGGCCGCCTGGAGTAGGAAAAACAGCAGCAGCACGTTTAGTGTTAGAAGAAGCAAAGAAAAATAAAAAATCACCTTTTAAACAAGCAGCTGTATTTGTAGAGTTAGATGCAACTACGGCGCGTTTTGATGAGCGAGGCATTGCAGATCCTTTAATTGGATCAGTGCATGACCCCATTTACCAAGGCGCAGGCGCTATGGGCCAAGCTGGAATTCCGCAGCCAAAACAAGGAGCAGTTACAGATGCACACGGGGGAATTTTATTTATTGATGAAATTGGAGAACTCCATCCTATTCAGATGAATAAGCTGTTAAAGGTTCTAGAAGATCGAAAAGTGTTTATGGAAAGCGCCTATTATAGCGAAGAAAATACACAAATTCCAACACATATTCACGATATTTTTCAAAATGGTTTACCAGCCGACTTTCGCTTGATTGGTGCGACGACTAGAACGCCTAATGAAATTCCGCCTGCCATTCGTTCCAGATGCGTAGAGGTATTTTTCCGTGAGCTTGATCGCGACGAAATTATTACAGTTGCAAAAAAAGCAGCAAATAAAGTCAGAATGGATATATCAGAAGAAGGTTTATCTCTGTTTTCTACATATGCACGCAATGGACGTGAAACGGTTAATATGATGCAAATTGCGGCTGGACTAGCGATATCAGAGGAACGAACGGACATTAAAAATGAAGATATTGAATGGATTGTTCATTCTAGTCAACTATCTCCAAGACACGATCCGAAAATTGCAGATGAGGAAAAAGTGGGGCTTATTAATGGATTAGCCGTGTACGGGCCCAACTCTGGAGCACTTTTAGAAATTGAGGTCAAAGCGATTCCTGCAAAAGAGAAAGGGAACATTATTATTACGGGTATCGTTGAAGAGGAAAGTATAGGGACTCAAGGGAAGTCTATTCGTCGTAAAAGTATGGCTAAAAGCTCAATTGAAAATGTCATAACGGTTCTTCGCTCAATGGATGTGCCAGCCGATGAGTATGATATCCACGTGAATTTTCCGGGAGGTGTGCCAATCGATGGACCTTCTGCTGGTATTGCTATGGCAACAGGGATCTACTCAGCAATTTATGAAGTCCCAATCAAACACACGGTAGCAATGACAGGAGAAATTGGTCTGCACGGCAACGTAAAGCCAATTGGCGGCGTAATTCCAAAAATCAAGGCAGCAAAACAAGCAGGCGTTCAGACGGTGATTGTGCCAAAAGAAAATATGAATGCAATGGTAGAAAAGGTAAAAGGTATCGATATTATTCCTGTCCATCATTTAACAGAGGTGTTTGAACAAGCACTATTGTCTGTACATGAGCATGTTGCACATTTGTCGGTAGATCCAGCTATTCCAAATAGAGAATCTAGCTAATTCTATCATGATAATTAAAAATTAATGGTCAGATGAATATTCATCGCCTTTTTCGCGTATAAAACCTTTATACACAGCCAACGAAAAAGGCGTTTTTTTATGAAAAGAGCTTAAAAAGATATATTTTGCCTTTTAATTCTTTCTCATGATACAATTAGTAATTACTATTGTTAGACAATGTGTATACAAATGAGATAAAATTGTTAAAAGAATTCACACTTTACATACTTTAATTGACGAGCATTGGAGGTGTTCATTGCATGGCAGAAAAAGAAAAATTGACAATGCCGCTACTGCCTTTACGAGGTTTGATCGTCTATCCGACAATGGTGCTTCATTTAGATGTTGGGCGAGACAAATCTGTGCAAGCATTAGAAAAAGCAATGATGGATGATCACTTAGTTTGTTTAGTATCACAAAAAGATATGGGTATCGATGAACCAACAAAAGAGGATTTATATAGAACCGGTACGTTGGCAAAAATTAAACAAATGCTAAAGCTGCCGAATGGAACGATGCGCGTCTTAGTAGAAGGACTAAATCGCGTAACCGTTACAGAATTTGAAGACAGCGAAGAATATTTTGTTGTACACGTGGAAAAGCAAAATGAAGAACATCAGGTTGATGTAGAAGATAAAGCGCTGATGCGCACGCTTTTAGACTATTTCGAACAATACATAAAACTTTCCAAAAAGGTGTCCGTTGAAACTCTTTCAACCGTAAGTGACATTGAAGAACCAGGAAGATTAGCAGATATTGTAGCCTCTCATTTACCAATAAAAATTCAGCTTAAACAAGAAATTTTAGAAACAACTGATGTGAAAGAAAGATTAAATACGATCATTTCTCATATTCAAGATGAGCAAGAAGTTTTGCAGCTGGAGAAAAAAATTGGACAGCGTGTAAAGAAATCAATGGAACGCACTCAGAAAGAGTATTATCTTCGTGAGCAAATGAAGGCGATTCAAAAAGAGCTTGGAGACAAAGAAGGAAAGACAGGAGAAGTAGCAACGCTTCGCGAAAAAATTGAAGCAAGTGGGATGACGGACCATGTCAAACAAGTGGCGTTTAAAGAATTGGATCGCTATGAAAAAATTCCTGCTACCTCCGCTGAAAGCTCAGTCATTCGAAATTATATCGAGTGGTTGATTGCGCTACCTTGGACAAACGAAACGGAAGATACGCTCAATATTCATAATGCTGAACAAGTGCTGAACGATGAGCACTATGGCCTTGAAAAAGTGAAGGAACGCGTATTAGAATATCTAGCCGTGCAGCAGTTGACAAAATCTCTTAAAGGCCCTATTTTATGTTTAGCAGGACCTCCTGGCGTAGGGAAAACATCCCTAGCCCGCTCAATTGCTACGTCTCTAGATCGTCATTTTGTACGAGTATCTCTAGGCGGTGTGAGAGATGAGTCAGAAATCCGCGGTCATCGTCGCACGTACGTGGGAGCTATGCCTGGACGCATTATTCAAGGAATGAAAAAAGCAGGAACGATTAACCCTGTATTTCTGCTTGATGAAATCGATAAAATGTCAAATGATTTCCGAGGAGACCCGTCTTCTGCTTTGTTAGAAGTATTGGATCCTGAACAAAATCATAATTTCAGCGATCACTATATAGAAGAAACGTATGATTTATCAAAAGTGATGTTCGTGGCTACAGCTAATAACTTAGCTACGATTCCGGGGCCGCTGCGCGATCGAATGGAAATTATTCAAATTGCTGGTTACACGGAGCTGGAAAAGCTTGAAATCGCGAAGCGTCACCTATTGCTGCGCCAGCTAGAAAATCACGGATTGCAAAAGGGCAATTTGCAGATTCGCGATGACGCCTTAACAGCAATCATACGTTTATATACGAGAGAAGCTGGTGTTCGTAACCTTGAACGCGAAATTGCTTCCATTTGTCGAAAAGCAGCTCGTATCGTAGTCTCTGGTGAGAAAAAGCGCGTGGTGGTGACGGCCAAAACGCTTGAAGAATTCCTTGGTAAGCCTAGGTTCCGCTACGGACAGGCTGAGACGGAAGATCAAGTTGGCGTTGCTACAGGTCTTGCTTACACAACTGTAGGAGGAGACACGCTGGCCATTGAAGTAAGCTTATCCCCTGGTAAAGGAAGACTAGTGCTAACCGGAAAGCTTGGAGACGTGATGAAAGAATCAGCTCAGGCGGCATTTAGCTACGTGCGTTCAAATGCAGAGAAACTAGGAATTGATGAGAAGTTTTATGAAAAACATGATATTCATATCCATGTTCCAGAAGGAGCTGTACCAAAGGATGGACCTTCTGCAGGAATTACCATTGCCACTGCTCTAGTATCAGCACTAACGGGTAAACCAGTGCGTAGAGAAGTAGGAATGACAGGAGAAATTACACTAAGAGGTCGCGTATTACCAATCGGTGGTTTAAAAGAAAAGTCACTTAGTGCACACCGTGCCGGATTAACTAAAATATTAATCCCTCACGATAATGAACGTGATATTGAAGATATCCCTGACAGTGTACAAGAGGAATTAGACATCGTTCTTGTGTCACATGTGGACCAAGTATTGGAACATGCGCTAGTAGGAGAGGTAAAATGAAAGTAACTCAAGCCGATATTGTTATCAGTGCCGTACGCCCTGAACAATATCCTAAAGAAAACCTGCCAGAATTTGCGTTAGCAGGCCGTTCAAATGTAGGAAAATCATCTTTTATTAATAAGATGCTCAATCGCAAAAGCTTAGCGCGTACGTCGTCTAAGCCTGGAAAAACTCAAACGCTTAACTTCTTTTTAATTAATGAAATCCTTCACTTTGTAGACGTACCTGGCTACGGATTTGCAAAAGTGTCTAAAAAAGAGCGTGAAGCATGGGGGAAAATGATTGAAACGTATTTAACAAATCGTGAGCAGCTTAAAGCTGTGTTAATGATTGTTGATCTACGCCATGCTCCTTCAAAGGATGACGTTATGATGTATGAGTTTTTGAAGCACCATGACCTTCCCGTTATGGTTATTGCGACGAAAGCCGATAAAATTCCTAAAGGAAAATGGCAGAAGCACTTAAAAGTAGTGAGAGAAACGCTGGATTTAGATCCAAATGATGAATTAATTCATTTCTCATCTGAAACAGGTGAAGGAAAAGATAAAGCGTGGAAATCTTTGCAGTATCGCATGACTCACTAAACAAAGGAATAGAAGCTAAAAAAATGGAACGTTTATCATCACTCTACCAGGAAGTGAGTCAAACGTTCCATTTTTTTAACTTGTTTACATAGATTACTTTCGTTTGAAAAATAATAAATATAGCCCAACTAGTAACAATAAAATAGGCCAGAAGGTTGTTAAATAATTTACGCCATCTTCAACTTTTGGCAAAAATAGTTTAAGACGGTCTGAAAACATCATTAAAATGGCAATAATTAAAAGGGTGCCGCCTTGGAAAAAGCCCGATTTGGCTTTTCTAGCACTGAGTAAAAAGCTAATGGCCACCATAAAAACGACCATGCTAATATTCGTAGGCCAAAAGGGAATTTGTTCACTTACATAGAAATGAATACCTAAAGTGATTAATATGTAACTTGCAAGCAAGTTTGAATGATCTTGAGATAAAGCAGACTCAGTTAACAGTGCCGCTCCTATTAAAATTAACAGTACAGGCCACGTGTATACCTTTGCTGCAATGCTCATATGTAGTTCATTCAGTAAGAAAAAGATTCCAAATCCAACTAGTAAGACACCAAAAAACATTGATTGCTTTTTCATAGTAACCTCCAGGTGTTTCAAAACAGAAAACGTGATAAAACGCTGCTTTTTTGATACAATTTATTACGGAATAACAGTTAATATCTTAACACATGTTTTCAAAGACTGTTCACATTTTTTTTTCGAATGACTTATAGAACATGTTATAATAGTTAGAGATAAGGCGAAGATTACATCTGTGTAATGTCCGCCGGATTTTACGAATAGTAGAATGAAGAACGCCGGATTTTACGGGCAGTTATCTCACTGTAGCTCTTTGGAAATTTAGGGGTTACTGCCCGTCAAATTCGGATAAATAAGCACATTTCAATTATAGGGGGTATGTACAAATGCATATTATAGCAGTCGGCTTAAACTTTCGAACAGCCCCTGTTGAAATAAGAGAAAAGCTTAGTTTTAATGAGCAAGAATTAGCATCTGCCATGAAAACGTTAAGCGGCCAAAAAAGCATTTTGGAGAACATCATTGTTTCAACATGCAATCGTACGGAAATTTATGCTGTTGTTGATCAATTACACACGGGCCGTTATTATGTAAAAGCATTTTTAGCTGAATGGTTCGGAATAGATAAAGAAGAGTTTTCGCCTTATTTAACGATCTATGAAAATGATGGAGCCATCGAACACTTATACCGAGTAGCATGTGGATTAGATTCAATGGTGATTGGTGAAACACAAATTCTTGGACAAGTGCGTTCAAGCTTTTTGCTTGCTCAAGAAGAAGAAACAATTGGAACGGTTTTTAATCAGCTGTTTAAACAAGCTGTGACATTAGCAAAAAAAGCTCATCATGAAACAGAAATTGGTGCGAATGCAGTTTCTGTCAGCTATGCAGCCGTAGAGCTTGCTAAAAAGATTTTTGGAGACTTATCATCTAAACACGTATTGATTCTTGGTGCGGGAAAAATGGGTCAGCTGGCCGTGCAGAATTTATATGGCAGCGGAGCTAAAAAAGTAACGGTAGTGAATCGAACATTTGAAAAGGCACAGGAGCTAGCAAACCGTTTTTCTGGAGAAGCCAAACCATTTGCTGATCTTCAACATGCTTTAAGCGAAGCTGATATTTTAATTAGTTCAACAGGAGCTAATGACTATGTAGTAACGAAACGAATGATGAGTGAAGCAGAGCGTACGCGTAAAGGTCGTCCATTGTTTATGGTAGACATCGCCGTTCCGCGTGACTTAGATCCAGAACTAGATGAGCTAGAGACGGTCTTTTTATACGATATCGACGATTTAAACGGGATTGTAGAATCTAATTTGCAAGAGCGTCAAAAAGCTGCGGATGAAATTGAAATTATGCTTGAAGCTGAAATTGTTGCTTTCAAGTCTTGGCTTGGTACATTAGGCGTTGTACCTGTTATTTCTGCACTTCGTCAAAAAGCACTTACCATTCAAGCTGAAACGATGAAAAGCATTGATCGTAAGCTCCCAGATTTATCTGAGCGTGAGCGCAAAGTGTTAAATAAACATACAAAAAGTATAATTAATCAACTTCTTCGCGATCCAATTTTACACGCGAAAGAATTGGCTGGAGAGAAACATGCTGAAGAGTCTTTAGAGCTGTTCATGAAGATTTTTAATATTGAACAGGAAGTTGCTTTGCAAAAAGAAAAAGAAGAGCAGCTTCATACATCGATTACGTCTCATTCAGTAGCTTATCAGTCTTAAGTGAGGATTGAATAATGGTTGATATGGAATTAACCAGAATCTATGAATTGATTGTGATTTTATACGCGGTGAGCGTTTTATTATATTTTATTGATTTTGTACAAAATAACCGGAAGGCAAACTCGATAGCCTTCTGGTTACTTTCTATTGTATGGGTTTTGCAAACAGCCTTTTTAATTTTACGAATGTTTGAGACGGGAAGGTTTCCTATTCTTACTGTTTCTGAAGGGCTGTATTTTTACGCGTGGGTGTTAATTACTCTTTCACTTGTGATTAATCGCCTGTTCCGCGTTGATTTTATGGTGTTTTTTACAAATGTGATTGGTTTCTTAATTATGGCTATTCATACGTTTGCTCCACTTGAAACATACACGGCTGTCCAGTCGGAGCGCCTTGTGTCAGAATTATTAATCATCCATATTACCATGGCTATTTTATCTTACGGCGCTTTTTCAGTTTCTTTTGTTTTTTCTGCACTGTATCTTGTTCAGTATAATTTATTGAAAAAGAAGAAATGGGGCAAGCGCTTGCTAAGAATTGAAGATTTAACAAAGCTAGATTACATGTCCTATGTATTAATTTTAATTGGTGTACCGCTGTTATTGCTTTCGTTAATCTTAGGAATCATATGGGCTTATATTAAATACGTAGATTTTCATTGGTACGATACAAAAGTGTTAGGTTCATTTTTAATGTTTGTTGCATACAGCGCTTACTTGTATGCTAGACTGCGTAGAGGTATTCAAGGAAAGGCAATCGCGATGTGGAATATTGGATTGTTCTTAGTCTTACTTATTAATTTCTTTTTATTTGGCAGTTTATCGAATTTTCACTTTTGGGGTTCGTAATTAGGAGGACAACATGCGAAAAATTATTGTCGGCTCTCGTCGAAGCAAACTTGCGTTAACACAGACCAAGTGGGTCATTGAACAGTTAAAAAAACAAGGTCTTCCTTTTGAGTTTGAAATTAAAGAAATGGTGACAAAAGGGGACAAAATTTTAAATGTAACGCTGTCCAAAGTAGGCGGTAAAGGTCTTTTTGTAAAAGAAATTGAACAAGCCATGTTAGATAAAGAAATTGATATGGCCGTTCATAGTATGAAAGATATGCCGGCTGTTTTGCCAGAAGGATTAACGATTGGATGTATTCCTTTACGAGAAGATCACCGTGATGCGCTTATTTCAAAAAATGGTGAGCGATTTGAGGAGCTGCCAAGCGGTGCTGTGATTGGGACAAGCAGCTTGCGTCGAGGGGCACAGCTTCTATCTATGCGTTCAGATATCGAAATTAAATGGATTCGAGGAAATATCGATACACGCCTAGAGAAATTAAAAAATGAAGATTACGATGCGATTATCTTGGCCGCTGCAGGACTATCTCGTATGGGCTGGTCGAGAGATACGGTCACTCAGTACCTAGAGCCGGAAATAAGTGTTCCTGCTGTAGGACAAGGAGCTTTAGCTATCGAATGCCGAGAAAATGACGATGAATTATTATCGCTTCTTCAAACTCTAAATCATGATGAAACGGCTCGTGCTGTTAGAGCTGAACGCGTATTTTTAAAAGAGATGGAAGGCGGATGCCAAGTGCCGATTGCGGGATATGGGCGTATAGTAGACGGTGGAAATATTGAGCTAACGTCGCTAGTCGCATCTCCTGATGGCAAAACGATTTATAAAGAGCACATTACGGGAAAAGACCCCGTTGCTATCGGTTCAGAAGCTGCTAGTCGCTTAACATCTCAAGGAGCTAAGCTTTTAATTGACCGCGTAAAAGAGGAGCTGGACAAATAATGAGTCATGAGGCTCCTCTTTTTTTGAAAAAAGTTTTGATTACAAGAGAAGCGAAGCAGGCTCATTCATTTGCAGCACAGATTAAAAAGCTTGGAGGCATACCTTTAAGCTTACCAGTCCTCACGTTTGCACGTTCTAACAATGAAAAAGAAGTGGAAGATGTCCTGCTGTCGATTGACTGTTTTGATTGGATTGTTTTTACAAGTCAAAACGGCATTTCTTTTTTCTTTGAATGGCTAAAAGAGTTAAATATCAGTCGGAGTGCTTTAAAAAGATTAAAAGTGGCTGCGGTTGGAGAAAAAACCGCAAAATTGCTGGAAAAATACGATGTTAACGTGCAACTTGTTCCAAAAGAATACGTTGCCGAATCACTTCTTGAGTCGTTAAAAGCAAATGTGTTACATCACGAGCGAGTTCTCCTTGTACGAGGACAATTAGCCCGCTCTGTTTTAAAAGATGGGTTAAAAGAGTGTGAGGTAACGGATTTAGTTGTATATCAGACCATTCGAAATCAAGGCTCTGAACGCTTGGTTAAGCAACATTTAGAAACAGGAATTGATGCCATTACTTTTACAAGTTCTTCTACAGTGAGATTTTTTGTCGAGTCAGTTAAAGATATTCCGAATTGGCTTGAGCTTATAAATGAAACCAAAGTTGTTTGCATCGGTCCTATTACGAGTCAGACAGCGAGCGAATATGGAATTAAGCATCTTGTTCCTAACACATACACAATAAATGGTATGATAGATATGTTGGTTAGTTGTTTTGAATAATAAAGGAGGATTTTAACATGAAAGATTTACAATTTACACGTCATCGTCGTCTTCGTAATTCTGTAAATATGCGTGCGCTTGTACGTGAAACACATTTACATCCGGAAGACTTTATATATCCTATTTTTATTGTAGAAGGTGAACAAAAAAGAAATGCTGTAAAATCAATGCCAGGTGTGGATCAAATTTCTTTAGACTACTTGAATGATGAAATCCAAGAATTAGTCGATTTAGGAATCAAGTCAGCTATGGTATTTGGTGTTCCCGCTGAAAAAGATGCGGTCGGCTCACAGGCATACCATGACCACGGAATTGTCCAAAAAGGTATTCGTCAAATTAAAGAAAATTTTCCAGATTTTGTTGTTATCGCAGATACATGCTTGTGTCAATACACAGATCATGGCCACTGTGGTGTAATTGAAGACGGAAAAATCTTAAACGATCCTAGCCTTGACTTATTAGCGCGTACAGCGGTTAGTCAAGCTAAAGCAGGAGCGGATATTATTGCGCCTTCAAACATGATGGACGGTTTCGTGGCAGCTATTCGCCACGGTCTAGACGAAGCTGGATTTGAAGATGTGCCGGTGATGTCTTATGCTGTTAAATATGCATCTGCTTTTTACGGACCATTCCGTGATGCAGCGCATTCTTCTCCTCAATTTGGAGACCGTAAAACATATCAAATGGACCCAGCTAATCGCTTAGAGGCACTTCGAGAAGCGGAATCTGATGTCGAAGAAGGAGCAGATTTCTTAATTGTAAAACCAGCTCTATCATATTTAGATATTATGCGCGATGTTAAAAATACGTTTAATTTACCTGTAGTGGCTTATAATGTGAGCGGTGAATATTCAATGATTAAAGCGGCAGCTCAAAACGGCTGGGTAAATGAAAAAGAGATTGTTCTTGAAAAATTAATTAGCATGAAGCGTGCAGGAGCGGATTTAATTGTAACGTATCATGCTAAAGACGCAGCACGCTGGTTATCTGACAAGTAATTAAGGAGGCTTACACATGAGAAGTTATGAAAAGTCAAAAGCAGCTTTTTTAGAAGCGCAGCAACTAATGCCGGGTGGAGTAAACAGTCCTGTTCGTGCATTTAAATCAGTAGATATGGATCCTATTTTTATGGAACGAGGAAAAGGCGCTACGATTTACGATATTGACGGCAACAAATATATTGACTACGTCTTATCATGGGGACCTTTAATTCACGGACATTCCAACGATCAAGTAGTTGAAGCAGTAAAAAAAGTAACGGAATCTGGTACAAGCTTTGGTGCACCAACATTAATTGAAAATGAGCTCGCTAAAGTTGTGATTGAGCGCGTTCCTTCAATCGAAATCGTCCGTATGGTGAGTTCAGGTACGGAAGCAACGATGAGCGCACTGCGTTTAGCGCGTGGCTATACGGGCCGCAACAAAATTTTAAAATTTGAAGGCTGTTACCATGGACACGGTGACTCTCTTCTCATTAAAGCTGGCTCAGGCGTTGCAACGTTAGGCCTACCAGATAGCCCGGGAGTGCCTGAAGGAATCGCTAAAAACACGATTACAGTGCCGTACAATGATTTAGAAAGCGTACAATATGCTTTTAAAGAATTCGGAGATGACATTGCCGGAGTAATCGTTGAACCGGTAGCAGGAAATATGGGTGTGGTACCACCTCAGCCCGGTTTCTTACAAGGGCTTCGTGATATCACATCAGAATATGGCTCACTGCTCATTTTTGATGAAGTAATGACAGGGTTCCGCGTAGCGTACAACTGTGCACAGGGCTACTACAACATTACGCCTGACTTAACTTGCTTAGGAAAAGTAATCGGTGGTGGTTTACCAGTAGGTGCTTACGGTGGTAAAGCTGAAATTATGGAGCGAGTTGCACCAAGCGGCCCGATTTATCAAGCAGGTACATTATCAGGTAATCCGCTTGCGATGACAGCTGGATACGAGACATTAACACAGCTGACACCTCAATCCTACGATGAGTTCATTCGTAAAGCAGATCGCTTAGAAGAAGGATTGATGGCAGCAGCTGAAAAATATGATGTGCCGTTTACCGTAAACCGAGCTGGTTCAATGATCGGTTTCTTCTTCACAAACGAACAGGTCATAAATTACGAAACAGCGAAAACATCGAATTTAGATTATTTTGCAGCTTACTATCGTCAAATGGCTAATGAAGGCGTGTTTTTACCTCCTTCTCAATTCGAAGGAATGTTTTTATCAACTTCTCATACAGATGCAGACATTGAACATACAATTGCAGCAGCTGAAAAAGCTTTTTCAAAGTTGCGTGGATAAACAGCTAAATAGAAATAACTTTTATAAAGAAGCTTACGGAGGATTCCGTAAGCTTTTTTAGTTTTCAAGACATATTTTAATTTATTTGTTCATACATCTTTAATGACCGCGCTATTACCTGGCGGGTGTTGGAAGGGGGAGAACAATTTGTCGCAGGATAATTTATCATGTCTGCGTTTTTCCGTAGAAGAATCAGTATGGTTTCAAAAAGGACAGGAAGTCTCACAACTTTTGTCTATCTCCTTAGAGCCTCAAGTATCTATTCAAGAATATGACCAATATGTGTCTATTCGAGGAGCATTACAATTAACAGGTGAATACGAAACGTACGAGGGAGAGCACTCGTTACGCGAATATACAAATGAGAATCAAGTGCAATCTATCTCTGTCCGTGAAGACGGAACGGCTGAATTATCACATCAATTTCCTGTTGATATTACCATTCCTAAAAATCGTATTCAAAGTATTGAAGATGTATATGTATCTATTGATTTATTTGATTATGAATTACCAGGCACAAATCAGCTGCAGCTAATGGCTGACTTGTCCATCACAGGATTGTACGGGGAACAGCATGAAGAACAAGAACGAGAAGAAGAGGAAGAGTTTGCGGAAGAACAGCACATCGTCTCCTATGAAGAAGCAGACGATGCTGAAGAGGTATATACTGAAAACTTTGCTCAAGAAGAAGAGAAACAAGAGGAGCAAGAGTTTGACGTAAGCTATCGTGAAGCTCCCGCACTTTTAGAGGCAGAGGCTATTGAAGAAGATCATTCAGAAAAGCCTCCTAGTTATTTTTCATCTGTATTTAAAAAAGAATCTCGTGCTGAGCCGGTCGTGGAATATGAAGAGGAAGCATATGAACCATTTGAAGTCGAAGTGAAAAAAGAGGCACCAATCGAGGAAGAAAGAGAAGACAACGTGATTGAGCTCTTTCAGCTTCGTCAAGAGCAAGAAAGCTTCGAAGAATCGCAAGCTAGTGAATTAAATACGTATGCTGACGTTCAACAAGAGGCTGAGCAAGAAAAGGAAAAGATTATTGTTGAATTTCGGAAAGAAGAAAATGAAAGCGGCCGAAATGAAAACGCCCTTTATTTAACAAAGCTCTTTTCGCGGGAAGAAGAAGCTTTTTCAACGTGGAAGCTTTGTATTGTTCAAGACGGAGATTCGCTTGATACGATAGCAAACCGCTATAATACGAATGTACAAAACATTTTACGAGTGAATAATTTAGGAGATGAATATGAGCTGGAAGAAGGAAGCATCTTAAATATTCCCGTTCGTTAAAGTCGGAAAGAAAACAGTTTTGACGCATATAATGTCTTAACTGTTTTCTTTATTTTTTACGAGGAAGGAGAATATAGATGCAGCGGACAGTAGCAGACTACAAAGTATTGTTAAAAGAATATGACTTAGATGTTGACTTTATCGAAGACTACGGAAAAGTAAAAAAAGTCTATACAAAAACTGGCGTATTTGCGCTTAAAGAAATGGCGAATCATCAAGAGCGAAATCAGAACTTCATTCAAAAGTTGCAGAACGTGTATCAAAAAGGGTGGATGGGCTTTGTCCCTATTTATCAAACGAAGCGTTCTCAGCCCATTGTTTCAGATGAAAGCGGCTCGTATTACTTAATGCCGTGGCTCCCAAATAACCCAACCGAAGAGCGTGATATTCGATATCATAAATTATTTCAAGAGCTTGCTAAGCTTCACGGTGCTTCGGCGCAGGAAGTAGAAGTAAAAAAAGAAGATATAGAAAATCATTATACATCGATGAAAGAAACGTGGGAAAAACGTCAGGAAGAGCTGAAGCAGTACGTAGTAGAATGCGAGAAGAAAGTGTATATGTCCCCGTTTGAATTGCATTACTGTACATTTTATTATGAAATGACAAGAGCGCTTGAGTTTGGTTTTGGAAAGCTCGATCAGTGGAACGATGAAATGGAAGAAAAGGAAAAGATCCGGCTAGTTACGTCTCATGGAAAGCTATCGGCTAAACATTTTATCTATGACGAACGGGGAAATGGTTTTTTTATTAACTTTGAACATGCAAAAGATGCTTCACCGATTTATGATTTGGTCTCATTTTATTTCCGTACTCTTCGCACGTACCCAGTAACTACCTATGACAGCTATGAGTGGTTTAGTACGTATGAAAAACATTTTGCTCTCAGAGAAGAGGAAAGACTGCTTTTGCACAGTTATTTAGCGTTTCCAGAACCCTTGTATCAGTGTATCGTTCAATATAGGCAGCATAAAGAAAGTAAAACGGAGCTTGAACATATGCAGTCATTTATTCGAGCATACTGGCTGACGAAAAACATTGAACAGCTCAATATTAAAATATTTGAAGTAGATCAGCAAAAAAAAATGGCAGCGGAAGCAGCTGCACAAGCCCAAGCGAACGAATAGCGCTTGGGTTTTTAAATCCAGTCCGAATATAAAGCAACCGCTAGTATGGCAAGAAGTGCCAACAACAGTACATCAAAGGTTGTGGGGAAGAATAGTGTACGTATACCTTGAAAAATTGTTAAAGGAACAATAAACTGTCCACAAGCCGCTCCTGCTGTTTTGAGCCACCGCTGCAGCTGATACGAATTTACATTTATTCGTTTCTTCATTTGTACATGCCCCTTTCAATCCACGTGCCCAGGTTAAAGTAAGTATATGAAAAAAGAAAGAAATGGTGCCATTTTTTTGAGCGGACTTTTCATTTTATTTCCAAAATTAGCGAGTGAATGAAAAAATAAAGAGCAGAACAAAAAAATTATGAATATAATCATAAAAAAATGGAGAAGATTATTGACGATTCAACATTTTTTCATATAGTATAATTAAGAGAAATTCATACATAAATACAGTGAATAGGAAGAGTACGGGATGTTCGTCTTTCAGAGAGAGAAATCAGCTGCTGTGAGATTTCTTAAGAATGTGCACTCGGAATGTCGCCTATGAGTAGCTTTTTTGAACAGCTGCATAGCTCAGTAGAAAAAGCCGGTTAATCAACCGTTATGAAATGAAGTGTATAGGCTTATCAAACGGGATACGTCTATAAAAAAAGGTGGTACCGCGAAATCAACTCCTTTCGTCCTTTTATTAGGAAAGGAGTTTTTTTATGTTTATAAAAGCTTTACACAGTTTCTAAAGACTGAAACTTTATATTATGGAGGTATACATTATGTCTGAAAAAGAAGTGACTCTTCCAACGAAGTATGATCCAAAAGCCGTTGAAGAAAATCGTTATCAGTATTGGTTAGACGGGAAGTTTTTTGAAGCAACAAATAACCCTGAAAAAGAGCCATATACAATTGTAATTCCACCCCCAAACGTAACGGGCAAGCTGCATTTAGGCCACGCTTGGGATACAACGTTACAAGACATCTTAACGCGTATGAAGCGCATGCAAGGCTATGACGTTTTATGGCTTCCCGGCATGGACCATGCGGGGATTGCAACGCAGGCAAAAGTAGAAGAAAAGCTTCGCAGCGAAGGGAAAAGCCGCTACGATCTAGGCCGCGAAAATTTTGTAGCCGAAACGTGGAAATGGAAAGAAGAATATGCAAGCTTTATTCGCCAGCAGTGGTCGAAGCTAGGACTTGGCTTAGACTATTCACGCGAGCGCTTCACGCTTGATGAAGGCCTTTCTAAAGCAGTGCGCGAAGTATTCGTAACGCTTTACAAAAAAGGGTTAATCTATCGCGGAGAATATATTATTAACTGGGATCCAGCTACAAAAACAGCTCTTTCAGACATCGAGGTTATTTACAAAGATGTACAAGGTGCGTTTTATCATATGCGCTATCCGTTGGCAGATGGTTCTGGACATATTGAAATCGCAACAACTCGTCCTGAAACAATGCTAGGAGATACGGCTGTAGCTGTTCACCCTGAAGATGATCGCTATAAGCACTTAATCGGCAAAAAGGTTGTCCTTCCGATTGTAGGTCGTGAAATTCCAATCGTAGGCGATGATTATGTAGATATGGAATTCGGTTCTGGTGCGGTAAAAATTACGCCTGCTCATGACCCGAACGATTTTGAAATTGGAAACCGTCATAATTTAGAGCGTATTTTAGTGATGAATCAAGACGGCACGATGAATGACAAAGCAGGTAAATATGAAGGAATGGATCGTTTTGCTTGCCGTAAGCAAATTGTTAAAGACCTTCAAGAAGACGGCGTATTGTTCAACATTGAAGACCACATGCATTCAGTAGGTCACAGTGAACGAAGCGGTGCCGTTGTTGAACCTTATTTATCAACTCAGTGGTTTGTAAAAATGCAGCCGTTAGCAGATAAAGCAGTAGATCTTCAAAAACAAGAAGAAAAAGTAAACTTTGTGCCTGATCGTTTTGAAAAGACATACTTACACTGGATGGAAAATATTCGCGACTGGTGTATTTCGCGTCAGCTTTGGTGGGGACATCGCATTCCAGCTTGGTATCATAAAGAAACTGGAGAAGTATACGTAGATCATGAGGCTCCAGCAGATATCGAAAACTGGGAACAGGATTCAGATGTATTAGACACATGGTTCAGTTCAGCGCTATGGCCGTTCTCAACAATGGGCTGGCCGGATGTGGATGCAGCTGATTTCAAACGCTACTACCCAACAAATGTGCTTGTAACGGGCTACGACATTATTTTCTTCTGGGTATCTCGTATGATTTTCCAAGGTCTTGAATTTACGGGTAAACGTCCGTTTGACGATGTACTTATTCACGGTCTTGTACGAGATGCTGAAGGTCGTAAGATGAGTAAATCACTTGGTAACGGCGTAGATCCAATGGAAGTAATTGAGAAATACGGTGCAGATTCTCTTCGCTATTTCTTATCTACAGGAAGCTCACCGGGACAAGATTTACGCTTCAGCTTTGAAAAAGTCGAAGCGACGTGGAACTTTGCAAATAAAATTTGGAATGCTTCTCGTTTTGCATTAATGAACATGGACGGCATCACATTTGAAGAGCTTGATTTATCAGGCGAAAAGTCAGTTGCGGATAAATGGATTTTAACGCGCTTAAATGAAACGATTGAGCACGTAACAAAATTAGCTGACAAATATGAATTTGGTGAAGTTGGACGCATTCTTTATAACTTTATTTGGGATGACTTCTGCGATTGGTACATTGAAATGGCTAAACTTCCTCTTTACGGAGAAGATGAAGCAGCTAAAAAGACCACTCGCTCAATTTTAGCTTATGTACTTGATAACACAATGCGACTTTTACATCCATTCATGCCGTTTATTACTGAAGAAATTTGGCAAAGCTTGCCGCATGAAGGTGAATCAATTACAGTAGCTAAATGGCCGGAAGTACGCGCTGAGCTTTCGGATAAAGAAGCTGCTAACGATATGCGTTTACTTGTAGATATTATCCGTGCTGTTCGTAACATTCGTGCTGAAGTGAACACGCCGATGAGCAAACAAGTAAAATTATTTATTAAAGCTAAAGATGAAAATATTCAAAGTCAGCTTGAAAAGAATCGTGCGTATGTAGAACGTTTCTGTAATCCAAGTGAGCTTGTGATTTCAACCGATGTTTCATTAGATGAAAAAGCGATGACTGCTGTTGTAACAGGCGCAGAATTAATTTTACCTCTTGAAGGTTTAATTAATATCGAAGAAGAAATCGCCCGTTTAGAAAAAGAATACGATAAGTTAAACAAAGAAGTAGAACGTGTACAAAAGAAATTAAACAACCAAGGTTTTATTGCAAAAGCGCCTGCTAAAGTAGTAGAAGAAGAGCGTGCAAAAGAGCAAGATTACGTTGAAAAACGTGAAGCTGTTGAGTCTCGTATTGCTGAATTACGCGGATAATCAATGGGTTAATAAACTAACAGAAAAAGCGTGGCTTGTATAGCGACGCTTTTTCTTTACATAATAATAGCGATGGAAAAGAAAGGTGAATAAAAGATGATAACGACATATGAAGAAGCGCTTGATTGGATTCATAACAGACTTCGCTTTGGAATCAAGCCGGGGTTAGAACGAATGGAATGGATGCTAGAGCAGCTTGATTTTCCGCAGCAAAATATAAATGCTATTCACGTTGCTGGAACGAATGGTAAAGGTTCTACTGTTTCGTATTTGCGAAATATGTTAGAAGAAGCAGGGTATAAAGTTGGAACGTTTACTTCCCCTTATATCGAAACATTTAATGAGCGGATTAGCGTGAATGGACAGCCTATTTCAAATGAAGCAATGACCGCTCTTGTTCAGGAAGTAAAGCCTGTAGTGGAGCGACTAGAACATACGGACTTAGGGTCAGCAACGGAATTTGAAGTGATTACAATCATGGCTTTTCTTTATTTCGGCTATCATGATTCAGTTGACTATGTTGTGTTTGAAACAGGTCTTGGGGGACGATATGATTCAACAAACGTTGTGAATCCTATGGTGAGTATTATTACAAACATTGGATTTGATCACATGGCGATACTAGGTGATACGGTAGAAGAAATTGCAGCAGAAAAAGCGGGGATTATTAAAAAAGAAGTCCCTATTATTACTGGTGCAGAGCAAGTAAAGGCGCTTGACGTCATTACAGAAGAGGCAAATTTGAAGCAGGCTTCGTTATTTGTGTTAGGAAAAGAATTTAAAATTGAAAACTATGAGCCCTTAGCAAATGGAGAAGGCTTTACGTTAAAAACGCCGTATGGTATATTTGAACACTTGCAATTAAATATGCTTGGCTATCATCAAGTTAAAAATGCAGCTTTGGCTGTGATGGCCGTTTGTTATTTAAAAGAAAAGAAAAAGCTTTCTATCTCCAATGAGCAAATGATAAAAGGGATTCAGCATACAAAGTGGAACGGCCGCTTTGAGATAGTAAATGAGCATCCTTTAACGATTATTGACGGGGCTCATAATGCAGAAGGCATTGATAGCTTGTTATCTACTTTACGCCTTCATTATGAAGATCGAAACATTCATTTAATCTTCAGCTGCTTAAATGATAAAAGCGCTGATCGAATGGTCCAAGAACTTGAAACAATCGCTGCAAGTATTACATTTACGTCGTTTGACTTTCCTCGTGCTCGCGCAGCTGGGGAGCTTTATGAGATGAGTACTCATCGTAATAAGCATATGGACGAGGAGTGGAAAAAAGCAATTGCTTACGTAAAGGAAAAGGCGACAGGTGAACAAGACATGGTCGTGATTACAGGGTCTCTGTATTTTATATCAGAAGTGCGGGCCTTTCTTCTCAAATGAGCAGAAGCAGCAAGTGAAATCTTGCTGCTTTTAACATAATGTAAGAAAGGGATACAAATAATAAGGAAGCACTAAGTTCAAAGTATTGTCACTTTCACCCCCTAGGTAAGTGATATATAATAAACATGTACATCACTAAATAAGGAGATTGTTAACATGAGTAAGAATAATGAAAAAATTGTACCGAAAAGTAATAAAAACTTTACCGGTATTATTCTTACCTTTTCAGTGATAGCGAATGTTATTATCTTACTGCTATTCTTTTCGAATATTGGCTATCAAGGAAAAGTAAGTTTTGATTTGACTATCTTTCCACGGTTAAATGCTATTTTGAATAGTTTTACGTTTATTTTTTTAGTTGCAGCGTTGATTTCAATCTTTAGAAAAAACATCAATGCTCATAGAGGGTTTATCTTAGCGGCATTCACTTCTACACTGCTCTTTTTAGTTTCATATTTAACGTTCCACTATATCTCAACGGAAACAGCTACGTTTGGTGGAGAAGGAATTGTTCGTCCCATTTACTTCTTTATTTTGATCACACACAGTTTCTTAGCAGCGATTATCGTTCCGCTGGCACTGTTTGCACTTGTGTGGGGCTGGACAATGCAAGTTGAAAAACATAAAAAAATTGTGCGATGGACAATGCCAATCTGGCTTTATGTAAGCCTTACAGGTGTAATTGTCTACTTATTTATGGCTCCTTACTATTAAAAAACGTCTGCTTTTGCAGACGTTTTTTTATGCTGTTTTTGTTTTTTAGTGGTATAATCCTTATTACCTATAAAAGGTGTGTTTTAAGGAAGGAGGCATACAGAATATGACTTTTATGGGTATTAAGATTCAGTTTATTAATGAAGGAGCTGTTTGATACTAATCAATAAAAGAGAGGTGTGGAAATGGATAAACTGTCAAAAGAGAATAAAGGACTTTCTCTCACGCAAGTGATCATACTGGTTATCGTAATAGGTCTTCTAGCAGCTTTTCTCATTCCATTTATTGGCAGTTATTTAAAAGGAAAAGATACATTGCCCCATTCAAAAGAAAATCTACAGTTAGTATTCTATACCCCTGGAATGGAAGGAGTCGTATGAGTATAATTTACCTTTATCTATTCGTTTCAGGTATCACTCTAGGTTCATTTTACAACGTAGCAGGCCTTAGAATTCCTCAGGGAAAATCTATTTTATCTCCAAGATCTCATTGTCCACACTGTTTATACGTTCTTTCTCCACAACAGTTAATCCCCGTAGTCTCCTACATTAAAAATGCAGGAAAATGTAGTATGTGTCGCAAAAAAATCTCCTTCATCTACCCGTTCGTAGAATTTTCGACAGGAAGTTTATTTGTATATGCTTTTTTTAAATTGAATATGACGTTAGAACTGATTGTCATATTAACTTTTGTTTCTTTTTTAACAATTATCGTTGTCTCAGATATAGCCTATATGATTGTCCCAAATAAGGTGCTGCTTTTCTTTTTGCCTATCTTTCTTCTTGAGCGTCTTTTCATTCCATTAACTTCGTGGAGTGATTCTTTAATGGGAGGAGGAATCGCATTTTTTCTCCTCTTTCTAATCGCATTTCTCAGCAGAGGAGGCCTTGGAGAAGGAGATATTAAATTGTATGGTTTGATTGGTATTGTGCTTGGAGTAAAGCTTGTTTTGCTATCACTTTTTTTAGCTATATTAATAGGCGGAACCGTTAGTATAGGAGCATTGTTAATGAAAAAGGCAAAGGTAGGTGTACCAATTCCTTTCGTTCCTTTTATTTTTATAGGGACAATCGCTGCTTATTTTCATGGAAACGAATTGATAGATTGGTATGTTAGCAACTATTTTTATTGAGCTTCAAGTCTTCGACAAAGTTAAAATTTCTGTAACTAAATAGCGAAAACCTTTTGTAACAAGACGACAAATGTCTTGTTATTTTTTTTTTCTTCTATGATAGCATGGAAAAAAGTGTATGTTTTATGTCGGTTTACCTCAGCTTACAACCGGTACTAAGACTACGTTAACTAAAGGCGGTGGGGCAGTGGACAAGCAGGAACGAAAAATTTCAATTAAAATCAATGGTCAATCTAAGGATGAGAAGGAAGAACAAGCGCCGGAAAAAGACGAATTTACGTGGGTTCTTCCGGAACCGGCATCCAAAGATTCTCATGTGGAAGAAAATAAAGTGGTGTTTATTGAAGATGTAAGAAATGAAAAGAAGAAAAAGCCGCGATTACATCCTAAAAATGTTTCGATTAAAACAGTAAACGGCGGTGTGATCAAACGAACAGCTGTGATTGTATTGCTAGCAGTCGGAATAGGCAGCGGCATTGGTATGGTTGGTGTGAAAATGATGACAGGAAGCGAACAGCCTGTAGGAAAAGCACAAACAAGTGAGCGAGCGAAAGAAGAAAAAGCTGCTCAAACAGCGTCTGCCACTGAAAGTGTTGGTAAAGCTGAAAAGAAAAGCGAACAGGAATCGAAGGATACGTCAGCTGCTGCTTCTACTTTAGACCCTTTTTCCTTTTACATTGTGCAAGCAGGTGCTTTTTCATCAAAAGCTGCTGCAAATAAAGCAATGGATAAATGGAAAGAAGAGAACGAAGCAGGCGAGATTTTTTCACCTAAAACCTATTCTCTTGTCGTTGGTGCTGCCACTGGAGAAGAAAAAGCAAAGGCACTTAGTAAAACGTATAAACAACAAGGTAAAGATGTATATGTAAAGTCTTATGAAATTAAGCCCACCAGCGAATTAGGGAAAAAAGATCAAACGGTTATAACAACAGCGCAGCCGTTTATGGCTAATCTCTTAGATCAATCTGTTAAAGCGATTGAGGGAGAGCGGGTAGCTGATATCAAATCTTTGAAAAAAGAGCTGACAAAAGTTCAGAAAGAAGCGTCAAATGAAGACATTAAAACCATGGTGAGCACCCTTCAAAAGGCTGCGGCTTCTCTTTCTTCATATGAAGACAATAAAAGCAGTAAAGACGCTTGGCTTGCTCAGGGATACGTGTTAAAAGCTCTTCAGCAATATGAAAGCCTTGTAACGTCTTAACAGGTGAGGTAGTGTAATGCTGCCTCACTTGTTTATTGTCATTTAGAGATGAAATTGCTAAAATAACGGTGTGTCCTTCTTTTTTAAAATCAAAATGCAAAGGTGAGATGTATGAAACAAACATTAATTTTAGCCTCAGGCTCTCCTCGTCGAAAAGAATTACTTCAGCAGCTTCACATTCCCTTTACCGTTCACGTTAGTACAATTGAAGAAATCGTCAATCCATCATACACTCCGTCCGAGGTAGTAATGGATTTAGCTAGGCAAAAAGCAGTGGACGTCGCTTCGCATTACAAAGAGGATATGGTCCTAGGCGCCGATACAGTTGTCGTATATGGCAATCGTATTTTAGGAAAGCCAAAAACGAAACAAGAAGCGATTGAAACACTTACGATGCTGTCAGGTCAAAAACATCAGGTGTTAACTGGAGTAGCGTTCGTATCAAATGCAAAAGTTCATACGTTTTATGAACAAACTGATGTAGAGTTTTGGCCGATTGAACAAGATGAAATCGTACAGTACGTAGAGTCAGGAGAGCCTATGGACAAGGCTGGTTCTTATGGAATTCAAGGTCTCGGTGCTGCGCTAGTTAAAAAAATTGAAGGAGACTATTTCTCCGTGGTGGGCTTGCCGCTCTCCCGAACAATACGTGAGCTAAAACAATACGGTTTCGTCTACTAAAAAGGAGTGACGAAATTGGATCAATCATTGCTAATTAAAGATTTTCCTCAAGATGAAAGACCTCGAGAGCGCCTTGTGGCAATGGGTGCTTCTAGTCTTTCTAACCACGAGCTTATTGCTATTTTGCTGCGCACCGGAACCAAAGATGAATCTGTTCTTCAGCTGTCCAATCGCATATTAACGCATTTTGAAGGTCTTCAACTTTTACAGCATGCATCGCTTGATGAAATGATGAATATTAAAGGTATCGGACCTGCAAAAGCGATTCAAATTATAGCGGCTATTGAAATAGGTAAGAGGATTGTACAGCGGAAATCTAGTGAGCGATATACCATTCATGGCCCTGAAGACGGAGCTAATTATGTGATGGAAGAAATGCGCGTGCTGTCCCAAGAGCATTTCGTCTGTTTATACCTCAACACGAAAAATCAAGTTCTCCACAAGCAAACCATTTTTATCGGAAGCCTCAATTCATCTATTGTCCATCCAAGAGAAGTATTTAAAGAAGCCTTTCGCCGTTCAGCTGCATCTCTTATTTGTATTCATAATCATCCCTCCGGCGACCCTACTCCCAGCAGAGAAGATATAGAGGTAACGAAGCGCTTAAAAGAGTGCGGATTTATCATAGGAATTGAATTGTTAGATCATTTAATTATCGGAGATCGAAAATATATTAGTTTAAAAGAAAAAGGATACATGTAAGGCTATGCTTTTTAAAATCCTTGGGTTATAATAGTAGTCATGATTTTAAATGACAAGTTCTTTACAATCATTCGTTATTAATAGACAAAGTATGACTTTTTATCATACAATATTTGGCGTTGACATCTATGAAAAAAGTATAGAAAATAAAAAATGTTACTTATGAAATGAAGAAATTGAATTATGGAATTTTTACCTTTGCATTTTGGTAAGAGAAAGGAAGAGACACATGTTTGGAATCGGTACTAGAGACCTTGGAATAGATTTGGGTACTGCAAATACGCTCGTTTATGTAAAAGGAAAAGGAATTGTTGTGCGTGAGCCGTCTGTTGTGGCTTTGCAAACTGATACAAAACAAATCGTTGCGGTAGGTAACGATGCAAAAAATATGATTGGTCGTACACCTGGGAACGTAGTAGCCCTTCGTCCAATGAAAGATGGAGTTATTGCAGATTACGAAACAACTGCGACGATGATGAAATATTACATCAATCAAGCTCAAAAAACAAAAAGTTTGTTTGCGGGTAAGCCGTATGTAATGGTTTGTGTACCTTCTGGCATTACAGCTGTTGAGAAGCGTGCCGTTATTGATGCGACTCGTCAGGCTGGCGCGCGTGATGCGTATACAATTGAAGAACCGTTTGCTGCAGCAATCGGCGCCAATCTACCGGTTTGGGAGCCAACGGGAAGTATGGTAGTAGATATTGGTGGAGGAACAACAGAAGTTGCGATTATTTCTTTAGGCGGAATCGTAACATGTCAGTCAATCCGTATCGCTGGGGACGAGATGGATGAAGCGATTATTCAATATATTCGCAAGAATTACAATTTAATGATCGGTGAGCGTACGTCAGAAGCATTAAAAGTAGAAGTCGGTTCTGCCGGAATTCCAGAAGGTATTGAAAACATGGAAATTCGCGGACGTGACTTACTAACAGGTCTACCGAAAACAATCGAAATTTCAGCAGAAGAAATTGCAGAAGCGCTAAAAGATACAGTGGCTTCTATTGTCGATTCAGTAAAAAGTACATTAGAAAAAACACCACCTGAACTTGCGGCAGATATTATGGATCGCGGTATTGTATTAACAGGCGGTGGCGCATTGCTACGTAATTTAGATAAAGTTATTAGTGAAGAAACAAATATGCCGGTTGTCATCGCAGAAGATCCGCTTGACTGTGTTGCAATTGGAACTGGTAAAGCGTTAGAACACATTGATTTATTTAAAAATCGTACAAGCGATTCATATCGCTAAATATTAAGAGGTGTAGATCGTGCCACAATTTTTCTTAAATAAACGTTTAGTTATTTTATTGGTCAGTATTATTGTATTAGTGGCATTGATTGGTTTTTCGTTAAATGGTCGTAAAAATGTAACGTGGCCTGAACAGTTTGTCAAAGATACGGTTGGTCTTGTTCAGGCTACCTTTAATGAACCCGCACAATTTGTAGCGGGTTTCTTTCAGAATGTAGGTGACTTAAAGCGTACATACGAAGAAAACGAGGTATTAAAAGCCCGTTTAGACGAACGCATGCAATTAGAAACGAAAGCCAACGCTTTGCAGCAAGAAAATAAAAAATTAAGAGCACAGCTCGACAAAAAAACGGATTTAAGTCAATACAATCCAATCGAAGCAACAGTTATTGCTCGTAATCCAGACCGTTGGCATGAGGTAATTGCCATTGATAAAGGGACGGTTCATAATGTACAGGAAAATATGGCTGTTATGACTCCTGAAGGGCTGATTGGTAAAGTGAAGCATGCATCTAAGTTCACATCTACTGTGCAGTTAATTAGTTCATCAGATCGTACAAACCGTGTATCTGCTAAAATTCAGGCTAAAAAAGAAGTGTTTGGTTTAATTGAAGGCTATGATGATAAAGAACAGGCGCTTGTTATGCGTCGTATTCCTTTTGATGCTGATATTAAAGAAAAGCAAAAAGTAGTAACGTCCGGTCTAGGACAAGAAGACGGCATTTTTCCTAGCAATCTTCCAATTGGCGTTATCACAAAAATTGAGCCTGATGAATATGGATTAACGAAAAAAGCTTATATCAAACCTGCTGCTGACTTGTATGACTTAGATAACGTAGTTGTAGCTAAAAGAAGTGCGCCCGCTGCTGAAGACGATTTAGGGGCGGAGGAGGCTAACTGATGAAGCGGTTTGTCCTTCCTATTCTCGTGCTTGTCGTTTTTATGTTTGAAAGTATCTTTGTTAATTTTGTCGCCATGGCATCACCATGGCGAGACTGGATTCTATCGCCTCACTTTGTTGTAGTGGTACTGGCTTTTATGGCAGTGTATTATCACCCAAAGCAAGCGATGCTATATGGGGTAATCCTTGGATTCATGTACGATATTGCCTTTACGGATGTCTTAGGAGTATACGCGCTTGGATTGCCGGCCGTATGCTATATCGTATCAAAACTAATGAAGATTTTTCAGCAAAATACGCTTATCGTAATCTGCATGTCGCTATTAGCTGTAGCCATTATTGAGTTTTATGTATATGGAATTAATAGCATTATTAATATATCCGATATGACCATTGGTCGCTTCTTGCAAGAGCGATTTTACGCAACCATCATTTTAAATGCCATATTTGCACTCATTTTTGCATTTCCGCTTCAAAGATGTTTTCAATATTTCGCTAAATTTATCGATGAACGCTGATCCGAAAATATATTACGCTTCTCGTTCGTGATGTGATAAAAATGCTGATTGAAGAAACGAAAAAAAGGAATTGAGTAAGTCTCTGTCGAAATTATATATTCGTTGAGGTGAGCGTCTTGAATAAACAAAAGCAACAAAATGTGACAATTAAAGGAACAAAAGATGGATTAACGTTGCATCTCAATGATACATGTTCATTTGCAGAGCTTTTGACGGAACTTAAGACGAAGCTTTTGACAAATAAGCATGGCGATGCCGATCAAATCGTCACAGTGTATGTCAAAATCGGAAATCGTTATTTAACTACAGAGCAGGAAACCGAATTGAAGGCGCTCATAGAAGAAAATCAGTATTTAGTAGTTAAACAAATTGATAGTAACGTTATTTTAAAGCAAGATGCAGTCCGAGTAAGAGAAGAAAGTGAATTAGTATCTGTTACAAAGGTAGTTCGTTCAGGACAGGTTCTCCATGTAGAAGGCGATTTGCTTCTAGTCGGAGACGTAAATCCCGGAGGAACCGTTGTAGCTGGAGGAAATTTATTTGTATTAGGTGCTTTAAAAGGGATTGCTCATGCAGGATATCGCGGCAATAAAAACGCCGTTATTGCTGCATCGTTAATGAAACCTTCACAGCTGCGCATTGCTGATATCATTACCCGATCAGAAGAAGAGCGCAGTGAGAAGGAAGAGAATATAATGGAATGTGCATACTTAGATGATAATGATCAAATGGTGATAGATCGCGTGCAAGCTTTACCGCATCTAAGACCGAATTTGACCAGGGTAGAAAGGAGAATTTGACAGTGGGAGAGGCTATTGTTGTTACGTCTGGTAAAGGTGGAGTTGGAAAAACAACGACATCAGCCAATTTAGGTACTGCTCTAGCATTAGCTGGAAAGCGCGTGTGTCTAGTAGACACTGATATCGGCTTACGCAACTTGGATGTTGTAATGGGGCTTGAAAATCGTATTATTTATGATCTTGTAGACGTGGTAGAAGGTCGATGCCAACCGCAAAAAGCCTTGATTAAGGACAAGCGTTTTGAATGTTTGTACTTACTTCCTGCTGCTCAAACGAGTGACAAAACAGCTGTTCAACCAGAACAAATGCGAGAGTTAGTTCTTCAGTTAAAGCAAGACTATGACTATGTGGTTATTGATTGCCCAGCTGGTATTGAACAAGGCTATAAGAATGCCGTAGCTGGCGCTGATAAGGCACTCGTTGTGACAACACCGGAAGTTTCAGCTGTTCGTGATGCTGACCGTATTATTGGATTATTGGAGCAAGAGGATATCGAATCTCCAAAACTTGTTATTAACCGAATCCGTAGTCATATGATGAAAAATGGAGACATGCTGGACGTGGAAGAAATTTCTCAGCTTCTGGCTGTTGATTTAATTGGAATCGTTGCTGACGATGAAAATGTTATTCGTGCTTCTAACAACGGTGAACCAATTGTCATGGATCCATCAAGCAAAGCATCAATTGCATATCGTAATATTGCAAGACGTATTCTAGGTGAAACGGTTCCTCTTCAATCGTTAGATGAAGAAGATAAGGGAATGTTTGCACGTATTAAACGATTCTTTGGTGTTCGTTCTTAAAAAGCTTCCGATAGAGGAAGCTTTTTTTATTTGTGTGATTTTGTAGAGTCAAGCTGTCATAAGCTCCACGGACAAGTCATATAGTTGATTATACGATAAGAACAAGGAGAATGATGAATCATGAATCGACGTGCTGATGAAATCCGTAAACGAATTGCTGAGCGCAAGCGAAAACAATTAAATACAACGAAGCGTCTTCCTCAAGAACCTCTTCATACGTCCTTAATGAGTGAAGAAGAAAAATATGGATCGATGGATTATTCTGCGGTTGAATACACACCATCAGCAAAGGAATATCACCCGTTATTTCGAAAAGAACGCTTTTTATTTAAAATTTTAGCTTCGGCCTGCTTAGTGTTAATTGTAGGGATTATGTTCAAGAACGCTTCTCCTGCTTTTGAACAGGCTAGAGTGGTGGTTCAACAAACAATGGATAAAGAATTTCAGTTTGCAGCTGTTTCCTCTTGGTATGAAGATAAGTTTGGGAAGCCGTTAACGCTACTGCCGAATAAGGAGTCTAGCAAAACGGAGCAAAGTGTAAGCGGAGAATACGCTACTCCAGCTTCAGGGAAAGTAACGGAAACATTTGCTCAAAGTAAGCAAGGCGTGACGGTTCAAACAGGAGTGGATTCTGTTGTAGAAGCAATGAGTGAAGGTATTGTAAGGTATGTAGGAAAACGTGATGATACTGGGAATACCGTTATCATTCAACATGCCGATGGAACTGAAACTTGGTATGGACAGCTCAAAAAAATCAATGTTAGCATGTATGATTTTGTGAATAAAGGCAAAGAAGTAGGAATTGTGGAAAACAGTAAAAAAGGCGATGCTGGAACGTTCTATTTTGCTATTAAAAAAGGCGATAAGTTTGTGGATCCTAGTCAGGTGATTCAATTTGAATAGTGCTTTTTCGTTATTAATGAAAATTCACATTCATCCATTGTTTTGGGGGATTTTCGTAATTGGTATCTTAACGGCTACGGTAAAGCAGCTTTTTTTGTTATTTATTATTGTAATTATTCATGAACTGGGCCACGCCGTAGCGGCTCAGTGTTTTTCTTGGCGAATTCGTAGAATTATGCTCTTACCTTTTGGAGGAGTAGCAGAAGTAGATGAACATGGTAATCGTCCATTTCGAGAAGAGTTTATTGTGACAATAAGTGGACCTCTTCAGCATCTTTGGATGTTTGGAGCTGCTTTCTTATTAATGAAAATAAATGTGTTGTCTTTGGAAACGTATGAGCAATTTATGTTTCAATGCACAGTAATTTTACTGTTTAACCTTTTGCCCATTTGGCCATTGGACGGAGGGAAGCTGCTTTTTTTAATGTGCAGTCGTTCTTTACCATTTTTAGAAGCGCATAAGCTTGCACTCCGGTTATCAACGTTTTTTTTAGCTATCGGTATTATCTACGCCGTCATTATGCATCCTTTTCAGCTGCACTTATGGATTGTTATTTCATTTTTAATTATATCCGGATATTTGGAATGGAAGAGCAGGCAATTTGTCTACATGCGCTTTTTGTTGGAGAGGTATCATGGAAAAGAGCATCCAATTGGAGCTTTAAAAACGCTAAGTGTATCAACCAGTGAGACGCTCCATCAAGTCCTGCAAAAATTCCAAAGAGGTTGTAAGCATATGATTATTGCTACATCTCAAACAGGCGAGCATGTACAAATTGATGAAAATGAACTTTTACACGCTTACTTTGTAGAAAAAAGAACAAATAGCCCACTAGATGAACTTGTAACAGTTTACTGATTTCTAGTAACATAGAATAGAATGAAAAAAGTTCGGTTGCACTGACCGAACTTTTTCCTATGAATTTAGATTAAAGTGAGGCAATGTATGTGAAGGCATGTATCATTAACGCGGCTACTTCTTCCAAACGTATAGCCGTGATAAACGATAAAACACTAGAAAAAATATATTTAGAAGAACAAAGCGAGAATCAAATTATTGGTGATATATATTGGGGTAAAGTCGTAAAAGTCCTGCCGCATATGCAAGCAGCCTTTATCGATATTGGTTTATCAATGAACGGATTTATTCATCGAAATGAACTTGTATCCTATCAGCAGTCAGATAATCCTCACAAGGATCAGCAGCCGATGTCTGCTTTTATTCGTGAAGGAGAAAAAGTATTGGTTCAAGTTGTAAAAGAAGGCATTGGAACAAAAGGGCCGAAGCTGACGGGTATTATTGAATTTTCTTCTGATGAGCTTGTATATTTACCGCACGGAAACTATGTCGCTGTATCCAAAAAAATAGATGAGCCAAAACGCCAACAGTGGAAACAGCTTGGCGAGCGGTTAAAACAGGGGATGGAAGGCTTTTTATTTCGAACAGCGATTGAGGAAAAATCAGAAGCTGCGGTCCAACACAAAATAAAAGAGCTACAGAAGAAATATGAGCGCCTTGAACGACAGACACAGGGAATGAAAGCTCCTGCCCTAGTCAGCAAAGGACAAGATTTTCTCGAAACAAGAGTGCAAGCTGCACTTCAACAAGGAATTGACGGGATAGTAGTAGATGACTTTGACCTATATCAACATCTTCAAGCTGCCTACCCTAACTCGTCAATAGAGTACTATAAAGGAAATGAAAATATTTTCTCCTTTTATAATGTGGAACGGCAAATAGAGAAGCTTTTAAAGCGAATCGTGTGGCTCAAAAGTGGAGGTTATATCGTTATTGACGAAACGGAAGCGATGACGGTCGTAGACGTGAACACGGGGAAGTTTTCAGGAAAAGATAATATTCGAAAGACGATGCTTCAAACAAATATGGAAGCTGCGTATGAACTGTCCAAACAGATGCAATTACGTCACTTAGGCGGCATGATCTTAATTGATTTTATAAATATGTCTCATAAAGAAGATCGGACAGAAGTAGAAAGGTACATGAAAAAGCTATGTGAACAAGATGAAGTGCGGACGAATGTAGTTGGCTTTACAGAGCTCGGCATATTGCAGTTAACGCGGAAGAAAGTGCGCAATAGCATTGGGTCAACATTAACTATGCCTTGTGAAGTATGTGAAGGAACCGGTAAAATGATTGATTCCAAAACGGTTGCTTTTCAAATTGAACGTGTAATTTGGGAACATCGCGGCGCGGAAGAAGAGGCTATTTGGATTGAGACGCGAAGTGATGTTATAAATGAAATGAAAGCTCAAGGGTTTCTCAAAGCTCTAGAGAAAATGGTTAAAAAAACCGTATATCTTACGCCAAGCGATGATTATACAAACGCATTTGTTTTGCGTCAATTGGGGTCGAAAGAGCAGATTCAAAAAAGGGTCTCTGCTTCTATATAAATTTTTAGAAGAAAACATGAATTCCAATTGACACTAACCTTTGATTTGTAGTAAGATTTAATATGTTGGTTTGTAGCACCCGTGCTACAACCGCTCAGAACAGGTTTTAAGTTCACTTGAACACCTGTGATGGCGAGTCTTAGTTTTTAGAGGAGGTGCAGAGAATGTACGCAATTATTGAAACTGGTGGTAAGCAAATTAAAGTAGAGGCTGGTCAAGCAATCTACGTTGAAAAACTTGCTGGTGAACAAGGCGAAACAGTTACTTTTGACAAAGTATTATTTGTAGGTGGCGACAGCGTGAAAGTTGGTGTTCCTTTCGTAGAAGGTGCAACAGTTACGGCTAAAGTTGAAAAACAAGGTCGCGCTAAAAAGATCACTGTATTTAAATACAAAGCAAAGAAAAACTATCGTCGTAAGCAAGGTCACCGTCAACCTTACACAAAAGTTGTAATCGACGCTATCAACGCGTAATTATAACAAATGATTAAGGTGACGATTTCTCGTGATGCAAATAAGAAAGTTGACGGGTTCACGATGAGTGGACATGCTGACTTTTCCGAACACGGAAAAGATCTTGTTTGTGCGGGAGCATCTGCAGTTTCATTTGGAACAATTAATGCTATCTTTTCAATAAGTGGGGTTGAACCGCACTTAGAGCAAGGTGGAGATGGTGGCTATCTCCGTTGTGAGATTCCGAAAGATGTGGATTCGTTCACATTGGAACAGATTCAATTGCTATTAGAAGGTATGGTTGTTTCACTGAAAACGATCGAATTAGATTACAGTAATTATATAAAAATTAACGACAACTAAACAGGAGGTGGATGTCATGTTAGTAAGATTAGACCTTCAATTCTTCGCTTCTAAAAAAGGAGTAGGTAGTACTAAAAACGGTCGTGATTCAATCTCGAAACGTCTTGGTGCTAAACGTGCTGATGGCCAATTCGTATCTGGTGGTTCAATTTTATACCGTCAACGCGGTACTAAAATTTACCCAGGTGCAAACGTAGGTCGTGGTGGAGATGATACTTTATTCGCTCAAATCGACGGTATCGTTAAATTTGAACGTTTCGGTCGTGACCGTAAAAAAGTATCTGTATACCCTGTTGCTCAAGAAGCATAAGATACAAAAAGAAAACTCTAACCCAAGTAGGTTAGAGTTTTCTTTTTGTAGAATATTTCACCTATTACCCATTGGAATTTGTTATAATCGAACATATCTAAGAAGATTGATACGAGATGTTTGTCAGCGTTGTGAAATACTTATGCTCGAGTCAAAGTTAGGAGTGCTAAGATGGAAAAAGAATGGGATGTCGTAGAGGTATTAAGATACGCGCGGCATGATTGGTTAAATAAGCTGCAATTAATCAAAGGCAATCTAGCGTTGAATCGGCTTGATCGAGCGAATGAAATCATTGAAGAAATTGTAAATGAATCCAAACATGAATCCAAGTTAACAAACATCAATATGCGACTGTTTGCGGGCTTTGTTATGACCTATCATTGGAATAACCATGCTGTTCGCTTAGATGTGGAAGTGCTTGGAGAATTGAAGGATTTATCACAATACGATGAGTTCGTATACAACTGGTGTTGCTATTTGACAGAAGCACTCGAAAAATATGTTGATTATCATGCAGAAAACTATTTGAGTATTTCAGTATGCATTGAAGAACGGGGAATTCGTTTCTTTTTTGACTTTAGTGGAATACTAACAGATATACAGAAGCTACAAAACAAGCTACAATGTTATGAGTGCGCTCAAGGAGTTGCATTGGTTGAACAGCATATGTCTGAAGATGAATTTAGCCTTATGCTCACAATAAGTTAAAAGCGCTTTTGCTATGGCAAGAGCTAAGATATAGAACGGAGTGAAAAAGAAATGTTTGTAGATCAGGTCAAGGTATATGTAAAAGGTGGCGACGGAGGAAATGGAATGGTTGCCTTCCGTCGCGAAAAGTACGTACCAAAAGGAGGTCCTGCAGGTGGTGACGGTGGTCACGGTGCAGATGTCATTTTTGAAGTAGAAGAAGGATTACGTACGCTGATGGATTTCCGCTATAAGCGTCACTTTAAAGCAAGCCGTGGTGAACATGGAATGTCAAAAGGACAGCACGGACGTAACGCTGAGCCGATGATTGTAAAAGTTCCACCAGGTACCGTTGTGTTGGATGAAGATACGAACGAAACGATTGCTGATTTAGTTGAGCACGGCCAGCGTGCAGTGATTGCTAAAGGTGGACGCGGAGGGCGTGGGAATACGCGTTTTGCTACACCTGCAAATCCAGCACCGGAGCTTTCAGAAAATGGAGAGCCAGGTAAAGAGAGAAATGTCATTCTTGAATTAAAAGTATTAGCCGATGTAGGATTAGTTGGTTTCCCAAGTGTTGGAAAGTCAACGTTATTATCCGTAACGTCTGCTGCAAAGCCAAAAATTGCTGAATATCATTTTACAACAATTAATCCGAATTTGGGAGTAGTTGAGACAGAAGATAATCGCAGTTTTGTGATGGCAGATTTACCAGGGCTAATCGAAGGTGCACATGAAGGTGTAGGATTAGGTCATCAGTTTTTACGTCACATTGAACGTACCCGCGTGATTGTCCATGTAATCGATATGTCAGGTTTAGAAGGCCGTGATCCATATGAAGATTACTTAACTATTAATGAAGAGCTGCGTCAGTATAATATGCGTTTAACGGAACGTCCGCAAGTAGTGGTAGCAAATAAAATGGATATCCCGCAAGCCGAAGAGAATTTAGCTGCATTCAAAGAAAAAGTAGGGGACGAAGTGAAAATCTTTCCAATTTCTGCGGCAACGCGTGATGGAATCCGCGAACTGTTATTTACAGTAGCTGATCTTGTAGAAACTACGCCGGAATTCCCAATGCAAGAAGAGGAAGATCTATCTATGCACCGCGTACTGTACAAGCATGAAAAGAAAGAAGTGGAATTTGTTATTACGCGTGATAGCGATGGCTCATACGTATTAAGCGGTGAAAAAATCGAAAAATTATTCAAGATGACTGACTTCTCACGTGAAGAATCAGTTCGTCGATTCGCGCGCCAGCTTCGAGGCATGGGCGTCGATGAAGCCCTTCGTGAACGAGGAGCAAAAGATGGCGACATTGTAAAGCTGTTTGAATATGAATTTGAATTTATCGACTAATTGTTGTTCATAGGATAAGGGGAGGGGCTTTACTTGCATAAGAGCGATAAGCAGTTTTATTTAGTTCGCGAAGATGTATTACCAGAAGCGATGAAAAAAACATTGGATGCGAAGCTGTTAATTGAACGGGGAAAAGCTGAGTCGGTAGCAGATGCTGTACAAGCCGTAGACTTGAGTCGCAGTGCTTTTTATAAGTACCGCGACACGGTCTTTCCGTTTCAGACGGTTGTCAAACAGCGCATTATTTCACTGTTTTTTCATATTGAAGATCGATCAGGAACTTTATCACATTTATTGAGCACCGTTGCATCATCAGGATGCAATGTGCTAACAATTCACCAAACCATCCCTTTACAAGGGCGTGCCAACGTAACTCTTTCATTAGATACAGCAAGTATGAGTGTTGAGTTAAATGAAATGCTGCGAAGACTGAAAAGCTTAGAGTTTGTAGATAAAGTGGACGTGCTTGGTTCAGGGGCATAATGGTAAACAGATATAGATAAGGAGAGGCATGATTGTGGGGAAAGTAGGATATTTAGGACCAAAGGCAACATTTACACATGTGGCCGTCCAAGGCGTATTTAAACAGCACGACCATATTCCATACAAAACAATTCCAGCATGCATTGATGCAGTGGATAAAGGAGAAATTGAGTATGGAATTGTACCGTTAGAAAATGCACTTGAAGGATCTGTAAATTTAACACTTGATTATCTCATTCACGAACGTCGTCTGCCGATTGTTGGAGAAATTGTGCTTCCAATTCGTCAGCATTTAATGGTTCATCCATCTCATGCAGAACAGTGGAAAAACATTGAAACGATTTATTCTCATCCTCATGCAATTGCGCAGTGTCATAAATTTTTACACGGAGAATGTACGTCAACTGCAGTAGAAGAGATGACATCAACGGCGTTTGCTGCTAAATATGTAAGCGAACACCCTGAGCTTAATATTGGAGCTATTGCGAATGGATTAGCAGCCCGTGAATATGGATTACATATTGCTTGCCCGAACATTCATGATTATGATCATAATACAACAAGATTTGTTATTTTGCATAAAGATGGAGGGCAAGAGGTGCCATTTTTAGCTGGAAACGGGTGCAAGACAACGTTAATGATTACACTTCCATCTGATCAGGCAGGAGCGCTTCATCAAGTGCTTTCAGCTTTCTCTTGGCGTAAGCTAAATCTGTCTAAAATTGAATCCCGTCCCATGAAAACAGGGCTTGGAAACTATTTCTTTATCGTTGATATTGAACAAAAAATGGATGAAGTATTAATTCCTGGGGCTATGGCTGAACTTGAGGCACTAGGCTGTAGCGTAGAGCTGTTAGGAAGCTATCCTCATACACTACTTGAAACAGAAATCCCGCTTTAAAGCGGGATTTTTTTTGTTATAACACCTTTTTACTCATTCGAAACTAAATAACCTTCCGCTTCAAGAGCTAAGCAGGCAGCATTCAGTTTTTCAATTGTATCTGCTTCAATCGTATGAAGGTGAATCCCCTCTGTTAACTGAGATAAATAAGTTGCGTTTGTTTCTTGAATTTTTTTTATGAACGTTTCTACTTCTTTTCGGGTTTGAATCATAACGGAAGCCGTTAATTCACCATACACAGGGTGTTCAACGGTTACATTTTTTACGAGAACGCCGTGGTCAACAAGCAGGAGAAGCTCCTTTTCAGCATCTTCTGGCGTATGCTGACAGGCAATAATTCGCTGATGCACGGTAGTTTGAGATGGATTTTGAATATAAATATATCCTTGGCTTGTTGCGATAATGGGCTCATTTTTAGCTTTAAGCAGCGAAATATCTTGTACAATGACTTGGCGGCTAACGTTTGTTCTTTTCGAAAGCTCACTGCCCGTCATTGGTTTATTCTCTGTTTGTAACCATTGTAGAATAAGTTCTCTTCTTTCTTCTCCAAGAATTTTTTTTTGAGTTCCTGGCACCTTTAATCCCTCCTTTTACACTGTCATAAATTCTTGCTGTAATAAATGAAAAACGGATATGAGTCGATCAATATGCTTAAACGTTGAATGTTGACTAAATGAAAGACGTACAAAGTTCTTAGCATTCGCAGTCGATTTGCCAATCGCAAGTAAAGAAGCTAATGGTTCCTGCTGATTTACATGGCAGGCACTTCCCGTAGATATAGCAATTCCGTGACGATTACATTGTAACATAACATATTGACCCTGTATGTTTGAAAATGTCAGTCCAATAATTCCAGGAAAATGAGAGTTCCCAAGGCCTTCTACCTCTATAAAAGGAGCAAGAGATTCTAGTTTTTCCAGTAAGTACGATTTTAAGCGCTCATAATGGCTTCTGGCGGTCTTCATTTCTTTATATGCGCATTCAGCTGCTGCAGTAAAGGCAGCAATGCCTGTGGTATTTACAGTCCCAGGGCGAAAGCCTTTTTCATGAGTTGCTTTATGATAAATAGGCTTCCAAGAAGAACTTGAATTCATGTATACCATTCCTACACCTTTTGGTCCGTAAATTTTATGACTAGAAACTGAGATGCTATCAGCTTTCAGCTTTTTAACATCAATAGGAAGCTTACCGAAAGATTGAACACAATCACAGTGAAAGAGAATTTCTTTTTTAGATAAAAAATGGCCAATATCCTCAACTGGCTGAATTGTACCGAGCTCATGATTGATATGCTGAATGGCTACTAGCACAGTGTCAGGTCGAATCGTCTTCTTTAAGTCGTCTACAGACACAACGCCGTTTTGATCTACAGGTACGTAAGATAAGGAAAAGTCTTCTTTTTCAAGCTGCTGCAACGTATGAAGAACTGAAGAATGTTCAAGCTTCGTTGTAACCAAATGTTTTCGTTTGCTAGTGTTTCCTTTTAAAAGAGAGTGAATAGCTAAGTAATTAGCTTCTGTTCCCCCGCTTGTAAAAAAAAGATCATCCTCTCGGCAATTTACTAACAGGCTTAATTTTTTTCTGCATAGTGTAAGCAGATTCTCTGCTTGTGTTCCAAGTGTGTGAAGACTGCTGGAATTTCCGTAATAGCTCGTTGCCGCTTCAGTATATACCTCAATTGCTTCTTGTCTCATTGGCGTTGTTGCTGCATAGTCCAGATAAATCATTTTCTCCCCCCGATAAAAAAACTTCTTGTCTTTCATTTAATAATATGTAAATATAGGTGTCAAGACACATGTAAATAAAGAGGTGTAAAATGTTAGAGACGGATGTTTTAATTATTGGAAGCGGATTAGCAGCGTTTTCTGCAGCTTATGAACTGTGTCGTCATAACAGAGTTGTAATGGTAACGAAAGGGAAAATTGACCGCAATAACTCAGTTCTTGCTCAAGGCGGAGTAGCAGCTGCTATTGGAAGCAGCGATCACTGGAGTGAACATCTCTATGATACGTTGATTGCGGGCAATAAGCATTGCAATGAACAAGCGGTACGCACTTTAGTGGAAGAAGGTGCGGCTGTAGTAAATGAATTGATTCATAAAGGAATGAAGTTTGATAAAAATCCAGATGGTACGCTGCATTTTGGAAAAGAAGGAGCCCATCGTGTCAATCGTATTTTGCATGCAGGTGGGGATGCAACAGGACAAGCGCTGTTCGCTTTTTTGAAAAAAGAAGTACTGCCATATATTACAGTGATTGAAAACGAAATGATTCAGCATTTAGTAACTGTAGATGGAACGTGTAGAGGTGCTATCGGACAAGGTGAAAACAACAAAATTACTATATATTATGCTCGCCAAACCATTATTGCTACCGGAGGAATCGGCGCTTTGTACAAGCATACATCTAACCAGCCGCTTGCGACAGGAGATGGGCTAGCGCTTGCGTACAGGGCTGGAGCAAAATTAGCGGACTTAGAATTTGTTCAGTTTCATCCGACCCTTTTGTATCAAAAGGAAGCGAAAGGTCTAGTATCCGAAGCGGTTCGAGGTGAAGGTGGTGTACTGGTAAATGAATGGAATGAACGCATAATGGAAGGCGTTCATCTCTTTAAGGATTTAGCACCGCGAGATGTTGTAGCAAGGACGATTTTTAATGAAATGAAAAAAGGAAGATCCGTATTTTTAGACATTGAAAAAGTGGCTCATTTTGAACAAAAATTTCCTACGATTACGGCACTGTGTCGAAAGTATAAAATTCAATTGGACAAAAAACGAATACCTGTTACTCCGGGCGCACATTTTTTAATGGGTGGAATTGAAGTAGATGCTTACGGACAAACAAGTGTTGAAGGATTGTATGCCGTGGGGGAAGTTTCTTCTACAGGCGTTCATGGAGCAAATCGTCTAGCAAGCAATTCATTGTTAGAGTGTCTTGTATTCGGAAAACGGGCAGGGCGTCATATTTTACATAAAGCGAGAACGGTATCTCGTTATACTCCCGTTCGTTACGTCTATAAAGGCATGCCTAAAATACTGCCTGCCACAAGACAAATTCAGCATAAAATGATGGATTGTGTAGGAATCATTCGTCATGAAAACGAATTGGCTACCATTGTGCATGAATTCACAAATTATTTGGATGGAATACCTCTTGATCAAGAAGTTATATATTCGAGGGAAGCTGCAACCATCTGCAATATGCTAACTGCAGGTCTGCTTATTGCCGAGTCCTCTCTTGCAAGAAAAGAAAGTAGAGGAGGTCATTACCGAAGTGACTTTCCACATGAAAAGCAAGAGTGGGAGCATAAGCGAATTATTAAGCAGTCTGCCGCTTCAACAAAACAATCATTGATTTTATAAGCAAGGAAATCTAAAAAGAAAGGTGAGGTAGCATAATGAACACGTTGAAATTACAAACACTGTTGCAGTCTTTTTTTATAGAAGACATTGGAGATGGAGATATAACTTGTGAAGCTATTTTTTCTCCGTCTGACCAAGGGAAGGCTGTGTTTACGGCAAAGCAATCAGGTATTATCGCAGGAGTGGAATTGATTAAAGAAGGATTTCATTTAATAGACCCTAATGTGAAAGTGGATTTCGAAAAAAAAGATGGAGATGTTCTTAAGCCTGGAGATAAAATAGCTGCCGTTTCAGGATCCGTGCGATCTATTTTGACCGGTGAACGGGTAATTTTAAACTTACTTCAAAGAATGAGCGGCATTGCCACTATGACGCACAAAGCCGTAGCGATGCTTGGCAGCTCACATACCCGCATATGTGACACGCGAAAAACAACGCCTGGTCTGCGAATGTTAGAGAAGTATGCCGTTCGTGCTGGAGGAGGTTATAATCATCGTTTTGGCTTGTACGATGGCGTCATGTTAAAAGATAACCATATTGCACATGCAGGATCTATTCTAGACGCTGTTGTGAGAGTAAGAGAGCAGCTTGGACATATGGTTAAGGTGGAAGTAGAAATTGAAAATAAAAGTCAATTGCTAGAAGCAATAGAGGCAGGAGCAGATGTCATTATGTTCGATAACTGTTCTCCAGAAGTCATTAAAGATTGGATACCGCTGGTTCCTGCTCATATTGTCACAGAAGCATCCGGTGGAATTACGCTTGGCACGCTCCATTCTTTTAGAGACAGCGGAGTGGACTATATTTCACTTGGAGCTTTAACGCATTCAGCAGGGTCTATCGATATCAGCTTGGACTTATTAACAGAAAGGGGAACAGAAAATGATGAGTTTATTACAAACGCTTCAGCAGCAAACGCTGCCCGCTAAATATACGGAGCTCACAGAAAATGAAATGAAAAGAAGCGTATTAGAAATCAAGAAAAAACTCGGAAGCAAATTGTTTCTGCTCGGCCACCATTATCAAAAAGACGAAGTGTACGAGTTTGCAGATGCGGTAGGAGACTCCTTACAGCTGGCTCAAATAGCGGCTGAAAATAGAGAAGCTGAGCATATTGTGTTTTGCGGCGTTCACTTCATGGCAGAAACAGCTGATATTTTAACAGATGAAAACCAAAAAGTCATTTTACCCGATATGCGAGCTGGCTGTTCAATGGCTGATATGGCTACTATTCAGCAAACAGAAAAGGCATGGCCTGTCTTGCAGGATCTTTTCGGAGATACGATTATTCCGCTTACGTATGTAAATTCTACAGCTGCAATTAAATCTTTTGTAGGCGAACATGATGGTGCAACAGTAACATCTTCAAATGCAAAAAATATGGTGGAGTGGGCATTTTCTAAAAAAGAGCGCATTCTCTTTTTACCAGATCAGCATTTGGGCAGAAACACAGCTTATGATTTAGGTGTTGGACTAGATGAAATGGCCATTTGGAATCCTATTGAAGAAATGCTTGAATATGAAGGCGATATAAACAACATCAAGGTGATTCTATGGAAAGGTCACTGTTCTGTGCACGAAAATTTCACGGTTAAAAATATTGATTATTTACGCGAGAAGCAGCCTAGGATGAATATTATTGTTCATCCAGAGTGTTCCCATGAAGTGGTGCAAAAATCAGATTATGCAGGTTCTACAAAATATATTATTGATACAATTGAACAAGCTCCTTCAGGCTCTAAATGGGCCATTGGCACGGAAATGAACTTAGTGAAACGGATTATCAATAGTCATCCGGATAAAGAAATTGTTTCACTTAATCCCTATATGTGTCCTTGTTTGACGATGAACCGAATTGATTTGCCTCACTTGCTGTGGGCTTTAGAAAGCATCGAAGAAGGAAAAGAAGTAAATCAAATCAAGGTGGATAAACATACAGCAGAAGGTGCTATCAAAGCCCTAACGAATATGTTAGAACGAGCATAAAGATTTTTAAGACAATTAAACAAAGAAGGTCTAAAAGAAGACTTATTGACATATTGTTTGTGTTGATAAGTCTTTTTTTCTTTATCATAAAAACTTGAACCAAACTGTGGGCAAAATGAATAAAAAAATGGTTCAAGGCATATCTTGTGATAAACAAACAGAACTTACTTTGATTTTGCACATATAGATGGCAGAGACTCTACTCGGGAGGGGAATGACGTTGAAAATCCATATCGTTCAAAAAGGGGATACCCTTTGGAAAATCGCTGAAAAGTATGGGGTTAATTTTGAAGAGTTAAAAAAAGCGAATTCTCAATTAAGCAATCCAGATATGATCATGCCTGGAATGAAAATTAAAGTGCCGACAAGCGGAGTGCCTGTTCAAAAAGAAGGAGCTCCTTCACCTGGGATAAAAGAAATGCCTAAAGTTCAACACCCTTATAGTGACCAATCCACAAAAGCTTATCCAGTAACGGAAATTGATGAAAGTCCAGATGAGAAAAAGTCAGCTAATCAGCCTGCTCAGACACCGTTTATGCAACCGATAAAAGAAGCACCAATTGCCCAGCCTAAAAAAGAAGCACCGATTGCTCAACCGAAAAAGGAAGCGCCGATTGCGCAGCCAAAGAAAGAAGCGCCGGTCGCCCAGCCTAAAAAAGAAGCACCAATTGTTCAGCCTAAAAAAGAAATGCCAGTTGCGCCAAAGCTTCCTAAATTAAAGCCAATTGCACCTGAGATTGATATTAACAATTATTACACAGTTAATATGGCGATGCAGGCTCCAAAAAAAGAAGCACCAAAAGAACTACCCAAGCATGAATCGCCAGAAAGTCCTGAGATGGAGAGTATAGAAATGCCTCCTCAAATGCCATGTTACCCAATCATGCCAATATCGCCTGTGATGCCAGGCTGCGGATTTAATTATATGCCGTGTCATCCGCCAATGTATGCACCGCAGCCATATCCAATGCCAATGTATCAACAGGCTCCAATGTATCATCACGGTTATGAAAACGAATCGTTTGAAGAACATGCAATGGGCGCTCACATGGCACCGATGCCAATGTATCCAATGATGCCACACAGCTGCTATGGACCGGTACAATGTTCTCCTTGTCCGCCTCCATGGGGATATCAGCAGCCCGTTTATCCGGCCTATCATCAAGCACCGATGTATCCACAAGTGCAAGGAGCTATGACAGGTGGCCATTATGAAAGTTCTTCCGAAGGTTTTGGAAACGCGCCTTACCATTATGGGCAGCACTATGCGCCACAGCAGCAAGGAGACTGCGGCTGCGGTGAACCACGACCTGACGACTATGCACCACAGCAGCCTTATCCACAGTACCAGCAGCAGGTACCTTATGGCTTTCAGGACCCAAGGGCATCCTATCCAGCCCCATATGGCATGATTGGTGTACCTCCGTATCCTGCGTTTGACCCAAATGCATTTAGTATTCCAGAATATGATGAGTACGACGAAGATGAGGATTGATTATTATACACGAGACGATTTTAATTTAAATCGTCTCTTTCTCTATTTGAAAAAAAGAGATATTCAAGTTGAGGCTTACCGTATGAAAAAGCCTCATGTCATCATAGCGGATACGAATAAAGGAAAAAAAGTAATAAAAGCTTACAGAGATAAAGGTAAAATTGAACATGTTTATCATTTTTTATCTCAGATTCAACAAGGGTACGCTGTTAATTTCGAAGCTTACCCACAAGGTGAACTTTATATAAAGGACCGTCATTTGTATTGGGCGATGATGCCCTTTGTTAAGCAAGTAAAAGAGGTAACGTATGAAAGTTTTCAGGATCGAGAAGAAGTATTACAAGCATTGAGCCGCTATCATGGAGAAGTTCATAAAAAGAAAATAGCCGCGTATACAAAGCTTTCTGAGTATGATCTTATTTTAAAATGGAAAAAGCGGCTTTCTTCTTTTCAAGAAGCATCACACATATTTAGAGAATTTAATCAATTTCATGTATATAAAGATATTGTGACTTGGGGAGAAAAAGCTTTAGTCTTAATGGAGCGCTTCAAAGATAGAGGGTTGAACTATTCCATTATTCATGGTGATGTTGCTTCACATAATTTCTTGAAAACAAACCACTTGGGTATTGTTATGATTGATTTTGACTTAGCGGCTAAAGCTCCTGCTCTTTATGACTATGTTCAGCTGGCCCAGCGCTTTTTGCCTTACGTCCAGTGGTCGATGAAAGAACTACTTCAACACTCGAAAATAAAAGAATTAAGCAAGCAGCGTTTTTTTCTTGCTTCTTTGCTATTTCCATCGATGCTGATGAGAAACTGGAATATAAACCCCTCTGCTTTATCATGGGCAACCCGTCAAAGGTTAATGCAGCAATCAGTTGAAGAATGGTCACAGCGTACACGGTTTTATCGAGTGATTTACCAGCACTTACAAAACCTACATGACATGTAAAGAGTTTATAAACACTTCATCGAATAAGAAACGGCTTGTCTTTTAATCCTAATAGTAAGCTCAGAGTAAATAGAGCTTAAATTAGGGGGCGATTATGTTGAATAGGTATGTAGCAACTTCTTTAGCTTTTGCATGTATGATGGGACTTGGCGCTTGCAATAACAAAGACCAAGGTATGGAACAACGCTATACAGATACGACACAGCCTGTTGGGTATCATACAAATGAAAAAGCGAATGAACATCGCGTAGATAATCCGAAAGGTCCAATGACTGAAGTTTTAGATGGGAATGGAACACCTAATTATCCGTTAAACGTAAGTGATGGACGTTTTGACAATCCGACAAACCCTTATGGAAACATCAATAATACAAATGATCGTACAAATGGCGTGGCTAATATGTATTACGGTGAAGATTATCCAAGAGACTTTACGGAAAAAGTGGCTGATCGAGCTGCAAGCGTTAAAGGTGTAGAAAATAGTCGCGCCGTTGTCCGTGGAGATCAGCTATTAGTTGCTGTGGATCCTGCCAAAGACATAAATAACGGCCGTTTAAGACAAAATGTGCTCGATAAAGTAAAGCCTATTGCGAAGGACTACAATGTTCAAGTAAAAGTAGATCACGATGTATTTATGAATGCTCGTTCTCTTGATGACGATATTCGAAATGGAAAAGACCGAAATACGATTCAAACTAATTTCAATGGTCTATTTGAATCAGTCGATGAGAATGTCAATCATAAACATCGTTAAATGAAGAAGCAGCTGTCTGTGAAGGGCGGCTGTTTTTTTGATGAGAATACATATAAAAAAGCTGCCATTGAAGCCAGGCAGCTATTCCTCGAACATGTAACTATTAATTTTTCTTGTTAGAAGCAGATTTGTTTGTTGTTTTAGATTCCGCTTCTTCATTTTGAGCGTTAGTTTCGTTTTGTTTGAGGCGACCTTCTCTTTTTTTCGTATCTGCTGGTGCCGTAGCGACACTCTTTGTATTTTTAACATTTTTTGCAGAAGAGCTTGTCTTATTAGCTTGTGTGTTTGGCTTCTCGTTGTTAGTTGTCTGACTATTTTCGTATTCAGCTTCCACGTCGCTTGCTAGAGCTGCAGAAACTTGAGCGTAAGTATGGTCTGTATAGTTCATCATATTTTCGTATACTTCAGGGCTCGCGAGTCCATCAGGTTCTACGCTTGCTTCTTCTTTCTTAATCGTTTCAGTCCATTCTTTTGTTTCTTGAATAAGTTTTTTTCCTATAATTACTTCTTCAACAATAACTGGTCTTTTGGTTATTTCTACTCGTTCTTCCATGATTGGAACACGAATAATTTCATCTTCTGTAAGTGGGCCAGCGTTATAGTCTCCGTCAATTACAGGGCGGCGTTCAATATAAAACTCTTCTCTTGTAACAGGAACGTGTACAGTTCTTTCTTCCTCTATTACTTTTTTGTGGAGTTTTACTTCACCTACTTGAACGCGTTCTTTTAAGACATCTAATTTTTCTTCACGCAGTTGGACAGCTCTATGCTCGTTGTGTTCCGTATAGGTTCCGTACGCTGGAGTTTGTTCAGAGCTTACGGCATCTATCAAAATTAGAATTTTACCAGCAGCTACATCTGTCTCGCACTGCACGGCTGAGATGTCTGGGATGCCCATGCGGATTAATTTTGATTTCAAGCCGCTTCCTTGTTTGAGCCCCATGCCGCCTGTCATCATGGTAAAAAAGTTATCCATCATGACGCCAGCTAATGAACTTACGGCAGGCGAACCAGCTTCAATAATTACATTTGTATCATGACCTATTTGAAATGTATTGCTTTTACTATTAGAAATGACCATGATGTCTGTTTCTCGATAACCTTGACGTTTTAAATTATGGATAACATCTAAAGCTTCTTTTTCTGAAAAAAAAGTTCCGACTACACGTTTATTCATTCTCATTACTTCAGCTCCCTTTTTTATGAAAATAGATAATAGAAGTCCTTACAATTACTTCCACTATGTACATACCCTGCGAAAATTTAATTAAAACGTTTAAGAGAAAATTTTACAAATAGTGTGCAAATGTAACAAATACTCCATGTTTTCTTAACATAATATCGTGAAAAGGATTCGCTTCATAAAATAAGAGGATAAAAGAAAATAAGTAGGTCAAACTATTAGTGTAGATTTTCACAAAACCTTTTTAGATAATACTAAAAAGAGTATGATTAACGTGTGAGGTGAAGGTGAGTGAAGAAAGTCATTCATCAAGCAGCTTTTTTAATGCTAGTAAGTATTGTGCTTTGTATAATGCCATACCGTGCAGATGCGAATGAAAAGGAGCCGATGACATTATTTCTTGAGCGCGTGTATGTGGATGGAGTCGTAAGTCAAGAGATGATCAAAAGCCCTTCTATGACAAAAAAACAATTAATGAAAAAATATAAAAATTGGCGACTGCTTAAAGAAACCGATCGAGAGCTAGTTTTTAGAACAAGCATAGACGATATTTCACCTATTTTAAAAGACAACGGCTACGTAGGGCTTTCTGTTAACGGTATTCTCTCAGCATTTGAAGGCAAGCCAGCTTCGTCGCAGCACATTATACAGTCGTTTTTTCAAATTGACATCAAAAGGCTTGAAAGCTATCAGCATGAACAATTAAAGAAAGGTATTCGCGTTCAATCAAAAGATGAATATCTTTCCCTCATTAATTTCTATAAAATCTATCAGCTCCAGCAGCGGCCGCTTTCGATCAAGCAGCCGTTTTTTAGTATGGTAAAATAATTATTGAATTCAACATTCTAAATTGCTTCTATTTGCTTTTGGCGATATGTTAAAATGGTATTCAGCAGTCTAGTATTGTATATAACTTAAAAGGTCATTCATCAATAAAAGTGGGCGGTTCTATTTTTTACAGCTATTGTAAAAGTGGGTTGAGAAAGATGAAAAGAGGCGAACGTTCTCTTGAACGTCTTTTTAAAAGGAACTGTAAAGGAAAATAGAGAACGATGCGGGCAGGACTCTTCATAGGTAAGATGGAAGGTCACTGCCCGCGCGTACGTGAGTAAGGAGAGAGCTTATTGTTTGATTATATCAAAGGCACGGTTACATATATAAATCCTGAGTATATAGTAATTGAAAACAACGGAATAGGCTATCAGGTCTTTACGCCGAATCCATACGTGTTTTCAATTGATGAACAACCAAAAACGGTTTACACCTATCAATATGTAAGAGAAGACGTAATTGCACTTTACGGGTTTGCTTCGCGAGAACAAAAGGATTTATTTATGAAGTTAATTAGCGTGTCAGGAATCGGCCCAAAAGGCGGTTTAGCTATTTTAGCGTCAGGTAATCCAGCGCAGGTTGTCCAAGCTGTGGAGGAGGAAGACGAGAAGTTTTTAGTTAAGTTTCCAGGAGTAGGTAAAAAAACAGCTCGACAGATGATTCTAGATTTAAAAGGAAAGCTGCATGATATTGTACCAGATGCCGTTCCTTCTTTATTTGCAGATTTGGACGCACAAGAAGTCAAATCTCAAAGTTCAGAAGCACTCGATGAAGCGATTGAAGCACTTAAAGTATTAGGTTACGCAGAAAGAGAAATCAAAAAAATTGTTCCAGCTTTAATGAAGGAAACGATGACAACAGATCAGTATATTAAAGAAGCGCTAAAACGATTATTGAAACAATAAGTAAGGGAGGAGTAAAATGGACGATCGTATTGTAACGGGAGATGTTCTTGGTGAAGAAGAAATCATCGAGCAAAGTTTGCGGCCGCAAACCTTACAGCAGTATATTGGTCAGCATAAAGTAAAATCCCATCTTGACATTTTTATTAAAGCTGCCAAAATGCGAAGCGAAACGTTAGATCACGTGCTCTTATATGGTCCTCCAGGATTAGGTAAAACAACCCTTGCCACTATTATCGCTAATGAAATGGGCGTGCAAATCCGAACGACCTCAGGGCCAGCCATTGAGCGTCCAGGCGACTTAGCCGCGGTTTTAACCAGCTTAGAGCCTGGAGATGTGCTTTTTATTGATGAAATTCATCGATTAAATCGTTCTGTTGAAGAAGTACTGTACCCAGCAATGGAAGACTTCTGTTTGGACATTGTGATTGGAAAAGGGCCGAGTGCACGTTCTGTCCGTCTTGATTTGCCTCCGTTTACGCTAGTAGGTGCAACAACAAGAGCAGGGCTTTTATCTTCTCCTTTACGTGATCGCTTCGGCGTTTTAAGCCGTTTGGAATACTATCAAGAAGAAGATCTTGCTTCGATAGTAGAAAGAACAGCAGCTATTTTAGATGTAGAGATTGATCAGAAAGCGACGTTTGAGATGGCTAGGCGTGCTAGGGGAACTCCACGTATTGCGAATCGCTTGCTTCGAAGAGTCAGAGATTTTGCCCAGGTAAAAGGAGACGGAGCTATAACTGAAACCCTTGCTACTGAAGCATTAGAAATGTTACAGGTGGACCGTTTAGGTCTTGATCATATTGACCATAAATTATTAAGAGGGATTATTGAAAAATTTAGAGGCGGGCCTGTAGGCTTAGATACAATATCAGCTACTATTGGTGAAGAATCTCACACGATTGAAGATGTATACGAGCCTTATTTACTACAAATTGGCTTTTTGCAGCGAACGCCTCGAGGACGAATTGTGACTCCTTTGGTTTATGATCATTTTCAGCTGGAGGTGCCTGATCAGTGAATGATATGCCTAAGATGCTGATCACATTAGGAGGCATTTTAGTAGTCATTGGGCTGTTATGGCAGTTCGTTGGCAAGCTTCCTGGCGATATTTTTATTAAAAAAGGAAATACAACCTTTTATTTCCCGATTGTGACATGTATCCTAGTAAGCGTTGTGTTATCACTTATTTTTTATGTAATTGGCAGGTTTAAATAATTAAGTAGAAACAGGTGAACATTTTGAAAGTAGATTTATTTGATTTTCATTTACCAGAAGAATTGATTGCACAAACACCACTTGAGCAGCGAGATGCATCAAGACTCATGGTATTAAACAAAGAAACAGGAAATGTGAAACATCATATGTTTCATGACCTTCTTGATTATGTGCAAGAAGGAGATTGTTTAGTGTTAAACGATACGCGTGTTCTTCCTGCACGTTTATTTGGCACAAAAGAAGATACAGGTGCTAATATTGAAGTATTGCTTTTAAAACAAACACAAGGCGATACGTGGGAGACGCTTGTAAAACCGGCTAAGAGAGTAAAAGAAGGAACGGTTATTTCGTTTGGTGACGGACGTCTGACTGCTGTATGCAAAGAAACGAGCGATCAAGGCGGACGTTTGCTAGAATTCAACTATGAAGGCATCTTTTATGAGGTGCTTGAACAGTTAGGAGAAATGCCGCTGCCGCCTTATATTAAAGAACGTTTGGATGATCAAGAGCGCTATCAAACGGTTTTTGCCCGTGAGCAAGGTTCTGCAGCAGCGCCAACAGCAGGTCTTCACTTTACAGAAGAGATGCTTGAACAGTTAAAAACAAAAGGTGTGCATATTGCATTTTTAACGCTTCATGTCGGATTAGGTACGTTCCGTCCAGTCAGCGTTGACGACTTAGAAGAGCACGATATGCACGCAGAGTTTTATCAAGTGAGTGAAGGAACCGCGGCTTTACTAAACAGCGTACGCGAAAAAGGCGGACGCATTATTTCAGTAGGTACAACTTCTACCCGTACTCTTGAAACAATTGCAACTGAGCATAACGGAAAATTTGTTGCTTCTTCAGGCTGGACCAATATTTTTATTTTCCCAGGGTATGAATTTAAAGCAATTGATGGAATGATTACAAACTTCCATCTTCCAAAATCTACGCTCATTATGCTTGTAAGTGCCTTAGCAGGAAGAGAAAACGTCATTTCTGCCTATGAACAAGCTGTAGCAGAGAAGTATCGCTTTTTCAGCTTCGGCGACGCGATGCTAATCGTGTAATTTAACATGAAAGGAATACATCAATGACAGCAATTCGTTACGAACATATAAAAACTTGTAAACAAACAGGAGCGCGTTTAGGTATTGTCCACACGCCTCATGGTTCATTTGAAACGCCTATTTTTATGCCAGTAGGCACATTAGCTACAGTAAAAACAATGTCTCCGGAAGATTTAAAAGCAATGGGGGCAGGCATTATTTTAAGTAATACGTACCATTTATGGCTTCGTCCAGGTCATGAAATTGTTAAAAAAGCAGGTGGTCTGCATAAATTTATGAACTGGGATCGTCCTATCTTAACAGATTCAGGCGGCTTCCAAGTTTTTAGTTTAAGCGATTTGCGCCGTATTGAAGAAGAAGGCGTTCATTTCCGCAACCATTTGAATGGAGACAAGCTTTTCCTATCTCCAGAAAAAGCGATGGACATTCAAAATGCGCTTGGATCTGATATTATGATGGCATTTGATGAATGCCCTCCTTATCCAGCAGAGTATGACTACTTAAAACGTTCAGTAGAGCGTACTAGCCGATGGGCAGAGCGATGCCTTGAGGCTCACAGCCGCCCTCAAGACCAAGGTCTTTTTGGAATTGTTCAAGGCGGAGAGTTTGAAGATTTACGTCGTCAAAGTGCAGCTGATTTAGTATCAATGGACTTCCCAGGTTATGCTGTGGGAGGCCTGTCAGTTGGAGAACCAAAAGATGTGATGAATCGTGTGCTAGAATTTACGACGCCATACTTGCCAACTGACAAACCTCGTTATTTAATGGGAGTAGGATCACCTGACTCGTTAATTGATGGGGCAATTCGCGGGATTGACATGTTTGACTGCGTATTACCAACGCGTATTGCACGTAACGGAACGCTTATGACAAGTGAAGGTCGTCTTGTTGTTAAAAATGCCAAATATGCAGAAGACTTCGGTCCGATTGATCCAAACTGTGACTGCTACACATGTCAAAATTATTCAAGAGCGTATATTCGCCACTTAATTCGCTGTAATGAAACGTTTGGAATTCGTTTAACATCTTACCATAACTTATATTTTCTGCTAAACTTAATGGAGCAAGTCCGTGAAGCCATTCGCGAAGACCGACTTGGCGATTTCCGCGATGAGTTCTTTGAAAAATATGGGTTTAACGGCCCAGACGCAAAGAATTTCTAGGTCACTACAGGAATTTTCATCAAATTTATGAATGAGTACCTGTTGATAATATAAATAAAAGGAGGAGTTTTCATGGGTGTTTTACAAAATATTTGGCCATTACTTTTAATGTTTGTCATTTTCTATTTCTTGTTAATCCGTCCACAGCAAAAACGTCAAAAAAACGTACAGCAAATGCAATCAGCACTTAAAAAAGGTGATAAGATTGTTACAATTGGCGGTATGCACGGTTTGGTAGAAGCAATCGATGAGTCACAAGTTGTGGTTCGCAGCACTGACGGTTCAAAATTAACATTTGACCGCAATGCTATTCGTGAAGTAAGAAGCGTAGATTAATAAAAAAACGTCACGTACATGTACGTGACGTTTTTTTATGCTTCTCGTGAACCGGAAATGTTTACGCCAACAATTCCCCCGAGAATAGCGACTCCAATAAACCCAGCGTGAAATAAAAGCTGCTGTGCAGAAAACAGGTGACTATAGCCGAGGAATTGCAGCAAAAACATTAAAAAAGAATAAGAAATACCAGTGGCTCCTCCAACAAGCAGTCCCTTTGAACCGTTTCGTCCTCCTGCGATAAATCCTCCGATAAACAGTGTAATAAATGAGAGAATAAGTAAAAATAAACGTACGGACTGTTCTTCAAGCGATGTGAATTTTAAAATAAGCGAAAAGATAATGCTAATCGCTAAAGCCATCACTAAGATTGTTGCTACCCCTGCAAATACAGCGTTGCTCATTCGTTTTGCACCCAACTTGTTTCCCCCTCATGAAATAAAAAGATAGGTGAACCCTTAGTACGAGCATATTCGGGATGACTTCAAAATAGACGCATAAAAGTAAGGCTATTTTAAAATAAATGGTACAAACTACAAGGGAATACATAAAGGAGGTCTTTGCAGTGGAACTATTAATCATGGTTGCGCGAACCGTGCTTTTGTATGTAGTAGTTTTAATTATTTTTCGCGTTATGGGCAAAAGGGAAATAGGAGAGCTGAGCATTTTGGATTTAGTTGTCTTTATTATGATTGCTGAAATGGCAGTAATGGCTATTGAAAACCCAAAAGATCCTTTGCTGTATTCAATTCTTCCGATGTTAACGCTTCTTATTATTCAAATTGGTTTAGCTATATGGTCTCTTAAAAGCAATCGAATGCGAAATTTTATTGATGGTAAACCTAGTATTATCATTGAAAATGGAAAAATAAATGAACATGAAATGAAAAGGCAGCGATATAACTTCAATGATTTGCTTGTGCAGCTGCGAGATAAAAATATAAAAAATGTAGCTGATGTTGAATTTGCTATTTTAGAATCTTCAGGAAGGCTATCCGTGTTTGAAAAAGATCAGCAATCAGGTAAAAAAGGCAATTTGAATTTGCCTTTTATCATTGACGGCGTTATTCAAGAAGAGCATCTGTTGCATGAACATAAAACAACGGAATGGTTAAGGCAGGAGTTAGAGAAACTGGGGCATTCAAACTTAGACAAGATTTCATATTGCAGCTACGACAACGGAAAATTTTTTATAGATTTAATAGATGTGAAACAATAAAACGCGGAGTGCTCCGCGTTTTATTTTCGTTTAAAATAACGTAAAACAGAAAAGCGATTTAATTCTTCTTTTGTTATCAGTCTAAAAAGCAGCAAAAACAGTACATATACAAAGCTTGTCAGTGCAATTGATAAAATGGTTCGTAAGCTTAACGGGATGGAAGTGAAAAGGTTCATATAAGCAAAGTGTCCAATAAAGCCTGATATGCCCATTACAGCAAAGCTGCGAAGATACTCAAACACATGAAGCTTATACGTGATTTTTTTCATGACCGTAGACAGATGTAAAAGAGTGACAAGCATCATTCCCACAACAATTGCAAGGCCAGCTCCCATAATGCCTAGATTGGGCTGAGTTGCGAGTAAGAAGATAAGAGATGTTTTGACCGCTGCTCCTATAAAACTGTTAATCATGGCGGCTTTTGCAAGGTCTAGCGCCTGCAGAACAGCTTGAAGCGGCCCTTGAAAGTAATAAAAGATAAAAAAAGGCGCCATGACTTTGACAAAAATAGCAGCTTTGTCAGAACCATACATCAATTCCATTACCGGATTAGCAAATACATAAAGAACAACAACGGCCAGTCCGCCTGTTACAAACGACAAGCGGAGAGCTTGATGAAGCCGATATTCGATTTGTTTCATTTGATTCTGTGCAAGAGATTCACTGATTGCGGGAACCAAAGAAGTGGATAGAGACACCGTTACAAAAGAAGGCAGCATCAGGAGAGGGAGTGCAAAGCCTGTTAATTCTCCGTACTGCTTCGTTGCTACCGCTGTCGCTACTCCTGCAATTGCTAAACTTTGAGCTACTACAATCGGTTCTAAAAACCAAGAAATTGACCCAATCATGCGGCTTCCTGTCGTGGGAAGAGCGATTCGCATTAAGTCAAGGAACGTATCTTTTCCCGCATGTAAAGAAGCAAAAAATTTTCGTCTTACCGTTATTTTCTTCTTTCGCTTGAACATAAACACCATGTAAAACAGGGAAGCGAGCTCTCCAAATACCGAAGAGAGCATAGCGCCAGCCGCGGCGTACTCAATTCCATAAGGTAAAAATGCTTTTGTACAGACAGCAATTAACGTAATTCGCACCACTTGTTCAATAATTTGAGAATAAGCAGCGGGCTTCATTTGCTGCTTTCCTTGAAAATATCCGCGAATGACAGACGACACGGCGATGATCGGAATAACAGGAATAATCGCAAGCAGCGGATAGATCGTACGTGAATCTGTAAAGAAGGTTTTTGCTACAACGGGAGCGAATAATATTAGTCCGAGCGTAAATAAAACGCTCAGCGTACACGTAATACTTAAAGAGACGACAAGTATTTTTTTTATTTTATGCCTGTCACCTAAAGCTCCTGCTTCTGCCACTAACTTTGAAATGGCAACCGGTAGCCCAAGCTGTGTTAAGGTGATTACTAATACCAGCGTGGGGACCGCCATCATATAAAGTCCCACACCTTCGTCTCCAATCATTCGAGCCACCACAATTCGATTGACAAACCCGAGTACACGTGTAATTAAGCCAGCAATTATTAAAATAATAGTTCCCTGTAAAAATTTAGACATATACTCACTGCTTTCTTGAGGTTTATACAGTGAATATATGCGCCGTCGGTGTCCAAGCATGACAAGTATTCCTCATACGAGAAAGAAATTTTACGCAAAATGTCAAACGGAAAGGAGGATCAATATGACACATCCATTTATTTCAGCTTCGAAAGAACTTATACAGCCTGTCGTATCCAGCAAAATGGAAGAATTTCATATGCTCGGATATGAAGAAGTAACGGAGAACGATTTATTGAGTTATTTGGAAATGAAAAAATGGAAAAAAGAAAAGGAGCTATCTCTCCATCAAGTTGTAAATGATATTTTATCTGTTAAGATCACGCAGGTGATGAGCTATGTAACCATTGAATCTTATAAATCTGATATGTTCTCAAGTGTTAATAATGGAGAAGACTGGAAAGAATTATTAAAGTAGAGTTTGTAAAATACATGTATTAAAATTTGATAAGGTCTTTATTTGACAGACATTAGGTTATGAATGATAATTAGATTGGTCATTTATCTATTGTTATCATTTCATGTTTTTTACATAAGAAGGAGGATTTTCTGTCGATGGTTAAAAGAGGACGTATCGTTGCCTTTTTCCTCTTAGTACTGCTTGTGTTTAGTACAATCGGAACAACGATGACTGGAATTACAAAAGATATTAAACTTGGCCTCGACCTTCAAGGTGGATTTGAAATTTTATATAAAGTCAGTCCAGCTAAAAAAGGCGATGTCATTGACAAAAAGGCACTTAACAGCACGGTTGAAGCGCTGCGTCAACGTGTCGATGTACTGGGAGTTAGTGAGCCCAGCATTCAAATTGAAGGAAACGACCGCATCCGTGTTCAGCTAGCTGGTGTCACGAATCAAAAGCAAGCTAGGGATCTGTTATCAACTCAAGCAAACTTAACGTTCCGTGACGTGAACGATAAGGTGCTGATGGATGGTACAGACTTAGCGCAAGGCGGGGCAAAGCAATCGTTTGACCAAAGCAATCAGCCTAGCGTCTCACTAAAGTTAAAAAATGCGAAAAAATTTGAAAAGATTACGCGAGAGCTTTCTCAAAAACCAGCACCTAACAATTTAATTGTCATTTGGCTGGATTATGAAGAAGGAAAAGACTCGTACCAAAAAGAATCAGCAAAACAAAATCCGAAGTACCTGTCTGCAGCTTCTGTTAGCAGCGTGTTAACACAGCCAGATGTTGAAATTTCAGGTGGAAACTTCACAGTGAAAAGTGCAACGCAGCTGGCGGAATTGTTAAATGCCGGGTCGCTGCCAGTTAAATTAGATGAGCTATACTCTACATCCGTTGGAGCGCAGTTTGGAGAAGAAGCTCTTCATACGACTATACTAGCGGGTATTATCGGCATCGGAATTATTTTCCTTTACATGCTGTTTTTCTACCGTTTACCGGGGCTTATTGCCGTTATTACACTCAGTTTTTATATCTACTTAAACTTAGTTGTATTTGACTGGATGCACGTGGTTATGACGCTTCCAGGGATTGCGGCTCTTATTCTCGGCGTAGGTATGGCAGTAGATGCGAATATTATTACCTACGAGCGGATTAAAGATGAACTGAAAACAGGAAGGTCTGTTATATCGGCTTACCGGGCAGGAAATCGTCGCTCACTTGCGACCATTTTTGATGCCAATATTACAACAATGTTAGCGGCTCTTGTACTGTTCTTTTATGGTCAAAGTTCAGTAAAGGGATTTGCAACAACATTAATGATCGGGATTGTGCTAAGTTTTATTACGGCCGTATACGGTACGCGTTTATTAATGAGCCTTTTAGTAAACAGCCGCTGGTTTGATAAAAAACCAGGATACTTTGGCGTGAAGAAAGAGCAAATTCACGATTTAAGCAAAGATGACGGCACAACCGTTTTACCTACAGCGTGGGATAAAATTGACTTTGTTAAATACCGTAAAGCGTTCTTCACATTCTCAAGCGTGCTCGTGATTATCGGTATTATCTCGGTTGCTGTGTTTAGGCTGAACCTCGGTATTGACTTTACGAGCGGAACTCGTATAGAGATTCCAGCAAATCATACCGTTACGCAGGCTGAGATACAGCGTGAAATGAAGTCTCTTGATATCAAAACGGATGACATAGTTATTACAGGAAAAAGTAATGATACGGGTGTCGTACGTGTAGTTGGGGTCTTGAATAAAAAAGAAATTGCCAATTTAAAAGACCACTTTAAAGACAAATACGGTTCTGAACCAAACGTAAGCACCGTTTCGCCGACAGTTGGAAAAGAACTGGCGAAAAATGCAATGATGGCGATCGTGATTGCTTCAATTGGAATTATCATCTATGTAACGATTCGATTCGAGTTTTACATGGCGCTTGCAGCCGTGCTTGCTCTGTTGCATGATGCGTTCTTTATCGTTACGGTCTTTAGCTTAACAAAGTTAGAGGTAGATTTAACGTTTATCGCCGCTGTCTTGACGATTGTTGGTTACTCAATTAACGATACAATCGTTACGTTTGACCGCATTCGTGAAAACATGCAGAAATTCAAATCCAAAACGTTCGACGATTTGACATTTATCGTAAATCTAAGTTTACGCGAAACGTTTACTCGTTCGATGAATACCGTGTTAACAGTTGTGATTGCAGTTGTAGCACTTCTTGTATTCGGAAGTGAGTCCATTCAAAACTTCTCAATTGCCCTGTTAGTAGGTTTAATTCTTGGTGCATATTCATCTGTGTTTATTGCTGCGCAGCTATGGCTTGTGTGGAAAGGTAAACAGTTGAAGCGTGAGGAACAAAAAGAAGTAGAAAGCAAGTAATTCAAAAACGTGCGAAGTGTTCGCACGTTTTTTTTGTACGTGAAAATTTAAGGCGCACTGTCAGAAAAATATGCTTATTTTCTTTCGTTGCTCCATTTCATCCACTCTAGTATAATAATGTGGGTTAAGGGGTGAAGAGACATGTTACAGTCAAAAAAACGTTGGAATGTTCAAGAATGTGATGAACAACTTGTTAATGAATTTGTAGAAAACCTCAATATTACACCTCTAGTAGCTTCGTTATTACTTAATAGAGGCATGACAACAGTAGAAGCGGCACGTGAGTTTTTACACGTTGATGCACAAACGTTCCACGATCCGTTTTTATTGCACGATATGGACAAAGCAGTAGCTCGTATTCAGCAAGCAATTGATCATAATGAAAAAATTATGATCTATGGAGATTACGATGCGGACGGCGTCAGCAGTACTTCAGTTATGTTATCTGCTTTACAGCAGCTCGGCGCTGATACTGATTTTTATATTCCTAATCGCTTTACAGAAGGTTATGGGCCGAATAAGGCAGCATTTGATAAAATAAACGCAGGCGGCTATCAGCTGGTGATTACGGTAGACACAGGTATTTCGGCAGTCGAAGAAACGGCGTATGCACGTGAATTAGATTTTGATTTAATTATTACTGATCACCACGAGCCGGGTCCGGTTTTACCCGATGCGTATGCAATTATTCATCCAAAGCTTCCGGGAAGTACATATCCATTTAAAGAACTGGCAGGTGTAGGAGTGGCTTTTAAACTCGCTCATGCGCTGTTAGGGGAGCTTCCGGAACATTTGTTAGAACTAGCAGTGATTGGGACGATTGCTGACTTAGTTCCTTTAGTCGACGAAAACCGCTTAATTGCTCGCAAAGGTCTTGACTATCTCAAGCTCACGAAGCGTACTGGAATTGAAGCGCTGCTGAGCGTATGTGGAGTAAAACGCGAAGAAATTACTGAAGATACAATTGGATTTGCCATGGCTCCTCGCATTAATGCAGTAGGACGTCTTCAAGATGCTGATCCAGCTGTTCATTTGCTTATGACAACAAATGCTGAAGAAGCAAAAGGTTTAGCTAAAGAAATTGATGCGTTAAACAAGGAAAGGCAGCAAATCGTAAATGATATTACGGAAGAAGCCGTTGAATTTGTTGAAAGTATGTATCCTCCGGATGAAAATAGCGTTCTTATTGTAGAGGGAGAAGGATGGAATGCAGGCGTTGTTGGAATTGTTGCTTCTAGGCTCGTAGAAAAGTTCTACAGACCAACAATTGTATTAAGTGTTGACTCTGAAAACCATATTGCTAAAGGTTCAGCAAGAAGTATCCAAGGCTTTGACTTATTCGCGAACTTATCTAAATGCCGTGACATTTTGCCGCATTTTGGAGGGCATCCAATGGCAGCTGGCATGACGTTAAACAGCGAGGATGTAGAAGAACTGCGCAGACGCCTTAATGAACAAGCAAGCAACGTGTTAACTCAACAGGACTTTATTCCAATTACATCAGTTGATACAGTATGCAAAACAGAGGAAATTACGCTGGAAAACATTGAACAAATGAGTGCGCTTGCTCCATTTGGTATGCATAATCCGAAGCCAAAAGTTCTCATTAAAGATGTTCATACAACATCTATGCGGAAAATTGGCGCGAATAAAAATCATTTAAAACTCGTATTTGAAGACAGCGGTGTATCGGTTGATGCAGTAGGATTTGGGTTAGGCTATATATTAGATGAAGTATCTCCTATAGCTAAGGTATCATTAGTAGGTGAACTATCTATTAATGAGTGGAACAATATGCGCAAACCGCAGCTGATGGTAGAAGATATCTCTGTAGATGAGTGGCAGATGTTTGATTATCGCAGCGCGGTTGATGTCAAACGTTTCTTTGAACAGGTATTCACAGATCAAATGAAAGTTGTTGCTTTTCACGATTCAACAATTGATAAATACAAGTCGATGCTGCCGATGGAACATGTTGTTCTTATTCAAAATGAAGAACAGGCAAAAGCATGCATGTTTGCAGGAGAACAGATCGTTTTATTAGATTTGCCTCCGTCACAGAAGTGGCTTGAAGCTTTGTTTGTCCAAGGTATTCCTTCTAGGATATACGCTATTTTCTTAACGGAAGAAGACCATTATTTTGATACAATCCCAACTCGCGATCACTTTAAATGGTTCTACGGCTTTTTAGCGAAAAAGGGTCCTTTTGATTTAAAACGCTACAAAGAAGATTTAGCAATTCATAAGGGCTGGTCGAAAGAAACGATTGATTTTATGGCAAAGGTGTTTTTTGAGTTAGAATTTGTTACAATAAACAATGGCTTAATTTCGTTAGTGAAAAATTCTACGAAACGTGATTTAATAGAATCTGCGACTTATCGCCAAAAGCAGCAGCAGATTGAAATAGAAAAAAACTTTATTTATACGTCATATGTACAGCTTAAAAATCAATTTCAAGATATTTTTAAGCGTTCGATTGAATGAGGAGGCAACATTAGAATGAATTTTAAAGATTATATTACAATTGTACCTGACTGGCCAAAACCAGGTATTACATTTAAAGATATCTCAACATTAATGGATAACGGTGACGCATACCGTGCCGCAACGGATGAGATTGTAAAATATGCCAATGATAAACAAGTTGATATTATCGTAGGACCGGAAGCTCGCGGATTTATCGTTGGTTGTCCAGTAGCATATGCGTTAGGTATCGGCTTTGCACCTGTTCGTAAAGAAGGAAAATTACCGCGTGAAGTAATTAAAGTAGATTACGGTTTAGAATACGGTAAAGACGTATTAACGATTCACAAAGATGCAATTAAGCCAGGTCAGCGCGTGTTGATTACAGATGATTTATTAGCAACAGGCGGTACAATTGAAGCGACAATTAAGCTTGTTGAAGAATTAGGCGGAATTGTTGTTGGAGCTGCGTTCTTAATTGAACTTTCTTACCTTGACGGCCGTGACAAACTAGATGGTTACGATGTATTCACATTAATGACGTATTAAGAAGAACGATCACATAAAAAAGAGTACCTGATACAGGTGCTCTTTTTTCGTTAAAAAACGTGAATACGTAAAATGGAAATGATGTAAATTTCATAAATTAGACGCAAAGGCTTTACATCCTTGGATTTTTTCAAGATAATAGTTACAATATGAATTAAAAATGCTAGTTGATAAAAGGTGATTTCATGGCAAATGAGCAAGTCCTAACAGCGGAACAGGTCATTGACAATACGAAGCGATATTTAAATGAAGAAGACGTGGCTTTTGTACAAAAAGCATATGATTTTGCAAAAGAAGCTCACAAAGAACAATATCGCAAGTCGGGTGAACCATATATTATCCACCCGATTCAAGTCGCAGGAATTTTAGTTGATCTAGATATGGATCCAGCAACAATTGCAGCTGGATTTCTACATGATGTGGTCGAAGATACAGAGATAACACTAAAGGATTTAGAAAAAGCTTTTAACGAAGAAGTAGCAATGCTAGTAGACGGCGTAACGAAACTTGGAAAAATTAAATATAAGTCTAAAGAAGAGCAGCAGGCTGAAAATCACCGCAAGATGTTTGTGGCAATGGCTCAAGATATTCGAGTCATACTGATCAAACTTGCGGATCGTCTTCATAACATGCGTACGCTGAAGCATTTACCGCAGGAAAAGCAGCGACGCATTTCAAATGAAACGCTTGAAATTTTTGCTCCTCTTGCTCATCGTCTTGGTATTTCAAAAATTAAGTGGGAGCTTGAAGATACAGCTTTACGTTACTTAAATCCTCAGCAATATTATCGCATTGTCAATTTGATGAAGAAAAAGCGTGCGGAACGCGAGCAATATTTGGCTGAAGTTATTGATGAAGTTCGTGAGCAAGTAGATGAAGTGTCGATTAAAGTTGAAATTTCAGGACGTCCAAAACATATTTATTCCATTTATCGTAAAATGGCACTGCAAAACAAGCAGTTTAATGAAATTTACGATTTACTAGCTGTGCGCATTATTGTAAATAGCATTAAAGACTGCTATGCGGTGTTAGGGATTATTCACACGTGCTGGAAACCAATGCCAGGACGTTTCAAAGATTATATTGCGATGCCAAAACAAAATATGTACCAGTCTCTTCATACGACGGTTATCGGACCAAAAGGTGATCCGTTAGAAGTTCAAATTCGAACATTTGACATGCACCAAATTGCTGAGTATGGAATTGCTGCTCACTGGGCTTACAAAGAGGGAAAAACAGCTGAGCATGCTTCATTTGAAGAAAAGTTAACGTGGTTTAGAGAAATTTTAGAATTTCAAAATGATGCAAACGATGCAGAAGAGTTTATGGAATCTCTAAAAGTTGATTTGTTTTCTGACATGGTTTATATTTTTACGCCAAAAGGCGACGTCATTGAGCTTCCTTCGGGTTCTGTTCCAATTGATTTTTCCTATCGTATTCATTCTGAAATCGGAAATAAAACCATTGGAGCAAAAGTCAACGGCAAGATGGTTACGCTTGATTACCGTTTGAAAACGGGGGACATTATCGAAATTTTGACGTCTAAGCATTCATATGGTCCAAGCAAGGACTGGTTAAAGCTTGCTCAAACGTCTCAAGCCAAAAATAAAATTCGCCAATTCTTTAAAAAGCAAAGCCGCGATGAAAATATTGAAAAAGGCAAAGAGCTGGTTGAAAAAGAAATTCGTCAAATGGAGTTTGACTTAAAAGAAGTATTAACAGCTGATAATATCAAACGAGTAGCGGAGAAGTTTAATTTCTCAAATGAAGATGATATGTATGCAGCTATTGGATATAACGGATTAACTGCGGCTCAAGTAGCTAATCGTTTAACCGAGAAGTGGAGAAAGCAGCGCGATCAAGAACAAGAGATCCAAATTGATGACATTGCACGCGACACTGCGGCTAAACGTGTTCGCCAGCATAAACGAAAAGATTCCGGTGTTATCGTACCGGGTGTAGAGAACATGCTGATTCGCTTGTCTAAATGCTGTAATCCAGTTCCCGGAGATGAGATTGTTGGTTTTATTACAAAGGGGCGGGGAGTATCTGTTCATAGAGCAGATTGTTTAAACGTTCACACAGATGATGCTGAAAGCCGTCTTATTCCTGTAGAGTGGGAAACACATATTAAAGAAGGCAAAGAGTTTAATGTGGAAATTGAAATTTCGGGCTACGACCGTCGAGGCTTACTAAATGAAGTTCTGCAGGTTGTAAACGAGACTAAAACGAATATTTCAGCCGTTTCAGGAAAATCGGACCGAAACAAAATGGCTACGATTCATATGTCAATTTCTATTCATAACATCAGTCATCTTCATAAAGTGGTCGAGCGCATTAAGCAGCTTCGAGACATTTATTCAGTTCGCCGAATTATGCATTAAGAAAGGTCGTTATACATGAGAGTAGTCGTACAAAGAGCAAAGAATGCAAAAGTAACTGTTGCAGGCGAGACGGTCGGCGAGATTGAGCACGGATATATGCTTTTAGTCGGTATTACCCACGAGGATACTGAAGCCGATGCAGAGTATGTAGCAGACAAAATTGTAAATTTGCGAGTGTTTGAAGATGAGTCTGGCAAAATGAATTTGTCGCTTCTAGATGTAGAAGGAGAAATTTTATCGGTATCTCAATTTACGCTTTACGGAGATTGCCGAAAAGGCAGAAGACCAAACTTTATGGAAGCTGCTAGGCCAGATCATGCTGTAACGATTTACAACTATTTTAATAAAGTATTATCAGGAAAAAATATTCGAGTAGAAACCGGCGCATTTGGCGAAATGATGGACGTATCATTTACGAATGACGGACCGGTCACACTTATTGTAGAAAGCAATGAAAAAACGCAGGCTCACAGATGAGTCTGCGTTTTTTCTTTGTTTTGAAAGTAGTGATTTAATCCTTCAGCGATAGCGGATGTAATCATTTGCTGATAACTGATGGAATTAATATACGTTTCTTCCCGTTCGTTGCTTAAAAAGCCCAGTTCAATTAATGTACTCGGACGTGTATTTTCGCGAAGAACATAATAGTTTCCAAATCGTTCTCCTTTGTCTTTCAATTTTGCATGTTCAATGAGTGACTGATGAATAGAATGTGTGAGTGGACTGTCCTGATGCTGATGATAATAATACGTCATAAGGCCAGTTAGCTGTGAGCTGTTCGTACTGTTGTAGTGAACGCTTATAAAAGCATCTGCTTTAGTCGATTGCAGTGTGCGCTGTGAAAGTAGAACGTACTCATCACGGGTGCGGGTTAAAATGACGTGTGCGCCTTCTTTTTGAAGTTTGTTTTGTAAAATCAGCGCTGTTCGGAGAGTGAGATCTTTTTCATATGTGCCCTGTGTGCCGATGGCTCCTTTGTCTTTTCCTCCATGGCCTGCATCAATAATAATGGTTTTGCCCTTTAGGTGCTGCAAGCTTTTACTCAGCGTATAAACAGGCTGGCGCTGCGCTACTTGCATGCTAGGCTGAACGCTGCGGAGCGCTACGGTTTTCGTGAATTTTTTAAACACCCAGCCTTGAATACCCGAGCTTTCTACATAATACCAATCTCCTTGACGGTCTGAAACGGATAGTCTTGTATTCTTCGTCAATTTATTTGTAATTGAAAATGAACGTCCTGGACCGCTGCGTACATGAAGAGAGTCAGCTGTTACAACAATGCGTTGATGCACCGGTACATTTGGGCGCTCAAATGAGGAAGAGCACAGTAACAAAAGGATACTTGCAGCCAAAACAGATACAGACTTCATGTTAAGATGGCGAATAGATAGACCTCCTTTTTATAACAAAATAGAGTATTCGATGAAAAGAAAAAAAATCCTTTCTCTTATGTAAAAACATCTTTTTTGGGCAATGCTAATAAAAGGATAAGTAAGTGTAGGCAGGGAGGAAGAAACGATGAAGTTTAGTGAAAAAGGTGAACAATCATTTCAGCAGGTAAATCCGGTATTTGGCATTCATTTTCATGATTTTATTGATAGAGAAAGTGAAGCTTCATCCCTTGAATTGGCTTCTGAATTTGGTTTAACGCTTCGAGATATTCAGAAACTAAGAAAACAATTAGACCGCTCTTAACATGAAAGGTGCTTGACAACTGCTCATTTCATTCGTAATATAGAAAGCAATTGCTAAATTAAAATGAATGTATAACATTTTTATATTGATAAGCCAAAGATCGAGAAAAGTAGTAAAGATGACACATGGCTAGAGAGGAAATGTCTTAGGCTGAAAGCATTTCTACATGATGACTTTATGAAAGAACACTCAGGAGGCTTCACTCTGAAAAGGGAAACTTAGTAGGAGATGAACGTGTTCGTGCGTTAACGAAATGAGTGGAAACATGTCATATGTTTCAATTAGGGTGGTACCACGTGAGATTAACTCTCGTCCCTACTATGGAAAAATAGTAGAGGCGAGAGTTTTTTTGTATTGTAAATTTTAAATATAGGAGGCATATCACGTTATGTCAGTTCAAATACCTAGAGGCACACAAGATATTTTACCGGGCAAAGTAGAATATTGGCAGTTTGTTGAACAGCGAGCAAGAGAAATCTGCCGTGCGTTCAACTATCAAGAAATTCGTACACCAATGTTTGAACACACTGAATTATTTTTGCGCGGAGTGGGAGAAACAACGGATATCGTGCAAAAAGAAATGTACACATTTAAGGATCGAGGCGACCGCAGCTTAACACTTCGTCCAGAAGGAACAGCTGCAGTTGGACGATCATTTGTTTCAAATAAAATGTTTGGAAATCCAACGCAGCCAACAAAGCTGTTTTATATCGGTCCTATGTTTCGTTATGAACGACCTCAAGCGGGACGTTTCCGTCAATTCGTTCAGTTTGGCGTAGAAGCATTAGGGGTAAATGATCCAGCTATCGACGCTGAAGTTCTTGCCCTGTTAATGAGCTTTTACCAATCGCTTGGATTAAAAAAATTAAAGCTGGTTGTTAACAGTTTAGGAGATACAGAAAGTCGTCAAGCTCACCGTCAAGCACTTATCGATCACTTTGCACCTCGCATCGGAGAGTTTTGCAGCGACTGTCAAAGCCGATTGGAGAAAAATCCTCTTCGTATTTTAGATTGTAAAAAAGATCGTGACCATGAACTGATGGCTACAGCGCCGTCTATTCTTGATTATTTAAACGACTATTCAAAAGAATATTTTGAAAAAGTACAGCAGTACTTAACCGATTTAGACATTGACTATGTTGTAGATCCGACGCTAGTACGCGGGTTAGATTATTATAATCACACAGCATTTGAACTAATGAGTGAAGCAGAAGGATTTGGCGCCATTACAACTCTTTGCGGCGGAGGCCGTTATAATGGGCTGATTCAAGAAATCGGCGGACCTGAAACACCAGGTATCGGATTCGCTTTAAGCATTGAACGCTTATTATCTGCATTGGAAGCAGAAGGAATTGAGCTTCCGGTAGAAACTGGCGTAGATTGCTATGTAGTGACAATGGGCGATGAGGCGAAAGAAAAATCTGTTTCAATTGTAAATACGCTTCGACGTGCAGGTTTTGTAGCAGATAAAGATTATCAAGATAAAAAAATGAAAGCTCAGTTCAAAGCAGCCGATCGTGTACAAGCAAAATTTGTTGTTGTTCTAGGTGAAGATGAGCTAGCAAAACAAGTTGTAAACGTAAAGAATATGGAATCTGGCGAACAGCAAGAAGTATCAATTGATCAATTGGTTAGCTATTTGCAGGAACAAGTATAAGGGGGAACCATGATGACAAAACGTTCATACTACTGTGGAGATGTAACAGAACAAGCAACTGGCGAAACAGTTCTATTAAAAGGATGGGTTCAAAAGCGCCGTGATTTAGGCGGATTAATTTTTATTGATTTACGCGACCGCGGCGGAGTTGTGCAAGTTGTATTTAATCCTGAAAAATCTGCTGAAGCGCTAAAAATTGCTGAAGATGTACGTAATGAATTCGTACTGGAAGTGCAGGGAACTGTTGTAGCTCGTGAAGAGGGAACCGTTAACCCGAACTTAAAAACAGGTAAAATTGAAGTTCACGCTGAGCAAATTACTGTGTTGAATAAAGCCAAAACACCTCCTTTTGCCATTGCGAATCAAACGGAAGTATCAGAAGATGTTCGATTAAAATATCGTTATTTAGATCTTCGACGTTCTGAAATGTTTAACACGCTTAAAATGCGCAATGACATTACAAAAACAATTCGCGACTTCTTAGATCAAAATGACTTTTTAGATGTTGAAACACCTATTTTAACAAAAAGCACGCCAGAAGGTGCACGTGATTATCTTGTGCCGAGCCGCGTACACGAAGGTGAGTTTTATGCTCTTCCTCAATCACCGCAAATCTTTAAGCAACTGTTAATGGTAAGCGGAGTTGAGCGTTATTATCAAATTGCTCGCTGTTTCCGCGATGAGGACTTGCGTGCAGATCGTCAGCCTGAATTTACTCAAATCGATATTGAAACATCATTTTTATCTCAAGAGGACATCATGACAATGACGGAAGAAATGATGTCTAAAGTAATGAAGCGCGTAAAAGATTTAGATGTAACGACGCCTTTCCCGCGCATGTCATATGATGAAGCGATGAGCCGCTATGGTTCAGATAAGCCGGATACACGTTTTGAAATGGAGCTAGTCAACTTATCAGAGCTTGTGAAAGACTGCGGGTTTAAAGTATTTAGCGCAGCAGTTGAAAACGGCGGAGAAGTAAAAGCGATTAACGTAAAAGGTGCCGCTTCTAGCTATTCACGTAAAGATATCGATGCTTTAACAGAGTTCGTGAAAATTTACGGTGCTAAAGGGTTAGCATGGCTGAAAGTTGAAGCAGACGGCTTAAAAGGACCAATTGCAAAATTCTTCAACGAAGATGAGCAAAAGCAATTTGCTGAAGCTCTTCAAACGGAAGAAGGAGATTTACTTTTATTTGTAGCTGATAAAAAGTCAGTTGTAGCAGATGCACTTGGCGCTCTTCGTCTAAAGCTTGCAAAAGAACAAGGGATTATTGATGAAACGAAATTTAACTTCCTATGGGTAACAGATTGGCCTCTTCTTGAGCATGACGAAGAAGACAACCGTTACTACGCGGCTCATCATCCATTCACAATGCCAGTTCGTGAAGATTTACCAATGTTAGAAAGCGATCCTGGACAAGTCCGTGCACAAGCATATGACTTAGTGTTGAATGGTTACGAACTTGGCGGAGGATCTTTACGTATTTATGAGCGTGATATTCAAGAAAAAATGTTTAAAACGCTTGGATTTACATTAGAAGAAGCATATGAGCAGTTCGGTTTCTTACTTGAAGCATTTGAATACGGTACTCCTCCTCACGGCGGAATTGCGTTAGGTCTTGACCGTTTGGTTATGCTTTTAGCAGGACGTACAAACTTGCGCGATACAATTGCCTTCCCTAAAACAGCAAGTGCAAGCTGTCTATTAACAAACGCACCTGGTGAAGTAAGTGAAGCGCAATTAGACGAGCTGCATTTGCAGGTAAAAAAGCAAAAAACAGAAGCGTAATCGATTAAACCATCTGTTAAATCGAGCCTGTCACTGGAGCACGACAGGCTCGATTTTTTTGTTTTACTTATTAATTGCAAAGTGATTTTTTCTGTGATAAGATACTTTCAAGAACTAAATAGTCCTGATGTGTTCGTCCTTAATCCAGTTTTGACCGAACAATTTTTTGCTTGGGAGCTCGGAGTTTTTAACGAGCGTACATGCCTCATCTCGAGGACTTACAATGGTTAAAGCAGAGCACCCACCTGCCGAGAGCGGGTTCAAAACGAAGGCACTCGAGACGGCACGATCGGGACTAGCATACATATAAGAAATCCTCTATGTAATGATTTGCATAGAGTTTTTTTATGGAGAAATAACGAATGCTCATGTTCGTTTTGCTAAAAATATGGTATAGTCAATTTCGTTGTTTATTTGAATTAATCATACACGTTGGTGTATTTAATAGAGGAGTGTTTTAACATGTTGCATCAGTTTTCGCGTAATGAACTGGCGATAGGAAAAGAAGGGTTAGCTACTTTAAAAGGCAGCACGGTTGCTATTTTAGGGATAGGAGGAGTAGGGTCGTTTTCTGCTGAGGCTTTGGCTCGGTCAGGAGTAGGTCGTTTAATTCTTGTAGATAAAGACGATGTTGATATTACAAACGTAAATCGTCAAATTCATGCGCTGCTTTCGACGGTAGGTCAGCCCAAGACAGAATTAATGAAACAGCGTATTTTGGATATTAACCCAGACTGTGACGTCGTTTCTCTTCAAATGTTTTATACGGAAGAAACGTATGAAGAGTTCTTTAGTTACAAACCGGACTTTGTAGTGGATGCATCCGATACGATTTCGTATAAAATTCATTTAATGAAAGAATGTTTAAAACGTGATATTCCGATTATTTCAAGTATGGGTGCTGCGAATAAAATGGATCCAACACGTTTTAAAATTGCAGACATTTCAAAGACGCATACAGATCCGATTGCAAAAGTGGTTCGTACTCGTCTGCGTAAAGAAGGAATTCGCAAAGGAATTAACGTCGTTTTTTCTGATGAACGTCCAATCGTTATTCGCGAAGAAGTTCGCAAAGAAGTAGGAAACGATCAAGCGCAAATTCGAAAAGCGAAAATGCCCCCATCTTCTAATGCTTTTGTTCCATCTGTAGCGGGATTAATTATGGGCGGTCATGTTATCAATGAATTATTAAGTAATATTAAGATTCGCCGCGTAGGTGATCAATAAAAAGAAGGCTATCGCAGCCTTCTTTTTTTTATGGAAATATCTGTTCTATTTATGCTTTGGATGGAATCTTCTGTTTGATATGTATAAAAAGTACTAATAAATTGAAAAATATGGCTTGATGGTGAATTTACACTGTAGTAAAAAAAGAGATTTATGTAAATTTATTTAACGCTTTATTTACATAAAATTTACGTTTTGGCTTTCTTTCTGTTGTATCTTCTACAGTAATATTCAGAAAGTCTTATATATCAAGGGTTTTGATAGAAATAAGAAAAAATAAACCCCAAATAAGTAAGTTTACAGTAACTTAAAATTCACTTCATATAAAGACAACAATCTACTCGTATAATGTGTCTTGTACCTGTTGTTCGAGTACAAAGGACTAGTACTAATTACACATATATTTATTGGAGGGTAATGTAATGAAAACAAAGGGTTTTAAAGTAACATTAGCAGCTTTTTTAATGGTAGGAGCACTAGCAGCATGTGGTAAAGACGGAGCAAGCAACGACAGTGGTTCGGGCAGCAAAGAAGAAGTGTCAGGTACGTTAACAGCGGCGGGATCTACAGCTTTACAACCACTTGCAGAAGAAGCAGCGAATGGAATTACGGAAAAATATCCAAACCTTTCAGTAACGGTACAAGGTGGAGGTAGTGGAACTGGTGTTAACCAAGTAGCATCAGGAGCAGTTGACATTGGAAACTCTGACGTTCCAGCAGCCGATAAAATCGAAGATAAATCAAAAGCAGATAAACTTGTCGATACGAAAGTAGCGGGCATTGGGTTCGCACTTGTTGTAAATAAAGATGTAAAAGTAGAATCGTTAACAAAAGAGCAAATTCAAAAGATTTTCTCTGGTGAAATTAAAAACTGGAAAGAAGTTGGCGGAAACGACGAAAAAATTAACGTAATCAACCGTCCAGCATCATCTGGTACACGTGCTACATTTGAGAAAACATTAATGGGTGACGCAAAAGTAAATGACAGCGTTGGTACAGCTCAAGATTCAAACGGAGCGGTTGAGCAATCAGTAAACTCAACTCCAGGAGCAGTAAGTTACCTTGCTATGTCGTATTTAATTGGCGATAAAAAAGAAAGTTTAAAAATGCTTAATATTGATGGTGTGGAGCCAACAACAGAAAATATTGTTTCTAAAAAATATCCGTTCTGGTCTTATGAGTACATGATTACAAACGGTGAGCCAAAAGATGGTGCAAAAGAGTACATTGATTATGTATCTGGTAAAGACTTTGCTAAGCAAGTAGAAGATATGGGCTATATCCCAATGACTGAATTCAAAAAATAAAAGTGTTTTTAAAAAGAATAGGGCTGACTAACACAGTCAGTCTTATTCTATTTGAATGTTAATAAAGTATATAGCAAATAAAAAGAAAAGCGAATATATACTGAATATGTAAGGAGACAGAGCGATGAAGGGGAAAAAATCCATTAATTATGTAAAAAGCGAATACATTGGCCGTACGCTTTCTACATTTTGCGGTATTTTAATTGTACTTGTTACGTTAGCTATTATCGTATTTATTTGTGAAAAAGGCATACAGTCATTTTTACAAAGCAATATATCAATCGGTGAAATGTTGACTTCAACAAAATGGAGCCCAAACAATAAAGAATACGGGGCACTTGTGTTTATTCTGGGTTCAATGCTTGTATCAATCGGAGCCGTTATTATAAGTGCTCCAATTGGAATTGCTATTGCCATTTTTAACAACTATATTTCGCCTAAATTTGGGTCAACGGTTTTACGACCGGTTTTAGAGCTTTTAGTCGGAGTTCCTTCAGTGGTATACGGCCTTTTAGGGGTTACCATTTTAGTGCCGCTTCTTCGCGATAACTTCGGCGGAGTGGGCTTTAGTTTGATTGCCGGAATTATTGTCTTAAGCGTCATGATTCTTCCGACAATTGCAAGTATTGCTGACGATGCAATTCGAAGCGTAGCACCTGAATATTTAGAAGCTTCTTATGGACTAGGTTCAACAAGATGGCAGGCAATTAGCCGAGTTATTATTCCATCTGCTAAAACAGGTATTTTAACAGGTATCGTGTTAGGGCTTGCCCGTGCATTCGGAGAAGCGCTAGCTGTGCAAATGGTTATCGGAAATACGGTTAAGCTTCCTGAAAGCTTATACAGCCCAACGGCAACATTAACAGGTATTTTAACAATGGATATGTCTAATACGTTAAACGGAACGGCATGGAATAACGCATTGTGGACGTTAGCCATGATTTTACTGCTTATTTCTTTCGTGTTCATTTTAATTATCCGAGCAATTGGGAAACGAGGTGCTCATCAATGAGAAACAAAAATGCACGCACAGTAAATAATATATGGACAGGTATTTTTTATGGCATTGCCGCTCTAGTTGTGGCGCTATTAGTGTATTTAGTTGTTGAAATTATCGCCAAGGGCTGGGGATTTTGGGATCCGAACTTTTTATTTGGAAAGCCAAGCAATACGATGGCAGGTGGCGGTATTGGACCGCAGCTGTTTAACTCGTTTTACATGCTTGTTTTAACGCTGATCATTTCTATTCCTCTTGGTTTAGGAGCCGGAATTTACTTAGCGGAGTACGCGAAGCAAGGTCGTTTCCTAAATTTCGTCCGCTTATGTATTGAGACAATGGCGTCATTACCGTCCATTGTAGTTGGTTTATTTGGATTATTAATTTTCGTCACATTTTCAGGCTGGGGCTATACGCTTATCGGCGGAGCACTTGTGATTACAATTTTAAATTTACCGGGTTTAACGCGCGTATGTGAAAGTGCGATTGCATCTGTTCCTGCGAGTGTAAAAGAAGCGAGTTTAGGCTTGGGTGCGACTAAATGGCAAACAATTGTCAAAGTAGTGATTCCATCAGCGATTCAACAAATTATCACGGGCGTTATTTTAACAGCGGGACGAATCTTTGGAGAGGCAGCTGCGCTGATTTATACAGCTGGCTTAACGACGCCGATGTTAAATTCAAATGCCGACTTAACGAGTCCTGTAAACCCGTTTAATATTTTTCGACCAGCGGAGACGCTTGCCGTCCACATTTGGAAATTAAACTCTGAAGGAATTGTACCTGATGCGAGATTGATTGCAACAAAGTCAGCTGCTATTCTAATCATTATGGTTCTGTTGTTTAATATCATCGCTCGTTTAGTAGCAAAACTTTTAGACAGCTACTTTAAAGGTTCAACAAAAACGAAAAAACGAAAAGACGTTAAAAGTGCAGCTTAATAGATAAAGACAAAAAAGAAAATGGCTTTGAAACTGAGCAACAGTTTCAGCCATTTTCTTTTTTTAATGTCTCTAAACGATTGAAAACTTTTGAAAAGTATTTTTCTTGTCCATTTTGTTTAGGATGAAAATATTGTTTGTTTTTGATGCGATCCGGTAAATACTGTTGAAGGACCCATCCGTTATCAAAATCATGCGGGTATTGATATTCAACGCCTCGTCCAAGGTTCTCTGCTCCTTTGTAATGAGCATCCTTCAAATGAATGGGAACGTCGCCGGACAACCCTTTTTTAATATCACTTATCGCTTCATCTAATGCTTTGTAAGCAGCGTTGGACTTCGGTGATAGGCAAAGCTCAATAACGGCGTTTGCAAGCGGGATGCGTGCTTCTGGAAGTCCTAATCGCTCAGTTGCTTGAATAGCTGCTAGTGTCCTCATGCCGGCATCCGGATCAGCTAGTCCAATGTCTTCATAGGCAATGACTAAAAGGCGACGATTGATGCTGATCAAGTCTCCTGCTTCAATTAGCCGTCCCAAATAATGAAGAGCGGCATTTACGTCGCTCCCGCGAATCGATTTTTGAAAAGCCGATAATACATCATAGTGAGCGTCACCATTTTTATCATGTGAAAAATACTTTTGCTGCAGACATTCTTCTGCCGTTTGTAAGGTAATAACGATTTTACCATCGCTTTCACTTGTTGATAAAACAGCTAGTTCCAGAGCATTCAAAGCCGAGCGCACGTCACCGTTACAGCTGTTGGCAAAGTGGTTCATGGCGTCATCTTCTACGACAATTTTTCTATCCCCAAATCCATTGGATGAGTCGTTGAGTGCTCTTGTTAGCGCCATTTTGATATCATCTGGCGTAAGAGATTTTAATTCGAAGATTTGGCATCTGCTTCGAATAGCAGGATTAATCGCGTGATAAGGATTGCTTGTTGTCGCTCCGATTAGAATGATCATGCCGTTTTCTAAATAAGGAAGCAAAAAGTCTTGCTTGGCTTTGTCAAGGCGATGAACTTCATCTAGCAGAAGAATTACTTTGCCTGACATTTTGGCCTCTTCGGCGACAATTTCCATATCTTTTTTATTGTTTACAACGGCATTTAACTGACGAAACGCCGTGTTGGTTGTTTTTGCAATAGCTGTCGCAATTGTTGTTTTCCCGACGCCTGGAGGCCCATATAAAATCATCGAGCTTAAGTGATTTGCTTTTACCATTCGATAAATCATTTTATCTTTGCCAACTAAATGCTGCTGCCCGATAACGTCATCTAAATGAGTCGGACGCATTCGAAATGCGAGAGGTTTTGTAGACATGTTTTTCTCCTTTCTTTTCTTTCACTGTATCACAAGAGGTGAATAGGTGGTGGAAATTTATCTTATAGGCATAGTATGTTATAATACCAACAGTTACATTTGCAAGAAACGCGTATAGAGAAGTTCATATAGCTTAGTAAAAAACGACTCATCACAGCATTCAGTGACAACGTGAGGGTCTTATTTTTTTCATAAATAAAAAAAGTGTATTGAAGGAGTGTATCGTATGAAAATTTCAACAAAAGGACGCTACGGTTTAACGATTATGATTGAGCTTGCGAAGCGCTTTGGAGAAGGTCCTATCTCGCTTAAAACTATTGCTCAAACGCATGATTTATCTGAACATTATTTAGAACAACTTATTTCACCGCTGCGTAACGCTGGGCTTGTAAAAAGCGTGCGCGGAGCTTATGGAGGTTACATCTTGGCACATGAACCTGCTAACATTACTTCTGGCGATATTATTTCCGTTTTAGAAGGTCCTATTAGTCCTGTAGAAGGAATTGAAGATGAAGAGCCTGCAAAACGCGAGCTGTGGATTCGTATTCGAGATGCAGTTAAAGAAGTGCTAGATAGTACAACGCTTGAAGATTTAGCAAATCATTCTGATGATGATCAAGCGTCTTATATGTTTTATATTTAATAATGAGCTAGGAGGCGTTTATTTTGGAACGTATTTATGTTGATCATGCAGCAACGTCTCCAATACATCCAGCAGTCGTTGAGAAAATGACGACTTTTATGCATGAGTACTTTGGAAATCCGTCTAGTATTCATCACTACGGGCGGGAAAGTCGACGCTATTTAGACGAAGCTCGCCAAACGATTGCAGCAAGTATTGGAGCACACGAAAATGAACTGATTTTTACAAGTGGTGGGACAGAAGCAGATAATATGGCACTGATCGGAGTCGCTCTTGCAAACCGCCATAAAGGAAATCATATTATTACCACGCAAATTGAACACCACGCTGTGCTTCATACGTGTGAATATTTAGAAACACAGGGCTTTGAAGTGACTTACCTACCAGTTAATGAGTACGGACAAGTATCTGTGGATGAAATAAAATCAGCCCTAACGGATCAAACAATTCTTGTGTCGGTGATGTTTGGAAATAATGAAGTAGGTGCTATTCAGCCAATTGGAGAAATTGGAGTTCTATTAAAAGAGCATGGAGCATATTTCCACACGGATGCAGTGCAAGCTTATGGATTAATTCCGTTAAATGTGCAACAATTAGGTGTCGATCTTTTATCCGTTTCGGCTCATAAAATTAACGGACCAAAAGGGATGGGCTTTTTATATGCAGCTGCTCACGTTTCACTGTCTCCTTTGCTATTTGGAGGAGAACAAGAGCGCAAACGACGAGCTGGAACTGAGAACATGACAAGTATCGTCGGGTTTGAAGAAGCTGTGAAAATTTCGCAACAAACGCTGCAAACACGTGCAGATGAATATAGAAGATACAAAGAAATAATGGTAGCTGTGTTGAAAGAAGAAGGTATTTCATTTGAAATTAACGGACATCTTGAAAATGCTCTGCCACATGTGTTAAATTTATCATTTCCAAAAACAAATGTTGAATCGATGCTCGTAAATTTAGACTTAGCAGGAATTGCGGCATCGAGCGGTTCAGCTTGCACAGCGGGAGCAATCGATCCTTCTCATGTGCTTGTTGCTATGTTTGGAAAAGGGTCTGAGCGTTTAACAACTTCTATTCGATTTAGCTTTGGCCTAGGAAACTCTGCTGAGCAAATTGAAAAAACCGCACGTCAAACAGCAAACATCGTTAAGCGACTAACGATGTAAATAGCAGCCATCAGTAGGGTCTTCATCCCTCACTGATGGTTTGTGTCGTTTCTTTCGCTTTTTAGCGAACAATTTAATTAAAATGAAGAAAACGGAGGTGGCGAAGTTGACAAAATCACCTAAAGATACACGTGTAGTAGTCGGAATGAGCGGAGGCGTTGATTCATCTGTAGCAGCTCTTTTATTAAAACAACAAGGATACGATGTGATCGGAATCTTTATGAAAAACTGGGACGATACGGATGAAAACGGCGTTTGTACTGCGACTGAAGATTATAACGATGTTATTCGCGTATGTAATCAAATTGGTATTCCCTACTATGCAGTCAACTTTGAGAAACAATATTGGGATAAAGTATTTACCTACTTTTTAGATGAATATAAAGCAGGTCGTACACCGAATCCTGATGTAATGTGTAATAAAGAAATTAAATTCAAAGCCTTTTTGGAGCATGCAATGACGCTAGGAGCAGACTATCTAGCGACAGGACATTATGCACGCGTTGCGTATCGTGACGGGGAGTATAAAATGCTTCGAGGCGTAGATGGAAATAAAGATCAAACGTATTTCTTAAATCAATTAGGACAAGATCAGCTTTCAAAAGTAATGTTCCCAATTGGAGAAATTGAGAAATCAAAAGTGCGTGAAATTGCAAAAGAAGCAGGCCTTGCTACAGCAACGAAAAAAGACAGCACAGGTATTTGCTTTATTGGCGAACGCAACTTCAAGGAATTTTTAAGTCAGTATCTTCCTGCTCAGCCAGGTGTGATGCAAACGCTTGACGGCGAAGTGAAGGGCAAGCATGACGGCCTTATGTACTACACGATTGGTCAACGCCATGGTTTGGGTATCGGAGGCAGCGGCGAACCTTGGTTTGTAGTTGGAAAAGATTTAGAAAAAAACGTTTTATACGTCGATCAAGGCTTTCACAATGAGCTGCTTTATTCTACATCTCTTACAGCAACAAATGTCAGCTGGGTAAGCGACCGTGACTGGTCGTCACCAATGACGTGCACAGCAAAATTCCGCTATCGTCAAACCGATTCAGCAGTAACCGTTGAGAAAGTCGATGATGATACAATTAAAGTTATTTTTGCTGAACCCGTGCGGGCAATTACGCCAGGTCAAGCAGTTGTGTTTTACAAAGATGACGAATGTCTTGGCGGAGCAACTATTGACAAAGTATTTCAAGAAGAAGAGCAAATTTGGTACGTATAATTTATATAAGCAAGAACGAAAAACCTCAGCTGTATATAGCTGAGGTTTTTCTATGATATACTTTACTTATTGGGTAAACTAATAACTTACATATTCTAGATTTTCATGATGTGAAAATCTTTTAAATCATAACTAAAACAGTGGAGTGAACGAAAAAATGACAGATAAAAATCAGCTAGGAATTCAGTATATGCAGGAAGGGAAATTTGAAGAGGCTGCTAAAACATTTTCAGAAGCAATTGAAGATAATCCAAAAGATCCAATTGTGTATGTGAATTTTGGCAATTTGTTAGCGGCTGTTAGTGAGATGGATCGTGCTTTGAAATTTTATGAACGTGCGATTGAATTAGATGAAGAAACGGCAACAGCGTATTACGGAGCAGGAAATATTTATTTTAATGCAGAGCAGCTTGAGCAGGCAAAGCACTACTTTGATTTAGCAATCAAAAAAGGCTTAGATTCATCCGATGCCTACTTTATGCTTGGTTTAACGCTGTTTCATATGGAAGAAATTCGTTTTGCGATGCCTTATCTGCAGCGAGCGGTAGAACTAAACGAACATGATGTAGAAGCAAAATTTCAGTACGGTCTTTGTTTAGCACAGCTCGAAATGGTAGATGAAGCGATTGCTGAATTTCTTAAGGTAGTAAATCAAGAGCCAGAACATGCCGATGCTTTCTATAATTTGGGCGTAGCGTATGCCATGAAAGATGATAAGGACAAAGCAATTGAGATGTTAGATGAAGCTTTAAACGTGCAGCCAGATCACGTAATGGCAGCAAATGCTAAACAAGTTCTGTCTACATTAGAACATTAAGAAAGCGGGTAAAGGAAGGATAACATGAACGAAGAACTAGTGAACCCTTCACAGCCAGAACGTCATTATATAAGCGGCACGTCAATTGTAACGGTTTTTCATAACGAAGAAAACTTATATAACGTTACGCGGATACGGATCAAAAAAACAAATTTAGAGATTGAAGATAAAGAAACGGTCGTTACAGGCTATTTTCCTAAGCTTAATGAAGATGAAGTATACACATTTTACGGGGACTTCAAAGAGCATCCAAAGTTTGGTCTGCAATTTCATGTTGAGCAGTTTAAAAAAGAACTTCCGCAATCAAGGCAAGGGGTTGTTCAGTACCTATCAAGCGATTTATTTCACGGAATCGGTAAAAAAACCGCTGAAAATATTGTGGACGCCCTAGGAGAACGCGCTATTTTTCGTATTTTGCAAAATGAGTCCGTGCTAAAAGAGGTTCCGAGGCTTTCAGCCGACAAGGCAGAGGCTTTAGTAACGCAGCTTCGTGAACATCAAGGGTTAGAAGAAGTAATGGTAAAGCTGACAGACCTCGGGTTTGGACCGCAGCTTTCGATGAAGATTTTCCAAGCGTACAAACAAGAAGCGCTTGAAATTGTTCAAAATAATCCTTATCAGCTCGTAGAAGATATTCAAGGTATTGGTTTTAGCAGGGCCGATGAACTTGGAAAGAGGCTTGGTATGGCAACCAACCATCCTGATCGTTTGCGTGCAGGTATTTTATACGTCATTGAGCAAGAATGTAATCAAATGGGACATGTATACGTCACGGCAGATCAGCTGTATGGAAAAACAGCAGAGCTTCTTCGAAAAAGCAGGCATGAGAATCTGTCTGAAATGGATCTTACAAGAGAAGTGGACGCATTAAAAGCAGACAAAAAGCTTATCATTCAAGACGAAAAAATTTATTTTCCTCCCCTTTTCTATGCTGAAAAAGGGCTGGTTAAAGCTATTCAAAAAATTATGGCCCAAACGCAATACGAAGAGCAGTTTCCAGAATCAGAATTTTTACTAGCTTTAGGTGAACTAGAAGAGCGATTAGACGTGCAATATGCACCGTCTCAGCGCAAGGGCATACAAACTGCTTTAATGTCTCCAATGCTTCTTTTAACAGGTGGACCAGGTACAGGGAAAACAACGGTTATTAAAGGAATAGTCGAACTCTATGCAGAACTTCACGGATGTTCGTTAAATCCAGGGGATTATAAAAAAGATGAAGCTTTTCCTGTTTTACTTGTGGCACCTACTGGACGCGCTGCTAAACGAATGAGCGAAGCGACCGGACTTCCGGCAGTTACGATTCACAGATTATTAAAATGGAACGGACAAGAAGGATTTGACCATAATGAGGAGAATCCAATTGACGGAAAATTATTGATTGTGGATGAAGTATCGATGGTAGATTTGTGGCTTGCTCATCAGCTGTTTAAGTCTCTTCCTGCTAATTTACAGGTTATTTTAGTTGGAGACGAAGACCAGCTTCCTTCAGTAGGTCCGGGACAGGTGTTAAAAGATTTACTGAGTTCAGAAGTAGTTCCTACCGTCCGTCTGACAGATGTATACCGGCAAGCGGAAGGGTCATCGATTATTGATTTGGCTCATGAAATAAAAAAAGGAAAGCTTCCGGAAGACTTATCGAGGCAGCAAGGAGATCGTTCCTTTATTCGCTGTCACGGACAGCACATCACGAATGTCGTGCAACAAGTTTGCGGGAATGCGTTAAAAAAAGGCTATACGGCTAAAGATATTCAAGTTCTAGCTCCTATGTATAAAGGTCCTGCAGGGATTGATAAACTGAATGAAGTTCTTCAGGAATTATTTAACCCGGCTTCTGAGCAAAGAAGAGAGCTTAAGCACGGAGATATTACGTACCGAGTCGGAGATAAAGTGCTGCAGCTTGTAAATCAGCCGGATAGCAACGTATTTAACGGAGATATGGGAGAAATCGTCTCAGTTTTCTTTGCCAAAGAAAATACGGAAAAACAGGATATGCTGGTTATTTCATATGAAGGAAACGAAGTAACTTATACAAAGCAAGACTTTAATCAAATAACTCATGCATACTGCTGTTCCATTCATAAATCGCAGGGAAGTGAATTTCCCATTGTTGTGCTTCCAATTGTCAAAAGCTATTACCGAATGCTGCGACGCAATTTACTTTATACCGCCGTTACGCGAAGTAAACAGTTTTTAATTTTATGCGGCGAAGACGAAGCGTTTCAGCTTGGAGTCAGCCGGAATGAAGACAGCGTTCGACAAACGAATTTACAGCCCCTGCTTCGAGAAAGCTTGGATAACGACATAGAAGATCCCGAAATTCCATTTATGAAAGATGCAAATATTGGGATGGAAAACGTTACGCCGTATGATTTCATGTAACCTTTCGCATGCTAACAAAGAGTTAAATAAACTCCTTTGTTGCCATCCTTCTTTGCTAATTGTCAGAAAATAAAGTATGGGCGTGAAAAAAAGTGGACATAATGCGTTTATATAAGTAGAACGTATAAAGAGGTGTCGACTTTGTTTAAATGTCCAAACTGTAAAAGTATTGACGTTGGCAAAATTGGTGTAAATCAGTATTACTGCTGGAATTGTTTTATTGAAATGACTATTTCAAAAGGACAAATTAATACTCACCAAGTAGAAGAAGATGGAACATTGAGCTCGCTTGATGATTTGTTCTCAGATGACGAGCGCACAATCAATTTCTAATTCTTTTTTACCGGGAGGAAGAGCAATGGGCAGAATCATTCCGTCAGTAGTCGCTTTCGGTCTTGGAGCTTATGCATTTAAAATGGCAGATGATCGAGAGATGTTTACAAAAAGAAATATGAAAAAAATGCGTAAACGTATGATGAAAGCTATTCACTAATAAAAAAGCACTATTGCACTGAGCTGCAATAGTGCTTTTTTGCAGGCAGAAGATACAACTGCATGTATAAACTCCTTTCTTTATCAAAAAATAGAAGGGAGGAGGAGTTTACGTTGAAAGATAGTTCATTCAAATGGTTCTATAGATTCGGACTGCTGTTATTAGCACTGCTGTGCGTATTAGTCTTTTTTAAAGTCCAGTTTTTATGGCTGCCTGTTATTTACATGTTTTTAAAAGCACTGCTGCCTTTTTTTATTGCAGCATTCATTACATATTTACTTCATCCGCTTATTGAAAAAACCCATGACAAAGGCGTGCCTCGTCCTCTAGCTATTTTACTGATCTACATCATCTTTTTTGGAGGAATCGGATTTGGAGCCTATAAGTCGTACCCTATTTTTGTGGAACAAGTAAAAGATTTAAACGAGCAGCTGCCTCATTTTACGAATACATATAGACATTGGGTAGAATCGATTCATGATCGTACAACTTCACTTCCAAACGGTGTACATGAAAAAATTGAAGGCAGCATTGATGATGTAGAGGCTACGCTCAACGTGTGGCTTACAAAAGTGGCGGAAGGATTAAAATCATTGATTACCTCTTTTTTGATTTTAATCATTATTCCATTTATTGTTTTTTATATGCTAAAGGATTTTTCCTCTATTAAGAAAGCAACAGCTTATGTTACACCTAAAAAGTGGCACAAACCAGGCGAACGTTTTTTATCGGATGTGAATGAATCGCTCGGCAATTACATTAGAGGGCAATTTTTTGTTTGTCTCATTATTGGTGTGATTGCCACAGCAGCACTTTGGTTCTTTCATGTACCTTATGCACTTCTTTTAGGCTTTATTATTGGCGTAACGAATATCATTCCGTATTTTGGCCCGATTATTGGTGCGGTTCCAGCAGCTATTATTGCAGCAACTATCTCGATAAAGTTGGTTATTACCATTGTCATTATTATCTTTGTGCTGCAGTTTCTAGAAGGAAATGTGCTGTCTCCGCTTATCGTAGGAAAGAGCCTTCATATTCATCCTTTGTTTATCATGCTTGCGCTCCTTTTAGGAGGAGAGTTTGGAGGAGTATTGGGTCTCATTTTGGCTGTGCCAATTTTAGCAGTCGTTAAAATATCTATTTTGCATATTCGCTCTTATACGCTCAAACATTGACAAAGAGCGGTTAATTTGTCATAATATCGCCATAAGAAAACGCTACATATTTTGAACACAATGATGGATCGAGTACGTTGCACACTGGTTTTTAGAGAAGGGCTTCCTTGGCTGAAAGAAGCGCTAAACAAAGAGCAGCTGAACGCTAGTCCAGAGTGCAGGCTAAAACCTGCCGTGTCAGCAACGTTAACGCTATGAAGGTGATAAATGCTTTTGGCATTTATAATCAGGGTGGTACCGCGAGTTCAACTCTCGTCCCTGCTACAGGGATGAGAGTTTTTTTGTGTGCAAATAACTAGCAATTACTTTTGGACACAGGGAAAATAGATGCTTTTATGTCATCATTTTTTTGTCTATAAATAAGAAGAGTATTAAAGGAGGACCAATCATGAAAAAACTGACGTCAGCACAAGTTCGTCAAATGTATTTAGATTTCTTTAAAGAAAAAGGCCATGATGTAGAACCAAGCGCATCTTTAGTTCCGCATGAAGATCCATCTTTATTATGGATTAACAGTGGAGTAGCTACATTAAAAAAATATTTTGATGGTCGTGTTATTCCTCAAAATCCGCGTATTTGTAACGCACAAAAATCTATTCGTACAAACGATATCGAAAACGTAGGTAAAACGGCTCGCCATCATACGTTTTTTGAAATGCTTGGTAACTTCTCTATCGGTGATTATTTCAAAGAAGAAGCAATCCAATGGGCATGGGAATTCTTAACGAGCGATAAATGGATTGGATTCGACGCAGATAAGCTATCTGTAACAGTTCACCCTGAAGATGAAGAAGCATTTAAGATCTGGAATGAAAAAATGGGCGTGCCTAAAGAGCGTATCATTCGTTTAGAAGGTAACTTCTGGGATATTGGAGAAGGTCCGAGTGGTCCAAATACAGAGATCTTTTATGATCGCGGAGAAGCATATGGAAGTGACCTAACTGATCCCGAATTATATCCAGGTGGAGAAAATGAGCGTTATTTAGAAATTTGGAACCTTGTATTTTCTCAGTTTAATCATAATCCTGATAATACGTACACGCCGCTTCCAAAGAAAAATATTGATACAGGAATGGGCTTAGAGCGTATGGTTTCTGTTATTCAAGATGTGCAAACAAACTTTGATACAGATTTGTTTATGCCAATTATTGAAGCAACAGAAAATATTTCAGGCGCTAAATATCGTACAAATGATGAGCAAGATACGGCATTTAAAGTCATTGCTGACCACATTCGTACGGTAACATTTGCTGTAGGTGATGGTGCTCTTCCTTCAAATGAAGGCCGCGGGTATGTATTGCGTCGTTTGTTACGCCGAGCAGTTCGCTATGCTAAAAAGTTAAACATTAATCGTCCGTTCATGTACGACCTAGTGCCGGTAGTAGGTGAAATCATGGTTGATTTCTATCCGGAAGTAAAGGAAAAAACGGATTTTATCCAGCGCGTAGTCAAAAATGAAGAAGAGCGTTTTCACGAAACGTTAAATGACGGACTAGCTATCTTGGCAACTGTTATTAAAAAAGAAAAAGCGCAAAACAGTGATACGGTACAAGGCGAAGATGTTTTCCGTCTATATGATACGTATGGCTTCCCTGTTGAATTAACGGAAGAATACGCAGAAGATGAGAACATGAAAATCGATCATGCAGGTTTTGAACGTGAAATGGAAGCACAGCGTGAGCGTGCGCGTGCTGCTCGTCAAGATTCTAGTTCTATGCAAGTTCAAGGCGGCGTACTTGGTGAAGTAACGGTTGCAAGTGAGTTTGTGGGCTATGATAAAAATGAAGTAGAAACAGTTGTTGAAGCAATTATTGTAGACGGTGAGCTTGTTGACCGTGCTGAAGCTGGAACAGAAGCGCAAGTCATTTTAAGCCACACGCCATTCTACGCAGAAAGCGGCGGTCAAATTGCGGACCAAGGTACGATCCAAAGTGCTTCAGGAAAAGCGGAAGTAAAAGACGTTCAAAAAGCGCCAAATGGTCAAAATGTCCAAACGGTATCTGTAACAAGCGGCGAGCTTGTAAAAGGTGAAACATACATGGCAACGCTTGATGAAGAAAACCGCAGTGCAATTGTGAAAAACCATACGGCAACGCATTTATTGCATCAAGCATTAAAAGATACGTTAGGAACGCATGTTAATCAAGCGGGTTCTTTAGTAACAGCGGATCGTTTGCGCTTTGACTTCTCTCACTTTGGTCAAGTGACACAAGAAGAGATTGAGAAAATTGAACAAATCGTTAATGAAAAGATTTGGGACAGCATCTCTGTACAAATTGAAAACAAAGCAATTGACGAAGCAAAAGCGATGGGTGCAATGGCGCTATTTGGTGAGAAATACGGAGATATCGTGCGCGTAGTACAAGTAGGCGACTACAGCTTAGAATTATGTGGTGGATGTCACGTACCAAATACATCTGTTATCGGTTTATTTAAAATTGTATCAGAATCTGGAATCGGTGCAGGTACTCGACGTATTGAAGCTGTAACTGGAAAAGCTGCCTATCAGTTAATGAATGATCAAGTAGGTTTACTAAAAGAAGCTGCGGCAAAAGTAAAATCCAACCCGCGCGATTTAGTAGGGCGCGTTGAAGGATTACTAGAAGAAATTCGTAATCTTCAGCGTGAAAATGATTCACTATCTACAAAGCTTGGCAATATTGAAGCTGGCAATCTTGTTGACCGCGTACAAAACATTAATGGTGTAAATGTCCTAGCAGCAAAAGTGAATGCAACGGATATGAATAACCTTCGTGCAATGGTTGATGATTTAAAACAAAAATTAGAATCTGCTGTGATCGTATTAGCTTCTCCACAAGGTGAAAAGGTAAATATTATTGCAGGTGTAACAAAAGATTTAATTGCTAAAGGCCATCATGCTGGCAAACTTGTTAAAGAAGTAGCAACGATTTGCGGCGGAGGCGGAGGCGGACGCCCTGACATGGCGCAAGCTGGAGGAAAAGACGCTAGCCAAATTGAAAAAGCACTTGGCACTGTAGAAGAATGGGTTAAATCCGTTTAATTCTCCTCTTTCTTGGTGTACAATATAAATAAGACTTAGCATAGTGCACAATGTGTTCACAAATTAAGAGAGTGAGGTGGGACCGTGAGTTCATTTGATAAAACCATGCAATTTAATTTTCAAGATGAGCCAGCTGAAACAAACGTACATGAAGTATTGTTTACGGTTTATGACGCACTGCAAGAAAAAGGCTACAACCCGATTAACCAAATCGTTGGGTATTTGTTATCAGGAGACCCTGCTTACATTCCTCGTCATAACGATGCGAGAAACACAATTCGCCAGTTAGAGCGAGACGAGCTCATTGAAGAACTTGTTAAATCTTATTTACAACAGCATCGAAAGGATTCATAAATGCGCGTATTAGGATTAGATGTAGGAACCAAAACAATTGGTGTGGCAGTTAGTGATGAAATGGGATGGACAGCGCAAGGAATTGAAACAATTAAAATTGCAGATGAGCAGATGGAGCAATCATATCCTCGTTTACAGCAGTTAATTGACGAATATTCCGTAGAGAAAATCGTAGTGGGTCTTCCTAAAAATATGAATGGTACGATTGGCCCTCGAGGCGAAGCGTGCATCGAGTTTGCTGACAACGTCAAAGAAAAACTTAACATTGAAACGATGATGTGGGACGAGCGCTTGTCAACGATGGCAGCAGAGCGAGTACTGCTGTCTGCCGACGTAAGCCGCAAGAAACGCAAAAAAGTAATCGATAAAATGGCAGCTGTTATGATTCTTCAAGGATACTTAGACAGCAAGCAATAAGAAAAGCAGCAGGCTTTGCTTAAGCTGACAAGTTATGACTTTCCCTTTTGCATATTCTTTTGTACGTAAAAGGGAAGTGAAATAACTGAACAGCTTGCTTTTCGCTGAAGAAAAAGTTAAGCTAAGAGCTTACAATATAAAATGAGGTGCAAACATGAGCGTAGAAGAAAATAAAATTACAATCGTCGATGAGAATGGAAATGAGCAGCTATGCGAAATTTTATTCACATTTGATTCTGATCAATATAACAAATCATATGTAATTTACTATCCAATCGGAGCAGACCAAGATGATGAAGAAGAAATTGAAATTCATGCATCTGCTTTCACACCAAGTGAAGACGGTCAAGACGGCGAGCTTCAACCGATTGAAACAGAAGAAGAGTGGGACATGGTTGAGGAAATGGTTAACACATTCCTTGACGAAGAAGGCGAATAATTATAGTGAAAAAGCTGATGACAATCGTTATCAGCTTTTTTTTACATAGAGGCCGTTCTTTTTAGATATAAAAAGGTTTTTCCTTGCATTCTTAGGGGAGATTGTATGATAATGACGAAAAATGAGATAAATTGTAGTATAATAATTCCTGCGTGTGAGAGTGCATTTTAATAAAAGAATTCATTGTTTGAACGGATGAAACTAGACTTTGGGCAGACAATAACATAAATCATGGAAAAAATTTAGGAGAGGCGATAGTTTAAGGAAGCGATACCATCTCACACCTATAGGAGATACGAATGAATCGCAATCTCATGTATCCTCTCTGTTCATACTTACAAAAAATCAAGAAGAAAAGAGGTGAAACTGGTTGTATCTTCTTTTACAGAAGTAGATTTAACCAGGAAGCTGCTTGTCGCAACAAACATTTTTACCACCTAATCGTTCAAGGAAAAAACGAGTTATTTTTATTACAATTATCGTACTTCTTTTACTTGTTGGCGGTGCATTTTTCTATGCTCAATCCCGCTTAACACCCGTGGATCGAAACAGCAATAAAAAAGTAAATGTGACCATTCCACAAGGTTCTTCCGTTCAATCGATTGGTACGGTATTGAAAAAAGAAGATTTAATTAAAAGTAAAAGTGCCTTTCGCTATTACGTAAAATTAACCCATGTATCTGGATTTCAAGCTGGAACGTATTTATTTTCTCCTTCCATGAGCTTAGGGGAAATGGTTGAAAAAATGGAAAAAGGCGAGGTTTCAAAACAACCTGATATTCGTGTCACCATTCCAGAAGGACGCCAGCTTGTCGAAATTGCTGATATCATTGCTAAAAATACAAAGTTTACAAAAGACGAAGTCATGAAAAAGCTAGACGATAAGGCATTCATCAATAAAATGAAAGAAAAGTATCCAGATTTAGTAACGGATGAAGTGATGCAAAAAGATATTAAACATCCGCTAGAAGGTTATTTATATCCCGTTACGTATGATTTTTATGATAAAAATGTGTCGTTAGATGAAATATTGGATAAAATGGTAGGGAAAACAAATAATGTATTAGGTCAGTACAGTGGGCAAATGGAAAAGAAAAAATTCAGTGCACATAAATTGTTAACCATGTCTTCTCTAATTGAAGAGGAAGCGACTGCGAAAGTCGACCGAGAAAAAATTGCCAGCGTCTTTTATAATCGCCTTGAAAAAAACATGCCTCTTCAAACGGATCCAACCGTATTATATGCCTTAGGAGAGCATAAAGACCGGGTGTTCTATAAGCATTTAGAAGTGGACTCTCCTTACAATACGTATAAAGTAAAGGGGTTGCCTCCAGGACCAATTGCCAGCTCTGGATTGATGTCAATCAAAGCTGCGTTACATCCAGCCAATACAGATTATTTATACTTCTTGGCTACACCTGAAGGAAAAGTTATTTTTACCAAAACGTTAGAAGAACATAACAAAGAAAAAGCCAAGCATATTACAGGTAAAGAAAAGCAAAATACCGAAAAATAATTGGAAATTTAAAATTGGGGAATCGCGATACTTCGCATTCCCCATCTTTTATGTTAAAATATATCGGGTTTACGTAAAAACGAAAAAAACTTATAATAGACTAGTTGTCTTACTATTTTGCAGTAATGAAACGTTATGAAAACATAATGTAAAATGTACTTCTGAGAACGGAGGAAGTGTTTTGCTTTTACAAAACGTAGAGCAGTATGTGGAAAAGCTTATTCCTAAGCGCCAGGAGCTTATTGAAGAAATGGAAGCTTATGCAGAAGAACATCACGTTCCGATTATGGAATTGATTGGTGTTGAAACGCTATTGCAAATTCTTCGTCTTCATCAGCCAAAACATATATTAGAAATTGGAACAGCGATTGCATATTCGTCTATTCGAATCACCCATGCGCTTCCAGAGGCACGAGTGGTTACGGTAGAACGAAATGAAGAGCGTTACCAAAAAGCGCAAGAGTTTATTGAACGGGCGGGAAAACAAGATAAAATTGTGTCGTTGTTTGGAGATGCACTTGAGCTTAGAGATGAAATTGAACGTCATGGTCCTTATGATGCAGTCTTTATCGATGCAGCTAAAGGTCAGTATCAGCGTTTTTTCGAACATTATGAGCCGATGCTATCTTCTAAAGGAATGATTATTTCGGATAACGTACTATTTAAAGGTCACGTAGCGACCGATTTGGCGGAAGTAGAAACACGTCGACGCCGTAGCTTAATTAAAAAAATTCAGGCATACAATACGTGGCTGATGAATCATCCCGATTATTATACAACTATTCTCCCTATTGGAGACGGAATCGCGATTAGTATTAAAAGAGGTGACCAAGAATGAAAAAACCAGAACTATTAGTGACACCAACTGCAGTTTCGGAAATCGAATCATTACTACAAGCTGGAGCAACAGCTATTATGGTTGGTGAACAGCGCTACGGTTTGCGTTTAGCAGGTGAATTCAAACGTGAAGATATCGTAGAAGCTGTAAATATTGCTCATCAGCATGATGCAAAAGTCTACGTAGCGATGAACGGATTATTTCACAATGATAAAATCGCCGAATTAAATGAATATATTTTATTCTTAAAAGAAGCAAGCGTGGATGCGATTGTATTTGGAGATCCGGCTGTATTAATGGCAGTGCGTGAAACAGCTCCAGAAATGAAGATGCACTGGAGTACTGAAACAACGGGAACAAACTGGTATTCATGTAACTACTGGGGCCGCAAAGGAGCTAAGCGTGCAGTTCTTGCTCGTGAGCTAAGCATGGATAGCATCATTGATATCAAAGAAAAAGCCGAAGTAGAAATTGAAGTTCAGGTGCATGGCATGACGTGTATGTTCCAATCGAAACGTTCACTTCTTGGCAACTACTTTGAGTATCAAGGAAAAGTCATGGAAATTGAAAATCGTAAAGTAGAAAAAGATATGTTTTTACTTGATAATGAGCGAAACAATAAGTATCCAATTTTCGAAGATGAAAATGGAACGCATATTATGAGTCCAAATGATATGTGCATTATCGATGAGCTTTCCGAAATGATTGACGCTGAAGTAGATGTATTTAAAATTGACGGCGTATTAAAGTCACCGCAATATATTTTAGAAGTAACAAAAAAATATCGTCAAGCGATTGATTTATGTGTAGATGACCGTGAAGAATACGAAAACGTTAAAGACGATTTGTTAGAAGAAATTGAAAGCTTGCAGCCAATTAACCGCCCGTTAGACACAGGGTTTTTCTTTAAAGAAACGGTATATTAAAAAGCATGCAAAGAAAGATAAACAAAGGAGGTACAAACGATGGCTGTTCAAATCGATACTGTAGTAGAAGGTAAACGAGTTATTACTAAAAAGCCTGAGTTGTTAGCTCCAGCCGGTAACCTTGAAAAATTAAAAGTTGCCGTACACTATGGAGCAGATGCTGTGTTTATCGGAGGAAAAGAGTTTGGCCTTCGTTCAAATGCAGATAACTTTACATTTGAAGAAATGGCAGAAGGTGTTCAGTTTGCAAACAAATACGGCGCACGTATTTATGTTACAACAAACATTTTTGCTCACAATGAAAATATGGACGGACTTGAAGATTATTTAATGGGATTAGAGCGCGCTGGCGTTTCTGGAATCATCGTAGCTGATCCGTTAATTATCGAAACCTGTCGACGCGTTGCACCTAAGCTTGAAGTACACTTAAGTACCCAGCAATCACTTTCAAACTGGAAAGCCGTTCAATTCTGGAAAGAAGAAGGATTAGAACGTGTTGTACTTGCTCGTGAAACGGGTGCTGAAGAAATGCGCGAAATGAAAGAAAAAGTGGATATTGAAATTGAAGCTTTTATTCACGGAGCGATGTGTATTGCTTATTCAGGCCGCTGCGTGCTAAGTAACCACATGACAGCGCGTGATTCAAACCGTGGAGGCTGCTGTCAATCATGCCGTTGGGACTATGATTTATTTAAAGTAGAAGACGGTAAAACGGAAACGCCTTTATTTGATGAGCAAGACGATCCGTTTGCAATGAGTCCAAAAGATTTAAATTTAATTCAATCTATCCCTCAAATGATTGAGCTGGGTATTGATAGCTTGAAAATTGAAGGACGTATGAAGTCGATCCACTATATTGCAACAGTGGTGAGCGTATATCGCAAAGTGATTGACGCATACTGTGCAGATCCTGAGAATTTTGTGATTCAAAAAGAATGGCTTGATGAGCTAGACAAATGTGCGAACCGCGATACGGCTCCCGCCTTTTTTGAAGGGGTTCCTGGAGTGGATGAACAAATGTTTGGCGTACACGGCAAGAAAACAAAATTTGATTTTGCTGGTTTAGTATTGAATTATGATGAAGAAACAAGCATCGTGACATTGCAACAGCGTAACTATTTTAAACCGGGAGAAGAAGTGGAATTTTTTGGTCCGGAAATTAAAAACTTTACGCAAAAAATAGATAAAATTTGGGACGAAGATGGCAATGAACTAGATGCTGCGCGTCATCCGCTGCAAATTGTGAAATTTAAAGTGGACCAACCTCTATTTTCATATAACATGATGCGAAAGGGGATTTAAATATAAAATGGGGAAAAAGCCCGTTGTAATCGGTATCGCTGGTGGATCCGGTTCTGGTAAAACAACTGTAACCAAAGCTATTTATGAGTATTTTAAAGGGCATTCTATTATGCTTCTTGAGCAAGACTATTATTATAAAGATCAAAGCGATGTACCGTTTGAACAGCGTTTGCAAACAAATTACGATCATCCTCTAGCATTTGATAATGATTTGCTGATTGAACACTTGCAAAACTTATTAAATTATGAGAGCATTGACAAACCGGTATATGATTACGCAATTCATACGCGCTCTGAGAAGGTAATTAAAGAAGAACCAAAAGATGTTATTATCTTAGAAGGTATTCTTGTACTAGAAGATCAGCGCTTGCGTAATTTAATGGATATCAAGCTATACGTAGATACAGATGCGGATCTTCGTATCATTCGTCGTATGCTTCGTGATATTAAAGAACGAGAGCGTACGCTTGAGTCAGTTGTTGATCAATACGTATCTGTCGTTCGCCCGATGCATAATCAGTTTGTTGAACCAACAAAACGCTATGCAGATATTATCATTCCTGAAGGCGGTCAAAACCACGTAGCGATTGACTTGATGGTCACTAAAATTCAAACAATTCTTGAACAAAATGCCATTTTATAATAACATAGCATAGATGCAGGAATTTTTTTGAAGACAATGCAGACATATTCTGCTAACTAAACACAAACATTATAAAGAATAGAGAAACGAGCAGCTTCTATTTTGAAGCTGTCATTTCTCTATTAACTGATTTTTCCACAGAGTGGAAAATTTTTTGTACATACAGAAATCGACTGTATACACTAGAGATTTTGAGTTCAAGAAGGAGTGAAGGGATTATGGCACAAGAAAAAGTATTTCCAATGACAGAAGAAGGAAAGCTAAAGCTAGAGCAAGAGCTAGAATATTTAAAAACAGTAAAACGTAAAGAAGTTGTAGAGCGTATCAAGATCGCCCGCAGTTTTGGAGATTTATCGGAGAACTCTGAATACGATTCTGCAAAAGACGAGCAGGCTTTCGTGGAAGGACGTATTACAACGCTTGAGAATATGATTCGCAATGCGAAAATTATTGAAGAAGATGTAGAAAATTCTTCTATCGTATCATTAGGTAAATCTGTAACATTTGTAGAGTTGCCAGATGGTGACGAAGAAACGTATACAATTGTAGGTAGTGCAGAAGCAGATCCATTTGAAGGGAAAATTTCAAATGATTCGCCAATTGCTAAAAGTCTAATGGGCAAACAAATTGGAGATCAAGTAACTGTTCAAACTCCTGGTGGAGATATGTCAGTGAAAATTGTATCTGTTAAGTAAAACATATGGTTGGAAGCGTTCTACTGAATGCTCGTAAGTAAAAAAGCTGACACGCGTCAGCTTTTTTTATATGATTTAAAAAAACGGAGAGAATAGAAAAGATATGTAGGAAAGGAAAGATGAAGATGAAAGATATCGATTTTACTAAAACAGCGCTTGTTTTAATTGATTTACAAAAAGGGATTGTTCCAATTGGAGGAGACGAAATTGTAGAAAAATCTGTTCAGCTTGTGAATCGTTTCCGCGAACAAAATGGATTTATTAGCTTTGTACGAGTAGATTTTCAAGATGGAAAAGATGGGTTGACGCCAGAAACGGATCAAAAGCCATCTGCTCCTCAAGAAAGACCTGCAGACTGGGCAGAATTCGATCCAAGACTTAATGTTCAAGAGAATGATTACATTGTGACAAAACGTCAGTGGGGAGCCTTTTTTGGGACAGATTTAGACCTTCAGCTTCGCCGAAGAGGAATTGATACAATTGTCCTTTGCGGAATTGCAACAAATATTGGTGTGGAAAGCACAGCTCGTGAAGCATTTCAGTATGGATATAACCAAATTTTTATCACGGATGCCATGGCGACATTTACAAAAGAAGAGCATGAAGCCACTCTTTCTTACATCTTTCCGAAAATAGGAAAGCTACGAACAACTCAACAATTTTTAACGGAAAATGAATAATAAAAACTTGCTGAATTAGCAAGTTTTTTTATGGAATGAAAAAAAGAATGAATATTTCTTAAGATAATGGTTTTAAAAGTAATGGCAACGTCGACACTTGTAAAGAGTGAGGTGTAGTCATGAAAATAATTCACAAGCGAATTTATATTACTCTTATTTTTATTTTATTATTAATTAGTGGACTGGGAGCACGGCTTGTTCAACTCCAGCTTGTCAGCACGGAATCTTTTACTGATAAAAATATTAACTTAATTGAAGGAAGCGTAAAACAGCGTACGCAGGAAATGGTGGTAGACGACGGGCGAGGGAAATTCGAAGATAAAAATGGACAGTCTTTAACATCTATCACGCATAATCGCTTAGTTCTATTTCCGTTTTTAGAAAAAATGAAGTGGCCCGTTCAGCAAGTAAGCGAAATTGTGGGAATGCAACCACAGGAATTAACGAACAGACTAGCGAATGCTAAAACACCGGTTGTTATTACAAAAGAATTATCCCATGCACAAGTCGAAAAAATAAATGCATTAAAGGTACCTGGCGTGTTTGGAATTCCTCTAAAAGATGAGCGTCCAGTTCCTCTTGCTGAACATTTAATCGGACTAGAAGCACAAAGCAAACAAATAATTGAAGAGAAGTACAGTGATAAATTGAAAAATGGAGCTATTAAATCAACTACGCCTGTAGGTATCTCAGGGATGCAGAGGGCTTTTGACGAGTTTTTGCTGCCTGAACAAGAGTCTAAGCTCCTTTATCATGTTGATCGCCTAGGTGGACCTATGTTTGGCATCGATGTAAAATATACGGGCACAGCTAACCCTTATTATCCAGTCAGTGTGCGTACGACGCTTGATTTGTCTGCTCAGGAGCTAGTGGAGAATACATTGAATCATTATAAGTTAAAAGACGGAGGAGCCGTCTTAATTGATATAAAAAACAATAAAGTAATTGCGATGGCCAGCAGGCCTTCAATTAATAAGAAAGATCCATTTAAAAAGCAAAACGGTTCAGACAGCGTAGAAAATCGTTTGCTGACGCCGCAAACTCCTGGATCTATATTTAAAACCGTAACAGCAGCTGCAGCGCTTGAACAAAATAAAATTCAGCCTTCTTTTACCTATAACTGCGATAAAAGTATTTATGGCAATAATGTAGAAGAAGATCATCAAAAAGGGCAGCTGACGTTTGAAGAAAGCTTTGCGCAAAGTTGTAATGCAACGTTTGCCCAGCTAGCAAAAGAAATGATAATATCTAATCCGGATATCATTGAACAATATGCTGATAAGTTAGGGCTTCTTCAGCCTGTAGGATGGACGGGTGATGTGTTTCACTTTGAACATTTTAAGCAGTTTTTAGGAGAAAAATCGGGAAGAGTTTGGACAAATGATAGAGAAAAAAAAGTACCAAATGCTGTAGCGCAAACAGCAATTGGACAGCTTGACGTAAAAGTGACTCCGCTTGCAGTAGCAAATATGATGGCGACAATTGCACGGGGAGGAGAAAAGAAGCAGGTAAAAGCGGTAGATGCGCTGGACTATAAAAACAATACGTCACTGTATACGTTTAAAGAGCATGAGCTAAAAGGAGATACGATTAATGAAGCCACAGCTGCTTCTATGCAGCAGCTTTTAAAAGGCGTCGTACAGAGCGAAAAAGGAACAGGAAGAAGATTTCAAACGCTTCCTTATGAAGTGGCAGGAAAGTCAGGAACTGCTGAAATCAATGTGAAGGCCGATATCGTCAATAAATGGTTTGCGGGTTACTTTCCGGCAGATGATCCAAAATACGCAATGGTAGTAGTGGATTTAAATACAAAAAGTGCGATATCTCCCACAAACAGCGTATTTTATGATATTGTTAAAGGGATGTATGACTTAAATACACGTTAAAACAAGAAGAATTTGTAAAAAATATTACAAATATACTTCAAATAAATTTTGATGCTTCATGTATAAGAAAACACATGTTAGAATAAAGCATTATAAAAGTTGGAGGAAATTGTAGCAATGAATAACAATCGTTCTTCAAGACACGAAAACAAAGAAAAAAAAGTAAACCGATTATATAATCTGTTAATTGCTGTCGTAGCGGTTTTAATTGTATTTGTCGGTGGTACGATGATTCTTGGAAACAAGGATAAATCGGATAACCAAGCGGAAACAACTCAAAACAATCCGCAAACAAATGACCAAAAAACGGACAAGACGGCTAAAAAAGACGATGATTCTTCGAAAGATGATCAAGCAACAGAGGATCAAGCAACGGACGATCAAAGCTCTGAAGATGACCAAAGCTCTGAAGATGATCAAGCAACAGATGAAGAATCAAACGACTCAGATTCACAGGCTGAAGTAGAGAAAAATCCAGAGCCTGGCGTGGCAGAACGCAAGGTAGATCCTTCATGGGATTCAGTAGGTACATCACAAGATGCTCCTGCAGCAACATATAAAAAAGGATCAACGGATTGGAACGAAATGCTAAAAGCTGTAGGCGAAGGGTCAGGCATTAGCCCAAGCAATATGACCGTATGGCGTCTAGGTAATAACGGTGGCGTAGGTAAAGCTGTAGCTACGGTTAGTCCTAAAGGCAACTCATCAACAAAATACCGCGTTCAAATTGAATGGGTAGATGGAGAAGGCTGGAAGCCCGCAGTAGTGGATAAGCTTCAATAAAAAAAGCAGCGCGCTAGCGCTGCTTTTTTATTTTGAAATGAACAACTGCAGAGTACAGTTTTTTACCTTGTTCATAGTCCACAGACATTTGATGAGATACGCTATGTACCTCAAGTAAAATCGCCTTATTTTGATCAATTTTTTCAGCAATTTGTTTTTCAAGCATTTTAACATCAGGCGCTTCAAAAAATTCTATTTTATCTTCAATCATTTCAAATTCAAAATTCATCTTACGGCCTCCTTACCTCATTACTATAGTATAGCAAATAGAAAGTTAAAAGCTTAAAATATTTGTAAATGAAGAACAAACGATGACTAAAAACATACTATATCCATAAGAATTATTAGTTATGAGGAGGCGTTTTTTATGGGGCTAGAGTTTTTAGATATCTTTGAAAAGTGGGCGAATGAGTATGATGCATCGGTAAGCGGGAAAGATGAACAGTATAGAGAAGTGTTTCTCAATTATAATGAAATCTTAGAATATGTAGCAGACCGTTCAATAGGGCATGTGATAGAATTTGGAACAGGCACTGGAAACTTAACAAAAAAACTTTTAGAAAAAGAACTTACGGTAGTAGGAATTGAGCCGTCAGTGCCAATGAGACAATTGGCACACCAGAAATTAGGAGCAGATGTTTTAGTCACACCGGGAGACTTTTTACAGTTTGATACATCGTTGTTTCCAGCAGAGAGCTTAGTTAGTACGTATGCATTTCATCATTTAACAGATAAAGAAAAAGAAGAAGCTGTGATAAACTATGGAAAGTTACTTCAAACCGGTGGTAAAATAGTGTTTGCCGATACAATGTTTGAAACAGCGGATTCATTTGCTGATACCATTGTTCAGGCAAAACAAAAAGGGTATACGCAACTAGCAGAAGATCTAGAGAGGGAATACTATACAACGATCCCTGTCTTAAAGCAAATCTTTGAAAGCAATGGTTTTCACATAACCTTTACACAATTTAATCACTTTGTGTGGGTATTGGAGGCAACGAAACAATAGTAGAAAGAGGTTTTAAAATGAAAGTAGCAATCATTGGAGCAATGGAAGAAGAAGTGACGATTTTACGCGATAAAATTGAGAATCGTCAAGAAACAGTAATCGCAGGATGTGAATACTCAACAGGAACAATCAGCGGCGTGGAGGTTGTATTATTAAAATCAGGTATTGGAAAAGTAAATGCGGCGTTATCTACAGCCATCTTACTAGAGAAGTTCAAACCTGATTACGTTATTAACACAGGATCAGCAGGCGGTTTCCATCCAGAGTTAAACGTAGGGGATGCGGTTATTTCAACAGAAGTTCGTCATCATGATGTAGATGTAACGGTATTCAACTATGAATACGGTCAAGTGCCAAACTTGCCTGCAGCTTTTAAAGCAGATGAAAAACTAGTTCGCCTTGCTGAAGAAAGCGCTCTTGAAGTAACGGATATGAAAATTGTGAAAGGATTAATTGCTACAGGAGATTCGTTCATGAACGATCCTGTGCGCGTAGAGTTTGTTCGCTCTAAGTTTCCAGACCTTTATGCAGCTGAAATGGAAGCAGCGGCTGTTGCTCAAGTATGCTATCAATTTGGCGTACCGTTTGTTATTCTTCGTGCTCTTTCTGACATCGCCGGCAAAGAATCAAATGTTTCTTTTGAGCAATTTTTAGAAAAAGCAGCTGTTAATTCAACGAAATTAGTATTGAATTTTATTACAAAATTAAAATAAGCTGTTCATAAAATATAGAGTTTGTTTTCGTCTACACTCTGCATCGTTTGTCATAACATGGGGTGTAGACTATATTTTTATCTTAATTCCTACTTTATTTATAGGTTAAGTTATATTATTTCGATAGCGAGGTGTTCAAGATTATGAAGGTAGTCAAAAACGTTCATGAATTGATTGGAAACACACCTATGATTGAGATTACACAATTTGATTTACCTAGGGAAATCAGGATATTTGCCAAGCTGGAATATGTTAATCCAGGAGGAAGTGTAAAAGATCGTTTAGGAAAAGAACTGCTGCAAGAAGCTCTTGGCTCTGGAAGACTGAAGCGAGGCGGAACGCTGGTTGAGCCTACTGCTGGGAATACGGGGATCGGGCTGGCTTTAGCTGCTCTTCAGTACGAAATAAACGTCATACTATGTGTTCCAGAAAAATTCAGTATTGAAAAACAGCAGCTTATGAAGGCTTTGGGGGCAACGGTGGTTCAAACGCCTACTGAAGCTGGTATGAAAGGTGCTATAAACAAAGCTCAAGAGCTGCTGCGTGAAATCCCTGGTTCTTATTGTCCTCAACAGTTTGCTAATCTGGCCAACCCTATGACTTATTATAAAACCTTAGGGCCAGAAATATATGAACAGCTTGATGGAAAAGTTGACGTGTTTGTAGCTGGAGCAGGTACAGGGGGGACATTTATGGGTACAGCGAAATTTTTGAAAGAAAAAAATCCTTCTCTAAAAACAGTCATCGTGGAGCCAGAAGGTTCAATTTTAAACGGGGGGAAATCCGGTCCTCACTTAACTGAAGGAATTGGAATGGAGTTCATCCCTGATTATATGGAGCGATCTTATTTTAATGCTATTCATACTGTTGAAGATGTTTATGCTTTTCAAAGAGTGAAAGAGCTAGCTTTAAAAGAGGGGTTACTAGTAGGTAGCTCTTCAGGAGCAGCCTTTGAAGCAGCCCTGATCGAAGCAAAAAATGCAGAAAAAGGGGCTCATATCGTCACGATTTTTCCGGATAGCAGTGAACGGTACTTAAGTAAAAATATTTACAGTGGAGGAAGATAAGATGAAACGTAAAACACAGTTGATTCATGGTGGAATTGTTGGCGATGAACAGACGGGTGCTGTCTCTGTTCCTATTTATCAAGTGAGTACTTATAAACAAGAGGGAGCGGGAAAACATACGGGATATGAGTATTCGAGAACCGGTAACCCTACACGTCATGCCCTAGAAGAACTTATCAAAGAAATTGAAGGAGGGTATGCTGGGTTTGCGTTTGGATCTGGTATGGCCGCTACTACAGCCGTGTTCATGCTGTTTAACAGCGGAGATCATGTGTTAATTACAGATGACGTATACGGAGGAACGTATCGAGTGATCACAAAGGTACTAAGTCGTATCGGCATTGAGGCTACTTTTATTGATACAAGCGATATCCAAAATATCGAGAAAGAAATTCGCCCTAACACAAAAGCCATTTTTATTGAAACTCCAACGAATCCTCTTCTAAAAATTACTGACTTGCAGCATGCTTCTTCAGTAGCTAAACAACACCATTTACTTACCATCGTTGACAACACATTCAGTACGCCGTATTGGCAAAATCCTATCGAAAAAGGCGCAGATATTGTTCTGCACAGTGCAACTAAGTATTTAGGGGGACACAGTGACGTTGTAGCAGGGCTAGCAGTGGTGAATTCGCCTAAATTAGCTGAAGACCTTCATTTTATTCAAAATGCGACTGGAGGCATTTTAGGACCTCAGGATTCTTGGCTTTTAATGAGAGGGATTAAAACATTAGGAATACGAATGGAAGAACATGAATTCAACACGGGGAAAATAGTAGAATTTTTACTTGCCCATCCTGCTGTGGCAAAAGTATATTATCCAGGATTAAAAACCCACCCAAACCACCTCATTGCTAAAAAGCAAGCAAGAGGTTTTGGGGGAATGGTTTCGTTTGATGTGGGAAGCGAAGAGAAAGCGGAAGAAGTACTGAGCAAAGTGAAGTATTTTACATTAGCAGAAAGTTTAGGAGCCATCGAAAGCCTCATTTCCATTCCTTCTAAAATGACTCATGCTTCTATACCGAGCGACCGACGTAAAGAGCTAGGAATTACAGATGGATTAATTCGTATTTCTGTAGGTCTTGAAGATGTAGAAGATTTAATTGAAGACTTAGAAAGAGCATTGGAATAAAGGTGGTAAAAATAGGATTTTTATAGACCTATAGATCTATGATAGAGTAGAGTTATAACATTCTACTGAGAAGGTGATTGTATGAAAGCTCAACACATCAAAGCAAAAATTGAAGATTACAGCCGCTTTATTTACGTCCTTCTAGCCGTAAGTACATTCTTGTATATTGGTGTTATGATTGGCCAAGGTGAAAAAAGTGATATGCAGCTTGGAATAATGGAAGCGATCGTTATTCTTTTTACCGCCCTTGCTTTTTATTTTAGTTATCAAACTAAAAAACTAAAAAAAGAATTAATGAAAGAAAAAGAATAATAGATACAAAAAGGCGATGATCCATCGTCTTTTTTTTATGAGGGTTAAAAAAATAAAAAAATTCCCTATTTTTCAAAAAAACAGTTTACTTTTTATAAGTTCGTGGATATAATTACCATTGTAAGGAAAATACTTTATTAAAAGGAGGTCGAGTCATATGTTAAGACGTTTATCAGGTATGGATCATTCAGTTTGGGCTATGTTCAAAAATCGTCTATATATGTATACTATTCGGCCGTGTTCCTGTATCAAGTAACTTTCTTACCTTGATCGTTAAAACACGTTAATTCACCACAGGTGCGAATAGTAGCCCTGTGGTTTTTATTGTCTTTCAGCCACAGGATGCTTATGCATAACTGTGGTTTTTTTTGTATAAGGAGGTGATTGGAATGACACTGAATATTTTCTTTTTAACTATTACCATAAAGTCCCGTCAATACTCAGAGGAAGAAATTAAGCATGAACAGTATGTAAGACAATTAGAAGAAGAAATAAAAGACCGCAAGTATGAATTTTATCGTCATTTCTAATTTGAATAGTGGAAAGGAGTGGATGAATGATGATTAATCAAAAAGGATATATCGTTGTATGGCTGCTTGTGGAGAAAGATTCCACCTAAATGACTAGTAGGGGGAGTAATGATGTGTTTGCTGCGGATTATCATTTGGAAATTATTTTAAAAAAAGAGCGGAAAGAAGGATTAATTCTCCTTCTTTCCGCTCTTTTTTTTCTCTTTTTCGGCTCTGTAAAATTCGTGAAACATTTTCATCAGCGCTCGCTTTTCAATTCGTGAAACATAACTTCTTGAAATATTTAATTCCTTTGCAATTTCTCGCTGGGTTTTTTCATCCTGCAAATCCAAACCGAAGCGGCCAACAATTACTTCTTTTTCTCGATCATCGAGGATATCGATATATTCTTTTATTTTTTCTAATTCCATATTTAGTTGAATCATATCAATTACATCGTCTGATTCTGATTTTAATACATCAATCAAACTGATTTCATTTCCTTCTTTATCCTGGCCAATTGGATCATGCAGCGACACATCTTTTTTTGTTTTTTTGAGCGCTCGCAAGTGCATCAATATTTCATTTTCAATACAGCGTGCGGCATAAGTAGCTAATTTTGTTCCTTTTCCTTGCGAATAACTTTCGATTGCTTTAATTAAACCGATTGTCCCAATTGAAATTAAATCTTCCGCATCCTCTCCCGTGTTTTCAAACTTTTTAACAATATGCGCAACGAGTCGGAGATTGTGTTCAATAAGAAGGTTTCGCGCTTCTTGATCTCCTTGTTCCATTAAAGATAAATATCTCTTTTCTTCAGCAGCAGACAAGGGTTGAGGAAACGCATTGTTTTTTACGTAGGAAACAAGGAAAACCAATTCTTTAAAGAAATAGCCTAGTGCGGTAAATAATGCAGACATCTCTTCACCTCCATAAGGGGATATCAACCTGTGAGAGACTAACATTACACTATATGTAAAAAGAAGGATGTCTTTGCCTGTACGTTTAAAATTCCCCCCAGGGACAAGAGAGTTTGAAAAAGTCCACAGATTTTTCTTTAGAGATAGTTACTAGCCTATACAGAGAAAAAGTATGTACATACGCTAGTAGTAGTTCATAGTGTAAGGAGGGAGAGTATGTACGGTTACGGAGGCTGCTGTTATCCTAATTATCCAGCTTACCCATGCGGAGGAGGGTTCGGCTGGGGACTTGGATTGTTGATTGTTCTATTTGTTCTGTTATTAATTTTCGGAAGCTTCTATTGGTTTTTTAGCTGCTGGTGTTAAAAAAAACTCATGCATGTGCATGAGTTTTTTTAGATGACATATCCTACCGAATAGAACCATTCATTTTTAAGAATTCTTAAGGAATTTTCGCTTTGTTTCTTAAAGAAGATGATTTATTCTATAATTAAGAAAAGAAGCAAGATGATAATATTCCTTTGTAAAAGTAAATGGAGCTCTATACTTTTTTTAGCTTGAACGTACTAATCATCAAGCAAGCGAGTACGATAATTAAAAACATATAAAAGTGTGAAGGCAAATAAGGGACGCCCAAGTAGCTAAGAGTTAATAAACAACCTGCTGCGGTAATAGGGAGCCCTGTAAAATACCCAGTATTTTCTGTGATGTTAAAGCGGGCAAGACGAAGTGCTCCGCAAGCAATGTAACAGATGGTAACAATTGAACCTGCAGCACCAAAGTGAGATAAAATACTTTGATAAAGTAGTAGAGCTGGAGCGATGCCAAATGATATAATATCGCACATGGAGTCCAGTTGTTTTCCAAGTTCAGATTCAATTTGCAGCTTTCTGGCTACCATGCCGTCGAATCGGTCTGCTAACGCTGCTAAAAAAATTAGTAATAAACTTAAGTTCAATTCATTTTTCATGACAAATAAAATAGCAAAGCTTCCTAAACTTAAATTAACAATCGTTAAGGAGTTTGCCGCTTGGGATCTCAGCTTTTTAATTGTATGATCTAGATAGTCTAATAAAAACAATTTCCTCACTCCTTTAAAGGATGGAATGAACTAAAGGTAAAAATAATGGTAATTTCATTGTAGACGCAAACCTTATTCTAGTAAAGAACTATTCAGTATGTGGAGGTAAAATTATTGTTGCAGCACCTGTATCGAACGTTTATTGAGCTTACGAATCACCAGGGATCATCGAAGCTCATTCGAAAATTCACTTTCTCTAAATGGAGTCGGTTTATTATACCCTCCTATACAAAAGTTTTTAAAGTAAATAAAGAAGAAATGGACAAGCCTCTGCATCATTATCAAAACTTACACGAGCTATTTATTCGTCGTTTGAAGCCCTCTGCCCGTCCGGTCGATCAGCAGAAAGACAGCGTTGTCAGTCCTGTAGATGCAAAGATAGAAGCATATGGAGTCATTACGCCTCAAAAAGAAATGATTGTAAAAAACAAACCTTATTCTATACAGGAAATGGTTTCAAATGATCTCATTCTTGAAAAATATATAGAAGGACAGTTTATCATCCTCTATCTTAGTCCAAAAGACTATCATCGCATTCACAGTCCTCTTAAAGCACAAGTAGGGAATACGTGGACCGTTGGACAAAAGTCTTATCCAGTAAATTCATTAGGAATCAAGTATGGGAAAGAACCGCTTGTGAAAAATTTCCGGAAGCTCACGGAGTTAACATTTGAAAATGGTCACATGCTGATGGTAAAAGTAGGAGCCATGTTTATAAACAGCATTGAAGCGGTTTCTAAAAAAGAAGTAGTCGAAAAAGGGGAAGAAATGGCTTACTTCACGTTTGGCTCGACTGTCATTTTATTATTTGAGAAGAACTCAATCACTTTTGATTCTAACGTCCACTCAGGTTCTTACGTAAAATGTGGAGAACCAATTGCTCATTTGAAAAAATAGAGCCTATATAATAAAAGAGTAGATAGATAAATGAAGATGCAGCTTTCTTTTATTAAGAAGGCTCTTTTATTCGTTAAGAAGGAATTTGTATGCTAATCTTTAATGATCTTCTTTCAATTTCCTCTTCAATTAATTTTATAAAATCAGGACTTAATTGCAGTTCGGTTGCTTTGCTGTATGACTCAATAAGCAGCTCATCTGATAATTTTCTCATAAGATTGCCGCCACCTCCTACTAAAATAAATATCCTAAAAAGTTATATTTAAATGCTAATAAATTCCTTATTTATAATCTAACATGAATCAAATAAAGGAACAATCGTTCTGTTATCCACAGCTTTCGGTGGATAAAATGTGGGTATGTTGTTTATAATTACCATTAATTGCTGAACTATAACAGAGGATAATGTGTATAACCTTATCCACATAGTTGGGGTTATCATTTTTTGTCGAAAACTTTTAACAGAATTTGTTTACCACTTACCCTATTTGATAAGTAATAAACGTTTTCTGCACTATTTTTTATTTTAAGTTTGCAGTGGGTAAATATATCGTAAGCTCACGAACAAATGGAGGTTTACTGCCTTTTGTCAATAACTTTCTGTATAAAGTTAAAGCATTCACAAGGCATATCCTTTATACTAAGAAAAGACCTGTTTTTGAAGAGAATAAAATTTTAGGTTGGAAAATAACAAGAAGTCGTTATAATGATAGACGGCGTTAATTTTAGTATGTAACTATATATTCGAGGTGCATGATACGTGTTGAAACTTTTTTTACCAAATGAACATGTGAAAAACGTGTTTCAAATTAAGCCAGACGATTTGAAAGAGCGCGGGATAAAAGGAATTATTACCGACTTAGATAACACGTTGGTGGAATGGGATCGCCCTGATGCCACTCCGGAATTAATTGAGTGGTTTCAGTTAATGAAAGATAGTGGAATTAAAATTACGATTGTATCGAATAATGTGGAGAAACGAGTCAAGCTGTTTTCAGATCCAGTTGGACTTCCATTTGTATATAAAGCACGCAAACCGATGCGTAAAGCATTTAGAAGAGCTCTTCGTGATATGGAGCTGCAAAAAGATGAGGTTGTGGTCATTGGCGACCAGCTTTTAACGGATGTATTAGGAGGAAATCGCCTAGGCGTATATACGGTTTTGGTTGTACCAGTTGCGCAAACAGATGGATTTGTAACGAAATTTAACCGTAAAATGGAACGAAGAATTTTAGGTTGGATGAAACGAAAAGGTATGATTAACTGGGAGGATTAAAACGTGAGTGAAGAAAAAATACAGTGCGTAGGATGCGGAGTGGAGATTCAAACAGAACGACCGAATGAACTTGGCTACGCTCCAAAATCAGCATTAGAAAAAGAAGCTATTATTTGCCAGCGATGCTTTCGCTTGAAGCATTATAATGAAGTACAAGATGTTTCCTTAACAGACGATGATTTTTTAAAAATCTTAAATGGAATTGGTCAAACGGACGGTTTGGTTGTAAAAGTTGTAGATATCTTTGACTTTAACGGCAGCTGGTTACCTGGTTTGCATCGATTTGTTGGAAATAATAAGGTTCTTTTAGTGGGAAATAAAGCAGATTTACTGCCGAAGTCTATAAAGAAAAATAAACTAATTCATTGGATGAAGCGAGAAGCGAAAGAGCTTGGCCTAAAATCAGTGGATGTGTTCCTCATGAGCGCGCAAAAAGGACAAGGAATTCGAGAAATTGCCGAAGCCATTGAACATTATCGCGAAGGTAAAGATGTATATGTTGTTGGATGTACAAACGTTGGTAAATCGACATTTATTAATGCCATTATTAAAGAAGTAACGGGAGAAAAAGATATTATTACTACGTCTCAATATCCGGGCACAACGCTTGATATGATTGATATCCCGCTTGATAACGGCGCGTCTTTATATGATACGCCTGGCATTATTAATCATCATCAAATGGCTCACTATGTAGATAAACGAGACTTAAAGTTAATTTCTCCTAAAAAAGAAATAAAGCCGAAGGTTTATCAGCTAAACGAAGGGCAAACGTTATACTTTGGAGGACTGGCGCGCTTAGATTATGTACAGGGAGGCCGCAAGTCGTTAACATGTTATGTATCGAATGATTTGCATATCCATCGTACAAAGCTTGAAAAAGCAGATGAGTTGTATGAAAAGCAAGCAGGTGAACTGCTTCAGCCGCCGCGCCCAGAGCAAATGAGTGAGTTTCCTGAACTTGTTGCACATGAATTTACAATCAAAAATGAAAAGACGGATATTGTTTTTTCAGGGCTTGGCTGGGTGACGGTTAATGAGTCAGGTTCAAAAGTTGTGGCGCATGCACCAAAAGGAGTCGGCGTATTTGTGCGCGATTCTTTAATTTAAACAAAAAGGGGAAAAAATCTTGAGTACATTATATGGGCTAGTTGGTTATCCGCTTGGGCATTCACTATCGCCATTGATGCAAAATGATGCCTTTAAACGTCTGAACATGGATGCGCATTATGAGGCTTTTCCAATTGAACCTGTTCATTTTGAGTCAGCTATTGGAGAGCTAAAAGATAAAAACATTCAAGGATTTAATGTCACGATTCCGTATAAAGTTGATATTATGAATCATTTGGATGAAGTCGATTCATTAGCAAAGGCAATTGGCGCTGTAAATACAGTTGTTAATCAAGATGGCCGTTATATTGGATACAATACCGACGGAGAGGGGTATGTGACTTCTTTACTCAAAGCAGTAGAAGGCGGCTTATCCCAAAAAAGAATTTTAATTATTGGAGCTGGAGGAGCTGCGAAAGCTATTTTTTATACAATTGCAGCTCAGCACGCTCCCGATGTAATTGCGATATGCAATCGTACCGTCGAAAAAGCAGCTGTACTAGCTAACGAGCTGCCTTTTTCGACGAAAACGGCGGCGATGTCTATTTCTGATGCGGAAAAACAACTAGATACATTCGATATTATTATTAATACCACTTCGGTGGGGATGTATCCTAACGTTGATGAGCTGCCTTTAGCACTTACTTTATTGCAAAAAGAAGCGGTAGTCAGCGATATTATTTACAACCCTTTAAAAACAAAGCTTTTGAAAGAGGCTGAAGCAAAAGGGGCAGGCACTCATAACGGTGTCGGTATGTTTGTACTGCAAGGTGCACTTGCATTTGAAAAATGGACGAAGATCCGTCCTGACGAAGAGGCAATGGAACACATTGTTCTTTCAACACTAACTAAGAGATAAGATACAACGGAGGTTTTTATGTTAACAGGTAAACAAAAACGTTTTTTACGTTCAAAAGCACATCATTTAAATCCAATTTTCCAAGTAGGAAAAGGTGGAGTCAATGAAAATATGATTGGTCAAATTGCTGATGCATTAGAAGCAAGAGAATTATTAAAAGTAAGCATTCTGCAAAACTGTGACGAAGATCGTGACACGGTTGCTGCTCGATTAACAAAAGGAACAAAAGCAGAGCTTGTACAAGTGATTGGAAATACAATTGTGTTATATAAAGAATCACGTGAAAATAAGCAGTTAATGCTTCCAAAAGTGAAATGAAATAGAGCGGGGAAACCCGCTCTATTTAAAAATGAAGTAAATTAAAGGAGTCGGGGATTGTTGAAGAGTATTGGAATTTTAGGTGGAACGTTCAATCCGCCTCATTTGGGGCATTTAATGATGGCAAATGAGGTTTTGCATGCCTTGAAATTAGATGAGATATGGTTCATGCCGTCATATATTCCACCTCATAAAACAATCAAAGAGCCTATTGAGCCATATCATCGTTTACAAATGCTAAAGCTAGCTATTGAAGAACATGATCAATTCACCCTGCAGCCGATTGAATTTGAGCGCAAAGAGCCTTCATATACATATGATACGATGAGAATACTAACAGAGAAATATCCAACGTATCAGTTTCATTTCATCATTGGTGCTGATATGGTAGAATATTTGCCGAAGTGGTATGAAATTGATGAATTAGTCAATTTGGTTACATTTGTAGGTGTAAAGCGCCCGGGGTATACCATTACGTCCCCTTACCCGATAAAAGAAGTAGAAGTTCCGCAGTTTGATGTCTCCTCTTCCTTTATTCGCGAACGAGTAGTAAAGAAAGAAACCATTCGTTATTTTATACCTGCTGGTGTTAAACAATATATCGAGGAGAATCAATTATATGAATCGAACTGAGGCATTAGAAATCGTAAAGAAACAGTTAACAGAACGTCGTTATATTCATACTGTCGGGGTAATGGAAACAGCAATTGAATTAGCTAAACGTTTTGAAGCAGACGAAAAAAAAGCAGAACTGGCTGCTATTTTTCATGACTATGCCAAGTTTCGTCCAAAGGAAGAGATGAAGCAAATTATTATTGATCAAAACATGAACCCTTCTTTATTGGAATACAATACCGAATTATGGCATGCTCCAGTAGGCGCGTTTTTAGTGAGAAATGAAGTAGGGATTACGGATAAGGAAGTATTGGATGCAATTGCTTACCATACATCCGGAAGACCTGGCATGACGTTACTTGAAAAAATTGTGTACGTTGCTGATTATATTGAACCTGGAAGGAGATTTCCAGGTGTTGATGAAGTGCGGGAGTTAGCTAAAACCGACTTAAATGCAGCACTTATTCAATCATTAAAGAATACTATTTCTTTTTTAATGACCAAACATCAGGCCGTTTATCCCGATACGATGATGACATATAATGATTTAATCTTAGGAGGTCAAACACATGACTGAACGTGAATTGCTATCTCTTGTTGTAGAAGCAGCCGATGATAAAAAAGCAATCGATATCGTAGCGTTAAATATGGAAGGAATCTCACTTGTGGCAGATTATTTTGTTATTTGTCACGGTAACTCAGATAAACAAGTGCAGGCAATTGCTCGTGAAATTAAAGAAAAAGCACACGAACAAGGCATTTCTGTGAAGCGTTTAGAAGGGTTTGAGCAGGCTAAGTGGGTGCTTGTTGATCTTGGAGATGTTGTGGTTCACATTTTCCATAAAGATGAGCGCGGATATTATAACTTAGAACGCTTATGGGGAGATGCACCATTTGTAAGTTCAGAAGAGCTACAGCTATGAGCAGGTACGGAGAATTTGCCTACGTATATGATCAGCTAATGGCAGACGTTCCGTATGACGATTGGGCTGAATTTTTTAATCAGCAGGTGGCAAAAGCAAAAACAAAGCCTAACAGTATATTAGACCTTGCCTGCGGCACGGGAGAACTCTCCGTTCGATTTGCAAAAGAAGGTTTCTCCGTAGTCGGCGTTGATTTGTCTGATGATATGCTTATGGTAGCTCAAGAGAAGGCAGCAGAAGCAGGGGTAACGCTATCTCTTTTTCAGCAAAACATGGCGGAACTTGAGTTATTGAAAGAGTTTGATTGTGTAGTAATCTTTTGTGATTCTTTGAACTATTTGCAAAGTGATAAAGAAGTTCAAGAAACCATTCAACGTGTATATAAACACTTAAAACCAGGTGGGCTCTTTATATTTGATGTTCATTCAGTGTACAAGATGAAGGACGTATTTGGAAATCAATCTTTTTCTTATGTAGATGAAGACGTGTCATATATTTGGAACTGCACCTATGACGATACAGACATGCGTGTAGAGCATGATATTACGTTTTTTGCTTATGATGAAGAAATCGATGCATATCATCGCTTTGATGAGGTGCATGCTCAGCGCACTTGGTCGATTGACCATTATCAATCATGGTTGAGCCAAGCTGGTTTTATAAATATAGAAGTAAGTGCAGATTTCAAAATGAGTAAGCCTACTTCAAACAGTGAGCGCATCTTTTTCTCTGCGCAAAAAAAAGAAGCCGAGTAGAGGCTTCTTTTTTTGTTTCAAAGCAGGATTTCTACAGAAATTATGGAATAAGACTATCAAACTGATTGTGAACAAGCTCAATGTCTTCGTCAAATTTTTCGTGTGTTTTTTGAAATACGTGCACAAACATCTCTCCGAGTTCAGCTTCTAAAACTTTAATACCTTCTCCGGTTACACCGCCTTTTACGCATACTTTATCCTGCAAGGTAGGAAGCGTAAATATTTCTTTTTCCAACAGTTTTCCCATTCCAATAATCATATCGCTGGCCATGACGGTAGCTTCTTCTTCAGAAATATTTGTTTCTTGAACTGCTGCATCAATAAAGCGTTGAAGCAAAAAGCTGAAGAATGCAGGACCGCAGCTTACGATATCGGATGATACGCGGGTAATCGTTTGATCAATAGCCACAGGCTTTGACATAGATGAAAATAATTCATGTAAATAATTTTGGTAAAAAGGCGTACATCTTTCTCCAAACGTGAAAAGAGAAACACCTGCTAATGCCCGATTCGTAATGCTAGGGATAATTCTAGCTGCTTGACTCGGAATGAGGCGTTCGATTTGTTCTACGCTAATTGGACTGGTAATGGATACAATGCAGTGATCTTTCGTCAGCAGTGGTTCTAATTTTATTAAAAGGGGGTGAATATCCAATGGCTTAACACAAATAAAAATGACTTTGGATGCGTGAACAACTTCTTCAGCTGTATCAGCAACATGAATTTTTTTATGCTGCTGTTGAATCTCTTTGGCCCTTTTTTTTGTACGATTCATAATAGTAATTTTAGAAGGACGTACGGCTTTTGATTCAATAAACGCATCAATTAATATTTTCCCCATGTTTCCTGTTCCGATAAACCCTATGTTCACTGATTCATTCCCTCCTTCAAAAGCCTTTTCTTCTAAACACTATGAAGACGTAATGGAATTTATGACGTTACTTCAAAATTCAAAGGAGTGTACAAGTTGACTTTTTCAAAAAAACAATGGCTAATTGGGTGTATTTGCTTAGCAGTTGGGTTGGCTTTTTATATCTATCGCACAGGCGGAGAGAAACCGGAAAGTTCTCTTCAAACCTCAGATATAATCAAGGCAGAATCTTCTGGTACAAAAAAAGAAGGAGAGTCGTCTAATCAAGTAATTTCAAGCCAAGATTCCCCGTTTGTGATGGTGGATATTAAAGGAGCTGTTCAGAAGCCTGGTGTATACCAGCTTCCGAAAGATGCAAGGGTAAAAGATGCTCTAGCACAAGCCGGAGGCGCTACGAAAGAAGCGGACTTAAGACAGCTCAATTTAGCTAGCAAGCTACAAGATGAAATGGCTGTGTATATTCCAGCTGCTGGAGAAGAAATCCCCCCTTCATCTCCAGTTTCTTCAATTTCTTCCTCAGGAACTTCAAATGATCAGCCCCTTGTTAATATCAATACAGCGAACACTGATGAACTGCAAACGTTAAATGGCATTGGACCTTCAAAAGCCAGTGCCATCGTTTCATATCGAGAGGAAAATGGCTTGTTTCAAACAGTAGAGGATTTGGGAAAAGTATCAGGTATTGGCGAGAAGTCGCTAGAAAAAATCAAAGCTCAAATTACGGTACAGTAGAGACTTATTGACGAAAAAGGAAAAAAAACGCTACACTATGAAAGAGAAAAGTATCATTATTCAGTTTTAAATAAAAAGGCAGGGAATGAGATGAACCGGATTTCATGGGATCAATATTTTATGGCACAAAGCCATTTGCTAGCTTTAAGAAGCACTTGTGAACGTCTGGCTGTTGGAGCTACAGTGGTGCGTGATAAACGTATTATAGCTGGAGGATACAACGGTTCGATCAGCGGAGGCGTGCATTGTGCTGACGAAGGCTGCTATGTAATTGATGGCCACTGCGTAAGAACTGTCCATGCAGAAGTGAATGCACTCTTGCAGTGTGCTAAGTTTGGTGTAAAGACAGAAGATGCGGAAGTATACGTCACGCATTTTCCTTGTTTAAACTGCTGTAAAGCTCTTATTCAAGCGGGAATTAAAACAGTATATTATGCTAATGATTACAAAAATCATCCGTATGCTGTTGAGTTATTTGAACAGGCGGGAGTGAAAACAGCAAAAGTTGAACTTGATGAAGCAATCATTGACTTAAAAAGTAAAGAGAAGCTTCAATTTGTAACGGATGTTCTCGCTCGTTTAGAAAAAAGCGGAGCTGACGAAGCAGAAGTGATGAATTTACAGCGTGAAGCTCTCGCTTTGTTTACGGCAAATTAAAGGTAAAAGAGGTTTTTTACTTGGTAACAGTAAGAAGCCTCTTTCTTTTAAGGAAGAAAGGAGCTAAAAGTGAAAGGATATTATATTTACTGTGCTTTTAGCATGATGCTAGCCTTATATGTATATGATAATCATTCCGCTGTAAGCCTGTTTTTGCTAATCGTGCTTTTCATTTTTCAATGGCTACAATGTCCGAGGAAAGTGGTTATTGCTTCTGCACTGTTGAGCGTTTTGTGCGTCTACCTATTAGCTGAGGCAAATAACCATAACAAAACGGTTCTTTTAGCTGAATCTTCTACTTTTACAGGCGAAATTTCATCTGTTCCGCATAGTGACGGCGACAAGCTTACTTTTAAGTTTACGGTTCAAAATGAAGAAGTCATGGCTTTTTATAAACTAAAAACGCTGGAAGAGAAACAGCAGCTCGAAAAGCTAACGATTCATCAAGTTTGTCAACTAGCAGGGCAATTAACTTCTCCTTCATCTGCTCGCAACCTTCATGCATTTGATTATCAGCAATATTTATACCATCAGTCTATTCATTGGCAGCTTAACGTCAAGAGACTTGATTTGGCAAAATGCCAGCTCCCCACCTTAACTCCACTTACATACCTTACCTTTATTCGTCAAAAAGGAATTAATTATATTCAACAAAACATGTCGGATCCAGGCGCTGGATTTATGCAGGCACTAATTTACGGCAAGCGTACTGGGATCGAAGAAGAGAGTATCAAGCGCTATCAGCAATTTGGTTTAATACACTTGCTTGCCATATCAGGTCTTCATGTTGGCCTGCTGACAGCGATGTGTTTTTATTTGCTCATTCGGATTGGAATAACGCGCGAGCGAGCCATTACGCTTTTACTTTTGCTTCTTCCTGTATACATGGTTTTGGCCGGTGGCAGCGCTTCAGTTGTCCGAGCTGTTTTTATGAGTATGCTGATGCTTATATCGATAAAAATACAAAGAAAAATTCTTTTGGTTGATAGCATCAGCCTTGCTTTTATGAGCATGCTGCTTTTCAAACCGTACTATTTATTTGATGTAGGATTTCAGCTTTCTTTTGCCGTTAGTTTTGCCTTGATTTTATCGAGTCAGACAATTTTACCTCGTTTTCATTCTTCTTTCAGCCAGCTCATGGCTGTTTCAGCGATTGCACAAGTCAGTTCACTTCCTTTATTGTTGTACTATTTTTATGGAGTATCTCTCCTCAGTTTGCCATTAAATATGGTTTTTGTACCGTTGTTTTCTCTTGTTGTATTACCTCTTTGTTTGCTCATTCTTTTTGTTCGTATCATCTTGCCGGGAGTGAGTGAATTGCTGGAGCAAATTCTTCATGTTCTTTTACTTGCTTGTGAAAAATTGCTTGATTTTTTTGAGTGGATTCCCGCTGATTTCGTAACGGGAAAACCCCATATTTTGCTGTTTTTGGGCATGTACCTATGCATTTATGCTTTATTTGTGGCGGTCGAAGAAGGGAAATTTTTCGTTCGCTATATGTTTCTTCTCGCGGCATTGTTAGCCGCACAATGTATGTATCCTTATTTGAATCCAAAAGGAACGGTCACAATGGTCGATGTAGGACAAGGAGACTGCTTTATCATTGAGCTTCCTTATCGAAAAGGCGTGTATATGATCGATACCGGAGAAACCGTTTCATTTCCAAAAGAACCATGGCAAAAACGCCGTTCTTCTTTTGACGTGGGAGAAGACGTACTTGTTCCCTTTTTGCATTCAAAAGGAATGACAAAGGTAGATAAAATGATTATTACACACGGCGATTATGATCACGCAGGGGCGGCACAGCATTTATTTTCACAAGTGGCTGTCGGAGAGCTGGTGCTTGGGAAAAAAGCCGAATTAAATGACGTAGAGACTGGCTTGGTGATCGCTGCTCAAAAACAAAGCGTGCCTGTTCAAATTGTTCAACAAGGAGATAGCTGGCAAGAAGGAGGTGTCTTATTTCAGGTTATTTCTCCGACAGGTTTCGAAGAAACGAGCAACAACGGCTCAATTGTAATAGACGCTAAGTTAGGAAATTTAAGATGGCTATTCACCGGAGATTTAGAAAAGGAAGGAGAACAAAGAATATTGAAAGACTTTCCCAACCTTAAAGCAGATGTATTAAAAGTGGGTCATCATGGCAGTAAAACATCAACTTCAGAAGAGTTTGTTCAACATTTAAACCCTAAAGTAGCGCTTGTTTCAGCGGGGCAAAAAAATCGTTATGGTCATCCTCATCAAGAAATATTAGAGCTTCTGAAAAGCTACGGGGTGTATATTTACCGAACGGATGAAGATGGTGGGGTAATGTATGAATTTACAAAAAAGTCAGGAACGTTTTCGCAGCAACTTCCATAGTCTATAGTAAGAAAAACGAACTGAAAAAGACTGCTAAGAAGCAGCCTTGAAGCAATTTTACGAACCCAAGTAGTGAATCACAGTTGCAATAACAAATAAGGCAGTGAAAAAGCCAAATGAAACACCAAATCCTACGGCAGAATCGACAGCGTCGTTGCGTTTACTTTGGACACTTTCTTCAAATTGGTTCATTAACACCCCTCCTGTTTACAGTATAATCTAACTTTTTTTAAAAATCTAGACAATTTAAAAGCGTTTTCACAAACTGACAACAGTTAACAACTATACTTTATGAGCATGAGGAGAAAATAGAGATAAGGGTTTAATCATTAACAAATAAGTAACCTAGGGCTTATATTGTTGATGTTTATCATAAACTGAGGAATTGTCGTTTTAAGACAATTCCTTTTGTATTGTTGCCAAAAACTCATAACACCTTTACGATAGAAATTGTATTTTGTTTATCAGTAACTATACATAATCAATATAGATGAATAAAAAAAGAGGAGCGTATATACGTTGGCAGTTGATAGCTTAAAAAGTATTACCAAAAATAATATCGCCCCCGTTTATTTAATACACGGGGTTAATGCATTTATGAGTAAAAAGATTAGAGATAAAATCGTCTACTATACGTTGAATGAAGAAGATAAAGAATTTAACTTGTCCCTATACGATTTAGAAGAGACATCGATTGATCAAGTTCTAGAAGATGCTGAAACGCTTCCTTTTTTAGGAGACAAGCGTGTAGTGGTTGCGAAAAATGCAGCATTTTTAACGGCTGAAAAATCAAAAGATAAAGTTGAGCATGATCTGGCAAAACTTCAGCAATATGTCGAACAGCCCCCGTCTTTTTCAACGTTAATTCTTCTAGCCCCTTATGAAAAGCTGGATGAAAGAAAAAAAATAACAAAATTATTAAAAAAACAAGCAGCTTACATCGAAGCGAACGAATTTGGTGAAAAAGAAATGAAGCAGTGGATTCATAATTTGCTTTCAAAAGATGGAGTGAATATGGATGAAGATGCTGAAACGCTGCTTATTCAGCTTGTGGGGCTTAATGTAACGCTCGTGACAAATGAAATTGAAAAAATGGTGTTATACGTTGGACAAGGAGGAGTCATTACAAAAGAAGTGGTGCTTAAGCTTGTGGCAAAAACGCTTGAACAAAACGTATTTACGCTTATTGACGCTGTTATTCAGCGAAAGGTTTCTATCGCTTTAAATATGTATCAGGATTTGCTGCGTAACAACGAAGAGCCTATTAAAATTTTATCTTTGTTAGCGACGCAGTTTCGTTTAATTTATCATACGAAGCAGCTGTCTAGTCAAGGGTACGGTCAGCAGCAAATTGCTCAAACGATTAAGGTTCATCCGTTTCGTGTGAAAATCGCTTTGCAGCAGAGCAGAAGTTTTGAGGAACAGCAGCTTAAAGGAATTTTAAAGGATTTAGCAGAGGCAGATTATGAAATGAAGACGGGAAAAATGGATAAAGCGCTTATTTTACAGCTGTTTTTATTAAAAAGAGCGCAATAAAAAAACGATCCTAATGGGATCGTTTTTGTCTCAATTATGCAGATAAACCGTTAAGTTTTACTGCTAAGCGAGATTTTTGACGAGCTGCAGCATTTTTGTGGATAAGACCAGATTGTGCGGCTTTGTCTAATTTTTTAGAAGCAACAGCAAATGCTGCTTTTGCGTTATCTACATCGTTGTTTTCAACTAAAGCTTCAAAGTTTTTGATTGCAGTACGCATAGCTGATTTAGCTTGAATGTTATGAGCACGGCGAGCTTCAGTAGTTTTTACACGTTTGATAGCTGATTTAATGTTTGGCATCCGTTTCACCTCCCGAAATGATAACAATCGAGATTATATAGAACTCGACATTCTTCACAATAAGAACAAAAGATATTTTATCAAACACAAGGACAGAATGCAATAGCCTTGACAAGGAATTTTATATGACAGACCTCTCTTTAAAAGCTTGTAGCTGATATTACGCCCTTCCTTCTACTTTTCATTTCTTAAATGCATGAATCTGCCAGTCCTCGGTGACAATAATTTCAACAAAGATTGTCTAGGAGGTTAAGAAATGGAAAAAGAACTTGATTTAAGTCAATATAGCGTGCGCACGGATTTAGCTGTCGAAGCAAAAGACATAGCGTTAGAAAATCAGCCTAAACCGAATAACCAGTCAGAAATCAACGGCGTAATTGTAAAAGAAAAAGAAGAACAAGGTGTCAAAATTTCAATGGTAGAAATTACGGAAGAGGGCGCAGAAGCAATCGGTAAGAAAAAAGGCCGATATGTAACCCTTGAATCGGTAGGCATTCGCGAGCAGGATACTGAAAAGCAAGAGGCTATGGAAGAAGTATTTGCTAAAGAGCTGAATTTTTTTATTAAAAGCCTCAACATTCCAGATGATGCTAGCTGTCTTGTAGTGGGTCTTGGAAACTTAAGTGTGACACCAGATGCGCTTGGACCAAAGGCAGTAGATAATTTGTTGATTACAAGACATTTGTTTGAGTTACAGCCTGAAAGCGTGCAAGATGGCTTTAGACCCGTTAGCGCCATTGTTCCGGGAGTAATGGGAATGACGGGTATTGAGACAAGTGATATTATCTTTGGCGTTGTAAAGAAAGTGAATCCGGATTTTATTATTGCAATCGATGCGCTGGCCGCTCGTTCGATTGAACGGGTAAATGCTACCATTCAAATTTCAGATTCAGGTATTCATCCTGGGTCTGGGGTTGGAAACAAGCGCAAAGAAATCAGTTATGAAACACTTGGCATTCCAGTTATTGCAATAGGTATTCCAACGGTGGTGGATGCTGTGTCCATTACAAGCGATACAATTGACTTTATCTTAAAACATTTCGGCCGAGAAATGAAAGAGCAGGGAAAGCCGTCTAAGTCGCTGCTTCCGTCTGGTATGACGTTTGGAGAAAAAAAGAAGCTCACGGAGGATGATTTACCCAATGAAGAGCAGCGTCAAACGTACCTCGGTATGATTGGCACTCTTCCCGATGAAGAAAAAAGACGTCTTATTCATGAAGTGCTTGCACCTTTAGGTCATAATTTGATGGTTACGCCAAAAGAAGTGGATATGTTTATTGAAGATATGGCTAATGTAGTTGCAGGAGGACTTAACGCTGCTTTGCATCATGAAGTGGACCAAGAGAACTTTGGGGCATATACTCATTAATACGCTTTTAGATGAATGAGTTCTTCAGAATATAGTCATAATGGTTAGTACTACAGAAGATAAAGAAGTAAGGGGCCTAATAATATGATTAAATTTACTTTAAAATCAGTAGTGCTAACTATTTTTTTACTGTTCGTCGTATTTTTAGGAATGCAGACGGCTCAGCAAGGGCTGATTAAAATGAAGGGATATAATGATCCTTCGATTGAACATGTTATTAATGTGTCTAAAACGTCAGATGGTCAGGTGGAAGCTGCTGTTTTAGGTTCAAAAAAAGTTGTGAACATTGATGAAAAACAGCAGCTTTTAGAAAAACGAAAGGCTTTTAACTTTTTCTCCTCGCTAGGTCAGAGTCTAGCGGAAGGCGTGAAAAGTACAATAGGAAAAGCTTTTAAGTCTATCCATCATCTTCTTAATTAAAAGCAGAATCTCTTTCTGCTTTTTTGTATGGAAAAATCCCCAATGGAATGCTTATTGAATGTTGACGAATGTGTTGTTATAATTTAGTTTAGTGTATTTTGCCGATTTTCAGTAGGAGTGAAAAAAATATGGATAGAGAAGCAAGATTGAAACGACAATCGAAAATCAGAAACTTTTCGATTATTGCTCATATAGACCACGGTAAGTCAACATTAGCAGACCGTATTTTAGAAAAAACAAATGCGTTAACACAGCGAGAAATGAAAGCTCAGCTTTTAGATTCGATGGATTTAGAACGTGAACGTGGAATTACCATTAAATTAAATGCTGTGCAGCTTCAATACAAAGCAAAAGATGGAGAAGAGTATACTTTTCATCTAATTGACACACCGGGACACGTCGATTTTACATATGAAGTGTCGCGAAGTTTAGCCGCGTGTGAAGGTGCTATTCTAGTAGTAGATGCAGCTCAAGGTATTGAAGCTCAAACACTAGCAAACGTATATTTAGCGCTTGATAACAACCTTGAAATTTTACCTGTCATTAATAAGATTGACCTGCCGAGCGCAGAGCCAGAGCGAGTGCGCCAAGAGGTTGAAGACGTAATTGGATTAGATGCGTCGGAAGCTGTATTAGCTTCAGCTAAAGCAGGAATTGGAATCGAAGAAATTTTAGAACAAATTGTTGAAAAAGTTCCTGCTCCTGAAGGGGATCCAGATGCACCGCTTCAAGCGCTAATCTTTGATTCATTTTATGATGCATACCGAGGTGTAGTTGCATCTATTCGTATCGTACAGGGACGAGTAAAAGTAGGCGACAAAATTAAAATGATGGCAACAGGAAAAGAGTTTGAGGTAACGGAGCTAGGTGTGTTAACGCCAAAAGCCGTTGCTAAAGATGAACTTTCTGTTGGCGACGTAGGGTTTTTAACAGCAGCTATTAAAAATGTTGGAGATACGCGAGTAGGGGACACGATTACTCTTGCCAAAAACGGAGCAAGTGAACCTCTTCCTGGCTATCGTCGTCTGAATCCAATGGTATACTGCGGACTGTATCCGATTGATACAGCGAAGTATAACGATCTTCGTGAAGCACTAGAAAAGTTAGAGCTAAATGACTCTGCACTTCAGTTTGAGCCAGAGACGTCTCAGGCCTTAGGGTTTGGTTTCCGATGTGGATTCTTAGGACTGCTTCACATGGAGATTATCCAAGAGCGTATTGAGCGTGAATTTAAAATTGATTTAATTACAACAGCTCCAAGCGTTATTTATGACGTATATTTAACAGACGAGACTCATCTGTCTGTAGATAACCCTTCTAATATGCCGGACCCACAAAAGATTGAACGCGTGGAAGAACCGTATGTGAAGGCCACAATGATGGTACCAAACGATTATGTTGGTGCTGTGATGGAGCTTTGTCAGAAGAAGCGAGGCAACTTTATTGATATGCAGTACTTGGATGCTAATCGCGTGAGTATTGTATACGAAATTCCGCTGGCTGAAATTGTATATGATTTCTTTGATCAACTAAAATCAAATACAAAAGGCTACGCGTCGTTTGACTACGAGCTTATCGGATATCAGCCTTCGAAGCTTGTGAAGATGGATATTCTCTTAAACGGTGAAACGGTCGATGCGCTGTCCTTTATCGTTCACAGAGATTCAGCTTATGATCGTGGTAAAGTCATTGTAGAAAAGCTTAAAGAGCTTATTCCACGTCAACAGTTCGAAGTGCCGATTCAAGCGGCAATCGGTCAAAAAATTGTGGCGCGTTCAACAATTAAAGCCATTCGCAAAAACGTTTTAGCAAAATGTTACGGAGGAGATATCTCTCGTAAACGTAAACTTCTTGAAAAACAAAAAGAAGGTAAAAAACGTATGAAGCAGGTCGGTTCTGTTGAAGTACCGCAGGAAGCATTCATGGCTGTGCTTCGCATGGACGAAGATTAATAGCTGAAATTCTATTATTTAACATGTCAAATTAGTTTTGAAAATGAAGCGAATCTGATACGATAGTAAAGAGTTTTGAGCGCTGTAAATAAGTGTGAACGAACATAGATAAAAATACCGCAGAGAGACTCTGCGGTATTTTTATCATTTATAAATGTGATTGAGGTGAAAGTCCATGGTGAAGGCAGCATATCTGCATATCCCGTTTTGTCATCATATTTGTCACTATTGTGACTTTAATAAAGTGTTTTTCAAAAATCAGCCCGTTATGCCGTATTTGGAAAGCATGCGAGAAGAAATGAAACAAACAGTCGAACGTTATCCAACGACCAATTTGAACACGATATTCGTTGGGGGTGGAACGCCCACAGCCTTAGATGAACAGCAGCTGGAGTATTTTTTAGAATCCATTCGTATGTATCTTCCTTATGATGAGAAAGGTGAGTTTACATTTGAAGCGAATCCGAATGAATTGACAAAAGAAAAGCTTCAGCTTCTCCATGACTATGGCGTGAATCGTTTAAGTATTGGTGTACAAACGTTTAATGAAAGGTTATTGGAGAAAATTGGACGTGTGCATTCAAATAGGCAGGTATTTGATTGTATTGAGCAAGCGAGAAAGATTGGAATGTCGAATATAAGCTTAGACTTAATTTATAGCTTGCCGGAACAAACGGTAGCTGATTTTTCTTCTACGCTTCAAACCGCTTTTTCATTAGAGGTAGAGCATATGTCTGCCTATTCGTTAATTATTGAACCTAAAACGGTATTTTATAATTTAATGAATAAAGGGAAGCTGCCGCTGCCTGCTCAAGAAGAAGAAGCAGCTATGTATGAGCTGCTTATGAAAGAAATGGACAAACAAGGTTTTCATCAATATGAAATCAGTAATTTCGCAAAGTCAGGCTACGAGAGTATTCATAATCTAACATATTGGAACAACGACGATTATTACGGAATTGGTGCAGGCGCACATAGCTATATTGACGGAATAAGACGAGCAAATATTGGACCATTAAAAAAGTACATTGATTCAGTCGAGCAAAAAGGAAATGCATATCTTAATGAAGTGAGCGTGACCGAGGCTGAAAAAATGGAAGAAGAAATGTTTTTGGGCCTTCGTAAAACGAAAGGAGTCTCAAAAGAGGAGTTTAAGCAAAAATTCAATCGAGAATTAAAAGATGTATTTGGAGAACCTATTCAAGAATACAAAGAGAAAGGACTTTTGGGTGAAGACAATAGCTCCGTCTTTTTAACACACAATGGTCGATTTTTGGGGAATGAAGTTTTTCAAGCCTTTATTGGGATAATCTAATACCAAATCGTTGACATCGCTATAGTGATTTGGTAATTTATTATTAGATTTAGCACTCAGAGTTTTAGAGTGCTAACAGAGGTGATGAAGCGTGCTTACTGATCGACAGTTATTAATTTTACAAGTCATTATTGATGATTTCATTCGATCTGCGCAGCCGGTAGGCTCTCGAACATTATCTAAGAAAGAAGAGTTTAATTTTAGTTCGGCTACGATTCGTAATGAGATGTCAGACCTAGAAGAACTTGGATTTATTGAAAAAACTCATACTTCTTCAGGGCGCGTTCCGTCTGAGAAAGGCTATCGTTATTATGTTGATCACCTAGTGTCCCCGCAGCACTTGAAAGCAAGCGATGTTTCTACAGTACGTTCGGTATTTGCTGAGCGCATTATAGAACTGGAGCAGCTCGTTCAAAAATCAGCGCAAATTTTATCTGATTTAACGAGTTTAACGTCCATTGTGCTAGGGCCAAAAGCGGTCAGCCATAAGTTAAAACAGCTGCAGATTTTACCTTTAACGGCTCAGTCAGCTGTTGCCATTATTGTGACTGATACAGGACACGTTGAAAGTCGGACGATTACGTTACCGAGCAGTATTCAACCTTCCGATATTGAAAAGATGGTTAACATTTTGAACGAAAAGCTCATTGGCGTTCGCATTACTGATTTACATGATAAAATGTACAAAGAAGTAGCGACGCTCTTAAAAAGCCACATTCAAGGGTATGAGCAGACGATGGACATACTCAATGATGCATTAAAGCTCAACATGAATGGCAAATTAGTAGTTGGCGGCAAAACGAATATGTTTGCTCAGCCGGAATTTCATGATCTTAATAAAATTCGCGGACTGTTCAACATTATTGAACATGAACAGCAGTTTTATAAGCTGCTAAGCCCAAATGAGGCTGGCATACACGTGAAAATTGGTCATGAAAATAAGTTGAATGAAATGGTAGGCTGCAGCTTAATTACAGCTAGTTATTCTTTTGGTCACGAACAGCTCGGCACAATTGCTATACTGGGACCGACCCGCATGGAATATGCGCGTGTGATTAGTTTGCTTACACTGCTATCATCAGATATGTCTCAAGTGTTAACAAACTTGTATAAAGAATAAAGGAATCGGGTGGAATATATTACTTCCATCCTTTCCCTGTGATAAAATAAAAATCGTTGTTTAAAATGTGAAAATGTGTGTAAACATTTAAGGGAGGTGAATGAATTGTCAAACGAAAAGCAAGTAGAAGAACAAAACGAAGAAGTGGTTGAAGAAGTTCAAACAGAAGCTGCTGAAGCAACTGAAGCTGAAGCGTCTGAGGAAGTAAACCCTCTTCAACAAGAAAATGATCAATTAAAGCAACAGCTTGAAGAAGAAGAGAATCGCTACTTACGTCTACAAGCTGATTTCGATAATTTCCGTCGTCGTTCACGTCTCGATGCAGAAGCTGCTCAAAAATACCGTGCTCAATCATTGGTTGCGGATATTTTACCAGCACTTGATAACTTTGAACGTGCATTACAAGTTAACACAGCGGACGAACAAACCAAATCTGTGCTACAAGGTGTAGAAATGGTATACCGTCAATTGGTAGAGGCACTTCAAAAAGAAGGTGTTGAAGCAATTGAGTCAGTTGGGAAAACATTTGATCCATACGAGCATCAAGCAGTGATGCAAGTAGAAGACGATGAATACGAACCGAACACGGTAGTAGAAGAGCTTCAAAAAGGTTACAAATTAAAAGATAAAATCATCCGCCCTGCGATGGTTAAAGTGAATCAATAACACTACATATTATGAAGGAGGTCATTGTCAATGAGTAAGATCATTGGTATCGATTTAGGTACAACTAACTCTTGTGTCGCTGTATTAGAAGGCGGCGAACCAAAAGTAATTCCAAATCCAGAAGGAAACCGTACAACGCCATCAGTTGTGGCATTCAAAAACGGTGAGCGTCAAGTTGGGGAAGTAGCGAAACGTCAAGCTATTACAAACCCTAACACAATTATTTCAGTTAAACGTCATATGGGTACAGACCATAAGGTGGAAGCTGAAGGCAAGCAATACACGCCTCAAGAAATGTCAGCTATCATTCTTCAACATTTAAAAGGTTATGCTGAAGAGTATTTAGGTGAGCCTGTAACAAAAGCTGTTATCACAGTTCCTGCTTACTTTAATGATGCTGAGCGTCAAGCAACAAAAGATGCTGGTAAAATTGCTGGTTTAGAAGTAGAGCGTATTATTAACGAGCCTACTGCAGCAGCGCTTGCATACGGATTAGAAAAAACAGATGAAGATCAAACAGTTTTAGTTTATGACCTTGGTGGCGGTACGTTTGACGTATCTATTCTAGAACTTGGCGACGGCGTGTTTGAAGTTCGCGCAACTGCAGGTGACAATCGCCTTGGTGGTGACGACTTTGACCAAGTAATCATCGACTATTTAGTAGCTGAATTCAAAAAAGAAAACGGCGTTGATTTAAGCAAAGATAAAATGGCGCTTCAACGTTTAAAAGATGCGGCTGAAAAAGCGAAAAAAGATTTATCAGGCGTAACATCTACACAAATTTCTTTACCATTTATCACTGCTGGAGAAGCTGGTCCTCTTCACTTAGAAGTATCTTTATCACGTGCTAAATTTGACGAGTTATCAGCAGGTCTTGTTGAACGTACAATGGCCCCTGTGCGTCAAGCTTTAAAAGATGCAGGTCTTTCTGCAAGCGAACTTGATAAAGTAATCTTAGTTGGTGGTTCAACTCGTATCCCAGCGGTACAAGATGCAATCAAAAAAGAAACTGGTCAAGATCCTCATAAAGGTGTAAACCCTGATGAAGTAGTTGCACTTGGTGCAGCAATTCAAGGTGGCGTATTAACTGGTGATGTAAAAGACGTTGTATTACTAGACGTAACGCCTTTATCACTAGGTATCGAAACAATGGGTGGCGTATTTACAAAGCTAATTGAGCGTAATACGACAATTCCAACAAGTAAATCACAAGTATTCTCAACGGCTGCAGATAGCCAAACGGCTGTAGATATTCACGTTCTTCAAGGTGAGCGTCCAATGTCTGCAGACAATAAAACGCTAGGACGTTTCCAATTAACAGACATTCCTCCTGCACCACGCGGAGTACCTCAAATCGAAGTATCATTCGATATTGATAAGAACGGTATCGTAAACGTTCGCGCAAAAGATTTAGGTACAAACAAAGAGCAGGCGATTACAATTAAATCTTCAACTGGTTTATCAGATGACGAAATCGAACGCATGGTAAAAGAGGCGGAAGAAAACGCAGATGCTGATAAGCAACGTAAAGAAGAAGTGGAACTACGCAACGAAGCAGATCAACTAGTGTTTACAACTGAAAAAACATTAAAAGATCTTGAAGGAAAAGTAGAAGAAGCTGAAGTAACAAAAGCTAACGAAGCAAAAGATGCTTTAAAAGCTGCGATTGAAAAGAATGACCTTGAAGAAATCAAAGCGAAAAAAGATGAACTTCAAGAAATCGTTCAAGCGTTAACTGTAAAATTGTATGAGCAAGCTCAACAAGCTCAGCAAGCAGGTGAACAAGGCGCTCAAAATGATGATGTTGTAGATGCAGAGTTTGAAGAAGTAAACGACGACAAAAAATAATGCATCTTGACGACTAACGTGAATGACGCCATGGTGCGATTCACATCTTTTTAAAAAGTCAAAGTCAAGCTTATTTCTTGGCTTTGACTTTTTTAACGTGGAAAAGCGAAAGGGGAAGTTTTTCTCTTGGCTCTCTGCGTGCACGTGAGCAATAGAAAGTAACTTTTATGTTGCTATGGAATTATTAATAATGATACAATTACGTTTATGTGAAACGATTCGGGAGTGAGTATTGATGAGTAAGCGAGATTACTATGAAGTACTCGGTATCAGTAAGAGCGCTACAAAAGATGAAATAAAAAAAGCATACCGCAAGCTTTCTAAACAATATCATCCAGATATTAATAAAGCGGAAGATGCTGCTGACAAATTTAAAGAAGTAAAAGAAGCATATGAAGTATTGAGTGATGACCAAAAAAAAGCACAATACGATCAATTTGGTCATACTGATCCAAATCAAGGCTTTGGCGGCTTTGGTGGAGGCGGCTCAGACTTTGGCGGCTTCGGCTTTGAAGATATTTTCAGCTCGATCTTTGGTGGTGGTGGTCGCAGACGTGACCCTAATGCTCCGAGACAAGGTGCCGATTTACAATACACGATGACACTTTCTTTTGAAGAAGCTGTTTTCGGAAAAGAAACAACAATTGAAATTCCACGTGAAGAAACGTGTGAAACATGTCACGGTTCAGGTGCAAAACCTGGAACAAAAGTTGATACATGTTCGCACTGTAATGGTTCAGGTCAGTTAAACGTTGAACAAAACACGCCGTTTGGTCGCGTGGTAAATCGACGTGCGTGTCATCATTGTAATGGTACGGGAAAAATCATTAAAGACAAATGTGCAACGTGCCACGGTGACGGTAAAGTAACAAAACGACGTAAAATTAATGTTAAAATTCCAGCTGGTGTAGATGATGGTCAACAGCTGCGCGTTAGTGCTCAAGGAGAACCAGGGGTAAATGGTGGTCCTCCGGGAGATTTATACGTAGTGTTCCACGTGCGCACTCATGAATTCTTTGAACGTGATGGAGACGATATCTACTGCGAAATGCCTTTAACGTTTGCTCAGGCAGCACTAGGTGATGAAGTAGAAGTACCAACTCTACACGGCAAGGTGAAGCTGAAGATTCCTGCTGGTACACAAACGGGGACGAAATTCCGTTTAAAAGGAAAAGGTGTGGCAAACGTACGAGGGTATGGTCAAGGAGATCAGCATATTCACGTTCGCGTTGTAACGCCAACAAAAATATCAGAAAAACAAAAACAATTATTGCGTGAGTTCGCTGAACTGAGCGGTCAAGAAGCCGTTGATGAGCAGCATGATTCCTTTTTTGCAAAAGTAAAACGAGCAATTAAAGGAGAATAATTGTCTTTCATAATAAACAGAGACAGGTTGGTAAAGGTACTTTGCCAACCTGTCATCTGTCATGTTCATATTTAAAATCCTATATTACTGAAGGCAGAAAGGATGAAGTTGGTAGCAATGAAATGGTCTGAAATTTGTATTCATACAGCGCAAGAAGCAATTGAACCCATCTCTCATATTTTACATGAATCAGGAGCTAGCGGGGTAGTCATTGAAGATCCTGCTGATTTAGTGAAGGACAGAGATACAACTTTTGGTGAAATCTATGATTTAAACGTAGAAGACTACCCAGAGGAAGGTGTAGTGATTAAAGCATACCTTCCAGTTAACAGCTTTTTAGCAGAAACTGTGGATGGTATCAAAAAAGAAATTAATGGACTGCTTGTTTACGACTTTGATTTAGGAGCTAACAAAGTTACGATCAGTGAAGTGAACGAGGAAGAGTGGGCCACTGCTTGGAAAAAATATTACCACCCTGTGAAAATTTCAGAGCGTTTTACGATTGTACCAACTTGGGAAAACTATGAAAAAGTAAGCACAGATGAATTGATTATCGAGCTTGATCCCGGAATGGCTTTTGGTACAGGTACGCATCCAACGACGGTTATGTCTCTTCAAGCATTGGAAAGAACAGTGAAAGCAGGAGATACCGTTATTGACGTGGGTACAGGCTCAGGAGTGCTAAGTATTGGCGCAGCCCTGTTAGGAGCAAGTAATGTACAAGCTCTAGATCTTGATGAAGTAGCCGTACGTTCTGCCCGCGAAAATATTGAACTGAATCAAGTTGGAAATATCGTAACAGTAGGTCAAAACAACTTATTGCAAGGCATAGAAGGGCCGGTTGACATTGTTGTGGCGAATATTCTAGCTGAGGTAATCGTTCGTTTTGTAGACGATGCTGCAAAGGTATTAAAGCCAGGAGGCATGTTCATTACATCAGGTATTATTAGTGCGAAAAAAGAAGATGTCAAAAAAGCGTTAACGGGAGCGGGCTTTGTTATTCAAGAAGTAACGCTTATGGAAGACTGGGTAGCAATTATTGCGCAAAAACAAGCTTAACAAGTGAGAAGGTGTCAAGATGCAACGTTATTTTCTGCCAAATGATCAATTTCAAGAGCAAAGTGTCACAGTGATACAAGATGATGCCCATCATATCTCACGCGTCATGAGAATGAATGAAGGATCACAGTTTATTGCCTGTAATGAACAGGGGCAAGCTGCTTTGTGTGAAATTGAAAATATTTCCGCTAACGAAGTGAAAGCATCTATTATAGAATGGATAAGCGAAGAAAAAGAGCTTCCAGTCCATGTTACAATTGTGAACGGTCTGCCTAAAGGGGATAAGCTCGAGCTTATTATCCAAAAAGGGACAGAACTTGGAGCGTATAGGTTTATCCCTTTTATTGCGGCTCGTTCAGTTGTTAAATGGGATGATAAAAAGAGTCAAAAAAAAGTAGATCGCTGGAACAAGATTGCTAAAGAGGCTGCAGAACAATCTCATCGTACGATTGTACCAGCAGTAGAAGCCCCAATTTCTTTTAAGAAACTAGTAGAAATTAGCGGTGACTATACTCATAAAGTTGTAGCCTATGAAGAAAGAGCAAAGCAAGGAGAAACATCTCATCTGCATGCTGTTCTTTCAGCTTTAAAACCCGGCAATTCCGTGCTTGTGGTTGTAGGCCCCGAGGGTGGTTTGACCGAGCAGGAAGTAGAAGTATTAGAAGAAAATGAATTTACAATAAGCGGATTTGGTCCGCGGATTTTACGAGCAGAAACAGCTCCATTATATGCGCTGTCTGCTATATCTTATCAAACTGAGTTAATGAGGTGACGATTATGTCAACAGTTGCTTTTCACACGCTAGGGTGTAAAGTAAATCACTATGAAACAGAAGCAATTTGGCAATTGTTCAAAGGCCAAGGCTATGAGCGTGTTGAATATGAACAAACTGCCGATGTATATGTAATTAATACATGTACGGTAACAAATACAGGAGATAAAAAGAGCCGTCAAGTTATTCGCAGAGCTGTGCGAAAAAATCCAGATGCGGTTATTTGTGTAACTGGATGTTATGCTCAAACTTCGCCAGCTGAAATTATGGCCATTCCTGGTGTTGATATCGTAGTAGGTACACAAGATCGTGTTAAGATGCTTGATTATATTGAACAATTTAAAAAAGAGCGTCAGCCGATTAACGGTGTAGGAAACATTATGAAAACACGCGTATATGAAGAGCTAGATGTACCGGCATTTACAGACCGTACGCGTGCTTCGTTAAAAATTCAAGAAGGCTGTAACAACTTCTGTACATTCTGTATTATTCCATGGGCACGCGGTTTAATGCGATCTCGTGATCCTAAAGAAGTAGTAGCACAAGCACAGCAGCTAGTGGATGCAGGCTATAAAGAAATCGTGTTAACAGGTATTCACACTGGCGGATACGGAGAAGACATGAAAGATTACAATCTTGCCCAGCTTCTTCGTGATTTAGAGTCTCAAGTAAAAGGATTAAAACGCATTCGTATTTCGTCAATTGAAGCAAGTCAAATTACGGACGAAGTGATAGAGGTACTAGATCAGTCAGAAATGGTTGTACGTCATTTGCATATCCCTCTTCAATCAGGTTCAAATACGGTATTGAAGCGCATGCGTCGTAAGTATACAATGGAGTTCTTTGGCGAGCGCTTAAACCGTCTGAAAGAAGCTCTTCCTGGATTAGCGATTACATCAGATGTGATTGTCGGGTTCCCAGGTGAGACAGAAGAAGAGTTTATGGAGACGTATAACTTTATTAAAGAGCACGGTTTTTCAGAGCTTCACGTATTCCCGTATTCTAAACGTACAGGTACGCCAGCAGCTCGTATGACCGACCAGATTGATGAAGAAGTAAAAAATCAACGTGTGCACCGTTTAATCGAACTTTCAAACCAATTGGCAAAAGAATATGCTTCAACGTTTGAAGGAGAAGTACTGGAAGTAATTCCGGAAGAAAAATATAAAGAAGATCCTGAAAGTGGTTTATATGTAGGATATACTGATAACTACTTAAAGGTTGTGTTTAAAGCGTCTGAAGAAATGGTTGGAAAGCTTGTAAAAGTGAAAATTTCAAAAGCTGGATATCCTTATAATGAAGGTGAGTTTGTTCGCGTGCTAGATGAGGTTCATCTTCAAGATCAGGTGAAAATGAGCTCATAACACTTATTGGAAAGCTGCGTGTTTGCGCAGCTTTTTTCATACGTATAAAACAGCTGAGCGAGTAATGTTTTATCAAGAAAGTTCATAAAATAAAGGGGGAATAACTGCATTACTTTATGTAAAGCGGTTGACCTTAAGGAATCATTATATTATAATTGCAAAAGACATGTCTAACATGTCATTTCATTATGATGTTAGTGGTTTTGTTCGGAGGGAGGGAATTAGAATGTCAAGAACAGTTGTTCGTAAAAACGAATCGCTTGAAGATGCTCTTCGTCGCTTCAAACGTTCAGTTTCAAAAACTGGTACGTTACAAGAAGCAAGAAAGCGCGAATTCTATGAAAAGCCTAGCGTAAAGCGTAAGAAGAAATCTGAAGCTGCTAGAAAACGCAAGTTCTAATAAGAGGGTGGATTTATGAGTCTTCTCGAGCGTTTAAATAGTGATATGAAACAAGCGATGAAAAACAAAGAGAAAGAGAAGCTTGGGGTCATTCGTATGGTCAAAGCATCTCTTCAAAACGAAGCCATTAAGTTAGGCACTGACCTAACTGAAGCAGACGAGTTGACGGTTATTTCTCGCGAATTCAAACAACGTAAAGACTCCCTCCATGAATTTGAGAAAGCAGGTCGTCAAGATCTTGTTGATAAAATTCATTCTGAATTAGCGGTTTTAGAAGTTTACGCTCCTAAACAGCTAACTGAAGAAGAGTTATCTGAAATTATTAAAACGACGATTGAAGAAACGCAGTCTTCCTCTAAAGCTGATATGGGGAAAGTTATGGGAGCGCTTATGCCGAAAGTAAAAGGCAAAGCGGATGGCTCTCTTGTTAATAAGCTTGTCCTTCAACACTTATCATAAAAAACACCTTACCTTGTGTAAGGTGTTTTTTATATAGATAATATCCGAACGTATGTTTTGTTTCTCTAGTGCAAAGAATAAAATAGATAAATTTTAAAAAATTTGAAACTATTGTTAAAGTTATTCGTATATACAGATACATACTCATACTATCTATGGAAGGAGGGAAGTGTATTCGGTGAAAACCTTATTTTCTTTCGTGTGCTTTCTTATTTTAGCCACTGGGTTATTCCCCACTATTAGCACCGCTGACGTGAAGCGTGTACACATTATTCCTGTCAATAAAACGGTAGAAAATGGACTGCTTTCTTTTTTAAACAGATCCATTGAAGATGCGGAAAATGACGGTGCAGATTTGATTATATTGGACATAGATACTCCTGGAGGAGCTGTAGATGCAGCTTCTGAAATAGCTAAAAGCTTAACCTCAACACCTATTCCTACCGCTGCTTTTGTCGACAAAAAAGCATTATCGGCCGGAGCGTATATTGCACTTAACGCCGATCAAATTTATATGACACCCGGTTCTACAATGGGATCGGCAGCTGTGATTGACCAACAGGGAAATGCAGCAGGAAAAAAAGCTCAGTCCTACTGGTTATCGGCTATGAAGAGCGCAGCAGAACAAAATAACCGAAACCCTAAATATGCAGAAGCGATGGCAAACACAAAGATGGTCATACCTGAGCTCAACTTAAAAGGAAACGAATTGTTGACGCTAACTCCGAAGCAAGCCGAGCAAGTTGGTTATTCAGAAGGAACTGTAAAAAATTTAGATAATCTCCTGAGCGTGCTTGGCTATGAAGATGCTAAACTGACGTATGCAAAAATGAGTGTAAGTGAACAAATTGCTCGTTTTCTTACCCATCCGCTTGTTGTTCCCATTTTATTATCTATTGGTGCTTTAGGAATTGTAATTGAATTGTTTACGCCTTCATTCGGTATTGCGGGCTCCATTGGAGTAGCTTCACTTCTTTTATTTTTCTATGGTCATATGGTAGCAGGATTAGCAGGAATGGAAGCCCTCGTTTTATTTATAGCAGGAATTATACTGCTTCTATTAGAGATTGTAGTGCCAGGCGGCGTTTTAGGGCTGCTAGGGCTTGGAGCTATCATTTTAAGTTTTTTTATGTCAACAGATAATAATGTCGAAATGGGAATTTCTCTTGTAATTGCAATAGTGGTGGCACTGGGAGGTGCGTTTGTGATGATGAAATTTTTTAAAAGAAAGCTTACACCTTTCAAAAAAATGGTGCTTAATGATTCACTTAATACCGAATCTGGTTATGTATCGAATCAAAATCGGTATGAATTAATAGGAAAACAAGGTAAAACAACAACACCGCTGCGTCCTTCAGGCACCGTGCTCATCGATGAAGAGTATGTGGATGTAGTCACTGAAGGCGGATATTTAGACAAAGATGTGTTAGTAAATATTATAAAAGTAGAGGGATCAAGGGTTGTGGTGCGGAAGCTCACAGAGCCTTTGAAAAAGGAGGACCTTAATTAATGGAAGCAGGTAGCGTATTGTTTTTTGTAGTTATTGGCCTAGCAATTATTGCTTTAGCTGTTTTTTTCACTTTTGTACCGATTATGTTATGGATCTCAGCATTAGCAGCAGGCGTTCGTATTAGTATTTTCACACTGGTCGGAATGAGACTTCGTCGAGTGATACCATCTCGCGTTGTGAACCCGTTAATTAAAGCAAGTAAAGCCGGTTTAGGTATTACCATTAATCAATTAGAAAGCCACTATTTAGCAGGCGGTAACGTGGACCGCGTGGTAAATGCGTTGATTGCAGCGCACCGAGCAAATATTGAGTTAACATTTGAGCGCGGAGCAGCTATCGACTTAGCGGGCCGTGATGTGCTAGAAGCTGTACAAATGAGCGTTAATCCAAAAGTTATTGAAACACCTTTTATTGCAGGGGTGGCTATGGATGGAATCGAAGTCAAAGCAAAAGCCCGAATTACCGTTCGTGCAAACATTGATCGACTAGTAGGGGGAGCTGGAGAAGAAACGATTATTGCCCGTGTTGGCGAGGGGATTGTTTCTACAATCGGTTCACAAAAAGATCACAAAAAAGTATTGGAAAACCCTGATATGATCTCTCAAACGGTTTTAGGAAAAGGGTTGGATTCCGGAACAGCGTTTGAAATCTTATCCATTGATATTGCTGATATCGACATTGGTAAAAATATTGGGGCAGTTCTTCAAACAGACCAAGCAGAAGCAGATAAAAATATTGCCCAAGCAAAAGCCGAAGAACGTCGTGCTATGGCCGTTGCTCAAGAACAAGAAATGCGTGCAAAAGTAGAAGAAATGCGTGCAAAAGTAGTAGAAGCAGAAGCAGAAGTACCATTAGCGATGGCAGAAGCACTGCGCTCTGGCAATATTGGCGTCATGGATTATATGAATATTCAAAACTTGACTGCTGATACGGATATGCGTGATTCAATTGGAAAAATGTCTAAAGAAGACGATGAGAAATAATGAATCAGTTTAACAAGGAGGTTTTCTCCTAATGAATATCGTTGAAACGCTTATTAAACTAATTATTAATAATGCTTTCATTTTTGTCATCATTGGAGGGATTATTTTTAACGTTGTGCAGCGTTTTATGGCTCAGTCAAAAGAGGAAGAACAGCAGCGTTCTAAAAGAGCTCCTATGCCTCCTGTAAACAATCCTTCAAGGCGGGAAAGACCTAGATATCGCCCTGTCAAAGAAGAGCCAAAAACAGCTCGTATGGAGCCAGAAACTGTTCCTTCAGCGGAAACAAATCCTTTGCAAGAAAAACTGGAAGAGCTAAAAAACCGTTCGTATCATGAACCTTCTATTCAAAAGAAAATTGCAGTTGAAAAACCAAAAACAACTGATGAGAAAAACGTTTTTAAGCCCATTTCTCGTAAAGAAGCTGTTCAAGGAGTGATATGGTCCGAAATTCTAGGGCCGCCAAAATCGAAACAACGTAAATATAAACGATAAATAGATGTGATACATTAACCCCCTTTCTCATAAACATGAGATGAAAGGGGGTTCTTTTTATGAGCAAAAAGTGGAGACACCAAATGAAAAGATGGATGACAAAAACAATGGAACTACCCGCTGATGTATTAATGGATCTTCCCCGTATTACGTTAGTTGGACAAATACACATTTATATTGAAAATCATAAAGGTTTATTAGCCTTTTCTGATACTGAAATACGCGTGTTACTAAAACAGGGACAAATGTTAATTCGAGGTGAAGGACTGGTCATTAAAGTAATACTGCCAGAAGAACTGGTTTTAGAAGGTAAAATCAATCAAGTTCTTTATTTAGAACAATAACACAAGGAGGAAAAAAATGAAGAATGGATGGACAAACTTTGTTATTGGTACCGTACGTATTCGAATTGTTGGAAAAGGAATTGAACGTTTTTTAAATAATTGTGTGAGACAACAGATTATGATTTCGAATGTCCATAAAGTTGACGGTCAGCTAGCGACAGCAACGATATTATTGAAAGATGTAAAGAAAATTCGTATACTAATTCGCAACGCAGACTGTAAAATTTATTTTATAAGAGGCCGAGGTTTTCCTTTTTTAACAAAACGAGTGATTAAAAATAGTGGATTTGCTTTAGGTTTTCTTTCTTTTTTTATTATTCTTGGTTTGCTTTCCAACATGGTGTGGAAAGTGGAAATTAGCGGTGCAGAACCACAAACAGAACATCAAATGACGAAGCAGCTGGCCAAAATAGGTGTAAAAAGAGGAGAGTTTCAATTTCTGTTAGAGAGTCCTGAAAAAATTCAGCGCTATTTAACGGATAATATGAACAATATTACCTGGGTGGGAGTAGAAGTGCGCGGCACTTCTTATCACTTCCAAGTGGTTGAAAAAAATGAGCCCAAGCCTCAGCAAAAAACACCTTACCAACATTTAATTGCTAAAAAGAAAGCTATTATTACGAATTTGTTTGTCGAAAAAGGACAACCTTTAGTCAAGGTTAATGATTTTGTCAACGAAGGCGAGGTCTTAGTTTCCGGTATTATTGGAAACGAAAAAAATAAAAAAGTAGTAGCTGCTAAAGGAAAAGTCTACGGTGAAACATGGTATAAGTCTGAGGTGGAAGTGCCTCTAAAAACTGATTTTCAAGTATTAACGGGTAATGGATATACGAAGCACTATTTAGATTTTCAAGCTTTTAAAATGCCTATTTGGGCTTTTAACAAAGAGAAATACGGCTCAAAGGTGACAGAAAAAGTGGAGCATCCACTCTATTTTTTTAAATGGAAATTACCTCTGTCGTATGAGAAAGTTGCTGTACGAGAAGAACAGAATTCGCAGCGCGTCTATTCTAAACAAGAGGCGGTGGAAAAAGCTTTGGAAATCGGTCGAAAAAAATTACTATCAACTTTAGGTGAGGATGCTAAAATAAAAGGTGAAAAAGTTTTGCACCAAGAACAGGACAATGGTAAAGTTAGATTATCAATACATTACCAAGTTATAGAAAATATTGCGAACACTCAACCAATTATTCAAGGAGATTGATGAATGTCAGAACAGCTAGTAACAATTAACGTACAACTTGATGATTCAAACGAAGCCATTTCATTATTTGGCGTACAAGATGCGAATTTAAAGCGAATTGAAGAAGAAATGCAGGTCTCGATCATTTCAAGAGGTGAGACTGTTGTAGTCTCCGGAAGTACAGAAAATGTTCAGCTAGTGGAAGAAATGCTTAAAAAGTTACTGAACATTATCCGCAAAAATATTTCCATATCTGAACGAGATGTTGTGTATGCGATTCAATTAGCTAAGAAAAATTCTCTCGAGTTTTTTGAAGATGTATATGAAGAAGAGATTGGTAAAAACGTAAAAGGTAAGACTATTCGTGTTAAGACATTAGGACAAAGTCACTACATTTCTGCTATTAAGAAAAATGATTTGGTATTTGGAATTGGGCCTGCTGGTACCGGTAAAACGTATTTAGCCGTTGTCATGGCCGTTAATGCTCTTAAAAATGGTCACGTACAGCGTATTATTTTAACACGTCCTGCTGTTGAAGCAGGTGAAAGTCTTGGCTTCTTGCCAGGAGATTTGAAAGAAAAAGTAGATCCGTACTTGCGGCCTCTGTACGATGCATTACATGATGTATTAGGAACAGAACATACGCAACGCCTAATCGAACGCGGAGTTATTGAAATAGCACCCCTTGCTTACATGCGAGGTCGTACACTAGATGATGCGTTTGTTATCTTAGACGAAGCACAAAACACCACGATGGCGCAAATGAAGATGTTTTTAACACGACTAGGATTTGGGTCTAAAATGGTGATTACAGGAGATATTTCACAAATTGATTTACCAAAAGGAGCTCAGTCTGGTCTAGCGGCTGTCTCGAAAATCCTGACCAATGTTAAAGGTATTTCGTTTGTTCATCTAGAACAGTCAGATGTTGTGCGCCATCCACTTGTGGGACGCATCATTCAAGCGTACGAACAAGCTGACCAAAAGACCCTTTCTTAATAGGGTCTATTTTTTGTAAAGGGGGTACGTTTGTGTCAACGTTTCGGATAATCAAGCAAACAATGGCACAGATCGAGCGATTACGGTTAATTCAAATTGGGTTATATGCCTTGTTAGGTATAATGATGTTTGCGTCTATGTATAGCAATGTAAAGCCGCAGGAATTAGATCTCAGACTATTGTCTATTTCCCCGCAAACCATTTACTCACCCGTTACCATTGAAGATAAAGAGAGCACAGAGAAAAAACGGGCAGAGGCAGAACAAGCCGTTGAAGATGTGTATACACAAAAAACAGAATACGCACAGAACCAAGTCGATCTTGTTGCATCTATTTTTGATGCGATGATGGAAGTTAATACAGAATATGAAAAAGAAGATCATGAAGATGACAGTATCGATGCCGTATTAAAAACCAAACAAAAAATGTTAGAGGACAAGCTTCCTGAAGACATTCAAAAAAACTTGCCAAAGGATACCATCAAGCAGCTGCTTCAGTCTTCTAACAGTGATTTATCGATTGCGAAAGACGCTGTAGTTACAGCCGTTCATCATGTGATGAAAGATCAAGTGAAGATTAGCGATGTAGAAGAGAAAAAAGACCAGGTAGAAGGTCAGCTTGTTTACACCAATGTCAGCAACTCTCTAAAGGATTCAATGAATGCAATTGCTAAATTCGCTATCATTCCAAATGTGATTTATGATCCCCAAAAAACAGCTGAAAACCGTCAAGCAGCTGTGGAAAAAGTGGAGCCTGTTCGAATTAAACAAGGTCAGATTATTGTAGAAGAAAATCAGCTTATTAATCCTGATATATATCGTCAGCTCCAGCTCGCGGGATTGTTGAATAATAAAGGATCTATTCAGCCTTTTGCGGGATTAGCTTTGCTGATTGTGATGATGATAGCGGGCCTCATTTACTATTTGCGTGAATTTCACACCAAGACATATCAGCCCTTGTTGTTGTATGTATTGGTAGCAACCATTACGATTGGCCTCATGAAAATCTTAAGCGTGTTTCAGCAAATTGATTTATCGGAAATAGGTTTCTTAGCTCCTGTTGCAGTGGGAGGTTTGCTGATTCGAATTTTAATGGATGAACGCATTGCTATTTTATCAAGCATTGTATTTGCTATTTGTGGAAGCATTATTTTTAATGGTGAATTGACAACCTCGTTTAATATGAACATCGGGATCTACTTTTTAATTAGCAATATTGCTGCTATTTTATTTTTAAGCAGGCAGCACAGGCGTTCACGGATTTTGCAGGCAGGTCTATTTGTGGCTATGGTAAACGTAATTATCAGCTTTGCTATTATTTTTATTAAAAATGGCCAAATTGGCACTGTAGAGCTTGGCTATTACAGTATGATGTCAATTGCATCTGGTGTTATTGCTTCCGTTTTAACTATAGGTTTGCTTCCGTTTTTTGAAAGTGGATTTGGCATTTTATCTACGATGAAGCTGATTGAATTATCGAGTCCTAATCATCCGCTATTACGTAAAATCTTAACCGAAACACCGGGAACGTATCATCACAGTGTAATGGTGGCAAACTTATCTGAAGCGGCGTGCGAAACGATAGGAGCTAACGGTTTATTAGCGAGAGTGGGGGCTTATTACCACGATATTGGTAAAACGAAGCGACCGCAGTATTTTATTGAAAATCAAATGAATATTACCAATCCGCATGATAAACTAAGTCCGAAGACTAGTAAAAATATTATAATCGCACATGCTACAGATGGAGCGACCATTTTGCGAAATCACAAGTTTCCAAAAGAGATTGTAGATATTGCAGAGCAGCATCACGGAACGACCCTGCTTAAGTTTTTCTATCATAAGGCACTTGAACAAACAGAAGAAAAAATTGATGAAAAAGAATATCGCTATCCTGGACCAAAGCCTCAGTCGAAAGAAGCAGCGGTTATTTGCATAGCTGATAGTGTAGAAGCAGCCGTAAGGTCAATGTCCAATCCGACTCCGGAAAAGATTGAGAACTTGGTGCGAAATATTATTAAAGATCGCCTGCAGGATGAGCAGCTTAGCGAGTGTAACGTAACGCTCAAAGAATTAGAGTTAATTCGCCAAGCACTATGTGAAACGCTAAATGGGATTTTTCATTCTCGAATCGAATATCCAGAGATAAAAAAAGAGAAGGTGAAGGTATGAGTTTAGTTATTGATTTTATTGATGAAACAAACGAAGTGAGTGAACAGCAGCAAAAAGAGCTTGAGAAGCTGCTTGAAGCCGCTGCTATATATGAAAATCTTCAAGAGGATGCAGAAGTATCCGTTACATTTGTGGATAATGATCGAATTCAAGAAATCAATCATCAATACCGCCATAAAAATCAGCCAACGGATGTAATATCGTTTGCGCTAGAAGAAATGGGCGAAGATGAAATGCAAATTATCGGAGATGAGATGCCAAGAGTCCTGGGGGATATTGTCATTTCGATTCCAAAAGCTCATGAGCAAGCAGAAGAATACAATCACTCGTTTATGAGGGAGCTAGGATTCTTAACGGTTCACGGTTTCTTGCACTTGCTTGGGTATGACCATGAAACATCAGAAGATGAAAAAGAGATGTTTACACGTCAAAAAGATATTTTAGAACAATATGGACTCTCGCGATAAAAAAGGGATAGCTAAAGTTGTCAGTAGCTTTGGTTATGCAATAGAGGGGTTTCTCTATGTTTGTAAAACACAGAGAAATATGCAAATTCACGTAGCAGCTTCTTTCATCGTCCTTCTCTTAGGAGCCGTGCTGTCAATTACAGCTGGTGAATGGACGGTTGTGCTGCTTCTCATTGCAGGCATGTTCAGCTTAGAGTTAATGAATACAGCGGTGGAAAAAGTTGTCGATTTAGTTTCTCCTGAATATCACATACTAGCAAAACACGCAAAAGATGCAGCCGCAGCAGCGGTGTTGGTCTATGCGTGTTTTGCTGTCCTTATAGGAGGAATTATTTTCTTAAAGTATTTGTTTTAAAAAGGATTCTTTTTGGTTCTTTACACCCCCGTGGTATAATAAAAAAGGACAAGTTAAAAGACATGTAGAAGCGCAAAAGGAGAGCGGATAAATGGATAAGACCGGACTGATTGATGAGGCGAAAAAAGCTCGTGAAATGGCTTATGTACCGTATTCAAAATTTAAAGTTGGTGCAGCTTTATTGACGAAAGATGGAAAGGTTTATCGCGGCTGCAATATTGAAAATGCGGCTTATAGCATGTGCAATTGTGCTGAGCGTACGGCTTTATTTAAAGCCTATTCAGAAGGAGATAAAGAGTATGCAGCACTTGCTGTAGTAGCTGATACTGATCGTCCTGTTTCTCCGTGTGGAGCATGCAGACAAGTAATCTCTGAGCTTTGTCCAAAAGAAATGAAAGTTATATTAACCAATTTAAAAAATAACATACAAGAACTAACTGTGGAAGAATTACTTCCAGGAGCATTTTCATCGGAGGATTTACATGAGTAATAATGAATTTAAGTCAGGTTTTGTTTCAATTATTGGAAGACCAAACGTAGGGAAATCAACTTTTTTGAACCGAGTAATCGGTCAAAAGATTGCGATTATGAGTGACAAACCGCAAACAACTAGAAATAAAATTCAGGGTGTGTACACGGAAGATCAGGCGCAAATTGTGTTTATTGATACACCAGGAATTCACAAACCAAAGCATAAATTAGGCGACTTTATGATGAAGGTAGCGCAAAATACGCTTAAAGAAGTAGATTTAATTTTATTTATGATTAACGCAACAGAGGGTTTAGGTCGAGGCGATGAATTTATTATCGAGCGTTTAAAAGATACAAAAACGCCTGTTTTCCTTGTGATTAATAAAATTGATGAAATTCATCCAGACGAATTGTTTTCAATTATCACGAATTATAAAGACTTATATCCTTTCGCTGAAATTGTGCCAATTTCAGCTTTACAAGGAAATAACGTGGAGCGCTTGCTTGATCAAATCAAGCAGCGATTGCCGGAAGGTCCGCAGTATTACCCGGCAGATCAGGTAACAGATCACCCAGAGCGCTTTATTATTACGGAATTAATTCGTGAAAAAGTACTGCATGCAACGAGGGAAGAAATACCTCATTCTATTGCCGTTGTGATGGATTCTATGCAAAGACGAGATAATGGCGCTGTTTACGTCGGCGCTACAATTATCGTCGAAAGAGATTCACAAAAAGGCATCGTAATTGGAAAGCAAGGAAAGATGTTAAAAGAGGTAGGAAGAAAAGCAAGAGCAGACATTGAAGCTCTTTTAGGTTCAAAAGTATTTTTAGAACTATGGGTAAAAGTGCAAAAAGATTGGCGAAACCGAGCGTCGCATCTCCGTGACTTTGGATTTAGAGAAGACGAATATTAATCATTTGAGTTCTTGTTGGCGTCGATTTATACCCCTTCATAAAAGAAGGTAATTTGTAAAAAATTGTGTTACATGATTTTACGTCGGAAGGCTATTCTAAACATAAGGAATTGAAATATGTATCTGATCTTTATGGTTAGAAAGGTGGGAGTTCTATGTTGAATTTTACTTGGAACATTTTTTCACAAACAGGTAGCATTGATACTTATCTCATTTTTAAGGAACTTGAAAATGAAGTGAAAGAAAGACCCGAAACATATGAGGACAACAGCGAAAGTCTCAATTCTCCCTTGTCTTAGCCTTCTGTAAGATGGCGGTGATGATGATTGTTTAAAAAGTGTGAAGGAATTGTCATTCGAACGAATGATTACGGTGAATCAAATAAAATTGTCACCATTTATTCACGTGAACTCGGAAAAGTGGGTCTTATGGCAAGAGGGGCAAAAAAGCCCAGTAGTCGCTTAGCTTCCGTCACACAATTATTTACGTATGGATACTTTTTTATACAAGCAGGTTCAGGAATGGGCACTCTCCATCAAGGAGAAGTTATCTCATCTATGAGAAGCATACGCGAAGATATCTTCACAACAGCGTATGCTTCTTATATTCTTGAATTAACAGATAAAGCTACTGAGAACAATAAACCAAATCCATTTCTATTTGAACTGCTGCACCAAACCATTCATTATATGAACGAAGAGTATGATGCAGAGATCTTAACATTTATTTATGAAATGAAAATGTTAAACGTTCTAGGTCTTCATCCTACATTAAATGAATGTGCAGTCTGCCATCAAGGTGAAGGAACATTTCATTTTTCCATTCGAGAAGGCGGGTTTATTTGTCATCGATGCTTAGAAAAAGATCCTTATCATTTGAAAATTAGTCCGATGACGGTTAAACTATTAAGGCTATTTTATTACATTGATTTAAAGCGGTTAGGTTCTATTTCTGTTAAACCCGAAACAAAAAAACAATTAAAGTTTGTAATTGATCAATATTATGAAGAATATTCAGGATTGTTTTTAAAAACAAAGCGGTTTTTGAATCAGATGGAGTCTTTAAAACAATCGCTCTCTGATAAGAAATAGAAAAGATAATCAGTGATATGCAAGGAATTGCTGTCGCTAGGGTGCCTCGTAGTGTGTAGAGGACACCCTTTTTACTGTGGAGCGAAGGGATAGTTTCGCTTATTGTAAGCGTAATGTCTGCTTTTTTTGAGAAGCCATGGTAAAATAAACGGCATTCTAAAAAGATAAAATGCTAAAATTAATAAGTTATAGCTTTTACTTTTGCTTAAAAAGTATATAATGTTTTATAAATAGTATGTCACATTTAATGATTAGGTGGTGAGTACAATCGAACTGAACAAACGACAAGAACAAATTTTACAAATTGTCAAAGACGAAGGCCCTATTACAGGCGAGCATATTGCAGATCAGCTTAGCCTTACGCGGGCCACGCTAAGACCGGACTTGGCTATTTTAACAATGGCTGGTTATCTAGAAGCGCGACCGCGCGTAGGTTACTTTTACACAGGTAAAACAGGAGCACAGCTTCTTACAGATAAAATAAAAAAAATACAGGTGCAAGAATATCAGTCTATCCCTGTAGTCGTGAACGAAAATGTGTCGGTATATGATGCTATTTGTACAATGTTTCTAGAAGACGTGGGGACCCTTTTTGTAGTGGATGAGAAATCACAGCTAGTGGGAGTACTGTCGCGTAAAGATTTATTGCGCGCGAGTATCGGAAAGCAAGAGCTCACATCTATTCCTGTTCATATTATCATGACGAGAATGCCCAACATTACATATTGTTATCGCGAAGATTTGTTAATTGATATTGCTAAGATCTTAATTGAAAAACAGATTGATGCTATGCCCGTTATTAAAGAGGGAGACGGCAATTTTGAAGTGGTGGGACGCATTACCAAAACAAATATTACGAAATTACTAGTAGCACTAGCAAATGATGAAGTATTATAAGTGAAAAAGGATTAAAAAGGGGATGCACAAAATATGAACAACCCATGTCTTTATGTCATTTCGGATTCTGTAGGTGAGACAGCTGAACTAGTTGTAAAGGCTGCATCAAGTCAGTTCAATATGACGGACTTTGTAATTAAAAGAGTACCTTACGTAGAGGACATCGCAACACTTTCAGAAGTGGTTTCAGTAGCGAAGTTGAACAACGCTATTATTGGCTTTACGCTAGTAAAGCCCGAAATGAGAGAATTTTTAATTCAAGAAGCGTCCAAAAACGGGGTAGAGGTATTTGATATTATTGGACCTTTAATTGATAAAATTCAATCTTCTTATCAACTTTCTCCTCGCTATGAGCCTGGAATGGCTAGAAAGTTAGACGAAGATTATTTTAAGAAAGTAGAAGCGATTGAATTTGCAGTGAAATATGATGATGGGCGTGATCCAAGAGGCATTCTTAGAGCGGATATCGTATTAATCGGTGTATCAAGAACATCTAAAACACCTCTTTCTCAGTTTTTAGCACACAAGCGTTTGAAAGTAGCCAACGTTCCGATTGTACCTGAGGTAGATCCGCCAGAAGAGCTGTTTCACGTATCACCTGAGAAGTGTATAGGGCTTACTATCAGTCCTGAAAAATTAAACGATATTCGTAAAGAGCGTTTAAAGTCTCTTGGGCTAAACGATAAAGCAATTTATGCTAATATTGGCCGTATTAAAGAAGAACTTGAATTCTTCCAAGGAATTGTAGATAAGATTGGCTGTGAAGTGGTTGATGTATCCAACAGAGCCGTAGAAGAAACAGCTGGTATCATTCTCAATACCATCAAAAAGAAATAAACGATGAATCTCCTCTGTGCGTGACAGAAAGGAGATTGCTTTCTTATGTTTGTATGCTGTAAGCCTAAGAAAATATACCAAAGATGAATATGACAGAACTTTTAAAAACAAGTGACTTTGGTATAGAAAATATAGGTTGTTTATATTATAATAAAAAATTGTGATAAAAAAGAATAGTTTTAGGTTTAGACTTTGTTAAGAACGAATAAACTATTTATATAAAAGTCAAGTCAAAATCCAAAAAAGTATTCGACAAATGCCATCTACAGGAAATAACAAATTGTTAGAAGGAATCTCTGGAGGGATGTAGAATACAGAGTTATAGCAAAAGAAAAAGTAAAGTTTTTGTCGATGCTGATGCATGCCCTGTTAAAGCAGAAATCGTTGAACTTACACATACATATGACATCGAGCTTGTGTTTGTTGCTTCCTATGCTCACATGCAAACAAATCCTACACCAGGAAAATGGGTCTATGTAGATGCAGAAAAGGAAGCCGCAGATTTATATATTTTAAATCACGCAGCCAAGCAGGATATTGTCGTAACTCAAGATACTGGCTTAGCAAGCATGTTAGTAAGTCGAGGGGTTTACGCACTGTCTCCTCGTGGAAAGTACTATAATGACGACGAAATGAATACGGTGCTTTTCTTTCGCTATGTTTCTGCAAAAGAGCGACGGTCAGGGCGTCATACTAAAGGCCCAAAGGCATTTAGTGAAGAAGATCGCCAGCATTTCATTCAAGCTTTTGAAAAAATGTTGTCGAAACTTGCAGGAATTTAGCACTTAGTGAAGAATATTATATGAAATACGGAGCTGTTACTATGGCAAATCGAATTCCTGATGAAGTAATCGACCGTATTCGGCATTCAGTAGATATTGTCGACGTCATAAGCGATTATGTACAACTAAAAAAACAAGGGCGCAATTATTTTGGACTCTGTCCGTTTCATGGGGAAAGCACACCATCTTTTTCAGTATCGCCTGATAAACAAATTTATCATTGCTTTGGATGCGGTGCAGGAGGGAATTCATTTTCATTCATAATGGAATTAGAAGGACTGTCCTTCACGGAAGCAGCTCAGCAGCTTGCTGAAAAAGGAGACATTCCTTTTGAACATGAGATACATCCTCATGAAGAAGATAATCAAAAGCCTAGCAATAAAATGATTGAAGCACACGAGCTTTTAAAGAAATTTTACCATCATTTATTGGTAAATACAAAAGAAGGCCAAGATGCTTATGATTATTTAATAAATCGAGGGTTTTCACGAGAAATTATCGATGAATTTGAGATAGGTTTTGCTTTAGATTCGTGGGAATTTGTAAGTAAGTTCTTAACAAAACGTGGGTTTAATCCGCAAGAGATGGAACATGCAGGTTTAATCATTAAACGCAACCAAGATGAAACGTACTTTGATCGTTTTCGCGATCGAATTATGTTTCCTATTGCTGACTTGCAAGGCAAAACAATTGCATTTTCAGGGCGCCTGCTAAAAGAGATAAAAGGGCAGCCTAAATATTTAAACAGTCCCGAAACTTCTATTTTTAACAAAAGTCGCACACTCTACAACTTTCACCGCGCTAAAAAACATATACGCAAAAATCAGCAGGTTATTTTATTTGAAGGATTTGCAGATGTTATTTCAGCTGTTAAAGCGGGGTGCCCAAACGCAATTGCAACAATGGGAACTGCCTTAACAGAAGAACAAGCCAAAATTATTCGCCGAAATGTAGAGTCCGTTATCATTTGCTATGATGCAGATTCTGCTGGAATTGAAGCAGCGCACAAAGCAACTGCTATCTTAACAAATGTGGGTTGTACCGTTAAGATTGCTGTGATGCCGGATGGTTATGACCCGGATGATTATATTAAAGAATACGGGGCAGAGAAGTTTCAAAATGATGTTATTAATAGCAGCTTGACCTTTATGGCATTTCAAATGAGGTATCTCCGCCGAAAGCGAAATCTACAAAATGAATCTGAACGTATGCAATACATTGAAGACGTTTTGAAAGAAATAAGCCTCCTTACAAAAGCTGTAGAGCGAGATCATTATTTACGCCAATTGGCACAAGAGTTTTCCATTTCATTAGATGCGCTTAAAGAACAGCAGTATCAAGTGTATCGAACGGAAAAAAAGAAAAAGGATAATGATTCTCCAAATCGAAATAATATAAATAGACAACCAGTCGTAAAGAGAAGCTTATTACCGGCTTATCAAAATGCAGAACGTTTTTTGATCGCTCATATGTTGAAAGATAAGGATGTAGCATTTAGAATTCAAGACCGACTTCAAGGTCAGTTCAATGTCGAAGAACATCGTGCGCTTGTTCTATATTTGTATGCCTATTACGAGGAAGGACACGAGCCTAATCCGAGCGGATTTATTGAGCGGTTGCCCGAATCTTCGTTGTCTAGTCTAGCTTCAGAATTGGCGATGATGTCAATCAATGATGAATTGTCGGAGCAAGCTTTGAATGATTATATCCAAACGATATTGATTTATCCACAAAGGGTAGCGATAGAAAAAAAAGAAGCAGAAAAGCAAGAAGCAGAGCGTCAAAAAGATTATTTAAAAGCTGCGACAATAGCAATGGAAATTTTACAGTTGAAAAAAACGTTAAAATAAACGATGTTGCGTATTAGTCCCACTTTTAGAAGGTTTTCCTTAAAATTTTGGAAGGAGGGGATCTGATGGCTGAAAAATCAGCTCAATCAAAACAACTTGATTCAGATTTAACAATTGAACAAGTAAAAGATCAATTGACCGAAATCGGAAAAAAACGTGGTGTGCTAACATACGAAGAAATTGCAGAGCGTATGGCGAACTTCGAAATTGAATCCGATCAAATGGATGAATATTATGAATACCTTGGAGAACAAGGTGTTGAAGTAATGAGTGAATCTGAAGCAAATGATGACGATGCCGATCCCGATATTCAAGAACTGTCAAAAGAAGAAGAGTTTGATTTAAATGATTTAAGTGTACCTCCTGGTGTGAAAATTAATGATCCAGTTCGTATGTACTTAAAAGAAATCGGACGCGTTGACTTATTGTCGGCAGAGGAAGAAATCAATTTAGCAAAACGTATTGAAGAAGGCGATGAAGAAGCGAAACGTCGTCTTGCTGAAGCAAACTTACGTCTTGTGGTAAGTATCGCTAAACGCTATGTTGGACGCGGTATGCTGTTTCTTGATTTAATTCAAGAAGGAAACATGGGTCTTATTAAAGCGGTAGAAAAATTTGATTATCGCAAAGGTTATAAATTCAGTACGTATGCGACATGGTGGATTCGTCAAGCTATTACTCGTGCGATTGCTGACCAAGCAAGAACGATTCGTATCCCTGTTCATATGGTTGAAACGATTAACAAACTAATTCGTGTTCAACGTCAGCTTCTACAAGATTTAGGTCGCGAACCATCTCCTGAAGAAATTGCAGAAGATATGGACTTAACACCAGAAAAAGTTCGTGAAATCTTAAAAATTGCCCAAGAGCCGGTTTCTCTTGAAACGCCAATTGGTGAGGAAGATGATTCTCATTTAGGTGACTTCATTGAAGACCAAGATGCAACATCACCTTCTGAACATGCTGCATATGAATTATTAAAAGAGCAGTTAGAAGACGTCCTTGATACGTTAACAGATCGCGAAGAAAATGTTCTTAGACTCCGCTTTGGTCTGGACGATGGGCGTACGCGTACGCTTGAAGAAGTAGGAAAAGTATTTGGCGTAACGCGTGAGCGTATTCGTCAAATTGAAGCTAAAGCGCTTCGCAAGCTTCGTCACCCTAGTCGAAGCAAACGTTTAAAAGATTTCTTAGAATAGATAAAAGCGTAAATAGCGCTTATGAGATAGCTTCTTTCCCTGCGGAAAGAGGCTGTCTGTTTTTTTATGGAATAAATTTCATGAAAACGCATTTTAAAGAAGTATATTGATTTTTTTACCAACTTTTCTTCTTTCATATATTTTACTGAATTGTCCTTCGTTTTGCAAATGCTCCTTTATATTCTTTTGTTATAGAAGCGTAAGATGTTCAAATTTCATTTAAACATCCGAAAAAAATGGAATCGCTCTCATTTTATTCTTGCATTGATGAATACTCCTCTATTATAACATGAAAAAATTAAAACGTTTTAAAAGTTGAGAAAATTTACAAAAATGAATTATAATTAGATAATGTAAGCGTATACATTTTTAGGGGGAATAAAAATGAATTATGAATTAACCAATGAACAAAAGATGATTCAACGGACGCTGAGAGAATTTTCAGAAGCTGAAGTAGCACCAAATGCACTAGAGCGCGATCGAAATAAGCAATTTCCGCTTGATGTTTTTAAAAAGTTAAGTGAGCTTGGTGTAATGGGCCTTCCTTTTCCTGAAGAGTATGGTGGCGGAGGCGCAGATACGGTTAGTTTTGCTATTGTCGTAGAGGAGTTAAGTAAAGCTTGTGGCTCTACAGGAATTACATACTCAGCTCATGTTTCGCTCGGGGGGGCACCTATTTATTTATTCGGAACAAAGGAGCAAAAAGAACAGTACCTACCTGCTTTATGCTCCGGGGAATCTTTTGGAGCGTTTGGTTTAACCGAACCGAACGCAGGAAGTGACGCGGGGGGAACGGAGACCGAAGCAGTGTTGAAGGATGGAACATTTAGGATTAATGGAAGTAAATGCTATATTACGAATGCCAGCTATGCAAAGTTTTTAGCTTTAACAGCTGTTACAAACCGTACAGAAGGTAAAAAAGAAATTTCAGCTATTATCGTGCCTACAGAAGCTCGAGGTTTTACTGTAATAGACAATTACGAGAAAATGGGTCTACATGCTTCAAATACAACTGAACTCGTTTTAGAGGATGTTGAAGTGCCTGAAGAGAATTTACTCGGTGTAAGAGGAGAAGGATTCAAACAATTTCTAATGACGCTTGACGGGGGAAGAATTGGAATTGGGGCAATGGCCGTTGGAATCGCTCAAGCGGCTTATGAAAAAGCACTGTCATATGCGCAGGAAAGAAAGCAGTTTGGGAAAGCTATTTCATCGTTTCAAGCGATTCAGTTTAAATTAGCTGATATGGCCATGAAAATTGAGTTAGCAAGAAATATGGTGTATAAAGCAGCGTGGTTAAAAGACCAAGGAAAGCCATTTACGAAAGAAGCAGCTATGTGTAAACTGTATGCTTCTGAAATTTGTATGGAAGTAGCCAGTCAAGCTGTGCAGATTCATGGAGGATACGGCTACATGAAAGAGTATCACGTGGAGCGGTATTTACGGGATGCCAAGCTTTTAGAAATTGGAGAAGGAACTTCGGAAATTCAGCGCTCTGTTATTGCAAGGCAAATTGGCTGTTAAGATAAGCAATAAGAAATTAGTTAATTATGTAAATAAAACCCTTTCACTTATGAGCATTTTCAAGTAAAATAAAAGTGCTTATACTATTTTGTTATTTCTAGGGATGGGAATACATAAAGGGGGTATAGTGAGTGAAGCGAAATCCGCTAATACCATTTTTATTAATTGCGGTAATTGGGATTGCTTTAATGTTAACGCTTTCGTTCAACGGATTGAACAATGCAAAAGAAATCGCGGCTGAAAAAGAAGGCGGTGGCGCGGAACAGCAGGCTTCAGCTAAACCAGAAGAAATTTATCAAAAAACTTGTATTGGTTGTCACGGCGATCAGTATCAAGGTGGAGTAGGTCCTTCGTTAAAAGGAATTGGGAAAAAAGTTTCTCAAGACGAAATTGCAGATATTGTTGTAAACGGTAAAGGAAACATGCCGCCGGGGCTGGTTCCTCCGGAAAAAGCGAAGGAAATGGCTAAATGGGTATCAGAAATTAAATAGAGTTCAGAAACATGATTTTCTGGAAAGCCGCTCATTTATAAAGCAGGCTTTTTTTTTATGATGTTTTTATACGCATTCAGCTAGAAGGAAAACATGAAGAGAAATAGGAATCATGCAGCTATCTATGTTAAAATAATGAACAGTAATCACATAGAGAATAGGTGACAAAATGAATGAATTAAACTTATCAACAAGACTTGAAGAAGTAGTAAAGTCGATTCCTTTGGGAGCAAAGATAGCAGACATTGGCTCAGATCATGCGTATTTGCCATGTTTTGCTTATTTAAATGGATATATTAGCGGCGCTGTAGCAGGTGAAATTACAGAAGGTCCCCTGCAATCGGCTATTCAGCAGGTGAAAAAAACAAGCTTAACGGATGTTATTGATGTTCGAAAAGGAAACGGCCTAGAAGTAATATCACCGAATGAAGTAGACTGTATTACAATCTGCGGAATGGGCGGAACGCTTATTACGATGATTTTAGAAGAAGGAAAGGCAAAATTAGAAGGAGTAAAAAGACTTGTGCTTCAGCCGAATATTGGTTCACATCATATTCGCAGCTGGCTGATTCAACACAACTGGGAAATCATTGATGAAAAAATCATCGAAGAAGACGGTCGTATGTATGAAGTCATCGTTGCTGAACCTGGAAACCCTTTAGCTCCGTATAACGGGGAAGTGGAAGCCGGTGTGTTAATGGGCCCTATTTTAAAAGAAAAGCGCTCTTCTGCTTTTATGACAAAGTGGACGCATGAACTAAATCATCTTAAACAAATTGTCAGTCAAATGGAACAGGCTCAGTCAGAGGAAAGCAAAGCAAAACTTCAAAAACTTACCCAAGACATCTCATTAATTGAGGAGGCGTTAAAATGAGTAAAATCCCTAACGGATTTCAAGTAATTGAGGCATTTGAATCATTTTCTCCCAAGCATTTAGCAGTTGAAGGAGATAAAATTGGTTTACAGATTGGAACGTTAAACAAGCCTGTAAAAAAAGTAATGGTAACGTTAGATGTTCTTGAAACGGTCGTAGACGAAGCAATTGAAAAACAAGTGGATTTAATTATTGCTCATCATCCTCCTATTTTTAGACCTCTAAAACAAGTGGTTACAGATCGTCCTGAAGGGCGTATTTTAGAGAAATGCATTAAGCATGATATTGCCGTATATGCTGCTCATACAAACTTAGATATAGCTAAAGGCGGAGTAAATGACTTGTTAGCCGAAGCGTTGGGGCTACAAGAGACAAAAGTGCTGGTTCCGACAACGTCGATTCAATTGAAAAAGCTAGCTGTATTTGTTCCTTCAAATGACGCTGAAGCAGTGCGCACAGCTATTTGTGATGCGGGAGCTGGACATGTTGGCCTTTACAGCGACTGTACGTTTTCAACAGAAGGCGAAGGCACATTTAAACCTTCTTCAGAAGCCAATCCATACATTGGCTCAAAAGGAGAGCTAGAACGTGTCAATGAAACAAAAGTTGAAACTATTTTTGAAGCGGGTCAACAAAATAAAATTATTCGTGCCATGCTCAGTGCTCATCCTTACGAAGAAGTAGCCTACGACATTTATCCAGTGGAACAAACGGGCGAAACGCTTGGACTTGGACGAATTGGTAAGTTAAAAGAAGAGATGACGTTAAAACAGTTTGCCGATCACGTTAAACAAGCATTGGATGTAGATGGTGTCAGAGTAGTAGGGTCTATGGATGCCATTGTGAAAAAAGTAGCTGTTCTTGGCGGAGACGGAAACAAATATATTACAAACGCAAAATTTAGCGGAGCAGATGCCTATGTAACAGGTGATTTGTATTTCCACGTTGCGCATGATGCAATGGCAATGGGATTAAACGTTGTAGATCCTGGTCATCATGTTGAAAAAGTTATGAGACAAGGTGTAACACGCGTATTAAACAGTCTTTTTGAAGCGAAAAACTTTGAGTGTGAAGTATTTGATTCAAAAGTAGACACAAACCCATTTACGTTTATGTAACAAAGAAGGTGTTGACGAATGTCAACACCTTCTTTTGCGTCTATTAAGACGATTTTTTTGTTCGAACTTTTGGTAAAATTTTCGAAAGAGGCACACTTTTTTCACGTGTCCATGTTGTTTCATCTTCCGGATCGAACTGATCTAGAAAATTGATGACCTCTTTTGTGATTGGAGTAGGGGTAGATGCGCCTGCCGTAACAGCTACGGTTTTCGCGTTCATCAACCATTCGATCTGAAGCTCTGAGATGTCACCGATGCGATATGCCTCAGTGCCGGCAATCTCCATTGATACTTGAGCTAAACGGTTTGAATTGTTACTTTTAGGATCTCCTACTACGATTGTAACATCTGCTTCACCTGCTTGCTCAGCTACAGCTTCTTGGCGAACTTGTGTAGCTAAACAAATTTCCTTGTGAACTTCAGCGTGCGGATATTTTTCTTTTACTTTTTCCATGACATCTGCAACGTCCCACTGACTCATTGTTGTCTGATTGGTTACAATGACTTTTTCACGTTGAATATTTAAATGGGCTACGTCTTCTGCTTTTTCAATTAAATGAACGATATCTGGTGCGATGCCAAGTGCACCTTCTGGCTCAGGATGATTTCTTTTTCCGATATAAATAACGTCATAACCTTCTTTTTCTTTTTGGCGAATAAGGTCGTGGGTTTTTGTAACATCCGGACATGTAGCATCGATTGTTGTTAAACCTTTTTCTTTTGCTCGTTCTTTTACTTCTGGAGATACTCCGTGCGCCGTAAAAATAACGGTTCCTTCATTTATTTGGTCTAAGATTTCTAGGCGATTAGCACCGTCCAGTGTGATAATGCCGTCCTCTTCAAACGCATCTGTAACGTGTTTATTATGAACAATCATTCCTAAGATATATATTGGTCGAGGCAATGATTTATCTAAAGCGGCGTTTCGTGCAATGACCATTGCGTCTACTACACCATAACAATAGCCGCGCGGTGCGATTTTAATAACTTTCATTTCAATTTCCTCCTCATCATAATCCTGACGAGCAATTCAACTCGCTTCTATTATATAAAAGAGGAAGGAAGAATACAAAGATATTCTTTTTTTACTTACTGTCTTTACTTACGGAACTAGCAGATTTATCAAATATAAAGTTTTGGTTTAGACACTCGATCTCTAGAGGAAAGTTCAATTTCTTCTTCGAAGAAATCCAGCTCATCATCAGATGAATCCGTGCTTTCTGCGCCTGTTGACAAAACCTTACTGTCTTTGCTTTCATCAGTTTCAGCAACCTCTGTTCCTTCTGCTTCGAGTACTTCATCTGTATCGTCACTTGAGCGCAGGGCTTGATAGATTTTCCATAGAGAAGGAGCATTTTTGACAAGAGGTCCGTATTGTTGAATCATAGGTCCCATCGTTTCCGCAGCTTTTAATACTCGCTGAACATTTCCCATCATGGAGCTTAAGTTAGCAGGGTTCGTTAAACCTTGCAAACCTCCAAGCAGGGAAGAAGAGTTGGTCGCTCCTGCAGCACCTTGGGCTCCTGAAAGGCCTGAAAACAAAGAACCTCGAGGAGCAGCAGCTGCTGCTTGTTGAAAGGGGATGTTTCTATTCCCGCCTCTTCGGAATAGGCGAGTTAAGAAGTTACCTCCTCCACGGTTCAGGCCTTGCTGATTCGGGTAAAATGATTGTTGAGCATTTGTTTGCTGGGCAAAGTTACGAAACTGCTGTAATGGATTAAATTGGCCAAAGTTACCAGGTTGTTGCCCAAAACCGTTTTGCGGTGGCATTCCTGGCATCATTCTTCTTTGCATACCGGGTGGAAATGGTGGTCTTCGCTGTAGCAAAGGACGCACCTCCTTTAGTAAAGTAGATTTTCTTTTACTATCGTATGCAACTCGCGATAAAATGTTTTTGAAACAGGTAATAAGTTTTAGTAATATGAATGAGAAGTAGTCACAGAAGGAAAAATCGATTATAATCATATATTGTGCCTTAAAAGATGAACGTGAATGTAAAAAAGGAGACTATTATGGAAAAAACAAACTTTGAACGTTTTGAGTTTCAACCATTTTTAATAGAAGCAATTAAACAATTAGGTTTTTATCAGCCTACAGAGATTCAAGAGCGCTTAATTCCTTCCGTTTTAAAAGGGGAAAGTGTAATTGGTCAGTCACAAACAGGGACGGGCAAAACACACGCTTATTTGTTGCCTTTACTTGAAAAGGTAGATCCTAAAAAAGAAGAAGTACAAGTTGTAATTACCGCTCCAACTCGTGAGCTTGCTTCTCAAATTTATCAAGAAGTCTTAAAGCTAACAAAACACAGTGCTGAAGGAGAAGAAATTTCAGCAAAATGTTTTATCGGCGGTACAGATAAGCAGCGTACAATCGACAAATTAAAGAAACAGCCTCAAGTGGTTGTAGGAACACCGGCTCGTTTGTTTGATTTAGTAAATGAAAAAGCGTTAGTTGTGTATACAACTAAGGCGTTAGTAGTAGACGAAGCTGATTTAATGCTTGATATGGGATTTTTAGAAGATGTGGACCGTTTGGCAAGCAACATGCCTGAAAAATTACAGATGCTTGTTTTTTCAGCAACGATTCCTGAAAAATTAAAGCCATTCTTAAAAAAATACATGGAAAATCCAAAATTTACGCATGTTTCGCCGAAGCAAGCAGCAGCGGCTAAATTAGAGCATGTATTAGTTCCACTACGTCATCGTAACAAGTTTAAGCTGCTGCACGATATGCTTATTTCGTATAATCCTTATTTAGCTATCGTCTTTACAAATACAAAGAAAATGGCGGACGAAGTAGCAGATGACCTACTGTCTAAAGGCTTAAAAGTAGGAAGAATTCACGGAGACTTATCTCCTCGTGACCGTAAGAAAATGATGAAGCAAATTAATAATTTAGAATTTCAATACGTAGTAGCGACAGATTTAGCAGCTCGCGGTATTGATATTGAAGGGATTTCACACGTTATTAACTTTGAGCTTCCTTCAGATCTAGATTTCTACATTCACCGCGTAGGCCGTACAGCTCGTGCTGGTCATTCTGGAATTGCTGCTACAATCTTCGATGTGGAAGATGAAGATGCAGTAAATAAGCTAGAGAAAATGGGAATCGAGTTTGTAAACAAAGATCTTCAAAAGCAAGAATGGGTTTCTATTGATGACCGTAACCGCCGTAAAAAGCGTGTGAAGAAAGCGGATGAAGTGGGAGAAGAGGCACATCGCTTTATTCAAAAGCCTAAGAAAGTAAAGCCTGGCTATAAGAAAAAACGTGCTCGTGAAATTACAAAGTACGTGCAAAAGAAAAAGCGTAGTGAAAGACGCAACAATCGTTAATCGCAATAGGTTAGAGGTGTAAAAAAGAATGTTGAAAATTGGTTCTCACGTATCGATGAGCGGCAAAAAGATGCTTTTAGGAGCAAGTGAAGAGGCAGCTTCTTATGGAGCAAATACGTTTATGATCTATACAGGTGCTCCACAAAATACTCGTCGCAAAAAGATTGAAGAGCTTAATATTGAAGCTGGTCTTTTGCATATGAAAGAGCATGGAATGAAAGATATTGTTGTACATGCTCCTTATATCATTAATTTAGGGAATACAACAAAGCCCGAAACATTTGAGCTTGGAGTAGATTTCTTAACGTCTGAAATTCAGCGCACCCATGCTCTTGGCGCAAAGCAAATTGTTCTTCATCCAGGGGCTCATGTGGGGGCCGGAGCAGATGCTGGTATTCAGCAAATTATCAACGGTCTAAACGAAGTGTTGACAGCTGATCAAGAAGTTCAAATTGCGCTTGAGACAATGGCTGGAAAAGGAACAGAGTGTGGAAGAAGCTTTGAAGAAATCGCCCAAATTATTGATGGTGTGACGCACAATGAAAAGCTCTCTGTTTGTTTTGACACATGTCACGTACATGATGCTGGTTACGATATCGTTCAAGACTTTGACGGTGTATTAAATGAATTTGACAAAACCGTAGGAATACAGCGAATTAAAGTGCTTCACATCAATGATAGTAAAAATGTATGCGGTGCTCGAAAAGACCGTCATGAAAACATTGGGTTTGGTGAAATCGGATTTGGTGCACTGAATTATATTGTTCATCACCCAGCGTTTAAAGAAGTTCCTAAAATTCTAGAAACTCCTTATGTAGGAGAAGATAAGAAAAATAAAAAAGCGCCATATCAATTGGAAATTGATATGATTCGTGCACAAAGCTTTGATTCAGAATTAAAACAAAAGCTTATGTAATTTCATATGTGATTGAAAGAGGTCATGTCTACAGACATGACCTCTTCTTTTACATTAACTGCTGAAATAATTCGTTCACGCGTCTGGCAGTTTCACGATCTGTTACTTGAGCAATTTGTTTGATTAAATTTCGGCGCTCTTCAAGGTTATAAATATTTACGGGCTGCTGTCTAATGACAGATACAAGGGTGTGTGCCTGCTGATCTGTAATGGGGATGTTGTATTGTTTGCTATACTTTAAAAGCTCTTTCGGGGTAATATTGTTTACTTTCTTATTGACAATCTGCTGTACAATTTTCATATGATTACCTCCTCGTCATATACAGTTTATGAATAAAAAAGAAAGATGTGACTATATTGTGTAATAAAACAACATTTTGAGTCGGATGAACCTACGGGGGTAAGAAAGCGAAAGAGTGAAACGGCTTAGTTTACAAATAAAAGACAATCCTGTATACTACATTAATGATTAAATCGTAATGATTCTGAGAAAGTAAATGGGTAACGGAGTATACGATAGAAACCGTGCCCTCTTTTGTATGGAGAAATATAAAAAAAGAATGGTGAGGCGCATATGAATACACCTGATATCATTGAAATTGATCATTTATCATTTCAATATGATGGAGTGAATGTATTAGAAGATATAAGTTTTTCAATTCCAAAAGGAGCTTTTTTGGGGCTCGTTGGTCCAAATGGTTCTGGGAAATCAACGCTAATCAAATGTTTGCTTGGTTTGCAAAAACCATCTCAAGGTTCAATTCGTTTATTTGGAAAAGATCAGAGAAGGTTTAAAGAACGAAGTAAAATTGGATATGTATCGCAAAAAGCGAATAGTTTCAACAGCGGCTTTCCTGCTACCGTTTTTGAAGTGGTTTCCACGGGCCTTACTTCAAAACTAGGTTTGTTTCGCTTTATGAATGCTTCTCATAAACAAAAGGTAAAAGAAGCGGTAGAAGCAGTGGGGATGAGCGAATTTTTAAATCGAAACATAGGAGAGCTATCCGGTGGTCAGCAGCAGCGAATTTTTATTGCACGCGCGCTTGTAAGTGAGCCCGAGCTGTTAATTTTAGATGAGCCTACGGTCGGAGTGGATGCACAAAATGTATACACTTTTTATGAGCTTCTTGAAAAGTTAAATAAAGAAAAAGGAATTACGCTTGTGCTTGTTACTCACGATATTGGAACTGTCTCGGAAAAAGTAACCCACGTTGCTTGTTTAAATAAATTTTTACACTTTCATGGGAATGCCAAAGAATTCGAACAGCTTTGTGAACATGACGTATCTATGTTTTATGGTCATAATGTTCATGTGTTAACCCATGATCATCATCATGGAGGGCAGCACGTATGATAAGCAGTTTATTTCAATTTGAGTTTTTGCGAAATGCATTTTTAACAGGTATGATTATTGGCGTCTTAGCTCCTTTATTGGGCACGTTCATCGTAGTAAGACGTCTTTCTTTAATTGCAGACGCGTTAAGTCACGTGACGCTAGCCGGAATTTCTGCGAGCTTGCTTCTTAGTCAGAAAATAGGGTTTATGCAAGGAGTGAACCCCGTCTATTTAGGAATGGTGTCTTCCGTTACAGGGGCTCTTTTTATCGAGAAGCTTCGAGGGGTCTACAAGCACTATCAAGAGCTGGCCATTCCGATTATTTTATCGGGCGGAATTGGTATTAGTGCAATTTGTATCTCGCTGGCAGACGGTTTTAATAATGATTTAATGAATTATTTGTTTGGAAGCGTGAGTGCAGTTAGTCGTTCGGATCTTTGGACAGTTGTTGTCATAGCGGTATTTGTAATAGCTATTGTCTTTTTCTTATATAAAGAATTATTTATTTTATCTTTTGACGAGGAGCATGCTTCTGCTTCTGGAATTAAATCGAAGTGGATGCACTTTTTATTTATCGTGATGGTTGCTCTTGTCATTGCTGTATCGATGCGTATCGTCGGTATTCTATTGGTGTCATCGCTTATGACTCTTCCTGTAGCAGCAAGCATTCGCTTAGCTAGAGGCTTTAAACAAACGATTCTGCTTTCGGTGATTTTTGGTGAAATATCTGTTTTAGGCGGATTATTTTCAGCGTACTACTTGGATTTAGCACCAGGCGGTACAATTGTTGTCATTGCTGTTGTTATTTTAATCATATCTATTATGATTAATAAAGGACGGAAGGGGAAACAAAAATGAATTTAACTGAAGCCATTCATTTATTAAAAGATCAAGGATATAAACATACAGGAAAACGTGAAGAAATGCTTGCCTTGTTTTCAAAATCAAATAAGTACTTAACGGCAAAAGATGTATTAGAATATATGAAGCCTGATTATCCTGGTCTAAGTTTTGATACAATCTACCGTAATTTATCATTATTTGTGGAGTTAGGCGTACTTGAAATGACGGAGCTTTCGAGCGAAAAGCACTTTCGATTTAAATGTGCAACTGCTCATCATCATCACCACTTCATTTGTTTAGATTGTGGAAAAACAAAAGAAATTGAAGCTTGTCCGATGGAGTATGTAGACGAGGATTTGCGAGGGTATAATATTACAGGCCATAAATTCGAAATTTACGGTCAATGTATAGAATGTAATCAATAAAAAAGAGAGGGTGCTATGCACCTCTCTTTTTTATTTTTGCTGTTCTTTTAACCAGTCGGCTACCCACTGATCTGCTTCTAGCCAGTTATATACGCGAACCACTCCTTTTGGAACAGGTAAGCGATTATAAGGAGTATCAAATAAGATAACGGGAATATTGCATTCTTCACTGATTTCACAAGCATTATCATGTTTGTCTTCAAAAAAGATATCAACATCGTATCGTTTTGCTGTCTCAACTTTAAAATGAGAGCCGACTAACTCAATGTGATGAAACGATAGCTCATTTTTTTGAAACCATTCTTCCGTGACGTCCAATAGCTGATCGTGCCTTGCACTAATAAAGAATAATTCGTGCTTTTGATGCCACTTTTGCAAAACCGCTTTTGCATCGTCTGCAAGTGGAGAGGTTTCGTAAATAGAGCGTTCATTTGCTTTAAACCATTTCCCGAGTTCTGCAGGTGATACATTTACAAAAGGGCTGAAATCATATTCTGTAATATCTTCAAGTGTTAAATTTAAGTTAAAGGCTTTATTTAAATGAGGAACAAAAGTTTCAGGAGAGGTAACAGTTCCATCAATGTCAATTCCAAACTTTTTTGTCAACTACGTGCACTCCTTTAATACGTTTATTCTACTTAGGTGCTTGATTATTCTTGTCTAGTGTAACATAAAGCCTAAAGAGAAACAGTAATACTTTTTATACTCCTTAAGAAAAAAGATAAGGATGATTATACGGTGTGGGAATCGTGCAGGTATCTATTTTTGCAAGAAAATGAGCAGCTGTATAAGATTAACACTTATAATTTTTTCTCGCATTCAGATACTATAAATGCTCCTTATTTACGAAAGCGAGGGATTAAGCATGGAGAATGAAGAACAAAGGCGTAGAAAAGATGTATATGAAGCTGATTTCATGGAAGAAACTGCAGCTGAAGTGGGCGTTCCTTACCGAGTAGGAGAGCCACATGCAGAGCGTGAAGTTATAGATATTGACCGCAATCGCAATCATGAAGTCGCTGGACGAGGAGAAGGAACGGGATACGGTCGTTTCGCACTCGTGCTTTCGATTCTTTCACTATTCTTTTTACCAATTATTCTTGGTGCCGCTGGGATTATTCTAGGGTTTATCGCACGCAGAAAAGGAGCACTTACGCTAGGAGCATGGGCAATAGGGATCGGAGTTGTATCGATTATTGTCGGTACGTTTATATTACCGTTCTTTTCATAAAAAAAGCGAGGCGCATATGCGCCTCGCTTTTTTTGGTTATGATTTAGCTGCAGCTTTTTCAGCTTCTTGCTTTGCGTGATATTCAGCAGCAATTTTATCAATTTCTTTTTTTAGTTCCTCAACCATTGTTTCTTCCGGAACTTTGCGTACGATTTCACCTTTGCGGAATAGAAGACCTTCACCGCGTGCTCCTGCAATCCCGATATCAGCTTCACGAGCTTCGCCAGGACCGTTTACAGCGCAGCCAAGTACCGCTACTTTAATCGGTGCTTTTACAGTTGAAATATACTCTTCAACTTCATTAGCAATGCTAATTAAATCAATTTCAATACGTCCGCAAGTTGGGCAAGAAATAAGCGTTGCAGCATTGGAAGCTAAACCGAATGATTTTAGCAACTCGCGTGCAACTTTTACTTCTTCTACAGGATCCGCACTTAAAGAAATACGTAATGTATTTCCGATTCCTTTAGACAAAATAGCGCCAAGACCCGCTGCACTTTTTACAGTTCCCGCAAATAATGTACCCGATTCTGTAATTCCTAAGTGAAGAGGGTAGTCAAAAGCTTGAGCAGCTTTTTCATATGCTTCAATTGCCAAGTTAACATCGGATGCTTTCATTGAAACGATGATGTCATGGAAATCAAGGTCTTCTAAAATTTTAATGTGATGAAGTGCACTTTCTACCATGCCATCTGCTGTCGGATAGCCGTATTTATCTAAAATACGTTTTTCCAGTGAACCGGCGTTAACTCCAATACGAATTGGAATATTTTTAGCTTTTGCAGCATTTACAACAGCTTCCACTTTTTCACGGCGTCCAATATTACCTGGGTTGATACGGATTTTATCCGCTCCGCCTTCAATTGCTTTTAACGCTAAGCGATAGTCAAAATGAATATCTACAACTAATGGAATGTTAATGCGTTTTTTAATTTCAGGGATTGCATCTGCTGCGCGCTCATCTGGACAAGCAACACGAACAACTTGGCATCCTGCTTCTTCTAAACGTTTAATTTCTGCAACCGTTGCTTCAACATCATGTGTTTTAGTGGTTGTCATACTTTGAATAACTAATTCGTTACTGCCCCCAATTGTTAAATCTCCAACTTTAACGGGGCGTGTTTTTGTACGATGTATAATTTCACTCACGTGATAATCTCTCCTTCAAAATGAAATCAAGAATTTGAATTCATTAATAGAATAACTCTTTATGAACAAAATAACTAGTAGAAAGTACTACCTTAGCTATTTTAACAATGACTATCCCATCTTGACAAGAAGAATGCTGTCATTACTTGTAAATAGGGAACTTATACGTTTTTCCAATTTGAATATCTTCAGGCGCTGTACCGTTATTTAACTTCTTAAAGTCTTTAATCATTTGGTTCATAGAAACCGGTATCGATTTTTTTGTAAGCTCTTCAATGACGGACAAAACTGTATCGCCTGGCTTAATTTTTATTTTTGTATAGATTGAAGAAGAGCTGGCGGCTTTTGTTTCTGCAGGCTGCGCTTTGCTGACTTGAACTGCTTCAGTCGCAGTAGGAATGGTCCCGTATTTAATGTCGTAGTGACAAATATATCCGATAAAAGCGAAAGCGGCTAATGCACATAGCTTTTTCATTATGCTCCTCCTTCATTCTTTTGCTTATGTGTAAAGCCTATGCTTGTCTTACTTAAATATGATTGGAGAACGAAATTTGAAAGAAAAATTAATGATTGTTTCATTAGGCTTATTGCCTTTAATCATGGTGCTGGGAAATTCCATGCTCATTCCTCTGCTGCCAAGCATTCAAAAGTCACTTCACTTAAGTGGAGTCCAAACCAGTTTGATACTGAGTGTATTTTCTATTCCGGCTGCATTGTGTATTCCTGCGGTAGGAATTTTATCAGATCGATATGGACGTAAAAAATTAATTATGTATTCCCTCATCGTGATGATAATCGGTAGCCTTGTCGCTGCTAGTAGCGCTTTGGTCTCTTCTGGAAGCTTTGCTGTGTTGATGGCTGGAAGAGTGATTCAAGGGATTGGCGCTGCTGGTACTACAACGTTGGCAATGGCATTAACTGGAGATGTATTTACAGGGGAAAAAAGAGCAAAAGTCCTTGGGATTTTAGAAGTATATAATGGAGCTGGAAAAGTGGTTGCACCTATAATTGGAGCAACGGCGGCACTCGTTGTATGGTATGCCGCATTTTTTGTGTATCCTTTAGCTGCAGGTGCTGCTTTAGTAGGTATAGCCATGTATGTGAGAGAAGCGAAAACAGGTTCAGATTCAGTATCTGTTGGAGAGTATTTAAAGAGAGCCATTGGGATCGTCTATGATAAAAGAAAATCGCTTTTTCCTTTATTCTTTGTCGGGGGACTGGGGTTGTTTTTATTATTTGGCATTTTATATTACTTATCTTTTTTAATAGAGGAAACGTATCATATAGACGGTTTTTTCAAAGGAACCGCTTTTTTATTTCCTCTTGGCGCGATGACGCTCGTTTCTTATTGGACCGGTCAGCGAATCAAAACAGATGTAGTGCTCATGAAAAAATTGATGATAGTAGGAATGATTCTTTTATTCGTAATGTTTGGAGTATTAACGGTGATTTATACGCTTCCTGTGCTGATGTTTTGTTTGACAGTCGCCTTTGGCGGCTTAGGATTTGTTCTTCCTTGTATTAATATGATGATTACTTCAGCGGCTTCAGACGAAGAAAGAGGATTTATTGTATCCATTTATGGAACGGTGAGATTTTTAGGAGTAGCGTTGGGACCCGTTGTTTTTGAAGTGTGGATGCATACTGAAAGGCTGATGTTTATTTATAGCTTTAGTTTGCTCGCAGCAGGAGGTTTGTGGGTTTTGTATCAGTTGAAAATTTTTTCTTCTGCAATGGGGAGAAGAAAAGTTGTACAGAAATAAAGAGGCTGGGACAAAAGTATGTTAGTTGAAGAAGCTCCGAACAAATTTGATTCTTGATCAAGAATTAAATTCGTTCGGAGCTTTTCATTGGCAGGGTAAACATAGATTTTATGTATGTAGGTGCTTCTAGCCGTTGATTGGATTCATTTCGTTATGTTTCAATCGCTTTATTAGGTTTTACCTTTTTTCTCATAGGAACCCTTGTGACGAGCAATAAGTAAATGAAGAACGTTCCTATCCAGTAAAGAGAGCTATGTGTTGCTAGAGACAAAGAAAAAGCTTCAAAAAGCGTATAAAGCAGCGTGAAGGCTACCGTACTATAAGCGCTCAGTGCCCATAGCTGTTTGAAAGGAAGCTGCTTCTTAGTGATGAGTCCAATCAGTTTTCCAAGATAAGCAAGGCAGGTAATAGAAAGGAAGTTTAGTCCAGATGTTAATACGTACAGTAAAAGCATAGCGATAGGGACAAGTATGTATAAAGAAAATTTTTGTTCGTGCAGCAAGTTTAACAGTTCATTTTTATCTTTATGATGCCAGTTTAGCAACTCATATGAATACGTTTGTGTTTGTGAATTAGTCGTGATGTAAATTCCATCCTTTAAAAAACCAATTGCATGAGCAGGGGAATGAAACCGTTCAATAGACTGTGAGGGGTCTAAGATAAAAGCGGTACCGTTTACTTTTTTTGTGAAAGGTTGGCTTGACGTAAGCTGTGAATTTGAAATAGAAAAAGAAGAAACCGATTTCGGAAGCTCTGTTGTAGCAATGTGATAGCCGTTTACAATTGTCAACGTCATAAAGAAAAATGTAGGCAGCAAAGAAATGAATGTTAAAAACAGCACAAAGCCAATTGTTTTATTCGTATGCTCAAAGCGAAGCGACCTTATTTTTTGAAAGGAAGTAAGACTCCATCCCACCTTTTTTAACATGATTATTGTAAACCCTCCTTTTATTAAAAAATTCTAACTATAATTTATTCTATAGCGGAAATTCAAGGTTTACAATAGGTTCTAGAAATCGTTTCCAATTACAATGTAAATATACTGTTAAGTTATTGTAAACATTAGCGTAAAAACGTTTACAGTGCTTTTAAGATTCGTTAATAATAGTGGGGACTTCTCTATGTCGTTAGAAAAAAATCAAGGAGTTGAGGTGTTTGGAACTAGATGTTCAAAAAATGATTTTTGAATTTATCGGTGGACTCGGAATCTTTTTATTCGGGATTAAGTTCATGGGAGATGGGTTGCAAAAATCAGCAGGAGATAGATTGCGCGATATTTTAGACAGATTCACAACTAATCCGTTTATGGGAGTTCTAGCAGGTATTCTGGTTACCGTTCTTATTCAGAGCAGCTCAGGAACCACTGTTATTACGGTAGGCTTAGTAAGTGCCGGTTTTATGACTTTGCGCCAAGCTATAGGGGTTATTATGGGCGCAAATATCGGTACGACAGTTACAGCTTTTATAATCGGAATTGACATTTCGAGCTACGCTCTTCCTATTCTCGCAGTGGGAGCGATTTTACTCTTTTTCTTTAAAAGTAAACCTGTTCAAAATTTTGGTCAAATCGCTTTTGGGTTTGGAATGTTATTCTTTGGTCTAGAGCTTATGGGAAGCGGGATGAAGCCGCTTCGCTCACTTCAACAGTTTCATGATTTAACTGTAAGCATGAGTGATAATCCGATTTTAGGAGTTGTAATTGGCACTTTATTTACGGTGATTGTGCAAAGCTCTAGCGCTACTATCGGAATTCTACAAGAACTTTTTGGACAGGGCGCTATTGATATACATGCCGCGCTGCCTGTATTGTTTGGAGACAACATTGGTACGACTATTACCGCTATTTTAGCTTCAATCGGGGCAAGTGTGGCAGCAAGAAGGGCTGCTTTAACGCACGTAATGTTCAACTTAATTGGTACAACTATCTTTTTAATTATCTTGCCGTTATTTACTCGTCTTGTGGAGTACTTGAGAGAGACGATGGGCTTAAACCCAGAAATGACGATTGCATTTGCTCATGGTCTCTTTAACACAACCAATACAATTATTCAGTTCCCTCTTATCGGTCTGCTTGCGTTAATTGTTACAAAGCTGATTCCTGGTGAAGATGCTGTTATAGACTTTAAACCTAAACATCTTGATCCTATTTTTATTGAACAGTCTTCTTCAATTGCTCTTGGGCAGGCAAAAGCAGAGCTTATTCGTATGGGAGAATTCGCGACGATTGGGTTAGAAGAAGCCAATAGTTATTTGAAGACGCGCCATCCTAAACATTCTGATGCTACTATGCAAATTGAAAATGCCATTAACAATTTAGATAAAAAAATCACGAATTATTTAGTGTTGTTATCCCGCTCTTCCATGTCAGAAGCTGAAAGCGAAGAGCATTCTGTGCTTCTAGATACTGCGCGAGATATTGAGCGTATTGGCGATCATTTTGAAAATATCATTGAACTTGTTGATTATCAAATTACAAATAAGGTGAAAATGACAAAAGAAGCTAATACCGACTTAGCTGATATGTTCGAATTGACTATTGTAACAGTTAAAGAAGCTGTTTTTGCTTTAGAAAAAGTAGATAGAGAAAAAGCAGTCCAGGTCATTCAAAAAGAAGAGCAGATTGATGCAATGGAGCGTCTGCTTCGTAAGAAGCACATTTTACGTCTAAATGAAAATGTATGTACAGGTTCTGCTGCTATTGTTTTTGTCGATATCATTAGCAATTTAGAACGAATTGGAGATCATGCTGTTAATATTGCGGAAGCGGTACTCGGAGATCGCTATCTAAAGACATATTCAAAGGTAAAATAAAGAAAGGCCTTGCTCATGCAAGGCCTTTCTTTATAAGAGTGGTTATTGTATGATAAATAGTAATAATAAAAAGGATAGGTGCGGGCATGGCTATTTTATGTTGGGCATTAGTTATCATTAGCTTTGTTGTATCGTTTGTTGGGTTGGTTTATCCCATCATCCCAAGCGTGCTATTTGTAGCGCTAGGATTTGTTATATACGGTTTATTTTATGATTTTAGCTCCTATAGCTGGTTATTTTGGGTGATACAAGGATTGTTAGTTGTCGCACTTTTTTTAGCAGACTATATCGCTAATATTATTGGTGTGAAAAAATTCGGAGGCACTAAAGCAGGCGTTTGGGGAAGTACAGTTGGATTGCTTGTGGGTCCGTTTGTTATTCCGGGATTTGGAATTATTTTAGGGCCGTTTATCGGAGCGATTGTAGGAGAACTGATTGTTCATCGGACCACAATTAGCAACGCAGTAAAAATTGGAGTAGGTTCGGTTATTGGCTTTTTTAGTGGCGCTATCTCGAAAGGATTTATTCAACTGTTGATGATTGCCTATTTTTTATACGCTGTTTTAAAATAATATATTGACTTTAGGCCAGAAACATGTTAAATTTTTAATGTCGCTAGTAAATGTTATATTGTTCCACAGTAGCTCAGTGGTAGAGCTATCGGCTGTTAACCGATCGGTCGTAGGTTCGAGTCCTACCTGTGG
>NZ_JBLQZO010000005.1:0-378028 GCF_047872835.1 Priestia sp. RMT2NF4
CTTGCATGTATTAGGCACGCCGCCAGCGTTCATCCTGAGCCAGGATCAAACTCTCCGAAGAAATGTTTGACTTGCTCGTTTAAAAAAATAAAAATTAACGTTGACGTTTACTATTTCGTTCAGTTTTCAAAGAACTCTTGTCTTAAAGCGACTCCTATATAATAACACTTTATAAGAATCATTGTCAACACTTTTATATAACTTTTTTTAAAACTACTAAAAAACTTATATGTGTTTTGCTGACTTTTTATATATTACCAAAATAAAAAGCCTATGGCAAGGTTTTTTTACATAAAAAAAAGCCCCTGCTTTTTCAGGGGCTTTTTTTATTCTTCCGTTTCTTCAGCTTCAATTATTATATCTGTCTCTTCATGTTCATCTAATTCATCTAATACTTCGTCTTCATCTTCTGAAGTTTGTACTTTTGCAACCGTTGAAACAAACTCTTCGTCTCCTAAACGGATGACTTTGACACCTTGTGTGTTACGGCCCATTTGTGAAATATCTGAAACAGAAACACGGATAAGAACGCCGCTTACTGTGATAAGCATAATATCTTCTTCGTGAGATACGCATTTCAGTGCGACAACATCACCATTTTTATCAGTGATATTACATGTTCTTAAACCTTTACCGCCTCTTGTTTGTACACGATATTCCTCAATCGGCGTACGTTTTCCGTAACCATTTTTCGTAATGATCAAGATATCTGATTGTTCTTCGAGAATCTCCATACCGATTACTTCATCTTCTGAATCGAGAGTAATCCCTTTAACTCCAGTAGCTGTACGTCCCATTGAACGAACATCATTTTCATTAAAACGAATTAACATACCCTTCTTCGTTCCAATAACCATATCGCGCTTACCATCTGTCAATTTAACAGAAATCAATTCATCTTCTTCTCTTAAATTCAAGGCGATAAGTCCGCTATTTCGAATGTTCTCAAAAGAAGATAAAGGTGTACGCTTAGAAATTCCTTGTTTTGTAGTAAAGAATAGATACCAATCGTCTACAAATTCATCGACGCGAATGATGGCATTTACCCATTCACCTTTGTCTACTTCTAATAAGTTAATAATAGGTATCCCTTTAGCCGTTCTTCCATACTCTGGAATTTCGTATCCTTTCGTACGGTAAACTTTTCCCTTATTTGTAAAGAAGAGAATCGTATCATGAGTAGACGTTGTTAGAAGATGTTCAACGAAATCATCTTCGTTTGTATTCATTCCTTGAATACCTCTTCCGCCTCTTCGCTGACTCTTATACGTAGAAACAGGCAAACGTTTAATATAGCCGTTGTGCGTTAAGCTAATAACAATATCTTGGCGAGGAATCAGATCCTCGTCTTCGATAATTTCAGCTCCTCCGCTTACGATTTCTGTTCGACGGCCGTCATTGAATCTTTCTTTTACTTCTATTAGTTCTTCTCTAATAATTTCTAATACTTTTTCTTCATCTGCTAAAATAGCTTTTAATTCAGCAATTAGCGCTAATAAAGATTGATATTCCGCTTCAATCTTCTCTCGCTCTAATCCTGTTAAACGCTGCAGGCGCATATCCAAAATAGCTTGCGCTTGTTTTTCAGATAACGAAAACTGCGTCATTAATCCTTCACGTGCAATATCTGTTGTTTGAGAACCTCTAATTAAAGCAATAACAGCATCTAAATTATCAAGAGCAATCTTTAAACCTTCTAAAATATGCGCGCGTGCTTCGGCTTTTCGAAGTTCAAATTCAGTACGACGACGAATCACCACTACCTGATGGTCTAAATAGTACTGTAGACATTGCTTTAAGTTCAATACTTTTGGCTGTCCATCTACTAATGCAAGAGTATTAATACCAAAACTTGTTTGAAGAGATGTCTGCTTATATAAGTTATTTAATAAAACATTTGCATTTGCATCACGTCTTACTTCAATAACAATACGCATACCCGAACGGTCAGACTCATCTCGTAAGTCCGTAATTCCATCAATCTTCTTATCACGAGCTAGCTCGGCAATTTTTTCAATTAGCTTTGCTTTATTTACTTGGTATGGAAGTTCATGAACAATAATAGTTTGTTTACCATTGTTTTGTTCTTCAATTTCTACTTTTGCGCGAACAATAATAGAACCTTTCCCAGTTTCATAAGCTTTACGAATCCCGCTGCGGCCAAGAATTTGTCCTGCAGTTGGGAAATCCGGTCCTGGAATAATCTCCATTAACTCTGCAATTGTGATATCAGGGTCTTGACTTACAGCTAAAACGCCGTCAATGACTTCCCCTAACTGATGCGGAGGAATATTTGTCGCCATACCTACCGCAATTCCGGCTGAACCGTTTACAAGTAAATTTGGAAATCTAGCAGGTAATACAATTGGTTCACGTTCAGAACCGTCATAGTTATCTTGATAATCAATTGTATCTTTATTGATGTCACGTAACAGTTCCATCGAAACTTTTGACATTCTTGCTTCTGTATAACGCATAGCTGCTGCTGCATCTCCATCAACAGATCCAAAGTTTCCATGACCGTCAATTAGCATATAACGATAGCTAAAATCTTGTGCCATACGAACCATTGTTTCATATACAGCTGAGTCACCGTGTGGGTGATACTTACCAATTACTTCTCCTACGATACGAGCTGATTTTTTATATGGCTTATCCGATCCCATACCTAAATCATTCATTGCATATAAAATACGACGGTGCACGGGCTTAAGTCCGTCTCTTACATCTGGTAAAGCACGCGATACAATTACGCTCATTGCATAATCTAAAAAGGATGCGCGCATTTCTTGACTAATATTTACTTCTCTTATTTGAGAGTTTGGTTTATCTGACATCGATAAGAACCTCCTTCGCGAAGTTCAGTATAGTAATTCATATATATGTAAACGCAGGATAGAACCTATCTCTATCCTGACGTTTATATACCCTTTATAAAAAATATAAAGGGTATTACCGTTCATTTAAATATCGAGATTTTTTACGTACTGAGCATTTTCTTCAATGAAATTACGGCGCGGTTCTACTTTGTCGCCCATTAAAATTTCAAATGTCTCATCAGCTTCAATTGCGTCTTGCAAGTTCACCTGAAGAAGGGTACGGAATTCTGGATCCATTGTTGTTTCCCATAATTGTTCAGGATTCATCTCTCCTAGACCTTTGTAACGCTGAAGGTTTGGTTTTGCGCCTTCAGGGAAAGAAGCTAATACCTCTTCTAATTGACGATCGTTGTACGCGTACTCTACTTTTTTACCTTGTGAAACTTTGTAAAGCGGCGGCTGGGCAATGTACACATATCCGTGCTCAATAATCTGTCTCATATAGCGATAGAAGAACGTTAGAAGAAGCGTACGAATATGCGCACCATCTACGTCTGCATCTGTCATAATCACAATTTTATGGTAGCGGGCTTTCGAAATATCAAAATCGTCACCAATACCCGTTCCTAGAGCGGTAATGATTGTACGAATTTCGTTATTAGATAAAATTTTATCTAAACGCGCTTTCTCTACGTTGATAATTTTACCGCGCAAAGGCAAAATAGCTTGGAAATGGCGGCTTCTTCCCTGCTTAGCTGAACCTCCGGCAGAGTCACCCTCTACTACATAGAGTTCGCTAATAGAAGGATCTTTTGATGAACAATCTGCTAATTTACCCGGTAAGTTTGAAATTTCAAGCGCGCTTTTACGTCTTGTAAGCTCACGAGCTTTTTTAGCTGCCATTCTTGCTCTTGCAGCCATTAAACCTTTTTCAATTACCTTTTTCGCCACAATAGGGTTCTCTAGCAAGTAAGTTTCTAAGTGTTCTGCAAACACAGAGTCAGTAATTGTTCTTGCTTCACTATTTCCCAGCTTTGTTTTTGTTTGTCCTTCAAACTGCGGATCTGGGTGCTTAATAGAGATAATAGCTGTAATTCCTTCACGAACATCTTCACCCGTTAAATTGGCGTCACTATCTTTAAATACGCTGTTTTTACGTGCATAGTCGTTAATTACACGCGTTAACGCTGTTTTAAATCCTGCTTCGTGCGTTCCACCTTCATATGTGTGAATGTTGTTTGCGAAAGAATATAAATTACTTGTGTAGCTATCGTTATATTGAATAGCAATTTCTACAGAAATGTTGTCTCGATTACCTTCAATATAGATCGGCTCTTCGTGAATCACTTCTTTCGAACGGTTTAAGTGTTCAACGTAAGACTTAATTCCGCCTTCGTAATGGTATTCACGTCTTTTATCTTCTTCACGTTTGTCTTCAATCGTAATTTTAATGCCGCGGTTTAAGAAAGCTAACTCACGCAGACGATTAGCTAACGTATCAAAATCGTATTCAAGCGTTTCTGTAAAAATTTCACCGTCTGGATGGAATTGAATAACAGTACCTGTTTTATCTGTTTCTCCAACTACTTTTAAGTCAGCAGCCGGTACACCTCGTTCATATTTTTGATAATGAACTTTACCGTCACGATGTACGTGTACTTCCAAAGAGGTAGAAAGTGCGTTAACAACTGAGGCACCTACACCGTGTAATCCACCAGATACTTTATAGCCGCCGCCGCCAAATTTACCTCCGGCATGAAGAACCGTTAAGATAACTTCAACGGCAGGTCTGCCCATTTTTTCTTGAATACCAACTGGAATTCCACGACCGTTATCTTTGACTGTAATACTATTATCCTTTTCGATAATAACATTAATTTCATCGCAATAGCCGGCCAGCGCTTCATCAATACTATTATCTACAATTTCCCATACAAGATGATGTAAACCCTTTGCGCTCGTTGATCCAATATACATCCCCGGACGTTTACGAACAGCTTCTAATCCTTCTAATACTTGTATCTGATCAGCTTCATATGCTTGTACTTCTTTTTGTTCCATCGTCAAATGTATCACCTACACTTTTTTTTAACAGCAAACTGCTGTATTTATCATTTTGTATTATGTTTTTCGAATATTATGTGGAAATAATACGGAGCCTTTAATGTATTTGCCATTTGTTTACTTATGCACAAAATTTTCATAATCGAGGGTACGAGTTGAAATATATAGACTTAAAACTATAATGATATCATATTTCAGTTAGATTGCCTTGTGAAAAGTTTTTAGACAGATCAATTGCTATTTGACCTTTTGAATTTGGCCAGCTTCTACATGATATGTAGCGGCTTTTTCTAAGGTCTCGTGATGAATTCCTTCAATGCTCGTTGTCGTTACAAACGTCTGAACTTTTCCTTGAATGGTATTTAGCAAGTGTGATTGACGAAAATCATCTAATTCAGACAATACGTCATCTAAAAGCAAAATTGGATATTCACCTACTTCTTGATGAATTAACTCAATTTCAGCAAGCTTTAACGATAAAGCAGTCGTCCGCTGTTGCCCTTGTGAACCAAATGTTTGAACGTCTTTTTCATTAACGTAGAAAAGAAGATCATCACGGTGTGGTCCTGCTAAGGTGACACCTCTATCAATTTCTCTACTTTTTATTTTATCAAACTTTTGATGATATGCTTCTAACATTTTCGACAAATCTGCATCTTCTGATACATCAATTGAATTCTTATACTCAATTTTTAATGTTTCTAAGTCTCGACTGATCCCTTTATGAATAGGCTCTGCCCACTGTTGGAGTAACTGTAAAAACTCAAAACGTTTTTTTAAGATTTTCGCTGCCATTTCACTTAACTGTAACGTAAGTACGTCTAAAAGTGAAAGATCCGTTTGTTTTTTTGTCTGCAGCTGCTTCAAATATTGATTTCTTTGCTGCAAAATCTTTTGATACCTGCTTAAATCATGCATGTAAACAGGCGAAACTTGACCAATTTCCATATCGATAAATTTGCGCCTTACTTGCGGACTCCCTTTAACTAGGTTCAAATCCTCCGGAGCAAACATGACAGTGTTAATTGACCCTATATATTGACTGAGTTTTTTCTGCTCAATGTGATTATATTTTGCTTTTTTCCCTTTTGTTGAGATGACTAAATCCAGTGTAACGGGCCCTCTATGCTTTTCTACAATGCCCGATAGCTTTGCATACTCACAGTCCCATTTAATTAATTCTTTATCGTTGGACGTACGATGAGATTTAGCCATAGATAATACGAAGATCGATTCCATCACGTTTGTTTTACCCTGTGCGTTTTCACCCAAAATGACGTTTACTTTATTTTCAAAGGGAATCGTTGTCTTCGTATAGTTTCGGTAATTTGTTAAAGTAATTTCTTTAATATACAAACGTTTCACCAACTTTAAGTAATAACAACAAATGATCCTGCAGCCGGTATATCCACTTCGTCATTTGCATATAATTTACGTCCGCGGCGCTCTTCTAGCTCCCCGTTCACATATACTTCGTGCTCACTTAAAAACCATTTTACCATTCCACCTGTTTGAATGACGTCTGCTAGTTTTAAAAACTGGCCAAGCGTAATGTATTCAGTTGAAATTTTAACCTCTGTTTTCATGCGACTCTCTCACTTTCTAATGATGTATCTCTATTTTACTAAATAATTCTTCTTGAGAAAAGAAAGCTACTAGTACGGCATGCTAGTAGCTTTCTGAGATTTAATATGTTCGCACTGGTAAAATCAGCTGCAGCATTGAATCATCCTCTAATGTTCGAATGACAAATGGACGCATCGCACCAGTGAAGTTAATTTTGATATCTGTTCCTTCGAGCGCTTTTAATGCGTCTAACATATATTTTGCGCTAAAAGAAATTTTTAATTCTTCTCCTGAGATAGACTGGCTTTGTACCTCTTCAATTACTTTTCCGATTTCAGGAGAGTTAGAAGAAATTTCAACAATTCCTTCATCTAGCGTAGATAGTTTTACTACGTTGTTTCTTCCTTCACGAGCTAATAAAGAAGCACGGTCAATCGATTGTAAAAATTCTTTTACGTTCAATATAACATCCGTTTTACTATCGGCTGGGATCAATCTTGAAGTGTCAGGATAATTTCCGTCCAGTAATCTTGAGAAAAATAGTAAGTGTTTTGTTTTGAATAATACTTGATTTTCCGTGATAACGATGTCTACTAATTCATGAGAATCATCAAGGATCTTACTGAATTCACTTAAACTTTTACCTGGAATAACCACATTATACGTTGCTTCATTTCCAGTTTCAATGGTCGCTTTTCGCAAAGCTAGACGATGACTGTCAGTGGCAATACACGTTAATTCTTTGCCGTCGACTTTCCAGTTTACACCTGTCAAGATAGGTCGTGTTTCTGAGGTGGACACTGCAAAGACAGTTTGTCGAATCATGTTTTTTAATAAGTCTGTCGGTAATCTAAACATGTTGTTTTCTTCGATTTGTGGCAAATGAGGATACTCTTCTGCATCTAAACCATTTAAGTTAAATTCAGCTTTTCCTGAACGAATGATTGTTAAAAAGTGACTTTGGACGTCCAATTCTACGATGTCTTTAGGAAGCTTTTTGACGATTTCACTAAAGAAACGAGCTGGGAGAACAACGCTTCCTGGTTTTTGGATATCAACAATCTCTTTTCCTTCTTCCTCGTTTGGAATAAACGATTCAATAGAGATATCGGAATCACTTCCGGTTAAAGTAACACCTTCTTCAGTCGCTACAATTTTAATCCCTGTTAAAATTGGAATTGTTGTTCTAGAAGATACAGCTTTCATAACGTCTTGAACGCTTTGAACTAGGTAGTCTTTCTGTATGATAAATTTCATAATAATTAATCCTCCTTAAAAGTAGGTTTAAAAGCTTATTATTTATTATATTTTAAGATAGTAGTAGTAATAGGGGCTGTGGAAATGTGGATAACCCCTAAAAACGTGAGAACACAGCCTATCCACATGTGGACAGACTGTGTACAATCCTAACTCACTTATACACAAAATACAAGTAAAAAAAGCCTATATTTTTAGTGATTCACTTATTTCTTTAATTTGTTTTTGTAGGTCAGTATCTGTTTGAACAAGTTTTGAGATTTTTTCATGAGCATGGATGACCGTAGTATGGTCTCGCCCGCCAAACTCTTCTCCAATTTTAGGAAGCGAAAAATCCGTTAGTTCGCGAGAAAGGTACATGGCAATTTGTCGAGGAAACGCTACTGACTTTGTACGTTTCTTCGCTTTGAAATCATCTAATTTTATATTAAATTCTTGTCCAACAATCTGTTGGATATCTTGAATCGTAATAACCCTAGGTTTTGAACTAGGAATGATATCTTTTAATGCTTCTGCTGCTAAATCAGCGTTTATATCTTTATTAATTAGTGAAGAATAAGCTACTACGCGAATAAGTGCTCCTTCTAATTCTCTGATATTTGAATCAATCTGATTGGCGATATAAAGCATAACTTCATTTGGAATAACTAAGCCGTCCGCTTTTGCTTTTTTACGCAAAATAGCAATTCGTGTTTCCAAATCTGGTGGTGTGATGTCTGTAATAAGGCCCCATTCAAAGCGAGAACGAAGTCGATCTTCAAGTGTAGGAATTTCTTTCGGCGGTCGATCACTTGAGATGACAATCTGCTTGCTTTCTTCATGAAGCGTATTAAACGTATGGAAAAATTCCTCTTGTGTCTGCTCTTTACCCGCTAAGAATTGAATATCATCAATCAGTAAAACATCTACATTGCGGTATTTGTTGCGGAATTCTACTGCTTTATTGTCACGAATAGAGTTAATAAACTCATTTGTGAATTTTTCAGATGATAAGTACACGACTTTAGCGGCAGGATTATGATCTAACACATAGTGGCCTATTGCGTGCATTAAGTGTGTTTTACCTAATCCTACTCCCCCGTAAATAAAAAGCGGATTATACGCTTTAGCCGGCGCCTCTGCTACTGCTAAAGAAGCTGCATGGGCAAAACGATTCCCAGATCCGATAACAAATGTATCAAAGGTATACTTCGAATTTAGCATACTTTGAGGGAATTCTGCTCCTTCGTCTTTATTGACTTTCTTTTTAGGAGTTTGAATATCGAATTCTTCCTCGGCCTGGTTAGGAGGAATAATAAATTTCACATCTAACTCTTCCCCCGTAAGGTCGTAAAGTGTTTCAGCAATTAAATTAGAATACCTAGATTCTAACCAGTCCCGTGCAAAATCATTAGGCGCAGTAATAATGAGCGTGTCTCCTTGCAAAGCATGAGCTTTTGTCGATTTGAGCCAGGTTTCAAAACTAGGTTTGCTTAATTTTTTTTCAATTTGATCTAAAGCTCTGTTCCATAAATCATGAATGTTTTCCAACGAGTAACCCCTCCTTTTTCTAGTTTTCATGCGCTTTGTACAACCCTTGTACAACCTGTACAAAACCTTATGCATAAAAAATTTATATTTATACAATTGCTATTATGTGGGTAAATATATATTATAGAAGAAAGCCGACTATTCGACAGATTCCACATGGTGTGGATAACTTTATACAGTGATAGTGGAAATGATGTCCACAAGTTGTCCACAGTTTGTGGATAAAAACCAACTGTGGAAAAGTAATTAAGAGTGAAAACAAAAATATAATATCAAAGAATTCGGCATGATGCAATGAATTTTCGAAACTTATCCACAATCACTACACCTTGTGGAGAAAAGTTTTCCACAACACAAGATAGTGTGCATGAGTTGTCGATAAGAAATGGAAAAGTAGAAAAATGTCGAAAAAACTTATCCACAAAGGTTTAAGAGAAGAATTTGAATAAAAAAGAGGCTTTTTATAACATTTATTGTTGTAGTTTTGTTCAGTAACGATGCGATCGCAGCTGGTAGAGAAAGAAAAAGAGATGAAAAGGAAAAATTTTTTCTTTAATAAATCAATGAATTTTGTTGATTAGGTATAGACAATTGGGTTATAAAGATATTAGAATGAAGAAGATTGAGTAAAACAGATAATGAAACCAAGAGATTGAAAATTTTATTTTTTAAATAACATTGACATCTTCTTAGTCTTTTCATTATAATTGCAAGGACTGTCTTTTTCAGTTATTCCTCGAGGAGGTGTTTATAGATGAAAAGAACTTACCAACCAAACAAACGTAAGCACAGTAAAGTACACGGTTTCCGCGCTCGTATGAGCTCAGCGAATGGACGTAAAGTTTTAGCTCGTCGTCGTCGTAAAGGAAGAAAAGTATTATCAGCATAATAGACCACTGACGCCAGTGGTCTTTTTTCGCTTTCTAAGGCTAAAATCACCTCTGTTCCTGTAGGGACTACATAAAAGCATGACCTGAAAAAGGGCAGGAGTTGTTAAAAATGAAAAAAAGATATCGTATAAAAAAGAATGATGAATTTCAAACCGTTTTTAAAAAGGGCAAGTCCGTAGCGAATCGCCAATTTGTCTTGTATGTTCTAGACAAACCGGATCAAGAACATTTCCGCGTAGGATTCTCCGTGGGCAAAAAGATTGGAAATGCCGTGACTCGTAATCGAGTTAAGCGCCTTGCTAAACAAATTATGTTTGAATTCACACCGTATTTAAAGCAAGACAAAGATTATATTGTAATTGCAAGGCAGCCTGCTGCAACAATGAGCTATGAAGAAATTAAAAGCAGTTTGCAGCATGTCTTTAAGCGTGGCAAATTACTTACACATAGACAAAACGATTAATAAACAATAGAAGAAAAGCCTTTAATAGCTGTTGTTTTTCTACCGCATCCTTATATAATGGATTTTGACGCACTTTCAGAATTGAAAGGTGAACATGTAGAAGGAGGAAAAACAGGTGAAGAAGAAGTTGTTTTTAGGGATAACGCTTATCTTTCTATTAACTGTTTTAGCGGGTTGTACGGAAATGAACCAACCTATTACAGATGATAGTAAAGGTTTTTGGAATGAGTATGTTGTGTATCCGCTGTCATTAGTCATTACGTATCTGGCGGAGGTATTTAAAAGCTATGGAGTTGCGATCATCGTTGTCACGATCCTGATTCGCTTACTTATTCTACCGCTTATGATCAAACAGATGAGAAACACGAAAGCAATGCAGATGCTTCAGCCCGAAATGCAGAAGTTAAAGGAGAAGTACAGTTCAAAAGATGCCCAGACGCAGCAGCAATTGCAGAAAGAAACGATGGCATTATTCCAAACTTACGGAGTAAATCCTTTAGCTGGGTGCTTCCCAATTCTAATTCAAATGCCCATTCTTATTGGGATTTTCCACGCGATTACACGAACTTCGGAAATCGCAAACAACAGCTTTTTATGGTTTGATTTAGGTGCGCGTGATCCGCTATTTATCTTACCAATTGTCGCAGGAATCACAACGTTTATTCAGCAAAAGATGATGATGGCCGGAAATGCAAATCAAAATCCTCAAATGGCTATGATGCTTTGGATTATGCCGATCATGATTGTGGTTTTTGCAATCAATTTTCCAGCCGCCTTATCTCTTTATTGGGTAGTGGGAAATCTATTTATGATTATTCAAACCTACTTCATTAAAGGGCCAGACTTAAAACAAGCGAATATTGAAGGGGTTAAAAAATGAACGAAATCACAATTACGGCCCAGACGATTGAAGCTGCTGTTCAAGAAGCATTAAATGCTTTAGAAGTAGAGCGAAATCAAACAAATGTAGAAATAATTGAACCAGGTAAAAAAGGATTTTTAGGAATCTTTAAGGGAAAACCCGCAGTTGTAAAAGTTACAAAAATAGTTGACCCTGTAGAGGAAGCGGTTCATTTTATTACAAATGTTAGCCGTGAAATGGGGATTTCGATTCATACGAACGTCAAAAAAACCTCCAGAAACTGCATAATTGAGATTAGTAGCGATTCAGCGGGAATGTTGATTGGAAAACATGGACAAACCCTCAATGCGCTCCAGCTTCTCACACAATTGGTAGCTAATCGATACAGTCAGCAATTTTTAAATGTTGTCTTAAATCCAGAAGGCTACCGGGAAAAACGAAAAGAAATGGTCGAAAAACTGGCATTAAAAATAGCTAATCAGGCGATTAAAACGAATCGATCTGTTCAACTAGAACCAATGCCTTCCCATGAAAGAAAAATGATTCACCAAGCGTTAGCTAAAAATTCTTTAGTTGAGACACAATCCGTTGGCAAAGAACCCAAAAGAAGTATTTTGGTTCAGCCAGTTGCCAAAAAGCACTAGCAAAATAAGCTAGTGCTTTTTTATATGCTTATTTTATCGATCCAGCGTTCAAAAAATCAAGATGCATACGTTGTTATTCACATGTGGATAAGTTAAAATAGTACATACTGCCTGTTTTTCTTGCTGTGCATAACAGAAGAACGTTAGAGATGTTCCAAATCGGTGAATTGTGGTATTCTATTTATTTGGTTCATACAAATCACGGGCCTTAAAATAGATGTTTTTGTTCGTAGAAAATTGTTAACGATGATAGTATATAACATCGTTTAAAATAAAAGGTTTATAAAATGAAATGAGGTGAAGTTGGTGCTAGATTTTGATACAATTGCGGCCATTTCTACACCAATGGGAGAAGGAGCTATTGCCATCGTCCGCCTGAGTGGTGAAGAAGCAATTACGATTGCAGATCGTATCTTTAAAAGCGTTTCGAATAAACGATTAACAGACGTAGCTTCTCATACTATTCACTACGGTCATATCGTAGATCCCAAGACGGAGCAAGTCGTTGAAGAAGTGATGCTTTCCATTATGAAAGGTCCCAAGACATTTACTAGAGAAGACATTATTGAAATTAACTGTCACGGAGGAATTGTATCCGTTAATCGTGTGCTGCAGTTAGTTATTGCAAATGGTGCCCGTTTAGCCGAGCCAGGTGAGTTTACAAAACGAGCATTTTTAAATGGTCGAGTAGACTTATCACAAGCAGAAGCTGTAATGGATTTAATTCGTGCCAAAACAGATAAAGCGATGAATATGGCAATTGGCCAAATGGAAGGGCGTTTGTCCAAGCTAGTACGTCATTTACGCCAGGAAATTCTCGAAACACTTGCCCATGTAGAAGTGAACATTGACTATCCAGAATATGACGATGTAGAGGAAATGACTCACCAAGTGTTGATCGAAAAAGCTTCAAATGTACGCCAAGAAATTGATAAGCTTCTTCAAACCTCTCATCAAGGGAAAATTTTAAGAGAAGGATTAGCTACGGTTATTATTGGACGTCCTAATGTAGGGAAATCTTCTCTTCTAAATAGTTTAGTGCAAGATGCAAAGGCTATTGTCACAGACATTCCTGGAACGACGCGAGATGTGATCGAAGAGTACGTTAATGTGCGAGGAGTTCCTCTACGATTAGTTGATACAGCTGGAATTCGTGAAACAGAAGATATTGTAGAACGAATTGGTGTGGAACGCTCCCGTCAGTATTTGAAAGAAGCGGATTTAATTTTGCTTGTGTTGAATTTCAATGAAGAATTAACGGACGAAGATAAAAAGCTATTTGAAGCTGTAGAAGGCATGGACGTTATTGTCATTGTGAATAAAACAGATCTTGAGCAAAAAATTAATCTAGAGGAAGTGCAGCAATTTGCTGGTGATCATCCAGTAGTGACGACTTCGCTTCTTCAAGAACAAGGAGTCGATCAGCTTGAAGAAGCAATCGCAGCTCTTTTCTTTGAAGGAACAATTGAATCTCAAGATTTAACATATTTATCTAATACGAGACATATTGCGCTTTTAACGCAAGCAAGAGGAGCTATCGATGAGGCCATCACAGGTATTGAAAGTGGTGTTCCAATCGATATTGTCCAAATTGATTTAACAAGAACGTGGGAACTATTAGGTGAAATTATTGGTGATGCTGTTCACGAAAGCTTAATTGATCAGTTGTTCTCTCAATTCTGTTTAGGAAAATAGATTATTAAAGGAGGCTACTATTATGCAATATGAAGGTGGACAATATGATGTTATTGTCATTGGAGCAGGTCATGCAGGATGTGAAGCGGCGCTTGCTTCTGCGCGTATGGGTGCTAAAACGTTAACGTTGACCATCAACTTAGACATGGTGGCGTTTATGCCCTGCAATCCTTCTGTAGGTGGTCCTGCAAAAGGTATTGTCGTACGTGAAATTGATGCTCTTGGCGGAGAAATGGGTAGAAATATCGATAAAACTCATATTCAAATGAGAATGTTAAACACAGGAAAAGGTCCGGCTGTTCGAGCACTTAGAGCTCAAGCAGATAAATTTGCTTATCAGCATGAAATGAAAAAAACGTTAGAAAATGAAGAAAACCTAACCCTTATGCAAGGCATGGTAGAACAGTTAATCGTAGAAGACGGTGTATGTACAGGTGTTGTCACTCAAACGGGAGCTGTGTATAAAGCTAAAACAGTTGTTATTACGACAGGAACATTCTTACGCGGGGAAATTATTTTAGGTGAACTAAAATACTCAAGCGGTCCTAACAATCAACAACCGGCTATTAAGCTTTCTGAACACTTAGAGGAGTTAGGACTGGACATGGTCCGTTTTAAAACAGGAACTCCACCTCGTGTTAATAGCTCAACTATCGATTACAGCAAAACGGAGATTCAGCCTGGGGATGATGTGCCTCGTGCTTTCTCATATGAAACAACACAGTACATTACAGATCAATTGCCTTGCTGGTTAACATATACAAGTGAACAAACGCATCAAATTATTGATGACAACCTCCACTTATCCCCTATGTATTCTGGGATGATCAAAGGTACTGGACCACGCTACTGTCCATCTATTGAAGATAAGGTTGTGCGCTTTAATGATAAACCGCGTCACCAAATTTTCTTAGAGCCAGAAGGACGAAATACGCAAGAAGTATATGTTCAAGGACTATCAACAAGCCTTCCTGAGCACGTACAGCGTCAAATGCTTGCAACAATTCCTGGCCTTGAAAAAGTCCAAATGATGCGTGCTGGCTATGCTATTGAATATGATGCAATTGTTCCGACTCAGTTATGGCCAACGCTGGAAACGAAGAAAATTAAAAATCTTTATACGGCTGGACAAATTAACGGAACGTCTGGTTATGAAGAAGCTGCAGGCCAAGGTCTTCTTGCCGGAATTAACGCGGGAAGAAGAGCGCTGGAACAAGAAGAAGTCATCTTAGGACGTTCTGATGCTTACATCGGTGTATTGGTGGATGATTTAGTAACAAAAGGAACAAATGAACCGTATCGTCTGCTAACATCGCGTGCAGAATATCGTTTATTGCTTCGTCACGACAACGCTGATTTACGCCTCACTGAAATTGGTCGTGAACTAGGATTAATCAGCGATGAGCGCTATGCTAAATTTGAACAAAAGAAAGCGGAAATCGAGCAAGAGAAGAAACGTCTTTTTTCTTTTATTATTAAGCCGAATGAAGCTGTTCAACAACTGATTAAAGAAGCTGGCGGCAGCGAATTAAAAGATGGCATTCGTGCGACAGATTTACTTCGCCGCCCTGAAATGACGTATACTCATATTCATCAATTAGCACCAGCGGATGAGACGGTAGATCCTGAAGTAGCTGAACAAGTAGAAATTCAGGTGAAATACGAAGGATATATTCAGAAATCACTTCAACAAGTTGAACGCTTGAAGAAGTTAGAAAACAAAAAGATTCCTGATTATATCGATTATGATGCAATTAACGGTTTAGCTACAGAAGCCCGTCAAAAATTAAACCAAGTGCGTCCACTAACGGTAGCGCAAGCTTCACGTATTTCTGGAGTCAACCCAGCTGATATTTCAATCTTGCTTGTTTATATTGAACAAGGGCGCATCGCTAAAGTATCAAATGATTAAAACTCTTAGGCGCGAAGAAAGGGAAACTCAATGAATATTCAACAGTTTCAACAGCTATTAGAAGAAAAGGGAATTTCTCTTTCTTCTAAACAGCTGAATCAATTTGAAAAGTATTATCAAGTTTTAGTGGAATGGAACGAAAAAATGAATTTAACTGCTATCACTGATCACGGTGAAGTGTATGAAAAGCATTTTTACGATTCTATTTCAGCTGCTTTTTTTCAAGACTTTACAGAAATTGAATCCATGTGTGATGTAGGGGCAGGAGCAGGATTTCCAAGTATTCCGATCAAAATTTGTTTCCCGCATTTGCATGTAACCATTGTTGATTCGTTACAAAAGCGTATTACGTTTTTGACGCATCTTGTAAATGAGCTTGAACTAGACAATGTCACACTATGTCATGATCGAGCTGAAACATTTGGTAAAAAAGAAACGATTCGCGAGTCATTCGATCTTGTAACAGCAAGAGCCGTGGCACGTATCTCGGTTCTTAATGAATTTTGCTTACCGCTTGTTAAAGAACAAGGACGCTTTTTAGCAATGAAAGGTGCTTCTGCCCCTGAGGAATTAAAAAATGGGGAAAAATCATTTCAAGTATTAGGTGGAAAAGTGAAGTCGATTGAACATTTCCAATTGCCTTTGGAGCAAAGTGAACGTTACATTATTTTAATAGATAAAATAAAGAAAACGCCTAAAAAATATCCTAGAAAACCTGGTACCCCAGTTAAGCTTCCATTAGAGTAGGCGGTAAATAGATAGAGAAGAAAATGTTTCATATGAAACATTTTCTTCTCTATATTTTCTGTTTAGAAAGCAGGATATGATTAAAAAACATCGAATTAGTTTAAGGCGGGATTTTCCTGAAGGTGGTGTGGGACTATGAAATCTGCTTTTTCACGTTTTTTTAATTTAAAAGAAAAAGATGAGGATATTCATGTAGAGATTGAAACTGTCCAAGATGAAAATGTCGAAAAAGTTTTAAGAGATGAAGTAAAACAAATTAGGGTTTCAAGTATTATTCCGAATCGTTATCAGCCGCGTACTGTGTTTAATGAAGCAAAAATTGAAGAGCTAGCTCTTACTATTCATACACACGGTATTATTCAACCTATTGTGGTTCGACCGACTGAGGGCGAAGAATACGAATTAATTGCTGGAGAACGCCGGTGGAGAGCTGTACAAAGCTTAGGATGGGATACGGTTCCTGCAATTGTGAAACATTTTAACGATACAGAAACGGCCTCTGTGGCTTTAATAGAAAACTTACAACGTGAAGAGCTAACGGCTGTCGAAGAAGCACTAGCCTACGCAAAGTTAATTGAGTTACATAATCTTACCCAAGAGGCATTAGCTCAACGTTTAGGAAAAGGCCAATCCACAATTGCAAACAAGCTTCGTTTGTTAAAGCTTCCTGTTGAAATACAAGAAGCAATCAAACAAAAATTGATTACAGAGCGACATGCGAGAGCGCTCATTCCCCTCAAAAATCAAGAAAAACAACTTCAAGTATTAGCTGAGATTATTGAAAAACAATTAAATGTAAAACAAACGGAAGATCGAGTAGTTAAATTGTTAGAAACGCAGGTTAAAAAGCCAAAAGCAAAAAGAAAAGCGTTTAGTAAAGATACGCGTATCGCAATGAATACAATCCGTCAATCGTTGACAATGGTTAGTGACAGCGGTATTTCATTAAACACAGAAGAAGAAGAGTTTGATGAATATTTTCAGTTTACTATTAAGATTCCGAAAAAATAAAGAAATAGCCCTCATCTTTTTTTGATGAGGCTTTTTTATCAAAGTTTTTCGTCAGAAAATTCAATGAACAATAAAACTGTCTGGACAAATGGGATGGAAATGAAAGTAGGTGACAACATGGGGAAAATTGTGGCAGTTGCGAATCAAAAAGGCGGGGTTGGAAAAACAACAACCGCTGTTAATTTAGGCGCTTGTTTAGCTGAACAAGGAAAAAAGGTTCTACTTGTAGACGGAGATCCACAGGGTAACGCTACGAGTGGAGTTGGCATAGATAAAGCAGATGTAGATGAATGTATTTACAATGTAGTAGTGGAAGATATGGAAGCCAAAAACGTTGTGCGTTCAACAGCCGTCGAAAATTTATCAATCATTCCCGCGACCATTCAATTAGCTGGTGCAGAAATTGAATTAGTGTCGACTATTTCACGTGAAGTTCGACTTAAGAGAGCTTTAGAAACGGTGAAAGATCACTTTGATTATGTTATTATTGATTGTCCCCCTTCTCTTGGTTTACTGACATTAAATGCGTTAACTGCAGCTGATTCTGTTTTAATACCTGTACAGTGTGAATATTATGCGCTTGAAGGATTAAGTCAATTGCTAAATACCGTTAGATTAGTCCAAAAACATTTGAATAATCAACTGCGTATCGAAGGTGTATTGCTTACTATGCTTGACGCACGCACAAATTTGGGACTCCAGGTAACAGCAGAAGTGAAGAAATACTTTCAGGATCGGGTTTATCAAACGATTATTCCTCGAAATGTTCGTTTGAGCGAAGCACCTAGTCATGGTGAACCAATTATCTTATATGATGCAAGATCTAGAGGGGCCGCAGTTTATACGGAACTTGCAAAGGAAGTGATTTATAATGGCGAAAGGATTAGGGAAAGGAATTAATGCCTTATTTTCAGGCTTAGATGCACAGGCTGATGATTCAATTCAGGAAGTTGCTATTCACGAACTTAGACCCAACCCCTATCAACCACGTAAAACGTTTAATAAAGAAGCAATTAATGAGTTAAAGCAATCCATTTTACATCATGGCATCTTACAGCCTATTGTAGCTCGCAAAAGCATTAAAGGCTATGAAATCTTAGCGGGTGAAAGACGATTTAGAGCTGCTAAAGAAGCTGACCTTGCTACTGTTCCTGTCATTATAAAAGACTTTTCAGAAAAGCAAATGATGGAACTAGCTTTGTTGGAGAATTTACAGCGTGAAGATTTGACGCCAATTGAAGAAGCAACCGCTTATCAATTGCTTATGGATAAGCTCGATATGACACAGGAGCAACTTGCTACACGACTAGGAAAAAGCCGACCTCATATTGCTAACTATGTTCGCCTCTTGCAACTGCCTGAGGAAATTCAAACCCTCATTTCTACTAATGAATTGTCTATGGGACACGGGCGTACGCTAGTCGGTTTAAAAAATAAAGCTCTTCTACCTAAAGTAGTTGAAAAAATACGCAAGGAACAATTAAATGTCAGACAGCTAGAGGCTTATATTGCTCACTTAAATAAAGCCGTTCCACGTGAAACATCAAAAACCAAAAAAGATAAAGATTTATTCATAAAACAAAGTGAAACACAGCTCCGTGAGCGCTTTGGTACCTCTGTTCATATTACACAAAGCAAGAAAAAAGGAAAAATTGAAATCGAATTTTTCTCTAAAGAAGATTTAAACCGTCTTCTTGAATTATTTAATGATCTTTCTCAGACCAATAAATCTTCTGTATAAAAAAGGTTGTCCTAGTTTTAGGACAACCTTTTTATTGTTTATAGTGTCTTACAGTTTGGTAAACCGGAGAAGCATTAAACTCTTTCTCTCGTTCGTTGTGTACAGTCTCAATGCTTTTCGCAATTAAATCGGCAATGCACATAACAAGATGAAGCCTCGTATTTTGCAAGACGAAAAACTCCATAAATCCGCTCACGTTGACAACCCCTGTTATATGAATATCCCCGACTGGCGGCAATTCTTTATTAACCCCTGCTCCTGGTTTAACGGGTCCTATTCCAAGTGATGCAGAGCCTACGCTTTTCATACGACCTAAACAAGCATCAATTCCAATAATAAAAGGATTCGGGAAAAGCTTTTGAATATGTTTTAACGTTTCTTTCAAATTAACAGCATGAACAGGCTCTTCTAACGTTCCAAAAATATGAAAAGATGAAACCTTTTTTTCATTCAGTTTCGTTCCGACTAATGGACCCAATGAGTCCCCAGTTGAACGGTCCGTTCCAATACATACAAAAACAATTGGTCTGTCTTTCTGTGCTGGAAGTAAAGATAGTAACTGTGTACTCAGCTTCTTTATAGCAGATTCTTCATCATGAAATACGCGGGTTGAATGTTGTGTCTTCTCAAAGAAGGGAGATTTTAAATTCATAGGGTCCACTCCTTATACATAATAGTAACAGTATACGAAGATTTTGAAGATTCTATACATATATTTCATAGATTGGGGGAAAATCGATGTGGAGAGCAGGATGTAAATGGATATTCTTAATTATGGGAACCATGATAGGCGCTGGATATGCTTCTGGAAGAGAACTATGGCAGTTTTTTGGTGAAGAAAGCGGACTTGCTATTTTTCTATTTTCTATTATTTTTGCGATTTCTTGCAATGTGATTATGCAAATCAGCTATCGCTATCGAACCAATCAATTTTACCCAGTACTAATTGAATTAATAGGAAAGAAATGGGCTGCAGCCTACGACGTTTTAATCGTTTTTTATTTGTTTACGACGACGGTGATTATGATTGCAGGAGGCGGGGCGACATTGGAAATGTGGCATGTTCCTTACTGGTGGGGAATTGGTGCTCTTAGTGCGTTGATTGTCTTTGTTTTTTCAAGAGGATTAAGTGGACTGCTTTCTATCAATTCTTTCGTTATGCCAATCTTAATGATTGGACTAGCTGGCGTACTTCTTACATTTGTTTTACGTCATCCTGGAGTAACTAATTGGCATCTTCAGCATAATTGGCCTGCTGCTTTTACCTTTACGGCTTTGAATATTCTTCCTCTCGTCGCGGTATTATCTACAATTGGAAAGGAAATTAAAAGCAAAAAAGAGATTTATATTGCAAGTGTTGGCAGTGGTTTTTTATTAGGAGGTCTCTCCTTTATTTATAATGAATCACTTATTCAAGTTTCAGGGCTTCTTTCCTCTTATGAAATTCCATTATTCGCTATTCTTAAAGAGTTTCCTTATATGATGACGTTTTTAATGAGCATTGTTTTGCTTATCGCAATTTATACGACAGCCGTTTCGGGAATTTTAGGATTGACCGCTCGTTTTCATACTGAAAAGGTGCAATCTCTTTGGAAACTGGCAGCCTGCTGGCTACTTTTAATGATTCCCTTTACAAAGGTAGGGTTTTCTACTTTGATTGCCGTTTTGTATCCAATGTATGGAATCGTCAATTTATTTCTAGTAACAGCCGTTCTGTTGTATCCATTTCGAAATCGCTACAAAAGTTCGTAGAAACTTGCTACAATAGGTTAAAACTTTCTCATATGCAGATTATGTTACGTTAGGAGCTACATGTAGTATGAATTCGTTGAAGTCGGTTTTTAAGAACGTGTTTGAGCCATTTTTTCAAGAAGAAACGTGGGCACATATTGGAGAGGGATTTATAAAAATTCTGTTGATTCTACTTATTTCCATGTTTTTAATTCGAATTGGAAAGAAAGCGTTAAATAAATTCGTAGAGGTTCGCACAAATAGCCCTCTGCGTATTTCTGAGCGACGAGAAGCTACGATGGTCCGTTTGCTTCAAAATATTTTTTCTTATGCCATTTATTTCGTTGCGGGAGTTATGATTTTAGAAACGTTATCGGTAGATGTCCGTGGATTGCTAGCGGGGGCTGGAATCGTAGGGCTCGCGGTAGGGTTTGGTGCTCAAAACTTAGTGAAAGACATCATCACGGGGTTTTTTATTATCTTTGAAGATCAGTTCTCCGTTGGCGATTATGTTCGAGTAGGAACATTTGAGGGGACTGTGGAAGAAATTGGGTTGCGCACAACGAAGATTAAGAGTTGGACAGGCGAAATTAATATTTTACCCAATGGCAGTATTGTAGAGGTCACTAATTTTTCGTTACATAACAGCGTAGCTTTCGTTGATGTAAGCATTTCTTATGAAGAAAACATACAAAAAGCAGAACAAGTGATTTTAGACCTGTTAGAAGAATTGCCAAGTCGCTATGAAGATATGGTGAAAACGCCTGAACTGCTGGGGGTTCAAAATATCCATGCAACTGAAGTCACAATGAGGATTACAAGCGAAGTAAAACCAATGAGACATTTCCATATTTCTCGTATGATTCGTAAAGAAGTGCGTACAAGGCTAAATGAACATGGAATTGAAGTTCCATTTCCACGTATGGTTATGTATAATCGTACAGAAGAAGCACGGCATTCGTCGACGTTGAAAGGGACATAAGGAGGAGAGAGCTGATGACGGAAAAAGAATTTGGTTTAAATGACGTTGTGGAAATGAAAAAACCTCATCCTTGCGGTACAAATGAATGGAAAATCATTCGAATGGGAATGGATATCCGTATTAAATGTGAAGGCTGCGGCCATAGCGTAATGATTCCAAGACGTGATTTTGCACGTAAAATGAAAAAAATTCTTGTAAAGCATGAGGAATAACCTCATGCATTTTCTATGTTTATGCCTTATACTGTAAGGTGGGACAAAATGAGGCACCTTAACCCCATGCGGTTAAAGGTTCTTTATCAAACTTGTATTTCAAAAGTTGACTCACTATAATTGTGACAGGTTAACTTGTTTCGGATATATAAAGAGGAGTGAATAAATATATGGCTTTAACAGCTGGAATTGTTGGTCTTCCTAACGTTGGAAAATCAACATTATTTAATGCAATTACACAAGCGGGCGCAGAATCTGCGAACTACCCTTTCTGTACGATTGATCCTAACGTAGGTATCGTAGAAGTACCTGATCATCGTCTTCAAAAACTTACAGAGCTTGTAAAACCTAAAAAAACAATCCCAACAGCATTTGAATTCACAGATATCGCTGGAATCGTAAAAGGTGCTAGTAAAGGTGAAGGATTGGGAAATAAATTCTTATCTCATATTCGAGAAGTAGATGCGATTTGTCACGTTGTGCGTTGTTTTGAAGATGAAAACATCACGCACGTTTCAGGAAAAGTAGATCCTATCTCAGATATTGAAACAATTAATTTAGAGTTGATTTTAGCAGATTTAGAAACGGTAGAGAAACGTATTGGCCGTGTTCAAAAAATGGCTAAACAAAAAGACAAAGAAGCAATGTATGAATACGAAATTCTAGAGAAACTAAAGAATGCATTTGAAAGTGATCAGCCAGCTCGTGCTGTATCATTTACAGAAGAACAAATGAAATTAGTAAAACAATTTCACTTGCTAACGATTAAGCCTATTCTTTATGTAGCAAACGTTGCTGAAGATGAAGTAGCCGATGCATCTGCTAACGAATATGTAGCAAAAGTGCGTGAGTATGCGGCAAGCGAAGGTGCAGAAGTAATTGTTGTTTGCGCACGCATTGAATCTGAAATTGCTGAACTTGAAGGAGAAGAAAAAGCAATGTTCCTTGAAGAACTAGGCATTGAACAGTCAGGTCTAGATCAGCTTGTACGTGCAGCGTACGATTTACTTGGATTAGCTACGTACTTTACAGCTGGTGAGCAAGAAGTACGCGCGTGGACGTTTACACAAGGTATGAAAGCTCCTGAGTGTGCAGGTATTATTCATACAGATTTTGAACGTGGATTTATTCGTGCAGAAACGGTGTCATACGAGGATTTATTAGCTGCCAAAACAATGGGAGCAGCTCGTGAAGCTGGAAAAGTACGTTTAGAAGGAAAAGAATACATCGTAAAAGACGGAGACGTTATGCATTTCCGCTTTAACGTATAAGATTAAAAGCCGAAAGAAGATATCTTCTTTCGGCTTTTATCGTTGGCGAAAATATTAGCGTATATTTACGAAACAGCCCGCAATGCATATTGCTTTGCCTAGGGTAGTGTGCTATAATTTTAATTCGTGAGTAATATTTTATTGCTCCTTGCCCGTTTCGGGCCGTTAGACCAAAAGGAGGTGACAGTGATGAGAAAGTATGAAGTAATGTACATCATCCGTCCAAGCATTGATGACGAAGCAAAGAAAGCATTAGTTGAGCGCTTCAACGGCGTATTAACTGATAATGGTGCTGAAATCGCAAATGTTAAAGAATGGGGTAAACGTCGTTTAGCATACGAAATCAATGATTTCCGTGACGGTTACTACATGATTCTTGACGTGGCGGCTACTTCAGAAGCAGTTTCTGAATTTGATCGTCTTGCGAAAATCAACGAAGACATTATCCGTCATATCGTTGTTAAACAAGAAGCATAATTAAACGTTTAAATAAATGGGTTTTATTTCCTTAAGGAGTGGTTCTGATGATGAATCGCGTAATTCTCGTAGGACGCTTAACCAAAGATCCTGAATTACGTTATACCCCGAGTGGAGCAGCGGTTGCAACATTCACTTTAGCGGTAAACCGCACATTTACAAATCAGCAAGGTGAACGTGAAGCTGACTTCATCAACTGTGTTGTATGGCGTCGTCAGGCTGAAAATGCAGCCAATTTCCTTAAAAAAGGAAGTTTAGCTGGTGTTGATGGTCGACTACAATCTCGCAGTTACGAAGGACAAGACGGTCGTCGTGTATACGTAACGGAAGTTGTAGCGGAAAGTGTGCAATTTTTAGAGCCGAAAAGTGGCGGTGGGGATACGCAACGCAGTAACTTTGCTAACACTGGAGGATCTGGACAAGGCTCTCCATTTGGAGATAATCAGAACCGTAACTCAGGTAATCAAGGTTATACTCGCGTTGATGATGATCCATTTGCAAATAATGGCGAGACAATTGACATTTCTGATGACGATTTACCGTTTTAATTCGCAGTAGATTATCCGGAGTATAAAATTTTATAGAAACTTTTAAGCGGAAGGAGGCGTATCAAAATGGCAGGTGGACGTAAAGGTGGACGCAACAGACGTCGTAAAGTTTGTTTCTTCACAGCAAACGGCATCACTCACATCGATTACAAAGATGTAGATATGCTTAAAAAATTCGTTTCAGAGCGTGGTAAAATTTTACCTCGTCGTGTAACTGGAACAAGCGCTAAATACCAACGTAAATTAACGATCGCTATCAAACGCGCTCGTCAAATGGCATTATTACCATATGTTTCTGGTGAATAATGAACGGTATAAAAAGAGGCAGTAAGGATTCCCTTACTGCCTCTTTTTACATTACATAGGTGCTCTTTTGTCAAATAGTTGCTTCTTATGAACTGAATCGATAAAATAAATAATAGTCTATATCAACGAGGTGAAGTTGTGAAAGGAATTCGATATATTACAGAAGGAGCAGCTCTTTTAGCGCTGTTTGTAGCGCTGTTGCTTTTTTCACTATACATACCTGTTGTGGGAACCATTTTTCAACTAGCGCTAGCTGTTCCATTTATTGTGTATACCGTTCGTCATGGGTGGAAAAAGGCAATATTATTTTTAGTAGTAGGGTTGTTATTGACTTTGTTATTTGGAAATGTATTGACTCTTCCTTTTACACTTGTATTTGGTATTGGTGGATTAGCAATAGGAATGCTTTACCGACAAAAACAAAAAAGGTATACCATTTTACTAGGCGGCACGGTTGCATTTAGTTTAGGTTTACTTTTATTGTTCGTAGGAGCAAATGTCATTTTTAATGTTAATTTAATGGAGCAAATAAATAATGCTTTAGATCAATCGATTAATCAAAGTATTGAAATGATGAAAAGTTTAGGACAAGACGTTAAGGAATCTCAAATTGACCAAATGAGAGATGCATTTGATATGTTTAAAAATCTGCTGCCTCTATTAATTGTTATGGGTGGAGTTATTCTAGCCTTTTTCTCTCAGCTTATTGCTACGCCTATTCTTAAAAGAACAGGTTATGAGGTGCAAGCATTCCCGCCTTTTCGTGAATTTAAACTTCCTAAAAGTATTCTATGGTATTATTTGATTGCATTAATCTTATCCTTCCCATCTTTTAATATTGAACAAGGTACATTTATGTACGTAGCTATTATCAACATCGTGATGGGACTGCAAATGCTAGTCGTGTTACAAGGGATCTCTTTTATTTTCTATTTCTCACATCAAAAAGGGTATGCCAAAGCAATTCCAATTGTTGTAACAATTTTAGCATTAATTATTCCAATTATCCTTCAAATTGTGCGCATCTTAGGTATAATTGATTTAGGATTTAATTTAAGAAAACAATTAGACACAAAAAAGTAGATATTGTGGAACTTAAAAAAGTAGGAGCTGAAATGGATGCCTGTCTTTACAAAAAAGAACGTCATTCGCTATCCATTTTACTCATTGTATAGTATAGCCCTGATTTTAGTAGGTATCGTGACCTATCATAATTGGATCATAGGAATGATAGGCTTTATATTACTATTAGCCTGTCTTTTTCTATACATGAGAATGGAGCGAATGCTGTCCGATGAGTTTGAAACCTATATTTCAATGCTGTCTCATCGGTTGAAAAAAGTAGGCGAAGAGGCATTAATGGAAATGCCGATTGGGATTATGCTATTTAATGATGAATATCAAATTGAATGGACCAATCCTTTTCTAGCATCTTGTCTGGGTGAAGACACACTGGTGGGAAGATCATTATACGATGTGGCAGAGAGTATTATTCCACTGATCAAACAAGAAGTGGAAACAGAAGTTGTCACGTTGCATGATCGGAAATTCAAAGTGGTGATTAAACGAGACGAGCGCTTACTGTACTTCTTTGATATTACAGAGCAAATAGAAATCGAAAAATTGTATGAGGAAGAACGAACAAGTTTAGGCATTATCTTTTTAGATAATTATGATGAACTAACGCAAGGAATGGATGATCAAGTTAAAAGTAACTTGAATAGCCAAGTAACTTCTATGTTAAATAGTTGGGCTCAAGAATACGGTATTTTTATTAAACGTACGTCTTCTGAGAAATTTATTGCGATTATGAATGAACAAATCTTAATTCATTTAGAGCGAAGCAAATTTTCTATCTTAGACCAAGTTCGAGAAGAGACGTCTAAACAAAATATACCGCTTACATTGAGCATTGGTATCGGAGCTGGTGCTGCTGATTTACCTGAGCTGGGTGCTTTAGCTCAATCTAGCTTGGATTTGGCCTTAGGCCGAGGTGGAGATCAAGTAGCGATTAAACAGCCGAATGGAAAAGTGAAATTCTTTGGCGGCAAGACTAATCCAATGGAAAAACGGACGCGCGTGCGTGCCAGAGTTATTTCTCACGCGTTAAAAGAGCTCATTACAGAGAGTGGAAAAGTGATTATCATGGGTCATAAGTATCCGGATATGGATGCTGTAGGAGCTGCTATTGGGATATTAAAAGTAGCGCAAGTAAATCAGAAAGACGGTTTTATCGTATTAGATCCTGATCATATTGATACAGGTGTTCAGCGAATGCTAGAAGAGATTAAAAAGAAAGAAGGCCTGTGGGAACGATTTATTACGCCTGAAGAAGCCTTAAATCTTGTGAGTGATGATACTCTTTTAGTAGTAGTAGATACGCATAAGCCGTCGCTCGTTATTGAAGAAAGGTTATTAAATCGTATTGAAAATGTCGTGGTCATTGATCATCATAGACGAGGAGAAGACTTTATCGAAGACCCTCTTCTTGTCTATATGGAGCCATATGCTTCCTCGACAGCAGAACTCGTTACTGAGCTTCTTGAATACCAGCCAAAACGATTTAAAATTGATATGCTAGAAGCAACAGCACTTTTAGCCGGTATTATTGTCGATACAAAAAGCTTTACATTACGCACGGGATCTCGTACGTTTGATGCAGCGTCCTTTTTACGTTCTCAAGGCGCAGATACGGTTCTTGTTCAAAAGTTTTTAAAAGAAGATATTACGCAATATGTACAGCGAGCACGCTTTATTGAACATGCAGAGATTTATACAGCAGGTATTGCCATTTCACGCGCTGAACCGAACAAAATGTATGATCAAGTGTTAATCGCGCAAGCTGCAGATACGCTGCTTTCAATCAGCGGAGTGGTTGCTTCGTTTGTTATTTCTAAGCGACGGGATAATCTAATTGGCATTAGTGCTAGATCGCTTGGAGATATCAATGTACAAGTTATTATGGAAAGTCTCCAAGGCGGAGGCCACTTAACGAATGCTGCTACTCAGCTTCAAGACATTAGTTTGGATGAAGCTGAAGAAAGGCTTAAACAAGCAATTGATGAGTACTTAGATGGAGGTAAAAAATCATGAAAGTAATTTTCTTAAAAGATGTAAAAGGAAAAGGCAAAAAAGGTGAAGTGAAAAATGTTTCAGATGGTTATGCACATAACTTCTTATTAAAAAATGGTTATGCTGTTGAAGCTACGGGCGGTAATGTGAAAGTATTAGAAGCACAAAAAAATAGAGAGCAAAAAGATGCAGCTGCAGAACTTCAAGCAAACAAAGAGTTAAAAGCAACTCTTGAAGAACTGACAGTTGAATTAACAGCAAAATCTGGTGAAGGTGGCCGTTTATTCGGTTCTATCACAAGCAAACAAATTGCTGAAGAATTAAAGAAAAAACACAAAATTAAAGTAGATAAGCGTAAAATTGAATTAAATGATGCCATTCGCGCATTAGGCTACACAAATGTACCGGTTAAATTACATCCGGAAGTAACGGCTACTGTAAAGGTACACGTGACTGAACAAAAATAAACGTACGATTGAGAAATAAGTAAATAATATAAAGGGTTGGCGCGGACTTGTATTTGTTCGCGCCAACATTTATGATGAAAGAAAATACTGAAAGAATATAAGAGGGGCATAGAAATATGAGTGATCTTTTTGCTGATCGTCTTCCGCCTCAGAATATTGAAGCAGAGCAAGCGCTATTAGGGGCCATTTTCTTAGAGCCTTCTTCTTTAACCTTAGCATCTGAACTGCTGATACCTGAAGATTTTTACCGGGCATCGCACCAGAAAATCTTTACATGTATGCTGAAACTTTCTGACCAAGGTGAACCGGTTGATTTGGTAACGGTAACGTCTGAATTAGCTGATCAAAAAATCTTAGAAGAAGTTGGCGGCGTATCGTATTTAAGTGATTTAGCTAACTCTGTTCCAACGGCTGCAAACGTAGAGTATTACGGTAAAATCGTAGAAGAAAAGTCGATTTTACGCCGTCTAATTCGTACTGCAACGCATATTGCTTCAGAAGGATATGCAAGGGAAGACGAAGTGGAAGTTTTATTAAATGAAGCGGAAAAAAACATTTTAGAAGTAGCACAGCGTAAAAACAGCGGTGTGTTTCAAAATATCAAAGATGTACTTGTACAAACGTACGATGATATCGAAGTTCTTCACAATCGAAAAGGTGACATTACAGGTATCCCAACTGGGTTTAGTGATTTAGATAGAATGACAGCAGGGTTCCAACGAAATGATTTAATCATTGTAGCGGCCCGTCCATCGGTAGGTAAAACGGCTTTTGCCTTAAATATTGCGCAAAACGTTGCAACGAAAACGGATGAGAACGTAGCAATATTCAGTTTAGAGATGGGTGCTCAGCAGCTTGTTATGAGGATGCTGTGTGCCGAAGGAAATATTGATGCACAAAGGCTGCGTACAGGCTCGCTTACAGCCGATGACTGGGGAAAGCTCACGATGGCAATGGGATCTTTGTCCAATGCAGGGATTTATATTGATGATACACCGGGTATTCGAGTAGGTGAAATTCGTTCTAAGTGTCGTCGCTTGAAACAAGAAGGCGGACTTGGGATGATTTTAATTGACTACTTACAGCTTATTCAAGGTAATGGACGAAGCGGAGAAAACCGACAGCAGGAAGTATCTGAAATTTCGCGTGCGTTAAAAGCTTTAGCCCGTGAATTAGAAGTTCCTGTTATCGCCTTATCACAGCTTTCCCGTGGCGTAGAGCAGAGACAAGATAAGCGACCGATGATGTCTGATATTCGTGAATCCGGAAGTATTGAGCAGGATGCCGATATCGTAGCTTTCTTATATCGTGAAGACTATTATGAAAAAGACACAGAAAATCAAAATATTATCGAGATTATTATAGCCAAGCAGCGTAACGGTCCAGTTGGAACCGTACAGCTTGCCTTTGTAAAAGAATACAATAAATTCGTTAATCTCGAGCGGCGCTTTGATGACGCAGGAGTGCCGCCTGGTGCATAAAACCTCTCAATATGAGAGGTTTTATTTTATTGTTATCGCATTCGTTCCGCAAAATACGATATATTTGTAATAACTTTTGTTAAATCGTTCGGATTTAATTGACTTTAGTGTGATAAATTGATACACTTATCCATGGTTAAATTATGTCGTAGTGAGCTGTTGCTTACTAAGCGGAGGTGCTTAAGATATGTCTTCAGTCGTTGTAGTAGGAACACAATGGGGAGATGAAGGAAAAGGGAAGATTACAGACTTCCTATCAGAAAATGCAGAAGTGATTGCACGTTACCAAGGTGGGAACAATGCAGGTCACACAATTAAGTTTAATGGTGAAACTTATAAGTTACATTTAATTCCTTCAGGTATTTTTTATAATGACAAAACGTGTGTAATTGGAAACGGTATGGTTGTTGATCCAAAAGCACTTGTTCAAGAATTAAAATACTTACATGATCGCGGTGTAACAACAGAAAACTTACGTATTAGTAACCGAGCTCATGTGATTCTTCCATATCATTTAAAATTAGATGAAGTTGAAGAAGAACGTAAAGGTGAAAATAAGATTGGTACAACGAAAAAAGGTATTGGACCAGCTTATATGGATAAAGCAGCACGTGTTGGTATTCGAATTGCCGATTTACTAGACCGTGAAGTATTTGAAGCAAAATTAACACAAAACTTAGCTGAAAAGAATCGCCTTCTTGAAAAAATGTATGAAGTAGAAGGCTTTACATTAGAAGAAATTTTAGATGAGTACTATGAGTATGGTCAACAAGTTGCAAAATATGTTGTTGATACATCAGTAGTATTAAATGATGCGTTAGACGAAGGACGTCGTGTACTATTTGAAGGCGCACAAGGTGTTATGTTAGATATCGACCAAGGAACATATCCATTTGTTACATCTTCAAACCCAGTAGCGGGTGGAGTAACAATTGGTTCTGGTGTAGGTCCATCTAAAATCAAACACGTTGTAGGTGTATCAAAAGCCTATACAACTCGTGTTGGTGACGGTCCTTTCCCAACTGAATTAACAAACGAAATCGGTGATCAAATCCGTGAAGTAGGACGTGAATATGGTACAACAACTGGTCGTCCTCGCCGTGTAGGTTGGTTTGACAGTGTAGTTGTACGTCATGCTCGCCGCGTTAGCGGAATCACAGACTTATCTTTAAACTCAATTGATGTATTAACGGGAATTGAGACATTAAAGATTTGTGTAGCTTACCGTTATAAAGGGGAAGTTATGGAAGAATTCCCTGCTAGCTTAAAAACACTTGCAGAATGCGAACCTGTATATGAAGAGCTTCCAGGTTGGACAGAAGATATCACGGGTGTGAAAACATTAGATGAGTTACCTGATAACGCTCGCCACTACTTAGAGCGCGTGTCTCAATTAACAGGTATTCCTTTATCTATTTTCTCTGTAGGTCCAGATCGTACACAAACAAATGTATTACGTGGTGTATATAGCTAAATAAAAAGAGTTAGCTCTTCGTGAGCTAACCTTTTTTATTTATAATTGGTGCTTTTTTAACAAGACTTTTAAAAAAAGCTCAATAATAAAAAGAAAGTTTTAAAAAAACTATTGCATTTATATGAAATATCATGTTATTATAATAAGCGTCGCTAAGAGATATAACATGAGCCATTAGCTCAGTTGGTAGAGCATCTGACTTTTAATCAGAGGGTCGAAGGTTCGAGTCCTTCATGGCTCACTTTTGTTACAACGTGGCCCGTTGGTCAAGCGGTTAAGACACCGCCCTTTCACGGCGGTAACACGGGTTCGAATCCCGTACGGGTCATTTTTAATATTTTTAATACATAGCATATAGACTGAGGTCCCGTGGTGTAGCGGTTAACATGCCTGCCTGTCACGCAGGAGATCGCGGGTTCGATTCCCGTCGGGACCGCCATTTTGGCTCGGTAGCTCAGTTGGTAGAGCAAAGGACTGAAAATCCTTGTGTCGGCGGTTCGATTCCGTCCCGAGCCATCAAAAAGCATGACTTTATTTAAAGTCATGCTTTTTTCTTTTATTTACATTTAAAAGAAAACGTTATTTGCTTTGCATCTCTTTTATGGTAATATATTACTTTTGTATTTGGAGATGGTTGAAAATCATATATCTTCATGTATAGTAGAGGATGAACTTGTGACGTTTCAAGGGTTATCAAGTATAATAAAACTACGGTATTCAAACAGTATGAATACTATCTTTTATATTTTGCTTCAACTAATAAAGGAGAACGATGATCATGGATAAACGTATTTTAGTCGTAGATGACGAAAAGCCGATTGCAGATATTTTAAAGTTTAATTTGCAAAAAGAAGGTTACGAAGTATTTTGTGCTTATGATGGCGTAGAAGCACTTGAAAAAGTGGAAGAAGTACAGCCTGAAATGATTTTATTAGATATTATGCTTCCTCAGAAAGATGGAATGGAAGTTTGCCGAGAAGTGCGCAAAAAATATGATATGCCCATTATCATGTTAACAGCAAAAGACTCTGAAATTGACAAGGTTTTAGGTCTAGAATTAGGTGCAGATGATTATGTAACTAAGCCGTTCAGTACGCGTGAATTATTAGCACGTGTAAAAGCTAATTTACGTAGACATCAGCAGGTAGCTGTTCCAACAGAAGAAAGTGAAACGAATGAAATTACGATTGGAGCACTTGTTATTCATCCAGATGCTTATATTGTGTCTAAGCGCGGAGAAACGATTGAACTGACTCATCGTGAATTTGAGCTGCTGCATTATTTAGCGAAGCACATTGGACAAGTCATGACGCGTGAACACTTGCTTCAAACTGTATGGGGTTATGACTATTTTGGTGATGTGCGTACGGTAGATGTAACAGTTCGAAGATTACGTGAAAAAATTGAAGATAATCCAAGCCATCCAATGTGGATTGTAACAAGACGTGGAGTAGGCTATTATTTACGCAGCCCAGAGCAGGAGTAATTTTAGATGAAGAAAGTAAGGCTCCTGCAATCTATTCATTTAAAGTTTGTATTGATTTATGTGCTGCTCATTTTAATTGCGATGCAAATTATTGGGGTCTATTTTGCACGACAATTAGAAAAAGAATTAGTTAACAACTTTCGAACGTCTCTTCAAGAGCGGACAGACTTGCTGACGTATAACATTGGACAAGAAATGGTGAAAAATCGTGATGATGATTCACCGACTCTTGAGGAAGACTTAAAGACTATTTTAAGAGATTTTGCTTCAAGACCCAATTTAGCTTCAAATGATATGAATGACATTTCTGAAGTAAGAGTCATTGACCAAAATAGAAGAATCATTGCTACATCGAACTCAAATCCTCAACAGATCATAGGTAAAAAGACTAATGATTTAGCGATTACAAATGCGTTGTTAGCAGGAACGAACTCTGATAATGTATTTGTTGATCAAAGCGGGCAGCGAATCAGAGTTATGATACAGCCTATCCGTTTACAGGATAAAGTAGGTGCCAGTCAATCAAGTTCAACTAATAAAAATGGAAAAGTTCAGTCTAGCGAAGAAATCTTAGGCGCTATTTACTTAACAGCTTCCATGGAGCCTGTTTACGATCAAATGAGTAATATCAATCAGATCTTTAAGGCAGGTACGGTGATTGCTCTTTTTATCACAGCTATTTTAGGCGTGTTTTTAGCTCAGACCATTACTCGTCCAATGTCTGAAATGAGAAAACAAGCACTTGAGATGGCCAAAGGGAATTTTACGAGAAAAGCTAAGGTGTACGGGTATGATGAAATTGGTCAGCTAGCTCTCACATTCAACAACTTAACAAGAAAGCTTCAAGAAGCACAGGCAACGACAGAAGGGGAGCGCCGTAAGCTTAGTTCGGTATTAGCTCATATGACGGACGGCGTTATTGCGACGGATCGAAAGGGAAGAGTAATTTTAATTAATGATCCAGCCGCAGCTATGCTAAATGTTTCACGTGAAACGGTTTTGTCTGATCCAGTTGTTTCCCTATTAGATCTTGAAGAAACGCATACGTTTGAAAGCTTGCTTGCCAATCAAGAGTCATTAATTTTGGACTTTAGTACAAAATCGGATCCCTTTATTTTACGAGCTACCATTTCCGCTATTCAAAAAGAGACCGGTTTTATCAACGGGATTATCATTGTCTTGCATGACATTACAGAGCAGGAGAAAATTGATCAAGATCGCCGAGAATTTGTAGCGAATGTTTCACATGAATTGCGTACGCCGTTAACAACGATGCGCAGTTATTTAGATGCGCTTGCAGACGGTGCTTGGCAAGATAAGGACTTAGCTCCAACATTTTTAAATGTAACGCAAACGGAGACAGAGCGAATGATTCGTCTCGTTAACGACTTGCTTCAATTATCTAAGCTAGATAGCCAAGACTACCGATTTAGTCGTGACCCAATCAATTTTGTGAAGTTTTATCATTACATCATTGATCGCTTTGAAATGACAATTGAACAAGGTATTTCGTTCGTGCGCGACTTGCCAAATGAAGCAATCTATGTCGCTATTGATCAAGATAAAATTACACAAGTATTAGATAACATTATTTCCAATGCAATAAAATATTCACCTGAAGGCGGAACCATTACATTTTCAATTGCTCAGCATACGCATGAAATTGTTGTGAGCATTAAAGACCAAGGTATGGGAATTCCAAAATCAAATTTAGCTAAAATTTTCGAACGCTTCTATCGTGTAGATAAAGCACGAACGCGTAAATTAGGCGGAACAGGATTAGGGCTTGCTATTGCCAAGGAAATTATTGAAGCACATGATGGACGCATTTGGGCAGATAGTCAGGAAGGAAAAGGAACAACGATTTACTTTACTCTTCCGATTGAAAGTGAGAATGATGACGAATGGGAATGAGATATGAACATATCAAAACGGCCATCTTAGTTGTTCTCGTCGCTTCCAGTTTAATTATGACGTATCATATATGGACGTATCAGCCTTCTTATAAGGTCATTTCAAAAAATCAACATTTGCAAGAAGTTGAAGTTAGTTCAAAAAGTAAAATAGAAGATCATATTCTTCCAACAGAAGTTCTCTATCATCGAAACGATAATCACTACATGTCTCACGATGAAGATGATGTAAACAAATGGGTAAATGAAATGAAAAAGTGGAAATTTTCGAATGTGACGGACGTTTCGGATGCTATTTCTCCTGATGGATTTTTAAATTATGTCCATGGAAGTAATTCTATTGAAGTGCTGTATCCAGACGCACTACCTTTGAAAACATTTCAACAGCTTTTTTCATTTTCTCAAACGTCTTTGCCTAATCAAACATTTGACCGTGTACTCATTAAAATTAAGCGTACACCTTCCTTTTTCGTGAGCGTGTATCTTGTGAATTATGAGCAAAAAAAGATTTATTCGGTTACAGTCAAGAATTTGGCCAAAGATGATATCAAAGAATTAGAAGATAAAATGAAGCGTACGTATGCCCCGAGCCTTGTATATAAAGAAAACAAAAATCGGTATATCTTCCTTCCGGAAAATAATATTACGATGAATAGTGAAGTCTACTATACGAGCATGAGGCATTTAGATATTGAAAAATATAAAGAAGCGCTTTTTAACAACCCAGACTATGCACGGAAAGAAACGTCTACAAACCGAGATGTCTACACTGAAGGTACAAAAGTGATCAATGTCAATACGAAGACAGATGTGATGGAATATGTGAATCTTGTAAATTCCACGACCGAGGTAATGGAAGATTATAATTTAATAAATCGCAGCTTTAGCTTCGTTAATGACCACGGCGGCTGGACAGAATCTAATTACAGGTTCAACAGCTGGAATCGCATTACAAAAGAAATTAGCTATCGTTATTATAAAGATAACTATCCAGTGTACAGCAATCAGGGAATGACTGAAATATATCAAAGATGGGGAAATGCGGAGATTTTAAATTACCGTCGTCCTCTTTATCGTTTTGTAAGAGTACAGGACTCGAGTGTAGAAAAGCTGCAGTCATCTCAAAAGGTGATTCAATTAATTGAAAAACATCAAAACTTTGACCCGAATCTGTTAAAAGATATTTCAATAGGCTATCAGCTAGAAGAAGTGTCACAGCAGCCGAAAACCGGCGAAAAGACGGTTGAGTTTAATTCTAATTCTGTCAAACTCGTTCCTTCTTGGTTCTATTATTATAATAGCAAATGGTATCGAATTGCACCGCCGACCGAAGGAGGCGATAACGATGGATTGGAATAGAACAAAAACCATCTTTATTTTCACTTTCTTGATTCTTAATATTTACTTAGGCTATCAGATTTTTAAAACTCATCAAGAAGATCAGTACTCTCTATTTGTGGAGTCGAGCGTGGAAGAACAATTAACGAGTGAAGGCATTGAATATAAACATTTACCTGTAGATGTGAAAGAAGCTTCTTCGTTAAATGCTAAAAGTAAGCTGTTTAAAGAAGAAGACTTAAAAAAGCTGAAAGAGCAAAAAGCAACGCTGCTTGAGGAAAAAACAATTCGAAGCGTATTGGACAAACCTTTTTCAGTGCCTGAAAAAAATACAAAAGCAAAGCTAAGTCAATTTTTGAAACGATATGTGCTCTCCGGTGAAGATTATGAGCTATGGAACGTTAATAAAGAGAAAAAAACAGTTACATTCTTTCAACAATATAAAAAGCACAAAATCTATGACAATGAAAATGGCATGATCATTGCTCATTTAAATGACAAAGGTGAAATTGTTTCATATGAACAAACGATGCTAGGTTCCGTGAAAACGTTGGATGATGAGCAGGATGTTTTGTCTCCTTTAAAAGCATTGGAAAATTTGTTTTTGAAGGATGAATTGAAAAAGAAAGATTCTGTAACAAACGTAGAGTTTGGATACTATACGTTTGATCTGCCGTTATTAAATTCTCAAGTTTTAGCACCAACTTGGCACATTGTTGTAAATGGAGATACAAGTTATTTTGTAAATGCCTTTGAAGGACAGATCATTAAAAAAGGAAATAAATAAGTATTTGGAGTGAGATAAATGAGCCTGCATTTCAGCGTGCTAGCGAGTGGGAGCACAGGAAATGCGATTTTAGTAAGTGATGGAGAACATTCCTTACTAGTTGATGCAGGGCTGAGCGGAAAACAAATGGAAGCTCTCTTTCAACAAGTAAATCGCAATATCCCGGATTTATCAGGAATTTTAGTGACTCACGAACATAGTGACCATATTAAAGGACTAGGTGTTCTGGCACGTAAATATAAGCTCCCTATTTTCGCAAATGAAAAAACGTGGAACGCAATGGACGGCTTGATCGGCAACATTGATACGGAACAGAAGTTTCACTTTGAAATTGGCCAAACGAAATCGTTTGGTCAATTGGAAGTGGAGTCTTTTGGCGTTTCGCATGATGCTGCAGAGCCTATGTTTTATGTCTTTCATCAAGGGTCTAAAAAATTGACCCTTATTACGGATACCGGCTATGTAAGTGACCGCATGAAAGGTACAATTAAAAATAGTGATATGTACGTATTTGAAAGCAATCATGATGTTGAAATGCTGAGAATGGGGCGCTACCCTTGGAGCATTAAAAGACGAATTCTAAGCGACGTGGGACATGTATCAAATGAAGACGCGGCGCTTGCAATGGCAGATGTGATCGGAGATCAAACCAAACGCATTTACTTGGCGCATTTGAGTCAAGACAATAACATGAAGGAAATTGCCCGCATGTCGGTTGCGCAAGTGTTACAACAAAAAGACATCAATGTAGAGGACAATATTCTTCTATGTGATACTGATCCAAAAAGACCGACTGATATTGTTTATGTATAGTCTCTAGAAAGGAAGCGAAAAATAACTTCATTTAGTACGTGAATGCAGACATTCACGATGATAAATGAAGGGTTCGGTGATAGTGTGGAACATTATGATGAAGGCCAAGAGCCGAATAGTCGGCCGCCTAAACGCCGCAGAGGATATTTCGCTTCTGCTCTGATTGGAGCTATTATAGGTGCACTTATTGTACTGCTTCTTATGCCAGCCTTGGTGAGGAACGGGATTTTGCCATACGGATGGATGAATGATGAAAACGGAGATGAACAAACAGGGTCTACGATACAAAAGTCAGTATCTCTTGACGTTACTACGGCCGTCACCAAAGCCGTTTCCGAAGCCAATGCAGCAGTTGTAGGAGTTGTAAACATTCAGAACTCTGAAAGCTTTTGGAATGATGAACGAACTGATGCCGGGACGGGCTCAGGTGTTATTTACAAAAAGCAAGGCAATAAAGCTTATATTGTGACAAACTATCATGTCATTAAAGGCGCTAACGAAATTGAAGTGAGCTTCAGTAACGGTACAAGGGTATCAGCTAAAATTCTTGGCAGCGATGATTTAATGGACTTAGCAGTTCTTGAAATTGATGCAGGTCACGTGACAAAAGTGGCTACCTTCGGAAATTCTGATAAGCTTAAAGCTGGTGAACCAGTGATTGCTATCGGAAACCCGCTAGGCCTTCAATTTTCTGGATCCGTTACACAAGGAGTTGTCTCAGGAGTTAACCGTGTCATTCCTCAAGATTTGAATGGCGATGGAAATCCTGATTGGCAATCAGAAGTCATTCAAACAGATGCCGCAATTAACCCTGGCAATAGCGGGGGTGCTCTTGTTAATATTGATGGTGAATTAATAGGCATTAATTCCATGAAAATTGCCCAAGAAGCAGTTGAAGGCATTGGTCTTGCAATACCAATTAACATGGCTAGGCCCATTATTAATGACTTAGAACGATATGGTGAAGTTAGACGTCCGTATCTTGGAGTTAGTACACTATCATTAAGTGAGGTATCAGGGTATCATTTAAAAGAAACCCTTAAGTTACCGCATGATGTAGTAAACGGAGTCGCTGTTCTAAAAGTCGAGCCAGGTTCGCCAGCCGCTAAAGCTGGGTTGAAGGAATATGATGTGATTGTTGAGCTAGATCACAGCAAAGTAAGGGATATTGCGACACTTCGCAAACACCTCTACATTGAAAAAGAAATTGGCGATAAAATGAATGTAACGTTCTATCGTGATGGCAAAAAGAAATCCACAGAAGTAAAATTAACTCGTCAAATGAAGTAAAAGAAAAGTTATCCACAGGGGATAAACTCCTGTGGTTTTTTAATGAAAAGAATAGAGAAAGGAAGATAAATACATGAAGATATATTGCTGTTTAGAACACACGGAACTAGCGCTGGATGTAATGGTAGATGAGATTGAGCTAGCACCGGTTTTTGAAAAAATAGAAAATTCAACTGACAAAAAAAGCTGCGAATATTGTGACAATGAAGCTGTATATGTAGTAGGGAACTAATATTCTTATACAAAATGTGGATATGACATGTGGATATGTGGATAATATCTGTGGATAAGGGATAAAGGAGAGGAGAATAGCCTGTGAATATCTCTATTATAACCATTGGGAAGTTAAAAGAAAAATACTTAAAACAAGGCATTGAAGAATATTTAAAGCGTTTATCAAGTTATGCAAAAGTAGAAATTATTGAGCTTGCAGATGAAAAAGCGCCCGAAAACTTAAGTGAATCTGAAATGGAACAGGTGAAACAAAAAGAAGGAGAACGCATCTTAGCGAAAATCTCAGATGATACTCACGTGATCGCATTAGCTATCAACGGAAAACAAAAATCTTCCGAGGAACTGGCAAAAGAAATCGATTCATTAGCTACTTACGGAAAAAGTAAAGTAGCGTTTGTCATTGGCGGATCGCTTGGCTTAAGCAGCGAAGTAATGAAACGTTCAAACGCAGCTCTTTCTTTTTCAAAAATGACCTTTCCTCATCAGCTTATGCGCCTAGTATTAGTAGAACAAATTTACCGAGCTTTTCGTATTATTCGAAATGAACCTTATCATAAATAGAACGTGTGGATATTTTTTCATCAAAAGCTGAGGCAGAAGGAAATGTAGAACCTTCTGCCTCAGCTTTTATCATATGTGGATAAATAGCAAACGTCTATAAAAAAGAACAAGAGGTTCTTCTCTCCGATAAAATGTTAGAACAATTGAGTTTAAGCAAACGAGCTCTTATTTAAGAAACAGAAAAACCTTCGTCTTCTTTCACTCCAGCTCTGTCTTTAAACTCATCAAGCAATGCACGCACTTCATCAGTCGTTTCCGTGCTCATGAGTAGATTTCTTAATTCACTTGCACCGCGGAATCCACGAACGTAAATTTTGAAAAAGCGTCGAAGCGGTTTGAAAGGGCGCGGCTCTAGTTCTTCAGAATATTTGTCATGAAGGTCTAGCTGCAGGCGAAGAAGTTCTAATAGTTCTTCGCTTGTGTGCTCTTTCTTTTCTTTTTCAAACGCAAACGGATTATGGAAAATTCCGCGTCCAATCATAATTCCATCAACGCCGTACTTCTCCGCAAGTTCAAGACCTTTCTGGCGGTCAGGAATATCACCGTTAATTGTTAGTAGCGTATGAGGAGCGATTTCGTCACGAAGCTTCTTAATCTCCGGAATTAACTCCCAGTGCGCGTCAACATCGCTCATTTCTTTTTTCGTACGAAGGTGAATAGAAAGGTTCACGATATCCTGTTCTAAAATGTGCTTCAGCCAGTCGTACCACTCATCAACTTGCGTATAGCCAAGACGAGTCTTTACGCTTACTGGAAGCCCTCCAGCTTTGGCTGCTTGGATAATCTCAGCCGCAGTATCTGGACGGCGAATCAAACCAGAACCTTTTCCGTTTCCTGCAACGTTCTGCACAGGACAACCCATATTAATATCAATGCCCCGAAAGCCCATTTCGGCCATACCGATACTCATTTGACGGAAGTATTCAGGCTTGTCTCCCCAAATGTGCGCAACGATTGGCTGTTCATCATCTGTAAACGTCAAACGTCCTTTTACGCTATCTTTTCCTTTCGGATGGCAGTAGCTTTCCGTATTCGTAAACTCTGTAAAAAATACGTCAGGTCGTGCTGCTTCAGTCACAACATGGCGAAAAACGACATCCGTCACAGCTTCCATCGGTGCCAAAATAAAAAACGGACGCGGCAACTCATGCCAAAAATTATCTTTCATCTTATATCTAAACCCTTTCTTTTAGGGAAAACATCTTCCCAAAATTAAAAAGTGTAATTTCTTTTATCGGGTTGAATGCTAGTATAAACTTCAACCAATATATACTTTAATGGTATGGAACGAAAAGTGCAAGGGAACAAGACATTTTGTTTTGACGGAAAACCATACCATAAATAAAAAGTATTAAAAAGATCTCTAAGTCTAACTTTGACATTTTTTTAATTAACCAACCCTATTGATCCCTTCTTTCCGAACCTCTAAACTAAAACTAACAGTTTAATGGAAAAAGGTGGAGTCAATGAATAATCGGTTACTAGTCAATTCAAAAAACACCAGTCTCTTGCATGAGCTTGTAACGTCTTTAAAACAGTGTAAAAGCTTTTATTTTAGTGTGGCTTTTATTAATTTTAGCGGACTTCAGCTTCTTTTAGATCCTTTGAAGGAAGCGGCTAGTCGAGGCGTGGAAGGGCGTATTATTACATCAACTTATCTGAATTTTACAGAAGTGAAGGCATTAGAGAAAATTAAGAACTTTGATCATATTGACCTTAAAGTGTTTAGTGAAGTCGAAGAGAAGGGGTTTCATACGAAGGTTTATATTTTTGAGTATGAAAACGATTATAAAGTGATTATAGGTTCCGCGAATATAACGCAAAGCGCTTTAAAAAGCAATATTGAGTGGAATGTGGAAGTTGTGTCAAAGGGTGAGTCTCCTTTTGTTCAAGATGTACTAAAGGAATATGAGTATTTGTGGGAGATCAGTGATGATGCGACGAGCGAGTTTTTGACGGAGTACGAGAAATTTTTAGGTACGTTAAAAGAAGGATCGTACAAGCCTCAGCAGGTATTCGAACGAAGTAACTATATTGTCCCGAATAAAATGCAGCAGCGAGCGATGGAAAACTTGAGACGCTTGCGTAGCTTTGGCGAAACAAAAGCGCTTGTAATTGCGGCTACGGGTACAGGGAAAACGTATATGTCAGCTTTTGACGTTCAGAAAGTTAAACCCAAAAGGCTGCTTTTTATTGTGCATAGAGAAGAGATTTTAAAAAAAGCAAAAGAAACATTTGAAATACTGTTTGTTAATGAATCGATGACTTTTGGTCTTTTGACAGGGAATTCAAAGGATAAAGAGGCAGATTACATATTTGCGACGATTCAAACACTAACGAAATATTACAGTGAATTCGATCGAGACCAATTTGATTATATTATTTATGATGAAGCCCATCACGCAACGAGCCCATCTTATCAAAGGATAATGGAGTATTTCACCCCAGTCTTTATGCTAGGAATGACAGCTACACCGGAGCGAAGTGACAGCATGAACGTATTTGATCTGTTTGATAATAATGTTGGAATTGAAGTGAGACTTCATGAAGCGTTGGAAGATCAATTGGTGGTGCCGTTTCATTACTTTGGTATCACAGATATTAAAGGTGTAGATTTAAGCGATATAGATATTGATGATATTACAGAGGTTACCAAGCGTTTAAAAGTAAATGAGCGCGTTGATTTTATTATTGAAAAAATGGAGTTTTATGGTCATGATGGTCTAAAGCGTAAAGCGCTCGGATTCTGCGCAAGCGTTGAGCATGCAGAGTATATGGCAGAAGAGTTCAATAAGCGAGGCTATAAAAGTGAGGTTTTACATGGGAGTCACTCGATTCCTTATCGTCAAGCATATATAGAGCGTTTAGAAAACGAGGACGATGAACTAGAAGTTATTTTTTCTGTTGATATTTTTAATGAAGGTGTCGACATACCATCAGTAAATTCGGTGTTAATGCTTCGCCCAACGAACTCTCCTATTGTATTTATACAGCAGTTAGGTCGCGGCTTGCGTAAGCATGAGAGTAAATCATTTCTAACAGTGCTCGACTTTATAGGAAACCATAGCAAAGTTTTTTTAATTGCGCTCGCGCTAAACGGCAGCCGCTATTACGATAAAGAAAGCTTAAAAGTTGCCATCGCAACAGGGTTTCCAAGTATTCCAGGGGCAACGCATATTCAAATGGATGAGATTTCTCGCGATCGCATTTTAGCTCAAATTGATCATGAAAACTTTAATTCCATGAAATATTTGAAAGAAGAATACAATGAATTTAAAAAGCTAAACCAAGGAAGAATTCCTTATTATTTGTTGGATTATTTAACATTTGACGGAGCACCAGATCCAATCAAGTTTATTAATAAAGAAAAGTCGTATCTTCAGTTTGTAGCGAAGACTGAAAAAGACGACCAGCTCAGATTACTTTTATTGCATAAAGACTTTGAAAGTGCACTAAAAGAGCTATCTAGCAAGCTGCCAATCAAGAGAGTTTACGAGTTTGTTATTTTAAAATATTTATTAAATCACAATCACATTTCATTGTCCCAGGCGAAGCAAGAAGTTTTAAAATATGTAGATAACGTTGAAGAAGATTCAGTACAACACGCATTTGAAGTGTTAAATCAAGACTACTACGACAGCGGTCAACTTCGTTCAAAGCTCAAGCTAATTGAGTTTACTGGAGAAGAAGCGGTAAAAACAGAGCGCTTTACCAATGTGCTGGATAATACACAGTTTAAGCAGTTCATTAAGGACGCGATTGATTATGGAATTTTCCGCTATGAAAAAGAGTTTGGAAAAGAAGATTATGGAATTCCACATTTAAAACTGTATGAACAATATACCATGATGGACCCCGCATTGTTATCAAACTATCGTAAAACGCATAGCTCATTCCGTGGTTCTGGCTTGTTAGTAAATGAAAAAGAGTTCTTTTTATTTATTGATCTTCATAAGGAAGAAGATATTAAAGAAAGTATTAACTATCAGGACAAGTTCATTGATAAGCGTACGTTCCACTGGCAAACACCAAACAGTACGGCACAGACGTCTGAGCGAGGAAAGAATATTATTTTTAATAAAGACAGAGGCATTCATCTACACTTATTTATACGAAAATACCGTGAAATTGACGGTAAGACCGAGCCGTTCATCTATATTGGAAAAGGAAACACGGTCGAGTATCATGGTGAAAAGCCAATCACAGTTATTTTAGAGCTTGAACACGAAGTGCCAAAGCTTTTGTATACGGAGTTTACTGAAAAAGTATGAAGGCGGGACAAAAGTAGTGTAGTTGAAGTGAAAAACGAACCATTAATCAAACTGTTTGATTAGTAGTTCGTTTTTTTGTTACGGTGAACGTAGATCTTATCTGTTTCGTTCCTTCTAGCAGTTGATTTCCGTGCAAGGCGAAGCCTTGCACGGAAATCAACTGCGGTGTCACAAGCGATTCACCTCGTGTATCCCATTTGTTCGTCGTTAGATGAAATTCATTTCGTTATGTCCCATCCTCATTTTTCTTTCACCAATAATTCAACTGCCGGAATATCTGCAGGAGCCCAAACAAGTGAAAGGAGATTTTCTTTGTTTAGCCAAAGTAGCTTTGCATGCTCGGTTGGTTGAGGGGTACCTTCTATGATTTCTGCTTTAATTGCAATAAGTTCAATAATAAATGTTTCGTATTCGTGTACGTGTTCATTATGTAAATCAATCGTTTTTACTTTACAATGTAGCTCTTCTTCAATTTCTCTAACTAAAGCAGAGTAAATATCTTCCCCTTCTTCTACTTTACCACCAGGAAATTCCCATAAGTTCGCTAGTGACATATTATTGGAGCGCAAGGCACAAAGTACTTCTTCTTTTTCATTTTCGATTACTGCGGCAACGACTTTTACTTTTTTCTTCATTAGTCATCCTCCTTAAGTAGCTTTTTACTTTATCATAACATAGGAGAGTAGCGGGTTATATCCTAGGTGATTTGTTCATAGATCATAGTGGAGTTATTCTATAATACATAAAATAAACATACTAAAACCACGTCTGTCACTCACAACAGACGTGGTTTCATTACGTATTAATGCTTTTTGTAAGGAGCGCCGTCCTTAGAAGGCAGTCCAGAAATGTATCCGACACCACCAGTTTCTTGAATGCCAATGCTTTCTTTCATTGCATTAGCTAACTCTTCTTTATCAACAGCGGTAATATTTTTGTCGCTGATGTCCTCGCCCGGGTGCTGATAGTTGCTTAGTACGTAGCGAGAGTTTTTAATGTTTTCTACTGCACGAAGTCCTGTTGCTTCTGCTCCCACTGGAACCGAAAGGATGCGTGATAGTTTTTTGGTTTTTACATTATAGGCCCATACAAAGTTGTTTGTGTGCAGTGAGCTGTCTTCTCCGATAAACAGTGTATTTAAGTCATTTGAATACGTAAGGTTATCAGGGTTGGCAATTTTATTTGGATCCGCTGTATTGCCGTATGCATCTGCTTTTTCTAGGTCTTGTCCAATCAATAGCCCTTCCATACTTGCAGGAACGTAGCGGCTGTTAATCTTGCCTTTTGCTTGGTCTTTTTGATGCGAGCCTAAGTTCAGCTGGTAGGTCACACCAGACTCTAATTTTGGAAGCTGAATATCATCTTGTACAGCACCAGGCTCTTTTAGCATGGCACTATTTTGGTAAGAAATAGCCATATACGCTTTTTTGTCTTTTTTATTAACCGTTAGTCCTTCCATCTTGTTGAATTCAGACGTGGCACCTAGAATCGCACCGTATCTGCGTGATTCTAAAAAGGCAGCTGCTTTTTCCATGCCAGGCTTTACTTTTAAATATTCAACTTTTTTACTTGCGGCGGTTTTGACTGCTTTAAATCCTTTTGTAGGCTGGTCGGCTGTTTCAAAAATATCACTAAATTTTGTGCCTTTGTCGATTATTGTTTTCACTTCATTGTCTGTTGCATGGCCAAGCTTAATCCACTGAAGGTCGCCTTTCCCTCCATTTTTTGTGCTCGTTTGTTTAAACTTTGCGGCATAAAGAGTTCCTGCTGAGAAGTCTTTTTCCTTATCTGCTACATACATAAACATCATGGTATTAGACCCATCGTCTCCAAAAAGAGCGGTTTTATTATCTGGAAGTACCTGCATCATTTCATGTGAAAAACGGCCTGTGCTGTAATGTTTTACGACAGACGCATCGCCGCTTTCATCCACTGAAATTTCTGGAATCCAGCCGTAGTAGTAAGGGTTTGCTTTTGACGTGTCACCGAAATAAAGCTTAGCGAAGTTCGTAACGTCTTTATAAGAGCTAGATGCAGGGTCTTCAAAAGCGCGTGCATCAGGCTCGTATTCTTCTGAACCGAGGTGAGTACCCCAATCCGTTGTAGAGCCATTACACGGCGTCCACAAACCATTTACATTAGAAAAATCAATTTTTTTGGCATGGTTGACGGTTAGTTTTCCTGTTTTATCATCTCGATCAACTTGTGTAAGCGTCATGGAAGCAGGAAGACCGGAAATCTCTTTTCCAGCATTATTAACAGATTCGTATTCATAATGTGAAATAATATAAGACTTACCGTTAATGGTAATAAAGCTGTTTGAATCCGGCGCGTCTGATACGTACGGTGATGGCTGATCAGGAACGCTTCGGTCAATAATTGGATCCCCGTTTGCATCGATTGGTGTACCTGCGGCGATTAATTCTCCTTTATTATCGACAATTTTATCTTTTGAAAGAAAGAGTTGGTTATAGTTAAGCGGCGTTTCTTCCACACTTCCATCTTTATACGTTACTTTTACAGAGGCCTCTGTATACGTTTTAATCATATTTTCAATCGTAGTAGGTGCTTTCATTGGCTGAAACTCGACGCTTTTGATTTGTTTTGGATGTTGAACTGGATGATGCTCTGCTGCAAAAGCAGAAGCGGCGCTAGAAGCTAAGAGAGTGAGAGATAGTCCAAGAGATACTCGTTTTTTCATGGTTGATAACCTCCAAATCGTATTCATACATTTATTAAATCATTTGATTGTTGAGGAAATATGAAGAGAAGCATTGGATTTGTTGAGCTGTTGTTAAGAACGTTGAACATTTAGATGACAAGTTTAACTAGAAGTTATTCAGCTATCTTTCAGAATTTGTTCAGATAGCATTCAGCTGGGCTTCATAGTGAATTCATGTTCCGCTCTTACAATAAACACATAGCTAAAGAGGACAAGAAGCGCTTTGGCTCGTACAGCAAAAGTGAAAGGTATTTTAGCAGAAAAAAACGTTACTCCAATGGCGCTATTTTGATAAATGACCGCTGTTAAAACCTTTAGCTTGTGCTGTAAATACATTGGAAATTACGCGGAGGTATAATCATGATTGGAAAAGTATTAGCAGGAAAAGCAGTAGTAGCAAAAGCCGTGGGAGGTGCCACAATTGGAACAGCTATTGCTCTTGGTTCAATGACAAGTGCATTTGCTTCAGACGGTCAGCACATTACTTCAACAAAAGCGTCGGCTCATACTGAAGCGGCCACATATACACAAGCTCAAGCAAAAACAATTGCCTTAAAGAACTGCGGAGGAACGGTTCAATCGGTTTCTTTTGAAAATAACGCCTACACGTTTTTAATTCACGGAAAAGATAATCAAGACCATCATGTGAAAGTAAATGCACACAGCGGAAAAGTGGTAAAGGTTGAAAAACTATCTTTTTCTCAAAGTGAGGCACAAGCAGTAGCGGTGAAAAACTGTGGAGGAACGGTTAAGTCGGTAGGCTTCAACGATGGAGTGTATACGTTCTTAATTCATGGAAACGATAGCCGTGATCACCACGTAAAAGTCAATGCACAAAGTGGAAAAGTGATTCAAATTCAAAGCGCTGCATTTACAAAAGCACAGGTTCAATCAATTGCATTAAAAAATTGCAGTGGAACGATTCAATCGAGTTCATATGCAAATGATGTATACACATTTTTAATTCACGGGAAAGATAACAAAGATCACCATGTGAAAATAAACGCTGAAACGGGAAAAGTAATCAAAGTCGAAGCGGTAAAGTTTACGCAAGAACAAGCTAAACAAGCTGCTCTTCAACAGCACAAAGGAACGGTTCAATCTGTTTCATTCAGTGAACAAGCGTACACGTTTGTGATCAAAGGAACAGACAATATAAAACATACTGTAAAAATCAGCCCTCAAACAGGAAAAGTATGCTGATTTGATAAAAAAGACGATTGCTTCAAGGCAATCGTCTTTTTTATGTCAAGGGCAATACGATTTCAAAAGCAGTTCCTGCATTCAATTTGCTTTCTACATGTATTTTCCCCCCGTGCAGCTCTATAATAGATGCGCTAATGGACAAGCCTAAGCCCGCTCCTCCATATGCCCGAGAGCGTGAAGCATCAGCTTTGTAAAATCGCTCAAATAAATGAGGAAGGTGTTCTTGAGGAATACCATGACCGTTATCTTGTATTATTAACGAAAGTTCTTTCTCATTTATTTTTCCTATCACTTGAATAACTCCTGTAGTTGGATTTGTATGCTGTACGGCGTTGGAAAATAAGTTTAAAACAACTTGTTTAAATTGATCTTTGTTAGTGTCTGATGGTAAACGGCTTGGAAAGTCGAATAAAACCTTTCTGTTCCCCGCCAATAGTATGAGTTGAGGTTTCATATCTAAAATCAACTCATCTACAAAACAGTATTCTTTTTGAAACGGTGGAAGTTGATCAAGCTGAGCAAGAAGCAGAAGATCCTGAATAAGTTTGTGCAGTCTTTTGGACTCTCCATACATGCTTTTTAATGCGTCGTTTAATTGTTCTGGATTACTGCTAGCCCCTCTTAATAAAACTTCTAAAAAGCCGTGAATAGATGTAAGCGGCGTTCGCAGTTCATGCGAAGCATCCGCAACAAAACGCCGCATTTGTTCTTTGGCTTCTGTTTCTGCTTTAAATGCTTTTTCAAGACGTTCAAGCATTTCATTAATAGAAAGAGAAAGGCGATCCATTTCGATTTGTCCTTGATTAACAGGCAAGCGGTCATGTAAGCTTCCGGCATTAATATGCTCCACTTTTTTAGTAGTAGTAAACAAAGGGACTAACGTCTGTTTTAAAACAGAAGAAAAAACAAAAAAAGCAATGGTCATTGCGGTAAGTGAAAGCATTAAAAAGATGAGCATTTGTCTGATTAAGAGGTCTCTTAATGATTCTGTGGGAGTATTAATTTGAATAACTCCCTGTATTTCTCCATCAAAGATAATGGGTTTTAAAACAATGACTTGCTCTTGATGACCATCCATTTTTTTTATGAGGCTCGTCGTGTTGTCCGGCTGGTTGCTGTTTTTCATTACTTGTTTGTATGCAGATGCAGAAAGCTTAGGGAAGTAAGAATGATGTGGATCCTTAGCCAGCCGTAAAAAGGTGCTTTTTTGATTGATAAAGGTAATATTAACGCCCGGGAAATAAACCATTGGTCTTGATGATTGTTTTACATTCTGGCTTGTTTCAATATCGTGCTTCCAGACATCATCGGGAATTAAGTGAATTTGGTCTTCGATGCTTCTAATTTTATTTGTGTAAATAAATTGCTTCATAAATACGTATTGAAAAACGCCTATCAGCATCAGTAAACTCAAAATAACGAGTAAACTTCTAGATAAAAGCTGAAGGCGAAGAGAGTTCAAATGAAAGAAACGTTTGTGCTTCATGAAATATCAATCCGGTACCCTACACCGCGAAGCGTTCGAATAACGGTTCGGCTATGGTCCTGTAATTTTTCTCTCAGTGATCGAATGTATACTTCAACAATGTTTTCTTCTCCTCCAAAATCATATCCCCACACTCGATCTAAAATGGTGGATTTACTTAGTACGAGACCGTGATTAATAACTAAGAATTTTAAGAGTGCATATTCAGTAGGGGATAAATCAAGTATGTGATTAAGGTATTTAATTTCTTTGCGGCGGTCATCAATTTTAAATGGACCGATGGATACTTCGTCTAATAAGTTGGGAAATTGATTGCGGATTCTAGCTTGAATGCGCGCAAGAAGTTCTTCAAAACTGAAGGGTTTGACCATATAATCATCTGCTCCAATAGTCAGCCCCTTTACTCGATCGTCCACTTGATCTTTTGCTGTTAGCATGATGACAGCTATATTCCCCATTTTCTTTAACAAGCGGCATACTTCAAATCCATCCATTCCCGGAAGCATAACATCTACAATAGCGATATGAGGCTTGAATTCTTTGGCTATATTAATTCCTTCCATTCCGTCTTGGGCAGCTTTGATATCAAATCCTTCATTCGTTAAACCTAAAGATAAAAACTGTAAAATAGTTGGTTCGTCATCTATAAGCAAGACTTTAATTCCTTTTAGTTGATCCATCATGGTGAAAACTCCTTTGCTCCTCTACTTTCTATTATGCTTTTTTATCTGAAACAGCCCTGAATAATAGCTGAAAGCAAGCTGAAAAATAGTAGCTATTCTTATATCTTCAGCTAACTTTAAGCTTCTATTCGTCTTATTCTCAGAAATCTTTTGCATAATGAACGGCGTACTAGATAAAACGCCATAGACGGAAAGTCTAATGGTGAAGGAGGAGGAAATGTAAGGATGATCAAATGGGCAAAAGTATTGTCTACATCTGCTTTAGGAGCTGCAGTTGCATTTAGCTCTATTACAACGAGTCACGCTGCAGAGATGAAGACAGCGAAAGCAGAGACAACTGAACATGTGAGTATCTCGCAAGCTCAGGCAAATGGTATTGCTCTGCAAGATTGTAAAGGGACGGTCACATCTACGGAATTTAAGCAGGAATCAAGTGTGTATGTGATTACAATTGCAACGAATAACCTTGAGCAAAGAATCGTAGAAGTAAGCGCAAGCACTGGAAAAGTAGTGAAGAAGCAAGAAGTGAAGTTATGGACACAAAATCAAGTGAAAGAATCCATTTCTAAGCAGTATACAGGAGCGATTCAATCTATTACATTTAACAAAGAAACGAATGAATATACGTTAACTGTAGTAGATGGCAAAGTAGAATATATGCTAACCGTGGATGGTCTAACGGGGAAAGTCATTCATGAGAATAAAAAAGAGCTGCAGCTAATATCAGAGCAAAAAATAAAAGAAGCAATTGTTAAACAATATAGTGGTTACGTATATAGTCTAGAGTTTAAAGAATCCGCTAGTCAGTATGTCGCAGTGATTCTTAAAGATAGCACTCAATATACGGTAACGTTAGATGCTTTCACAGGAAAAGTAGTTAATACTTCTCAGCAAGAAGTGAAGCTATTAACGAGACAAGATGCAAAAGATCTTGCATTGGCTACATATGCAGGTAAGGTGAAAATGGTAGAATATGATCAAAACGCAGCGATTTTCACAGTAAAAATAATCAAAGATAATACGGAATACACCGTTACAATCGATGCGGTTTCGGGTGAAATCACACATGTAAAACATGATAAGCTTCAGCCGTTAACGGAGACCGCTGTAAAAGTTCTTGCTTTAAAACATCAAGAAGGAAAAGTAGAGCATATTGAGCTTATAACAGAAAACTCAATAACTGTATACGTGGTGACTTTAGTGAGCGGAAGCAAGCAGCAGACGCTTAAGTTCGATGCATATACTGGACAAGAGTGCTCATAATTTTTTATCTTAAAACATAAAACATACATTTCATTTTTCATTCATATCAAGCAGAGGGTGCTTCAAGGCATCCTCTGCTTTTCTATTTTGTAACTGGAAACATTACCGGTTATCTATGTTAAGATAAATGTAGATTATTCTCGTAAAATGGATAAAACTAGAATGAACTAAATTAAATAGATAGGGTGTACACATGAGAAAAGAAGTACAAGTTATAGCCAAAGAAGCTTTTATTAAAAAAGTGAATAAAGGTTATCCACTCATTGAAAAAGATGCGCTTGTTGATGGTCATAAACTGCAAGAAGAAGGCGTTATTATTAACTTAGTCACTCCAAAGAATCAATTCTTAGCCAAAGGCTATTATGGAAAACAAAACAAAGGCTACGGATGGATTCTGACGAAGAAGAAAAGTGAACAAATTGACGCGGCGTTTTTTGTACGAAAAATTCAGCGAGCTATTACCTCTCGTCACGATTTTTATGCGTCTGAAGATACAACTGCTTTTCGTGTATTTAATAGTGAAGGTGACGGAATTGGCGGCTTAATCATTGATTATTATGACGGATATTACGTCACGAGTTGGTATAGTGAAGGAATTTATCAATTTAAAGAATACGTTATTGAAGCTTTAAAATCTGCGCCTAACTTTAAAGGGCTGTACCAGAAAAAACGTTTCAACGTAAAAGGGCAGTATATTGAAGAAGATGATTTTGTCACAGGAAATAAAGGTGAATTCCCTTTAATTGTAAGAGAAAATGGTATTCGTTTTGCCGTTTATTTAAATGACGGAGCGATGGTTGGGGTCTTTTTAGATCAGCGAGACGTCCGTAAAACGATTCGAGATAAATATGCAAAAGGAAAGACCGTTCTAAACATGTTTTCGTATACAGGCGCATTTTCAGTGGCGGCCGCTCTTGGAGGAGCTGCGAAAACAACAAGTGTCGACTTGGCCAATCGCAGCCTGGCAAAAACAATTGAGCAATTTAGTGTAAATGGAATTGATCACGAAGCACAGGACATTATTGTGGAAGATGTTTTTAAGTATTTTAAATATGCGGTTAAGAAGAATATGACGTTCGATCTTGTGGTGCTAGATCCGCCGAGCTTTGCTAAATCGAAAAAGCATACGTTCAGCGCGGCAAAAGACTACAAAGATTTATTAAAAGAAGCCATTGCTCTTACAAAGCCAAATGGTGTCATTGTAGCTTCGACGAATGCAAGTAATTTTGATATGAAAAAATTTCATTCGTTTATTGAAAAAGCTTTTAACGAAAAAGGGGAACGTTACAAAATGATGGAGCAGTTCTCTCTTCCAGCTGATTTTAAAACAATAAAAGAATTTAAGTCAGGTGATTATCTCAAAGTCGTGTTTATTCAAAAGGTAAATCGTTAAATGCAAGGCTGCATGATGAACTCATGCAGCTTATTTATTTTGATGAAATAACGCTTACAAGCTATTTTGAAGGGAATAAAATGAAGGTGAAAGATAAAAATTGTCAATATGTATGATAAAATAATAAAGGAATTATGCTCAACACTTCACAAATTTACAATATCATCCTTATGAAACGTATTTTTACAATTATTTCATTTTAAATGGGACAAGTATTGGGTACGAAGGGGAAAGAGCATACTACTACTATTATTATTTAAAAACATGAAAGGAGAAAGATTATGGCTGAAACAACTAAAAAGCCTGCCGGCGAAGTGAAGTTTATTCCTTTATTAATTTGTCTGGCAATCGGACTTGTTTTATGGTTTATTACACCTCCGTCCGGACTTGATGTGAAGGCTTGGCACTTATTCGCTATTTTTGTGGCTACTATCGTAGGTCTTATCATTAAACCATTGCCATTAGGCAGTGTAGCTATTTTATCTTTAACCATTATTGTATTAACTAATACATTAACACTTGAACAATCGCTCAGCGGTTTTCAAAATACGACGATTTGGTTGATCGTTATTGCATTCTTTATTTCTAGAGGTTTTATTAAGACTGGTCTAGGAACAAGGGTTGCCTATATCTTTGTTCGTTTGTTCGGTAAAAAGACGTTGGGACTATCGTATTCTCTTATCGTAAGTGATTTACTTTTATCACCTGCAATGCCGTCTAATACAGCACGAGCTGGAGGAATTATTCTTCCAATCATTCGTTCTTTATCTGAAACATACGGATCGAGAACTGGAGACGGTACGGAGCGCAGAGTCGGTGCTTTCTTAACAAAAGTATCGTTTCAAGGAGATATGATTACATCGGCTATGTTCGTAACGGCAATGGCGGCCAATCCTCTTGCTGTTAAAATGACGGAACAAATTACAGGAAAGACTATTTCATGGGTTGGATGGGCAGCGGCTGCAATCGTACCTGGAATTATCAGTTTAATTGTGATTCCGCTCGTTATTTATAAGCTGTATCCGCCAGAATTAAAAGAAACGCCGGAAGCATCTGAAATTGCAGCAAAAAAACTAAATGAAATGGGTCCGCTAAAGAAAGAAGAATGGTACATGATTGGCGTATTTTTACTTCTTCTTGTGCTGTGGATTTTTGGCGCTAATTTAAATATTAATGCAACAACAACTGCTTTTATTGGTCTATGTGCGCTGCTTTTAACGCAAGTGTTAAGCTGGTCGGACATCAAAAAAGAACAGGGAGCATGGGATACATTAGTCTGGTTTGCTGTTTTGGTTATGATGGCAACTTTCTTAAATGATCTAGGCATGATTCCTTGGTTCAGTGATCTGATGAAAGGCACTGTTAGTCATATGTCTTGGATGACGGCGTTGATTGTACTAGCTATTGCATATTTTTATTCTCACTACTTTTTTGCGAGTAACACGGCTCACGTCAGCGCTATGTACGCAGCATTTCTATCTGTCATCGTGGCCGCTGGTGCGCCTCCGTTACTGTCAGCATTAATTTTAGCGTTCTTTAGCAATTTATTTGGCTGTTTAACTCACTACGGCAGTGGACCGGCACCGGTGTTCTTCGGTAGTGGATATGTAACGCAGCAAAAATGGTGGTCGCTCGGCTTTTTAATTTCAATTATTCATATTATCATTTGGATTGGAATTGGCGGCTTGTGGTGGAAACTGCTAGGTCTATGGTAAAAAAACAGTGGCGCAGGCCACTGTTTTTTTTATGCTTCAGCCCAAACGGATACAGAGCCGCCATTTACAGGGAAGTGTCCGTAGCCGTCTTCTTCAATCACAACTTGGTCTTCTCGGTTATTTGTGAAGTCGATCCACGTTTGTCCGCTTCGGTGTTCGCCGACGAACATTCTCTTTTCGCCGTCTTCGCCGTTTGACATCACCACAGCGCATCCAGACTTCTCAAATTCCTCTACACCATGCCTTACCCATCCAATGGTATTCGGGTGATCAAAATAATCGTCTTGCTGTCCGTATGCTTTGTCATAGCGTACGTGCAAGAGAGCAGAAATATCTTTTTCTTTTCCCTCAATTGGATGCTCTCCGCCTATCCCAAAATAGTCTCCGTAAAATACACAAGGATAGCCGTCTTCACGAAGTAAAATTAGAGCGTAAGCACTTTGTTTGAACCAATCTTCTACCCAAGATTCTAAAGATTCATTTGGCTGAGAGTCATGGTTATCTACAAATGTGACAACATTCAACGGATGAGTCTTAACCAATGTATCATCAAAAATTGTGGTTAAATCAAAATCTCTTCCTTGCTGAGAGGCTTCATGCAGTTTGTAATGCAGCGATACGTCAAACAAATCAATTTGATAATCAATAACGTCTAAAAATTCCTGACAGGCTGTTAATTCTGGATTCCAAAACTCTCCCACAAAATAAAATGGCTTTTCTTGAGAAGAGGACAATTCGTGAGCAAACTCTTTAATAAAATCATGGTTAATATGTTTAATGGCGTCTAATCGGTAACCGTCGCACTGCAGGGTGTCTGCTAACCATTTTCCCCATTTGATCATTTCTTCTCGCACTTCAGGGTGGTCGTAATCAATATTCGCAAACATTAAATAATCGTAGTTGCCAAACTCTTGATCAACATTTTCGTTCCAACTTTTGTTTTCCCCGGCAATACGAAACACACCTTCTTTTCCGTTTTTATCATCGTAATCAGTGCCATTAAAATGATTAAAGTTCCATTTGAAAGAAGAATATTGATCGCCGCGCCCTTCAAATGTAAACTTTGTCCACCCTTCAATTTCAAAGGGTTCAGAAATCTCTTCTGTTCGGTTCATGGGATCTACTTCAATGACGTGGAAGGTTTCTTTTTCATCCGCTGCAGCTTTATGATTCATCACAATATCAACATAGACATTAATTCCGTGATTATGACAGGCATCAATTGCTTCATGCAGCTCTTGCTTGGTTCCATACTTTGTACGAACGGTTCCTTTTTGATCAAACTCGCCAAGATCATATAAGTCGTAAACGCCGTAGCCATTATCCTCTGATGAAACACCTTTTGTAACCGGGGGAATCCACACGGAATCAATTCCTTGTTCTTTTAGTTGAGGAGCGAGCTCTTTGAGGCGTTTCCAATGCTCGCCATCAGCTGGCACATGCCATTCGAAAAATTGCATAATTGTATGATTCCGTTCCAAGTTAAATCATCCTCCTTTTAAATAAAAAGATATAATCGCTCACGGATAGTTCTTTAGAATCAAATGAGGAATTGATTATATTTTTTCTTTTAACGTTCCTGTTATCCCTATTCCTTAAACCTTTTTCAATATATGATGCTTAAGAAAATCTTAAGATTCCCCCTTCTTTTTTCTTAAGAAATGCAGTTTACAATAAAACCCATAGACGAAATGACCCATGATATACTTTTGAAAGGAGTGTGAGAAATCAATGAACGAATATGTGGTTTTAGTTGTAGATGATGAGCAAGAAATCCGCAATGGTATTGCTATTTATTTAAAAAATGAAGGTATTAAAGTCTTTACGGCCAAAGATGGAATCGAAGCCATAGAGATACTAAATAAAGAAAAAGTTCACTTGATTATTCTGGATATTATGATGCCAAGGCAAGACGGCATTTCAACAACGTTTAAAATTCGAGAACAAAAAAATATCCCGATTATTATGCTGAGTGCTAAAAGCGAAGATGCCGATAAAGTGCTTGGTCTGCAGGTAGGAGCAGACGATTATGTGACAAAACCTTTTAATCCATTAGAACTGATAGCAAGAGTTAAATCACAGTTAAGAAGATATGTGACATTAGGTACCTATGAAGAAACAAAGACGATTAATATCCGAGGTCTTGTACTTGATATTGAGGCTAAGTCCGTCACTCTTGATGGGGAATTCATTAAGCTCACTCCCATTGAGTATAAAATTGTAGAATTATTAATGAAAAATGCAGGAAGAGTTTTTTCCATACATGATATTTATGAGCGCGTATGGAATGAACCCGGCTACAACGCAGAAAATACGGTAGCAGTGCACATTAGAAAAATAAGAGAAAAAATTGAGATTGAACCAAAAAATCCGAGATATGTAAAGGTTGTGTGGGGACTTGGATATAAAATGGAAAAATAGCGTTATTTCAGCTATAGGTATTATCTTGTTTTTATTTGGTTTAGGAGCAACCATTTCTTCTATTGGCAGCATGCATAACCTAGTAAAAGCAAACTACTTACAAAAAAGTACCTATGTAAAATCAGAAGACTTCCAAAAAGAAATAGATCGTTTTACAAATGATCTTTACCTCTTAGAATTGACATCCAAGAATAAAAATACCGTTAACGCAAATACGATAACAGAAGAAGAAATTGAGTCGTATCGATATGCAGAAGGAAACTTAACGGAACAAATACAAAACGTACACGATAAATATGAAGAAAAAATAGAAGACGCTAAGCAAGCAAAGAGTAAAAAAGTTGAAGATGCCTATGTAAAGCAGCGGGATCTAGAAGTTAAAAACATTCAAAAAAAGTTTCAAGATGATCAATTTGTTCGAGAAAAAATAGCAAAAAATAAAGAATTCGAAATAACGAGAATTTATGATGAAGCTTTTGATCGGCAAAAACCATTATCTCAATATAAAAAAGACATCATGTATTATTTGAAAGATAGAAACACACAAAAAATATATACGAACATCCAAAATGCAAGCAAGGAAAACGTTAATCAATTAGTAAAACAAAAAAATATGTTGTATAAACATACCTATTCAGCTCAATCACCCCTTGTGTTTCAACTAGATGAATATAAAAATTCATTGTTAAGCAGTGAGACAGACTCAGAGATTCCAACCCGGTATTTAAAGCAGAAGTTTACGGGTATAATTGCTGTTCCTGAAAAAGAAGCTTTCAGTAGTTCTTTATTTGATGAGTATAACTATTTTCATCATCAAAATGTAGTATTTCTCGTGTATGTATTGTCAGGGATACTAGCTCTGTTAATAGTTTACTTCATTTATAAAAAAACAATAACCGGACATTTAAAAGAAATAATAAGACAAACTGCCGTACAGAGGATTTATAAAAAAGTACCTTTAGATATGTGTATAATTGTTTTTCTTTTGTACTCATTTTTCACATCAAGTCTAGTTCTGAACGGCTATCCAACTTCTTTATTAGAATCATATAAGCATGTTGCTACATTTTTCTTTTATATGATAGCTATATCCATAGCTATTTGCCTGTGGGTACTTCAAGTATTTTTACTGTTTCAGCGTATGCGCACACTAGATGATATAAAAGAAGAATATAACAGAACGTGTGTTTATCAAGTCATTTATTTTCTTCAATCTATTTTTATTATCAGACATATTGGCATGTATATAATGGTTGTAGTACTGCTTTTAGTTTTTGCGGTATTTGCTGTTGCAGCTTTATTGACCAGTGGATATATGTTTGTAGAACAAGTGTCTATACTATACTTAGCTGTCGGCAGTGTTATAGGAGTGGTTACTTTGATACTGCTTATGCTACGAATTAATTATTTAAATAAAATTATTATTTCCATTAATCAAATCGCCACAGCTGAGTGGAAAGAGCCGTTACCTATCAAAGGAAAATCAGCTTTAACTCAAGCAGCGATAGATATAAATCATATTCAGCAGCAAATTCAAACATCTCAGCATGTTCAAGTTAAAAGTGAACGCTTGAAAACAGAGTTAATTACCAACGTCAGTCACGATTTAAGAACACCATTGACTTCTATTATGACATATACAGCGTTGCTAAAGTCCCAAGATCTTACTTGGGACGAACAACATGCTTACGTTGAAATTATTGACCGTAAATCAAAACGTTTACAGACACTTATTGATGATTTGTTTGAAGTATCAAAAATGGCAAGTGGAAATGTAGAATTGCATAAAGACACAATTGATATTAATCAGCTTCTTCATCAGGCTTTAGCTGAATATGATGAAGCAATTAAAGATTCAACTCTGCAATTTCGTATTCAATCTATCCAAAAGCCGATATTTGCTACTGTAGATGGTCAAAAATTATGGAGAGTATTTGACAATTTGATAGAGAATATATTGAAATATTCACTTGAACAAACGCGTGTCTATATTTCTGTTCAAGAAATAAACGAACAAGTGAAACTAACGTTTAAAAATGTAAGTAAATATGAGTTAAATGAGCAGGCAGACGAGCTGTTTGAACGATTTAAAAGAGGGGACGCCTCAAGACAAACCGATGGCTCTGGACTTGGTTTAGCTATTGCTAAGTCAATTATTGATTTGCACGGAGGAGAATTGAATATTGAAATTGACGGAGATTTATTTAAAGTAACGATTACTCTTTAATGTGAGTGAATATAAACAGCATATCTAGTAAAAAAGAGAAGCAACCTCATTATGCTGGTTGCTTCTCTTTTTTTAGCGTTCGTAATTTTATTCCGCAACCGCAAAGTGTACTGTGCTTTAGTACTTTTATTTCTCTATGACACTGATTACATCTTATTTCTTGTCCAATCATTTCTTCATCCCTTCCTCTTTTTACAAGAATTTAAATAAGTATCCATAAAATATGGATACTTATTTAGTGATAAAATGTTAAACTAATTGATAATAAACGAGAATCTAAAATGAGAAAAACACCTTTATTTTCTCATTAGGAAAACTGATATCTTTATTTTACTTGCTGCGGAACAGACAATCCTAAACCGTCTGCAACGCGTGTTCCATACTCTGGATCCGCTTTGTAGAAGTGCTGAATTTGACGCAGTTTAATCTCTTCTTTTTCTACAGGCTTCATAGCTTCAACGATGTTTGCAACTAGTCGTGTACGCTCGTCTTCGCTTAGGAGGCGGTATAAGTCACCTGCTTGCGTGTAATGGTCGTTATGATCATATGCAACACTATCGGCAAGGCCTGAAACAGGGTATGCCGCTTGTTTATTTTCATGAGATTCTGTCGGACCGCCAAAGCTGTTTGGCTCATAGTAAACAGAACGGCCGCCGTTATCGTCAAAGCGCATTTGACCATCACGCTGATAGTTATTTACTTCATTGCGCGGACGGTTAATAGGTAGCGCTTGATGGTTAGCACCCACGCGGTAGCGATGTGCATCGCTGTATGCGAATAGTCGACCTTGCAACATTTTATCAGGTGATACGTCAATTCCCGGTACAAGCGTTCCAGGTGAGAATGTAGCTTGCTCCACTTCGGCAAAATAATTTTCTGGATTTCGGTCCAAGACCATGCGACCTACTTCAATTAACGGATAGTCTTTTTGTGACCAAACCTTTGTTACGTCAAACGGATCAAAGCGGTACGTATCAGCGTCTTCTAATGGCATAATTTGAACGTACAGCTTCCATGAAGGGAAATCGCCTTTTTCAATGGCATTAAATAGATCTTCAGTATGATAATCTGGATTTTCACCAGCTAGCTTTGCGGCTACGTCTGGAGACAGATTTTTCACGCTTTGCTCTGTTTTAAAGTGATATTTTACCCAAACGCCATCTCCTTCGGCATTAACCCATTTAAATGTATGGCTGCCAAATCCATGCATATGGCGTAACGTTGCAGGGATACCGCGATCAGACATTAAAATAGAAACTTGATGCAAAGATTCAGGAGATAAAGACCAGAAATCCCACACGGCCGTCGGGTTTTTCAAATGCGTGCGTGGATCGCGTTTTTGTGTATGAATAAAATCGGGAAATTTAATCGCATCTCGGATGAAAAATACAGGTGTATTATTTCCGACTAAGTCGTAGTTGCCTTCTTCTGTATAAAATTTAACAGCAAATCCGCGAGGGTCGCGAACGGTATCTGCTGAGCCGTTTTCACCAGCTACAGTTGAAAAGCGAACAAATAGAGGTGTTCGTTTTCCTACTTCAGAAAGGAAAGCTGCTTTTGTATAGGCTGAAACATTGTTTGTCACTTCAAAATAACCGTGGGCACCGGCGCCTTTTGCGTGTACGACGCGTTCAGGAACACGCTCTCGGTTAAAATGGGCTAATTTCTCTAAAAGGTGAACATCTTGAATTAAAGTAGGTCCGCGTGAACCAGCGGTCATCGAATTTTGATTATCTCCAACCGGAGATCCCCAACTAGTCGTTAAGTTATTCTTGTTTGTTGTCATCTTAGAACCACCTCTTATTTGAATTTTATTATGTTAGAAATAATAATAACATTTTTAAATAAAAAATCAATACTAAATTATAATTATTATAATTTAAAGTGTTAATTTTGAGATGTAGTCAGTGGGGGTTATAAGCATGTGAAGTGTACGAACTATTTTAAAAATTTTCTGTATAGTATATTTAGTTTAATAATAAAAATGCCTGGTGTGCAATTATTTTGACCGGCTATTACCATATCAAAAACACGCTTGCTTATATAAGCAAGCGTGTTCGTTTTATATATTTTGTGATAAGTTTGCTTTCGCCGCTAGTTCAGCCTGAGGCGTGCGCCAAAGCTGCGTCCATTTTTGAATCGCGGCAATCATAATAATGAGACCGAGTATAAGCATGATGATTGAAAGAGTCGCATTTAATATGCTGTAACCTGCCGCAGCTTCATTTAAATACACATTCTTAACCATCCAATAACCCGCGTAGTTAACCGTTACGTAAAGGTAGGCTAGTGGAATAAGACAAGTAAGCATATAGGAGCGCTTATCTGCAATTCTAAGAATAACGGTTGCACCAATAATTAAACCAATGGATGCCATTAACTGATTCGATACGCCGAACAGCGCCCAAACTGAGCCAATATCTCCTGAGAACAATAAGTATCCCCACATAAAACAGGCTAGGGCACTTGCAAAAATGGACCCAGGAAGCCAGTCTACTCGCTTCAATGGCTTATAAAATTCACCGAAAAAGTCTTGAATTAAATAGCGGGAAACGCGTGTACCCGCGTCGATAGCAGTCAAAATAAACACTGCTTCAAACATAATAACGAATTGAAAAAAGTAAGAAGACAGGTGGCTGAACCAAGGAATTTCCGTGAAAATATACGTCATTCCTACAGCCAGTGTAACAGCGCCGCCTGTACGGCCTTCTAAGTTTAGGCCAATTTCTTGGCTAAGCTGAGGAAGAGCCGTTACGTTCATGCCAAGCGTTTTGAACACTTCAGGTGTAGAGTTGATTGCAAAATAGTCTCCAGGATGTAAAGCAGTTGCGGCAATTAATGCCATAATTCCTACTAAGCATTCGACTAACATCGCGCCGAAGCCTACAACTTTAATGTCACTCCAACGATCGAGCATCTTAGGGGTTGTTCCTGAACCAACAAATGCATGGAAGCCAGAAATAGCACCGCAGGCGATCGTAATAGAAATGAACGGCCACACAGGTCCTGCTAAAATAGGGCCGCCTCCGTGAATAAATTCAGTAACTGCAGGAAATGGAATTGCTGGATTTACGAAAAACACGCCTACAATCAGCGCGATAAAGACACCAATTTTCATAAAGCTGCTTAAGTAATCTCGAGGTGCTAAAAGCAGCCAAACGGGCAAGGCCGCTGCAAAAAATGCATAAACGGGAAGAATAATTGAAAGTGTTTTAATATCTAGCGTTAAAAAATCTCCTAAAGCTGTTCCTTGAATATAAGGACCGCTAAATACGGCGATTAAAATTAAAATGAAGCCGACGGTAGAAGCCGCTTTTAAATTACCTGTTTTTTTGTGGTAAATACCTACCCCCATTGCGATCGGAATGGTAATTCCAACAGCGAATGTACCCCAAGGATTTTTCTCAAGGGCGTGTAACACGACCATAGATAAACCGGCCATTGTAATGGTAATGATAAAAAGCATAGCTAAACCTGTACAAAAGCCAGCGACGGGTCCTAGCTCTTTTTTAGCCACTTCTGAAAGCGACTGGCCTTTTTGGCGCATAGATGCAAATAACACAACTGCATCGTGAACGGCTCCTCCGATTACAGCTCCGATTAAAAGCCAGAGCAGTCCGGGCAAATAGCCAAACTGAGCTGCTAAAATAGGTCCAACGAGCGGACCCGCAGCTGCAATAGCTGCAAAGTGATGACCAAATGTTACCCATCGATTGGTTGGCACGTAATCTTTTCCATCTTCAAGCTCATGTGCCGGCGTTTTTTGCGCATCGTTTAGTTTCAAGACCTTAACAGCCATGAATGTTCCATAAAGCCGATACGCAATCATTAAAATACAGATAGATCCAATAACAATCGTAACCGCATTCATTACAAATCCCCCTATCCCTTAGTTGTCTGATGTTTGTACTACTACACAATGTTATGTAATTGTGTGTTCCCCTTACAACTTTCATTATAAGAGAAGAAAGCGCTTTTATCACCAGTTTTTCCCTTAATTATTTAAAAAATTAGAAAGTTCAAATTCCCTTTGAAAAACTATAAGACTTTTCACATAATCTCTGCTATAATTTTTAAAAAAATTAGTACGCATTTAGGTGTTTTTAGTTAGGGAGATGAAATGAGTGAACCATCGTCAAGAGTTACAAAATAGCAAGCGTATCGTAGTCAAAGTAGGGACATCTACGTTGACCTATGATAACGGAGATATTAACTTAGCACGCATTGAAAAACTAGCGCGTGTGTTATCTGATTTAATGAATGCAGGAAAAGAAGTTGTGCTTGTTACATCAGGTGCCGTTCAAGTGGGAGTAAAAAAACTAAAGTTAAAAGAAAAGCCAACTTCTATTCGAGAAAAACAAGCAGCAGCCTCTGTCGGGCAGTGTGAGCTTATGCATATCTATAGTAAATTCTTTGGTGAGTATAGTCACATTGTTGGTCAAGTACTGTTAACAAAAGATGTAATCGAAGATGAACATGTGCGCAATAACGTTGTGAACACGTTTGAAAAATTAATTGAAGACAAAGTGATTCCTATTGTGAATGAAAACGATACAGTTGCCATCGATGAGATTGAAAACATCGTGCGTTTTGGAGATAACGATAATTTATCCGCCATTGTTTCAGTTTTGATTCACGCAGATTTACTTGTTATTTTATCTGATATTGACGGTTTCTTTGATTCAGATCCCACAAAAAACCCTAACTCTAAATTAATGAAAGTAATAGATGGCATCACGCCGGAGCTTGAGAATTTTGCTGGAGATAGTGGAACTGACGTTGGAACAGGCGGAATGGTCACAAAGCTGACCGCTGCTAAAACAGCTACAAGTGCAGGCGTGAGCTTAATCCTAGCAAATGGGAAAGAACCAAGTATTTTGCGAGATATTATTGAAGGCCAAGAAATTGGAACGTTATTCTTAAAACAAGCTGAAGGAGTAATGAAATGAGTGAATTGCAGCTTAAAGGAAAGCAGGCAAAAGAAGCCTCTTATTTCTTAGGAAATGTAACGAGCGAACAAAAACAGCAGGCACTTTATAAAATGGCGGCTGCTCTATTGGATCAACAAGAAACGATTTTAAAAGCAAATAAATTAGACGTAGAAAAAGCCGTTCAAAAAGGCACGTCAAAAGCGATGTTGGATCGCCTATCTTTAAATGAAGAGCGGATTCATGGAATGGCAGACGGCCTGCGCCAAGTAGCTGCGCTTGCAGATCCGGTAGGAGAAGTGCTGTCTATGGCTAAACGACCAAATGGCTTACAAATTGGGCAGCAGCGTGTACCTATTGGTGTCATAGGAATTATTTATGAAGCGCGTCCAAACGTTACATGTGATGCAGCAGGCCTATGCTTAAAAGCAGGAAATGCGGTTATTTTACGCGGAGGCAGTGAGGCATTTTATTCGAATCAAGCGATTGTTTCTGTGTTATCTCAAGCTGCGGCAAGTGCAGGGCTTCCTGAGCATAGCGTACAGCTTATTGAAGATACGTCGAGAGAAACAGCACTGGAGTTAATGAAGCTAAATGAATATATCGATGTATTAATTCCTCGAGGCGGTGCAGGTTTAATTGAAGCGGTGGTAAAAAATGCAACGGTTCCTGTTATTGAGACAGGAACCGGGAACTGCCACATTTATGTTGATGAAGAATATGACCGTGACATGGCAGCCAGTATTGTCATTAATGCAAAAACATCTCGTCCAGCGGTGTGCAACTCAGCCGAAAAGCTGATTATTCATGAACGGGCGGCTCATGAATTTTTGCCGATTATTGTTCAAGCACTACGAGACAAAGATGTAGAAGTACGCGGTGATGAACGTGCGCTCACAATCGTTCCAGATCTTGTTCCAGCAGGGGATGAGGATTGGAAGAAAGAATATTTGGATTTCATCATGGCAGTTAAAATCGTAGATGATATCGATGAAGCGATTTCCCATATTAATGTTCATAGTTCACATCATTCTGAAGCGATTGTAACAACAAATTATGCTCATGCTCAGCGTTTTTTACAGCGCGTTAATTCAGCTGCTGTTTATGTGAATGCTTCGACGAGGTTTACGGACGGAGAAGAGTTTGGTTTCGGGGCAGAAATCGGAATTAGTACACAAAAGCTTCATGCGCGTGGACCAATGGGATTAAAGGAATTAACAACATTAAAATATATTATTTACGGAGATGGACAAATTCGATAAAAAGAAGAGGCTGGGACGAAAGTATTTTAGACAAAGTAAAACCGAACCATTGATCAAAATTTTTGATTAGTGGTTCGGTTTTTTTGTTAGGGTGAACATAGTTTTCATCTGTTTAAATTCTTCTAGTAGTTGATTGGAGGGCGAGATGAAGACTCCCGCGGAAAGCGAAGTCTTGCACGGAAATCAACTACGGTGTCATAAGCCGTTTAGCTCATGTATCCCATTTGTTTTTCTTTAGATTGGATTCATTTAGATATACCCCAACCTCTTCCCTTACTTCCATATATGTTCAATTTCTTCAAGTGACTTTCCTTTTGTTTCTGGCACCCACTTCCATATAAACAAAAATGAAGCGATACACATAATCATAAAAGATAAAAAGGTAAAAGATCCTCCAGCTTTGTTCCAAAGAATAGGAAAAAACTGAGACACAAACCAATTAGCTATCCACAAGAAAAAGGTAGAAATAGACATTGCATAGCCTCTCGCATGATTAGGAAAAATTTCAGAAATCACAACCCATACAACAGGTCCCATAGAAATATTAAAAAGAAATAAATAAAAAACAATAAGTAAACTAGTAGTCAAGCCTTCAGTACCCTGTGAATGAAATCCAAAAGAAACGAGAAGCTGCGTAACGGCCATACCGGCTGTGCCAATAAGTAATAAAGCTTTGCGGCCAATCCGGTCGATAAGCCACATGGAACAAAGAACGCCTAAAAAGGCAGCTACACCAATCATAGACGTAACAAGGAGCGATAAATCTCCTCTAGCTCCAGCTGCTTCAAAAACTTGCGGGGCGTAATAAATAATGGCATTGATTCCGACAAGCTGTTGAAAGGCTGCAAGTAGAATACCAATAAGCAACGCTTTTCGAAGGCCTGCCTCTTTAAAAAGCGAAAGAGAAGCCGGTTGATTTTCTTTTAACGATTGCTCAATATGATACAGCTCTTGGCGTGCAATGTGTGTACCATTGATTTTAATTAAAATGTCCATAGCTTCTACAGTGCGGTTTGCTTTTACTAGCCACCTCGGACTTTCAGGAACAGGAGAAAGGATAAGAAGAAATAAAAGAGCTGGAATCCCAGAAGCACCGATAATGTAGCGCCATCCTGTGGAATTCTGCCATGCGTCTTCCCCAATAGATAAAATGTAGTCATTCACAAAATAGACAGAAACAATCCCAACGGCAACAGCAAATTGATAAAGAGAGCCTAAGCGGCCGCGCATGTGCGGAGGGGCTATTTCAGAAATATAGGTAATAGAAAGAACGGAGGCCATACCAATGCCTAGCCCTCCAATAATTCGAGAAATAATCACAAAAGAGATGGCTGAAGATAGCGCTTGCATAATTGCGGATACGATAAATAAAGAAGCTGCTAAAAGCAAGATACCTTTTCTACCGAATCGATCACTCAGTTTTCCTGAAGAAAGTACCCCAACGGCACCCCCGAGCAGCAAACTAGATACAACAAAACCTACCATCGTTGGACTGAGATTAAAATGCACTTCCATTAACCCAATAGCCCCTGAAATGACGGCTGTGTCATAGCCGTAAAGTAACCCTCCAAAAGCAGCTGCACATGAAATGAAAATAACAAAAAATAGATTTCCTTTTTGCTCCTTATACTCGTCAGAAGTTACTTTTACTATCCCCATATAAATTCCTCCTTTGAATCGCGTTCACTATTTTAATTTAAAAAAACGTTATACGTAAAACGTTTTCATAAAAGATGTTTTTATGTTAAACTAAAAATTGTAAATAATCAAACTATTTTTTAACTTTTATATGAATTATGTACGTTTTGTTATCAATCAATGGGGAAGAAAAAGTAAGGGGGAAGAGAAATATGGCGTTTATTCAATGTGATTTTTTTTCAGAAGTATTGCAAATAAGTACTTCAATGAACGTTTTGATACCGCAGCAAACAAAATCTCAGATTGGTTTACAAACCAATACAAGAAGTGAGAAACACCCTACGCTCTATTTATTACACGGTCTTTCTGATGATCATACGATATGGATGAGAAGAACTTCGATTGAACGCTACGCATCAGAATTAGGACTTGCAGTTGTAATGCCAAATGTAGATCGTAGCTTTTATAGAGATATGGCTTATGGAAAGAAGTATTGGACGTTTGTAACAGAAGAACTTCCTCAATTGGCTAGGTCATTCTTTCCGTTATCGGAAAAAAGAGAAGATAATTTTGTGGCTGGTCTTTCTATGGGAGGGTACGGCGCTTTAAAATGGGCGTTTCGCAAACCACATCAATTTTCTGCAGCTGCCAGTTTATCAGGAGTGATGGACATTGAAGGGCTTGGAGAACGAGGGGAAGTTCAGTTCCTAGATTATCCTTTGATTTTTGGCATGCCGCCTGTTATTAGACCTGAGGATGATCTTTTCTGGCTGCTTGAAAATCGCCGGCGCTATGGAGAAGTGACTCCGCGTATTTATCAATGCTGTGGAACGGAAGATTTTTTATATCAGGAAAATAAACGTTTTTCCGAGCGATGTAAGCAAGAGCCTATTTGTTTTACATATGAAGAAGGAAAAGGAAGTCACGACTGGGCATATTGGGATCAAAAAATTCGAGATGTGTTAAAGTGGCTTTTTAGTGAAAAGTAGGGAAGGTAGTTTTGGGTGGTTCCGACTTCTAGTAGTATAATAAAGAAAAATGTTTACTTGGTCGATAGACTAAAAGGAAATAGGAGTCGGTACGAATGGGGAGAAAAAAAGTCACGATTACAGAAGTAGCAAAAGAAGCGGGTGTTTCATTAGCTACGGTATCAAGAATCTTCAATAATAAAGACGGTAAAATTAAAATCAGTGAAAAAACAAAACAAAAAGTACTAAAAGCAGCAGCTCATTTAGGGTATCAGACAAATCCATTTGCGGCAGCTCTGCGGGCCCAAAAAACAGGGATTATCGGGATATTAATTAGAGATTTAAAAGACCCATTTTTAATCGAGCTGTTAAAAAAGGTACAGCAGCAAGTTCAAAGTCGAGGGATGGACGTTCTTATTGGACATACGGATTACCAAGAAACAACGGCTGAGCGTCAATTAAATGTGATGATGAATCATTGGTTTGATGGAGTCATTTTATTAGATTATGTAGCCGCTCCGCATCCGTTTGTAGACGTATTAAAACAATATCAAACGCCTTACGTTTCTCTTACAGGAGACGGCTCTTCTGCACTTTGGCCAATTGTACATGTAGATGATGCGGAGGGAATGCAATTAGCTGTTGCTCACTTAACGGACCTTGGCCATAAGAATATCGGGTTCGTTGGAAAAGCTGTAAGCGGAGTCGAGCACCGTCTGTCTCTTTTTTATCAGTATGTACCGTCAGCAAACGCAAAGTTTGTGAAAGAAGATATGAATAACTCAGATGAACTATATCAGTTTATAAATGAGCTAGCTCATCATCCAGAGCCCCCAACTGCGCTTATTTGTGCTACGGATTACATTGCTCTGAAAGTGATACACTGTGCGTGGCAAAACGGACTTCACGTTCCAGCGGATTTGTCTGTTATAGGGTTTGATGATATTACAGAAGCTAGTGAAGCGCAACCTCCGCTAACAACCATCCGTCAACCGATGGAAAAAATGGCTGAAAAAGCAGTAAACCTCTTACTTCAGCAAATTCAGGATCAGCAAGAAATAGATCAGGTACAGTATAAAATGGCACCTGTATTAGTAGAGCGTGAGACCACAAAACGTATGAATTGATAAGGAATGTATATACTATTCCTGAAAGTGTGAGACAAAAAGTCCACACTTTTTTGCATTAACCATTGCGTCCACTTCCCTCTTTCTTATACACTGTATGCTGTAGGGGAAAAAACCAAGCTTTAATATGTTTGGAGCGATTTGATGACACAACAAAAATTAGATAAATATGAAATTATGGACGTTAGCTTACTAGCAGGTAAAATTATGTTAGAAAGCGGAGCAGAAACGTATCGAGTAGAAGACACAATGATGCGGATTGCAGCGTCTTACGGTATAAAAAAATCCCACAGCTATGTGACGCCAACAGGGATTATGTTTTCACTTGAAACGAAAGAACCGACGAAAACGAAGTTAATTCGTATTTCCGAACGAACGACCGATTTAAAAAAAGTAACTATGGTAAATAGCGTCTCAAGAACCATCAGTCAAGGAAACATCTCCTTGGAGGAAGCGTATGAAATGCTACAAGAAATTGAAGCAACGAACGTAGCTTTTCCACTATGGGTTCAACTTGCAGCTGCATCCATTTCTAGCGGATGCTTTTTAATCATGTTTCAAGGTTTATGGACGGACTTTATTCCAGCGATGTTTTCAGGAGGTCTCGGATTTTTAACCGTGGTGTATTTCCACCGTCTTATTCCGATTCGCTTTTTTGCTGAGTTTACCGCTTCGTTAGTTATTGGACTTTTATCAGCTCTTTTAGTCGCTTCAGGACTAGGAACGCAAATTGATAAAATTATTATTGGATCCGTTATGCCTCTCGTTCCTGGGTTATCGATTACCAATGCAGTGCGAGATTTAATGGCGGGACATTTACTGTCTGGATTATCAAAAGGAGCAGAAGCGTTTCTGACGGCATTTGCTATTGGTGCAGGTATTGCCATTGTATTTACGCTTCTATAGAAGGGAGGCATCATATGCATATCGTAGAGCAGATAATTACAAGTTTTATTGCTTCAGCAGCGTTTGGGATTATTTTTAATGTTCCACGTGAATCATTATTAAAAAGTGGCTTTGTCGGAATGATTGGCTGGCTCATTTACTATTTGCTAACGTTCTATGGTGTAGATGAAATTCCAAGCACTGTAGCATCGGCCTTTTTTATTGCTATTATTAGTCAAATTTACGCAAAAATTTATCGTACGCCGATCATTATTTTCACCGTAGCAGGTATTATTCCGCTCGTTCCAGGGGGAACAGCATACGATGCCATGCGTAACTTTGTAGAAAATAATTATAATGAAGCGATTAGTCTTGCAGCAAAAGCCTTTATGATTTCAGGTTCAATTGCCATTGGTATTGTATTTTCTGAAGTCATTAACCAAATCATTCGTCAATCTAAATTAAATGCGAAAGCAAAATATCGACCGTAGAGAAGCAAGCTCAAATCAGAGCGTGCTTTTTTTATGAAAAAATAAAGAGATCCTGCCCTTTTTTGTCACAAGAAAGTCACGTTTTAGTCTAAAAACGTTCAAAAAATGTACGTGCACAGCTAAAAAAATAGACTATACTATGTAAATAGAAAGAGAGACATTACATATGTTTGTGAAATGTTGAGCATATTTCTCGAATTGTTATGCTCAATGTTTCACAATATAAGTAAAAGATGCTCAGAAATGAGCAAAGTATCTATGGAAATGATGAATGTTCTTATATATGAAAGGAGAAAGAAGATGGATACAGTCATACTATCACGTATTCAATTTGCATCAACGACGCTGTTTCATTTTATCTTTGTACCGCTGTCTATCGGCCTTGTCTTTTTAGTAGCGATCATGGAAACGATGTACGTAGTAAAAAAAGATGAACAGTATAAAAAGATGGCAAAGTTTTGGGGGCACTTATTCCTGATTAACTTTGCTGTCGGAGTCGTAACAGGTATTTTACAAGAATTTCAGTTTGGCATGAACTGGTCAGAGTACTCAAGATTTGTAGGAGATGTATTTGGTGCGCCGCTTGCTATTGAAGCACTGCTAGCGTTTTTTATGGAGTCCACGTTCCTCGGGCTGTGGATTTTCGGGTGGGATCGTTTGCCTAAATGGCTGCACTGTCTATGTATTTGGCTTGTTAGTCTAGGTACTATCTTTTCAGCGTTCTTTATTTTAACGGCTAATTCTTTTATGCAGCATCCGGTCGGAATGGAGCTAAATAATGGCCGTTTGGAAATGAATGACTTCTTTAAATTGTTAACGAACGGTCAGCTGTGGGTCGAATTCCCTCATACAATTTTAGGTTCGTTTGCAACAGGCGCCTTTTTTATCACGGGTGTCAGCGCTGTTATGCTCTTGAAGAAAAAACATGTGGCTTTTGCTAAAAAATCATTTCAAGTTGCTATCCTTGTAGGGCTAGTTTCAGGTGTAGGAATTGCACTATCTGGGCATGAACAGGCCGGATATTTAGTTAAAACACAGCCGATGAAAATGGCCGCAAGTGAAGGATTATGGGAAAACAGCGGAAGTCCAGGTGCTTGGACAGTAACAGCAAATATTCACCCTGATGAAAAGAAAAATACGAGTGAAATCAAAATACCTTACTTATTAAGCTTCTTATCATACGGTAAGTTTTCAGGCTCCGTTCCTGGAATGAATGAGCTGCAGCAGCAGTATACGGCGAAATATGGAGAAGGAAATTATATTCCACCCGTTCGAACAACGTTTTGGAGTTTCCGCATTATGGCTGGTCTAGGTGGCGTATTATGTGCATTAGGCATTTGGGGTACGTACTTGCTTTCTCGTAAAAAACTTCAAGAAAGCAAACTATTTTTACGTATTATGACGATTGCCATCGCCTTTCCGTTCCTTGGAAGCTCAGCAGGTTGGATTATGACAGAGATTGGCCGTCAGCCTTGGGTTGTATTTGGCTATATGAAAACCGAAGATGCCGTGTCTCCTGGTGTAACAGCAGGTGAATTGCTATTTTCTATTATCTCGTTTTCGTTCTTTTACTTAATTTTAGCTGTGATTATGGTGTTCTTGTTCGTTAAAGAAATTAAAAAAGGTCCAGATCACGATCACGAAGCACATACAAAAGTAACATCAACTGATCCGTTTACAAAGGAGGGATACAATGTTTTCTCTTAATGAATTCTGGTATTTGCTAGTATCCATTCTGTTTGTTGGTTTTATCTTTTTAGAAGGCTTTGATTTTGGGATTGGAATGGTGTCTCGCTTTTTAGGAAGAAACGACTTAGAGCGACGAGCTTTTATTAATACAATCGGTCCTTTTTGGGATGCAAATGAAGTTTGGTTAATTTCAGCAATCGGTGCTATGTTTGCCGCTTTTCCAAACTGGTATGCAACGCTATTAAGCGGGTCATATGTTCTTTTTGTTCTTCTGTTGCTTTCGCTTATCGGACGCGGTGTAGCATTTGAATTTCGAGGAAAAGTTGAAAAACAAGCGTGGAAAAATGCGTGGGATTGGGTTATCTTCTTTGGAAGTCTTTTTCCACCGCTCATTTTCGGCATCTTATTTTCAGCACTAATGAAAGGATTGCCTGTTGAGCGCAACATGCAAATGAATGCCGGCTTTTCGGATATTGTGAATCTATATACCATAACGGGCGGCGTGACGCTAACGATGCTTTGCTTATGGCACGGACTTATTTTTGCGACGATCCGTACGATGGATGACATTAGAGATCGTTCACGAAAAGTGGCCATGAAGCTTTTGCCTGTTAATGCCTTGCTGCTTCTTATTTTTTCAGGCATGACGTTTTTTGAAACAAATTTATTCAGCAATCATAGCCGCTTGATGCTATACACATTTTTTATCGGTATTTTCGTGTATTTACTAGCAGGATTTTTCCTTACACGGAAAAAAGACGGATGGGCCTTTGCTATGTCTGGCTTAATGTTAATTTTATCAATTTCCTCTATATTTGCAGGATTGTTTCCAACCGTTTTGGTTAGTTCAGTCAATGAAAGCTATAGTTTAACGATTCATAATGCAGCATCAGGGAATTATTCCTTGAAAATTATGTCTTACGCTGCTATTGCGTTACTGCCTTTTGTGTTAGGTTATCAAATTTGGAGCTACTACGTTTTTAGAAAACGTGTAGATCATAAGGAGCATATGGAGTACTAATGGGTAGAAATTTAATGGTTTACAACGGAATAAAAATGGTTCTTGCCGTGTTAATAGGGCTTATTACTATTCAAAGTGTAGCCATTATTTTTCAAGCTAAGTGGCTTGCCGAAGTAATTACTGCTCTTTTTCATGGTGAAAGTTTAACTTCGCAGACAAAAGCAATCGGATTGTTTTTGTCTGCCTTTATGGTTCGTCAGATCGTAAGTTTTATAGTGAAAAAAACAGCATATCAATTTGGAGTCAAAACGACTCAGGAACTTCGTTTGACGGTCATGAAAAGCATTTTTGCACTCGGACCGCGCTTTACCAAAAATGAAGGGACAGGAAACTTGGTGACGCTCATCACCACAGGCCTACAGAAGCTTCGCGCTTATCTTGAGCTGTTTTTGCCTAAACTGGCCGCCATCAGCGTTACACCTTGGCTAGTGCTCGCTTTCGTTTGGTATCAAGATCGGCTTTCAGGCATTATTTTGCTTGTAACTATGCCAATTTTAATTTTATTTATGATTTTACTTGGACTGGCTGCCCAGAAAAAAATAGATAGCCAATGGGAGACGTATCATGTGCTGTCCAATCACTTTGTAGATTCGCTTCGAGGATTAGAAACGTTAACATTTCTCGGGAAAAGTAAGGAGCATGCTGAAACGATTGAAAGAGTCAGTGACCGCTATCGAAAAGCGACAATGGGAACGCTCCGAATTGCTTTTTTATCTACGTTTGCTTTAGATTTCTTTACGATGTTATCTGTAGCCATCGTGGCTGTTATGCTCGGTTTGCGGCTAGTGAACGGTTCGATGACGTTAGAGCCTGCACTTATGATTTTATTGCTGGCGCCTGAATACTTCCTGCCGATACGGGAAGTCGGAAACGATTATCATGCAACATTAGACGGAAAAGAATCCGGAGATGCATTAATTAAGATTGTAAAGCAGGCTGAAAAACCGTCGGCTAATGAAGAAGATGTTCCTGATTGGACGGAAAACAGTGAAATTCAATTGCGTCATATCACCGTAAAATATGACAAAGAGCAGCCGCCTTCTCTTGAAGATGTGTCACTTCATGTTAAAGGAAGTAAAAAAATTGGGATTATAGGAAAAAGCGGAGCTGGAAAATCGACGCTTATTGATATACTGAGCGGCTTTGTACAATTTACAGAAGGGTCTGCTGAAGTAAATGGCGTGCCGGTTGATTTACGCTCAGATGCTTGGCAAAAGCAGATTACGTATATCCCTCAGCACCCATTTATTTTTAATGGAACAGTGAAAGAAAATATTGAATTTTATCAGGATAGAGGCGGTTCTTATGATTATGAAGATGCTTTAACGAAAGCAGGACTTTTATCTACGATTCAACAGATGCCTGAGAAGGAAAATGAAGTGATAGGAGATGGAGGACGGCAGCTTAGCGGCGGCCAAGCTCAAAGGATTGCCCTAGCTAGGGCGTTTCTGAGCGATCGCCCTATTATTATGCTTGATGAACCAACGGCGCAAGTAGATATTGAAACGGAATATGAATTAAAGCAAGATATCTTAACGATGTTTCAAGACAAGTTATTTATTTTAGCTACGCACCGTCTGCATTGGATGAAAGATATGGACCTCATTGTTGTAATAGAGAACGGAAAGGTTGCAGAAGTCGGCAATCATCAAGAACTGATTCGAAAAAAAGGAGCTTACTATCAATTTTTACATGAAGAGGAGGAGATATGATGAAATATAAAAGTTGGATATGGCCCTACTTTAAAACGTATAAATATCGTATCTTTTCTATCTTATTACTAAGCTTGTTAACGATTGGTTCTGCTTGTGCGCTAATGTTCACATCAGGTTACTTGATTTCAGCTTCTTCCTTACGTCCAGAAACAATCTTACTGGTGTACGTTCCCATTGTGCTTGTGCGTACATTTGGTTTAAGTCGAGCCGCCTTTCGTTATGCGGAGCGTCTTGTTAGTCACGATTTTATTCTTCGCATTTTAGCTAAGATGCGTACACGTCTTTATCATTTGATTGAACCGTTAGTTGCTACATCCCGCTATCGAACGGGAGATGTTTTAGCCGTTCTCGCTGAAGATATTGAAAGTTTACAAGACTTGTTCTTGCGTACCATTCTTCCAACAATCTCAGCTGTTATTTTATACGTTATTTCGATTGTAGCTTTAGGATTCTTTAGCCTAAAGTTTGCATGTTTGATTGCCATCTATTTATTTTTATTAGTAGTAGTGATGCCGCTTTTTTCCCTTTGGCATATGAAAGCGGCCAATCAGCGATATAAATCAAGCAAAGCACAGTTATATGCTAAGGTCACAGACGGGTTTTTAGGAGTTGCTGATTGGGTGTTAAGCGGTCAGCAGCAGTCATTTTTTCATTCGTATAACAAAACAGAAGATGAGCTAGACCGCATGGATCGTAAGCTTAAACTATGGACGTATTACCGAGAATTGATTGGCCAAGTTATTGTAGCAGGTTTAATTGTCACAATGATTTGGTTTGGGGCCTCTCTTTTTGCAGACAAAGAGCTTGCAGGTGTTTTTATTGCTGCTTTTATTTTAGTAGTATTTCCTTTATCTGAAGCACTGCTGCCGGTATCTAATGCAGTAGAAAAAATTCCTCAATTTGAAGAGTCATTAAATAGAGTGCAGGAAATGGAAAAGAACTGGGAATCTGTGAATGAAAAGAAAAAACATACTCTTTCCCTACCTTACAAAGGTTCATGGGACTCGGTTAGCTTAAAAGTCGAGCATGTAAGCTTTCGCTATAGCAATGAGGAAGAGTCAGTCATTCATGATCTTTCATTTCAAGTCGAGCAAGGGAAAAAAATTGCGATTCTTGGCAAGAGCGGAGCTGGAAAGTCGACTCTGTTAAAGCTGCTGCAAGGCTCCTTATTGCCTACAGAAGGTACAGTTCAACTAAACGGTCAGTCTGTTGCTGAAGTTCGCGAAGATGTACCAAAACTCATCTCTGTATTAAATCAAAATCCTTATTTATTTAATACAAGCGTAGCAAACAATTTATTACTAGCTAATGAAGAGGCTACAAAAGAAGAGGTAATTGAGGCAATGAAGCAAGTCAATATGCACTCCCTTGTGGAAGGTTTGCATCAAGGATATCAAACGTCCATGCTCGAAACAGGTCAGCGCTTTTCAGGAGGAGAACGTCAGCGGATTGCGTTAGCACGTGTTCTACTTCAGCGTACGCCCATTGTTATGCTGGATGAGCCAACTGCAGGGTTGGATACCGTGACTGAAAAGCGTTTGTTATCCACTATCTTTGAAACTCTTCACGACAAAACTTTAATTTGGGTTACACATAATTTAGTTGGGATGGAAAAGATGGATGAAATCTTATTCCTACAAGGTGGAAAGATAGCCATTCGCGGAACGCATGAGGAATTACTTGCTACGAACAGTCACTATCAAAAGCTATATGAATTGGATTATCCGGCAAAAAGCCTTTAGCAGCAGCTAAAGGCTTTTTACTATTTTATACTAAAGTGAAATTCGACAAACATGAGTAAGGTATGTGTCGAACGAAGGAAAATAGCTTGGATTCAAAGAGGGGAGAGGCGTTTAGCATTTTTGAAAAAGTGGTAAAACAAGGTAGTGTTTGTTTCTTCCTGTATAACATCGGTTTATTTTAGGGAAAATATATACACATTATGCGAACGAGAGAAGGAAGATACAATGGAACCTATGCTTGTACATATCACACTTGTAGTGGGACTAGGAGTTCTATCTCAGTGGCTGGCTTGGAGATTTAAGCTACCAGCAATTGTCGTGATGTCGATTATCGGACTGCTAACAGGCCCTATTTTAGGTTTAATTGATCCTAAAGCACAGTTTGCTCAGCTTTTTGATCCTTTTGTATCGATTGCTGTAGCTGTTATTTTATTTGAAGGCAGCTTGAACTTAGACATGAGAGAGGTAAGAGGAATCGAAAAGCCCGTGTTTCGCATTGTGACACTGGGAGCCATGCTAGCTTGGATGTTAGGCTCTTTAGCTGCTCATTATATAGCGGATTTATCCTGGGCGGTGGCAATTGTTATCGGAGGGCTTTTTATTGTGACGGGTCCAACCGTAATTTTACCTCTTTTACGACAAGCTAAATTAAAACCAAAACCAGCAGCGATTTTAAAATGGGAAGGTATTATTGTCGATCCATTTGGTGCACTGTTGGCCGTTTTTTCGTTTGAAATTGTTCAATTTTTAGTGCTGAGAGAAGTGAGTGGAAAAACAATTCTCTTTTTCTTCGTAGCCTCTATTATTGCCGTTTTAATAGGATGGATTCTTGGCCGCGGAATAGGATGGATGTTTCAAAAGGGGCATATTCCAGAGTATTTAAAATCTCCGGTCGTATTTATTGTCGTTATTGCCTGCTTTACAGTAGCTGATGAAATTAAGCATGAAACAGGTCTTCTAGCAGTAACAGCGATGGGGATTACCCTTGCTAATATGCATATTTCGTCTATTAGTGATATGCGACACTTTAAAGAGAATATTTCGGTTCTATTAACTTCTACTATTTTTATCATGTTAACGGCTGGACTGACGATGAAGACCATTACTGAAATTTTTCATTGGAATATTATTTTGTTTGTTTTACTTATGCTGTTTATTGTCAGACCTGTCTCCATCTTTTTATCAACGGTAGGCACAGATTTATCTATAAAAGAAAAAATACTGATTGGCTGGATTGCCCCGCGCGGAATTGTGGCGTTAATGGTCTCAAGCTACTTTGCGAAAGTACTAATTGATGAAGGATTTAAAGATGCTTCGATCTTAACAACGCTGACATTTGCTTTAGTGTTTGCTACGGTTTGTGCACACGGTTTTTCCCTTTCATGGCTAGCTAAAAAGCTGGATTTATCGATTGGCGAAGAACCTGGTATTTTGCTTGTAGGAAGCAATGATTTTACGGTTGCCTTTGCTTCAAAGTTAAAACAGCTGGGCTATCCAGTATTAGTTGCTGATTCTTCGTGGGAGCGGTTAAGAGTTGCGCGCAGAGCGGAGGTAAATGTTTATCACGGAGAAGTACTAGCTGAGCAAACAGAATATCATCTAGACTTAACTCCTTATGAATATGTGATTGCTGCAACTGAGTTAGATGCATATAATGCGCTTGTTTGTACTGCTTTTCTTCAAGATATGGGACGGAACAATGTTTTTCAATTGAGCATTCGTGACCAAGAAGATTCAAGAGAAGATGTTGATGAAATTATGCATACAGTAAGAGGAAGTATGCTCTTTAAGAAAGGCATTACGTGGGAGTTTCTGCATCATAAAATGGAGCATGGATATACGATTTACAATACAAAAATCACGGATGAATATACGTACGAAACATATCTTGAGGAGAAAAGCGATGATTCTCTTTTACTAGCAGTGAGTACGCAAGGAAAGGCATTGAGTTTTTTTGCTCATGATCAAGAAATAAACGTCAATGCGGGCGATACGGTGTTAAGCCTTCAGCCATTAAAAAGATAAAAAAACAGGCCGTTAATGGCCTGTTTTTTTATGCTTGTCTTTGTTTAAAATGAATGACGAACAGATAAGCAGCAGCTGCTGCAAAATAGATGGTAACGGCTGGTGCTGTAAAGACATGCCCAGCTACAAAAGCAATTCCAAGAGCTAATACAATTGCTGTACTATACATCATAAAGCTTTCATCAAGAAGCTGTGATGGCTCTTTAAATAATCGAACCAATACGGTTAAACCAACTACTAGAAGTGGAAGAACCCATAGTAAAAATCCGATGATACCTAAAGAGAAAAACAAATCATAAAAATCCATTTCAATCATCTTTGGCGGAAGCTGTTTTGTATAGTCACCAGAAAAGCCCATACCTATCATTTTTCGTGCAATAGGTGCTTTTGCATACTCTTCCTTATGATGAGCTAAGAATTGCTCACGGCTGCTTAGAATCAGATTTTGAATATCTTTATCATCTAAATTTGATTCCTTTTGTTTTTTCTTTTTAGCCGGCTTTTCTTTTTCTTTCTTTTCCGGCTTTTCTTGCTTTGTTTTCTCTTTTTTAGCCTCTAACATATCGATGTGCGTATATGTGTTTTTATAAGCTGGAGAAATCGGAGTAGTTGCTCCGGTTACAATTAAAAGCAGAATTGAGATTACTAAGTTGGCTTTAATTAAGCTGCGTTTATTCGTAAATAATTTAGCAAATAAGACAACTGTTGCTACAACTAAAGAAAGAATAACGGCACCTAAGCCTACTTTCGTTCCAAGCATGATGGACGAAACGGCTAACAAGATAAAAGGAATCCAGTAATAAGCTTTTGAAAACGAACGTACTTTATCTAAAGCTAAAAGCAGTGTGAGAGGAAGCAAAATAGCAATGGTTGCGCCTAGCTCATTCGCTGCATAAAACCAGCCTTTAAACCCAATTTTATTATACTGATAACTCTCTAGTGCTGTACCCGTTAGCATTGTACCGATAAAAACAATACTGATGATGAGTGAAGCAGTTAATAAGTTTTTGCTCAGTATTCTTTTTACATCCACAGATGATCGATAATGTGAAAACATCACAATCATTCCAAGCAGCGTAACGTTCATATAAACAACTTTATTGAAAAATTTAATTTCTTGCCCAATATAATAAGGATCTTTCCATTGATGATTTAAGTAGATATTGAGTCCAAGAAAGAGTGCAAAAACAATAAGATAGATAATCGAATATCTAGCCCATTTTGATTGTTTGGCAAACACTAAAAGTAGGACACCTGCAAAAATCATATATAGAAAGCGAATAACAACCCCAATTGAGAGACCACTATCCATGTTCAAAACCATGTACGTCGTTAGCATATCAATAATCGGCTGAATTGAAATAAAACCAACGAACAGAAAAAATAACCAGTATGTGTTCTTCATATAGTACTCTCCTGTTTTACGTGAATTAACGTTTTCTTTTAACTAAAAGCATAACACCTTCTACTCTGCATAATAGCGTCGACATTAAGTATACTAAACCACCTGCAATACAGACAATACCAAATCGTAAGATAACATGTAATGAATTCAAAAATGCGATGTCCCTTAAGAAGAACATGACGATCGCAACAGGTACGGAAGCTAAAAGAATTTTTCCTGTTTCTTTCGCTAAATATCCGTAATGGAAGTGATTGATTTGTTTTGCCAGCATAACGAATACGATAGCCGTATAGAAAAAGGCAACTACTGACATGGAAAGTGCTAATCCTTGGTATCCCATAAATTTAGTGAAAATTATGTTAAAGATGATATTTAACACAATGGATAATAAGCCTGCTCTCATAATAAGATAACCTTTTTGAAGAGAATAAAATCCTTTTGCAAGAACAGCTTGTAGCGAATAGAAAAATACCGAACCTAGGTAATAATAAGATACATCCGTTGTTTTTAGCGTTGATTGTGCGTCAAATGCACCGCGCTGATAAGCAATCATTACAATGTCTTTCATATAAAAGATCATAATAACAATCGTCGGAATCAGCAGCATCAGCATAAACGTAATCCCTTTTTCAATTCCTGATTTAAAGCGCTCTTCATCTTTTTCAGAAATGGCTCTTGCAATCAGCGGGTAAATAATGGTTGCGACCGTAACCCCGAATATTGCCTGGGGAATACTTACAAGTCTGAAGGCGTAATTTAAGTATGAAATAACACCTTCACCAAAGGAGCCAGCAAAGAAGAAGTTTACAGTTAAATTAATTTGACCGACCATAATGGTCACACCAACAGGGATGAATACTTTATAAAAAGCCACCACTTCATCACGGTCAATTTTTTGCTTCCATAACAGCAGATGCTGCGGTTTAAAATAGACAACTTTAATTAAGAAAGAAGCAATCGTTCCTACAAAGTAGCCAAGAGCAATTGCATAGCCGCCCATAATTGAATGTAATAGGATTGTACTTAAAATTGTAAATAATACAACAACGGTTTGAGAAAACACGGAGAAAGAATATTGACTTCGTGCATCAAATACACCTTCGTATACGGCATTCACTCCAACTAATGAAAGAGATAAAAAGTACATAACGCCCGTATAAATGCCTAGTTCAATTGCTGCTTTGGAAAAATTAGAATACGAAGCGGGAAAGTAAAAGAAAGCGGCAATTGATCCGAGAACCGAAATAATGAAACAAATAAGAAAGGTTGATTTAACAATATTAGTTAAATGAACCTTTCCTTTATTTTCTTTTTCATAACGTAAATAACTAGGAATAAACGCATCCTTCATCCCCGTTAACATAAATAAGATAAAAGCGTTTGGAATAATCATTGCTGCGTTGTATGAATCGACGATATAACTTGTACCGAAATAGTTAGCAATAACTAAATCACGAATCATACTAGAAAATTTCAAAAATAATGTTGATATGAGCAGTAAAATGCTCGCGAATTTTAAGTTTTTCATGCGAAACTCCTACCTTTTCAAGTTATCTCATCAACTATTAGCAATAAAAAAGCATCCGACAATTAGAAGAATACAGCCGATAACTTGTTTTGTTGTAACTTTTTCTTTAATTAAAAAGTAACCGAATGTTAATGTCCAAATGTACGTAATAGACGTGAGCGGAAATACAATAGAATAAGGTAACAGCGTTAAAACATACACATTAAGCAGAGCTGCTGCCCCGTAAAAAAGGCCGCCACCCACAAAACAAATAAGCGCTAGCTTTATCTTTTTTTCATTTAAATACGTAGAAATATACTTGAAAAAGACAGCTCCAACTGAACCTAAAAGAGTCATAATAATTAAAAGTGGGATACTATTCATCTTGGCCACCTACTAAAATTACACCTACGATAATAATAAGAGTACCGACCAGCTTCATAGGGCTAATGGTTTCATTTAATAGAAAGAAACCAAGAGCGATGCTGATGACATATCCTAGGCTTAAAAATGGATGAAGCAAGGAAACTCTTTCAAATTTAAAAGCGGCAATCATAAACACCGCTCCTAATCCATAAAGGAAAAAACCAATAATTAAATTTAAGTTAAATGAAGCTTCGGACAACTTCCAAAAAAGTTGTCCAACAGCTGTAAACAGGGAAGCCACGATAATGAGTGTGATTCCTAGCTTTTTGTTATAATTGCTCTCCATCAGGAGGTCACATCCTTTTCTTTCTGATCAAATCGGATAAAAGGAAGACCAATAAAGAAGAAAGACACAAATACGCTTGCTAATAAATATCTAAAATCTTGAGCCGGCAGTGCCGCAAGAACAGAAAGCGTGTTAAGTGCCCAAGGAATGACAATAATAAGGGACGTAATTCCTCTTCGAATCACTAGCATTAATGAAAATAATAAAATGACACAGTGATAAAAAGCTGGTTTCCATAAGAATGTAAAAACAGGGTGCTTAAAAATAGCTAAGTAAGCATTAGCAGTATGTGTAATAAACGGCTCGATTACTTTATTTTTAAGACCTAAATCATTGCCGTAATAAATGTTGGTTACATACGTATCCGTGTAGCCATCTTTAAAAGGGTTGATTTGCCATACTAAAGCCGTTTGTTTGAGAAAGCCTTCCGTTGCTAGATAAGGATTTTTGATGACAATGCTAGCATAGTTCTTAAAGTAAAGACCTAAATCATTAAAAATAAATTCGCGGTCATAGTATTTCCACGTGAATTTAATTGGATCACTTTTGTATGGATTATACTTTTCTTTCCACAATTCAATAGGAAGCACTTTATTAAAATATTCGCGCTCTTCTTTTGACATCTCCCCATCATTTGAAATGATATTTGCAATTTGTTGAGTTGGAATAGACAAAGCTTCATTTGGATCTGAAGGTTTTACATCAAGCCACGTGAACACAGGGCCTGTAACAATCTTTTGTAAAATAAAGACGACTAAGAAAATCGTGACAAGAGGTTTCCAATTTTTTCTGAATAAGACAATCATTAAAAGGAAAGTCAAAACAAATACAGGAAAACCATTATGTCTAAAGAAAGCTACTCCAAATGCGGAAAGTAAAAGTAAGAAAAAGCTCGCTTTACTTTTAACCCAAGCACCTTTTGACAGATAAATTTTTGCAATGTTAACCGTAAAAAACAGCAGAAAAGCACTGTATAAAATGTCTTTCCAAATAATAATTGAAAAGATTAAGAAGCTTGGAATAATGACAATAATAGCTGTTAAAAGTCCAATCATAACAGGATGTGCTTTGCGTTTAATGAAAAAGTCAAATGTATAGGCGTATATGCTCACTACAACAACAATTTGCGTGAACGCTACAATTCCTGGGTTATCCCATATTTTTGTCAGCAGCATAATGAGCCACGTAATCATAATAGGGTGCCAATCGTTAAATTCTCCGTTATGTGCCTGTCTCCACTGTGCTAATGAATCAGGAGTCATGGCCGCTGGGAAAAAGGCGAACCAGTAATATAGACTAACAGCTAAAATAAGAATCGTAACAATTCCTAGATAACGCTTTGGGTGTGCAAATGTATAGTGAAAATCGTTTATCTGTTTGATAGCGCTGAGTACAGCGGCCGTCAGCAGCATTGCCAATAAAGTACGGCTGATGGCATACAAAACGAGTGAAAAAATAGTTGAGCTCGTCATATGTAAGTTATCTAAAAGTGAAAACTGTACGATAAACGAAAAAACAATCAGCAATAGCCATTCTAGCGGTTTAAATGAAGCATAAGCTCTATTTTTATAAATAAAAATAGAGCTTATGATGGTAAATACAAGTGCAGCAAAAAGGGAAAGATAGTGAACACCGTCTGGATTACCAATACTTAAACCGATAAGAATAATTAAAGCTGTTACTGTAAGCAGTAAAATACTTTTTTTATTCTTCATCATTGTTATTCTCCTACTTGTTCAATCTGTTCAATTTTTTTATTTAGTTCTAATTCATATTGCTTGCGATTTAATGAAGCGATTGTATCTAGAATTAATCCACAGACGAAAGATAAAACACCTAACACCATCAATCCAGTTGCTAAGATAGATGAAGGTACTTTCGTAATAAAGCCTGTATCAAAAAATTCATAAAGTACCGGAGCACCAACAGCTAATCCTGCGACAATAAACAACACTGTCCAAATGGAGAAGAACTGAAGCGGCTTGTACTCTTTAAATAACGTAAAAATCATTCGTAACACTTTAAATCCATCAGAGAACGTATTAAGTTTCGATTCGCTGCCTTCAGGTCGATCGCGATAATCGATCGCGATTTCTTTTAGGCGGAATCGTTTATCTAACGCGTGAAGACTCATTTCTGTTTCAATCTCAAATCCTGGGCTCATCACAGGAATTGATTTTACAAATAATTTATCGTACGCACGATAACCTGTCATGATATCTTTAATGTTACTTTTGTACAGGCCGTTAATTAAAGAACGTACTAAGTTGTTACCAAAATTATGGAAAGCACGTTTGTTTTCTTCGAGATACGTTCCGTTTGATAAACGATCTCCAATGACCATGTTAGCTTCTCGATTTCTAATAGGCTCAATTAATTGATGAACAAATTCTGCAGGATACGTATCATCCCCATCTACCATGACATAACAATCTGCATCAATTTCTTGAAACATTGAACGTACAACGTTTCCTTTTCCTTGCTTAAATTCTTTTTTGACGATTGCGCCGTGTTCAAGTGCAATTTCACTTGTACGATCTTTTGAATTGTTGTCGTATACATAAATATCTGCACTAGGCAGTTCGCGTTTGAAATCGTCAATTACTTTTCCAATTGTTACTTCCTCGTTATAACAAGGAATTAAAACTGCGACTTTCATTTTTCCACCTCATCAAAAAAAATTGTTGGGAGTTGTTCAGCAATTACATCTACTGTGTAGCGGTTTGCTGTTTGTAACGCCTGTTGAGACATTTGCTGTTTCACATCTTCAGGAAGATTAATAAAAGCCTGTAGCTGTGAAGCTAGTTCATCTACATTTTTAGGCTCAAAGAATAGACCATTCTTTCCGTCTATAATGTAATCTTTTAGACCACCAATCTGACTCCCAATCACGGGTGCTCCGCAAGCCATAGCTTCGAGGCCGACTAAGCCCAAACTTTCTCCTTTTCTTACGGTCGGAAACACGAATGCTTCAATCGCATTATATACGTAAGCAAGAGACGACTGAGGAAGCAGAGGAAAATGGATGACTTTTCCCTCTAGGCCCAGAGTCTTGATCATTTCCTTAAATGCAGCTTCGTCTTTTCCGCTTCCAACGTATAAGTATTTGTAAGAAGTGGGCGTTTGTTGTTCAGCTTTTGCAATGGCTTGAAGGTAGTATTCCCATCCTTTACCCACATCAATGCGGCTTACACATCCAATATAACGGATAGTAGGGTCCAAGTTTAGTTCTTGATAAGCTTTGCTTTTATCTGCATAAGGATGAAACAGATCTTTATTCACTCCTCCGCTTGGAAAAATATAGATTGGATTATGAACCTTATATTTCTCTTCAACGAGCCCTTTATAGTAGGGAGAAGGAGTAATAATTTTAGTGGAATGGTGCAATAAGTCATTTACTCTAGGCTGATATTTTTCCTGTGAAGCTACTTCAGGTACAACATCTGAACCATGCACGTTTGTCACAATCTTCACATTCTTCTTTAGCTTTTTGAGAATCAGCAGCGGAAGAGCATTATGAGATGCATAATGTACGTAAAGATAGTCGTAATTTTTTGTTAAGCCCGTCACAATGACATTAGCATAATGAGAAGCATAGCTAAAAAGCTTGCTTAATTTGCTTGTCTTTTTTTGCATGACAATTTTATCAACTTGAATACCATGTTGAACTAAAATTTTTTCAGTGTTTTGAACAAATACACCATAGCTCGGGAATTGTTCAGAAGGATACATATTTGAAATCAACAAAATTTTCATGATTGTTTCACACCTATTTTTCTTTATTAGTTTATGATAATGACAACGGGTGTTCATTTAAATAGAGCTTACATGTATCATCTTACTATTAAGTTGAGCGATTTCATTGATAAACATGCAAAAATGGGTTGCATATCGTCAACATCACAATATTATAGCACACCTACTTTTTAAAATGCGAAAGTTTATCGGACACTTATAAAACGATAGATAAAGCAGTAAAGAAGATGATTTTTACATAATCATAATCACAAGAAAAAAGCGAACGCTATTCGTTCGCTTTATGTCACTTATTTCACTTCAACGCTTACCCCAAAATGGTCAGAAACAACGGGATAATGTATGCCGTTAAAAACTACAGTCGATGATTGAATATCCTGCGCATGACTCGATAGAATGAGATCAAGGCGCAGCGCCCGTTCATTATCATCCCATCCAGCAATGTTCCCTTGAACTGTAATACCGCTATCTTTTTTGTTCGATAGAGTATACGTATCATAGAGGCCTTGGCTCAACAGGTAGTCGTAACCTTCATGTCGTCTATGAGCGTCATTATTAAAGTCTCCAAGTAAGAAAAATGGGTTATCTTTGTGTACATGAGCTAGCAGCGTATCAACTTGCTGCTTGAATGGCTCTTCCTCGTCATCCCACCAGCCAAGATGACAAGAATAAAAAGTAAGGAGTTCTTTTTCATATTCGATTGTTGCTCCAACAATTCTTCTCGTTTTCCAATAGTCAATATTTGACGTTTGTGAAACAAAAAATGAATGCTCTTCAATAATCGGGTGTTTCGTTAAAATGGCAATTCCTTCTTCATACACTTCATAGCCTATATGAGATAAATCCCATACCAATTGATAGTCTTCACCTTGCTTACCCAGTTCTTTTGCTAAAAGCCAAGCGTAATTATCGCTGCGAATGTAGTCATATACATAAGGCGCGTCTATTTTTTGGCTTACTTCCTGTAAAGCAATGACATCATATTTTTCTTTTTTAATTACTTCAGCTAGACAAGATAACTTGTCTAGCTGATTTTCCTCTTGCCAAGAGTGGCAATTTAACGTTAATAGCTTCATTATGTTAAGCTCCTAACAAATCTTGAATGTCGGATTTCAAAACATCCGCTTTAGGTCCATAAATAGCTTGTACCCCTTTATCTTTCAAGATTAAACCAAGGGCTCCGTTTTGTTTCCATTCACTTTCTCCTGCAACGGCATGTATATCTTTTACCGTTACACGTAAGCGAGTCATACAAGCATCCACGTCTTCAATATTGTTTTCTCCGCCAAGCAGTCCAATAATGACTGGGGCAAGCGAATCATTTTTCACCTGCTTGCTGCTTGTTGCAGTTGTTTCTTCATCGATATAGTTTCCGTTACGTCCCGGTGTTGGGAAGTTAAAACGTTTAATTAAGAAGTTTGCCACTCCAAAATTTAAGCCAAAAAATACAAGGCAGGCGATGACAAAGTTCATTAAGTCAGCCCATAGTCCGGCTTTGATAATCATTGGTGTACGTGTTAATAGTTCAATTACGCCAAATGAGTGTACGCGAACATGAACAATATCAACAATGGCAAAAGCCAGTCCTGTCATAATGGCGTATACAACGTATAGAAGAGGCGCCGCGAACATGAACATAAATTCAATCGGCTCTGTTACGCCTGTTAAGAAAACAGCTAGTCCAGCTGAAAAGAACATTGAACGATATTTCGAACGTTTGTCAGGATCTACGTTGCGATACATTGCTAAAGCAATTCCAATTAATGACGCACAAGATAAAATCATCTGTCCTACTTTAAATCGTGCAGGTGTAACGTCATGTAAGAGCTGCTTGTAGCTGTCCATATCTCCTGCAGCACGGAAGTTATTTAAGTCTGCAATCCAAGCAAGCCACAAAGGATCTTGACCGGCAACAGTGGAACCTGCTCCAGAACCCGTTAAAATTTTGTACGTACCGCCTAGCTCCGTATAGTTCATAGGAACTGTCAGCATATGATGAAGACCAAACGGAAGAAGGAGACGCTCTAATGCTCCGAAAATAAATGGTGCCAGAATAGGAGCTGTATCTCTAGATGTTGCAATCCACTGTCCGAAGCTGTTTAGCGAACCTTGGATGAACGGCCACACAATGGATAAAAGCAGTGCCGTTACAACTGAACCACCGATGACTACAAACGGTACGAAGCGCTTGCCGTTAAAAAACGAAAGGGCTTCAGGCAATTTATCATAATTGTAATATTTGTTGAATAAATTTGCGCCTAAGAAACCAGCGATAATTCCTACGAATACTCCCATGTTAAGAGCGGGAGATCCTAAAATAGATGTGAAGTAGTCTTTTACAACTAATTCTTGTCCAAACAGTGATTGAACCGTTGCTTTTGAATCTGAGAGCATTTCTGCTTTAACTCCAAAAATGGCTCCTGTAATTCGATTAATAAGAATGAATGCAATGAGTGCAGCAAATGCACCGCCAGCACGTTCCTTTGCCCAAGATCCCCCGATGGCAACAGCGAACAAGATGTGAAGATTTGTAATGATACCCCATCCTATATCTTCCATCACTCGTGCAATTGTTTGTACAGCAGTGATGTCTCCCCCAGTCATTGCAACTAGTTTTCCAAGTGAAATCATAATACCAGCTGCGGGCATAACCGCTACTACTACTAATAAAGCCTTACCAAACTTCTGCCAAAAATCAAATGAAAAGAACTTCTTCATAGTTTTTCCCCTTCCCCTATGTATGGGTTTTCATTTTATTTTTTGATAAACTATATTTTTAAGACAGTGCAACCGTTTGCATAAACCTATTGTAATAAAAGGGCTTTCATAATGCAATACTGTAATTTCTCTTTTTTTGAAAAATTTATTCATAAATTATAAATGATGAAAAAATTTTTATGATAAAGTGAACAATATCAACGGTATTTTAACATGGTGGGATGTAATAAAAGCATTTAAGTAATGGCATAAAGATAGGTACAGAGGAGGATAATATGAAAAAAGAAGAGCTACAAGCGATTATTTTTGATTTAGACGGTGTTATTGCAGATACAATACATTTATATTATAGAGCAAATAAAAAAGTAGCAGATCAACTTAACGTTTCGTTTTCTGAAGAACTAAATCAACAGCTGCAGGGAATCAGCCGGATGAGAACTGTAGAGCTCATTGCTGCGCAAGGCAATGTACACCTGACAGTGGAACAAAAAGAAGAGCTTGCTTATGAAAAGAATAAGCATTATCAGGCTTTAATAAGAGAAATGACAGAAGATCATTTACTTCCAGGCATTAAAATGTTGTTAGAAGATTGTAAAAAACAAGGCATTAAAATGGGAATTGCTTCTTCTAGTTCGAATGCAAATACTGTAATAGATGCGCTAGGAATACGCTCTTTTTTTGATTGTATTGTGGATGTGAGGAAAATCAAGAAGGGAAAACCAGATCCAGAAATATTTTTGACAGCTGCCGATCAATTAAAAGTAAAACCCGATGCATGTGTGGCAATAGAAGATGGAGAGGCAGGTATAAAAGCTATTAATCAAACAGATATGGTTTCTATCGGCGTTGGTAAGCATCTGAGGGAAGAGGATGTGAATTTTCGCGTATATTCAACAGCTGATTTGCATGTAAAGACGATCAAAGAGGTTTTCGAAAAAGCAAGAAAAGGAACAGATTATAACAGCGCGTATACAAAAAATTAGTAAATCTTTTACATGCAAGTAGCAAAGCGCTAAAAAACATATGCTAGAATAAAATAAGAGAGCAAAGATACATAGGAAGGGGTACATCATGATTAAATGTATTGCGATCGATATGGATGGAACGCTAGTAAATAGTGAACAAGTTGTAAGTAAAGAAAATGCCCAAGCGATTAAGACAGCTCAAAAGGCAGGGGTGGAAGTTGTTGTTGCTACGGGACGTTCTTATGAAGAAGCGCGTTATGTTTTAGAAGAAGCAGGACTTCATACATATTTAATTTGTGCAAACGGAGCAGAGCTTCGCAATCCACAAGGGGAAAAACAATATTCAGTAGGCATGACGATGGAAGCTATTCGTGAAGTAGAAGATATTTTTAAGAAGTTTCAGCTGTACTTTGAAGTCTATACAAGTGAAGGTACGTATTCAAATGACTATGAAAAAGCTTTGTCCGTATTAATGGATATTTATTTAAGTGCTAGCTTAAAAGATAATTATGAAAAATCGTTAGAAGCGGCAAAAGAGCGTTTCAATAGCGGCAGAGTAAAGCTTATTGAAGAGTATGAAGCGCTGTTTCAAGATCCAAACAAGGACATTTATAAGCTGCTTGCTTTCTCTTTTGATGAAGAAAAGTTAGAGCAGGCAAAAGTAGAACTTGTGAAGTTAGATTCTATTGCAGTCAGTGCATCTGGTAAAGAAAATATTGAAATAAATGATGAAAATGCTCAAAAAGGAATTGCGGTTACATCATTTGTTCAAGAACGCCATATTTCTTTAGAAGAAACGATGGCTATTGGAGACAATTATAACGACGTATCGATGTTTCAGCGAGTTGGACGTGCCGTAGCGATGGGAAATGCCCCTCAAGAAATTAAAGAGTTTGCCCATATCGTAACAGGAACAAATGACGAGCACGGCGTAGCTCAAGCTATCTTAAATGCGCTTGAAACAGTCAAACAATAAGCAAAATAGAAAAGCATGCCTTTAGGCATGCTTTTAGTTTGTTACTTTTTCTTTGTTACGACGGTATGCACCGTGATTTGTTGGTCCGACATATTGATTTAAAGCAAATGAATGGCGAATTGCTTCTGTAATAAACTCTTTTGCTGTATAAATAGCTTGTTTGACGTCACTGCCTTTTGCCAATTCAGCAGCAATCGCAGCTGAGTATGTGCATCCAGCACCATGTGTAAATGTCGTTTCAATACGTTCAGACTCTAAGATCTCAAATGTCTTTCCATCATAAAGCAAATCGATTGCTTTTTCGTGTGCTAATTTACTTCCACCTTTAATCAATACATATTTGGCACCAAGTTCAGAAATTTTCACGGCTGCTTCTTTCATTTGATCAACCGTTTTGATAGGGCCAAGTCCGCTTAATTGACTAGCTTCAAATAAGTTAGGCGTTACGACTGTTGCTTTTGGAACTAGTACATCACGCAAGCTGACAGTTGTTTCCGGATGAAGCGCTTCGTCTTCTCCTTTACATACCATCACAGGATCTACTACAACATTTTTTAAATCGTATTCTTCAATTGTTTTTGCCGCTAGTTCAATAATTTCCACTGAGCCAAGCATACCCGTTTTTAGAGCTTGTACGCCTACGCCTTTTACAATTGTTTTCAGCTGCTGTTCAACAGTGGAAGCTTGTTGTGGAAATACGTTATGAGACCAGCTGTTATCGGGATCCATTGTTACAATTGTTGTTAAAGCTGTCATTCCGTAAACACCAAGTTCTTGGAATGTTTTTAAATCCGCTTGAATGCCAGCTCCGCCGCTGCTATCAGAACCAGCAATGGTTAATGCTTTATTCATTGTCATAAAAAATCCTCCCGTATTTTAAGTTCATAGAGAAAATAGAGTAAAATTTCTACCGGGCGGCTTTTAGTTGCCCAATGTGTTTTAGATAAATTTCTTCCATTCACTTTTTCTTCTATTTTATCGCTTTTAATGTAGATATTCAATTTCTAAAAACTGTATGAATCCTACGTGTAATTTAGAATTATCATGACTGACTGTGAAGCATGAGTTAAATGAACGTTAGCGAATGAGATATAAGGTGGTTTGAACATTTACTTTACATAAACTTAAGAGTAACTACCTTCACAAGTAATCGGATGCTAAAAAACCTCTTATTAAAAGGCTTTTTACCTTATTGTACAAGCACTCTTTTTCTTAATGAATAAAATGAATAGAAACTTAAGAAAGGGTGATTCACATAAAAAAACATTATAATCATGACAGTTATAAAGATGCCCCGGATTCTTCTAATCAATCACAACTTCAAAAGAGAAATCACAAAGACTGTTATATGAAATCGAATTTAATGAGCGATAACTTCAAAACTGTTAAGACAGGTACTTTAAATGTTTGTATAATCGTATTACCAGGAGCTAAAGTTGATCGAAATTCTAAAGATAATCCGTCTACAGTTCCCAACCGTGTAAAAAGAGACATAGCGGCTGCTAATAGGATATGGAAACAATATGAGAAAAACCAATTAATCCAGGGGGTTACATTTACTATTACACGTTCATTTGTTTTTTTGGAAAACATCAGTGGCATTGTAAGTAATGCGGAAAATTTTCCAATTAGAGGAGCTAGTCATCTTACAATGGTACAAGCAATGCTTGAAACTGGCCGAAAAGTTTGTCAAGACGCTGATGTATACGTATTTTATATGAATGGAAATAGATTTGGGCCTGTTAATTTTGACTATTCATCGACTCTTGCTGTAACTTATAACTCTTTTCCACTTGTGATTATGACAAATGCAAGTACAGATGAGTATCTTCTTGCACATGAATTAGGTCACTTTATGTTTATTACGAATCGGTTTAACGAGACAGATGATCCTGAACCATTTCATGAATTAGATGGTAATCATAATAGAACGCCTAGCAACCTTATGTTTCCTACTCCTGAATTCTGGCCAATGGTACCGGAGATTACCGGTGAACAGATACACAAAGCTTTAAATAGTCGTGTTTTTTACAGCTAATTGCTGTTTATTCAAAATAAAAACGCCCTTAACAGAGGGTTAAGGACGTTTTTTACTATCTATTAAATAGAAGCTAATTCTTTTTCAAGAGCTACGTCTACTGATACATAATCATAACCTAAATCATGTGCAACTGCTTCGTACGTAATAGCTCCGTTTGCAACGTTCACTCCTAATTTTAACGCTTCGTTTTGAGCGATTGCTTTGTGAACACCTTTAGAAGCAATTTGAAGTGCGTAAGGTACCGTTACATTTGTTAAAGCAATCGTTGATGTGCGTGGAACTGCTCCTGGCATGTTCGCAACTGCATAGTGTACAACACCGTGCTTTTCATAAGTAGGCTGATCGTGTGTTGTAATGTGGTCAATTGTTTCAACGATACCACCTTGGTCGATTGCTACGTCAACAATAACAGAACCTGGCTTCATGGTTTTCACCATTTCTTCTGTTACTAGTTTTGGAGCTTTTGCACCTGGGATTAATACTGCACCAATCACTAAATCTGACTCTGCTACTGCATCCGCAATGTTATAAGGATTTGACACTAGCGTATTGATTTGGTTGCCAAAGATATCGTCTAATTGACGTAGGCGTTCAGGACTTAAATCAATAATTGTTACATCAGCACCGAGGCCGATTGCGATTTTTGCAGCATTTGTACCAACACCGCCGCCTCCAATAATCGTTACTTTTCCGCGGCTAACTCCAGGAACACCCGCTAATAAAATTCCTTTTCCCCCGTTTGATTTTTGAAGGAATTGTGCACCAATTTGAGCAGCCATACGTCCTGCTACTTCGCTCATAGGTGTTAATAGAGGCAATGTACGATTGACTGCCACTGTTTCATAAGCAATAGCCGTTACACCGCTATCTTTTAATGCTTTTGCCAGTGCTGGTTCAGCTGCTAAGTGAAGGTAAGTGAATAAGATAAGACCTGGTCTAAAATAGCCGTATTCACTTGCTAATGGTTCTTTTACTTTCATGACCATTTCAGCTTGTGCCCACACGTCAGCTGCTGTCTCAACAATTTCAGCTCCGGCTTTTACATAATCTTCGTTTGTGAAGTTACTTCCAATACCCGCTTCATTTTCAATTAATACACGATGACCTGTACCAACAAATGATGCTACGCCTGCTGGTGTAATCGCTACTCGGTTTTCGTTGTTTTTGATTTCTTTTGGTACGCCAATAATCATGATTAATTTCCCCCTTGGTCGTTTGTGTATCTTTAGTATAAAGAAAGTTTTGTGAAATTTCTTTGTCTAGAAAGAAGAATTGAAGAAGCGGTTTTTGTTTAAACACACAAATGTAACCGCTTACTTATCAGAATTTTTAATTTTTATGTCAGGTTATCTAACATTGTTAAGGGAAGAAAACATAAAAAAAGAGCTATTTATTTATCGGAAAATAAATAAATAGCTTTCTGTTAAAAGATATAACATTATCTGTTATTTTTTATATTTCATTAACTTAATATCAATATAAAGAGTCATTTTTTGATTAACATCCTTTAAGTTGATATCACCAATCTCTGAAATTCGCTTTAATCGATAGCTAAGTGTATTCATATGCACATTTAATTCTTTGGCTGCTTCATTAATATTGTTATCATTATTTAAAAATACTTCAAGAGTCTCCACCAAGTTACTGTTATGACGAAGGTCATAATCAGTTAGCTTCTTTAAAGAATGGTTTTCAAATTGATCTTGAACGCGCTTGTCTAAAATAACATCTAGAAATTGATAAATACCTAATTCTTGATAGTTAATAATCTCTTTTGTTTCTTCTGGAAACTTACTTTTCATATCTAATACGTCCAAAGCTTCTTTATAGCTTTTTTCGATATGATCGTGCGATGAATAAATACTGCTGCAGCTGGCTTTAATTTGAGTAACATCAAAGCGTTCATGCATGTTTCCTCTAAAATAGTCTACAAAATCTCGCTGTTCATCAAGAGGATTTTCAACCGCATCCAAAGAAAGCAGTAAGATTAAATCATTGCAATCAATCGTATAAAGAACGATTTTTAAGCGGTGCATTGTTTTCAACATATACGAAATTTGGCGTTCAGCTTCAGGCGTAATATCTTCTTGGAAGCGGAAGATAGCAATGGAAAACGCTGATGGAGCCGTAATTTGAGCTTCATAAAACGCTTCTGAAATTTCTTGGCGAGACTTAATGTGGCCAGTTAATAATTTCCAGAAAAATTCCTGTGAGCGCTCCTCTCGTTTGTATTTTCGAATTTGAAGCTGCAGCAATTTGTTTTTTAATACATTCGCAGCTTTTTTTAATAGCTCCACTTCTTCATCGCCTAAGGCTTTCTCAATTTCCACAGCCCAAATGAATCCTAGAACTTCTTCATTTTTCCAGATAGAAATAGCTATACGATCTCCAAGCCCGATTTCATTTATATTTTTCACACGCACAGGTTCATTTGTCTCAAGCAGTTTCGGAATAATGCCTTCTTTCCATAAGTTGTTAATGACTTTTTCCGGAACTCTTCTTCCAATAATCGTAGCAATACGCGCTTGGTCCGTTCTTTCATCATGGGTGCTGTAAGCTAGTAAGCGATGATTAGCATCTTCAATCGTAATAGGGCAGTTCAATACCTCGCTAATGCGATCTGCAAATTCTTCAAGCGTATCAAAATTTTCTTTGAACGGATCTTTGATTGGTTTTGTCATATATAAAATCCCTCTTCGTAAAACAAAATAAGTACTAGTGCAGCTTTTTTAGCTGCAGTAAATATAGTAAAACGGTAACAACCGTGTTGATCATCAATTCATTGAAATGATTAACTGCTTAATATTTTAACAAAAGTAATTGTTTAAGAAAATGTTAAAATGCGTCTAAAGGTAGTTAAGAATGTACGGATGATTAGTAACTGCGTTCATTTCACTTATTTTATCGAAATTTTCTTCAAAATAATCAATGTTCGGTGAGCATGATTCTTTTCAAATGTGTATAATAAAACGTATGATTATGGTTATATCAAACTTGAATCCGTAACTTTCTTTATGATATGTTCAGTTACGATTAGGTTGACCAATTCATATTACACATGAAGGGAAGAATTTAACATGGCAAAACAACAAATCGGTGTTATCGGTTTAGCGGTTATGGGGAAAAACTTGGCGCTAAACATTGAGAGCAGAGGCTATTCTGTTTCAGTTTATAACCGCTCTCCTGAAAAGACAGAAGAGTTCCTAAAAACAGAAGCAGAAGGTAAAAATTTTGCAGGTACATACAGTGTGGAAGAGTTTATTAATTCTCTTGAAAAACCGCGTAAAATTTTATTAATGGTTAAAGCTGGTGCTGCTACAGATGCAACAATTGATTCGTTAAAACCATACTTAGAAAAAGGCGACATTTTAATCGATGGCGGAAATACATTCTTCCAGGATACAATTCGTCGTAACAAAGAGCTAGAAGAATTAGGTATCCATTTCATCGGTACAGGCGTATCCGGCGGAGAAGAAGGCGCATTAAAAGGACCTTCAATCATGCCTGGCGGACAAAAAGAAGCATATGAACTTGTAAAACCAATCTTAACAGCTATTTCAGCGAAAGTTGAAGGCGATGATTGCTGCACATACATTGGACCAAATGGTGCAGGTCACTACGTAAAAATGGTTCATAACGGCATCGAGTATGGCGATATGCAGTTAATTTGTGAAGCATACTTCATCATGAAAAACGTATTAGGCTTAGAAACAGATGAATTACATGAAGTATTTGCTGAATGGAATAAAGGCGAGCTAGATAGCTACTTAATTGAAATCACAGCTGATATCTTTACGAAAAAAGATGAAGAAACAGGTAAAGCACTTGTAGACGTTATTTTAGATACTGCAGGTCAAAAAGGTACAGGTAAATGGACAAGCCAAAGTGCGCTTGATTTAGGTGTACCACTACCAATCATTACGGAATCTGTATTTGCACGCTTTATTTCAGCTATGAAAGAAGAACGTGTAAAAGCAAGCAAAGTATTGAGCGGTCCAAATGCAGCTGCATTTGAAGGCGATAAAACCGAATTAGTAGAAGCAATTCGTAAAGCATTGTACATGAGTAAAATTTGTTCATATGCGCAAGGGTTTGCTCAAATGAAAGCAGCTTCTGAAGAATATGACTGGAATTTACAGTACGGTGATATTGCAATGATCTTCCGCGGTGGTTGTATCATCCGTGCACAATTCTTACAAAAAATTAAAGAAGCTTACGATCGCGATGCAGATCTAACAAACTTATTGTTAGACCCATACTTCAAGGATATCGTAGAAGGCTATCAGTCGGCTCTTCGTGAAGTTATTTCAATTGCGGTTAAACAAGGTATTCCTGTACCAAGTTTCTCAAGTGCATTAGCTTACTATGACAGCTACCGTACAGAAACGCTACCAGCGAACCTTTTACAAGCGCAACGTGACTACTTCGGAGCTCACACATATCAACGTGTTGATAAAGAGGGCGTATTCCATACTGAGTGGTTAAAATAAAAAACAAGAAAAGCAGCTGTATACTACAGCTGCTTTTTTTATTTACTCTTTAGGTGAGAAGTTGTCTTCTCCGACTGGCCACCAGTGGAAACCGTCTTCAGCAAGCAATGCGTCTGATTCTTTTGGTCCCATTGAACCTGATTCGTAGTTCGGGAAGTTTTGTGCTTTTGTGCTTTCCCATGCTTCTGAGATAGTATCAACAAATTTCCAAGAAAGGGCTACTTCATCCCAGTGAGTAAAGTTCGTTGCATCTCCAAGCATGCAATCATAAATAAGGCGTTCATAAGCTTCCGGTGTATTCATTTTATCTCCACAGTTATTGCAATAGTTCAAGTTAATCGGTGTGGATGATGTGGCACCTGGCGTTTTACGCGCGTTCAAGTGAAGCGTAATGCCTTCTTCCGGTTGGATATGAATGACAAGCAAGTTTGGATGAATTTCTTTATCTTTATTGAAGTACAGGTTCATTGGTAAGTCTTTGAACTGTACAACAATTGTCGTTGCTTTTTCTTTCATGCGTTTACCTGTACGGATATAAATCGGTACGCCAGCCCATCTGAAGTTATCAATCATAAGCTTACCAGATACAAATGTAGCGGTATTAGACTCAGGATCAACCGAGTTTCCTTCGCGATAGCCGATAACTTCTTCTCCTTCAAGTACACCTTTGCCGTATTGACCTCGTACAAAATAATCATCTACTTCATCCACTGATAAAGAGCGAAGAGCACGCAATACTTTTACTTTTTCACTGCGAATTTCTTCCGGTGTTAATTTAATCGGCGGTTCCATTGCAAGTAGGGCCACCATTTGAAGCATATGGTTTTGTACCATATCTCGAAGGGCACCTGAAGATTCATAGTAACGGCCACGGTCTTCTACACCAAGCGTCTCACTAGACGTAATTTGGATGTTTGAAATGTATTGGTTGTTCCACATCGGTTCAAATAGAGCATTTGCAAAACGGATAACTTCGATATTTTGCACCATTTCTTTACCGAGATAGTGGTCGATACGATAAATTTGATCTTCCTTAAATGCATGGCGAATTTGTTCATTTAATTCTTTAGCAGAAGGATAATCATGGCCAAACGGCTTTTCAATGACTAGGCGGCTCCAGCCTTCTGTTTGTGTTAAACCTTCATTTTTTAAATTCGAAGCAATCGTTCCGAAAAATTCAGGTGCCATTGCTAGATAGAAAATACGATTTCCAGGCACGTTGTATTGCTCATCAAGGCTTTCTGTTAGGCTTTTTAATTCTTGATAAGAAGCGACATCTGTTACGTCAAACGGTTGGTAATAAAAATGTGAAGCAAACTTTTCAATGTCAGCGTCACTGTTTTTGAAACTGCTCACTGATTTTTTTACATTTTCGCGTAATTCGTCATTAGTCCAAGGTCTTCTTGCGACACCAACAACAGCGAAATCTTCCGATAGTTTGTTCGCTTTATATAAGCGGAAAATAGAGGGGAATAACTTACGTTTTGCTAAATCACCTGTAGCGCCAAAAATTACGATAATGGATTTTGGTTGTACATTTGTCATTACTTCTAGGACCTCACTTTGTCGTAGTTACGTTCAATTTTTTTCCGCTTTAACAGACAACACTTAAATGAAATCTGGGGATTCATTGCCCGTTAAACTCGGCCTTTATAAACAAACGAATGATTGCTTGTTTACCTTTTCCTTTATGTATAGAACTACTAATAAATTGTAACGATTTTAAAGGGTTAACGCAAATAGATTAAAACAATTTGTAGTTATTATTCCATGTTTTTAACAAGTTTAAAAGTATTTTGTTTCGAATACGGAGAAAAAGCTACCGTTATTTTAACAGTAGCTTTTCTCATTTATTTATATTGATACAGGGAACCGATAGATTTTTTTGTTGAAAATGGCAGCTCAGGGCTATCGGCAATGATAAAAATAGGACAGTGCATTAAAAGTGGATGTTTTTCGAAAAAGGAAGCATCAGCGTGATAGATAGACGATAGAATAACAGGGAGCTGTTCTAAAAAGTGAAGGTAGCGTGTAATGGTTTCATCTGTTGATGTATGCGCACCGATGTAATAATACACAGTAAGGGAATAAAAACCTTTATCGAAGACGAAGGATGCTAAATATTCGTTCCGCTCTTTTTGCATATGATCGTAGGCAAATTCAATGCCGATTTGAATGGAAGGAACAGAAGTGTGTTGACCTGGGAAAACGGTGTATTTTCTTGGTATCATTGGTTCAACGGGTGTAACACCCAGGCTGTAGGTTACGTCTATTTGGTGGGGATTGCTGATGATCATATGGAATCCCTCCTTTAATATAAAAATACACTCTTTATAAGTGTATACAAAGTTTCATTGAACATGACAATATTAAAATATGCCCAGGCTCTCAGCGTATTTAAAGCAGGCAACGTTTGAGCAGGCGGCAGAGTTTACGATAAAATAACAAAAAAGATTATTATGAGGTGATAAGCAATGAGTATTTTAAAAAATGACTGGGCTCCTTTATTAGAAGAAGAATTTCAAAAAGACTATTACATACAGCTTCGAGAATTTTTAGTGGATGAATATAATCACCACACCATTTATCCTGATAAATATGATATTTTTAACGCTTTACACTATACGGATTATAAAAATGTAAAAGTTGTCATATTGGGACAAGATCCTTATCATGGACCAAATCAAGCGCATGGACTGAGCTTCTCTGTTCAACCAGGAGTCAAAACACCGCCTTCTTTAGTGAATATTTACAAAGAGCTGAAAAATGAAATGGACTATCACATTCCGAATAACGGTTATTTAGTCAAATGGGCAGAACAAGGTGTTCTTTTGCTTAACACTGTTTTGACGGTTAGAAGAGGGGAAGCGAATTCTCACAAAGGAAAAGGATGGGAACAGCTGACGGACCGCATTATTGAATTAGTGGCACAAAAAGAGGAGCCGGTCGTGTTTTTGCTGTGGGGCAAACATGCACAAGCTAAAAAAGAGCTCATTCATCATTCACACCATTTAATTTTGGAAAGCCCGCATCCTAGCCCATTTTCAGCTAATCGAGGCTTTTTTGGCAATAATCATTTTCAACGAGCAAATGAGTTTTTGCTCCAACACGGACGTCAATCCATCGATTGGCAAATTGATGATGTGTAAAAGTGAGCATTTCATGAAGATTAGCTTCAGACATAGCCTCCTATTTCATCTTTTGATAAAATAGCTGTATAAAGTCATATTGAATGTAAGATGAGGTGTCTACATGGATATAAAAATGGCGCAGCTCCTTGATAAAATTAGTGCAGAAGTACAAAAAGCGAAGCACCATTCGAATAGTGGGAACGTTCGAGATCAATTGGTTGCTATCAAAGCACTGTGTGAGCTTGCATTAGATCAAAATGAAGAGGTTTCAGCATCGAAACCTGTCTCGGTTTCAAAACCTGTTGTCATGTCTTCACCGGAAATTATGCAATCGCCTGAGATTATGCAGCAACAGATTATTCAGTCATCCAAACCTAATTTTGAAGGAACGAAATTGAAATCAGATGATGCAAACGGCGATAGTTTGTTTGATTTCTAAAGTGAGGAGAGAAACATGAAACTATTTTTAATAATCGGTGCAATCAATGCGATGTTAGCGGTTGCTCTTGGTGCCTTTGGAGCACACGGGTTAGAAGGGAAAATCTCAGAGAAGTATTTAGAGGTATGGAAAACAGGAGTGCAGTACCAAATGTTCCATGCAATGGGGCTGTTCGTTATTGCGTTTTTATTAAGCAAATTTCCTCAGTCTTCTTTGTTAACAGCTTCAGGCTGGATTATGTTTGCAGGGATTGTGCTGTTTTCAGGCAGTCTCTATGTATTAAGTACGTCCGGTATTAAAGTTCTTGGCGCGATTACTCCCCTAGGTGGAGTTGCTTTTATTGTGGCTTGGATTTTAATTGTTGTTGCAGCTGTAAAATGGCTATAAAAAAACCCCTGAAAAGGGGTTTTTTTAACGCGGAGAATAATTGCTCAACTGTTGGCCTCCACCGCCAAATGGATAATTGTATTTAATTTCTTCATCGAAGGTAATGTAATCAAGATAAACCATAAGCAGTACATAGCGCGTTCCAGTCTGTGGATCGCTTAAAATGATATGATCGCGTCCGGCCGCTTCAATAATACCTCTAAAGACCTTCGCGTTCCACTGCGTATTATTTTCAAACGTCATATATACAGTCGCTATTTTTCCTCGATTTAAACGTAAAATATTTTCAATATATGATTCTTCAATAGGCAGTTGATTTGGATCTTGTGGGGCACCACTGCCTCCAGAAGAGGTAGGGGGTGGCCCTCCTTGGCTTTGCCCTTGAACCTGCGGCTGGCCGCCTGGCTGGGGCTGCTGCGGCTGCTGCGGCTGAGGCATATAATAAGGGTAGTTTGGACTCATATACGGATTTTGCATATATTGCTGTTGCGGTTGATTAGACTTTGGTTTTTTCATAGGAACCTCCTTCAAACAAAAAGAAATTAGTAAACTCCTGGACAATCAGCTTGAGTTGGTGCAAAGAAACAGTGAGATTTAAATCGTCCTGTGTTATTTTGGTTATACCATTGAGCAGGACAGTCGCCGCTGGGCTTGAAAAACCACAGTGAGTTTTCCGCGGGGTTAAAACGTTCCCCTCTTAATACACGTCGTGCAAGTGTAATTTCAGACTGGCGGGCACGCTGATAAAAGTAGCCTTTTTGAGTTGCTTCAAATCCGCCTGGGTTTTGAAATACCATCTGACGAATGGTTCTTATATTTCTAAAATCCAAACAGGGAGCTTTAGCGCGGTTCACGCCTACATTTCCTACCAGTAACATCCCTTGTTTTCCTTCACTTTCAGCTTCAGCTCGAATGAGTCTGGCTAGGAGCTTAACATCTTCTTCGTTGTGTGCAACGACTGCCATTATCCCACCTCGCTTACTTGTGACACTGTTGTATATATATGGTCCTGTAGATGTGAATATGCCATGGGTAGAAAATAAAAAAACCTGTTTCCAAGTGGAAACAGGTTTTTTATATACTAAATTTTATAAAAGAGATGAACGCTTTTGCAGCTTAGTTTAAACGTGTAAAAAGCGTGCAATAGCTTCTTCTTTTAATAAATTTCCGACAAAGAAGCTGCCAAATTCCCCGTAGCGAGCACTTACTTCGTCAAAACGCATTTCGTATACTAATTTTTTAAATTGAAGAACGTCATCTGCAAAAAGAGTAACGCCCCACTCATAATCATCAAACCCAACAGAACCCGTAATGATTTGCTTTACTTTTCCAGCGTATTGACGTCCAATCATTCCGTGGCTGCGCATTAAGCTGCGTCGTTCTTCCATAGGAAGCATGTACCAATTGTCATTTCCTTGACGACGTTTATCCATTGGATAAAAGCAAACGTGACTAGCTTTTGGTAAAGTTGGATATAGTCTAGCTTGGATTTGAGGATTTTCATAAGGATCCTCCCCAGCAGGTAAGTAGTTGCTTAATTCAACTACTGATACATATGAATAAGTAGGAATGGTAAACTCAGCAAGCTTTGTTTTGTTAAATTCTGTTTCAATTTCATTTAGTTCTTCCATAGTAGGACGAACAAGCATTAGCATAAAATCTGCTTTTTGGCCGACAATGGTATATAAAGCATGACTGCCTTGCTTTTCAGCTTCAGTTCCTTTCCATTTCTCAATCAAACCTAAAAATTCATGGATGGCCGCTTGGCGATCGTCGCTTGATAACTGCTTCCAAGCGCCCCAATCGATTGAACGGAAATCATGAAGTGCATACCAACCGTCTAATGTTTGTGCTGCTTCTGCCATTTCGTTTCACTCCTATTGTCCGATTATGATAAATTCCAATTCTACTATATCATAGTTTGTCCGAAGAACTGGAATGAAAAACCTGTGATTTTGTGACTAAACTTTAAACAATTGTTGCAAAGTAAAAACAGGTTTTATTTTGAGTGTTAGCGGAAAATTAAGAATTAAAAGACTTTTTCGTAATCATGGATTCTTGAAGGACATGCCTTTGATTTTTAAAAAAAGTGGAGTATCCTATTATGAGAAAAGTTTTTTACATATCGAGGAGGATTTACTTTGAGTGATTTATTTACAGGTTTAAAACAAAAAGTATCAGCTAGCGATGTATCAATCGTATTCCCAGAGGGATTAGATGAGCGCGTATTAGGTGCTGTTTCTCGTTTAGCTGCCGACAATATCTTAAAGCCTATCGTTGTTGGAAATAAAGACGCGGTAGCATCAAAAGCAGCAGAATTAAACGTAAAATTAGACGGTGTTGAGGTTTTGGATCCTCAAAGCTACTCTGAATTTGATGAAATGGTGGCAGCATTTGTTGAGCGTCGTAAAGGCAAAGCAACAGAAGAAGATGCTCGCAAAATTTTATTAGATGAAAATTATTTTGGCACAATGCTTGTTCATATGAACAAAGCTGACGGTCTTGTAAGCGGAGCTGCTCATTCTACAGCAGACACGGTGCGACCTGCTCTACAAATTATCAAAACAAGACAAGGTGTTAAGAAAACATCTGGCGTATTTATCATGGTTCGCGGCGATCAAAAATACGTATTTGCTGACTGTGCAATTAATATTTCACCTGACAGCCAAGATTTAGCTGAAATTGCTATCGAAAGTGCTCGTACAGCTGAAATGTTCGATATCGATCCTCGTGTTGCTATGCTAAGCTTCTCAACAAAAGGATCAGCAAAATCTCCGGAAACAGAAAAGGTAGCAAACGCAGTAGAAATTGCAAAAGAATTAGCACCAAGCGTAACATTAGACGGCGAATTCCAATTCGACGCAGCATTTGTTCCTTCTGTAGCTGAAAAGAAAGCACCAGGTTCAGTGATCAAAGGAGATGCAAACGTATTTGTATTCCCAAGCCTTGAAGCAGGTAACATTGGTTACAAAATTGCACAGCGCTTAGGAAACTTCGAAGCAGTAGGTCCAATCTTACAAGGTCTAAACAAACCGGTAAACGATCTATCTCGCGGTTGTAACGAAGAAGATGTGTACAAGCTTGCTTTAATCACAGCTGCTCAAGCACTTTAATAAAAAAACTCCGTCCTAGGGCGGAGTTTTTTTATTCGGCTAATGAACCCAACGCTTTTTCATTGCGGTCATACATGCGCTGCAGCTGCGTCTCAAACAGCATTTGTTCGGTAGCATTTAAAGGCATATTTACAAGAGAAGAGCTCATGCTATTCAGTGTTTGCAATAAAAGCAGCATGACATCAGAAACGGTTAAATCAATCTGTAATAGTTCAGATAGAGAAGCCATTGTATGAGGCTCGATATCTGGGTATGAAAATTTAGTTTCTGTGTTTTGGAGCCCTTTTTTGTAAAACTCTTGAATGAGAGAAGCGCGTTTAGAGCCGCTTCCGTTAACGCATAAGTAAATTTGTACGGCCACACCGCCGCGAACGCGTCGCTGTGAAATGCCTGCAAATTTTTGATTGCGAATGCTCAAATCAAAGCTGCCGGGACAATAGGATCCTACGATTTCCTTCGCTTCAATTGCGGTACCGTAAGATGCAAACATGGCCTTAATCAAATCAAACATGGCTTCATAGCCACGATCAATATCAATTCCTTTTTCTGCATCTGGAAAAATTAAAGAAATGTTTAGAACATCTTGATCAAGTACGACAGCGAGGCCGCCTGAATTGCGGACGATTGTTTTATACCCTTGTTCATGTAAATAAGCTGCACCTTCAGCCAGGTGAGGGAGCTTTGTATCTTGAATGCCTAATACAATCGTATCGTGATGCACCCATGAGCGCATGACAGCTGGAGATTCACCTCTTCCAACGGTTGTACAAAGCGTGTCATCGATGGCAAAAGAATGACGGGCATCAAAATGAGGACCTAGACTGGATTGATCAATAATACGCCAAGCGGGCTGTGCTAAAAGTTTCAAACTATTCTGCTGCATATCTCAAACCCCTTTATAAACAGTAAACGAACATATTATAGCATAAAGGCGTCAGGTCATTGTCTGTAAAATAGAAAAAGAAGAAAGCAGAGCCAAGTTTGACATCCCTCTTTCTTCGTTCGTGTAGCTTATTCAGCCATTTTCTCAAGATTTCCGTTACGATCCATTTTAAACGTAGTAGAAGAACGCTCTTCTTCATCAAATAGAGCTAACTTTCGCGCACGGTTCATGATTTGCATTAATGTTTCATAGTCTTCTTGAATAGTAGTAGCATTAGCTTCGAGATGTTTAATTTGTTTTTCCAACTCTGTGTTTTTCTTAGCTAACTCTGCATTTTCTTGCATCAAGCGTTTGTTTTCGCTTTGCAATGCTTGTAAATTGCTCGCTTGATTTGGCATTGTTTGCAAGAAGCGAATAACATCAGCCATTGAAAGCTCCTCACTGCTGCTTCTTTCTACGTGTGTTTCAGGTAAGCTATATGTTGCTGTAGGCGCAGACATCATTTGTTCCACATGCTCTACAGATGCTGGTGGCGTATATAATAATTTCTTTTTGCCTTGCTCTTGTCCAAGTGCACGCATACGCTGTTTTCGCTGTTTTTTAGCTAGCTGCAGTGCTTTTTCATACTGATGGCGTACAACAGCATTCCATCTGAATCCACATGCTGCTGAAGTTCGATTTAATTCATCTCCAACTTCTTCAAACGCATTCAACTGCGTACTTCCTTCGCGGACATGGCGCAATACTGTTTCAGCTAATAATAAGTCGTTTTCTTCTGTCCAAGCATCTTGTCTATCTTTCACTTTGTTCACTCCTCTATTTTCCATGACTCATAGTAATCATGTTTTGTAGTATCATCATGTACAAAAAATCCATACTTTATACCATTTCTTCTAGGAGTATGATAGATTTTGCTTCCTTCTTTAACTTGCATCGGACTTCAAATAGGGGTAAAATACCCCTTAGACAAAATGATGAACCAATTTTGAAAGGATTGTGTCAACATGGCAAATGAATTTAGAATTTGTGATGATTGTCAGGCAACAAACGTCAAAACGTTGTTACCTCGACTTAAAAAAATAGATGAACAAGCTGAAGTACAAATCGGTTGCCAGTCTTACTGTGGGCCCGGACGTAAAAAGTCATTTGCATTTGTAAATAACCGTCCTGTAGCAGCGCCAACAGAGGACGAATTAATCGAGAAGATTGAAAAAAAAGTAAAAAAATAGATAGTGAAACAATAAATAGCTGCTTTTCTGCTACTTATTTGTCGAACGAGCTTCTTACAAACAGAATCGCCTTGTTTGTTAGGTAAATCACCTTGGTTGCTTGACAAGGTGATTTTTTATTCTGAATAGGAAAATAGGAAGTGAGTGTCGAAAAATTATAGCAACAACAAAGTGAAGATAGAGAGGTATGTAAATGACATATCCTAATGAAAAACTCAGTGAAGAAAAAGTATTTAAAGATCCTGTTCACCGCTATATCCATGTAAGAGATCGTGTTATTTGGGAGCTAATTGGGACAGCCGAATTTCAAAGGCTACGTCGTATTAGACAGCTAGGAACGACATACTTAACGTTTCATGGGGCTGAACACAGCCGTTTTAGTCATTCCTTAGGTGTTTATGAAATTGTGCGCCGTATTATTGACGACGGTTTTCAAGGACGCCCTGAATGGAATGAAGATGAGCGTCTTCTTTGTCTTTGTGCTGCTTTACTGCACGATTTAGGTCACGGTCCGTTTTCACATTCATTTGAGAAGGTTTTCCACTTAGATCATGAAGAATTTACACAAGCCATTATCGTAGGTGACACGGAGGTAAATCAAGTGTTGACGAAAGTGGGAAAGGATTTTCCTAAAAAAGTGGCCGAAGTAATCGCGAAAACATATGAAAATAAGCTTGTCGTTAGTTTAATTTCCAGTCAAATTGATGCAGATCGCATGGATTATTTGCAGCGTGATGCGTATTACACAGGAGTAAGCTACGGTCACTTTGATATGGAACGAATTCTTCGTGTTATGCGTCCTCGGGAAGACCAAGCCGTGATTAAACACAGCGGTATGCATGCGGTTGAAGATTATATTATGAGCCGCTACCAAATGTACTGGCAAGTGTATTTTCATCCTGTTACGAGAAGTGCTGAAGTTATTTTGACAAAAATTTTACATCGCGCGAAAGAGCTCCATCATCATTACTATGAGTTCAAGCAGGAGCCCACTCATTTTTATTCGATTTTTGAAGAAGAAATATCGCTAAAAGAGTATTTGAAATTAGATGAATCTGTTATTTTATTTTATTTTCAAGCATGGGAAGAAGAAGAGGATGAAATTTTATCTGATCTATGCCGAAGATTTATGAATCGTCAGCTTTTTAAATACATTGAGTTTAATCCAAATTCACAAATGAAAATGTGGATGGAGCTTACAACACTTTTTAAAAAAGCGGGCATTAACCCAGATTATTATTTAGTCGTCGATTCTTCAAGCGACCTACCATACGATTTTTATCGACCGGGTGAAGAGGAAGAACGTTTGCCGATTCATCTGTTGATGCCAAATAATGAAGTGCGTGAATTATCACGTCAGTCGGAGATTGTTGAAGCAATTTCAGGGAAAAAGAGAACCGATCATAAATTATATTTTCCACAAGATCTCATTGATCAATTGTCGTCTAAGCGAAAAGTTAAAGATCAGATTATAAACTTACTAAAAGGAGATCAGAGTTAAATAGTATAGGAGTTGAAGGGGCTGTGTTAAACGATCACGCAAAGATTGTGAAAGTATTTTCCGCGGCGGGAGAAGTTGTTGGCAGAAAAAAGTTACAAAAGATGATATTTATCGGAAAAAAACTGAAGTTTCCTTTTTATGAAAAGTATAATTTTCACTTTTTTGGACCTTATTCTGAGGAATTAACGCTTCGAATTGAGGAGCTGTGTAACTTGGGCTTTTTAAGTGAAATTAAAGAGAAAAAAGGCGGGTATATGCAGTATCGTTACGTATTAACAGAAGCGGGAGAAGGATTTTTAAGTCACTATGATTTAGAGCTTCCTCACTTGCAGGAATGTATGAAGGATATGAACGAGCAAAGCTCTAAATTTTTGGAGCTCGTCTCTACGATTTTATATTTTGATAACTTATCTAAAGAAGAAGTAAAAGAAAAAGTGTTTACGTTAAAGCGTAAGCAAAACTATACAGAAGAAGACATTGCAGAAGCATACGAATATATTGAAAAACTTCAGGCAACTCTGTCTGTACATTAAAAAGATGCCATAGGTCAACTCCTATGGCATTTTTTTTATGTAGGCGTTATTGATCGCTCATGCGCTTGCCCGCTACAGCGTAATGGTTTTTAGACATTTCTTCGATGATAATGGATACTTTTTCAGGTGATGCACCTGTTGTTTCTACAACAGCATCCGTTACTTTTTCAACAAGAGCTCTTTTTTGATCATCTGTACGGCCCTCAAGCATCTTAACAGTTACAACTGGCATAATGTGTACACTCCTTTTTGGTCAGTATATGATTAGTGTACCCGTTTTCTGAATAAAATGACAGTATGAGGTAGTGATGCAGGTCATAATCTGTAGTATACTTTTTATCATAACATCGATGCTAAAAACCAGGTGGGGCCATAGGGAGCCCATGTCTGGTTTTTGAGACCTTTGAGGCCATATTCAAGAAGTCTTGTATCCTTCTTCGTAAGCAAACGGTTTATTTAGTAGATATGATGTGTAGAAATTATTTTAAAATAAAGGAGATAAAGAGTGGAACATTTTTTAGCTTTTTCATTGCAAGACCTTCCTTACGTGGTGATGACCCTTATTGTTGCATTCACACTGCATGAGTTTGCACATGCGTATGTAGCTTATTTATTTGGAGACCACACGGCTAAAAAGCAAGGAAGGCTAACGCTTTCTCCGCTGGCACATTTAGATCCATTTGGAACGCTTTTGTTAATTATCGCAGGTTTTGGATGGGCGAAGCCGGTTCCTGTTAATCGCTATTTCTTTAAAAAGCCTCGTTTAGCTGGTATTCTAGTATCGATAGCGGGACCGTTTAGCAACTTGTTGTTGGCATTTATCGGCTTGCTTATTTACTATTTGATGAACAATGCCGCAGTGGACAACGATGCGCTTTATCGTTTTTTTACATTATTTATTCAAATAAACCTAACACTAGGTGTATTTAACTTGTTGCCTTTTCCGCCTTTAGACGGCTACCGCGTGATTGAAGATCTCGTTCCGCCGTCTACGCGAGCCAAAATGACGCAGTATGAGTCTTGGGGTATTTTTGTATTTTTGATTCTTGTGATTACACCTCTGGATCGAATTGTAATCTGGCCGCTTCTAAACGGAGCAGCAACGTTTGTGATGAATATCTTTCAGCAGATATTAGCACCACTGATTTACTAAATAGAGGAGGCTTACTATGACTCAGCCAAAAAAGAAAAGTATAGGATTTAATATCATAAAAGACGATTCAACCGACGGCCACGGCGGCTACGGGGTTGGAGCGTTAAGTTTAGAAAACATTTCACCGGTTTTTGTTTGCCCAAGCGATGAAGAAGTATTTGTCGATATTGGTGCGATGCATGCCAGAAGTGTAGTAGAAAAAGGAATTAAGTTCTTACCGAATAAAGACGAGGTGCCAAACGGCAAGTTATATTGGCTTGTATGGGTAACGATTGATCGCAAGCAAGAAGGACCTTACTACGCAGGTATGACAGCATGTGAAATGACCGTTGATCGTGAAATTCGCCGCGGCTATAAGTCACTTCCTGAACATGTAAACAAAATGGATAAATCCTTAAAACGACGCATTATGGTAGAAGAAATGGATAACAAGTCTAAGGCTTTGCTTCGTGAGTTTTTGAAGTCTCATAATGAAGAAATCTGGACGTTATCTAATGATGACTTAAAAGAAGCGCTTCAAACATTGTAATGCTAAAAAAAGCTTAAGGCCAAGGCCTTAAGCTTTTTTTAATCAAACCATTTTGGGAACCAGTGAAATTTTTTACCTTCTGTTTCACGCTCTTTTTTCTTCGTTTTTGCTGCATGATCGATGTGATCAGTACAATATGTTTTAGGCTGTGTTCCAGTTAAATAATAAGCTTTATATTGAACAGGACATGATTTGGATGCTAACTTTCCATTTTGAGGATTAATGTTGACGCTCATTAATCCGTTTGGTGCTTTAAACTTTTCTTTTTTCTTCCCTTTTAAAGCATCTTCCATAAATAGCGCCCACATTTTTTTTGCGTATCCTTTTTCAGCTACATCATCCATTGTCCTTCCTTGATCATATCCAACCCAAACGCCTGAAACGAGCTGAGGAGAGTAGCCAATCATCCAGCTATCCGTAGAGGTTGTGCCGGATTTTCCCGCGTAAGGACGAGATACATATTTAGAAATAGGCTTTCCTGTGACGGTTGTATAGCCATTTAGCTTTTGATTAAACATGCCTGTCATTAAATGGGTAGTAAGAAAAGCATAGCGTCTATCAATGACTTGTTTCCGTTCAGAAGGAGCTTGATAAACAACTTCTCCGTCATGGGTTTCAATTCGTTTAATAAATGTTGGACGAATTTCTTTTCCGCCATTAGCAAAGATGCCGTACGCATTAACCATATCAATGACTTTGACAGGTGAAGTTCCAAGAGCTAAAGATGGAACTTTCTTTAAAGGTGATGATATACCAAGTGTTTTAGCGGTTTCGATCAAGCGATTTTCCCCAATGAACAAATGCGTTTTGACCGCATAAATATTGTCTGAAAGTGCGATGGCTTGAGCCATTGTAATAGGCGCATCTGCATAATAATTGTGATAGTTACTAGGCGTGTATGTCGAAACACCATCTTCTAATTTGAACGTCGTTTCTTCACTTTTCATTGGAGTGGATTCAGTAAAACCATCTTTTAATGCCGCATAGTATAAAAATGGCTTCATCGTTGAGCCAGGCTGTCTTACTGCTTGAGTAGCGCGGTTAAACGGGCTCTTTTCATAATCTCTTCCACCAATAAGAGCTTTCACTTGTCCATTTTTAGGGTTCATCGCAACAAATGCACTTTGTACGTCTGAAGAGCTGCTGATAACATCTTTCATTTTTTCTTCTGCCGTTCGCTGCATCTTTTCATCCAGCGTTGTATAAACGCGAAGTCCATTTGTATAAATCATGGTTTCATCAATGCCTAAATCTTGCTTTAATTCTGCTAGCGCTGCATCCATAAAGTAAGAAGCGTCTTCTTTGTTAGGATCTTTTTCAGCAGGCTTTGAAAATGCTAGGGGAGTTACCAGCGCTTTTGTTGCTTGCTTCGACGTAATAATTCCATCCTCTTTCATGAGAGATAAAATGATATTTTGTCGTTTTTTTGCATTTTCCTGATGAATAAGAGGAGAGTAGTAGCTAGGGCCTTTTGGAATACCGGCTAACATACTCGCTTCACTTAACGTCAAATTTTTGGCGTGCTTATCAAAGTACAGCCTAGCTGCCGCTTCAATTCCATAAGCTCCATGGCCGTAGTAAATCGTATTCATGTAGCCTTCTAGAATTTGGTCTTTGCTATAATTCATTTCTAACCGAATCGTATACAGAGCTTCTTGAAGCTTTCGAGTCCACGTTTTGTCGTGCTCTAAAAACAAGTTTCGTGCATACTGCTGAGTAATAGTACTCGCACCCTGTACTTTTCCCATAGCTTTTATATCAGCTACAATTGCTCCGGCGATTCGATGCATATCAAAGCCGTGATGCTCGTAGAAGCGCTTATCTTCAACGGCTAAAGTCGCATCTTTTACGTAAGGTGAAATTTGATTAAGTGAAACCCAGTAGCGCTTTTGTCCATTGTGAACTTCATCAAGAACTTTACCGTTTGCTGAGTAGAAAACAGCTGTTTGAGAAACGTTTAGCGGAGGAGGGCCAGCGATTTTGGCGTAGAGAAAGATACTTATGTAGGCAAACAACAATAAAGCCCCCGCTAATATACCAAGGACGAGAAGAATTCGGAAGATGCGTCTTGCCTTTTTTAAATGTTCGGTTAATACCGTTTCCATTTCCATTCACCACCAATATGTGTCACTATGCACCGTACATGTTGCTTTCAACACAACAAAATTCTATTAAAAGAGCGGTGCAAGTAGATTCTAAAGCTTGTATCTATCATCAGTATGAAATAGAAAAGGAGGTTTTAAACCTCCATTGCTAAAAATTTTACTTGCTTTTTTGCTGAATTCATCTATACTTTTTTCATGTTTGTATAAATTATGTTAGGGTAATCTATGCATAGGTTAATTCTCAAAATAGAAGGGAAGATTTTGAAATGGAATTATGGTTCACAGAAAAGCAAACAAAGAACTTTGGTATTACAGCTAAAATTAATCGCACTTTACATACAGAGCAAACGGAGTTTCAAAAATTAGACATGGTTGAAACAGAAGAGTTTGGTAACATGCTCCTACTTGACGGTATGGTTATGACAACAGAAAAAGATGAGTTCGTTTATCATGAAATGGTTGCACATGTACCGTTATTTACGCATCCAAATCCAGAAAACGTACTAGTTGTAGGTGGAGGAGACGGAGGCGTAATCCGTGAAATCTTAAAACACCCAAGCGTAAAAAAAGCGACGTTAGTTGATATCGATGGAAAAGTTATTGAGTACTCAAAAAAATTCTTACCTTCAATTGCGGGTAAACTAGAAGATCCTCGTGTTGATGTACAAGTAGATGACGGATTTATGCACATCGCTAAAAGCGAGAACGAATACGATGTCATTTTAGTGGATTCAACAGAGCCAGTAGGTCCAGCTGTGAATTTATTTACAAAAGGATTCTATGCAGGTATCTCAAAAGCACTTAAAGAAGATGGTATCTTTGTTGCTCAATCGGACAACCCTTGGTTCACGCCAGAACTTATCTCAAATGTTCAGCGTGATGTAAGAGAAATCTTCCCGATTACACGTCTATACGTAGCAAATATTCCAACATACCCAAGCGGTTTATGGACATTTACAATGGGCTCAAAGAAACATGATCCATTGGAAGTAAGCGAAGATCGTTTCTTTGATATTGATACAAAATATTACACAAAAGAATTGCACAAAGCGGCATTTGCCTTACCTAAATTTGTGCAAGATCTTATTAAATAAGTTATCACATACAAGTGAGATGCCAGAGGTTTAAGGCTGGCATCTTTTCTATGAGTAATGAAGGAGGAACAAAATATGCGTTTTGATGAAGCTTATTCAGGTAATGTATTTATTGGCAGTCACCCTGTTTTTGAAGAAAGTGAAGCGGTTCTTTACGGAATGCCAATGGACTGGACAGTTAGCTATCGTCCAGGTTCACGATTTGGCCCAACTCGTATTCGTGAAGTATCAATTGGATTAGAAGAATACAGCCCGTATTTAGATCGGGAGCTAGAAGAAGTGAAATATTTTGATGCAGGAGATATTCCACTTCCATTTGGGAATCCTCAGCGCAGCTTGAACATAATTGAAGAGTATATCGACCAGCTTTTAGCAGCGGACAAGTTCCCATTAGGCATGGGCGGAGAGCATTTGGTTTCTTGGCCTGTTATGAAAGCTATGTATAAAAAATACCCGGATTTAGCCATTATCCATATGGATGCTCACACAGACCTTCGTGAAGAGTATGAAGGAGAACCACTTTCTCATTCCACTCCAATTCGTAAAGTTGCTGAACTAATCGGACCGGAGAATGTTTATTCATTTGGTATTCGTTCAGGAATGAAAGAAGAATTTCAATGGGCAAAAGAAAACGGTATGCATATTTCAAAATTTGAAGTTCTAGAGCCGTTAAAAGAGATTCTACCAACACTTGCAGGTCGTCCTGTTTATGTAACAATTGATATCGATGTATTAGATCCAGCGCACGCTCCTGGTACAGGAACAGTAGATGCAGGCGGTATCACATCAAAAGAGCTTTTAGCTTCTATTCACGCAATTGCTAAATCAGATCTTCGTATTGTCGGAGGAGATTTAGTCGAAGTAGCTCCAATTTATGATCCGTCTGAACAAACAGCTAATACAGCAAGCAAGCTTATTCGCGAAATGATCTTAGGCTGGGTTCAAAAGAAATAAATAAAGTAAAAAGGCGGCCGCCTACGGCCGCCTTTTTTGTTTGAAATATGTGAGTACGTCAAACACAGTGAAAAAAGGAATTCTCGGCTTATCTATCATATTTCCTTTGAAGTATTATTGAATTCTTTCTTTAGAATGTTTATACTATTTAAGTTATAACGTATTCATTTTAATAAGGAAGTGTCTTTTGTGAGTAACGCTTCAGAAGTCAAAAAACCCATTGAAGTTAAAATTGTGACGGATATCCGTGATGGTCACCGAAAAGAGACAACATCGGTAAATGCAAAAGGTATGTATTATGAAAAAGGATCGAAAATTTATCTTACATACACAGAGCGCCAAGAGGAAATCGGAGATATTAAAACAATGGTAAAAATTAGCGAAGACGAAGTATCAATTAACCGAACTGGTGCTGTTCAAATGAAGCAATCGTTTCGTAAAAAGGTACAGATCGAAGGAACTTATATAAGCCCTTATGGACGTATGGATTTACTAACATTCGCTCATAACATTGAATATAAACAAATGACTCAAAAGGGTCGGTTATTTTTAACGTATGATCTAGAAGTACAGGGTCAGCCTACCGGGAAATATGCGTTAACCATTACATTCAAGGAGGAGAAAAAATGAACATCGTCGAACAAGTGCAGCAAAAATTAAAAGCTGAAATTCAAGATGCTGTGGTCAAAGCAGGACTTGCTGAAAAAGCAGAACTTCCAGAAGTTCTATTAGAAACACCAAAAGATAAAACACATGGTGATTATTCTACCAATATGGCTATGCAGCTAGCTCGTATTGCCAAAAAAGCACCGCGTGTTATCGCTGAAGAGCTTGTAGCAAACTTCGATAAATCAAAAGCATCTATCGAAAAAATTGACATTGCAGGCCCTGGATTCATCAACTTTTATATGAATAACTCTTATTTAACAGAGCTTATTCCAACGATTATAAAAGCTGGTGAAGCATACGGTGAGACAAACGTAGGGAACGGACAAAAAGTACAGGTTGAGTTTGTTTCAGCTAATCCGACAGGAGATTTACATTTAGGACATGCCCGCGGTGCTGCAGTTGGAGACTCATTATGTAATGTTCTTGAAAAAGCAGGTTACGATGTGTCACGTGAATACTATATCAATGATGCTGGTAACCAAATTAATAACCTGGCTTATTCAGTAGAAGCACGCTACATGCAGGCTCTTGGTTTAGAGAAAGAAATGCCTGCAGACGGCTATCATGGTGCTGATATTATAAACATCGGAAAAGAGTTAGCAAAAGAGCACGGAGACAAGTATGTAAACGCCTCTGAAGAAGAGCGTTTTGAATTCTTCCGTCAATACGGATTAGATTATGAGTTAGCTAAATTAAAGCGTGATCTTGAACAGTTCCGTGTGAAATTTGACGTATGGTATTCTGAAACGTCTCTTTATAAAAATGATAAAATTTCAGTTGCACTTGAAACGTTGAAAAAACAAGGCCACGTATATGAAGAAGAAGGTGCTACGTGGTTCCGCTCTACAACATTTGGTGATGATAAAGACCGTGTGTTAATTAAAAATGACGGTTCATTTACGTACTTAACGCCAGATATTGCGTATCACCAAGACAAAATTCAACGCGGATTTGATAAGCTAATTAATATTTGGGGAGCCGACCACCATGGATATATTCCTCGTATGAAAGCAGCGATTCAAGCGCTTGGTTATGAAAAAGATACGCTGGAAGTAGAAATTATTCAAATGGTTCAACTGTATCAAAATGGCGAAAAAATGAAGATGAGCAAACGTACAGGTAAAGCAGTAACAATGCGTGACCTAGTAGAAGAGGTAGGCCTTGATGCAACTCGCTACTTCTTTGCGATGAGAAGTGCGGATACACATTTAGACTTTGATTTAGATTTAGCTGTTTCTCAATCTAATGAAAATCCTGTATACTACGCGCAATATGCTCATGCCCGTATTTGCAGTATTCTTCGTCAAGGTGAAGAGATGGGGATTCAATCAACATCTGGCACCGACCTTTCATTAATTAGTGCAGAAAAAGAAATGGAACTGCTGAAGAAAATCGGAGAGTTCCCTCAGGCCGTAGCGGAAGCAGCAACAAAACGTATTCCGCACCGCATTACGAACTATGTATTTGATCTTGCTTCTACGTTCCATAGCTTCTATAATGCAGAAAAAGTATTAGACAGCGATAATATAGAAACAAGTAAAGCGCGTATTGAACTAGTGAAAGCTGTTCAAGTAACGCTTCAAAACTCCTTAAAACTAATTGGTGTTTCAGCACCTGAAAAAATGTAAATAAAAAAAGAGCCTCTTGGCTCTTTTTTTATTTAAAAAACAAGCGTGGCGCCTCCCGTACGCTTTACTCCTCTCATTGATGCTAAATCTTCCACTAATTTTAGCAGCGCTTTATCTTTTAACTTTGCTTCAATCATTACGTCAAAATCTTGTCCCATATCTTTAGCTATTTGCAAAAAAGGTGCGATGAAATCAGTTGAGACATAATCAGAGTGACTTCTAAATTCTTTTTCAGATTTAGGAGAAGAGATATGTACTTTTGGTTTTAATCCGATATGTTTCCACGTGTCAAAGATACGAGGGAGCAATAGGTCAAGAGGTTCTTCTCCTTCATTTGCTTTATGGTGGTGATAATCAAAGAGGAGAGGGACTTTCTCTTTTTCGCATACGGCTAATGTTTCTTCAGTTGTGTATGTTTTATCATCGTTTTCAAGAGTCATGCGCTTTTTAATGGCAGGCGGCAGCGTTTGAATGTTTTCATGAAATCGACCAATCGCTTTTTCTTTATTGCCATAAGCTCCTCCTACATGAATATTAATAAGAGCTCGATCAGCTACTCCCATCGCTTCAAGCATTCTATAGTGATAATCCATATCTTTTACCGCATTTTCTGTAATGTGTTTTTTGTCGCTTGTAAATAATGTGAACTGATTGGGGTGAAAACTCACGCGCAGCTGATGATTCCGAATCAATTCTCCTATCTCTGACCAGTCTTCTTGGAACGCATCAATGTAATTCCAAGCTACTTCAGGATGAGTAGCTAAAGGGACAAGAGAAGATGACAATCGATACAGCATAATTTCGTGGGCAATATTAAAATGCAAAGCGCGCTTAGTATGATTCAAATTTTGTTTTGTGACGTGATGAAGCTTATCCAGCCTCTCATCTTTTTTCATTTTTCCCCATCTAGTAAACGTGAGGGTTTTAGCAGGTGAGCAGTCCCAAAGCGACAGGGCATGTGATACATAGCCAAATCTAATTTTCATGATAAATCTTCCTCTTTTCGTTCATTAAAGTAACGGAGAAATAAAGGTTGCAAATCCTTGCTTTAGTTTTTCACTCCATTTTCGGTTTTTGACATCTTCTAAAGACAAAATTGGGCATTCCCCCATACAAGCTTTAAAGCTGTTCTTTACTTCTTCAATATACGTTGCATCATAGATTAAACAGTTGATTTCAGCATTTAAGAACAAGCTTCTTTTATCAAAATTAGCCGTTCCTACATCGCAGATAACATTGTCTGCAATTAATACTTTGGCATGGTAAAAACCGTAATAATATTGATAAATCATACAACCTGCTTGAAGTAATGTGGGAAGATAAGCAAACGCAGCATGATGAACAAGCGGTTGATCTGCACGCATTGGAATTAAAATATGAACTTTTACTCCCCGTGCACGAGCTTGGAGTAAAGCATTCATCAAAGGTTCACTTGGAATAAAATAAGGAGTACCTATGTACAATTCCCTATTGGCTTGGTTGATAATCGATAAAAAGCTTTCTTCAAGTGAAAAACCTTCAGTCGACTTTAGCTGAATAACATAGTCTCCTTCAGAGGTTGGTGGAAAGTATCTTTTCACTTTACGCAGGTCTAAGCCGGTAGCAGCATACCAGTCGCTCAATAGTTGCATTTGAAGGTCTTGTATACCTTCCCCTTCCATACGCAGGTGGTAATCTTTCCACACCCCAAGCTTGGCGTCGAGTCCTAAATATTCTCTTCCAATATTAAAACCGCCAATGTAGCCAACTTTCCCATCAATAACGGCCATTTTACGGTGATTGCGTGCGTTGAGTGTATAAAACAAATAAGGCCACCGTAGCGTTCGACTGTAAGCAAAATGAACACCTTGTTTCTTTAAGAATGCAATTTTGTTTTTCTTGATTTTATAGCTTCCTACACGGTCTACCAATAATCTGACTTCAACATTTTGCTGTGCTTTTTGGACTAGTAAATCTAAAAATTCTTGGCTAATTTCATCATTTTGTACAATGTAAAACGATAAATGGATAAATGAAGAGGCATTTTCTATTTCGTGAAATAAATCTTTATACAAGACATTCCCGTCTGCGAACAAAAAGAGAGAAGCACGGCGTTTTGGAAAAGTATTTTCAGCCTGGGAAAATACTTTCTTTCCAACACCAAGGTCAATTGCAAGCCAAGCAATAAAAATAATAAAAAGTAAAATCACAATCATGCCGCTCATCATGTCACCTCTTTTCCCGATGTAAATACATTTTATGTTGTTCTTAGTGTCACCTTGTTTAAATAGAATATGAACAAAAGAACGAAAAGATATTGACTGAATGCTCATTCATTATATACAATGAAAACAGATATATTATCAGAAAATTTAGTCGTCAGGAGGAAAGAAAGGTAACAAATTATTCAAGGAGGGGACGAGATGACAGGGTTGCTGTGGGTGAATTTTCTCTTTTTTATTATTGTAACCGCTTACGCTATCTCTTTGTTTGTATATTTAATTCGCACACGCATTGAGTACATTCAATTAGGAAAAAAAGTTGAATTTGATCAGCGGTTAAAAGAAAGGCTGCAAAAAATTTGGGTGAATGTGTTTGGACAAAAGAAACTGTTAAAAGATAAAAAAAGTGGAATTATGCACGTCATGTTTTTTTATGGGTTTATTTTAGTTCAGTTCGGCGCGTTAGACTTCATTATAAAAGGTTTGCTTCCAGGTAAACATTTGCCGCTTGGACCTTTATATCCCGGCTTTACATTTTTCCAAGAAATTGTGACGTTTTTGATTTTAGTAGCAGTTGTCTGGGCTTTTCACCGTCGCTATGTAGAAAAGCTTGTGCGTTTAAAAAGAGGATTTAAATCTGGTTTAGTACTGATTTTTATTGGAGCACTTATGCTGTCAGTGCTTGTTGGAAACGGCATGTCAATCATCTGGCATAATCATGAACCAGCATGGACAGAACCGATTGCGTCATCTATTGCCATCTTGTTTAAGGGAATCAATGATACTGCCGCTATCTCCATTTTTTATGTTTCATGGTGGATTCACTTAGCCGTGTTATTGACGTTTTTAGTATATGTTCCTCAATCAAAACATGCTCATTTACTGGCTGGACCGGCTAACGTATTTTTTAACCGTGTTTCTAAGCCAGGTAAGCTTGAAAAGATTGATTTTGAAGATGAGACGCAGGAGACGTTTGGGGTTGGTAAGATTGAAGAATTCACGCAGCATCAGCTCATTGATTTATATGCCTGTGTAGAATGCGGTCGATGTACGAATATGTGTCCGGCAACGGGTACGGGGAAAATTTTGTCTCCAATGGATTTAATTTTGAAGATGCGCGATCACTTAACAGAAAAAGGAGCGGTTGTGACATCTAAGGCTCCTTGGGTTCCTACGTATGCATTCTCTAAAACAAAAGGAAATCAGCTGGCGATGATGGCGGCCAGCCAAGGCGGAGCAGAAGCCGCAGCAACAGCGGAATATAATCCCGCCCTAATTGGAGATGTCATTACGGAAGAAGAAATTTGGGCATGTACAACGTGCCGAAACTGTGAAGATCAATGTCCCGTAATGAACGAGCATGTAGATAAGATCATAGATTTACGACGTTTTTTAGTATTAACCGAAGGAAAGATGGACGCGGATGCTCAGCGTGCCATGACGAATATTGAGCGTCAAGGAAACCCTTGGGGATTAAACCGAAAAGAGCGTGAAGAATGGCGACATGTAAGAGAAGATGTTCACATTCCGACTGTTAAAGAAGTAAGTAAAGCGGGTGAAACGTTTGAGTATTTGTTCTGGGTAGGTTCGATGGGATCTTATGATAACCGCAGTCAAAAAATCGCTCTATCGTTTGCTAAGCTTCTCAATGAAGCTGGTGTTTCATTTGCGATTTTAGGAAATAAAGAAAAAAATTCTGGTGATACGCCCCGCAGGTTGGGCAATGAATTTTTATTCCAAGAGTTAGCTTCTAAAAATATCGCTGAATTTGAAAAAAATGAAATCAAAAAAATTGTTACGATTGATCCACATGCTTACAATATCTTCAAAAATGAATATCCAGATTTCGGTTTTGAAGGAGAAGTGTATCATCACACAGAATTATTAGCTATGTTGATGAAAGAAGGTAAGCTGACACCAAAACATGCGGTTAATGAAAAAATTACCTTCCATGATTCCTGTTATTTAGGAAGATATAACGAAGTATACAGTCCACCAAGAGAAATTTTGAAAGCGATTCCAGGTGTTAGTTTGATTGAAATGGATCGCAACCGTGAAAATGGTATGTGCTGTGGAGCAGGAGGAGGGTTAATGTGGACGGAAGAAACGACCGGCCAGCGCATTAACGTAGCGCGCACGGAACAAGCCTTAGCCGTTAATCCAAGCATTATCAGTTCAGGTTGTCCGTACTGCTTAACGATGCTAAGTGACGGAACAAAAGCAAAAGAAGTAGAAGAAAAGGTTCATACGTATGACGTAGCAGAACTGCTTGAAAAGTCAATTTATGGTGACGTGCAAGAACAGGTTTCATAAAGGAGAAGTAGAGATGGTATTCATCTCTACTTTTTAAAGAAAGGAAATTGAGCAAGCGTTCAATCGGCAAGGACAAAGAGTAGGAAAAAGGGGAGGAAACAATAGTGGGGAAAACAGTTATTGTGAGTGCAGTTCGAACACCTTTTGGAAAATTAGGTGGCAGCGTAAGCGGACTAAAAGCGGCAGAACTAGGGGGGAGAGCGATTCAAGCAGCATCAAAGGGACGTACAGAAATTGATTCCGTTATTATGGGGTGCGTGCTGCAAGGGGGCCAAGGACAGCTACCTTCTAGGCAAGCCATGCATTATGCAGGTTTACCGTGGCAAGTAGAGACGGAAACCATTAATAAAGTTTGTGCATCGGGTATGCGCAGTATTACAACTGCTGATCAGCTGATTCGATTAGGAGAAGCAAAAACAATCATTGCAGGTGGAATGGAATCGATGAGTAACGCGCCGTATCTTCTTCCAAAAGCAAGATGGGGATTCCGGATGGGAGATAGCGTGGTGACGGATTTGATGGTTCATGACGGTTTGACATGCAGCTTTACAGGGGTGCAAATGGGTACGTATGGAAATCAAATAGCTTCTGAAATGAATATTTCCCGAGAAAAGCAGGATGAATGGGCGCTTCGCAGTCATCAATTAGCGGTAGAGTCAGAAGAAAAAGGGAGATGGGATGCAGAAAGAATTTCAGTTGATATTCCGTCTAAAAAAGGAACGATAACGGTTCAAAAAGATGAAGGACCAAGAAAAGATACGTCGTTAGAAAAACTCTCGTCTCTTCGGCCTGTATTTGGCCACAGTGGAACCATTACAGCAGGAAATGCACCTAGCGTGAATGACGGAGCAGCTGCGCTCATGCTAATGGATGAAGATGTGGCGAAAGCAAATGGCTATGAGCCGTTGGCTACGATTATAAACCATACTTCTCTTGCGATGGAGCCAAGGGAATTTCCGAAAACGCCTGGGTTTGCTATTAACAAGCTACTGCAAAAAACAAAGAAGACAGTAGACGATATTGCGCTGTTTGAAATCAATGAAGCTTTTTCAGCAGTAGCATTAATGAGTATGGAGATTGCAGGGCTTCCGGCTGAAAGAGTAAATGTGAACGGCGGGGCAGTGGCACTTGGACATCCGATTGGAGCAAGCGGCGCCCGTATTGTTGTAACGCTCATTCATGAATTAAGACGACGAGGCGGCGGACTAGGCATTGCTTCTATTTGCAGCGGCGGCGGCCAAGGTGATGCCATCATGGTAGAAGTGTAAAAGGGGGAAATCAACTTGAATATTGAAACAGTTATGGTTATTGGAGCAGGTCAGATGGGAGCAGGCATTGCGCAAGTATTTGCTGCGAGCGGATATCAAGTTTCTTTGTATGACGTTGATCAAAAAAATACACAAAAAGGAATAGAAGGTATTGATAAACGTCTGAAAAAACAGGTGGAAAAAGGTTCTCTCTCAGCTAAGGAATATGAAGGGATTATGGAGCGCCTTCACTTGGCAAATGAAATAACAGCAGCACAAAAAGCAGATTTAATCGTCGAAGCGGTTGTGGAAAAGATGGAAGTCAAGCAAGCCATTTTTGCGGAGTTGGATTCGTTAGCCCCGAGTCATACTATTTTAGCAACCAACACGTCTTCGCTTCCTATTACTGAAATTGCAGCTGTGACCACTCGACCTGAAAAAGTAATTGGCATGCACTTTATGAATCCTGTTCCCGTGATGAAGCTCGTTGAAATTATTAGAGGGCTGGCTACTGCTGATGAAGTGTATCAAGCAGTCTATGAAACAACAAAAAAATTAAATAAAACCCCGGTGGAAGTTCATGATTTTCCAGGGTTTGTTTCAAATCGAATTTTAATGCCAATGATTAACGAAGCTGTGTTTACGCTCTATGAAGGTGTAGCAAACGAAGAGGATATTGATCAAGTGATGAAACTAGGAATGAACCATCCAATGGGACCTTTGACATTAGCAGATTTCATCGGCCTCGATACATGTTTGTTTATTATGGAAACGCTCCATAAAGGGTTTGGTGATGACAAATATCGTCCTTGTCCATTGCTTAGGAAATATGTAAAGGCAGGATGGCTTGGTCGAAAAACAGGAAAAGGATTTTTTACGTACGAAACATAAAGGAGTGGCAAAATGATCTTTTTTACGTCTGAACAACACATGATTAAAAAGATGGTAGCTGATTTTAGTGAAAAAGAAGTCGCTGCGGCTGTGCCAAACATGGAAAAGGGTGAATTTCCTCGAGGTTTATTAAAGCAGATGGCTGATCTTGGCCTGATGGGCATTCCCGTTCCTCAAACATACGGAGGAGGTGGACTGGACTTTGTGTCATACATGATTGCCATCCACGAAATATCAAAAGCAAGTCCAGCCCTCGGCGTCATTTTGTCTGTTCATACTTCTGTAGGTACGAATCCTATTGTCGTATTTGGGACGGAAGATCAAAAACAAAAGTATGTAAAAAAACTTGCGACAGGTGAATATTTAGGTGCTTTTTGCCTAACAGAACCTAGTGCAGGGTCTGATGCCGCAAGCCTAAAAACAAAAGCAGAACGAAAAGGAGACCACTATCTTTTAAATGGGTCAAAGCTTTTCATTACAAACGGGGGAGAAGCGGATACATATATTGTATTTGCTAAAACGAATCCCGAACGCGGGTCGAGAGGGATGAGCGCCTTTATCGTTGAAAAGACGATGGAGGGATTTTCAGTAGGAAAAGATGAACATAAGATGGGTCTTCACGGTTCTCGAACGGTTCAACTGCACTTTGAAAATATGCAGGTGCCTGTAGAAAATCGTCTCGGAGAAGAAGGTGAAGGATTTCGAATTGCTATGGCTAATTTAAATGCTGGAAGAATTGGTATTGCTGCTCAGGCGGTAGGAATTGCTGAAGGTGCGTTAACGGCAGCCAAAAACTATGCAAATGAACGATATCAATTTGGAAAGCCGATTTTATCTCAGCAGGGAATTGCCTTTAAGCTGGCTGATATGGAAACGGCTGTTGAATCAGCGAAGCTTTTAATGTACAGAGCCGCTTTTTTATATGATCAAAAACTTCCTTGCAAAAAAGAAGCCTCAATGGCGAAATTGTTTGCTTCCCAGACGGCTATGAATGTAGCAATCGATGCGATTCAAGTTTTGGGAGGCTATGGTTATATGAAAGATTATCCAGTAGAGAGGTATTTTCGTGACGCCAAAGTGTGCGAAATCTACGAAGGTACAAGCGAAATTCAGCGCATTGTCATTAGCAGTCAACTATAGGGGGAATAATCATGTTTTTTAAACTTTCAGAAGAGCACGAAATGATTCGAAAAATGGTGCGAGACTTTGCCAAAAACGAAGTGGCTCCGACAGCTGCACAACGAGATGAAGAAGAGCGTTTTGACAGAGGAATCTTTACACAAATGGCTGATCTAGGATTAACAGGTATTCCATGGCCAGAGCAATACGGAGGAATCGGCAGTGACTATCTAGCTTATTGCATTGCCGTTGAAGAACTATCTAGAGTATGTGCATCAACAGGCGTTACGTTGTCGGCTCATACTTCTCTTGCCGGCTGGCCAATCTATACATTCGGAACAGAAGAACAAAAACAAAAATACCTGAAACCTATGGCAACGGGTGAGAAAATAGGTGCTTATGGGTTAACGGAACCGAGTGCTGGATCAGACGCAGGAGGAATGAGAACGCTCGCTGTAAAGGACGGAGAAGATTATATTTTAAATGGTTCTAAAATCTTTATTACAAACGGCGGCGAAGCGGATATTTACGTCGTATTTGCTCGCATCGATCCTAATGAAAAACGCACGAGCGCTTTTATTATTGAAAAAGATATGCCGGGATTTTCAGTTGGTAAAAAAGAAAAGAAACTGGGCATTCGCTCTTCACCTACCACAGAAATTATTTTCGAGGATTGCCGTGTTCCAAAAGAAAATTTGCTAGGAAATGAAGGAGAAGGATTTAAAGTTGCCATGATGACGCTAGATGGCGGCCGAAATGGTATTGCAGCGCAGGCGGTAGGAATTGCTCAAGGAGCGTTAGATGCGGCGGTGGCTTATGCAAAGGAACGTCAGCAATTTGGAAAGCCCATTATTTCTCAGCAAGGAATTGCGTTTAAGTTAGCCGACATGGCCACGAGTATAGAAGCTGCCAGACTGTTAACCTATCAAGCTGCTTGGCTCGAGTCTCAAGGGCTGCCATACGGCAAAGAATCAGCCATGTCAAAATTATATGCTGGGGATACAGCAATGAAAGTAACGACAGAAGCTGTTCAAGTATTTGGAGGGTACGGTTATACAAAAGATTATCCAGTAGAACGTTTTATGAGAGATGCAAAAATCACGCAAATTTATGAGGGTACACAAGAAATTCAGCGTCTCGTCATTTCTAGGTATCTTGCTAAATAAAACACTTGTTGTAGGAGAGGTGAAAAAATGAAAAAGAGAGAAGTTCTCACATCCATTAAAGATGAAAAGCTGATTGTAGAGCGTCGTAATCAAATGATTAAAGGGGCCGTCACGCTATTTAAGGAAAAAGGTTTTCACCGAACAACAACAAGGGAAATTGCCAAAGCCGCTGGGTTCAGTATCGGTACACTTTACGAATATATTCAATCTAAAGAAGATGTTTTATATCTTGTATGTGACAACATTTACGACGAAGTGAGAGAGCGATTAGAAGAGATGGTAGTGGATCGTTATACAATCGCTGAGCTTCAACAAGCGATTCAACACTATTTTAAAGTTGTAGATGAGCTTCAAGATGAAGTATTAGTCATGTACCAAGAAGCGAAATCGCTGTCTAAAGATGCGCTTCCATATGTATTAAAAAAAGAGCTGGATATGGTTGAAATGTTTAAGGTTATTATCGAAGGCTGCGTAGAAAACAATCAATTTGCACTTACGGATAAAGAAATTTCGCTGTTTGCTCATCATTTATTTGTTCAAGGTCAGATGTGGGCATTTCGCAGATGGTGGCTGCAAAAGCATTATTCACTAGAAGAATATACAAATATGCAGTTGGATTTTTTACTTAAAAATTTTTCATTTCAACAACTGTGTGAGGGGGAGACAGTTTGAATACAAGCAAAAGACCGCTTCGTTTTTTAACCGCTTCTAGCCTGTTTGACGGCCACGATGCGTCTATTAATATTATGAGACGGATTCTTCAAGCCAAGGGGGTAGAAGTCATTCATCTGGGGCATAACCGATCTGTCGAAGAAATTGTTAACGCTTCCATACAAGAGGATGTTCAGGGGATCGCCATTTCTTCTTACCAAGGCGGCCATGTAGAATATTTTAAGTATATGTACGATTTACTCCAAGAACAACAGGCTTCTCATATTAAAATTTATGGCGGCGGCGGCGGGGTAATTATTCCGAGTGAGATTCAAGAGCTTCATGATTACGGCATCTCTAAAATCTTTTCTCCGGAAGATGGACGAAAAATGGGGTTAGAAGGCATGATTCAATTCATGATCGATGATTGTTATTACACAAATCCCCCTGCACTGCCGAATGATCGAACCTTAACGCCGGCTAATGACCGTTTAATTGCCCAGCTTATTACATGTGCTGAAAATGAAGCCTATGAATACACAAAAGAGCATGCAGCCGCTCTTGAAGAAATACGAGAAAGTGTAATCGACAGCGAGACAGATCAAAAAATACCGGTTATTGGAATCACAGGAACAGGAGGAGCGGGGAAAAGTTCGCTTACGGATGAATTAGTAAGAAGGTTTATTGAACATATCCCAGATATTCATGTAGCTGTTTTATCCGTTGATCCAACTAAACAAAAGACTGGAGGAGCGCTTCTTGGGGATCGAATTCGCATGAACATCGCAGCGTCTCCCCGTGTGTATATGAGAAGTTTGGCCACGCGTTCATCTGGACATGAGCTATCGGCGGCCATTCGAGATGGAATTGCCGTCGTGAAAAAAGCGGGCTTCGACATTATCATTGTCGAAACAAGCGGCATCGGGCAAGCTGATGCTCAAGTTAAAGATATTGCAAACGTCTCTCTTTATGTCATGACAAGCGAATTTGGCGCGCCGTCGCAGTTAGAAAAGATTGAAATGATTGATTACGCAGACTTTATTGTCATCAATAAATTTGAAAAAAAAGGTTCCGAAGACGCAAAAAAACAAGTGCAGCGTCAATATCAGCGCAATCATCAGCTGTTTGAAAATAGTCTCTCTACGATGCCAATTTACGGAACAATCGCGAGTCAGTTCAACGACGGGGGAACAAATATTTTATTTGAAGATCTTGTAAATCATCTGTATCAAACATACCGTACGTCTTGGCACGTAGAAAAATCATCAGAGCGCGTAAGTGAAAAGAAATATACCATCATTCCTAATGATCAACAGCAATATTTACAGGAGATTGTAAACAGCGTTCGCTCTTATCACCGCAATACGGACGTTCAAGCGCAAACAGCGCGTAAATTTTATCAGCTAGAGGGTGCTCTCGAAGAAGTGGAAACAGAAACAGCCAAGCAAGAGCTCACTCAGCTAAAGGAGAAATATCAAAAACAGCTAACGGCCGAATCGATTGAAAAGCTGGAAAACTGGCCTAAATTAAAAAGTCAGTATCGGCAAGAAGAACTTATTACAAAGGTAAGAAATAAAGAAATTAAAACGTCTTTGCAAGTTGATACGCTATCAGGACTGCGTATTCCGCGCGTGGCCCTTCCAAAGGTTGATGAATACGGGGAAGTTCTTCGTTTTCTTTATAAAGAAAACGTGCCAGGTGCATTTCCATACACAGCAGGTGTTTTTCCGTTCAAACGAAAAGGTGAAGATCCTAAGCGTCAATTCGCAGGTGAAGGAACACCAGAACGAACCAATCGCCGCTTTCACTATTTGTCAAAAGATGATGAGGCCAAGCGTTTAAGTACAGCGTTTGATTCTGTAACGCTTTATGGAGAAAATCCGGATCCAAGGCCGGATATCTTCGGGAAAATTGGCGAAAGCGGCGTAAATGTCTGTACGCTTGATGATATGAAACTTTTGTATAAGGGATTTGATCTTTGCCATCCTTCGACTTCCGTTTCGATGACGATTAATGGGCCGGCTCCGATATTATTAGCTATGTTTATGAATACAGCTATCAGCCAGCAGGTAGAAAAGAAAGAAGAAGAATTAAAGCGTCCTTTAACGGAACAGGAATACGAGGAAGTAAAATCGGGTACGTTGAAACAAGTAAGAGGAACCGTTCAAGCGGATATTTTAAAAGAAGATCAAGGCCAAAATACGTGTATTTTTTCCACAGAATTTGCGTTAAAAATGATGGGAGATATTCAGCAGTACTTTATTGACGAGAAAGTGCGCAACTATTATTCTGTGTCTATTTCAGGCTATCATATTGCTGAAGCAGGGGCGAATCCAATTTCTCAGCTCGCGTTTACATTAGCCAACGGTTTTACGTACGTGGAATATTACTTAAGCCGAGGGATGCATATTGATGATTTTGCTCCTAATTTATCGTTTTTCTTTAGTAATGGACTTGACCCTGAATACACGGTTATTGGACGTGTGGCAAGAAGAATATGGGCAATTGTGATGCGTGATAAATACGGCGCAAATGAACGCAGTCAAAAGCTTAAGTATCATATTCAAACATCCGGCCGATCGCTTCATGCACAGGAAATTAATTTTAATGATATACGTACGACGCTCCAAGCCTTAATGGCTCTTCATGACAACTGCAACTCTCTTCATACCAATGCGTATGATGAAGCAATTACAACACCGACAGAGGAATCTGTACGTAGAGCGATGGCCATTCAACTAATCATTACAAAAGAGCATGGACTCACTAAGAATGAAAATCCATTACAGGGCTCTTTTATTATTGATGAACTAACAGACTTGGTAGAAGAAGCGGTATTGGCTGAATTTCAACGCTTAAATGATCGAGGCGGCGTTTTAGGTGCGATGGAAATGCAGTATCAGCGAGGTAAGATTCAAGATGAATCGATGGAATACGAGATGCAAAAACATACGGGAGCTTTACCTATTATAGGAGTAAATACGTATATTAATCCAAATGAAGAGGAAAGTTCCTCAGTTGATGACATGCAGTTAGCCCGCGCATCAAAAGAAGAAAAAAATCATCAAATTAATCAGCTTCAGAAGTTTCAACAGCAGCATGAAGAAAAAAGAGAAGACGCGCTGAAAAGGTTAAAGAAAGCTGCAACAGAAGGAGAGAACATTTTCAAAGAGTTAATGGAGACTGTTAAAGTAGCCAGCTTAGGAGAAATTACGCGAGCTTTATATGAATGCGGTGGGCAATATCGTCGAAATATGTAATAATGTATCGTTAGTATATAGTGATATATTAAAAGCCGCGATGACTATTTTTGGTCATCGCGGCTTTTATAGACTTAACCCTAACGGACTCAGAATAACTGATGGTGAATTCCTTTTGGTCAAAGGATACTGTTGGTGTATCAAGTAGAATGTATTATAGTAATAAAATGTCTATTTTTTCGTTGTTTTATGCGAAATTCTCGAGAATTTTAGAAACGAGGCTAGCATAAATGTATTGAATTTGTTTATAATGAATGGTATGTATTTATTCGTTTCCATCATTTACACATATGATGAATTGATTTAATAGATTTTCGATATACATAGCCATAGAAAGGATGTGCCAGATTTGAGTTTAGCACAGTACTCAAAAACGGATTTAAAAGAAATGTCGATGATTGAGATTGCTTACGCGCTTCTAGAAGAAAAAACAGATCGTCAAGCAATGTCATTCCAAGAAATTATTGCTGAAATTAAAGCAGCAGCGGAAATGTCAGATCAAGAATTAAAAACGAGATTAGCTCAGTTTTATACAGATATTAATATTGATGGTCGCTTTTTAACAGTAGGGGACAACCATTGGGGTCTTCGTGGATGGTATCCTTTTGACCAGGCTGAAGAAGAAGTTATTCCGGTTGCAAAACCTAAAAAGAAAAAAGCGAAAAAAGCTGTTGTTGAAGAAGTTGAAGACTTTGATGATCTAGAAGAAGATTTAGATTATGAAGATGTTGACGATCTAGACGAAGAAGAAGATTTTGAAGACATCGACGAGCTAGAAGAAGATGAAGATGATCTTGCAGAAGACGATTTTGACGATTTAGAAGATGATCTAGACGATGATGAGGAAGATGAAGAAGACGATTATGAGGACGAAAAAGAAAAATAATCCTTCTTGACTTTTTCAAGCGAAGTAGGTAGAATCTTTTTTGGGCTCTTTAAACAAGCATTTAAAAAGTTTTTATTTAAAATAGACTATTGCTCCCAATCCAGTTTTGGTATTGGGAGCAATTTTTTTATTTTATTTATCAATGTTTTACACCCCGATATGTTCTTATAAATCCTTGATAGAAACTTTCTTTTGGTTCTTGAACGTTTCACATTCATAAGGTTTCTTATAATTTCGCATGCACAATGAATGAATTGTGATTGTTTATGTGAAAACTTTTAATATTGTACAGTTCAAATTATTTAGAGGGGGAAGTATAGATGACAAAGTATATTTTCGTAACAGGCGGTGTTGTATCATCTCTAGGAAAAGGGATTACAGCAGCTTCTTTAGGCCGTTTATTAAAAAACCGTGGGTTGAACGTAACGATTCAAAAGTTTGATCCATACATTAACGTAGACCCAGGAACAATGAGTCCATACCAACACGGTGAGGTATTCGTAACAGATGACGGCGCGGAAACAGACTTAGACTTAGGTCACTATGAGCGTTTTATCGATATCAACTTAAATCGCTACAGCAATGTAACAACAGGTAAAGTATATTCAACAGTATTGAAAAAAGAGCGTCGCGGTGATTATTTAGGCGGAACAGTTCAGGTTATTCCGCACATCACAAATGAAATTAAAGAACGCGTTTTCCGTGCAGGCAAAGAAACAAACGCAGATGTTGTTATTACTGAAATCGGCGGAACGGTAGGAGATATTGAATCACTTCCTTTCCTAGAGGCTATTCGTCAAATCAAAAGCGATATTGGCCGTGACAACGTTATGTATATTCACTGTACACTTGTGCCATATTTAAAAGCGGCTGGTGAAATGAAAACAAAACCAACACAGCATAGTGTAAAAGAATTACGTAGCTTAGGTATTCAGCCAAACGTGATTGTTGTTCGTACAGAAATGCCAATTTCTGAAGATATGAAAGATAAGCTAGCTTTATTCTGCGACATTGATCCAAAAGCAGTTATTGAGTGTGCAGACGCTGAAACATTATATGAAATTCCACTATCTCTACAAGAGCAGCACTTAGATCAAATCACATGCGATCACTTGAAATTAGATTGCAAAGAGGCAGAAATGACTGAGTGGAAAGCACTTGTTGAGAAAGTAAAAGGACTTTCAAACACAACAAAAATTGCATTAGTTGGTAAGTATGTAGAGCTTCAAGATGCTTATATTTCTGTTGTAGAAGCAATGAAACATGCTGGATATGCATTCGATGCAGATGTAAATATCAAGTGGGTAAATTCTGAATTTGTAACAAAAGAAAATGTTCAAGATTTACTTGGTGATGTAGACGGTATCTTAGTTCCAGGTGGATTTGGGGATCGTGGAATCGAAGGTAAAATTGTGGCAACACAATATGCACGTGAGCAAAAAGTTCCATTCTTAGGTATTTGTTTAGGTATGCAGCTAGCATCAGTTGAGTTTGCACGCAATGTATTAGGATTAGAAGGCGCACATTCAGCAGAAATTGCACCTGAAACAAATTATCCAATTATCGACTTATTACCGGAACAAAAAGACGTAGAAGACTTAGGTGGTACATTACGCTTAGGATTATATCCTTGTAAATTGTCTGAAGATACGCTTGCATATGAAGCATATCAAGATGAAGTGGTGTATGAGCGTCATCGTCACCGCTATGAATTTAACAACGAATATCGCCAGCAAATGGAAGAGAAAGGCTTTATCTTCTCTGGTACAAGCCCGGATGGCCGTTTAGTTGAAATTGTAGAGCTTAAAGACCACCCATGGTTCTTGGCTTCACAATTCCACCCAGAATTCACGTCTCGTCCAACAAGACCGCAACCATTGTTCAAAGAATTTATTCGCGCATCAATGGAGTCAGGCCAAAACAAATAAGTGAAATAAAAACACGCTGTCTTTAGACAGCGTGTTTTTTATTCATATTCTTCTACGATTTCTTTTAATGTAAAAATTAAACCGTAGTACGCGTATAAAGCGACCATCATTGCTGGAAAACCAAATCTTGAGCCGTCTTCTCCAGGAATAAGGGGCTTTAACAATTTTGTATCAATATGAGCATCTGCGAGTGCTGTTAAAGAAGGTTCGGTTATTTCTTTAGGGACAGCAGCAATGCTGACAAATGGAATATCGCGTTTCTTTAAACGTTCAGCTATTTCCACAGCTTTGTGATCTGTTGAAAATCGAGAGACAAGCAGTACGCGATCGACGCTAGTCAGCTGATCCAATTCATGTAAAGGCAAAGGTTTTGCCTGACTTAAAGGTTCTGCACTGCTTAGTGCTTCTAGTGTAACGGCATGCATTTCTTCTACACCATAAATATAGATAAATCCTTCTCCGACAGAGGCCTGTGCTAAAATACGCGCGGCATCTTCAAATTGGAATTCTTCTTGTTCTTCAATTCGTTTAAAAAAACCTGAAAGTTGAGTTGTGAAAATTTTAAGCATAGAATCTCCCTTCGATTTAAGCGGCTAAAGCCGTCTATCTACACATTATAACGAAAAAAGCTATCTGTATTCTATCTTGAAATGAGCTACAATGAAAGTAAAGTGCAATGAAGTTAGATGGATGACAAAAAAAGCTATGTTTTGTAACAATTTCTCTAATTAGCAGGGATTTTTGTTTTAAAGGCGAAATACATATGTTAGTTTTGTCTGTAGAAGAGGAATATAAAAGGTGGGATTATATTGGCAGAGAAAATTTTAATTGTTGATGATCAGTATGGTATACGTATTTTATTAACGGAAGTGCTGCAAAAAGAAGGCTATACGACATTTCAAGCGGCGAACGGCTTCCAGGCGATTGATATTACAAAAGAGCAAGCACCGGATCTTGTCTTATTAGATATGAAAATTCCAGGAATGGATGGAATCGAAATTTTAAAAAGGTTAAAGCAGCACGATGAAACGATTAAAGTCATCATTATGACCGCTTATGGTGAATTGGATATGATTCAAGAAGCAAAAGATCTAGGAGCGTTAACTCACTTTGCAAAACCTTTTGATATTGATGAAATCCGCAAAGTTGTTAGGGAATATATACCAGTAAAGTCGAATTAAGGTTTTGGTAGGGTTTTCATCCTAACAAATTTTGAATATCAGCCTAAAAATGTTGCTGTTTTCATTGTTAGTTGGTATCCTAATTACTGTATTCATAATTCGACAATCTATTATGTAAAGATGCGCGTTGTTTCTACATGAAACACTCAATTCAAGAGCATACTATTTGAGTGTGCCTTTTGGTTAGCATCTAATCTAAGGTTGATTTTAAGGAGGATTTCAATATGCCTTTAGTATCAATGAAAGAAATGCTTATTACAGCAAAAGAACAAGGCTATGCAGTAGGTCAATTTAACTTAAATAACTTAGAGTTTACTCAAGCTATTCTTCAAGCAGCAAAAGAAGAAAACTCTCCAGTTATTCTTGGTGTATCTGAAGGTGCAGCACGCTACATGGGCGGTTTCAAAACTGTTGTAGCAATGGTTGAAGCTCTAATCGAAGATTACGACGTTCAAGTACCAGTTGCAATTCACTTAGACCACGGTTCAAGCTTTGAATCATGTGCAAAAGCAATCCATGCTGGATTCACTTCTGTAATGATCGATGCTTCTCACCACCCATTTGAAGAAAACATTGCAATTACTTCTAAAGTAGTTGAACTAGCTCACTTCCACGGAGTATCTGTAGAAGCAGAACTAGGAACTGTTGGTGGACAAGAAGACGACGTTATTGCTGAGGGTGTTATCTATGCAGATGCTAACGAGTGTGAAGAACTTGTTAACCGTACAGGTATCGATTGCTTAGCTCCAGCATTAGGATCAGTTCACGGACCATACAAAGGTGAACCAAACCTAGGTTTTGCTGAAATGAAAGAAATCGGAGATCGTACAGGCTTACCATTAGTTCTACACGGTGGAACTGGTATTCCAACAAAAGATATCCAAAAATCAGTTTCTTTAGGTACTGCTAAAATCAACGTAAACACTGAAAACCAAATTGCTTCAGCTAAAGCTGTTCGTGAAGTATTAGCTGCGCAACCTGAACAATATGATCCACGTAAATACTTAGGACCTGCTCGCGAAGCAATCAAAGAAACGGTTCAAGGTAAAATGCGTGAATTCGGTTCTTCTAACAAAGCATAATTTGAAATCTTCGGATGGCCTGTTTGCAGTTAGTTGAGTCTGAAAAATAAAACCGTCTTATTTTTATTGTAAGGCGGTTTTATTTTTACTATAATTTTCTTATCATTCTGAATACATAACACAGGGGGATGGCATTCATGAAGTTTTTTATTGATACGGCTAATTTAGACGAGATTAAGGAAGCGCATTCATTAGGTTTGTTAGCGGGGGTTACAACAAATCCTAGTTTAGTAGCTAAAGAGAACATCACGTTTGAAGATCGTCTTCGTGAAATTACAGAGTTCGTTGAAGGATCTGTAAGTGCAGAAGTGATTGCGCTTGATGCAGAAGGCATGATTCGCGAAGGAAAAGAGCTTGCTGCGATTGCGCCGAATATTACAATCAAGGTACCGATGACTCCAGATGGCTTAAAAGCAGTAAAAGAATTTACTAGTTTAGGTATTAAGACAAACGTTACGCTTATTTTCTCAGCTAACCAAGCGTTAATGGCAGCAAGAGCAGGTGCTACTTACGTATCGCCTTTCTTGGGAAGGTTAGACGATATTGGTTTTAATGGCCTCGATTTAATCTCAGATATTGCAGATATTTTTGCAATTCATGACATTCCATCCGAAATTATTGCAGCATCTATTCGTCATCCGATGCACGTAACAGAAGCTGCAAAAAATGGAGCACATATTGCGACAATTCCTTACAAAGTTTTAATGCAATTGTTCAAACATCCGTTAACAAATGCAGGAATTGACCAATTTTTAGCAGATTGGGAAAAACGAAATGTCTAAACATGTATAAATTTGTGTGGCATTTACCATCCTGACAGGTGAATGCCATATTTTTCTTTTATCTTGTCGAAACTATACATGATTTTTTCATTTTCGTGTACACTAGTAGGTAATAGGAAAAATAACCATTCTTTTAGGTATTCTTTGTACCAAAATTTTCCTCAATTACTAGGTGAGAAACTTTCTTTCACTAGAAGGGAGCTATAAATGGAAAAGTTAAAAATACAAGGTGGCTTTACCTTAAGTGGATCCGTCCGCGTCAGTGGTGCTAAAAATAGTGCCGTTGCGCTTATTCCAGCAACAATTTTAGCCGAGTCACCTGTTACAATTGAAGGTCTGCCTGATATTTCAGACGTGCAGTTATTAGGGGATTTAGTTGAAGAAATTGGTGGGAAAGTAACCATTGATAACGACGAATTAACAGTAGATCCATCCGGAATGGTTGCAATGCCTTTACCGAACGGAAAAGTAAAAAAATTACGCGCTTCTTATTATTTAATGGGGGCGATGTTGGGACGCTTTAAAAAAGCGGTAGTTGGTCTTCCAGGAGGCTGTTACCTTGGTCCAAGACCAATCGATCAGCACATTAAAGGCTTTGAAGCTCTTGGTGCGAAAGTAACAAATGAGCAAGGAGCTATTTACATTCGAGCTGATGAACTGATTGGTGCTCGAATTTATTTAGACGTTGTGAGCGTAGGAGCAACAATCAATATCATGCTAGCTGCTGTGAGAGCAAAAGGGCGTACCGTTATCGAGAATGCTGCTAAAGAGCCTGAAATTATCGATGTAGCTACGTTACTGACAAGTATGGGTGCCCGTATTAAAGGTGCAGGGACGGACGTTATTCGAATTGATGGCGTAGATCAATTAAAAGGATGCCGTCATTCCATCATTCCAGACCGAATTGAAGCAGGCACGTATATGATTATGGGAGCGAGTATGGGAAAAGAAGTTGTTGTTGACAACGTTATCCCTCAGCACCTAGAGTCATTAACGGCTAAAATGCGGGAAATGGGTATTCATATCGAAACAAGCTCAGATCAGATTCTCGTAGCGACTCGTCAGCTGTTGAAGCCCGTAGATATTAAAACGTTAGTATATCCAGGTTTTCCAACTGATTTACAGCAGCCATTCACGACGCTTCTAACAAGAGCATCAGGTACAAGCGTTGTGACAGATACAATTTACGGTGCAAGGTTTAAGCATATTGACGAGCTGAGACGAATGAATGCATCTGTTAAGGTAGAAGGACGTTCAGCTATTATTAATGGTCCCATTCACTTACAAGGTGCACGTGTGAAAGCGTCGGACTTACGAGCAGGAGCAGCCCTTGTAACCGCAGGCTTAATGGCCAAAGGGATTACAGAAGTAACGGGTTTAGAGCACATTGACCGAGGTTACAGCCATTTAGTAGACAAGCTATCGGATTTAGGGGCAATGATTTGGCGTGAAGAGATGACTCAAGAAGAAATTGAACAATTTCAAAATTCATAGAGGCAAATTGCACAACAGTCAGGAAAGCAAATTCTAGAAATGAGCCGTTAAATAAGCTACACAGGTGTAGGAACGTTCTTCTATGTCTGTGTAGCTTATATATTTATGAATAGGGTAAATAGATAAAAAGGGGAAGCTAAAAGATAAATTTCACTTCTTATTTTAACGTCCAGTTTATTTCCTTTAATGTGAAATTATGAAAAGGTTTTCCTTGCTTCTCTTAAGCTATTAAATTTCCTTTTTTTTATTCATCTTCTAAAGTAAAAAAAGATTGATTAAAAAGATAGAAAAAGGTTAGAATATAAATTGCTACGTTAAATTTATCAAGATAATATAAATGGTTTTATGTCGGAATTATTCTTCTAAAAGTGTATGGTTAATCAATTGATTCTACTTATTATACTTCAAAGGTTATATTCTCCATTTTCACAGATTTATTCCATCCATATCATCTCTCAATTTTATATTTGAATTTAATATGGGAGGAACGGTTAAAAATTATTCATTATAAAGCGTGGTGTCCTAATGAACTTAACATTATCCAGTTTAGAAAATATGAAATTAAAAGAGCTATATGAACATGCTCGTGAGTATAAAGTTTCGTACTATAGTAAATTAACGAAAAAAGAACTTGTCTTTGCTATTTTAAAGGCTCAAGCTGAACAAGATGGGCTTTTATTTATGGAAGGCGTTCTTGAAATTATTCAGTCAGAAGGATTCGGTTTCTTACGACCAATTAACTATTCACCGAGTTCAGAAGATATTTATATCTCAGCTTCACAAATTCGTCGCTTCGATCTGCGTAATGGAGACAAGGTATCGGGGAAAGTTCGTCCTCCGAAAGAAAATGAGCGCTACTACGGGTTACTGCATGTAGAAGCAGTAAACGGAGAAGACCCAGAAACGTCAAAAGAACGCGTACATTTTCCAGCACTAACCCCGATTTATCCAAATGAGCAAATGCTGCTGGAAACTCAGCCAAGAAGTTTCTCTACGCGTATTATTGACTTGATTTCACCAATTGGATTTGGGCAAAGGGGACTAATTGTTGCGCCGCCAAAGGCAGGTAAAACGATGCTGTTAAAAGAAATTGCCAATAGCATTACAACCAATCATCCTGATGCGGAATTGATTGTTCTTCTTATTGATGAGCGTCCTGAAGAAGTAACGGACATTGAGCGTTCGGTTGACGGTGATGTTGTCAGTTCTACATTTGACGAAGTGCCAGAAAATCACATTAAAGTAGCGGAACTTGTCCTTGAACGTGCGATGAGACTTGTCGAACACAAAAAAGATGTTGTCATTTTGATGGATAGCATTACAAGACTTGCTCGTGCTTATAACTTAGTTATTCCACCGAGCGGTCGTACACTATCAGGGGGTATTGATCCAGCTGCTTTTCATCGTCCAAAACGATTCTTTGGAGCTGCGCGTAACATTGAAGATGGAGGCAGCTTAACCATTCTAGCAACAGCCTTAATTGATACAGGCTCTCGTATGGATGATGTTATTTATGAAGAATTTAAAGGTACAGGTAACATGGAACTGCATCTAGATCGTTCACTAGCTGAAAAACGTATCTTCCCTGCGATTGACATTCGTCGTTCAGGCACACGTAAAGAAGAGCTGTTAATTCCAAAAGAGCATTTAGACCACTTATGGGCAATTCGCAAATCAATGGCAGATGCTCCTGATTTTGCAGAAAAATTCTTAAAACGTTTACGTCAAACAAAGACAAATGAAGAGTTCTTTTCGATGTTAACGGAAGAGAAAAAAACGCTTCTAGCAAATAAACGATAAGTTATAAAACATGTGGTTGCAAAAGCATACAACCCTTGTTATAATTTCATCATGTGTGTTGATAAAGTACACAGTGAAATAGTTATTATTTCATCACTATCTTTATCAATAAACTCTGTTTCAGAATGATTCAGGGCGGAAGGAGATGAAACGAATGAAAACAGGAATTCATCCAAACTATAAAACAGTTATGGTTAAATGTACTTGCGGAAACGAATTTGAAAGTGGTTCTGTAAAAGAAGAGATCCGCGTTGAGACTTGTTCTGAATGTCACCCATTCTACACTGGTCGTCAAAAATTCGCTGAAGCTGGTGGCCGTGTTGATCGCTTCAACAAAAAATACGGTCTTAAATAATCACATTGTCGAAACAAACAGGCAAGTAGCTTAACTTCTTGCCTGTTTTTTTGCTTAAAAAAGTAGAAAAACAGTGTCTGCTTGATAAAAAAGTGGGTACTTTATCATAGGAATAAGATCTACATAGAAGACGTAGATTAAGTTAGTAGCGGTTCGCTCAGAAACGGAACGAGAAGAAGGGAGAGTCCCGCAGTGGTGTACGTAATGAAACAAAGCGGTTGGATAGAAGTAATTTGTGGCAGTATGTTTTCAGGGAAATCAGAAGAGTTGATTCGACGTGTGCGCCGTACGCAGTTTGCTAAACAAAAAGCACAAGTGTTCAAGCCTGCAATTGATAATCGATATAGTGAAGAAGCTGTCGTTTCACATAATGGTACATCTGTTATGGCTTATTCAATCTCAGCATCGCGCGATATTTTAAAGCGAGTAAATGAAGAGACAGACGTAGTAGCGATAGATGAAGTACAGTTTTTTGACACAGATATTTTAGAAATTGTTCAATCTTTAGCAGATCAAGGCTTTCGTGTGATTGTAGCAGGGTTAGACCAAGACTTCAAAGGTGAACCTTTTGGACAAATGCCCCAGTTAATGGCTATTGCAGAATCGGTAACAAAGCTACAGGCCGTATGCGCTTCATGTGGCTCTCCTGCGAGCCGTACGCAGCGTTTGATTAACGGTGAGCCTGCTTCTTATGACGACCCTATTATTTTAGTCGGTGCGTCTGAATCGTACGAACCAAGATGTCGTCATTGCCACGTTGTGCAAAAGTCCAAAGGACAGGCTGTGTCTGTGGACTCAAGCGAAATGGTCGAAAAATAAAGCAAGAATTTTATGATGATAAAAACAGAACGCGCAGTTCTGTTTTTTTGTTCATATACGTGTATTAACAAGGTTTTGACTCTATTTTAAAGCTATACTATAATTACAATGTTATGGATAAAGAATGAGGTGAATGACGTGTTTGATCGTTTAGAAGCGGTAGAGGCGCGCTATGAGAAGTTAAACGAACTTCTGAGTGACCCTGAGATCGTAAACAACCCCTCTAAGTTGAGAGAATATTCGAAGGAACAATCAGATATACAACAAACGGTAGCCGCTTATCAGGAATACAAAGATGTAAAAGAGCAGTTATCAGAAGCGAAAACGATGCTTGAAGATAAGCTTGATGCAGATATGCGCGACATGGTCAAAGAAGAAATTGCCGAGTTAGAAACGCAGCAAGAAGAGCTAGTTGAAAAGCTACGTATTTTATTAATTCCAAAAGATCCAAACGATGATAAAAACGTAATCATGGAGGTTCGTGGAGCGGCTGGTGGAGATGAAGCAGCGTTATTTGCAGCTAATTTGTACCGCATGTATTCTCGTTTTGCTGAATCACAAGGCTGGAAAACAGAAGTAATGGAAGCAACGACTACTGGAGTAGGCGGTTATAAAGAAATTATCTTTATGATTAACGGTAAAGGTGCGTACTCAAAGATGAAATTTGAAAACGGTGCACACCGTGTTCAGCGAGTTCCTGAAACAGAATCAGGCGGTCGTATTCATACATCTACAGCAACGGTAGCATGTCTTCCTGAAGCGGAAGAAGTTGAAGTGGACATTCATGAAAAAGACATCCGTGTAGATACATTTGCTTCAAGTGGACCTGGTGGCCAAAGTGTTAATACGACGATGTCGGCAGTTCGTTTAACACATTTACCAACAAATACAGTGGTATCATGTCAAGATGAAAAGTCTCAAATTAAAAATAAAGAAAAAGCAATGAAAGTATTGCGTGCTCGCGTGTACGACAAATTCCAGCGAGAAGCACAAGCAGAGTACGATGCAACGCGCAAACAAGCAGTTGGATCAGGAGATCGCTCTGAGCGTATCCGTACGTATAATTTCCCGCAAAATCGCGTAACGGACCACCGTATTGGTCTGACGATTCAAAAGCTAGATCAAATCTTAGAAGGCAAGCTTGATGAAATTATCGATGCATTAGTAATGGAAGACCAAGCGCGCCGAATGGAAGATTCGAACTAATGAAAGTATTTGAAGCCCTTAAGTGGGCTTCTTCTTTTTTGAAAGAGGCAAAGCGAGATGAAAACGCGGGAGAACTCTTGCTTCGCCATCACTTACAGATGACGAGAACTCATTTGCTAGGTGCTCTGCAGGAAGAACTAGAAGAAGAAACGCTAAAAAGGTTTGAACAAGATGTCCATGCTCATAAAGCAGGGATGCCTGTACAATATCTCATCGGGACAGAAGAATTTTACGGACGTTCATTTATTGTAAACGAACATGTATTAATTCCAAGACCGGAAACAGAAGAGCTCGTATATGGAATGATTTCTCGAATGAAAAAAGAATTTCAACACCAGTCTATTGAGCTTGTCGATATTGGAACGGGAAGTGGGGCGATTGCTATCACTTTAGCGTTGGAGCTTGACAGCGTCAATGTTACAGCAACAGATATAGCTATAGAATCTTTAAATGTAGCCAAGGAGAATGCTCAAAATCTGGACGCTGCTGTCACGTTTATACAGGGAGATTTATTACAACCATTCCTATCATCAAATCAGAAATTTGATGTAATTGTGTCTAATCCGCCTTATATTCCAGCAGATGATGAATTGTCCACAGTGGTAAAAGATCATGAGCCAAATCGAGCTCTTTTTGGTGGAAAAGATGGTCTGGATTTTTATCGACGTTTTATGGAAGAGTTGCCATATGTGACGAAGTCAAACAGTATTATTGGATTTGAGGTCGGGGCCGGACAGACAAAAGATGTAGCTGAGATGCTGCAAAAAACGTTTCCGACAGCTTTTGTAGAATGTGTATATGATATTAATGGAAAAGATCGAATGGTTTTTGCACAACTTCGTGATAACTAAAAAAATCAGAGGGAATGATTTTCCCTTTGGTTTTTGAAAATCATGCATTTTTTTACTAAATTACTAGTTTAAGATATCTTGCTTTCGGCCATACTGTTCCTATGAAAGGGCGGTGGCCGAAATGAAGAAATATGCTATCATTTATTTTATTTTATTAATTATTGGAGCAAATGCTCAACTTATATATACACATAACCAAGTGCAGGCAGATCAGCCTGCAGTCATTCCAGACGAGGCAATTCGACTGCGTATTTTAGCAAACAGCGACGGTGAAAAAGATCAGTACGTAAAACGTCTGATTCGTGACCGTGTGAACGAACAAATTACAGAATGGGTAAAAGATTTAACATCTGTAACTGTAGCTCGAAAAACAATTAAAGAAAATTTGCCAGCGCTTGAGACAATTGCGAAAGAAGTGCTAAAAGAAGAAGGCGTAAATGAATCTGTTCACGTTAAATTCGGAAAAGTAGAGTTTCCTACTAAGTTGTACGGTCAGTTTTTATATCCAGCAGGTGAGTATGAAGCCGTGCTTATTACTCTTGGTAAAGGAGAAGGAGCAAACTGGTGGTGTGTACTATTTCCTCCTTTATGCTTCTTAGATTTTTCAAACGGTGAAGCGGTAAAAGCGCCAGAGCCATCTGAAGAAGAACCAAAGGCAGAAAAAGAAAAACCAGCAGCTTCTGAATTAAAATCTGCAGACAAAACAGATGATACGTCGGCTGAAAGTAAAGAACCCGCAGTGAAGACAGAAATTCAATCTGCAACTATTACATCGGATTCTATTAAGCAGAAAGCTGAGGAACCTTCTCAACCAACGGCATCTTCTAAAGAAGCAGCTGCAAAGGATACAAGCAACACAGCGAAAGAAGAAACAAGCGCTAAGGCTGAGAAAAAGGAAAGTAAGGAAGCTGAAAAGTCTGTTTCATCTAAGAAAAAAGCTGATGCTAAATCGAAAGAAGATTCTGTAGAAGTTAAGTTTTTTGTAGTAGAATGGGTATCGTCCGTATTTAATTAATAGAATCATTAAAAATAAAATTCAGTTCTACTTTTTTTAACCATCTCATAGATTTGTTACTAGAAAACAAGTTGAGGTGATTAAAATGAGAGAACAATTAAAAATTGCCAGTAAAAATGATTATATTCGAATTCAGAAGTTTTTACAAAAAGCGGGTATTAGCACAGCGGGTGTAGAAGAACATATTCATCAATTTGTCATCATGGAAAGTGATGAAGGCGAGCTGCTAGCAACAGTTGGGTTTGAAAAAGAAGGCATGGACGGAATTCTTCGCTCCCTTGTCGTGTCACCTTCTTTGATGCAATCTGATATTCTGCTGCTATTTAAAAGTATCGTTCAGCTGGCTCAAAAGCATGGTGTGAAGCAACTATATTTACTAACAAATAAGGCATCCTCTCTGCATTTTTTTCAAATGATGAATTTTCAGCAAACATCTTATAGTGCTCTACCTGATTTGTTAAAAGAACATTCGTATTTAAAACAGTTACCAAATCCTAAGGATGTCTACGTGATGTTTTATGCAGCTAGTTAAAAGGAAATGTGGATAAATCATTTTAATGGGGTATCCACAATGTTATTCACAAAAATCTAAGCTTTATCCACATTTTGTGGATAAAGCTTGTTTGCTGATATAATGAATGCATGTATTTTACTGTTTTTGATACATATTGTACTTTTAAAGTAAAAAAAACCTAGATATAGAAAGAAAAAGGAGTTGAAGAAGATGGAAACTAAGTTATGGGTTGTGGATAATTTTATGAACGAAAAAGATATTTATCCACAGATAGAAGAAGCAGCAGATTTGCTGCGCAACCACGAAGTGGTTGCTTTTCCTACAGAGACGGTGTATGGATTAGGAGGAGATGCAACATCGGATAAAGCTGTGGATAAAATTTTTGCAGCGAAAGGACGTCCTAGTGATAACCCTCTTATTGTTCATATTGGAGATAAAGAGCAGCTGCATACATTTGTAGAGTCAATTCCTTCAAAAGCAGAGAAAGTGATTGATGCTTTTTGGCCAGGTCCTCTTACCGTGATATTACCTAAAAAAGATCAAGTTTCAGATAAGGTTACGGCTGGTTTAAACAGCATTGCAGTGAGAATGCCATCACATCCGGTAGCTCTTGCATTATTGAAAAAAGTGGCTTTGCCTATCGCGGCTCCTAGTGCAAACCTCTCCGGCAAGCCAAGCCCCACTTTAGCTCACCACGTGATGAATGATTTAGAAGGGCGTATTAGCGGAGTTGTAGACGGAGGAGCGACAGGGGTAGGAGTAGAGTCGACTGTCCTTGATTGTACTGAAGAGATTCCTATTATTTTACGTCCAGGCGGCATTACTCAGAAAGAGTTAGAAAGTGTAATTGGTCCCGTAAAAGTAGATCGAGCGTTAATAAGTGATAAAGAAGCGCCAAAATCTCCAGGTATGAAATATACGCATTACGCACCTGATGCACCGCTTGTCATTGTTGACGGCAGTTCAGATTTTTTCCAATCTATTATTGATCACTATCAAGATCAGGGTAAGCGAGTAGGGGTATTAACGACATCTGAACATGAAGATGTGTATAAAGCCGATGCCGTCATTACATGTGGATCTCGCTCAAATTTAGAGACGGTTGCTAGCCACTTATATGAGTCTCTTCGTTCATTTAATGAGTGCGATGTAGATATTATCGTTAGTGAAAGTTTTTCTGAAGAAGGAGTCGGTCATGCCGTTATGAATCGATTAATGAAAGCTGCAGGACATCACGTGATTAAGCAATAAAATTCATCTTCTAAACCTTTTCGAATGTGCATATTTTGAAATAGGAGCACGTCCGAGGAGGGTAAAGATGAATGTATCTCAGTTAATTAGTGAAATGATCACGTTAGTCATTATGGCGTTTGCCTTAGGAATGGATGCTTTCTCAGTTGGTTTGGGAATGGGGTTAATTCGTTTACGCTTTCGCCAAATTTTCTACATTGGTGTTGTTATCGGTATATTTCATATTTGGATGCCGCTATTGGGCATGTTTATTGGACGACTTTTGTCTGATAAACTTGGAATGTTTGCTACCTATGGCGGTGGAATTTTATTGCTGATTCTTGGGGCGCAGATGATTTATTCCTCCTTTAAGCATGACGATACGCCGTTTATCAAACCAGTTGGCTTTGGACTGTTATTTTTTGCGCTCAGCGTGAGTCTAGATAGTTTTTCTGTTGGACTTAGCTTAGGTATTTTTGGGGCAAGAACGTTTTTGACCATTATTGTTTTTGGCGTAGTGAGTATGCTATTAACTTGGTTAGGACTGTTGCTCGGCAGAAGAGTACAAGGCTGGCTTGGTTCATATAGTGAGGCACTGGGCGGGAGCATTTTATTAGCTTTTGGCATCAAATTGCTATTACCTTTTTAACTATATATAAATAGGTAAAGGATCATGACCATGCAGGTTATGGTCTTTTTTTGCTTCTTTTAAATTACAGCAATAAAAAAAGGAAAGCGAAGGTGTTTTTTTTAAGATAAATAAAGAGATTATGGATAAAAAACACCCAAAAAAGCTAACTGGATTTATGCAAGCAATAGAGATACAATAGGGTGGAATATCAACATAGTCGCACATAGTGAAAGCAAGGGAGGATGTATCTTGAAAAACATCTTATTTGTATGTACAGGAAACACGTGCCGCAGCCCTATGGCAGAAGCGTTGCTGAAAGCTAAAAAAATAGATGGAATAAACGTGAAGTCTGCAGGCGTATTCGCTTCAAATGGAAGTGAAGCTTCTGTTCATGCACAAGTTGCCCTTCAACAGAAAGGCATAGCTTGTTCTCATGCTTCGGCAGCATTAACGGAAGAACAATTGATGTGGGCTACTTATATTTTTACGATGACGGAGCAGCATAAAATGCTAATTTTGAACCAAGCTCCATACGTAAGTGATAAATTATTTACGCTAAAAGAATTTGCCGGCGAGCAAGGTGAAGTATCTGATCCGTTCGGCGGATCATTACAGACGTACGAACAGACTTTAGAAGAGTTAGAGCGTATGATTAACAAAATAGTCGACAAATTATAAAAGGTCCCATAAATTTTTGCAGACTTAAACTGAACAAAAATTAATAGAAGATGAAGGTATGTATGAGGAGGAAACAAAGATGAAAGTAGCTATTGCATCTGACCACGGCGGTATAAATTTACGACAGGAAATTATCTCTTTAATGGAAGAATTAAATATTGAATATGTGGATTTAGGGTGTGAATGCTCAGCATCTGTCGATTATCCGGATTATGCACTTCCCGTTGCTCAAAAAGTGGCGAGCCAAGAAGTAAGTCGAGGCATTCTTATTTGCGGAACAGGCATCGGTATGAGCATAGCAGCTAATAAAGTAAAGGGAATTCGCTGCGCTCTAGTGCATGATACGTTTAGTGCAAAAGCGACAAGAGAACATAATGATAGCAACATTTTAGCAATGGGTGAACGCGTCATTGGGCCGGGACTTGCACGTGAAATTGCGAAAATTTGGTTAACGACAGAATTTGAAGGCGGGCGACATGAAAATCGCGTGAATAAAATTAAACAGTATGAGCAGCAAAGTGATGCAACAGTAACGGCATAATGTGAACGTATTCAATGGAAGAAAGGAAGAAAAACGTGTCTGAACTTACGAAATGGAAAGAGCAGTTGGAAACAGTTTTATCTGATTTTTCAGCACAAGTGCAGTTATCTTCAGAACATACACTTGTCATTGGATGCAGTACAAGCGAGGTAATTGGTGAAAAAATAGGAACCGCAGGCGCAATGGAAGTTGCAGAAATGATCTTTGATACACTAGCAGATTTTCGAAAAAAAACGGGTGTCCACTTAGCATTTCAATGCTGTGAACATCTTAATCGAGCACTGGTAGTAGAAAGAGAATTAGCTCGTAAAGAACGCTTAGAAATCGTTAGTGTTGTTCCTATTCATAAAGCAGGTGGAGCAATGGCTACACAGGCCTATGGCCAGCTTAAAGATCCTGTTTTAGTAGAGTTTATTAAAGCTGATGCTGGGATTGATATTGGAGATACATTCATTGGTATGCATTTAAAGCATGTCGCAGTACCCGTTCGTTGTACGTTGAACGCAGTTGGACACGCTCATGTTACTTTAGCAAAGACGCGTCCAAAACTAATCGGTGGAATGAGAGCGTTTTACGAACTTTCGTAATTAAATATATTAAAATAATACACATTTTTTCTTTTTTATTCTAAATAAATCATGTTACAATGTAGTTGAATTAACAAATAACGAACATTGCGAATACGAAACGAGGAGAGGATTTTGATGGAGAAACAACTAATGCAACAAGATCCAGCAGTTTATAATGCGATCAAGGATGAATTACAAAGACAACGTACTAAGATTGAGCTAATTGCTTCAGAAAACTTTGTAACAACAGCGGTAATGGAAGCACAAGGTTCAGTTTTAACAAATAAATATGCTGAAGGCTATCCAGCTAAACGTTACTACGGTGGTTGTGAACACGTGGATGTAGTAGAAGACTTAGCTCGTGATCGTGCAAAAGAAATTTTCGGAGCAGAGCACGTGAACGTTCAACCTCACTCAGGTGCACAAGCAAACATGGCTGTATACTTCACTGTTTTAGAGGCTGGAGACACAGTACTTGGTATGAATTTATCGCACGGCGGTCACTTAACGCACGGAAGTCCTGTTAACTTTAGTGGTGTTCAGTACAATTTCATCGAATATGGTGTAGATCGCGAAACACATCGCATTAACTACGATGACGTATTAGAAAAAGCTCGTACACACAAACCAAAATTAATTGTGGCTGGTGCAAGCGCATATCCACGCGCAATCGACTTCAAGCGTTTCCGTGAAATCGCTGATGAAGTAGGCGCTTATTTAATGGTAGACATGGCTCATATTGCTGGTCTAGTAGCTGCAGGACTTCATCAAAATCCTGTGCCACATGCTCATTTCGTTACAACTACAACACATAAAACACTACGCGGACCACGCGGCGGTATGATTTTATGTAAAGAAGAATTTGCGAAAAAGATTGATAAGTCGATCTTCCCTGGTATTCAAGGTGGTCCATTGATGCACGTTATCGCTGCAAAAGCAGTAGCATTTGGTGAAGCATTACAAGATGAGTTTAAGCACTATGCTCAAAATATCATCGACAATGCTAATCGTTTAGCAGAAGGATTAAAGAAAGAAGGATTTGCTCTTGTATCTGAAGGAACAGACAATCACCTTGTGTTAATCGACGTAAGCTCAATGAATTTGACAGGTAAAGTAGCTGAAAAAGCGCTTGATGATGTAGGTATTACAACAAACAAAAATACAATTCCTTATGATGAGCAAAGCCCATTTGTAACAAGCGGTATCCGTATTGGTACAGCTGCGGTTACAACTCGCGGATTTGGCTTAGAAGAGATGGATGAAATTGCTTCTATCATCGGATTAACGCTTAAAAATATTGAAGATGAAGAAAAGTTAGCTGAAGCTAAAACACGCGTTGAAGCTTTAACAAGCAAGTTTGAAATGTATAAATCACTTTAACAGAGACAGGCCTTTGTGCCTGTTTTTTTTATGGAGAAAGTGGTAGCAATTCAATCATTTTTTGAATAATGCTTGAACTCAAAAACTTTTTTCTGTAAAATGAATGCAATGTATAAATTTAATTAGCAAGAGATATGTTTTTACTAGTACGTACCATTCAATTCGTTGAATGGTATTTTAATGTGTACATCTTTATATATAAGGAGAGATATCAATGGGCAAAGTATACGTATTTGATCACCCGCTTATTCAACACAAATTAACTTACATACGCGATGTAAAAACGGGAACGAAAGAGTTTCGTGAATTAGTTGATGAAGTGGCAAGCTTAATGGCTTTTGAAGCAACACGTGATTTACCGCTAGAAGATGTTGAAATTGAAACACCGGTTTGCAAAACAAAGTCAAAAGTTATTGCAGGGAAAAAGCTTGGTATCGTTCCAATTCTTCGTGCTGGTATCGGCATGGTAGATGGATTTTTAAAACTAATGCCAGCTGCTAAAGTTGGACACGTTGGCTTATATCGTGATCCAGAAACATTACAGCCTGTTGAATATTATGTAAAGCTACCTAATGATGTAGAAGAGCGTGACTTTATTGTAGTAGATCCTATGCTTGCAACAGGAGGGTCAGCTGTAGAAGCAATCAACTCTCTGAAAAAAAGAGGCGCTAAAAACATTAAATTTATGTGTTTAATTGCTGCTCCTGAAGGCGTGGAAATTGTAAAAGAAGCACACCCTGACGTAGATATTTACATTGCAGCATTAGATGAAAAATTAAATGACCATGGATATATTGTTCCAGGTTTAGGTGATGCAGGGGATCGTTTATTCGGTACAAAATAATTTGTAGATTTGGGTGATGAACATGAAGCAGCCAATTAAAGTAATGACGATATTCGGGACAAGACCAGAAGCAATTAAAATGGCTCCTCTAGTATTAGAGCTTAAAAAGCGACCAGAAGAGTTCGAAGCAATTGTTACAGTAACGGCTCAGCACCGTGAAATGTTAGACCAAGTATTGAGCATCTTTGACATTCAGCCTGACTATGACCTGAACATTATGAAGGATCGCCAAACCCTTATGGACGTAACGACCAGAGGATTACAAGGCTTGGACGACGTAATGAAAAAAGTAAAGCCGGACATGGTACTTGTACACGGTGATACAACTACGACGTTTATTGCTGGGCTAGCAGCTTTTTATAATCAGATTCAGGTCGGGCATGTTGAAGCAGGTTTGCGCACATGGAATAAATATTCTCCATACCCGGAAGAAATGAACCGTCAGCTTACAGGTGTTCTCGCTGATTTGCACTTTGCTCCAACAGATAAGTCTGCAGCTAATTTGCAAGCAGAGAACAAAAAAGAAGAGCAAATCTTTGTGACTGGAAATACAGCTATCGATGCGTTAAAAACAACAGTAAAAGAGACATATGAGCATGAAGTGTTAACGAAATTGGGAGATGATCGTCTTATTTTGTTAACGGCACATCGCCGCGAAAATTTAGGCGAACCAATGAAAAATATGTTCCGTGCTGTTAAGCGTATTGTAGATGAACATGAAGATGTGCAAGTTGTGTATCCTGTTCATTTGAATCCAGTAGTTAGAGAAACAGCAAACGATATCTTAGGAAATGACCCGCGCATTCATTTAATTGAACCGTTAGATGTAATTGACTTCCATAACTTCGCTGAGCGCGCTCATATTATTTTGACAGATTCGGGCGGTGTTCAAGAAGAAGCTCCTTCATTAGGCGTACCTGTATTGGTACTTCGCGATACAACAGAGCGCCCGGAAGGAATTGAAGCAGGAACGCTCAAACTAGCAGGCACGGAAGAAAAAACGATTTATACGCTAGCAAAAGAGCTGTTAATAGATGAAGACGTATATAAGCAAATGTCACAAGCATCGAATCCTTACGGAGACGGCTTAGCTTCTAAACGCATTTGTGATGCTATTAGCTACTATTTCAACCGCCGTGAAAACAGACCGGAAGCTTTTAATCCGCTTTCGTAAGATTTCTAAACACCTTTCACATGAAAAGCGTCTCTTTGAGACACGATAGTGTGAGAGGTGTTTTTTTATGTGGATTAAATGGTTAATGATTAGCTTTATATTGGGGAGTGGGGGAGGGCAAATGTCGCTCAATCCGACATTTCCTTCTATAAAACAAGAAATGAATCATCAGGAAAAATCAATCATTGTGATGATTAAAAAAGAAAAATTCACGAAATTTAAAAGTCAGCTACAAAAAAATTATCCTAATATAAAGATTAAGAGCGAATTTCACACGGTGTTTACAGGACTTTCATTAAACGGCTCCATCTCGGATTTGGAAAAACTATCTCAGAATCCATCTATTATTAGTTCACATTCTATTAAAAACTATCAGGTTACAGAAGAAAATAGCGTAACGTTCATTGGCTCAGAACAGGTAAGAGGCTTGTTTGATACTCACAATCAGCGCTTAACAGGAAAAGGGATCAAAGTAGGCGTTATCGATACGGGGGTTGATTATTCTCACCCTGATTTAAAACAAACCTACAGAGGGGGTTACGATGTAATAGATGAAGATTATGAGCCGATGGAAACCACTCGTGAGCAAGGAGAACCGACTCTGCACGGTACTCATGTAGCTGGTATTATTGCAGCGAATGGGAATATTAAAGGCGTAGCACCCCAAGCGGAAATCTATGCATACCGAGCTCTTGGGCCTGGAGGAGCTGGAACGTCTGAAAGTGTTATTCTAGCTATTGAAAAAGCAATTCAAGATGATGTAGATATTATTAATTTATCATTAGGAAATGATGTGAATGGCCCTGATTTACCAACAAGCTTAGCGTTAGATCGAGCTGTTGAAAAAGGAATTGTAACGGTTACATCTAGCGGCAATTCAGGTCCAGGTTTATGGACGGTGGGCTCTCCGGGTACAGCGGGAAAAGCTATTTCCGTTGGCGCTTCTGTTTCTCCGACAACAGTTCAATTTCTAACAATTGGATTTAACAAAGAAAAAATTATGATGGCGCCAGTAGAAGGGTCTCGTCCATGGACGTTTAATCAAACGCTGCGTGTAATAAATGCAGAAGATTCCAAAGAGCAAAAGCATGCGTCGGGTAACGTCATTTTGCTAAAAGCAGAAGGAAATGCAGTTCAAAAAAAGATTAAACAAGCTGAACAGGCGGGAGCAAAAGCGGTTATTTTATATAGCCCGACAGAAAAAAGCATAGTCAGTAAACTAAAAGAGTCAGTAAATATTCCCGTGATATGGGTAAGTAAAAAAAGCGGTGACACCATTAGCCAACACATTCAGTCTCAACAACCGTACTTACGCACTGGCCAGCAGGTGGTGCAAGACTTGCTCACATCTTTCAGTTCAAGAGGGCCTGTAACGACTACTTGGGGAATCAAACCAGACGTCGTCGCACCAGGTTACTTCATTAATAGTACAGTTCCTGGAGGATATGAACGCATGCATGGCACAAGTATGGCTGCGCCCCATGTAGCTGGAGCGTGTGCGCTGATTTTACAAGCTCACCCGAACTGGTCTCCTGAACAAGTCAAAGCTTCATTGATGAACACCAGTAAAGTAATGCAGCAGCTAAACGGTCAAACGTATCGCGTATATGAACAAGGAGCGGGAAGAATTCAAATAGCAAAAGCCGTCACAGCAGAATCTTTGTTTTATCCATCTTCTTTATCTTTTGGTATTTTTACGCGTCCATCAAAGAAAGTTTTATCTTTTAAAATTGATAACCAGTCTGATAAAGCAAAAACGTATCGCTTAAACGTTCCAAAAAGGGATGAAGGAGTGAACTGGGATGTTCCATTACCCGTCACGGTGCCACCCCGTCAGACAAAAGAGATAGCTGTCACTTTATCGGTGCAGCCCCGTTTTAAAAATAAAGGTATATATGACGGATATTTGGAAATAAATGATTCACGTGAAACATTTTCGCTTCCCTATATGTACATGATTAGCATTCCAGATTATCCTCGTGTCATGGGATTGCAAGTAGCAGCGGAAAAAGAGAAAAATACGTATAGCTATGAACTGTTTTTGCCTGAAGGAGCAGATCAGTTAGGCGTCGCTCTTTTTGATAAGCAGTCTTTACAGTTTGTATCGTATTTAGATGTTGACGTGGATGTAGAAAGAGGCATGAGAAAACGAAAAATAACGATTGATGAATCGCTTGTACCAGGAGTGTACCAAATATTTGCATTTGTGAAAAAGCATAGACAAGAGCAGGTTGTACACAGTACAATAACGATTGAATGAACCTCTTTAAATGTTTTCATTTGAAGAGGTTTTATGTGTGGCAGAAATGTGAACAATAAGAAGAGATTGTGAAGTTTTTAGCTTAAACACATTGACATTAAATATACGCTATTGTATGCTTACAGGGAATATAAATGATAAGGTTTTCAACCTGTGAAAACCGTTGATATTTCTGCGTATTTTATTAGCTGTTTTTACCTTTTTTAGCAATTTTTTTTGCCTTTCTATCATATATTGAGCTATGAAAACGATAGAGAATTCGGAAAAAAGAAAATTTTGCAAAAGGGGTATGAGCTTATGAAAGATCGCAACCGTCATCCTTTGCAAGCGATGGCATTAGTGTCAATCATTCTATCACAGTTAGCAGGTTCAGTCTTAATTGGCTTATTCTCTGGAAGATGGGCTGATCAATGGCTTGACACCGAACCACTATTTTTGATTTTAGGCCTTCTTTCAGGGCTAGCAGCAGGTGTTTTTATGATGCTGCGGACAGTCCACCATTTTTTTTCAGGAGATTAATAATTCATGCAGGATTTGCAGCACGTTTTTCCAAGACTTCGTTCATACATATTGTATTTGTTAGCATTATACGTTCTCGGCTGGGGATTTACAAGTTATAAGGCTGTTTTTGCAGGTTTAATTTTAGGAACCGCCCTGAGTTTGTATAATTTGTGGAACTTAGTAAGAAAGTTTGAGCAGTTTGGACAGGCGTTGGATGAGGGGAAAAAGCCCCGTTCAATTGGGACTGTTGTAAGATTTGCAACAGCTGCTCTCGCAGTTGTGATTACCATCTCTTATCCAAAAACCTTTCATATTATTAGTGTAGTTGTGGGATTAATGACGTATTATGTTGTCATTATCATAGATTTAGTTGTTCAAAATATGCGTAGAAGATAGAAAGAGAGGTGAACACAGTTGGGTCATGAATCACCAACTATAGAGTTTCTAGGCCTTACTTTTAGTCAAAGTAACTTGCTTATGGTTACCGTAGCTTCTGTTATTGTATTCTTAATTGCAGTTTTATGTACTCGTACTCTTGCTATGAAGCCAAGCGGTGCACAAAACTTTATTGAATGGGTCTTAGATTTTGTTAAAGGACTCGTTAATAGCAATATGGATTGGAAAACAGGTGGCCGCTTTTTGACGCTAGGTGTAACTTTACTTATGTACATTTTTGTGTCAAATATGTTGGGTCTTCCATTCGCCATCGTGATTGACCATAACTTATGGTGGAAATCGCCAACCGCTGATCCAGCAATTACGCTGACGTTAGCCGTTATGGTAGTTGTACTATCACATTATTATGGTATTAAAATGCGAGGTTTCTCTGCATACACGAAAGATTACTTCAAGCCAATGGCATTTTTATTCCCGCTTAAGATTATCGAGGAGTTTGCCAATACGTTAACGCTTGGCCTTCGTCTTTACGGTAATATTTATGCTGGGGAAATTTTGTTAAGCTTGCTAGCTGGTTTAGCAACAACAGGCTTCCTAGGTACAATTGGAGCTGCTATCCCAATGCTTTTATGGCAAGGATTCAGTATTTTTGTAGGCGCAATTCAGGCCTTCATTTTCACAATGTTAACGATGGTTTATTTATCTCACAAAGTGAGTAGCGACCATTAATTTATAAAGCTTTGTTCAAGTAATACCCAATTTGGACAAAACAAAACTTAGTTAAACAAAATCATATATATTAAGGGAGGACTTTATAAAATGGGTTTAATAGCATCTGCAATTGCGATTGGTTTAGCGGCACTAGGTGCTGGTATTGGTAACGGTCTTATCGTTTCTAAGACGATTGAAGGCACAGCTCGCCAACCAGAAGCACGTGGTACATTAACTTCAATGATGTTCGTTGGGGTTGCCTTAGTTGAGGCGCTTCCAATTATCGCCGTAGTTATTGCATTCATGGTACAAGGTAAATAATAATGTGTTACATGTGGCGAAGATCATTCAAAAGAACCTTCGCCATTACTTTATGTCTTTAAGAAGTAAATTATATATGTGGAGTCTCTGAAGGGAGTGAACATGGCCGTGTCGAACATGTTTGTGTTAGGAGCAGCAGGCATTAATGGTGGAGATATTCTTTTCCAATTAGTGATGTTCCTTATCCTACTTGCGTTACTTCAAAAATTCGCGTTTGGTCCTGTAATGGGAATCATGAAAAAACGTGAAGAGCATATTGCCGGTGAGATTGATGAAGCAGAAAAGCAAAATGAGGAAGCGAAGAAGCTTGTTGAAGAGCAGCGTGAAATCTTAAAGCAATCTCGTCAAGAAGTGCAAGTAATGATGGAAAACGCTAGAAAGTCTGCAGAAGATAAAAAAGAAGAAATCATTGCAGCAGCACGCGAAGAGTCTGAGCGTCTAAAAGCTGCAGCAAAACAAGAAATCGAACAGCAAAAAGATCAAGCAGTTGCTGCGTTACGTGAGCAAGTTGCTTCATTATCTGTTTTAATTGCGTCGAAAGTTATTGAAAAAGAACTTTCTGAACAAGATCAAGAGAAGTTAATTCATGAATATATCCAAGAAGTAGGGGATGTACGATGAGTCAACCAGCTGTAGCCAAGCGCTATGCACTAGCTCTTTTTCAATTAGCAACAGAAAAACAGATGATCGATGAAATGCAAGAACAGCTACAAATCGTTGAAGAGGTGTTTGCTAAAACACCTGAATTAATGGATGTATTAACTCATCCAAAAATTACAATTGAGCGAAAAAAACAGTTTGTAAGTGAGGCATTTGCTGAACTTTCACCAACTGTTCAACATACGGTTCTTCTATTATTAGAGCGTCACCGCATTCAAATTGTTAGCCAAATGGTGCAAGAGTATCGTTTCCTAGCGAACGAAGTACGTGGCGTGGCAGACGCAACTGTTTATTCTGTCAAACCTTTAAGCGCAGATGAGAAACGAGCAATCTCGCAATCATTTGCTTCAAAAGTTGGAAAACATACGTTAAATATTTCAAATGTAGTAGATAAAAGCCTAATCGGCGGCGTGAAGCTTCGCATTGGTAATCGTATCTATGATGGCAGCATTAGCAGCAAATTAGAAACGATCCACCGAGGACTTCTTGCACACAGATCGTAGATAGGGGTGAAATTCATGAGCATCAAAGCTGAAGAAATTAGTGCGCTGATCAAGCAGCAAATTGAAAACTATCAGTCTGAGATTAAAGTGAGTGATGTAGGTACTGTTATCCAAGTTGGGGATGGTATCGCACGTGCTCATGGCCTCGACAATGTCATGGCTGGAGAACTGGTTGAATTTTCAAATGGTGTCATGGGAATGGCACAAAACTTAGAAGAAAACAATGTAGGTATCATTATTTTAGGACCATATACAGAAATTCGTGAAGGTGACGAAGTTCGCCGTACAGGACGCATCATGGAAGTTCCAGTAGGGGAGCAGTTAATCGGTCGTGTTGTTAACTCATTAGGTCAGCCAGTAGACGGCTTAGGCCCGGTAGAAACAACAAAAACACGTCCAATTGAAGGTGCTGCACCTGGCGTTATGGATCGTAAATCAGTACATGAGCCGCTTCAAACAGGTATCAAGGCGATTGATGCACTTGTGCCGATCGGCCGTGGACAGCGTGAGTTAATTATCGGTGACCGTCAAACGGGTAAAACATCGGTAGCAATCGATACAATCTTAAACCAAAAAGATCAAGATATGGTATGTATCTATGTAGCGATTGGCCAAAAAGAATCAACAGTTCGTAACGTAGTAGAGACATTACGTAAACACGGTGCTCTAGATTACACAATCGTTGTAACAGCATCAGCTTCACAACCAGCTCCACTATTATTCTTAGCACCATACGCTGGAGTAACAATGGGTGAAGAGTTTATGTATAACGGTAAGCACGTACTTGTTATTTACGATGACTTAACAAAACAAGCATCAGCTTATCGTGAACTTTCATTACTATTACGCCGTCCTCCAGGTCGTGAAGCGTATCCAGGGGATGTATTCTATCTGCACTCTCGTTTATTAGAGCGTGCGGCAAAGTTATCGGACGCAAAAGGTGGAGGTTCATTAACAGCTCTTCCATTTATTGAAACGCAAGCAGGAGACGTATCTGCTTATATCCCAACGAACGTAATTTCGATTACAGACGGACAAATTTTCTTACAGTCAGATCTATTCTTCTCAGGCGTACGTCCTGCGATTAATGCTGGTCTTTCTGTATCACGTGTAGGGGGATCTGCACAAATTAAAGCGATGAAAAAGGTAGCAGGTACACTGCGTCTAGACCTTGCATCTTATCGTGAGCTTGAATCGTTTGCTCAGTTCGGTTCTGATCTTGACCAAGCAACTCAAGCAAAATTAAATCGAGGAGCGCGTACAGTTGAAATCTTAAAACAAGGTTTACACAAACCGCTTCGCGTAGAAAAACAAGTAGCTGTGCTTTACGCATTAACAAAAGGCTTCTTAGATGATGTTCCAGTATCAGATATTACACGCTTTGAAGACGAGTACTTAACATGGTTAGAATCAAACCGTAAAGAAGTACTTGAATCAATCCGTACAACTGGTGGCCTTCCTGAAGCTGGCGTATTCGAATCAGCACTTGAAGAATTCAAGAAAACATTTATTGCATCTGAATAATATATTGTCAGCATGGTATGTTAAGACAATCTTTCAATAAGGTGAAGGTGAACATTTGTTCACCTTTCATACCACGTGATCTTCTAAAACAAGGTGGTGAAACCTTTGGCATCATTACGTGATATACAAACTCGAATCACATCGACGAAAAAAACGAGCCAGATTACGAAAGCAATGGAAATGGTTTCAGCTGCAAAGCTGAATAGAGCGGAACAAAATGCAAAATCGTTTGTTCCATATATGGAAAAAATTCAAGAGGTAGTCTCAAGTGTAGCCCTAGGCAGCAGAGGCGCTTCACATCCAATGTTAACTGCGCGCAGCGTGAAGAAGACTGGTTATATCGTAATCACTTCAGATCGCGGTCTAGCAGGAGCATATAACAGTAATATTTTGCGAAAAGTATCTCAAGCTATTGAAGAACGCCATCAATCACCTGATGAATACGGTGTGATTGCAATTGGACGAGTAGGGAGAGATTTCTTCGTAAAACGCGGTATTCCGGTTTTGCTTGAAATCACAGGCTTAGCAGATCAGCCAGCTTTTGCTGACATTCAAGGAATTGCTTCACAAACAGTTCAAATGTTTGCGGACGGTACGTTTGATGAACTTTACTTATACTATAATCACTTTATCAATACGATTTCACAAGAAGTGACGGAGAAGAAGCTATTGCCTCTAACAGATCTTCAACCTTCTGGTAAACTTGTTGGTTATGAATTTGAACCATCACAAGAAGAGATTTTAGAAGTATTACTTCCTCAGTATGCAGAGAGTTTAATTTACGGCGGCCTGCTTGATGGAAAAGCAAGTGAGCATGCTGCTCGTATGACAGCGATGAAAAGTGCAACAGACAATGCAAAAGATCTTATCAATAATCTTACATTGTCATATAACCGTGCACGTCAAGCGGCAATTACCCAGGAAATTACGGAAATTGTTGGCGGAGCGGCAGCGTTAGAATAGAAAGTTTAATGGAAAAGCAAGTTAGGAGGGAACACGATGACAAAAGGACGCGTTACTCAAATCATGGGTCCAGTTGTAGACGTAAAGTTTGACAACGGACACCTTCCGGCAATTTATAACGCCCTTAAAATTTCACATAAACCGAGCAGTGCAAGTGAAGTTGCAATCGAATTAACATTAGAAGTTGCGATTCACTTAGGTGATAACACAGTTCGTACAGTAGCAATGTCATCCACTGACGGCTTAGTTCGTGGATTAGAAGTAGAAGATACAGGTGCAGCAATCTCAGTACCAGTTGGTGACGTTACGTTAGGTCGTGTATTTAACGTATTAGGTGAAAAAATCGACTTAGACGCCCCAATCGATGCAGGTGCACGTCGTGATCCGATCCACCGTCAAGCACCAAAGTTCGAAAATCTATCTACACAAGCTGAAATTCTTGAAACAGGTATTAAAGTAGTAGACTTATTAGCTCCTTACATTAAAGGTGGAAAAATCGGTCTATTCGGTGGTGCCGGTGTAGGTAAAACAGTATTAATTCAAGAGTTAATCAATAACATTGCTCAAGAGCACGGCGGTATTTCGGTATTCGCTGGTGTAGGTGAGCGTACGCGTGAAGGTAATGACTTATACCATGAAATGACAGACTCTGGTGTTATTAAGAAGACGGCTATGGTATTTGGACAAATGAATGAGCCGCCTGGTGCACGTCAGCGTGTTGCATTAACAGGATTAACAATGGCAGAATACTTCCGTGACGAACAAGGTCAAGACGTATTATTCTTTATCGATAATATCTTCCGTTTCACACAAGCGGGTTCAGAAGTATCGGCATTACTTGGCCGTATGCCATCAGCAGTAGGTTATCAGCCAACATTAGCGACAGAAATGGGTCAGCTTCAAGAGCGTATCACGTCAACAAGCGTAGGTTCTGTAACATCGATTCAAGCGATTTACGTACCAGCCGATGACTATACGGATCCAGCTCCAGCGACAACATTTGCTCACTTAGATGCAACAACAAACTTAGAGCGTAAATTATCAGAGATGGGTATTTACCCTGCGGTAGATCCATTAGCATCTACATCTCGCGCTTTATCTCCTGAAATTGTTGGAGAAGAGCACTATGCAATTGCGCGTCAAGTTCAACAAACGTTACAGCGTTATAAAGAGTTACAAGATATCATTGCAATCCTAGGTATGGATGAGTTATCTGATGAAGATAAACTCGTTGTACAACGTGCTCGTCGCGTTCAATTCTTCTTGTCTCAAAACTTCCACGTAGCAGAACAATTTACAGGTCAAAAAGGTTCTTATGTTCCTGTAAAAGAAACTGTTAAAGGATTTAAAGAGATCTTGGAAGGTAAATACGATCATTTACCTGAAGATGCGTTCCGTTTAGTTGGTCGCATTGAAGAAGTTATTGAAAATGCGAAACGTATGGGAGTAGAAGTTTAATTTAAGGGACATAGGAGGTTTTTTAAATGAAGACAATCCATGTCAGTGTAGTGACTCCTGATGGCCCAGTTTACGAATCAGAAGTGGAAATGGTAAGTACCCGAGCACAGAGCGGTGAGCTTGGTATTTTACATGGCCATATTCCGATGGTTGCTCCTTTACAAATTGGAGCCGTCCGCTTGAAGAAAGCAAGCAGTACAGAACTTGTGGCTGTTAGCGGAGGATTTCTTGAAGTAAGACCTGACAAAGTAACAATTCTTGCACAGGCTGCTGAAACAGCTGAAGCGATTGACGTAGCTCGTGCAGAAGAAGCGAAAAAGCGCGCTGAAATGCGCCTTGATAGCAAACAAGACGACGTTGATGTTAAGCGTGCTGAAATTGCCTTAAAACGGGCAGTCAATCGTTTAGATATTAGTCAACGTAAGTTCTAAAAAAAGCCCTCTCAAACGAATGAGAGGGCTTTTTTGCTCTATTATATAAAAGAGGAAGAGCAAATAGCATTCGTCTATGATTATATATTCCATTTAACTAAGCGTATCCGTCTTCTTTATTTTTCTTAATAATGGAAAAGGATCTTAAAATAGGGAATAAAATAAATGTTTTTCATGTTACCGTTTACGAATTTGCATAAGTGTGCTTTAATATGAAAAGAAGAGACGATGATCGTCTCTTCTTTTCATATGGTGTTTAAAAGGAGTGCTTTTATTGTTTGGAGGAATTGAGCAGCAAACGTTACTAACCATGATTTCACATTTGATTTTTATTGTGATTACTTGGTATGCTTTGCAAGGCTTTCAAATTGAAAAGCTGATGAAACCTAATCATGTGTTTCAAGCAAAATTAATGCTTATTTTATTGACCATTACTATTTCATCAACAGTAAGTAATTTCTTTTTGGATTATTTATTTTGGTCACAGCGCATTCCCTCATTTTTTCAATGATTGGAAGGCTATGAGTCTATGATAAAATAGACGTTCATTCGTTGAAGATATACGAATTTATACGCTAATGTATGTCGCTATGTCTAAATATGACGACCCTTTTCATGTATGTATCATCGCCTTCTGGAAAGACTGATGAGTACGGAGAGGGAGTGGCGAAATGTTTAAAAAAATTAGTGTCTTTTTGGCTATTTTCATTACTGGCTTATTCGTATATCATGGAAGTTATGTGAGCAATGCCCAAAACAATGAAACTACTATTGAGAAGATTGTTCACACCTTAAATAAGCAGCATGTTTCGTTAACTGAAGTATCGTTGTATGCAAGAGAAGAAGTAAAAGCTGTTACTGACCAAAAAACCTTTTATTCGCAAGCTGAAAGTATTAAAAGTAATTTTAGAGGTTTTAAATGGGAAGTGAAGAGGGAAAGAGACCTATGGAAAGCAATAGGTACACGCAAAAGTGAAGATGTGAACGAAGTCATTCTGTTAACTTATGCGATCGATGAACACAGCAATGCGTACATATCGTATCATGTAACGGGACAAGGTTTAAAAGAAAAAAATATGACCCATTTTCAAAATGTATTTCAGACAAATTATGAAAAAATTTTCCTGTCAGAACCCATAATTTTCTCTTGTGCAACAGGGGAAATCAATGATAAGATGGAAAGTGTTTTGTCTGTTGAAATTCAAGACCTATTACGAGCTTTCAATGCTAAACCAGTGGAATCTCTAGTGGAAGAGTCATTTACCTCTGTTTCAGCATATACTGGACTGTGGAAAGAAGCTCTTCAAACGAAAAAGCAGGAAATGAACTTACAAATTGCATTACGCAAGACAAGAATGGGCGGTCAAACAACCATAGTTGTTGGCACACCTATCATTACGTCTGAATATTAATATAGAGAAAATGGACGCGGAGGGGAATACCTTGGAAAAAATCATCGTCCGCGGTGGAAATAGATTAAGCGGTACAGTTAAAGTTGAAGGAGCAAAAAACGCCGTTTTACCTATTATCACTGCAACCTTATTAGCTAGTGAAGGAAAAACAATTCTAAATGATGTACCAGCTCTCTCCGATGTATTTACGATTGGCGAAGTTTTAAGACATCTGAATGCAGAAGTAGATTTTGAAACAAATCGTGTAGTTGTAGATGCATCAAGAGAGTTAAAAACAGATGCACCTTTTGAATATGTAAGAAAAATGCGCGCTTCAGTACTTGTAATGGGTCCTTTATTGGCGCGTATGGGTGAGGCTCGTGTAGCTTTACCTGGTGGATGTGCGATTGGATCAAGACCGATTGATCAGCACCTTAAAGGCTTTGAAGCAATGGGTGCTAAAGTTCAAGTAGGAAATGGTTTTATTGATGCAAAAGTTGAAGGAAGACTAAAAGGTGCTAAAATTTATTTAGACTTCCCAAGTGTAGGTGCCACAGAAAATATTATGATGGCAGCAGCATTAGCGGAAGGCACTACAATTATGGAAAACGTAGCAAAAGAACCTGAAATTGTCGACTTAGCAAACTTCTTAAACGCAATGGGCGCTAAAGTTCGCGGTGCAGGAACTGGTACGATCCGTATTGAAGGTGTTAATAAATTATATGGTGCAGAACATGCAATTATTCCAGATCGTATCGAAGCTGGAACATTCATGGTAGCAGCAGCTATTACAGGTGGAAACGTACTTGTACGCGGTGCAGTAGCAGAGCACATCAGTTCACTTGTTGCTAAAATGGAAGAAATGGGTGTTGAAATTACTGAAGAAGGCGACGGCTTACGTGTTGTAGGACCTGAAAAGCTAAAATCAGTAGATATTAAAACAATGCCTCATCCAGGGTTCCCTACGGATATGCAATCTCAAATGATGGCATTATTATTAGCAGCAGAAGGCACAAGTATGATTACAGAAACAGTTTTTGAAAACCGCTTTATGCACGTAGAAGAGTTTCGCCGCATGAACGCTGATATTAAAATTGAAGGACGCTCTGTTATTATTAACGGACCTTCTCAACTACAAGGCGCTGAAGTAGCAGCAACAGATCTTCGTGCAGCAGCAGCGTTAACATTAGCAGGACTTGTAGCAGACGGTTATACGCGTGTAACGGAATTAAAACACCTTGATCGTGGTTATGTAAATTTCCACAATAAATTAGCCGCTTTAGGCGCTGATATTGAACGTGTAAATGACGAAACAAAGCAGGTAGAACAAACTCAACAGGCTTCAGACGTCAAGTAAATATGTCATAAAAAAGCATCTCATAGCGAGATGCTTTTTTTGTCGTTGGACGACCCTTATGGCCGGTTTGCTGTCATAAAAGGTTGTCCACCTCCATACATATGGAATATAGGGATATAGGTGTTCCTTGTCAAAATAATAGATATGGAGGCTAGGCGTTCATGAAACAAGCAAAGCCAATCGTCGTACTAGGAGTCATCTTTTTTTTCGTTGTGTTACTCATCCCAACACTTCTCGTTGTTCCTTTTACTGAAAAGACAGATGGAAAGCTACATGAAAATGTCAAACAGACCCCAAAAACCGAAAAACTACAAAAAGTGACAGCGTCTCCTCTTGATGTCAGTGTTTATCGTACGGAAACGAAAAAAGTAGAAAAACTGCCGCTCGAAGACTATCTTGTAGGGGTAGTAGCAGCTGAAATGCCTGCTACTTTTGAACTTGAAGCACTTAAGGCTCAAAGTTTGGCAGCCAGAACCTATATTGTGCAAACTATGATGAATGGAAATAGTCATCTTCCCCAAGGAGCGGATGTGACTGATACCGTAGAGTACCAAGTATATTTAAATAAACATGAGCTAAGAAGCCGATGGAACAAAGACTATGATTGGAAAATCAAAAAAATTCAAGAAGCAGTGAAGGACACCCAAGGTCAAATTCTTACGTATAAAAATAAGCCAATTAATGCTACGTTCTTTTCTACCAGCAATGGTTACACTGAAAATTCAGAAGCGTATTGGAAGAATTCCATTCCTTATCTAAAAAGTGTAGCTAGTCCATGGGATAAAAAGTCTCCTGAATTTACAAATCAGAAAGTAATGTCTGTTGCTAGCTTTGAACAGAGGCTTGGAGTGAAATTAACAAACAGTGGATCAGTAGGTGAAATCGTCTCTAGAACGCCGGGGCAGCGCGTAGATTACGTAAAGATAAACGGTAAAGAACTGTCGGGAAAAGATGTTCGGGAAAAACTGGATTTATCGTCAGCCGACTTTCATTGGACAAAAAAAGGGAATGAAATTATCATCAATACAAAAGGATATGGACATGGTATTGGGATGAGTCAGTACGGAGCAAATGGTATGGCACTGGAAGGAAAAACGTATAAAGATATTGTTACTCATTATTATACAGGTGTTGCGATTACTCCTAACGATCAGTTTGTTGCACAATTGACAGCTAAACGCTAATTCAACGACCCTTATAGCAGGGTCTTTTTTATGTTTTTCACTTTTTTTAAATAAAATGTATATTTTAGATTCATCTGTTGAAAAATAATCGAAAAAAATTTTTTATCGCTGTGTATATATTCATTCAATTGTGTTCAGACTGATTGCTGAGGTGATGATATATGAGAGAGGAAGAAAAGAAACGTACTTCTCCAAAATCGAAAGTTCAAAAATTAGTTAGAAAGCGTTGGGTGTTCCCGGCTATCTATTTAGCGAGTGCAGCAATTATTCTTACAGCAGTCCTTTGGTTTCAAGCTAATGGAAATGATATTAGCAAAGAAGACAAAAGCGGCTATAGCCAAGACGGTACGGCTTATCGAGACGACGCTGTAGAGGTAAATGCTTCGCTTGAAAATTTAAAAATGCCAGTTGCTAGTGAAGCATCAGCTATCGTGAAAAAGCCTTTCTACGACGATCAAGCATCTGAAAAACAACAAGAAGAAGCACTAGTTTTCTACAACAATACGTATCATCCAAACACAGGTGTTGATTTAGCTGTTAAGGGAGATAAATCATTTGATGTTGTAGCAGCAGCTAGCGGTACAGTAACAAAAGCAACAAAAGATCCTTTACTAGGTTATGTAGTAGAAATTGATCACAAAGATGGTTTAGTAACACAGTATCAATCTCTTGAGAAAGCTGATGTAGAAGTAGGAGATATTGTTAAACAAGGCCAAACGATCGCAAAAGCTGGAAAAAGCTTATATAATCAAGAAGCAAAAACACATGTGCACTTTGAAGTTCGTAAAGATGGTGTAGCAATTAATCCAAGCAGTTATTTTGGAAAATCGGTTAGTTCTATCAAAGAAGTCAAAGCAGCTGAAGTGACAGAACCAAAAGACGACTCTTCTTCTGAAGAATCAAAGGATAGCGAAAAATCATCTGATGAAAAGACTAAAGAAGATAAAGATTCAAAACAACCTTCAACAGATACGTCTAAACCAAATGCATAAAGCAAGACCATAAATACGAAAAGAAGCTGGATAAAACCGAGCTTCTTTTTTTATGAATTTTTCTAAAATGAGATGCATTATGTTAAAAAAGTAAATAAAAAACACTAAATTTTCAAAAAAAATATAAGAAATCACTTGTCCTTACTGACTTTTCTAGCATATATCTGCACACAAGCTAATAAACTGTTACAAACCTATAAAGAGAATGTTAGAAAAGGGATAATATATACATTCCCTTGGATACTTCTCATATCCAATTTGGGGAGGGCGAGTAGTGTGCACGATTACATCAAAGAGAGAACTATCAAGATTGGAAAGTATATTGTAGAAACAAAGAAAACAGTTCGTGTAATTGCGAAAGAATTTGGCGTTTCGAAAAGTACTGTCCATAAAGATTTAACAGAGCGTCTACCAGAAATAAATCCTGAGTTAGCAAATGAAGTAAAAGAAATTCTTGATTACCATAAATCTATTCGGCATTTGCGTGGAGGAGAAGCAACAAAATTAAAGTACAAAAAAGAAGAAGAAACTGTAAAGTAAAAGAATGCCCGATATTGCCTTTTTTATAGAGGTAGTATAGGGCATTTTAATTTTTGGATAAAATAGGTATATAATAAATATTTTTGCTAATAACAACATACATATACAAATTGTGATAAAATAGTAAATTAGGAAAAAAGAATGGTTATCATGCAAAGATATGTAAATAGAAGGAGGATTTAAGGTATGTTAGCAAAAGACATTGGTATCGATTTAGGTACAGCTAACGTCTTAATTCACGTTAAAGGCAAAGGAATTGTGTTAAATGAACCGTCTGTTGTGGCGATTGATAAAAATACAAATAGAGTGCTAGCAGTAGGGGAAGAAGCGAGACGTATGGTAGGAAGAACGCCCAGTAATATTATTGCCATTCGTCCATTAAAAGATGGCGTTATCGCTGACTTCGAAATTACCGAGTCTATGCTCAAACACTTTATTAATAAATTAAATGTAAAAGGTTTTTTATCCAAGCCTCGTATTTTAATTTGTTGTCCAACAAATATTACCTCTGTTGAACAAAAAGCAATTCGCGAAGCTGCTGAAAAAAGCGGTGGAAAAACCATTTATTTGGAAGAAGAACCAAAAGTCGCGGCTATTGGCGCTGGAATGGATATCTTTCAGCCGAGCGGAAACATGGTCGTAGATATTGGTGGAGGTACAACCGATGTGGCTGTCCTTTCAATGGGCGATATTGTAACAGCAGCTTCTATTAAGATGGCTGGTGATCGTTTTGATGCCGAAATTTTGCAGTACATTAAGCAAAAATATAAGCTCTTAATTGGAGAGCGTACAGCAGAAGAAATTAAAGTGAAAATTGGCACAGTGTTTCCTAAAGCTCGTAATGAAGAGCTGGACATTCGAGGGCGAGACATGGTTTCAGGCTTACCTCGTACGGTTACTGTTTATTCTGAGGAAGTAGAGGAGGCACTTAGAGAGTCTGTCAGCGTCATTGTACAAGCTTCGAAAAGTGTATTAGAGCGTACACCTCCCGAACTTTCTGCCGATATTATAGACAGAGGCGTTATTTTAACTGGCGGTGGAGCATTGCTTCACGGTATGGATCAGCTGTTAGCGGAAGAATTAAAGGTGCCTGTGCTAATTGCAGAAAATCCAATGGGTTGTGTAGCTGTTGGAACAGGTATTATGCTTGATAATATTGATAAACTATCTCGTCGCAATATTGTTTAAATAAATGAAGACTCCTCTATTGGCTCGTTTCATACAGAGGAGTCTCTTCTTTTATTTATTATACTCTGTCAGCCGGCTATAACGAACAACGTTTACTTGTAAGGAGGATGAAGTATGTTTAAAGGGTTTTACACGGCAGCAGCGGGTATGCTGTCTCAGCAGCGTCAAACTGACTTATTAACGAATAACATAGCAAATGCTAATACGCCAGGATTTAAAGCAGATCAAGGTACGTTAAAGGCATTTCCTGATATGTTACTGCAGCGAATGGCATCTGAAGATTTACCCACTGACCGTAACATCTCTGTTCAGAACAAAAAAGACATAGGTACAATTAATACGGGTGTGTATATGCAAGAAACAGTTCCAAATTTTACACAAGGTGATCTTCAGCAAACGTCTCAATCAACTGATATTGCATTGATGGAGCAAAATATGCCTACAAAAGAGGGCGGCCTATTTTTTGTGGTACAAAGCCCTAATAATACGCCTCAATATACAAGAAACAGTAATTTTACATTAGATCAAGAAGGGTTTTTAACTACGTCTACGGGAGCTTATGTATTAAATACAAATAATCAGCCAATTCAACTGAAAAGTGAAAACTTTACAGTTGATTCACAGGGTAACGTAACGGAAAATAATCAGCAGATTGCACAAATCGGTATTGCTTATTCTAGTGATTTACAAACGATTAAAAAGGCAGGGAATGGATTGTATGAAACGTTGAACAATCAGTCCTTGCCTTCAGCAAGAAATAATCCAGGCATTTCTTATCAGTTAAAGCAAGGATTTGTTGAACGTTCCAATGTAGATGCTGCTCAAAGTATGACGGATTTACTAACAGCTTACAGAGCTTTTGAAGCAAATCAAAAAATAATGCAAGCTTACGATAGAAGCATGGATAAAGCGGCAAATGAAATTGGACGTGTGCGCTAAAAGCAACAGGGGAGATGAAGAGAATGAACCGTACAATGATAACAGCGGCTAATACAATGGGGCAGCTACAGCAGCAGCTTGATGTCATCAGTCACAATTTATCTAATACAAATACGACAGGATATAAATCGAGAGACGCTTCATTTAACGATATGCTGTATCAACAAGTAAATAATCAAGTAGACCAGGGAACAGAAAAGCGGCTTACACCGTCTGGAATTCGACAAGGTTCAGGAGCTTATCTAGACCAAACACGCTTAAATATGACGCAAGGTGCTTTTGAAAATACAGACAAACCATTAGATGTAGCTGCATCAAATCCAAACGTTTATTTTCAAGTTGCCGTAAACGATTCCGAACAGCCTGTACAATATACGCGAGATGGTTCATTTCACCTTAGGCCTGAAGGCCCCAACAATGTTAAATTAGTAAACGGTTCTGGCCAGGATGTGCTGGGGGAAAATGGTCAAGCTATTATTTTCAGTAACGCATTTAAAGATATACAGATTGATGGAAGTGGAACGATAACGGTTACTACGAATACGGGCGTTGACCAGTTTACCCTTGGGTTAACAAATGTCCAAAAGCCGCAGGAGCTAGAAGCTAAAGGAGAAAATCTATTTGCTTTTCCAGCTGGGATGAACCAACCGAATATGTTTACAGATCTGACTGGAAAAGCTCGAGAAACAGCAGGCGTAGATCAAGGGAAATTGGAACAGTCAAATGTAGATTTGAGCAAAGAACTCACTGATATGTCCATTGCCCAACGTGCGTATCAGTTTAATTCCCGCTCTATTTCAATTGCAGACCAAATGATGGGCTTGGTGAATGGAATCAGAGCTTAAGCAAGTAGTTGCTTCTCAATTGAGCATTCTGTATATTGATAATAGTATCGTATGTTACATGCGGTTTGAAAGGAGACTTATTTATGCTTGATATTGAACAAATTAAAGAAATTATTCCACACCGATATCCATTTTTATTGGTCGATCGTATTTTAGAAGTGGAAGAGGGAAAAAAAGCAGTTGGTTTAAAAAACGTATCTGCCAATGAAGAATTTTTTAACGGGCATTTCCCTGACTATCCTGTGATGCCAGGGGTTTTAATTGTAGAAGCTTTGGCTCAGGTAGGAGCAGTAGCTATGCTAAAAAAAGAGGAAAATCAAGGACGTTTAGCATTTTTTGCAGGCATTGACAACTGCCGTTTTAAAAAGCAAGTAAGACCTGGTGATCAACTGCGTTTAGAGGTTGAAATTGTACGTGCGCGTGGATCTATTGGCAAAGGAAAAGGTATCGCAACTGTAGATGGAGAGTTAGTCTGCGAAACAGATATTATGTTTGCTTTAGGCGATAAAAAAGAATAGTACATAAGAGCTGCTGATGCAGCTTTTTTTATTGGCGCTGCAAAGCAGAAAAAAGTTTCTTTAATAAAGGTATAATATCCGTTAGCAACTCTTTTTGAAGAGTTGGTGACAGAGATGAAAATTGTAAGAGCACATGTTTTAATAAGGGCTGTTTATCTATGAGGGTTAAAATGGTATTTTCCTGTGAATCCGATTCACGTTTTCTTGTTAAGTAAAGAAGTTGGAAGTCATGTAAATAATCTTGTTTATAAGAGGAAGGCTCAATAAGTTGGTCGAGCGTAATTTGAAAACAATTACATAGAGATAGAAAATCAAAAATGGAAGGCGTTTGTTTCGAACATTCCCATTTTGAAATAGTTGTACGAGAAACATTCAACTGATTTGCTAATTCTTCTTGTGAAAATCCTCCTTTTAGTCTGAAATGTTTAATTCTTTCTCCAAAATCTTTCATATGCATCACCTGATTTCGTAAAGATAAGTATATGTCTTATTGTTCGAATGTAGTTCATGTTCTTTGTAACATGCTTAATTTGCACAATATGAAACATATACACTTTACTTTCTGCAATAGAGGGAATAAAACCTGTTTTTATTTCTTTTTTTTCTCTAAAAAGATTCATTTTTCTGCATGGATATAAAAAAAAGAACAAAAATAGAGGTTTTTATAGTAAAAAAATCCTATTTTTTGTTCGGTATATTGAAAAAAATGGTTGAATAACGGGGAAAAATGCATTAATATACGAATTACAAAGAAAAAGGAGTGAAAAAATGACAAATTTTTATTTGAAAAGGCAAGGTGCTCGCATAAGAGATAATCGCTTCAAACGTTCTAGTCATGCACATTTATTTTTAGGAAAAAAAGAAAGGTACCTCTCCAGTGAGTTCTCTTTTCTTTACCCTTCTCATGGACCAACGAAAAAGACCTCAAACAATAATCCTCTCTTTTAAATCCAGACACCTTGAGATGACTTGACTTATTTTTTAGATGTACTTTTTACCGGTCTGTTTCGAAGCTGCAGTTTGAACTGTTGAAGTAAATCTTGACCTGATAACCCTTGGTTAATTAAATCCTCTAAGAGCATTTCAGCATAATGAAGTCTCCGTTCTTTTAAAACACCTTTCATCAACAAACTAATACGATTTTCACCAATTGAAGTAATGGAAGCCACGGTAGCTATAAAGGTAGCTGGATCATTTGTTTCTTTCGTAATTTTAGCTTCTACCGTCACTTTTTGTTTATCTTTCAACAAAACATGAAATTCATCGTACCATTTCTTATCGATAACTGCTTCTAAAATCCAGTTATTTTCGCCGTCTTCTTTATTAATAATAAGGCCATTAGTTAGTGAGACAGACTGACGCTTTTCTTGATCATCAACCAATTGAAATGACACAAGTTTAAATGTTTTCATTGATGTTTCCTCCTTTACGTAAATAGTAGGTTATCCATATTATAACATGAATGAGCTTAAAGATTCCCATTATTCAATCAGTTGGAGTGGTAGACTATGATTAACCATATTGTTCTTGTAGGAAGACTGACAAAAAAGCCGGAGCTTCGATATACCCATGAAGGGATTGCCGTATCTACTATTACGTTAGCAATTAATCGAACGTTTCGAAATGTTGAAGGTGAATATGATGCTGATTTTGTCAACATTACTCTGTGGAGAAAAAATGCAGAAAATACAGCTGCTTACTGTGATAAAGGAGCGGTTGTAGGCGTGGTAGGGCGTGTACAAACGCGCACATTTGAAAATAATCTTCAGCAACGAGTATATATGACCGACGTTGTGGCTGATGCGGTTAAATTTTTAAGTGGAAAGCCATCTGATTCTTCTTCATTTGGTTCAAATCAACAAGAAGAATAAAGTAATCTAGTATGAAAGGGGGTGATTAGTTCAGCTAAGGTTTTAATTCCCCTTATCTATCATAATAGAAGATAGATCCTCCTTAAGAGCAAGGCTCTTTCTATATTCTCAAGAGAGAAAATTAAAGTATTCACTATCCCCGAATTATTCCTCTATTTCAGCCGTTAAATTATTTAACGGTTTTTTTAATGAAAAGATCCGAATGAGTTTGATTCTCCATCAAGAATCAAACTCATTCGGATCTTCCTTCAGCTAACATACTCTTGTCTCAGCTTCTATCAGTTATTTAGCAAACCTTTTTGCACCCAAGTAGCGCTTGCTCCAGTAGCTGTTATCTAAGCTTGCAATGGTTACACCGGTAGAAGATCCAGCATGAATAAATTGACGATTACCAAGGTAAATGCCCATATGTGTAGGGCCGCTAGAATATGTATTAAAAAACACTAGGTCACCAGGCTGTGGATTACTTACGGGTGTTGATACACTCCAATAACCAGCCGTCGTATAGCGCGTTGTAGAAATTTGTTGTTTCATTACGTAATAAATGAATCCGCTGCAGTCGAAACCAGAAGGAGTTGTGCCACCCCATTTGTAAGGAACACCCATATAACGTTTTGCATCTGAAATCATTTGCGATACATTTAATGTTCCGCTAGAAGTTGAAGGTGTTGATGTACTTGGTTTTGTTGTTGGCGTAGTTGTTTGAGCGCTTTTTGATACCTTTAATTGTTGATTTACATAAATCGTATTAGACGTTAATCCATTTATTTGTTTTAATTCGCTCACGCTCATGTGAAATGCCGAAGCTATTTTAGACAGGCTATCTCCACGCTGAACTTTGTAAGTTCCGTTTGCATCCTTAGAAGGAGTTTCTGCTGGTTTACTCGTAGTTGGAGTCGATGCGCTGTTGCTTCCATTTACTTTTAACGTTTGGTTAATATAAATGATGTTGGAAGAAAGAGTGTTCAAACGTTTTAATTCTTCTACGCTCATATTAAAACGAGTAGCCACTTTCCAAAGGGTATCGCCGCTTTGAACTTTATAGGTTGAACCAGTAGCAGGAGCTGAAGGCTTTTCTTCCTTATTAGATGGTTGAGAGGTTGAAGCAGAAGGAATCGATAACGTTTGTCCTATGCGAATTGTATTTGAAGATAACTTATTTACGCTTTTTAAAGCTTCTATCGTTGTATGATATTTAGTAGATAACGACCAAAGTGTATCTCCAGCTTTCACTTGAACAGTTGAAGCAGATGCTTCAGCTGAAGCTTGATATAAGAATGTCCCGCCAACAATGGCGCCTAGAGATAAAGCGAGCTGCCTTTTTTTCATTAATAAATCCCCCTAATTATGTAAATGTTTCGTGTTTATTTTTCCAATATGTCTATTAAATTACAAAAATATTATATGTATAAATATGCTGGAATTTAAAGAGAAAGTAAAGGGTCTTTTTCGCTATAAAAATACCTTTTTATTCAAAAAACGATATTTATCGCGTTTTTTGTATCTTTATCAGTAGTTGAAGAACGATTTACACTTATTTTTTTGTGTCGAATGATCTAATAAAAAAAGAGGACAAGTAAAAAAGTCCTCTTTTTGGTAACGGTGTAACACATTTTATAATTTTTCTTATTCATTTCTGTAAGCAAGAAGCTCTTGTAGCTCTTTATTCGAAAGTTCTGTTACCCATTGATCTCCTTGGATGAGTTCATTGTTGAGATGTTGTTTTTGATTGATCACTTCATCAATTTTTTCTTCAATCGTTCCTCTTGTAATGAATTTATGAACATGAACAAATTTATTCTGACCAATGCGATGGGCCCGATCGGTTGCCTGGTTTTCAACGGCTGGGTTCCACCATCGGTCAAAATGAATAACGTGATTTGCAGCTGTTAAATTCAATCCAGTTCCACCTGCGCGAAGAGAAAGGATAAAGATGGCTTTTTTCCTTGCTTGAAATTGAGCAACCATTTCATCTCTTTGCTCTTTTGACAAACTTCCGTGAAGGAATAAAACCGGCTCGTTGATTTCTTTTTCTAAGGTTCTTTGTAGCATGAGTCCTGTTTCAATATACTGAGTAAAGATTAAACAGCTTTCTTGCTGTGTGCGAATGCTCTCTACGAGTTCAATAATTTTTTCACTTTTATGAGATCGCCGTACCGTTTGTTTAGCTGCACTTTCCTTTAAGTACAAAGCTGGATGATTGCATAATAATTTTAGCTTATTTAGTGTTTGCAAAATCATGCCTTTTCGTTCAAATCCTGTTTTTTCCTCTGTTTCTTGAAGCATTTCTTGAACTAGCTCCTGGTAAAGTGAAGCTTGTTCCGCTGTCAGCGGGATATATTCTTTTTGTTCTTGTTTATCAGGCAGTGAGCGGGCGATGCTTTTATCTTGTTTTGTTCTTCTCAATAAGAAAGGTTGAATGAGTGCTTTAAGCTCAACAGTTCGTTCAGGTTTCTCGCCTTTTTCAATGCCGGCTACAAATCGGTTTTTAAATGAATTGATTGTTCCTAAGTAACCGGGATTGATGAATTCAAATAATGACCATAGTTCCAGCAGACGGTTTTCAATTGGAGTTCCAGTAAGCGCAATTTTGTGTCTTCCTTGCAGCTGACGAATGGCTCTCGCCTGTTTAGTCTGCGGGTTTTTAACATGTTGCGCTTCGTCTAAGGAAATGCTGTTCCATATAAACCCTTTCAACAATTCGACATCCAAAAGGGCAACTTGATAAGTCGTAATCACCACGTCAGTACTTTCACATATCTTCTCAAATGCATCTCCGCCGGTTCTTTTCGGCCCGTAATGAACATGAACACGAAGAGAAGGGGCAAATTTCTGTAATTCTTTTTCCCAGTTTCCAATTAAAGAAGTTGGGCAAACGATAAGAGAAGGAAAGCTATGTAACTGATGAATGTTTGTTAAATAACTAATTAATTGAATGGTTTTACCTAGCCCCATGTCATCTGCTAGACATCCTCCTAAGTTAAACTTTCTCAAAAACATGAGCCAATTCAAGCCTTGCTGCTGATAAGGTCTTAATATCCCTTTAAATTCAGAGGGAGGCAGCACTTCCGGCAGCCGTTCTAAATCCGTTAAGGATGTAATAAATGATTGAAAGGAAGCGGGGAGTTGGAATTCAACTTTTACCTCTTCTTCATCAGTTTTACTGTCTGCCATGTAGGTTAGCTTCGTTTTTAAAATTTCATGAATTGAGACGCCTTTTTTACTAGCTTCTTTAACAATTTTCTGCGCTTGTTTAATTAATCTAGAATCCAGTTGAATCCACTGTCCGTTAATAGATAATAATCGGCGTTTTTGTTCGACTAATTTCCGAAACTCTTCTTCTGAAAAAGTTTGATCGCCAATAGAAAATGACCAGCGGAAGCTGCTGATAGCTTGTTTACCAAACAATGCAGATGAAGTATTTTCTATAGCGCCAGATACTTTTATGGTGGCTTTTTTTAATGATTCCCACCAGCTTGGCAAATGGATAGAGACACCTTGTTCAATCAATGCTGCACTATCTTGAGTTAGAAATTCCCATACTTCCTCATCTGTTAGGACAGACTGAATAAACGCTCCTTTTTGGTATAAAGTAGGAGCCAATGCTTTCCATCGTTCGTGTTCGTAAGCGATATATGATTCGTAGTGATTCCACTCTTTAGGAAGTGTTCTTCCCAGTATAAAAGGTTCTTTGGCTTCATCGTGGGGAATCACAAATGTTTCAGCCGTCCATACATCTCCATCGGTCGTTGGCTCTACAACACGCAATGAAAGGTCAAAGGGAGGATTATAGCTCTCGCCTCCTATGCTTATTAAAAAGTCTTTTCCTTCTTTTTTTAATAGGCTCTCTTTAATTTGTGCTCGCCACTCTTGCTCATCAGCTTGTGAAAGCGATCCAGTCATTTGTTTTTTTAAAGGAAGAGAATGAAATTTCCCTTGGATAATCTTCTTTGTCATATCGACTGCAATTTGCTGATAATCTTCCGCTGAAGCGGACAAAGCCGGTTTCAACACATGCTGTTGAATAGGTGATTGTATGAAAGTGAACATTTGCCATGCAGAAAGAAGAATTCCTTTTTTTCCATTAATCTCAACCTGTGTAGCTTCACTTCCGTAATAGGTCTGTTCATGCCATAGAAACAGCGCATCTTTCCATGTATCAGGGAGCAAAATTTGGCCGCTAGGTGATACACAGTAGAGAAAAAAGTCATCGTGTACAGGTTCGACTTCAAGTGTTAAATGAAACAAATCAAACATTCAGTAAATCTCCTTTTTCTAATAGTTGTTGAAATGCGCGCTGTTTCTTCGTTTTTATCGCTAATTCTTCTATATAATGTTCCCATAGTAGAGAGCGATTCATTTGTAGATAAAGTCTTTTTAATTCTTGTAAGTAGATATAGGCTTCTTGATAACTGCTTTTCTTTTTTTCATAAATCAGCTTTGAAATCATTTGATGATAAAGAGGAATAACCAGCTTTTCATCTTTTTGTTTTAAGGCCTCTATCGTTTGCTCGTCATATTTGATGCTGTCATATTGAAGAAGCACCTGTAATTCAACCCATTTTTTTAATTGGTTAGAAGCATATAGAAAATCACTGTATTCAATAAAACTATAGGGAAGTAATGTTTGCAATGCTTCAGTATACAAAGTTTGCTCGTTCGTTAAGTCTTTATAGTGCTGAAATAAATTTACAATCATGGAGACCATATTTCGGCTTCCTTGATAAGTAGTTGGAACGGTGCGTACGTAATCTCCTATATAGGTCATTATATAAGAGCCCCACTGAGCAAAGCGGTCAGTTTCTTTTTCGTGCAATAAATCATTTAACCAAGGGATAAGATAGGGAATCATTTGTAATGTTCCATCGCTCAAACGTTCTTTTGCTTCTCTATCTTTTTCTTGAAGAAATAAAAGATAGGAAAGAGCTGTATTATTTATAAAAGAACCATGCTTGGCTTTTAATTCGCGTTCCTCATTTTTTCGCCATCTTTCTAACGTGAAGACTTTTTGCCAAATAACCCGATAAATTTCAATACGCTCATATTGTAAAGGTATATCATTATGCAATAATTCTCGGATGTATGGGATGCTGTCCTCTATAATAGATAATGCATCCCGATCGTATTTCGTTTGCTTTAATGAATCAGCGGTAGCATAAATTTCATTTGTTATTTTGTAGACGTGACTATATACGAATGATTCCTCGATGTTAGTAGAAAGCTGATGTGCCTGTAATTGAGCTGATAGTTTATAAAATGTATGAACCGCTCCATAGATACAAAATAAAGCATAAAGCAATGGATGCTCAGGAGCTTTTTTCACTAAAGAACGGTAATAGTACTGATAATATTCATGATAAATGGACCGGTCATTTTCGTTCCGCCCCTGCATAAAAAGCGTATACTGCTCCTCAAAAGTTTGTCTCCACTCTTGAAAAGTTGCCTTGGGTTTTTTTAACACTTGTTTGGCAGATAGCATAGTCAAAGCTTCTTTCTCATGGTTTCGCCATTCTTTGAATAGGGGCGAAAGCGGTTCTATTAATGAATACATATAAAAAAACGCTGCAAAGCAGTGTTCACAAAATCCGTTATGCTGACAAGAACAGGTACTTTCAGGGAGCAGCTGTTTGTTTAGTTCAACATAAAACGAATCGATTTTAACGTTTAATATCTGTTCATCATTGTGCAAAATGAAGAATGAATGGGTACGGTAAAGGTCTAGTCCTGCTTGGGCATTTGTACGATAGCGTGCATCACTGTACGGGAAATGATGTATAAATTGGTGCTGTAAGTGATCTGAAAACGAACTCATAATCCCATTCCTTTCTATACATAAGTGGAACATAAAATTATATTTATAAGTGATTAATTTTCTTTTCATTATAAATGATAAAAATAGAATTATACAAAATCTTTTGTTATGATAAAGCAGAATCCAACATGACTCTTTATAAAAAGAAATGGATTCAACATGACTTTGTGTACATACTCAATCGAAGACTTACTATACTATAACCAATAAGCACGATTGACATTGACAGGAGGAAAAGTAAGTGAAAATTCGTAAAGCTATTATTCCAGCAGCTGGATTAGGGACACGCTTTTTGCCGGCTACAAAAGCACAGCCTAAAGAAATGCTGCCAATTGTAGATAAACCAACGATTCAATACATTGTGGAAGAAGCAGTAGCATCAGGTATTGAAGATATTTTAATTGTAAGCGGTCGCGGAAAACGAGCAATCGAGGATCATTTTGATAAATCATATGAGCTAGAAGAAACATTAGCGGCAAAGGAAAAGTGGGACATGCTTGAAGAAGTGCAGGGGATTTCGAATTTGGCTAATGTTCACTATATTCGTCAAAAGGAACCTAAAGGATTAGGTCATGCCATTCACTGTGCAAGAAGTTTTATCGGAGATGAACCGTTTGCTGTTATGCTAGGGGATGATGTAGTCCAATCAGAAACACCTTGTTTGAAACAGTTAATGGACGTATACGAAAAATATGAATGCGCTGTAGTTGGTGTACAGGAGGTGCCTAGGAAAGAAACCTCAAAGTACGGAATTGTAGGTCCTAAAGGAGAGCCTCTTGAAAAAGGATTATTAGACGTAGAAACGCTCGTTGAAAAACCGAATCCAGAAGATGCCCCTTCAGGCTATGCAATTATGGGGCGCTATATTTTAACACCGGAAATTTTTGATATCTTAAGCAGAGAAGAGATTGGTGCAGGAGGAGAAATTCAATTAACAGATGCTATTTTACGTCTGAATGAATTTCAACGTGTTCTTGCTTATTATTTCGAAGGAAAACGTTATGATGTTGGAGATAAATTTGGATTCATTAAAGCAACAATTGATTTAGCCTTACAAAGAGAACCGCTGCGAGAAGAGTTAGTGAGCTATTTTAAAGAAATTGTCGAAAAAGAAGGGCATATGTAAAAATAGATTTACTAGGAGAACTATTGGGAATCATGGAGATTTTCAATAGTTCTTTTGGGTTAGAGCCCGTTGTACAAAAGATGGTTATATCGTTTATTGATGAATTCTCATAAAATGTTACATAATAATAAGTAAAAGAAATTATTTCATGTTTTTATATAAATGCTATCATGAAATGACATTTTTCGATATAATATCAGATAGGTTTTATTTATTAAGCATGTCATATAAAGGAGATTTTCTGCAATGACAAAGAAATTGTGTGTAGTTGGTTTAGGATATATAGGTTTACCGACAGCTGTTATGTTTGCCAATCACGGCTTATATGTACATGGTGTTGACGTAAATGAAAAAGCAGTAGAATTAATTAAAAATAAGCAACTTCATATAGAAGAAAATGGCTTACAAGAACGTTTAGAATCAGCAGTTGACAACGGCCACTTTACGGTAGGCACAACAGCTGAAGAGGCGGATATTTTTATTATTGCTGTACCATCACCAATTAATGAAGATAAAACGGCAAACTTGAACTATGTTCGAGAAGCGACAAAATCAATTGTTCCTTACGTTCGTAAAGGAAATTTAGTTATTTTAGAATCCACAGTTCCTCCGCGTACAGTAGAAGACGTTATGCTACCTGTGCTAAAAGAAACTGGTTTAGAATTAGGCAGTGAGTTATTTGTTTCTCACTCACCTGAACGTGTTATTCCAGGAAAAGTATTTGAGGAACTAGTAAATAATGACCGTATTGTCGGTGGTATTAACGAAGAGTCCAGTCGCTTGACTGTTGAGCTTTATAAAACATTTGTAAAAGGAAATATTCACGTAACGGATGCTACAACAGCTGAAATGGTGAAAGTAATTGAAAACACATATCGTGATGTGAACATTGCCTTTGCAAATGAGCTGGCAAAAATCAGTGAAAAAATTGGTGTAAATGCGTGGGAAGCGATTAAGTTAGCGAACTATCATCCACGTGTAAACATCCATTTACCAGGTCCTGGTGTGGGCGGCCACTGTATTGCTGTTGACCCTTGGTTCTTAACGGAGCTTCAGCCAGAACTTGCGAAAATTATTTCTCTTTCTCGTCAGACAAATGATTCAATGCCTGAATATACAGCATTAAAAACGAAAAGCCTACTAGATGAGAAGGGCATTCAACATGGACGTGTAGCTGTTTTAGGTTTAGCTTTTAAAGGAAATATTGATGATATGCGTGAAAGTCCATCAACGGATGTGCTTCATCACTTAGAAAAGCTAGGTGTTGATTACACAGCATTTGATCCTCATATCAAAGAGAATAAAATCGAACGTCAGACGCAAAGTTTGGATGAAGCTGTTGCACATGCAGATGTGATTCTTATTTTAACAGATCATAATGAGTTCAAAGAGCTTCTTCCATCAGCTGTTGAAAATCATATGCGTACAAAGATTATTTTTGATACGAAAAACTGCATTCAGCGTGATCAATGGAAAGCAGCAGGCTTTGACGTAGTGTTACTTGGTGATTCAAAAGTTTCTACTTTATAAAAAGACGGGCTGAACAGCCTGTCTTTCGTTTGTAAAAAACTAAAAAATCAACATACGGGTGATTTAATGAAGGAAAACATCTTAGGAATAGACGTTTGTAGCGACACGTACGATGAGCTAGCGGCAAAGTTACTTCAGGATATAGATAAAGGCCGAAAATCATTTATTGTAGCAATCAATCCTGAAAAAATTATGAAAGCACAAGAAGATCAGGAACTAAAGTCACTGTTAAATCAAGCGACTTATCAAATTCCAGATGGAATCGGTGTGATTTTAGCTTCAAAGCTCAAAAAGGGACGTATTCGTGAGCGTGTAACGGGTATTGATATGATGCTGAAGCTGTGCAAAGAAGCAACTAATAACGGTAAAAGAATTTTTTTATACGGAGCCAAGCCTGGCATTGCAGATGAAGCCAAAGCTAAATTGGAAGAGATGTTTCCAGGGATTTTAATTGTTGGAACATTAAATGGCTATGAAAAAAATGAAGAAGTCATTGAACGTACGATTAATGATTCAGGAGCAGAAATTGTGTTTGTCGCTTTAGGCAGTCCAGCGCAAGAAAATTGGATTATTGCTCATAAAGAAAAACTCAATCCTTCTGTTTATCAAGGCGTAGGCGGCTCGTTTGATGTTATTTCAGGACGATTGAACCGGGCACCGGCTGTTTTTCAAAAATTTGGTTTAGAGTGGCTTTATCGACTATTAAAAGAACCATGGAGATGGAAGCGTCAGTTAGAATTGCCTAGGTTTCTTCTTCGAGTGTTAAGAGGTTAAAAAAGCATGCGGATGATATCCGCATGCTTTTTATTTTTAGATATCTTCTTTTTTGTTTTGTTGCTTGATTTCATCCGTTAGTTCGTGCAAGCTCTGGCGCACATTTCCTTTTCCAGAAAAGTTCTCAATCAATTCCTTTACATCTATACCTGAGGATGCTTTCAGCGATTCTTGAAGAGAAGACATTAAGTTTGTTGCATAACCAGTCACTTTATTAGCTCCGCTGTTTTCACCGTTGCTTCCTGTATCCACAACCGTAATTTTATCGATATTTGCTAAAGGACTTGCAACTTGTTTTGCATATTCAGGAAGCATTTTGATAATCATATCTAAAATAGCCGCTTGACCAAACTGCTCGAATGCTTCCGCAACTTTTTGTTTAGCCTCTGCTTCTGCTAAACCTTTTAAGCGGATAATCTCAGCTTCAGATTCACCTTGGGCACGCTGAGCGTCAGCTTTTGCTAAACCATCAATTCGAACGCGTTCAGCTTCAGCTTTAGCCATTGCTTCAATTCGATATTTGTTGGCGTCAGCTTCCGCAAGCTGTTTTGCTTTTTCAGCTTCTGCGGATTGCTCAACAGAGTAACGATCTGCATCTGCTTTCTTTTTTACTTCAGAATCGTATTGACGCTCACGACGAAGAATTTCTTTTTCTTCTAATTCAATTTGTTTCTGACGTTCAATAATGCGGATTTGCATTTCTTGTTCTGTTACATCTTGTTTCGCGCGAGCTGTTTCTAGATCATACGCTTGGTCAGCACGAGCTTTGGCAATATCTTGTTCGCGACGATATTCAGCGGTTTTTAATTGATTCATTTTTTCAGCTTCCGCGATTTCTGTATTTCGCTCAAGCTCCGCTTTTTGGGCATCTTTATGAGCCTCGGCACGCTTGATTCTTGTTTCTTTTTCAGCTTCCGCTGTTGCAATGTCAGCATCTCGCTTAACTTGAGCAATACGAGGCTTCCCTAGCGATTCTAGATAGCCGTTCTTATCCCGAACGTCTTTAATTGTAAACGATACAATAATTAATCCCATTTTAGCTAGATCTTGTGAAGCTACGCGCTGTACTTCTTGAGAGAATTTTTCACGGTTTTTATAAATTTCTTCGACCGTCATAGAACCAAGAATCGAACGAAGGTGACCTTCTAAGACTTCTCTAGCTTCGGTTTCACGATCTTCTTTTGCTTTGCCCAAAAACTGCTCAGCGGCCGTTGCGATTTCTGAAATAGAACCTCCAATTTTGATGATTGATACCCCATCAGCCATAACTGGAACACCTTGTTCTGTATATACTTCAGGTGTAGATACTTCCAGTTTGCTTGACAACAAGCTCAGAGGCTCAGCCTGCTGAAAAACTGGCAGCACAAACGTACCGCCGCCGCGAACAATTTTAATGCGGTTTCCGGATTCATCGACGTGCACGTTTTTATTTCCGAGATAGCTCCCTGTTACAATTAACGCTTCATCTGGACCTGCTGTACGGTATTTTGTAATAAATACGGCAATCAGCGCAATTAATAAAAAAACAACAATTCCAACGACAACTAATATAGGTGTTGAAAACATAAAACTCCCCCTAATACTATTTATAATGAGTGATTGGTCATAATTTCTTCGTAAATCACAACGAGTGCGTTGCCCCTTTGTATATCTACCACAAGCACTTTGCTGCCTAAAGGTATAGCAGTGTTTTTAAAGCTGGCAGCGGGTTTGGAGATCGTGCCGCTAACCCCTTCGATAAATACTTCTCCATAACCATCTGCAGGAACGGAAGTAATAATGGTACCAAGTCTTCCTTTTAACGAATCTTCAGTAAAAGCAAGAGACTCTTCAGCCGATGATAAAGGAATCAATACGAAAACGTTGAGCAAAATAACGAGTAGAAGGGCAATAAGAGCGGAAATCGAAATAATCCAATAATTTTGCAATGACGTATAGGTGAACAAATATCCACTGGCACTAAAGAATGTTAAAAAAGAAAAAAGAAGAGTGGGGTTAAAAAAAGGTATCGCTTCAGATAATCCATCTAACAAATCGCTAAATAAAATGTATAAGAAGGTGAGACTTCCGCAGATAATTAATCCATACAAATACACTGTTTGAACAGATAGACCAAACATAGTTCATTCAACACCCCCTTTATGTAAGATGATTGATACTGTTTCTACTATGTATTACGAACCGTATCAAAAAAAGTTTCATTTTTTTGATAAAATTCCTTTTTTTGTTTGATTTTATCTCTGTCCATTTCACTATATTTTAACTTTTAAATGATATAAGATAAGGACAACGATTCAGCGAATGTGGTTTGAAGTAGTGGACATGCATAGGTCAAAAGTTTGTTCATATAATGAGTGGGGCCATGTGAAATAAAAATAAAGGTTTAAATATGCTTAATAAAAAGGAAAAAGAGTTAAAGATGACGAATAAATTAGACGAAAAGGGGGGAGTTCGCTTATATTTTAATAAAATATAGTAAAGAAAATGTTCTACATAAAATAACCACATAAGAATAAAGTAAATCAGCTGTTTATACACCAAAAAATACAGTTCTTTTCTATTAATAGTTTGTAAATGTGCTAATTTTTGAGAATAAATTTCTATTTAAGTAGTAGAATCATTGTGATATAATCCATTTTGGGAATAAGTAAGTAATTATTGTTATACGCAATTTGAAATACTATCCAATTATATAAAGTTGGATACATTTTTTATGGTTTTGGTTAACATAAACCTGAGGAGGGTCTCCATGCTATATTTGACCTTGTTTATTTGTTTTATTACATCTATTCTGATCACTCCGCTGGTTAAGAAGCTGGCGTTTAAAATAGGTGCAACGGATAAACCAAATCAACGAAAAGTTCATCAAAAAATTATGCCTCGCCTTGGAGGTTTGGCGATATTTTTTAGTTTTCTTATTGGATACCTCGTTTTACAGCCTGACAGTAAATATGCGCTGCCGATTTTAATCGGAAGCATCATTATCATCATTACCGGTGTCTTAGATGATATGATTGAGCTATCCGCTAAAATTAAATTAGGCGGTCAGCTAGTAGCGACATTAATTGTTGTTGTATACGGTGGAGTCCAAATTGACTTCATTAACTTGCCGTTTGGCGGAAAATTAGAATTCGGAATGTTAAGTATTCCAATTACGGTATTATGGATTGTAGGAATTACCAATGCTATTAATTTAATTGATGGATTGGATGGATTAGCTGCCGGCGTTTCCTCTATTGTATTGATTACCATCTCTGGTATGGCTATTATGATGGGTAATGTGTTTGTGACAAGCATGGGTTTCATCGTATTGGGAAGTACGCTCGGATTTTTGTTTTACAACTTTCACCCCGCTAAGATTTTCATGGGCGATACAGGAGCACTATTTTTAGGCTATATGATTTCTGTATTGTCTCTGTTAGGATTTAAAAATGTAGCGGTTATTTCCTTCATTGTTCCAGTTATTATTTTAGGGGTACCAATTTCAGATACGTTCTTTGCTATTATTCGCCGAATCGTAAAAAATCAACCGCTATCGGCTCCTGATAAATCTCATTTGCATCATTGCTTGTTGCGCTTAGGGTACAGCCATAGACAAACGGTTTTAATTATTTATGGAATGAGTGCGATATTTGGCTTAGCGGCAGTTATCTTTTCAAAGGTACAAACAATGTGGGGGTCTTTTCTTGTACTAGCTATCCTCCTTGTGGCGATTGAAATTATCGTTGAAAAAATAGGATTAGTTGATAAGACATATAGGCCAATTCTTAACATGGTTCGTGGGCTTCGTTTAAAAAATTAATTAAAAAGACCTCTTGGATATCCAAGAGGTCTTTTTAATTATTCTGTTGTATCTGAAGTTGATTCAATGCCTAAATGCTTGCGGAGCTTTTCACTTACTTTTTCCACTGAATCATTGTCTAGTTTGAAGTAGTAAACGCCGTTAATTTTTTCATCGCTACCGTCTAAGTTAATGGTTTCGATGTCTACTTTTTTCGAAGCGTAATCATAAAACGAAAGCATTTCACCGAACATTAAATTCGTTTTCATATTATCGCCAACAGCTTCGATAAGATTGCCATATTTATTAAGTGATCCAATGGAAGCAGCTTTTTTAATCATGGCTTCGATCAACTGCTGCTGTCTTTTTCCTCGCTCAATATCGTTGTCTTGTTTTCGTGTTCGAGCAACAGCTAACGCTTCTTCACCATTTAAATGTTGGTTTCCTGGTTTTAAGACAATAGCATTATGACGATCTTTTGAGTCCTTTTCACTCATCGCATAAGGTACATCAAAATCGATTCCCCCAAGTGAGTCTACAATGTCTGTGAAAGCTTTAAAATTCACTTTAACATAGTAATCAACAGGGACATTAAACAGCTGTTCTACCGTTTCTACAGTTGCTTTTGGACCTCCGTACGCATGCGCATGCGTAATTTTATCTTTTTTGTTCACTTCAGGTATATAAACCCGCGAATCTCGAGGTATGCTTACAAGCTTTACGGTTTTATTTGTTTCGTTAAAGGTCGCCAAAATCAAAGCATCTGTACGGGCTGATTTTCCGAACTTCCTGGTTTCACTGTCATCTACGCCCATAAATAAAATGGATATATCATCTTTTTTGGGATCGATTTTACGATCACGCATAGGAGAGTTATCGCGATCTCCAAGTCCTTCATAAGAATCAGAAGCTACTGTTTTAGCCTTAACAAATAAATAAGAGCCATAAGCGGTTGCAGAAAGCCCTAAAATAAGGATAGGTAACAGAAAAAATGTAAAAAGCCTTCGTTTTCTTTTCCGTTTGTTTACTCTTTTTTGAAAACGTCTATATTGAGCCATACGGTTTCTCCTTTTATTCGTATATTCGAACACTTATTGTGACACTTAGTATGTGTTATAAATTGGAATGTATGAATCAAACTCGTCAAAGCAATGCGTCTTTACGAGGTTTTTACTCATTGACAAGTAGCGCAACCATCAGAATAGTTGCGCTATTTATCAATTGTACAATGTTTTTTAATAAGAGTAAATAATTCATTCTACATCTTCTTCTAAATAGGTCGTCTCACCTGCTCGAATATCTGCTTGGCCGTTTGTTAGCTCGGTCATCCATTCAGTAAATGCTTCTGTTTGAGCTTCCTCTACAAATGTTTCAATCTCTACCATGTCTGCGTAGTGGATTTCTTTTAATAGATAAACGGAACTGCGAAGCTCATTTTCTAATTTTCCAAGCCATGTATAGTCGACGGTTGTATGCATAACCGCCATGAGAGTTCGTTTGACTGTACCTAATTCATTTAACGCTTCGGAAACGGATTTTCCATACGCGCGCACTAATCCACCTGCGCCCAATTTAATACCTCCGAAATAGCGCGTAACGACGACTACCGTATCTTTTAAGCCTCTCTTTTTAAGCACTTCTAACATTGGTACGCCTGCTGTTCCACTTGGTTCTCCATCATCGTTTGCTTTTTGAAATTGATCTCGTTCTCCAATTAGGTAAGCTGAACAGTTATGAGTAGCATTCCAGTGCTGTTTTTTAATGTCTTGAATAAATTGCTGGGCTTCTTCCTCAGTTGTTACACGTTTCATATGACAAATGAATCTAGATTTTTGAATAGTGATTTCATGTGAACCTTCTTGTTTTACGGTATAATATTGTGATAACAATCAAAAAATCCTCCTTAGCGTTATAAATAGAAGAAAAACGGGTATTTACGTACTGTTTACTTGCTATTAGTATAAAATGTTTATGAAAAGACATCAATTAATCAAATTCAACATCACTTAAACAAGCCATACAGAATATACGTTATAATAAAATAGTGTGCAGGCTTGTATAGCTAAATAATGAAATGATTTAAACAGGCAGTTAGTCACTGTTGAAGAGTGAGCGTAAATGGTAATCTATTCAAATAACGCGAGTCAAGCGTCGATTGATGTCGAGTTTGAGGGTACTAAAACAACCGTTACTTTTTGGATATAAAAAGTCAGATAGGGAGAAAATATGGATCTTATCCTCACAATTCAGATAGGTCATACGAATACTATATATAGCATGAACGTATAGACATTTCTCCGAATGTGAGTATAGTTTGGGGTGAGTAAATGTCGAAACATAAATTAACAAGCAAGGCACTTGATGAAATTTTTGAGAAGATTATTGGCACAGTGGGAGATAGTAAAAATGAAGTCTATCGCCTTTCTGAAGATGCCAGACAAGAATATCAGCAAATTAAAGAAGAGTTAGAAGTGTTAAAAGGAAAAGTTCTTGAGACGATAGAGCAAGGTGATAAATTGGAAACTCAGGCAAGGTTGGCTCGAAAGCGTTTGTCTGATGTGAGCCGACATTTTCAAATTTATTCAGAGCCTGAAGTAAAAGACGCTTATGAAAAAGCACACGAATTACAAACTAAGCTGCTGATGAATCAGCAAAGCGAATATCAGCTGCGTAATCGTCGAGATGAACTAGAAAGACGCTTGCTTACATTGGAAGAAACGATTAAACGTGCAGATCACTTAGTAGGTCAAATTTCCGTTGTGTTAAATTATTTAACAAGTGACTTAAAACAAGTAGGGGAAATAGTAGAAGATGCTATTCAAAAAGAGTATTTTGGCTTTCGGATTATTGAAGCTCAGGAAGAGGAACGGAAACGTTTGTCAAGAGAGATTCATGACGGCCCAGCTCAAATGCTTGCAAATGTTATGATGAGATCGGAATTAATTGACCGAATTTACCGGGAACGTAGTGCAAAAGAAGCAATGGAGGAAATTCGAGATTTACGAAAAATGGTTCGTTCTGCCCTATACGAAGTACGTCGAATTATATATGATTTAAGACCGATGGCACTTGACGACTTAGGTCTAATTCCGACGCTGCGTAAATATCTTGATACAATCGAAGATTATAACGAAGGCAAGCCTCGGATTACGTTTATTTCCATTGGACAAGAGAAGCGAACTGCTTCAAAATTAGAAGTAGCACTGTTTCGTCTAGTGCAAGAAGCTGTAACGAACGCATTAAAACATGCAGACGCGACGGAAATCCAGGTGAAGATAGAGTTCAACAATGAACACGCTATTTTGCTGGTCAAAGATGACGGCTGTGGTTTTAATCAAGAAGAGAAAAAAGAGAATTCGTTCGGCTTAATAGGAATGAAAGAGCGTGTTGATTTGTTAGATGGGACTATTTCTGTTCATTCGAAAATTAACCAAGGCACGCTTGTTATGATTAAAGTACCGATTATAGCCGCTTAAAAAGGCAGAGATATGTATATAAATAGGGGTCAATATAGAGTAAAACATTTGTTGTTCGATTTGGGGAGGAATCAAACATGCAGACAAGAATTATCATAATCGACGATCACCAATTATTCCGTGAAGGAGTAAAAAGAATTTTAGATTTCGAAAAAGATTTTGAAGTAGTTGCAGAAGGTGACGACGGTAGCGAAGTTATTGACCTTGTAGAAGAACATCAACCTGATGTTGTAATCATGGATATTAACATGCCGGCTGTGAATGGTGTAGAAGCTACGAAAAAGCTTGTAGAAGTAAATCCGGATGCTAAAGTTATTATCTTATCTATTCATGATGATGAGACGTATGTAACTCATGCCTTGCAAACAGGGGCACGAGGCTATCTGCTAAAAGAAATGGATGCGGATGCGTTAATTGAAGCGGTGAAAGTAGTTGCAGAAGGTGGTTCATATTTACACCCTAAAGTAACACATAGTTTAGTAAAAGAGTACCGTCGACTAGCAGCTCAAGGACAGTCGTCTTCTTATCCGCACGAACCAATTGAGATTCGCCGTCCACTGCATTTGTTAACACGTCGTGAGTGCGAAGTGCTACAATTGTTGGCTGATGGTAAAAGTAACCGAGGAATCGGAGAAGCATTATATATTAGTGAAAAAACCGTTAAAAACCATGTGAGTAATATTTTGCAAAAAATGAATGTAAATGATCGCACGCAAGCTGTTGTTGTGGCAATCAAAAACGGTTGGGTAGAAGTAAGATAAGTTCAAAAGTCCGATATACCGCTAGGTATATCGGACTTTTTTTTTCTTTTTATAACTTTTTTTGAAATTGTGGGTAAAAAGTCATGTGTAATGAGAGAGGAAACCAACCGATAAGTTAAGGGAAGAAGATATCTTCTAGGAAGGCGAAGGGTGATACCTCTGTGCATTTACTCGTCCTTCAACTTTCGACAAAAGCATCCATACCTCAAAACAATGTCCATCCATTTGATGCAAGCTCTTGTAAAGGAAGGTCTTCAATACATTCAGATACATATGAGGTCGTAAAAGAATTTATTCAAACCTCAACTGGTATACTTTAAAAATTTAAGAGTTATAGCGCAACACATAGAAAATGGATTTAAAGAAGGCAAGAAGGTGATGAAGCTGAATTTTATAACGGAAGAATTAATCTATCATAAATCTCCTCAAGAGCTAACAGCTATGATGTATGAAAAATTTATTCAAAATATTGATGAAGCTGTTAGAGCAATTCAACACAGCGATTATTTTACAGCGAATGAAAAAATTAAACAGTGCAACGATATTTTATATCGTCTAGGAATTGGCTTAACATATCAAGCAGGTATTATTGCAGAGCATTTAGATACCCTTTACAACTATATGTCTGAGAGATTAATTATGGCTAATTTAAAAAAAGATACGTTTATTTTATGTGAAGTTCAACAAATGATGAAGAAGCTTTCTAACGCTTGGAATGAAGTGTTAAAAGAGACGCCTAAAGTTACCTCTTCGCCCCGCAAAAACAAGCTGTCTTCTTATGAACAGCACATACGTATTACTCTTAGCTAAAGGATAATCATCATATCCACGCATCAGATGCCTCTCGAAACTTTTCAGCTAATCAAGCAAGCGCATCTAAAAGTCTAAACTGAATGAAGTGTATACTAACAGAGAAAGGAGAGATACATAGTGGAGTTACAGCGAATTAACGGTCTTTCTTCTTCCGTGAATCTCATTAGAGAAAAAGAAGTAAGTAGTTCGGCTTCATTTACAGGAGTAATGGTAAAGAAACAAAAAGAACTGACCTATGAACATTTAACTCAAGTGATAAATAAAATTGAAGAACAGGGAAAGCAGTTAGTAAAAAGTCAAACTATTGATTCTTTGCGGAAATACAAGACGCTTGTGAAGCAGTTTATGAACGAAGTCGTTAAAAATGGTTTTGAACTGCATGAAGAAAGAGGATTTAACCACAGAGGAACCACTAAAGTATATAAGCTAGTGAAAGAAGTGGATACGAAACTAGTTGACTTGACAAACGATATCCTTCAAAAAGAAAAAGACAGTTTAAATTTACTCAAGCAGGTAGGGGAAATTCAAGGTTTGTTAATTAATATGTATACGTGAAGGAGCTTTTACTAATAGGTAAACCTCTCGTTACATGCATTTTAATCCTAAATGTTGTAGAATAGAGTGAAATTATTTTATATAACAAAGGATGGATCCCTATCTTATGAAAACAGCAATTATTACAGATAGTACCGCCTATATATCAGAGGAAATTCGATCAAACTATCATATACATATGGTACCGCTAAGCGTTATTTTTGGTGAAGAAACATATCGTGAAGAAGTAGATATGACTGCAAATCAATATTTTGAAAAAATTAAAGAAGCAAAAAATCTTCCAACCACTTCTCAGCCTGCTATTGGAGAATTTGTAGAGTTGTTTGAACAGTTAAAACGAGATCAGTTCGATGCTGCTATCGTTATTACGTTATCTAGTGGAATTAGCGGAACGTATCAGGGTGCTTTGACGGCAGGTAGCATGGTAGAAGACTTTGATGTGCACGTATTTGATTCAGAAATCAGCTGTATGGTTCAGGGCTTTTATGCGATTGAAGGAGCCGAGATGGTCCGATTAAATAAACATCCTGACGAAATCATTGCGCGTTTCGAAGAGATGAAACTATCAATGCGTGCGTATTTTATGGTAGATGATTTATCTCACTTACAGCGCGGAGGTCGCCTAAATGCTGCTCAGGCTATTATTGGCAGTCTTCTTCAAGTAAAGCCCGTGCTCCATTTTGAATCTAAAAAAATCGTTCCGTTTGAAAAAATTCGTACGCGTAAGCGAGCATTAAAACGAATTACCGAGCTTCTTGATGAAGATGCAAAAGAAAACGTACCTATGAAAGCTGTAGTTATTCATTCTAATCGTGAAAATGAAGCAAAAGAAATTCAACGAGACTTAGAACAAGAATATCCTCATATTGAATGGAGCCTTTCTTATTTTGGGGCTGTCATTGGCACGCATTTAGGTGAAGGTGCCATCGGTATAGGCTGGTATAAAAAGTAATCGAAAACCAAATCATTTGATTTGGTTTTTTTGCAGGAAAAAACACCTTTTTTTGCGTATATAGATGTGTACGATAAAAATGGAAAGGAATGAAGAGATGCTTTTTACTGTTAAACAAGAACTGCTAGATCCCGTTCAAGTGCCTAGTCCTGATGCTTTTCCTCTCTCTCAAATCGATACGTGGAGAACTCCACCTTTAAATCCTTCATACCCTTACTCTTTAGATCTTCAGCGCTCTTTAAGCGGAAAGCAGCTGCTACTCAATCAGACTCCCTATCCTTTACCCCTCATTCATGAACATTACCTAAACGGATATATTTCCTATCAAAAAGCAATAACCCAAAAAGAAAATCGATATAGATGCAACCGGTGTGGAAGTGATAGCCCTTTTTATTTCGCTTCATTTCCATGCAGTAGATGTCACCAGAACTGCTACTATTGCCGAGCATGTATTGTAATGGGCAAAGTAAGTGAATGCACACCCTTTATAAACTGGGAAGGGCCAGCAAGTAATGTCCTGCCAAAAAGCAGCGTGATGAATTGGAAAGGCACGCTGTCTAAAGCTCAAGAACGTGCTTCAAATGAACTCATTCAAGCTATAAAAAAGGATGGAGAGCTGTTAATTTGGGCTGTTTGCGGAGCAGGAAAAACGGAAATTTTATTTAAAGGTATTGAATCCGCGTTGAACAGCGGAAAGAAAGTCTGTATTGCTACTCCAAGAACAGACGTGGTTATTGAGTTAAAGCCAAGAATTCAATCGGCATTTCCGGATATATCTGTGCTGGCTATGTATGGAGGCAGCGAAGACCGTTTTCATGAATCCTCTCTTATTATTTCCACCACTCATCAACTTTTGCATTATTATCAAGCATTCGATGTGCTGATTATTGACGAAGTAGATGCATTCCCGTATTCAACGGAGCCTATGCTGCACTATGCTGTTGCAAAAGCAGCTAAACACGTTGCGTCAAAGATTTATTTAACAGCGACTCCAAGTGAATCATTAAAAAAAGACGTTGAGCAAGGAAAAAAACAAGTAGTTAAAATTCCAGCCCGCTATCACCGAATGCTTATTCCTGTTCCTCGGTTTGAATGGTGTGGCAATTGGAAGAAAAAAATAAAAACAGATACCTTGCCTGCTAATGTTGAGAAATGGGTAAAAAAAAGAATAGATGAAGGGAAACAATGCTTTGTCTTCGTCCCGCAAATTAAGTGGATTGCTCCGATCACAGACATGATTCGAAAGCTGACCGAAAAGGTAGACGGTGTCCATGCTGAAGATTCCCAGCGAAAAGAAAAAGTAATGAAATTTAGAGAAGGGCAGCTCGTTATTTTAGTAACGACAACCATATTGGAGCGAGGCGTAACGGTTCCCAACATAGATGTTGCAGTATTGGGAGCAGAAGAAACGATTTTTACTGAAAGTGCTCTTGTGCAGATTTCAGGAAGGGTGGGGAGGAGTGCTCAATTTCCAACGGGAGACGTGGTCTTTTTTCATTATGGACAATCTCTGTCTATGCGAAAAGCAAAAGGACATATTGAACATATGAATGCTCTAGCTTATAAGGAAGGGCTGATTGATCGATGACAATATGTCTGATTTGTTTTGAACCTCTTGTCTCTTCTTTCGATTGGAGGTCATTGTTAAAATCTTCTTCAACGGATAGGATTTGCACTGTTTGCTTGCAAAGATGTCCCATCATCACCAGTAGCGTTTGCAGGGGATGCGGCCGCTCTCTTGCAGACCTGGCTCCTTCTCATTATGAGCTAGACACATGTAAGGACTGTCAGAAATGGAATGATGCTTCTTTTTTTAACCGTTCTCTTTATACGTACAGTGATTTTATGCAAAGCATAATAGAGCGTTTTAAATTTCAAGGAGACTATGAAATTATCCAAGCATTCAAGGAGCAGTGGTATAAGTTCTATAAAAAAGAATGTAATCCAAAAGCTATACTAGTTCCTGTACCTTTAACGGAGGAGAGATTATACGAAAGAGGGTTTAACCAATCTTTAGCACTAGCTGAACTGATCAGTGACAACATAGAAATGCCTCTTGTTCGTTGTTCAGGAACAAAGCAATCAAAGAAAAATAGGCGAAGTCGGCTGACAGAAAGGCTGGAATTTAAAGTAGTCGACTCCTCAATGGTTACGAATCAAGAATTTCTCTTGATTGATGACATTTATACAACAGGAGCAACCGTGCGCCAAGCGGCAAAGTGTTTGCAGGAAGCTGGGGCACGTTCAGTTCGTTCGCTCACTTTAATTCGTGCATGAAGATGTATAATTTAAAACTTTGACCGATAGTAAAATAAAAAACAAATGAGGAGTTTCGAATATGGGAACGTTAGATAATTGCAGGGAATGCGGTCATTTATTTGTGAAAATTGGATCAATAAGTATATGTAAATCATGTTTTGACAAAGAAGAAGCTCTGTTTCAACGTGTTTCTTCATTCTTGAAGAAAAGAGCAAATCGTACAGCAACGACTTACGAAGTGATGAAAGAAACGGGCGTTTCAGATTTGTTAATTCATCAATTTATTCGACAAGGTCGCTTAGTGTTAGCTAACTTTCCAAATATAAGCTATCCATGCATGCAATGCAACGCTCAGATTCGGGAAGGGAAACTTTGCCATTCATGCTCTCAAGAAATTAAACATGGGTTAGAAAAGCATAATCGTGAGATGATTCGTTCAAATGAAGAGCCCACGCGTCCCACCTATCGTTCTAACGAAAGGAAAAAAGAGTAAAAGTGTGCTGAATGTTTGCAGACTCTCTATCTATAGACCTATGTTTAAGGTGGACTGTGAAAATGGTCTCAACTTCCTTGCGGATGCTAAAGGTTTAGGTGGAAATTCCGATATAATGAATAGAGATAACGGATACAAATATAAAAAGAGGTGAGAGAGATGAAGATTAACCCATCGAACTTATTTGGAATAAATCCGTACAAAAAACAATCAGAAAAAACAGAACAGGTCTCTAAAAAAAATCCACAAGATCAGATTCATATTTCATCTGAGGCGAAGAAACTTCAGGGAAATGAACCATCTCCAGAAAGACTTGAAAAATTGGAGAAGCTCAAACAGCAAATTAACAGCGGAACATACGAAATTAACGGAAAAGAAATTGCTAAAAGTATTGTAGATTTCTATAAAAAATAAAAGGACTGACATTGATTGAACGTGCAAGAAATTCAAACGATACTAGAAAAACAAGTAACGCTTCATAAAAGTTTGTATGTCATTGTTAAAGAGAAAACGAATTTTATTATTAAACAAGATGTAAAGGCATTGACGGCTTCTTTGCAAAAAGAGCAATCTCATATAGCTGCTATTTCTGCACTGGAAACAAAACGTATAGAAGCAATGGAAAAAAGCGGACATACTGCTCGCTCCATTGAAGAAATAGCAGGCTCATTCTCTGAATACTCCATCTTGATACCCTTTCAAAAACAGCTAATAGATATCATTCAAGATATAAAGTATGCAAATGACTTAAACAATCAGCTGCTCACACAGTCTTTACAGCTGATTCATACCGAACTAGACCTTCTTGTTCCATCGAAGCGAGAGGATTCGTTCAATTACACAAAAACAAATAATAGATCGTTTCAGTCCAACTCTATTTTTAATTCGAAGGCATAAAGAACGGAGGAAAGCAGAATGAGTTCAACATTTCATGGTTTGCATGTGGCTAAACGAGGAATGGATGCCCAACAAGCGGCTCTTTACACGATTGGCCATAACGTATCTAATGCAAATACGCCGGGCTATACGCGTCAGCGAGTAAGTTTAGAAACGTTCCCAGCTTATCCGGCCCCAGGGATGAATCAGACTGGGACTGCGGGTCAAATAGGAATGGGAGTAGAAGCCAGCACGGTAGAGCGAATACGTGATACATTTTTAGATACCCAGTATCGAGATGAAACCATTAAAGTGGGGTATTGGGATGCACGCGCTGGTGCTCTTGAAAAAATGGAGGAAATTATGAATGAACCTACTGAAGATGGACTTTCAGCTGTTTTTAATCAATTCTTTGAGGCCATTCAAGATGTAGCTTCACACCCTTCAGAAGCAGGAGCCAGGTCTGTTATGATTGAACGAGCTGAAGCAGTAGGCGATACTTTCTCTTATTTATCTACTTCTTTAAAAACGATTCAAGGTGATTTACAAAACGAGCGTGACGTAGCCGTAACACAAGTAAATTCGTTGCTAGAGCAAATAAATAATGTGAACCAACAAATACAAAACGTAGAACCAAATGGCTATTTACCTAATGATTTGTATGATGAAAGAGATCGGCTGCTAGATGAGATTTCTAAATTTATGCCGGTTTCTTTAGAGTATACAAAAAGCAGCGGGAACGCTTCTGCAACGTCAGAAGGAGTGGTAACGGTTCAGCTTCAAACGTCTCAAGGACCTATTACTCTTTTAGATGGGAAAACTCATCAAATAAATGCCATCAGTTTGACAACAAATCAAGATTCCTATGTGACGGGCATTCATATAGGGGATGAGATACGGAACCCTGAGTCATTTCCTCAAGGAAAACTTAAAGGGTTAATTGAGGCTTCTGGATATATAGATAATAGTGGTAATAGAACTGGTGTTTACGCTTCAATGATTGATGATTTAGATGAAATGGCATATGAATTTGTGAACTGGTTTAATGATAAGCACGAACAAGGTGTCACGCTAGATGGTGAGAATGGTGTGTCCTTTTTTAATGAGATTTCTCAAAAAGAAGGAGCTGCAACTGGAATTGTTATTGCTGATAAAATCAAACAAAACACAAACAATATCGCTGCTGCTTCTTCGGCCTCTTCTGAAGATGATGGAACTGGCCGCAAAGGAGATGGACAAAATGCTCAGCTGTTGTCTCAATTTCGTCAAAAGGTGCTTATTAATTCCGGAAACGGAGCTGTTTCATTAGATGGATTTTATCAATCTGTCATTGGCCAAATGTCAGTAGATGCCCAACAAGCCAACCGCTTAAAAAGTAATTCAGAAACTCTCCAAGGAGCTGTGGAGCAAAGGCGCCAGTCTACCAGTGCAGTTTCATTGGATGAAGAGATGACCAATATGATTCAGTTTCAGCATGCATATAACGCTAGTGCCCGTATGGTGACTATGATTGATGAAATGCTTGATAAAATTGTAAACGGTCTTGGAACTGGAGGAAGGTAAAGATGCGTGTCACACAAGGAATGTTAGCGGCTAATTCGTTAAAACAGATTGGCAATAGCTATAATAAGCTGGAAACCCTTCAAAACCAATTATCAACGGGAAAGAAAATTACTCGTCCTTCCGATGACCCGGTAGTCGCTACGAAAGGAATGGCGTATCGGTCTAATCTTTCTGAAGTAAATCAATATAAACGTAATTTAACAGAAGCTCAGTCTTGGTTTGATAGTTCAGAATCAGGACTTGAACAAGTCAATTCCATTCTTCAGCGCACTAAAGAGCTGGTCGTGCAAGGGTTAAACGGTACGAATGAAAGTGATGACCGACAAGCGATTGCACGTGAAATTGAACAGTTAAAGCTGGATTATATGCAAGTCGGCAATACGCAGGTGGCAGGAAACTATATCTTTAACGGTGTAAATGTGGGAGCACCGCCGATTAGTGAGAATGCAAGCGGTATGATAGAATCGAATATTAATCTGGATCCTTTTTCGGTTGAGGTATCAAAAGGTATCCAGCTGAGAGTCAATATTCATCCTGAAAACATCTTTGGACAAGGTGCATTCGACTTAATGAACAATGTTCAAACAGCTTTTGAACAAAACGATGTAAACTCACTAAAAGATCTTTCTACACAGGTAGACACGCAGCTGTCTACGCTATTAGCGGAGCGATCTGAATTGGGAGCAAGGAGCAATCGGCTTGAGCTGATCGAAAACCGCCTTGATTCACAGGAAATTACGGCTACTAAGATGCTTTCAAATAATGAAGATGCAGATATTGAAAAAGTCATTACGGATTTAACCGTACAAGAAAGCGTGCATCGTGCTGCTTTGGGAGTAGGGGCTCAAATTATTCAGCCTACGCTGCTAGATTTCTTGCGTTAAAAAGCTCCTTCTAAACAGAAGGAGCTTTTTTATAATGAAAAAAGATAACAAGAAAAAATTAATTAGCAAAGGTGTGATGAGATGAAAATTTCCACAAGCTATCATGGAGATATAGAAATAGATAATCAGCAAACACTGACATTTAATCAAGGGATTCCAGGTTTTTTGGAAGAAACTGAATTTGTTATTTTACCACTTCCGGAAGCCGAAGCTTTCCAAGTTCTGCAGTCTACTCAAACCAAAGAATTAGCTTTTATTATCACGGATCCATTTCAGTTTTTTTTAGATTATGATTTTCAACTAGAACCTCAGGAAATCGAAAAGCTTCAATTACAACAAGCGGAAGATGCAGCTGTTTACGTATTGCTTACGATGTCAGATTCTGTGGAAAAGATAACGGCTAATTTGCAGGCTCCTGTTATTATTAATACAAAGCAACAGCTTGCTAAGCAAGTGATTTTAATGAATACAGCTTACGAAACGAAGCACAGGTTATTTGAGTAAGAGGAATAGATAAGGAGTGAGTCCATGCTTGTTTTAACACGAAAGTTACATGAAACAATCAAAATAGGTGATGAAATTGAAGTGACCGTCCTTGCAGTTAATGGTGATCAAGTAAAGTTAGGAATTCAAGCTCCAAAGTCTGTAGATATTCATAGACAAGAGATTTATGAAGAAATACGTAACGAAAATAAAAGTGCTTCTCAAATTACATTACATGCTATTGATATGCTGAAACAATTACCGAAAAAGAAATAAAACAATCAGGTTGAAAATAATTAAAAATATACCGTATAAATAATATCTAAATCGGGAAAGATAAACATATAGTATTCCCCACTATGTCTTAAGCCTTTCTCTTTAAGAGAAGGCTTCTTTTTTATCAAAAAATTGAACTGAATTTCTGTTTTTTTCCTTTTTATCGTGTATCATTAAATTTATTAAGTATAATTCAAATAAATTTAACAAAAGAGGAGAAGAGTAAATGAGTGATGTTCAAGAGTATCATGATTTATTAAAAGAAGCCGAAGATGTGGTTGTCAGTGCTTTAGCTGATACGATGGATTTATATGGTGTTACACCTTCAGTAGGAAGGCTGTATGGCATGCTTTATTTTATGGATGAACCTGTTACATTAGATCAAATGAGTGAAGAATTGGGTATGAGTAAACCAACGATGAGTACATCTATTCGTTCGCTTCAAAATATTGACATGGTCCACAAAGTGTGGAAAAAAGGTGTTCGAAAAGACTTATATGAAGCAGAAAAAGATTTTTCTAAGTCCTTTTTTTCATTTTTCTGTAAGAAGTGGCAAAGAGAAATTTCAGTTAATTTAGAGGCAATCGAAGAAGCGGAAAACAAGCTGCAGATTCTTTTAAATGATGAAGATGTACCTGAGGAGATCGCAGTAAAAGCAAAGCGTAATTTAGCGCAGATTATAGAGTCCAAACATTATTATCATTTCTTGAAAAAAGTAGTGAAAGTTTTTGACGACCGAAGAATCATCGATATTTTAAATGAAGAATTAGCGAAAGAGTAACATAAAAAAGGCTGTTGAAAAATCAACAGCCTTTTATCATTTTTATACGGTTAATGGTGCAGCTTCAAAACAGCGGTTATAAATCCATTCGTAACTTTTTACAGTTAAATCACGAGGATTCCCAACTGTTTGAGGATCATTAAATGCTTCTTGCGCTAAGCGAGAAACCGCTTCTTTTGGAACACCTTGTTCTTCTAAAGAAGGGATTTGTACATCTTTAACTAATTGATATACTTCACGAACAGCTGCTTGAGCTGCTTCTTCAAGTGTTAGTTCATGTGTATTAACCCCTAGAGCTTGAGCTATGCGCGCAAATTTCTCAGGCTCACCCATCCAGTTATACTCCATTACAGGACCTAGCATTGCTGCTACGCAAGGGCCATGGGCAATTGGATAAATGCCTCCTAATGTTTGAGCCATCGCGTGAGCTGCTCCTGCAGATTCACTTCCATATGAAAGGCCAGCCAGCATAGCTGCATGCGCCATTCCATAGCGTGCTTCGATATCCTGTCCATTTGCAACTGCACGTCGTAAGTATTTTCCAACGTACTCAATAGCCAATAAAGCAACAGAGTCTGTCATTGGTTGCGCAAAGTGGCATGTATAACATTCAATTGCATGAGCTAATGCGTCAATTCCTGTACCGGCCGTAATATGTGAAGGCATAGATACGTGCAGTTCTGGATCAATAATTGTTAAGTGAGCAGCAATTAAAGGTCCACCTGTATTAAACTTAAACTCACGAACAGGATCCGTAATGACGGCCCATTGTGTGACTTCGCTTCCTGTACCCGCAGTTGTAGGGATTGTTGTTAAAGGAGGGATACGTTTTGTTAAAGGTTTTTTTCCTTCAGCTGCTTCATAATCTAAGACGGGAGCATTATGAGCTACTTCTACACCAATAGCTTTTGCCGTATCCATTGAACTTCCGCCTCCAACAGCTACTAGTCCGTTGCATCCATTTTCCTTGTACATTTTTGTGCCGTCTGCTACTACGTGAATAGAAGGGTTGGCTTCTACTTGGTCAAATAGAATAACGTCTACGTCCGCTTCTTTTAAACTAGCGATTACGGGATCTGCTAAACCTACTTTTTTTACACCAGGATCTGTTACCAATAAAACTTTAGACACACCTAGGTTTTTTACTTCCTCTCCAGTATGTTTTACAGCACCAATTCCATGTTTTACAACCGTTGGCATCTCAAAACTTTTTAAACGTTCCATTCTTTCAAATCGCATAAACATCTTTAAATTCCCCCTTAATTTTTATTGAAACCAGCGCATTGGCTGTGGATTTGTATTGGTATAAATATGTTTAATTTCCGTATACTCTTCTAGACCGATATGGCTAAGCTCTCTTCCAATCCCAGATTGCTTATAACCTCCCCAAGGAGCCTGCGGGAAGTAGGGATGATAATCGTTAATCCAAGTTGTTCCCATACGGAGTGCTTTCACTACACGTTCAGCTCGGTTCATATCACTTGTCCAAACAGCTCCAGCTAATCCATAGATCGTATCGTTAGCAAGTGCGACTGCTTCTTCTTCAGTACTGAAGCGCTCAATTGTCATAATCGGACCAAATGACTCTTCTTGGACAACTTTCATGTCTCCATGACAGTTTGTAAAAATAGTTGGTTCGATAAATAATCCTTTTTGTAAAGAATCCTGAGTTGGACGCTTGCCTCCTAAAACAAGAGAAGCACCTTCTTGTTTCCCTAGCTCAATATAATGTTCCACTTTAGCTAGATGTTCTTTTGAGATAACGGGTCCCATTTGAGTGGCTTCGTCCATGCCGTCCCCTAGCTTAATTTTTTTGGCTTGTTCAATAACTGCTGAAACAAATTTATCGTGAATATCATCTTGAACGAGTAATCTCGCACCAGCTGAACAAACTTGACCAGCATGAAAGAAGACCGCATTTAATGCATAGTCAACCGCAGTGTCAAAGTCAGCGTCAGCAAAGACGATATTCGGATTTTTCCCTCCGAGTTCAAGAGCAATTTTTTTAAAGTTGCCTGCGGCAGCCTGCATGACTTTACGTCCAGATACTCCGCCACCTGTAAAGGAAACTAAATCTACTAAGTGACTCTCTGCCATTTCTTGTCCAACGGTCGCACCTGGACCGAGCACAATGTTAATGACGCCTGCTGGAAAGCCAACTCTTTCAAAAATTTTCATCATATGAATAGTTGTTAAAGGGGTGATTTCGCTTGGTTTAATAACAATTGTGTTCCCAGCAGCAAGTGCGGGAGCCAATTTCCAAGAGGCTTGCAATAACGGGTAATTCCAAGGAGTAATTTGGCTGCACACGCCTACAGGCTCACGGACAACGCGGCTAACAGAATCGGGATTAGGTGACTCAATCATCTGTCCGCCATCTTTATCTGCTAATCCAGCATAGTATTGAAAGACATCAGCAATTCCATCCATGTCTGCTAGGCTTTCAACGAGGGTTTTTCCGGTATTTAAGGTTTCAAGCTTTGCTAGTTCCTCGCGATCATTGCGAATTTCTTCCGCTACTTTAAATAACAAAGAACCTCTTTCGGCCGCTGTAAATTTAGACCATTCACCTGCATCAAAAGCTTTTCTAGCTGATTCAATGGCTTCTATGGCATCAGCACGATTTCCTTCTGTAACGACAGCGATAACCTCTTGATTAAAGGGGTTTACAATTTCTCTTTTCTCGCCGCTGCGTGCTTCAACCCATTGGCCGTTTATGTGCATTTTCTCAAGCATAAGTGTTTGTTCCAATAGCATCGACCTCCAAATAATAGAATTTGTTAAATTTATATTTAACGTTCTTAACAATTTGAATTATAGCATCGGCCATTTAATTTAGTCAAATCCAAAAACTTTAAATGTTCTGAATTTAAATTGATTTTCTTCTCTATTAAGAGCTGATTATTCGGATATTAAGAAAAAATTTAACAAAAAGTAATTAAAAAATACTGATTGCTATGTCCCTTGATACAAAAGGTTTTTTTATGTATGAGCTATGAGAATATTATTCTTTTTTTATATGAAAACCCTTAAACTTTTTTGACAATATCCTAAACATTCAGATATATTAACCATAGTACGATATCTGCTTGCATACAAACCTTGAGAAACAAAGGATTTTGAATGTGGAAATTAAGAAAGGAGTTTAGAGAGAAGATGAAAATAATTATGAATTTTTAGCTGAATAATAAAATAAGTCAATTTAAATTATTTTAATATAATTATATAAACGTAATTTCTCCCCTTCGTATTGGTATTTATAATCCAACTATTTATAGTTTATTCTAAAAAAATCTATTTTTAGGTTTAATTGTATGCTGGTAGGAAAAAGGAATAGAGGACAGTTATGTCTTTAGATTTCTTTATCAATTTAAAGGATGTGAGACGATGCAAAATGCTAAAAAGCCATTTCGTTCAGACACACAACAAGCCAGGCCTGAAAAGTCGAATGAGACTTCTGACTTTTCAGGGAAATCAAACAGAAACAACCGTCTACTAACCCCCTTATGGACAACTACTATAGGATTTTTCATCTTTATGGTTGTCGCATTTATCTATTCTCTCTATAATCCAGATCTCTATTGGCCAGGCCTCATTTTAATGTTCATTATGTATGGTGTTATTTATTTTATTGGTGCTCGAGCTGCTGCAAGTAAAAAAGGAAAATCAGATGATATGCTTGTTGCGGGAAGATCTATGCCGCTATGGATTTCAATGTTCACAATGACCGCTACTTGGGTAGGTGGAGGGTATATTGCTGGAACGGCCGAAACTGTTTATTCCTCAGGACTGACTTGGACGCAAGCGCCATGGTGTTATTCAATCAGCTTAATTTTAGGCGGTATCTTTTTTGCTAGAAAGATGAGAAGGTTTGAGTTTATGACAATGCTCGATCCTCTAGAATCTCGTTTCGGTAAGAAAATGGCTACGGTTCTTTATTTTCCAGCTATATTAGGAGAGCTGTTTTGGAGCGCAGCTATCTTAACTGCTTTAGGAACAACATTCGGTGTGATTTTAGGCCTCAGTTTTTCAATTTCCATCATTCTTTCCGCACTTATTGCCATTGCATACACCGTGATTGGCGGCTTGTGGGCAGTAGCACATACCGATATCTTACAGCTTTCTATTATGTTTTTAGGATTATTTCTGGTGCTTCCTTTTGCATTTTCGAATACGGGAGGGGTGGGAGCCGTTTTTTCTACTTATTCAGAAGGTATGACTGGTTCTCTTCATTTATTTCCTCCATTAAAAGGCTGGGAAGATCCAAAATGGGGAAATACATATTGGCAATGGTGGGATAGCACATTTTTACTTATTTTTGGTGGTATTCCATGGCAGATTTATTTTCAGCGCGTGTTATCTGCTAAAAATGAAAAAGCAGCAATGTGGCTATCTATTACAGCCGGCATTTTTTGCGCTCTAGCGGCCTTGCCTCCAACTTTAATAGGAATGATTGGTTACAGTGCGGACTGGTCTTCATTTGGAGCGTCAAGCCCTGAGAGCGCGTCTATGATTTTAACATACGTATTTAAATATCTAACGCCTGATTTAGTAGGAGCGATTGCGCTTGGAGGACTAGCTGCTGCCGTCATGGCTGCAGTAGCGGCTTCGTTACTTTCAGCTTCGGGAATGGCAGCTTGGAACGTATATCGTCCGATTGTAAAACCAAATGCGACACAGGCGCAGTTAGATAAAGTTATTAAACGTTCTATCATTATCATTGGAACTGGAGCAACTTTAATTGCTTTAAACTCTGAGAGTGTCTACTCCTTATGGTATTTATCAGGGGACCTAGTGTATTGTATTCTTTTTCCACAATTGGTTTGCGCTTTGTTCTTTAAAGGAGCAAACTGGTACGGATCTTTGGCTGGATTCATTGTGTCTCTTGTTCTTCGAATCGGTGGAGGGGAACCGCTGCTTCATTTAAAAGCGCTGCTTCCGTATCCGATGATAGAAGACGGGGTGGTCATGTTTCCATTTCGTACATTTGCGATGGTAGGCGGGTTGTTAACTATTTTTATTGTTTCTTACGCAACGCGACGTATTTGCCCTCCTCAGCCGCTTCGAAACCTTCATCGTGACATATCGGTTGAGAAATAATCAAAAACAAAATAAAAAAAGCCGCAGATGCGGCTTTTTTTATTTTGCAATATTTTCTGACTCGGAAAATTGATCGTCAGGTCGCTTGTTATTTGTTTTTTTGATGAACGAGTATGAAAGAAGAACAACAGCGGTTAATCCAAGAGTTAAGAAAAACTGTGAGCGCATCGAATCAATAAATGCCATTGATAAGAAGATCACGGTAATAACAGCAATTGTTACGTATGTTAAATACGGGAACAACCACATTTTCATTCCTTTAATTGGCTGGTTGGCTTGAATCATTTTCTTACGCAGGCGTAAATGCGAAATAGCGATAGCTAAGTACACAATAAGAGCAATGGCTCCTGATGCGTTAACTAAGAATAAAAAGAGTTTATCCGGCGAAACGAAGCTAAAGATAGCACATACATATGCGGCAGCTGTGCTAATCCATACGGCTCTTGCCGGCACGCCTGATTTGCTTACCTTTGCTAAGGCACGAGGAGCTTGTCCTTTTTGAGCTAATGATAAAATCATTCGCGAGTTCGTATATAAAGCAGAGTTTAAGCAAGACAAAACGGATACTAATACGACTAAATTCATAATTTGTGCAGCTGCTGGAATGTTGACCATTTCTAACATTGTTACGTACGGACTTTTTAGTAAATCAGCTGAGTTCCAAGGTAAAAGAGTTACTAAAATAGCAACTGAACCAATATAGAAGATTAAAATTCGCCATACGACACTGCGAATAGCAGTTGTAATAGCTTTTGCTGGATTTTCTGATTCACTAGCTGCAATAGCCGCAATTTCAGCTCCAAAATAAGAGAAAATAACGGTAATAACTCCTAAAAAGATAGAGTTCGTACCTTTTGGCATAAAGCCTCCGTGCCCCGTTAAATTAGCTAAACCAGGTGAAGATGTACCTGGGATTAATCCGAAAATAATAGCTAAACCGATTCCCATAAAAGCAACGATTGCCACAATTTTAATCATTGCAAACCAATATTCAAATTCTCCAAATGATTTGACAGAGAATAAGTTTGTTAAGGTTAATGCAAAGGTTAAGATTAAGCTTAAAAGCCAAATTGGTACGGAAGGGAGCCATTCATGAACAATTGCTCCTCCTGCAGTGGCTTCGATTGCAATTACAATTAGCCAGAAAAACCAGTAAAGCCATCCAACAGCATAACCTGCCCACGGGCCAATTCCTTGCTGAGCATATGTCGCGAATGAACCTTTATCTGGATTTACCATAGCCATTTCACCGAGCATACGCATTAATAGAACGACTAACAGTCCGGCTGCTGCATATGAAACTACTGCTGCTGGGCCTGTTGCGTTAATAACGGATCCGCTTCCTACAAACAAGCCGGCCCCGATAATACCTGCAATGGAAATCATGGAAACGTGACGTTGCTTTAACTTTCCGTGTGATTCTGTTTTGTTTCCCATCGTATTCACTCCTTTAAAATTATCGAAAGACTATTAGAAAATAAAGTAAATTCTGAAAATATAAATAGAAATTCCTCCCCTTACCTTTATAATAAGCAAGAAGTGTGCCAATTATCAAATTCCTATAAAAATCGACTTTAAGTTACTAAAATCGACGCATTTTAAGTCGAAAAAGACTCGTTTTATTCACTATAGACTTATTCGCCATTTGGGATGTCGAGTATATACGTACATTTTATACAAGTTTTCGACATACATCTTATTTATCTTGTATGATAAAAGATAAATCGGTATTATGTTCCAAGAAGAATGTTTGAAAGGGTGCGTGTGTTTGAGAAAATTTATAGCTGTTATTTTTCTATTTATTATCCTTTTATTTGGGTTGTATTTTTTCGTTAGTCCAGTTAGAAATGTTGAAAAGCTTGATCAGACTGCTTCATTATCTTCACTAGCACAAGAAAAGTCCGCTCGTGCGACGTCGCTAGAACTGAACGGAGGCTCCCCTATTTTAGGCTACCGATTGAGCGAGAGCGATGTTAACGATTATTTGCGCAGCTACCTTTATGAAAATGATGAAACGGTTGAGGGAGCAGAAGCGGAGTTGCTTCCGGAACATATAAAATTTTATATTAATAAACATGTAGTATCTTTTATGGAATCACAGTTTGTAGTTGATGTAACACCAAATGCCGAGAATGGAAAGCTTGTTTTGAAGGTGAATAGTGTGCATTTAGGAAGAATGCCGATTCCGAGGTCTCTTGTATGGGATCGCTTAAATATTAACGAGTCTTCTGATGTCACGGTCGATAAAGAAATGAATGAAATTACTCTGCTCAATAATTTGCCAGATTCCATTTCGTTTGAGCAAGCAGATACAACGGATGAATATATAAATTTATCTGCCTCTGTAACCATTGATTCGTTACGAGATATTATAAATCTAGCACCATACCTTATTCCTAAGGATATTCAAAGGAATTTATCCCAGAAACTGAACTTGTTTGGCCAATAATAAAAAGCTCACTTATTGTAAAAAAATAAGTGAGCTTTTTCTATCTTGCACCCTTTGACCTATGAAAAAAATGTTCGTTTTACCGATACAAAATAGAGAAGTGGTGAACCTATGAACGAATAGGGAGATTCGAAAAAATATACTTATATTTTATGGCTAGCAGTTGATGGATAGATGAATAAAAAAACGGTGGTGATGGTAAGTGGTAAGAGTAAGTGGATTAGCAAGTGGGATGGATATTGATCAAATCGTCAGTGATTTAATGAAGGCTGAACGAATGCCTATTGATAAGATGAAAAAACAAAAGCAAACGTTAGAGTGGCAGCGCGACGATTATCGCTCTATGAATTTGCTGTTATCAGACTTTAATAATCTTGCTTTTAATATGACCTTGCAGTCTTCTTATTCGTCCAAAACGGTATCTTCAGCAGATGAAACAAAAGTAAAAGCAGCAGCTACTTCCTCAGCAGGAAATGCGTCTTATACCCTTTCAAACGTGACAATGGCGACTGCTGCTCAGACTATTAGCACCAGTATTGATTCTAGTATGGATCCGACGAAAAGCTTGTGGTCTCAACGCGGGTCGATGGATTCAAGTGTTTGGACTGAGAAAACAGTGGAACAAGCCGCCATAACATTAAGTGCGGATACTAGTACAGTGAAATTAGCTAAAGGTGCTGTTTCTGCTGTAAATCAGAACACAGGCACTTTAAACTCTATATCCGTTACCACGGATGGTACAAGTAAAGCGTATACCGTAAGAATAGGAACAGCGGCGGGAATTATAAATTCTAATGAAGTATTTATTAACGAAGACACAGGTGAAATGACGTTTGGTACCACATTAACAAGCGGCAGTACAATTGAAGCGTTCTCGTATCAGCAAAATGTGCTGAACTTTTCTATGACAACTTATGATAGTACAGGCAAAGCAACAGGAAATATTCAAGATGGGGGAAGTACGCCATTTGAATTTGATGGTTCCACCTCATTAAACACCCTTCTCACACAAATCAGTAATTCAAAAGTAGGCATTTCAGCTTTTTTTGATGAAGGAACGAATAAAGTTGTCATGACTCGTAAAGATACGGGGAATTTATCTTCTGTTGACAGTCCAGATGGATCCAATATGGTTTTTTCAGGAGCATTTTTGACAACGGGGTTTCTACAACTTGCCGGTAATGCGAAAGGAACAGACGCAAAATTTACGCTAAACGGTCTAGAAACAACTCGTAAGTCTAATACATTTACAACGGGAGGCGTTACCTATACCCTTCAAAATAATTTCACAGGAGATGTGCGCGTTAACGTAAGCAATGATACGCAAAAAGTATTTGATACAATCAAAGATTTTGTGACTAAATATAATGAGCTGATTGAGAAAATTAATGGAAAGATTACCGAAGAAAGAGACCGAAACTATCAGCCTTTGACGGATCAAGAAAGAGAAAAGCTAACGGACAAACAAGCTGAGCAGTGGGATGATAAAGCAAAAAGCGGTTTGTTAAAAGGAGACACAATTTTATCAAGCGGGCTGAATCAAATGCGTTCTAACTGGTATGCCTCTGTATCAGGAGTGAGCGGAGCATTTTCACAGCTAACGGACATCGGTATTTCAACTAGCGCAAACTATAGTGATCGAGGCAAGCTAGTGATTGAAGGTGACGGGACTAAATTAAAAGAAGCAATTGAAAAAGACCCGCAGTCTGTTATGGATTTATTTATGAAAAGTGGAAGTACCACAAGTGAAAAAGGGATTGTACGACGTTTACGAGATACGATTACTCAAACCGTATCCAAAGTTGAGCAGCGCGCTGGCCGTTCAACATGGACAAGTGAACAATTTTTGCTTGGGCGGAATTTAAAAAGCGTAAACAGCCAAATTACTAGTTTTGAAAGCAGGCTCACACAAGTAGAGGACCGGTATTATCGTCAGTTTACAGCAATGGAGAAAGCCATTCAAAATGCAAATGCTCAAAGCGCGCAGTTATCGCAATATTTTAGTTAAGAAGGAGTGAACGTTTATGGCAGCAAATAATCCATATCAAGCGTATCAGCAGGGAGCTGTTCAGACTGCCTCTCCAGGAGAGTTAACGCTTATGCTGTATAACGGGTGTTTGAAATTTATCAAACTTGCACGAACAGGCATACAGGAAAAAAATATTGAGCTAAAAAATACGAATTTGTTAAAAGCACAAAATATTATTCAAGAATTAATGATTACCCTTGATACAAACGTGCAAGTTGCTAAGTCTATGATGACTATGTATGACTATATCAACCAGTGTTTAATTGAAGCGAACACAAAAAATGACATAGAGAGCTTGGATGAAGCCGAACAATATGTAACAGAGTTCCGCGATACGTGGAAGCAAGTTGTGCAGCTTCACCGCCAGCAAGTCCATGGAAGCGGCGGCCAAGCATAAATATGATAAACGAACTGTATCAGATAACTGACGAGATTTACCGACTTACTCAAATATTTTCTGACAAAAATCGAGAAGAGGACATTCAGAAATTAGAGTATCTTCTATTAAAAAGACGTGACCTCATGGAGAAGCTGCCGCCAAAAAGTAGAGATCATGAATGGATGGGTAAGAAAATTGTCGAAATGAATAAGACGATTGATCAAAATCTGATCTTCATCCGGCATCGAATCATGGAAGATCTCCGTTTGCTAAAAGTGAAAAAAAAGCATAATAACAGCTATGTAAACCCTTACGAAATGAAATCGTTTGATGGGATGTTTTACGATAAAAAAAATTAATTTTGCGTAAAAAATACAACCCTTCTTCTTATGAAGAAGGTCTATTTTTTTGGTTTTTTCATAAACTTTTCTCAGGTTCCAAAAATTTTCACTAAATTTTCTAAAAATTTTAATAGTTTAGGAAGGGATTGTGTCGGGTATTGTAGAATTGTAGAGGTATAGCAATGGATTAAAGGAGGAGTTCGAACATGATGTATAACATTCGCGGTGAAAACATTGAGGTGACTCCAGCAATTAGGGAATACGTAGAGAAAAAGCTTGGTAAGTTAGAGCGTTATTTCGACGAGACACCAACTGCTGACGTAAATGTAAACTTAAAAGTCTACAATAACGATCAAAAAATAGAAGTCACAATCCCAATGAATGATCTCGTATTGAGAGCTGAAGAGACCCACAGTGATTTATACGCAGCTGTCGATCTTGTCCTAGATAAATTAGAGCGTCAAATTCGTAAACATAAAACAAAAGTGAATCGAAAAATGCGTGAAAAAGGTGCTGAGAAGTATCTATTTGCAGCATTAGAAAGTGAAGCGAACGTAGCTGTTGCAACTGAAGAGGATGAATTAGAGCTAGTTCGTACAAAACGATTTAATTTAAAACCAATGGATAGCGAAGAGGCTATTTTACAAATGAATATGTTAGGACATAGTTTCTTTGTATTTACAAATGCTGAGACAAACATTACAAACGTTGTGTACCGAAGAAAAGATGGCCGATATGGATTGATTGAACCAAACTAAAGGTTACAGTCTTTCTTAAATAAGAGCAGTAAAATAAAAGCAGCGTGCTTCCGCACGCTGCTTTTTTAGCTGTTTAAAAAAATAGTTCCATAACTACATAGCGTGTAGAAGATTTGGTGAATACACGCGTGGTTTCTTTCATTTTGAATGCCTGATAAAAAGATACTTTATTTTCTCGTGCGTTACACCAGACCCTTCGTATCCCAAGATTCTTGAGTTTGAACAAAACTTCTTTTAGCAAATGACTGCCGTACCCTTTTCCTTGTTCTTCTTTGAGCGTAGCAAATTTCCGGAATTGAGCTTCATCACCTATTATAAATAAGGAAACAACTGATTTTAACTCTCCTTTTTCAAACAGTCCATAGTGCATGCCTGATGGATCCTCTTTCAGCTGAACATAACTGAAATCTTTATGAGGCCACATGACGATATGTCGGACTTCCCAAGCTTGTTCTTTCGTAATCGTTTGAACGTTCATTCTACATCCCCCTTTTTTATTGTAAGAGTGAGGCAGGGAAAATCACAATAGAAAATAACTCCTTAATAGAGTAGTACTAGTAAAGAGACAGACGAAAAAGGGTACAAGTTGCTACTTGTTTAGCTGCAATGTTACAATTTTACTCAGAATGTTTTATAATGAAAGATACAGATATGAATGAAAATAGTATAAAATGTACTGATTATAAATAGAGGAGCGTTTTAATATGCTTGGATTATTTAAAAAAGTGTTTGACGGCAATCAGCGCCAAATCGGCCGTTTAGAAAAAATGGCGGACCAAATTGATGCGTTAGGTCCTGAAATAGCGTCTTTAACGGACGATCAGCTTTGTGAAAAAACAGCTGAATTTCAACAACGCTACCAAAATGGTGAATCGCTCGATAACCTATTAGATGAAGCTTTTGCGGTTGTACGTGAAGCAGCGAAACGTGTGTTAGGCATGTATCCGTACAAAGTTCAGCTAATGGGGGGTATTTCTCTGCATGAAGGGAATATCTCGGAAATGAAAACGGGTGAAGGTAAAACGTTGACAGCTACTATGCCTGTATACTTAAACGCCATTACAGGCAAAGGTGTACATGTAGTAACAGTCAATGAATACTTAGCGAGCCGTGATGCTAGTGAAATGGGTCGTTTATATGAATTCCTAGGCTTGAAAGTAGGGTTAAACTTAAACCATTTAACGCGTGAAGAAAAACAAGAAGCATATGCAGCGGATATTACGTATAGTACAAATAATGAACTAGGATTTGACTATTTACGTGATAACATGGTGCTTTATAAAGAACAAATGGTTCAACGTCCGCTTCATTTTGCTGTAATCGATGAAGTTGACTCTATCTTAATTGATGAAGCACGTACGCCGCTTATTATATCCGGCAGCGCACAGAAATCGACTGCGCTTTATATTCAAGCTAATGCATTCGTTCGCACGCTTGATAAAGAAACCGATTTTACTTTTGATATCAAAACAAAAAGCGTTCAGCTAACCGAAGAAGGTATGTCAAAAGCCGAGCGCGCATTTGGCATTGAAAACTTATTTGATATTTCACACGTAGCGCTAAACCATCACATCAACCAAGCGCTTAAAGCACATGTAACGATGCAAAACGATGTGGATTATGTAATTGATGAAGATCAAGTCGTAATCGTTGACCAATTTACTGGTCGTTTGATGAAAGGAAGACGTTTTAGTGACGGCTTGCATCAAGCTATCGAAGCTAAAGAGAACGTTGAGATTCAAAATGAAAGCATGACGTTAGCTACAATTACATTCCAAAACTACTTCCGTATGTATGAAAAATTATCAGGTATGACGGGTACAGCTAAAACGGAAGAAGAAGAATTCCGTAATATCTACAACATGCACGTTGTCGTTATTCCGACAAACAAGCCAATTTCACGTGATGATAAAGCGGATTTAATTTACAAGTCAATGGAAGGCAAGTTTAATGCGGTAGTGGAAGATATTGCCGAGCGCCACGCAAAAGGACAGCCTGTTCTTGTTGGTACAGTTGCGATTGAAACATCTGAAGTTTTATCAGCATTATTAAAGAAAAAAGGCATTCGCCATCACGTTTTAAATGCAAAACAGCATGAGCGTGAAGCGGATATTATCGAGAATGCGGGTCACAAAGGTGCGGTAACAATCGCAACGAATATGGCCGGTCGTGGTACGGATATTAAACTAGGTGAAGGTGTCGTTGAAGCTGGAGGTCTTGCTGTAATTGGTACAGAGCGTCATGAATCACGCCGTATTGATAATCAGCTCCGCGGACGTGCTGGACGTCAAGGGGACCCAGGGGTGTCTCAATTCTATCTATCCATGGAAGATGAATTAATGCGCCGATTTGGTTCTGATAATATGATGGCGATGATGGATCGTCTTGGTATGGATGATTCACAGCCAATTCAAAGTAAAATTGTAACGAGAGCTGTTGAATCCGCTCAAAAACGCGTTGAAGGTAATAACTTTGATGCGCGTAAACAATTGCTTCAATATGATGATGTTCTTCGTCAGCAGCGTGAAGTTATTTACAAACAACGCTTTGAAGTGCTTGATTCAGACAACTTACGTGCGATTGTAGAACGTATGATTGAATCAACGCTACAGCGTGTGGTTGAGGTAAATACACCGCGTGAAGAATTAGAAGAAGAATGGAATTTACAAGCGATTATTGATTACGTAAATGCTAATGTTCTTGAGGAAGGCGAAGTCACAGAAGAAGATCTTCGCCGTAAAGAGCCTGAAGAAATGGTAGAACTGCTGGTAGATCATGCAAAAGCTCGTTATAATGAAAAAGAAGAGCAGCTCCCTGAAGAACAAATGCGTGAATTCGAAAAAGTAGTTGTTCTTAGAGCAGTTGATTCTAAATGGATGGATCATATCGATACGATGGATCAGCTTCGCCAAGGTATCCACCTTCGTGCGTACGGCCAAACAGATCCTCTTCGCGAATACCAAATGGAAGGTTTTGCGATGTTTGAAAATATGATTGCAACCATTGAAGAAGAAGTGACGAAGTATATCATGAAAGCAGAAATTAACAACAACCTTGAGCGTCAAGAAGTAGCGCAAGGTCAGGCGGCTGTTCATCCAAAAGAAGGAGACGCGCCGGCTAAGAAGAAGCCAAAAGTAAATGCGATAGAAGTTGGCCGAAATGATCCTTGTATCTGTGGAAGTGGCAAAAAGTATAAAAACTGCTGCGGTAAAGAATCATAAAATAAGAGTCAATTAGTATAGAATGAACTAGTACAGGAAGGAAATGAGTCTTCTCATTTCCTTCCTGTGCGTCAAAAATAAAATAGAGGTGTTTAACTCATGGATTTAGTAGAAATTAAGCAAGAACTTGACAAAACAGCTAAGCGATTAGCGGACTTTAGGGGGTCTCTTTGACCTCGATACAAAACAAGCTCGTATCGATGAATTAGATGAGACTATGGCTGATCCAAATTTTTGGAATGACCAGCAGGCAGCTCAGACTGTTATTAATGAAGCCAATGGTTTAAAAGATGCAGTAAATCAATTTAACCACTTAGATGAAACATACGAAAATTTACAGATATCTCATGAACTTGTAAAAGAAGAATACGATGAAGATTTAGCAGAAGAACTAGTTAGTGAACTAAAAGAGCTTATTTCAGGCATGAACGACTTTGAATTACAGCTGCTTTTAAGCGAGCCGTATGATAAAAATAACGCCATTTTAGAATTGCACCCAGGTGCTGGTGGAACAGAATCACAGGATTGGGGTTCAATGTTACTACGTATGTATACGCGCTGGGCGGAGAAAAAAGGTTTCAAAGTAGAAACACTTGATTACTTACCTGGGGATGAAGCTGGTATTAAAAGTGTAACGCTTTTAATTAAAGGCCATAATGCGTACGGGTATTTAAAAGCTGAAAAAGGCGTTCATCGTCTCGTTCGTATTTCTCCGTTTGATTCATCAGGCCGTCGCCATACGTCATTTGTATCGTGCGACATAATGCCGGAATTTAACGATGAAATTTCAATTGATATTCGTACGGAAGATTTGAAGGTTGATACGTACCGTGCAAGCGGTGCCGGAGGTCAGCATATCAATACAACAGATTCAGCTGTTCGTATTACTCACCTCCCAACTAATGTAGTCGTATCTTGTCAGACGGAACGTTCACAAATTAAAAACCGTGAGCAAGCAATGAAGATGTTAAAATCTAAGTTGTATCAGTTAGAAATTGAGAAGCAGCAAGAACAGCTAGCTGAAATCCGCGGAGAACAAAAAGATATTGGATGGGGAAGTCAAATTCGTTCTTACGTATTCCATCCGTATTCGTTAGTAAAAGATCACCGCACAAATACGGAAGTCGGAAACACGCAAAGTGTAATGGATGGAGATCTAGATCCGTTTATTGATGCGTATTTACGTTCTCATATTTAATCAAAAGGCAGTATACCTCGGTATGCTGCCTTTTTTTAGTTGTTAGGACTTTGTAAAATTTGAATGAAGAAAAACGAGCGTAAAGAACTATTTGTAGATAGAAAATTAAGAAAATACAGAAATTTAAAGGTTGCTGTCGTCCGTTCGCTTATTTTGTCAATGAAATAAAATGGTTTAAAATACCTATTTTATGGTAAATGCTTCTTTACAATCCTTTATACCTCTTTTACAAACAGCTTTTATAATTTGAGTTAAATCAAGAGGAAGGGGCATGTGCAGTGGCAAATAAATCGTTACACGAATTAATAGAGCAAGTAAAACAGAACAGTTTTTCTTCGAGTAAAGGGTTTGATAGAAGGCGTTTTTTACAAGGAGCTGGAAAAGTAGCAGGAGTATCACTTGGCTTAACAATTGCTCAGTCTATCGGTTTAAATGCAGTAGAAGTTTCAGCGGCAGCGCCTAAATTTTCAAGTTATCCGTTCACTTTAGGCGTCGCATCGGGAGATCCTTTAGCAGATAGTATTGTTCTTTGGACAAGATTAGCACCAGACCCATTGAATGGCGGGGGAATGCCTAATCAACCCGTTCCAGTAAAATGGGAGCTTGCCGAAGATGAAGACTTTCATCGAATTGTCAAACGAGGAACAGAAATAGCTAGACCTGAACTTGCTCACTCTGTTCACGTTGATGTAAAAGGATTAAAGCCAGGCCGTATTTATTATTATCGATTTAAAAGCGGTCATGAGTTAAGCCCGGTTGGAAAAACAAAAACACTTCCTTCAGCAAATGCAGAAGTAGCCAGCATGACGTTTGCATTCGCTTCGTGTCAACAGTATGAACATGGTTACTTTACAGCTTATGAACATATGGTTAAAGAACGATTGGATTTTGTGGTTCATTTGGGCGATTACATCTATGAATATGGACCAAACGAGTATGTGGCTGCAAGCGGAAATGTTCGTACTCACAGCAGCGCAGAAATTCAAACGCTTCAAGACTATCGAAACAGGCATGCTCAGTACAGGTCAGATGCCAATTTGAAGTCTGCTCATGCTGCTTTTCCGTGGGTTGTGACGTGGGATGATCATGAAGTAGAAAACAATTATGCAAATGTAATTCCTGAAAAAGGACAATCAGTAGAAGCATTTATTCAACGCCGCGCGGCAGCTTATCAAGCTTATTACGAACATATGCCTTTGCGTCAAACATCCTTGCCTCACGGAACGGATATGAGATTGTATCGTGACTTTTCATATGGGAAACTAGCTTCCTTTCAAGTGTTGGATACGCGTCAATACAGAGACGATCAAGCAAACGGAGACGGAACAAAGCCGCAAACGCCAGAATCTCTTGATCCTAAACGTACGCTATTAGGGATTGAACAAGAAAAATGGCTTTTTACTAATCTTGAAAAATCAGCGTGTCATTGGAACGTACTGGCTCAACAAATTTTCTTTGCTCCCAGAAAATTTGGAACGGCGGCTAAGCCTACATACAGCATGGATGCATGGGATGGGTATACGGCGAATCGTCAGCGTGTTATTGATTTTATTGAAAAGAAAAAGTTGGACAACGTCATTGTACTAACTGGAGATGTGCACGCTAACTGGGCTTCTAATTTACACACGGATTTTGCCAATCTTAATTCAAGAATTATTGGTGCAGAGTTCGTTGGCACCTCCATCACTTCCGGAGGGAACGGAGCAGATAAACGAGCTGATACGGATAAAATTTTAAGTCAAAATCCACATCTCACATTCTTTAATGATTACAGAGGATATGTAAGGTGTACGGTCACTCCTGATATATGGCAAGCTGATTATCGCGTTGTGCCTTTTGTAACAGAACCTGGTGCGGAAATTTCAACTCGAGCTTCCTTTCAATATAAAAAAGATGGAAAAGGTATGACAGAAGTTGAAGTAAATAACGTGCCGCGTGGGCTAAAGATTTCTAAGGAAGTAGAGGAAGATCGTATGCGGGCACACGGGAAAGCACATGAAAAACAAGAGTTGAAAAAGAAAGAAAAAGTACAGCAGTAAATTGAGTAAGGGAAAGGAGGTCAAGTATGCTTTCTAATATTGGAATTCCTGGTTTAGTTATTATTTTGGTCATTGCGTTAATTATTTTTGGGCCGTCTAAGCTGCCGGAAGTTGGACGGGCGTTTGGGCGAACATTAACTGAATTTAAAGGAGCAGCAAAAGGGCTCGTATCAGATGATGAAAGTGTTAAAGAAAAGCAGGCAGCAACCGTTTCTGAACAAAAAAGGAATGAATCGACATTGTAAGTAAGGAAATAGACGAGGAAACTCGTCTATTTCTACTTGTCAGAAAGGAGAAATAGACAATGGGAGAAATGAGCTTGATGGAGCACCTTGAAGAATTGCGTGTTCGTATTATTAAAACACTTTGTGCATTTGTAGTTTTACTTATTGTCAGTTTTGTATTTGTACAAGATATTTATCAGTGGCTAGTGAAAGATTTGGACGGCAAGCTTGCTATACTTGGACCAAGTGAAATTGTATGGATTTATATGGTGATTGCATTTGTTTTTGCGCTTGCTTTTACACTTCCAGTAGCTGCTTATCAAGTATTTCGGTTTGTTTCACCGGGATTAAAAAAGGAAGAGTATAAGATTATGATTACCTTCATTCCATTCTTTTTTCTCTTATTTGTAAGTGGCTTGGGGTTTGGTTATTTTGTTTTATTTCCAATGGTTTTAGCATTTTTAACAGGTTTGTCGAATGATCAGTTTTCACTCATGTTTACGGCGGAGCATTATTTCCGTTTTATGCTTAATCTGTGTTTACCATTTGGTTTTTTATTTGAAATGCCTTTAGTTGTCTTATTTTTAACGCGTTTAGGGGTTCTAAATCCAGTGAGGTTAGCTAAAGCAAGGAAGTTATCTTATTTTGCTTTAATTGTGATATCTGTGCTTATTACTCCTCCTGATTTTATTTCGGATATTTTAGTCATTGTCCCGCTTCTGCTCTTATATGAGCTCAGTGTGACAATTTCACGCGTAGTATACAAAAAACGTTTAGGAAACGAATCAATTGCTTGACCTCATACATAAATACGATGAGAGAATTCATGAAATTGAAACAAAGTCCTTGTAAACAGAGTGTTTTAAACATTCTTGAGTAGGTTATAATAGAGTGAAAACTCTACAGCAAGGGGGAGAAGGCTTGAAAAAAGTATTATTAACGTTAACAATTGGCCTAGCGCTTGTTTTGTCCGCGTGCGGCGGAGGTAGTTCCAAAAATGAATCTGCCGGTGAATCTTCAGCGAGTGCAGAAGATATTGTGAAGAAAAACTGTACAGGCTGTCACGGTGTAGATTTAGGAGGAGCAAATGGGCCAAGCTTGCAGCATGTAGGCAGCAAGCACTCAGAAGCTGAAATTGAAAACATTATTAACAATGGTCAAGGCGGTATGCCAAAAGGACTGATTAATGAAGAAGATGCCAAAAAAGTTGCGGCTTGGCTGGCAAAGAAAAAATAAGACGGGTCTCCGTCTTATTTTTGTGTTAAAGCTGCTTTAATTGTTCATTTAAGACAATAGCTTGCTGTTGAGCTTTGACATCTTTTGCTATGTCTCCAGGTGCATTGGCTTCTCCAATGATGTATCCGCTAAAGGAAGAACCAATAAAATCGACAATGTATTGAAATTGCATAATAAGAGGAAGGGCCTTTACAGATGCGCCTGTGCCCCCGACTACTAATACATAGACGCGCTTATTTTTCATTTGTTCTTTAAAGTTGATTGTCGAATCTCTAAGGCTTTCAGACCAACGATCCACAAAGTTCTTCATCAATCCGCTCATACCGTACCAGTAAAGAGGCGTAACAAATAAAATAGTATCGTGCGTTGCCATCTTTTTCGCTATATCATAATAATCATCTTGTTGATTGGTAAATCCATGTTCATCGTGACGCATATCAGTAATGGGGTTAATGGTATGCCTACGTAAGTAAACTTCTTCAGTATTGATATCTTTTAAGACTGCTTTAGCCAATTCTTCCGTATTTCCGTTTTCCCGTGAACTTCCATAAATAGTGATCATGTTATCTCTCCTCATCGTTTTTCTTATTTATCATACCTTGTTTGTAAAAAAGTAGACATGAATGTGCTTTGTCTAACGATATTCGTAAAAAAATGAACAGCAAAAAACAACAGAATTAAAAATAAGGATAAATTCTCATACCCTGCTAAAAATATCCTACTTATGTCATATTTGAAATAAAAATGTAATATTTTTGGGGCTTATTTTCACGAAGAGTGATGTTATAATGAGAAAGCGCGTGAGAAGAGTCGAATTTTTGGTTTGAATTGTAGAGTTTTGTCGTATTTTGACAAGTTTTACATAGTATTAAAATAACACACTTGATTAGGTGATTACTTATGATTGAAATGCAAAATGTATATAAAACGTATCCGAACGGTGTAAAAGCAATCAATGGCATTAGCATCAAGATTAATCAAGGTGAGTTTGCTTATATCGTAGGACCAAGTGGAGCAGGAAAATCCACTTTTATTAAAATGATGTATCGTGAAGAAAAGCCTTCTTCAGGAAATATCATTGTAAACGGTGCAAATGTAGCAAAAATAAAAGATAGCAGAGTTCCTATCTTTAGACGTCATATTGGTGTAGTCTTTCAAGATTTCAAGCTGCTTCCAAAATTAACGGTCTATGAAAACATTGCTTTTGCACTAGAAGTAATTGAGCAAAGTCCCGAAGAAATTAAAAAGCGAGTGCTAGAGGTGCTAGAGCTTGTTAAGTTAAAGGGTAAAATGGATTCTTTCCCTGATGAATTATCTGGAGGAGAGCAGCAGCGTGTGTCTATTGCGCGTTCAATTGTGAATAGTCCTAAGGTTGTCATCGCCGACGAACCGACAGGGAACCTTGATCCGGAGACTTCATGGGAAATAATGGATATTTTTGAGGAGATTAATAAACGCGGTACGACTATTTTAATGGCAACGCATAACCGTGAAATTGTAAATACAATTCGAAAGCGCGTAATTGCGATTGAAAATGGAAATGTTGTGCGTGATGAAGTAAGAGGTGAATACGGATATGAAGGCTAGGACATTCGGTCGCCACTTACGTGAAGGATCTAAAAGTTTAGGAAGAAACGGCTGGATGACATTCGCATCTGCAAGCGCGGTTACCGTGACGCTCTTGCTTGTAGGCGTATTTTTTATGTTGATGATGAATTTAAACCACATTGCTAAATTGATTGAAAATGATGTGGAAATTCGCGTTCACGTTGATGCTGCAGCGACAGCGGATGATCGAAAAGCAATGAAAGAAAAGCTAGATGCAATTAAGCAAGTTGATACGGTGACGTTTTCTTCTAAAGATAAAGAGTTAAAAGATTTAATTAATAGTATGGGTGATGAAGGACAAGCTTTTGAACCGTTTGAGCAGCAAAACCCATTAAATGATGTGTTTGTTGTTAAAACAAAAGAGCCGACTGATGTCGCAAAAGTAGCTAAACAAATTGAGAAATATCCGTATGCAGCAAAAGTTCAATACGGACAAGATCAAGTTGAAAAGTTATTTAAAGTGCTGAAAGTAGCTCGTAATATCGGAGTAGTACTGATTTTAGGGCTTCTATTTACAGCGATGTTCCTCATTTCAAATACAATTAAAATTACGATTGTAGCTCGCCGTGAAGAGATTGAAATTATGCGCTTAGTTGGAGCCACAAACTCCTTTATTCGCTGGCCGTTCTTTATTGAAGGTCTGTTTTTAGGAGTGCTTGGTTCTATTGTGCCAATTGCTGTTATTATCGGTGTGTACAGCGTTTTATATAATGAAGTTCAGCCTAAGTTCGATGGATTCTTTGAACTTTTACCTGCTTTTCCATTCGTGCTTCAAGTATCGCTATTACTACTTGTAATCGGTGGTCTAATTGGGATGTGGGGAAGTACATTATCCATCCGTAAATTCTTACGAAAATAAAGATAGATTTTTAACATAATAGATTATAACAACCTCACATTTGATGTTTATCAGATGTGAGGTTGTTGTGTAATTACAGATAAAAATAGAAAAAAGTGCTAATGGGGGTCTTGCTAATGCCCGTTTATACGGGGAAATATGTGCAAATGGGGAGAAACAAATGACACGTAAGACATTAGTAATGACAGCAGCAGTTTTAGTTGGACTAGGTACAGCTTGGATAGGTAATGAAAAAGTTGCTTATGCAGAAAGTGCCAGCACTACTAAACTCAGTGATTTAGAGAAAAAAAGTAACGATGTGAACCAAAATATTAATCAAAATAAAGAGAAATTAAAAGAAGTTCAAGAACAGCAAAAAAACGAAGAAGCTGAGATTGCGCGTTTGGATTCAGAAGTCGGACAGACAAATGCAGACATCCGCAGCCGTGAAGCTGAAGTAGAAAAAGCAAAGCAAGACATCGAAAAGCTGAAAAATGAAATTAACGTTGTAAAAAAAAGAATTGAAAAACGAAATGAGCTATTAAAAAAGCGTGCTCGTGCTTTACAAGAAAACGGCGGGTCTGTGGATTACATAGATGTACTGCTAGGCTCTGAAAGCTTCGGAGACTTTATTAGCAGAGTGAGTGCGGTTTCGACAATTGTAGGGGCTGACCGCGATTTGTTAATGCAGCATGAAGCTGATAAAAAGGCAAAAGAAGAGAAAGAAACAAAAGTTCAAAACAAGCTAACGGAAGTAAATCAAGCGCTTGAAGAACTTAAAAATCTTCGTGCGCAGCTGCAAAAACAAGTGGATGAAAAGAATCACCTCATGCAAACGCTCAAAGATCAGGAAAAAGAATTTAATGAAGAAGCCGTTGGATTAGAAGAGCAAGCTTCTATTTTAGCCGATCAAAAAAATGCAGCACAAGCTCAACAGCAAGAAATTGAAAAAGCCGGGGCAACAGAGGAGGCACCACCTGTTACAAGCGGGTCGTTTATGAGGCCGGCAAAGGGCCCGGTAACATCTCATTTTGGATATCGAGAAACGTTTGGAAGAGGACATTACGGTATTGATATTGGAAAGCGAGGAGAAAGTGTGCCAGTTGTAGCCGCAGCAAGCGGAAAAGTAATTAGAGCATATCATTCTTCTTCTTTTGGTAATGCCGTATTTATTCGTCACAATGTCGAAGGTCAGACGTGGGTTACAGTTTATGCTCACTTAGAGAGCTACAGCGTCTCAAGTGGTCAATCTATCAATAAAGGTCAACAATTAGGTTATATAGGGAACACAGGACGTTCGTTTGGTGCTCACCTGCATTTTGAATTGCATAAGGGCGATTGGAAAGGCAAAAGCTCTGCTGTAAACCCTGAACGTTATATTAAATTTTAAGTTCCTAGCATACGTGGTACAAGCTCAACATATAGTTTAACAAAAAGGCATCGCACTTGATTTGTGTGGTGCCTTTTGCTACAAATAACACATGCATCCTTTTTATTACATAGTTTTGGTTGTATCTATTATAATAAGAAGAGATGGCTTAAGGTTGAGGAGGATGAAAGAACTTGAATCGGAAAATCGTTGCACTATTAATGGCACTCTCCTTAGTTGTTGGAGCAGCAGGTACATATTTTGGCATTCAGTATGCAAATGCTGGAACGGTCAGTACCCCCCTTACAACTTCTTCAAATGATAGTAAAGTGGAAAAGGAAGAGCTAGACAAAATCAAGCAGGCTTACGAACTGATATCTTCAAAATATTACAAAGATGTAGATGACAAAAAATTATTAGATGGCGCAATCCAAGGAATGGTACAAACCTTAGGAGACCCTCACTCATCTTACATGGATAAGAAAACGGCACAGCAATTCACGCAGTCTCTTGATTCATCGTTTGAGGGGATTGGTGCTGAAGTAAGCATGGTAGATGGAAAAGTAACAATCGTAGCTCCGTTTAAACAATCTCCTGCGGAAAAAGCAGGATTAAAACCAAATGATCAGATTTTAAAGATCGATGGTAAAAGTATCGCGGGTCTTGAATTGAATGAAGCGGTATTAAAAATTCGCGGTAAAAAAGGCTCTACCGTGACATTAGATGTTCAAAGACCAGGCGTGAAAGAAACGATGAAAGTAAAGGTTGTAAGAGATGAGATTCCAATTGAAACCGTCTATTCTTCTGTTAAAAATGTAAACAATAAAAAAATTGGTTACATGGAAATTACGTCATTCTCTGAGTCAACGGGAGACGAATTTACGAAACAGTTGAAAAAACTTGAAAATAAACATATTGATGGTTTAGTTCTAGATGTTCGTGGAAATCCTGGTGGCTATTTAACGAGTGTTGAAAAAATGCTCGATAAATTAGTAACGAATAAAAAGCCATACATTCAAATTGAAGATCGTAACGGTGAACGTCAAAAAGTGGTTTCTTCAATGAAAAAGCAAAAGGATTATCCAATTGTGGCCTTGATTGATGGAGGAAGTGCATCTGCTTCTGAAATTCTTGCCGGGGCATTAAAAGAAGCAGGCGGATACAAGCTAGTCGGTGAAAAATCCTATGGAAAAGGAACGGTTCAACAAGCTGTTCCAATGGAAGACGGCAGTAATTTAAAATTAACGTTCTATAAATGGCTAACGCCTGATGGAAACTGGATTAACGAAAAAGGTATAAAACCAACGGTAGAAGTCAAGCAGCCGGATTACTATTATGCAAATCCAATTCAAGTTGATAAAAAGCCATTAACACGTGATATGACAGGTGACCAAGTGAAGAATGCTCAAGTGATGCTAAAAGGCCTTGGCTTTGAACCTGGACGTACAGACGGATATTTTAGTAAAGAGACAGAAACAGCTGTAACTGCATTCCAAAAAGCCAATAAGCAAAAAGCTACAGGTGAAATTGATGAAGATACAGCAGCGCTTTTACAAACAAAACTATTAGAAAAAATTAAATCCAAAGATGAAGATCGTCAGCTTCAAACGGCTTTAAAGCTAGCTAGTCAATAAGAAGTAGAAAAAGTTCCGTGCTTTTCCAAAGCACGGAACTTTTTTAGTAAAAACAACATTGTCGGTTAGTGATGCATTTTGATAAAATAAAGAAGCCTATGATACATAACAATCAATCGTAAATGTTGTAATAAAAATGTGAAAAATACAGGTGGTGAAAAAATGGATTTTGCATTAGAGCTTTTAAAAGGTATCGGGCGTTTATTTTTGCACCCGTTAACTTATTTATTTCTGCTCGTCTCGTTTTTTGTAGGTCTTTCTCGCGTCAAGAGAGAGCGTCAGAATTTTCATGTTCGCGTGTTTGATTTTATTTTAGAAGCAAAATATTTATTTTTTCCAGGTATCATTATTGGTTTGATTTTATCCGTTGTTACCGTGTTGCTAGGTGTCTATGTATCTATAGGAACGATTGTACTTGTAGCTGTTTTAACTTTTATCATAAGCGGCCCGTGGACGTTTAAATGGCTTTCTCCTTCTTATACGGTAGGACTGGCTGTGCTTGCGACCTTGCTTATTCCTGCAGCTGGTTTCGGTGAAGGATTTATTCAAACGTGGTCTGTGCAAGCTCATAACGCAGATTTACCTTCTCTTACTATTTTAATGTCGCTGCTTGTATTAGCAGAAGGATATTTAATTTGGAAGTTTGGAGCAAAAGGTACGTCTCCAGCCATTGTGAAAAGTAAAAGAGGGCAGGAAATTGGGGCTCATTATTCTCAAAAATTATGGGTTGTTCCGCTTTTTGTCTTAATTCCAGGCAGCGCCATTACGTCTGTGTTTCCATGGTGGCCTGTGTTATCTATTGACGGAACATCATTTAGCCTGTTTTTTGTTCCTTTTGCTATCGGTTTTTATCAGCGAATTCAAAGTATGGTTCCGTTTAAATCTATTGAATTTACCGGTAAGCGTGTATTAGCATTAGGCGTGGGATTAACGATTATTACAATTGCTGCTATTTTTTATCCTCCTGCCGCTGTCGCTGTTGTTATTCTAGCGATCATAGGAAGAGAGTGGATTCGTTTGCAGCAGCGTCGAAGCGATGAAAAAGCGCCCGCACTATTTACTAAGCGTACACAAGGTTTGGTTGTGTTAGGAATCATCCCTCATTCTCCGGCAGAGAAAATGGGTTTGAAAGTAGGAGAAGTGATTATTAAAGTAAATGGAATCGCTATATCTGAAGTCCATAAATTTTATGAAGCATTACAAGTGAATAACCGTGCTTTTTGTAAGCTAGAAGTTATTGACGAAAATGGAGAAGTTCGCTTTACTCAGCGAGCATTGTATGACAACGAACATCATGAACTAGGTATTTTGTTTGTACACAATTATACAAAACGTAATTCACAAGCTGGTTAAAAGACGGATAAAAAGGAGAAATGTTTGTGGAAGTCAAAACGATTGCCGCAGTTTTTCTACCCGCCATATTGCTTGTTCTGTTTGCTAGAGTAACATATAACCTATATGTTGCCACAGCGCTGACGCTTTTGTTGATAGCTGTTTCTGTATATAAAGGGTACGCAGATTATCCGCTTATTATTTTAATAGATTTACTTTCAGCAGCCATTGGTTTTATATATGCAAAAGGCATGCTAGCAGCTGGAAAATAAAGATTGTTGCTTTGATGATAAGTGAATCGTCCTATTATCAAAACGTACGCAAAAGCTCTCTACGAAATGTGGAGAGCTTTTTTATGTCGAAAAACGAGTTAGAACTCATAACACTGTTGTTACGGTTCCATCGATAAATAAGTATAATTAAATTAATTATACAAATATGTTTGTAAATAAAATAACTTAAACAATTTTGTGTAAATTATTTTAAATGTGTGTACAAATATGTAGTTGGGGTATAGAAAAATAAAGAAATTAATCTGAAAATTATATTTATTTTGATTTTTAAAAATAGAAGGAGGTTTAGTATCGATGGAAGTGTTAATGAGAACGATGTTTCAGTCGCTTGGCAAAAATCATTCAATGAATAAATTAGCTAAAAAGTATGGATTGCGGATGGGGGCAGCTCGTTTTGTTGCTGGAGACTCAATTGAATCAGCAATTCAAACATCCAAGGAGCTTAACAATGGTGGGAAAGTTGTGACACTCGATCATTTAGGCGAATTTGTTTTTACAGAAGAGGAAGCTAGGTTATCTACGGCCATGTGCATTCAGACACTAGAAGCCATTGCAGCATCGGGCGTTCAATCAAATTTATCATTAAAGATGACTTCTTTAGGATTGGATATTAGCAAAGAGCTTTGTATGGAAAATATGCGCAGAATTCTACACACAGCCAGAGTGAATGATATTTTTGTTCGAATTGATATGGAAGACTACTTGCACTGCCAAATCTCCCTTGATATGTATAAAGAATTACGCAAAGAATTTGATAATATTGGAATTGTGATTCAAGCGTATCTTTATCGTACAGAACAAGATATGAATGACTTACATCAATATCAAGCCAATTTACGTCTGGTAAAAGGAGCTTACAAAGAATCGCCAGAAGTATCGTTTCCGGAAAAGAAAGACGTAGATGAAAACTATAAAAAAATCATTAAAATGCATTTATTAAATGGACACTATACAGCTGTAGCAAGTCATGATGAGGAAATGATTCAGTATACAAAACGATTAGTAAGAGAAAACGGCATTTCAAATGATCAGTTTGAGTTCCAAATGCTTTATGGAATTTGCGTAGAGCTACAGGATCGTCTGGTCAAAGAAGGATATAAAGTCAGGGTTTATGTTCCTTACGGAATTGATTGGTTTGGGTATTTCATGAGACGCCTAGCCGAACGCCCCGCCAACGTATGGTTCGTATTAAAAAATTTCTCCAAATAAGTTCAGTCCAAGAAACATAAAAAATTCGACACAAGTATCCTGAGCTTCGTGTCGAATTTTTTAATTAGTTTAATCCGTATTCTTTGATTTTGTTATAAAGGGTGCCGCGCGAAATGCCAAGCAGATCTGCTGCTGCACTTTTGTTTCCATAGGTTTTTTGAAGAGTCTCTTCTATTAGCCTAGCTTCTTGGAGAGAATCTTCTTCTTTTTGAACTTCTGTGAAAGAACTGGCATCCTTCAGATTGTCAGGAAGGTGCGTAAGGGTAATCAACGACTGATCACTAAGAAAAATCATTCGTTCAATCGTATTTCTCAGCTCGCGAATATTTCCTGGCCAATCGTATTGCATAAAGGCTTCGAGAACTTCAGAGCTGATGAAAGGAGCCTTCTTTTTATACTTTTTACTAAATTCCTGTACAAATTGCTGCGTTAATGCTTCAATGTCTTCTTTATGGTCTCGAAGCGGCGGAATGATAATATTAATGACGGTCAGCAAATAGTAAAGATTTTCATGGAATTCACCGGCTTTTAGCAACTCTTCCAAAGGCGTCGTAGTAGAGGCTACAATTCGGGTTTGGACTTGAATTTCTTCCGTGCCTCCAACGTGATAAAAGGCTCGTTCTTCCAAGTAACGGAGAAACTTAACTTGAATTTCAAGAGGCATTTTATCAATTTCTTCAATAAATAACGTCCCGTTATGAGCCTGCTCCAGTTTTCCTGCAATGGTCGTTGGATCTTCTGAAAAGACGTCTTTTTGATGACCAAAGAGTTTAATTTCCAGAAGTCCAGATGGAATAGTGGCGCAATTTAAAGATAAAAAAGGTTCTTTATGTTTGGATCCCCCGTAGTGGATGGCCTGAGCCAGCATTTCTTTCCCAGAACCAGGTTCTCCTGTTAATAAAATAGGCATATCTGTAGATGCCACTTTTTTGGCAATGTCAACGGCTTGCTTAATTTCAGGACTGATACCCGCAAAAGAAGAAAATGGATTATCTTTCGGAATGAGAAGAGATACATCAATTTCTTCATTTAGTCTTACAATATTGGTAATGTCATGTTCGGTTGCGACTCCACCTATGACTCGGTTGTTTCTTATAATAGGAGATGCATTGATGAGCACGTGAGTTTGTTCATTAGGACGATGATACGTTCCGCGCACAGGACGCCCTTCATTTAGAATCGTATGTAGAATGATGGATTCATCTTTAAAATGCTCTCCGATTTTTCTACCAATAATATTATCTCTCTGAATCTTATACGTATGTTCCGCAGCAGTATTCCACAAGATTACATTTCCTTCATGATCGACCGCTGTCACTGCATCATTAATGGTTTCTGCCAATGTATCAAAATAGGAAGCTAATATCTCATTTTGGCTATGCAAATGTGTAATCCACTGTGAAGGTGTTACAAGTCCTATTGTGGTTTCTTGGTTTTCTGCTTGAATGAGGACTGGTCTATTCCAGTTTGTGTTGGCTTGTAAATTGGCTAACGTAGAAGTAGAAGATGAAGGCCAATTTGTGTCCGCTATTACTTTTTTAATGGACGATGCCTCGTCATGACCTGTTAAAAGGTATCGTTCATCTTTTTGTATTACATAAAAGGTACTTGCTGTGACTACAACGAAATCATAGTTGGAAAGTTCAGATTTCACTTTAGCTAAAGAAGTTGATTCTTCAACTGTTATAAAGGAGTTATTTATAAGAACTTGATCAACGCTTGCCATACTAAACCCCTCTCAGTACATATTTTTTATACTGTATCATAATTTAGAAATTGGCGCAAAAGCCTATCTTTTTCAAACAATTAGGCAGCTTACTTTCTTTTATTGCTTTCATCTAAAGAGTTGTATTCCCCTCGAAAAGGGTAGTATAAGAATTTAGTGGGTAATAAAGTAACAGGGTAAAAAATCAAAACAAACAAACACTATATAAGATTAATACTCATTAGTTTCATTTATGAGTATAAAGTGATAAAATACGAATATCAGTTCGTGTTTTCGGTTTTTACATATCGTAATAAAAATAGATAAAACAAGAAAATAGAAACGGAGGCCTTCATTTGAAAGATCAGTTTGAATTAGTATCCCCATATCAACCGCAAGGTGATCAGCCAAAGGCAATTGAAAAGATTGTGAAAGGAATTAAAGAAGGTAAGCAGCATCAAGTATTATTAGGTGCTACAGGAACGGGAAAAACCTTCACTATGTCTAATGTTATTAAGGAAATAAATAAGCCGACATTAATTATGGCTCATAACAAAACGCTTGCTGGTCAATTGTACAGTGAGTTTAAAGAGTTTTTTCCTAATAATGCAGTCGAATACTTTGTCAGTTACTATGATTACTATCAGCCTGAAGCTTATGTACCTCAAACAGATACATTTATTGAAAAAGATGCAAGCATTAATGACGAGATTGATAAACTTCGTCACTCGGCAACTTCTGCTCTTTTTGAACGAAAAGATGTCATTATTATTGCCAGCGTATCCTGTATTTATGGATTAGGGTCTCCGGAAGAATACAAAGAAATGGTAGTATCTCTTCGAGTAGGAATGGAAAAAGAACGCAATCAGCTGCTTCGTACGCTAGTGGATGTACAGTACGAAAGAAACGATATTGACTTCAAGCGCGGAACGTTCCGCGTTCGCGGTGATGTTGTTGAGATTTTTCCTGTGTCTCGAGATGAACACTGTATTCGCGTGGAATTTTTCGGGGATGAAATTGACCGCATTCGCGAAGTCGACGCCTTAACAGGAGAAATTATTGGAGATCGTGAACACGTGGCTATCTTCCCGGCATCTCACTTCGTCACGAGGGAAGAAAAAATGCGTGTGGCCATTCAAAACATTGAAAAAGAACTAGAAGAACAGCTAGAGAAGTTAAAAGAAGCAGGAAAGCTTTTAGAAGCGCAGCGCTTGGAGCAGCGCACTCGCTACGACCTAGAAATGATGAGAGAAATGGGATTTTGTTCAGGAATCGAGAATTACTCTCGTCATTTAACGCTTCGTCCGGCTGGTTCTACACCTTATACACTGCTGGATTTCTTCCCGGAAGATTTCCTTCTTGTGGTGGATGAATCCCACGTTACCATTCCTCAAGTTAGAGGAATGTATAATGGAGACCAAGCGCGTAAACAAGTGTTGGTGGACCATGGTTTCCGCTTGCCGTCTGCATTAGATAACCGTCCGCTTAAATTTGATGAATTTGAACAGCATATTAAACAAATCGTCCATGTTTCAGCAACACCAGGTCCTTACGAACTTGAGAAGGCGCCTGAGGTGATTGAACAAATTATCCGTCCAACGGGATTATTAGATCCAAATATTGAAGTTCGACCAATTGAAGGGCAGATTGATGATTTAATTGGAGAAATTCACGACCGGATTAAGCGAAATGAACGAGTGCTCGTCACGACGTTAACAAAGAAAATGTCTGAGGATTTAACGAACTACTTAAAAGAAATTGGCATTAAAGTTCAATATCTTCACTCTGAGGTGAAGACGCTCGAGCGTATTGAAATTATCCGAGAGCTGCGGCTTGGAAAATATGATGTGCTCATAGGGATTAACTTACTTCGTGAAGGTTTAGATATTCCAGAAGTTTCGTTAGTAACCATATTAGATGCGGACAAAGAAGGATTCTTGCGTTCAGAACGATCGCTTATTCAAACCATTGGACGTGCTGCGCGAAATGCTAATGGACATGTCATTATGTATGCAGATCGCATCACAAACTCCATGGACATTGCTATCAATGAGACCAAGCGTCGTAGAAGTATTCAAGAAGCTTACAACGAAGAGCATGGTATTACACCGACAACGATTCAAAAAGAAGTTCGAGGCTCAATTCGTGCAACAGTAGTAGCAGAAGATACAGAAACGTATGAAGAAGCACCGGCATTTGATAAACTCAATAAAAAAGAAAAAGCAAAGCTCGTAGAAGAAATGGAACAAGAAATGAAAGAAGCAGCCAAAGCGCTTAACTTTGAACGCGCAGCTGAGCTTCGTGACTTGATTCTAGAATTAAAAGCGGAAGGGTGATAAAACATGGCGATGGAAAAAATCGTGGTAAAAGGTGCACGAGCCCACAATTTGAAAAATATCGATATTGAAATCCCGCGAGACAAATTAGTGGTATTAACAGGGTTGTCAGGTTCTGGTAAATCTTCTTTAGCTTTCGATACAATCTATGCTGAAGGACAAAGACGTTATGTCGAGTCACTTTCGGCGTATGCAAGACAGTTTTTAGGTCAAATGGATAAGCCAGATGTAGATTCGATCGAAGGATTGTCGCCTGCTATTTCAATCGATCAAAAAACAACGAGCCGAAACCCTCGTTCAACCGTCGGAACTGTGACCGAAATCTATGACTATTTGCGCCTTTTGTTTGCTCGTGTAGGAAAGCCGATTTGTCCTAATCATGGAATTGAAATTACGTCTCAAACGATTGAGCAAATGGTAGATAGAATTTTAGAGTACCCTGAACGTACAAAACTTCAAGTACTGGCCCCTGTGGTATCTGGCCGAAAAGGCACCCATGTAAAAGTATTAGAAGATATTAAAAAGGAAGGGTACGTTCGCATTCGAGTAGACGGAGAAATGCGTGAAATAACAGAAGAAATTGAACTGGAAAAAAACAAAAAGCACTCCATTGAAGTAGTGATTGATCGCGTTGTTGTCAAAGAAGGTGTAGCCGCTCGTTTGTCGGACTCTTTGGAATCAGCTCTTCGCCTTGGAGATGGGAAAGTAATTATTGATGTAATAGGTGAGGAAGAATTACTTTTTAGCGAGCATCATGCTTGTCCAAAATGTGGCTTCTCCATTGGAGAACTTGAGCCCCGCATGTTTTCATTTAATAGTCCGTACGGGGCGTGTCCAACGTGTGACGGGTTAGGAACGAAATTGGAAGTGGATAAAGATTTAGTGATTCCTAACTATGACTTAACACTTCATCAGCACGCAATTGCACCTTGGGAGCCAACAAGTTCTCAATACTATCCGCAGCTGCTTGAAGCCGTATGTACACATTACGGCATCGACATGGATGTGCCGGTTCGAGATATCCCGGAACATTTATTTGATAAAGTATTATATGGCAGCGGTAAAGAAAAAATTTACTTTCGCTATGAAAATGATTTTGGCCAAGTAAGAGAAAATCATATCGAATTTGAAGGTGTGCTTCGGAACGTAGAACGCCGTTATCATGAAACAAGTTCTGATTATATCCGTGAGCAAATGGAAAAATACATGGCTCAGCAAGCTTGTCCAAAATGTAAAGGAAATCGTTTAAAACGCGAAAGCTTAGCGGTGCTTATTGACGAAAAGCATATAGGAGATACAACACGCTTTTCAGTAAAAGAAGCATATGACTTTTTTGAAAGTCTCAGTTTATCTGAAAAAGACATGAAGATTGCGGATATGATACTGCGTGAAATTCGTGAGCGTCTAAGCTTTCTCATTAACGTGGGACTTGATTACTTAACATTGAACCGCTCTGCTGGAACTCTTTCAGGAGGGGAAGCGCAGCGCATTCGCTTGGCTACTCAAATCGGTTCTCGTTTGACGGGGGTTCTTTATATTTTAGATGAACCTTCTATCGGTCTTCATCAACGTGACAACGATCGCTTAATTCGCACAATGCAAGACATGCGCGATATTGGAAATACGTTGATTGTTGTAGAGCATGATGAAGATACGATGATGGCAGCTGATTATTTAATTGATATCGGACCAGGAGCCGGCGTACACGGGGGTGCCGTTGTTTCTCAAGGCACGCCTCAGGAAGTGATGGATGATGAAAATTCCTTAACGGGTCAATATCTATCAGGAGAGAAGTTTATTCCACTTCCAGCCGAAAGACGTTCAATAGATAAAGATCGGATGATTGAAATTATAGGAGCAAAAGAAAACAATTTAAAAAATGTAAAAGCAAAGCTTCCGTTAGGTGTATTCACAGCTGTTACAGGTGTATCTGGATCAGGTAAGAGTACGCTTGTAAATGATATCCTTCACAAATCATTGGCGCAAAAGCTGCATAAAGCAAAAAGCAAAGCAGGAGAACATAAAGAAATCAAAGGCATTGAACATTTAGATAAAGTCATTGATATTGATCAGTCTCCCATAGGCCGTACGCCTCGTTCAAACCCTGCAACCTATACAGGTGTATTTGATGACATTCGAGATGTATTTGCCCAAACAAACGAAGCAAAAGTGCGCGGATATAAAAAAGGCCGCTTTAGCTTTAACGTGAAAGGCGGCCGCTGTGAAGCTTGTCGAGGAGACGGTATTATTAAAATCGAAATGCATTTCCTGCCAGATGTATACGTTCCTTGCGAAGTCTGCCACGGCAAACGATATAACCGGGAAACTTTAGAAGTAAAATACAAAGATCAAAACATTTCAGATGTGTTGGATATGACAGTTGAAGACGCGCTTCACTTCTTTGAAAACATTCCAAAGATTAAGCGGAAGCTGCAGACCATTTACGATGTAGGACTTGGCTATATCACGCTTGGACAGCCGGCCACTACTTTATCGGGTGGAGAGGCCCAGCGTGTAAAGTTAGCTTCAGAGCTTCACCGTCGCTCAACAGGAAGAACGCTGTACATTTTAGACGAACCGACTACCGGTCTTCATGTCGATGATATCGCACGTTTATTAAAAGTGCTTCAGCGTTTAGTTGAAAATGGAGATACAGTTCTAGTGATCGAACATAATTTAGACGTGATCAAAGCAGCTGATTATCTACTTGATTTAGGGCCTGAAGGTGGAGATAAAGGCGGACAAATTGTGGCTACGGGTACGCCAGAAGAAGTGGCGAAAGTAAAAGAATCCTATACGGGCCATTATTTGAAGCCAATTTTAGAACGTGACCGTAAGCGTATGGAGAAAAAAGTTGAAAAAGCAGAGGCATTAACTCGTTAAAAGACACCAGCATTGGTGTCTTTTTTATAAAGAATGAAACTTTTTAACTCATTAAAACGTAGTACATGATATAAGGAGCTGATTATTATGGAAGGAAATCGCATACTATCTTCCTTAAATTATTTTAGCGTTTTCTTTGCACCATTTTTATTACCTATTATTATTTATTTTGTTGTTCATAACATAGAAGTAAAGAAACATGCAAAAACTGCATTTTTGTCACATTTATTACCTATCGCTACAGCGATCTTGTTCTTATTTTTCTTGCTTCCTGCTCTTACTGGCTCTAGTGGAACGGTATTTATTCTTTTAATTGTAGCTTTAGTTGTTGTTTCTTTAGTTAATGTTGTTGTGTTTGTATGGAATATTGTAAAAGGGATACAAATATTAAGCAGATAAAAGTTAAATGACTAAAACGTAAAGAGGAGATGGAAGGTATGAGTGAAAAGCGCAAACAAATTTTACAGATGGTAGAAGAAGGGAAACTTAGCGTAGATGAGGCTTTAACCTTGCTGAATTCACTGGAAAAAGACTCAGCTAATGACTCTTACTATGCTACGCCTGATAAAGCTGAGCTATCCCCTTATGTAGGAGGAAAACAGAAAAAAACGTACGCTTCTAAGTCATCTCAAAGCTCTTTAAAGGAAAAATTATTTACATTTGTAGATCAAACGGTAAAAAAAGTAAAAGAAGGAGATTTAGATTTTAACTTTGGTCCTTCGATTGACGTTCAGCACATCTTTCAGCAATCAGAAGCATATATTCAAGAGATTGACGTAGATTTAGCAAATGGAAGCGTTCAACTCCGACCTTGGGGAAGTACAGAAGTACGAATAGAGTGTGAAGCTGCTATCTACAAAGTAGAGAATTCGGATGAAGCGCGCCGCACTTTCTTGCAGCATACCGCATTTTCCATCGAAAATGGCAAACTGCGCTTTGCAATTCAGCAAAAGCAAATGAAGGTGAAAGCAATTATTTATATTCCAGAAATGGAATATGAACGCGTCAAGCTCCGTATGTTTAATGGTTCAATCGATGGGGAAAGACTAAGCGTACGAGACCTGAAAGCCAAAACAGCTAATGGCACCATCCGCTTTTACGATGTGAATAGCCATTCTCTTGAAATGGAGACATCAAACGGGCATATGGAACTTTCTCGAATACTCGCTTCGAAATGTGAGCTTGAAACAATCAATGGAACGGTTAAATTTGATGGAGATACAAAAAAGATTGATGTTCAGACATTTAACGGGGATATTGATACGTATTTAAAAGGAGAGCGCATTGAAAAAGCATTTTTCAAAACGACTACAGGAAGCATTACGCTCTATACGCCGTCCCACCTCTCCGTTGATGGAGATTTGAAATCTAACTTTGGGAATTTTACGTGTACACTTCCTGAGATGGAAATAGTAGATGAGAAAAAAGAAACGGTGATGAAACAACTTCGTTTCAAAGCAAATGTCGCTTCGCCGAAAGGCTATAAATTGTTAGCTGAATCCAAAACGGGCTCAATTGTTATAAAATAGAAAATGCTTGTTTTAGTAAAAAAACAAAGGAGATGATTAACGTGCGAAAGTTGTATCGTTCGCGAACAAATCGCAAGCTTGCGGGTGTTATCGGCGGTATTTCTCAGTATATCGGAATAGATGCTTCACTACTCCGCGTATTGTTTATCATCAGTTTATTTTTTACAGTAGGTACTCCGGTCATTTTATATATGATTTTTGTGTTTTTAGTTCCAAATGAAGAAGGAGATTTCTAAAAATGTTATTGCGTGGAATCATTAGTATTTTAATCAATGCCCTCGTATTAATCGTAATCGCAGGTTATATTGACACCTTTCACTTGGAATCGGTCAGTGCAGCTATTATCGCGAGCTTAATTCTATCGATTTTGAATGTGTTTGTTAAGCCGATTTTAATTTTACTTACCCTGCCGGTGACATTTCTTACGCTTGGCCTATTCTTATTCGTCATTAATGCCATTACGCTGATGATTACACAAAGTGTTATGGGAGATTCTTTTAATATTGACGGGTTTGGTACAGCGCTTTTAGCCTCGGTAATTATGTCGCTTCTAAATGCGCTTATTCAACGAGTGATTGTTGAACCGCTTCAAAATAGAAGATAACTTTCTTGCAATATTTAATTTTCTAAAAAAGATGGTAAGGTGATGCAGCCTATGCCATCTTTTTTTTCTTTTCTTTCTGTATTAATGATAAAATAAAGTGGCTAGTAGAACCAAACGCGACATAAAAGCGAGAGTTGGATATACTGTAGACATGAACAGGTATATGACTGTTTATAAAAGGAGGATGCACGGTGGTTAAAGTACGTACAAAAGACATCATTGAGAAATTTAAATTAGAGCTTATTAGCGGAGAAGAAGGAATCGACCGCCCTATTTCAACGAGTGATATTTCACGTCCAGGTATTGAAATGGCAGGTTATTTTACATACTACCCAGCAGAACGTATCCAGCTGTTAGGTAAAACAGAACTATCATTTTTTAAACAGTTAGATGAGGAACAAAAAAAAGTTCGAATGGAAAAAATGTGTACAGATATCACGCCGGCTATCATTGTTTCCCGCGAAATGGATGTACCGAAAGAACTTATCGAAGCTTCAGAGCGTGAATCAGTTCCCGTGCTGCGTTCAAGCTTTAAAACAACGCGACTTTCCAGCCATTTAACGAATTTTCTTGAAAGCAGGCTAGCACCTACGACTGCCCTGCACGGCGTATTAGTTGATATATACGGAATTGGTGTATTAATCATGGGAAAAAGCGGCGTTGGTAAAAGTGAAACAGCTCTAGAGCTTGTTAAGAGGGGGCATCGTCTAGTAGCCGATGACTGTGTGGAAATCCGTCAAGAAGATCAAGACACCCTTGTAGGAAATGCGCCTGGTTTAATCGAGCATTTGCTTGAAATTCGAGGACTAGGGATCATCAATGTGATGACGCTATTCGGCGCAGGAGCTGTACGAAGCTATAAGCGAATTTCACTTGTTATTCAGTTAGAGACATGGGATCAGCAGAAACATTATGATCGCCTTGGTTTAGAAGAAGATAAAATGAAAATTATTGATACAGACGTTACAAAAATTACATTGCCAGTACGTCCGGGACGAAACTTAGCTGTTATCATTGAAGTGGCAGCAATGAACTTCCGCTTAAAGCGTATGGGTATTAACGCAGCAGAACAATTTTCTGCACGTCTAACAGATGTAATTGAAGAAGGAGACCGTGAAGATTTATAAGAAAGGGTGTTAACTTGTGGAAGCAACTATTCAGCCGTTAGATCGCGTTTTCCTTGAAATTGGCCCTCTAACGGTCTACTGGTATGGTGTCATTATCGGTGCAGGTGTTCTGTTGGGTCTTTATATTGCGACAAGAGAAAGCGTAAGAAGAGGCTTATCAAAAGATACATTTGTTGATCTTATTCTATTTGCTGTGCCAATAGCTATTATTTGTGCACGAATTTATTATGTATCCTTTGAATGGGGATACTATTCAAAGCATTTGAACGAAATACCTCAGATTTGGCAAGGCGGGATCGCCATTCATGGTGGCTTAATCGGAGGCGTATTAACTGCCATTGTGTATTCGAAAGTAAAAAAGATTTCATTTTGGAAGTTGGCTGATATTGCTGCGCCTAGTTTAATCCTTGGCCAAGCCATTGGGCGCTGGGGCAACTTTATGAATCAAGAGGCACATGGGGGGCCGGTTACCCGTGCTTTTTTAGAAGGGTTGCACCTTCCAAATTTTATTATTAACCAAATGTATATTAATGGTACATATTATCACCCTACGTTTTTATACGAATCATTATGGGATTTTGCCGGATTTATCCTGTTGATGGTACTTCGCCGCACCAGTCTGCGAAAAGGAGAAATTTTCTTATCTTATTTAATCTGGTACTCAGTTGGACGCTTCTTTGTAGAAGGGCTTCGCACGGATAGTTTAATGCTGACGCATACACTCAGAATCGCTCAAGTTGTTTCACTTGCACTGATTGTCATAGCCATTATTTTAATTATTATCCGCCGCGTGACGGGAATGAGTAAACAGAAATACTTAGAGAATGAAGAAGCACAATCTAAGGCGTAAATGAAGAAAAGCTACAAGGTTTAGACAAACTTGATTTGACGCAAGGGAAGGAAATGAATAATGACGATTAATACGGTTTTGTTTGATTTAGACGGTACGTTAATTGATACAAATGAATTAATTATTGCTTCGTTTACTCATACGCTTAATCACTATTATCCTGAACAATACACTCGTGAAGATATTTTACAGTTCATGGGTCCGCCTTTATACGACACGTTTGTAGAAATGGATAAAACGAAAGTAAACGAAATGATTGAGATGTATCGCACGCATAATCTAGCCAATCATGATTTGCTTGTGAAAGAATTTGAAGGCGTACTTGAAACAGTTAAATGGCTGCACGAGCAGAATTATAAATTAGGTATTGTCACAACTAAGCAAAGAAATACGGTCATGATGGGGCTTAAGTTAACAAAGTTAGATCAGTTCTTTGATACGATTGTCGCAATTGAAGACGTAACAAATGCAAAGCCGCATCCTGAGCCGGTCGAAAAAGCGCTGAATCTGCTTGATGCTAAACCTGAAGAAGCGCTGATGGTAGGAGATAACCATCACGATATCGTTTCCGGCCAAAGAGCTTACACGAAAACAGCTGGAGTTGCTTGGAGTGCAAAAGGAAGAGATCATATCGCTTCTTATAACCCTGATATTATTTTAGAAAATATGACGGATTTAATTGATATATTAAAAGGAGAACGTCAGTGAGAAAAACAACGCGCTATCCGGTTAAAGGAGCTAACTCCCTTTGGCATGTCTATAAGACCGTGCCTTTTTGGAAAGTAGTGCGCAACTTCCTCATCATTCAATGCGCTCGTTATACGCCTTTTCTTTCGATGAAAAACTGGCTGTATAAAGCGTGCTTAGGGATGAAAGTAGGACCTCAAACATCCTTTGCCCTTATGGTGATGCTTGATATTATGTTTCCTGAAAAAATACAAGTAGGACGCAATACGGTCATTGGATACAATACCACTATTCTCGCTCATGAATATCTGATAACGGAATATCGTCTTGGAGATGTCATCATTGGGGATGAAGTGATGATTGGAGCAAATAGCACCATCCTTCCAGGTGTAACAATCGGCAACGAAGCGGTTGTAGCGGCTGGAACGGTGGTTCATAAAGATGTAGCACCCGGTTTCTTTGTTGGAGGTAACCCTATGCGTGTCATCTATACAAAAGAAGAAATGGAAAAGCGCAGGGAAGCAGAACCTAAAGCCACAACTTAGCAAGAACTAAGCTGTGGTTTTTTTTGTAAATTTGAACAGCTGGCGGTTGACGGCTGACTTTATCGGGTGTAAACTATCAATAACTTTAATTTGTTATTTCGCTAATACATTAGCGCGATAAAGTAAAATCAACCTATCAATGGTTCCTTAATAGATAAAATCAAGCTTAAAGGACGTGTCAGAATGTCAAAGTTATTTATGTTTGAAAAACCCCTTGGAATGAGAGATACCCTGCCAGCTCTTTTTGAAAGAAAAAAACAAGTTCGCAGTCAGCTGGCAGATGAAATCAGCAGCTGGGGCTATCAATATATGGCAACACCTACTGTGGAATACTACGAGACGGTAGGAAGCGCATCAGCTATTTTAGATCAACAATTGTTTAAACTTTTAGATAAAGAAGGGCATACGCTTGTGCTGCGACCGGATGTAACAACGCCATTTGCACGTGTGGCCGCTTCAAAACTTTTAAATAATTCTCCTTTGCGCTTAGCTTATGAAGCAAATGTATTCCGAGCTCAGCAGCGTGAGGGTGGCCGCCCGGCGGAGTTTGAACAAATAGGCGTTGAGCTAATTGGAGACGCTACGATGAGCAGCGATGCTGAAGTCATTGCTCTCATGATCGGCGCATTAAAAAGAGCGGGACTTAAATCATTTAAAGTCGCAATTGGCCACATCGGGTTCGTTAATTCGCTTTTTTTAGAGATTGTCGGAAATGAAGAACGTGCTAACGTGCTTCGCCGCTTTTTATATGAGAAAAATTACGTGGGTTATCGTAATCATGTAAAAGATTTGAATCTATCTTCTATCGATAAACAGCGTCTCCTTCAGCTGCTTAACCTGCGTGGAGATGAAAAGAAGATTGAAGAAGCGGTTGAACTCGTTGAAAACGAAGCTGGGCAAAAAGCAGCCGGTGATTTGAAAAAGCTATGGAATATGCTTGATGCGTACGGTGTAACGGATGAAATTAAAATTGATTTTAACTTAGTCAGTCATATGAGCTATTACACAGGTATTTTATTTGAAGTTTTTGCTGAAAACGTTGGTTTCCATATCGGTAATGGAGGACGTTATGACCAGCTTCTTGAAAAATTCGCGTCTAAAACACCAGCTACAGGATTTGGAATTCAGCTCGACCGCTTAATTGAAGCGCTGGGCGAAGAAGTATATGAGCCTTCAGTAGTATACGGCATATTATATAGTCAAGAGCGTTTAGATGAGGCATTAGCTTTAGCTGCTGAACAGCGCAAGCAAGGATACCGGGTAGTGACTCAGGAAATTGCGGGCGTTGATGATGTTGATGTATTTACTGCACAGTTTGAAGAAGTCACGTTTCTAATTGGAAAACGAGGCAAGGGGGGACAATAATGAGTGAACTATTAACAATTGCAATGCCAAAAGGACGTATTTTTGAAGAAGCAGCTGAACTTTTGCGTCAAGCAGACTTTCAATTGCCGCCAGAATTTGACGATTCGCGCAAGCTGATTGTAGACATTCCTGAAGAGAACATGCGCTTTATTTTAGCGAAACCAATGGACGTTACTACTTATGTAGAATACGGAGTAGCGGATCTTGGTATTGCAGGCAAAGACGTAATGTTAGAAGAAGAACGAGATGTCTATGAGCTGTTGGATTTAAATATTAGTAAATGTCATCTGGCCGTTGCCGGCTTGCCTAATGCTAAAAAATCAGAAATTGCTCAAAAAGTGGCAACCAAATATCCAAATGTAGCATCTACTTATTTCAGGGAGCAAGGAGAGCAAGTAGAGATTATTAAATTGAATGGTTCGATTGAATTAGCGCCTTTAATCGGCCTTGCTGATCGGATTGTTGATATTGTATCAACAGGACAAACACTAAAAGAGAACGGACTTGTTGAATTGGAGCACATTGAAGATATTACATCGCGTTTGATTGTGAACCCTGTAAGCTATCGTTTAAAAGACGAACGAATTGATGATTTAGTGAATCGTTTAGCCCAAGTGGTTCAACCTGTATAAAAGAGGTGACATACATTGAAAATTACACGTGTAACAGAACAAGTGAGCTTAAAGCGTACGATTGATCAAGGGACGAGTGCCCAAAGAGAAATTGTCGTAAATATTTTAAAGCAAGTGCAAGAGCAAAAAGACGAAGCTTTAAAAAGATATACAGCCCAATTTGACGGCGTTGAGCTTTCTTCTTTGCTTGTGACAGAACAAGAAAAGAAGCGTGCTTATGAGCTGGTTGATGCAGATATGCTGTCAATCATTCGTGAAGCTGCTGACAACATTCGTGATTACCACGAAAGAATGGTCGAGCAGTCTTGGATGACAACAAAAGAAGACGGCACCATTTTAGGGCAGAAAGTAACGCCTTTAGATGCAGTAGGTGTTTATGTACCGGGAGGTCTTGCAGCGTATCCTTCTTCCGTTTTAATGAATGTCATTCCTGCTCAAGTGGCAGGTGTAAAACGTATCGTGATGGTTTCACCTCCAGGAAAAGACGGCGCGCTTCCTGCTGGAGTAGTTGTAGCAGCGAGTGAGCTTGGGGTCGAAGAGATTTATAAAGTAGGGGGAGCTCAGGCAGTAGGAGCACTTGCCTATGGAACAGAAACAATTCAACCCGTCGATAAAATTGTAGGGCCTGGTAATATCTTTGTTGCATTGGCGAAGAGAGAAGTATATGGCTTAGTAGACATTGACTCAATTGCTGGACCTAGTGAAATTGTCGTACTAGCAGACGATACGGCTAAGCCGAACGAAGTGGCCGCTGATTTATTGTCTCAAGCAGAACATGACAAATTAGCTTCAAGTATTTTAGTTACGCCTTCTATGAAGTTAGCCGAAGCTGTTAAAGAAGAAGTGGAAAGGCAAGTAGAATCTTTACCACGTAAAGAAATTGCCAAACCTTCTATTGATAACCATGGCGCTATTTATGTGACCGGGTCATTAGAAGAAGCGGTTGAAGCTGTGAATCAATTAGCCCCTGAGCATTTAGAAATTATGACTGAAAGTCCGCTTGAACTTTTAGGTTCCATTCGTCATGCCGGTGCTATTTTTCTAGGAAGATACAGTTCAGAACCTGTTGGCGATTATTTCGCTGGACCAAACCATGTTCTTCCAACCAATGGGACAGCAAAATTCTCAAGTCCTTTATCAGTTGATTCATTTGTGAAGAAGTCTAGTATTATTTCATACAGCCAACAAGCCCTGCAGAAAAATGTCTCAAAAATCGCAGCGTTTGCTCGTTTAGAAGGGCTAGAAGCTCATGCAAGGGCGGTTGAAGAACGCTTTAAAAAATAAGGCGGAGATTAAAAAAAAGAGTAGAAATGTTCTTTTCTTTACTTATTACATGCACAGTTGAAAGGAGTTTCACAATGAGAGAGTCAAGTATTAAACGTACAACAAACGAAACGGATATTGCATTAGCGATTGGAATCGATGGAGAAGGAAAAGCGAACATTGATACAGGCGTTCCTTTTTTAAATCATATGCTCGATTTATTTACAAAACACGGACAGTTTAACCTTGATGTAAAAGCAGATGGAGACACGGAGATTGATGATCACCATACAACGGAAGATATCGGTATTTGCCTTGGTCAAACGTTCAAAGAAGCGCTCGGTGATAAAAAAGGAATTAAACGCTATGGAAATGCGTTTGTACCAATGGATGACGCGTTAGCCCAAGTCGTAGTAGATTTAAGCAATCGTCCTCATTTTGAATTTAAAGGTGACATTCCCGCTTCGCGCGTCGGTACATTTGATACAGAGCTTGTATATGAATTTTTATGGAAATTTGCATTAGAATCTCGCATGAATGTACATGTAATCGTACACTACGGTAAAAATACGCACCACATTATTGAAGCGGTATTTAAGGCATTAGCACGTGCTTTGGACGAAGCGACAACGATTGATCCGCGTGTCAAAGGTGTGCCTTCGACGAAAGGGATGTTGTAAATGATTGGCATTATTGACTATGGGATGGGAAACTTATACAGCGTAAGTAAAGCTCTTGAACGATTAAACTATGACTATATCATCTCCGCAGATCCTGCAGAACTAAGAAAGGCAAAAGGGCTGATTCTTCCTGGAGTTGGAGCATTCAAAGATGCGATGGAACAGCTGAATCAAACAAAGCTGACGGACTTTATTAAAGAAGAAGTAGAAAAAGGAATGCCTTTGCTTGGAATTTGTTTAGGTATGCAGCTTTTATTTGAAGAAAGCGATGAGAACGGTGTAACAAAAGGGCTGGAACTGTTAAAAGGGAGAGTCGAGCGTATTCCCGGCATTACTGCCGAAGGACAGACATATAAAGTTCCGCATATGGGCTGGAACTCTTTAGATTTTCATCAGCAGTCCGCTCTGCTTGATGGAATCAGTGCAGGTCACGTGTACTTTGTTCACTCTTATTACGTAAAAACAAACGACCAAGACGTGCTTTTAGCAACAAGTCCTTATGATGTTGAAGTTCCAGCAGTTGTTGGAAAAGAACACGTATTTGGCACTCAATTCCACCCTGAAAAAAGCAGTGCAATCGGAATGCAAATGCTTCAAAATTATGCAAACTTCGTAGAGAAAAGGAGCCCATCGTATGAGCAAATTTGAAATATATCCAGCCATTGATATGCGCGGAGGGAAGTGCGTCCGTTTGCTTCAAGGAGATTACACAAAAGAAACGGTGTACGGAGACTCTCCGGTAGATATGGCCACACAATTCGCAAGTGAAGGCGCTCAGTGGATTCACATGGTTGATTTAGACGGCGCAAAAGCGGCTAAGCGCGTGAATGATGAATTTGTGCTAGGCGTGAAAAAGAAATTAAATGTACGTGTGCAAATTGGAGGAGGCATTCGCTCAGAAGCTGACGTTGCTTACTATTTAGAAAACGGAATTGACCGCGTCATTTTAGGAAGTGCAGCTATTTCAAATCCTGAATTTGTAAAAAAAATGTTGAAGGAATATGGTGCGCGTATTGCTATTGGTATTGATGCACGTGATGGCTATGTTGCGACGGAAGGCTGGGTGGAAACATCTACAATCAAAGCGACAGAACTAGGAAAAGAATTGGCTAATGCTGGTGCGGAAACATTTATTTTCACGGATATTTCTACAGATGGTATGCTGTCTGGTCCTAATGTGGAAGGAATTGTTGAAATGGCTAAGGCTACTGGAAAAGGTGTGATTGCATCAGGGGGAGTTAGTAAGCTTGCTGATCTAGATGCACTAAAGAAATATGAAGCTGACGGCGTTATTGGTGCGATTGTAGGGAAAGCACTTTATACAAATAAGTTTACAGTAGCTGAAGCACTTCAAGAGGTGAAAGCGTAATGATTACAAAACGAATCATTCCTTGTTTAGATGTAAAGGACGGCCGTGTGGTAAAAGGAGTTCAGTTTGTGGAACTTCGAGATGCAGGAGATCCTGTAGAGTTGGCGAAATTTTATGATGAAGAAGGCGCAGACGAATTAGTCTTTTTAGATATTTCTGCTTCTCATGAAGGACGCAAAACAATGGTACATGTTGTAGAAGAAGTAGCATCTCAGCTAGCGATTCCTTTTACGGTGGGCGGAGGAATTAATGCATTAGAAGATATGAAGAGAATGCTTCGTGCTGGTGCAGACAAAGTGTCATTAAATACAGCGGCCGTACTCAATCCAGCACTGATTACAGAAGGGTCCGACTTTTTTGGAGCTCAGTGTATTGTGGTAGCAATCGATGCTAAGTACGATGAAAGCTTACAATCATGGCGAGTCTATACACACGGAGGCCGCAATGCAACGGACTGGGAAGTAATCGACTGGGCAAGAGAAGCAGTGAAGCGCGGTGCGGGTGAGATCTTGTTAACGAGCATGGATAAAGACGGCGAAAAGTCAGGGTTTGATTTAGCGTTAACCAAAGCAGTCAGCCAAGCGGTGAGCGTTCCTGTTATTGCTTCTGGCGGCGCAGGAAATGGTCAAGATTTTGTCGATGCGTTTGAAAAAGGAGAAGCTGACGCGGCTTTGGCGGCTTCGATCTTTCACTATAAAGAAACATCTGTAAAAGAAATTAAAAGCTATGCAAAACAACAAGGAGTGAGCATTCGATGACGATTGAAAACATTAAATTCAACAGTGATGGACTTGTGCCAGCTATTGTACAAGATGCTGTGAGCAAAGAAGTTTTAACATTGGCTTATATGAACGAAGAATCACTTCAAAAATCAATTGATACATGTGAAACATGGTTTTACAGCCGTTCTCGACAAGAGTTATGGCACAAGGGCGCAACCTCTGGGAACACACAAAAAATTGTGAGCATGGCATATGACTGTGATGCTGATTCTCTTGTTGTAAAAGTGGAGCCTCAAGGTCCTGCTTGTCATACGGGGGCTTACAGCTGTTTTAATGAAACAATTCTTGGCGAAAATAAACAAAATGATAATCGGTTTGCTATTATTAATGAGCTAGAAGAAGTGATTGCTAAGCGTGAAGCTGAAATGCCAGAAGGAGCTTATACGACGTACTTATTCGATAAAGGCGTAGATAAAATCCTCAAAAAAGTAGGAGAAGAAGCAGGTGAAGTGATTATTGCAGCAAAAAATCGTGACCATGATGAGCTGAAGTGGGAAGTTGCGGATTTACTGTACCACGTACTTGTTTTACTTCGTGAGCAAAAGCTGCCTTTGGACGATGTCCTATCAGTATTAAAGGAACGTCACTCTAGCTAATAGCTACATAGTGAAAGGAGAGAAGGAGTTGTCTCATTTTAGATAAAAGAGGCAAAACCTTCTCTTATTTGCGTCAAGAAACGACTGCTTGCAGGCTCCTTTTTTGAATAGAGGTATTAAACTTCTTGGCAAATGTGATATACTACGAACGTCGAAATTATCAACTTATTTGGAGGGCTTAATGGAAAAACACTCAAAAGTAATTCAAAAAATGGCACAAGTAATTCCATTTTCGCAAACGGGTGACTTCTATTTCGAAAAAGCGCTGCAGGCGTTTGAAGAAGAGGAGTCAGATAAAGCGCTCAAGTATTTAACGCGTGCAAACAAAGAAAATGCCCGTAATCCACAGCTTCTTACAAACGTTGGAGTAGCTTTAACGGAGCAGGGAGATTATCAAGATGCCAACGAGCTTTTTCTCCATGTGATTCATCATATGGACGATACATTAGGAAGCTGTTACTACTATATAGCCAACAGCTATGCGCATCTTGGACTGTTTGAAGAATCAAAAAAATACGCGATGTATTACATTGAGCATTTTCCAAATGGTGACCTCTTTCGATCGGCTACAGATCTGTTAGATTTACTATCAATTGATGTGGATGAAGAAGATGAAGAGCCTAAAAATCAGCTAGGCGACATGCTGATTATAAAACAAGAACAAGCAAAACGACTGCTTGAAGCAACGAATTTTGAAGAAGCAGTGGATTTGTTAACTGAAATAATTGATGAGTATCCAGAATTCTGGTCTGCATATAATAATTTAGCGTTAGCTTATTTTTATTTAAATAAAATTGATGAGGCAATGGATTTGCTGAATGAAGTATTGGAGAAAAACCCTGGAAATCTTCATGCGTTATGCAATCAGCTGATTTTCTATTATTATTGCCATAAGCATAAAGAAGTTGAGGAGCTTACAGACGGGCTTAGCCGCGTTTATCCGATGTCATTTGAACACCGCTATAAGCTTGGAGCAACATTTGCGTTGATTGGTCAATACAAACTATCATACAGATGGTTAAAAAAGCTTTATACACAAGGTTTTCAAGGAGACAACTCATTTCATTATTGGCTTTCATACGCCTCTTACTATACTGGACATGAAGCCTTCGCTAAAGAAATGTGGAAGCTGGCATTGGAAGACGTTCCTGATAAAGAAGGAGAGGAGCCTTGGCGCATCAGTCAAAAAGCTGCGAAGGTTTTTCAATCGAAAGTGGATGTTACAGCGAAAAAGAAGTGTGCAACAAACAATGTTCACGATCAGCTTTACAGCTTGTATATGGCAAAAAAGCTTCCTGAACAGCAGCGTCTGCTTCTTTTAGAAGAAATCAAATCGTCCATACATATGAGTACACTTTTGGATGAAGTATATACGTATGTATGGCAGGATAAACAACATGTGATTTTTGAGGTGGCAGATGTTATTGAACTGGAGATGGAATCGCAGACTGAAAGTGATACCCAGGATCTTTTAAGCTTTTGGTTTTATGTATATGTACAGGTATATAAACAATCCTATGATTTTCAGCATGTGAACGTAAATGCATGGGCTGCAGCCGTCACATATATATGGGCGAAAGAACAAAACCAGTCTACTACTCAAGCCGATGCGGCAAAACAATATTCCATTTCGGCTGCAACAGTTAGAAAGTACAGTAAAATTGTGAATACGTTATTAAATTGAGCAAAAAAATAGACGATAATAGGAAGAACATATTAGGATAGTGGTAACGAAATAATTATCCATAAATTTGGAATCAACTACGAAGGAATTTCCTAAAAGGAGTGTAAAGAAATGACAGAAGAAAAAATTTATGATGTCATTATTATTGGGGCAGGTCCAGCAGGTATGACTGCTGCTGTATATACATCTCGTGCAGATTTATCAACACTAATGATTGAACGCGGAATTCCAGGCGGTCAAATGGCTAATACGGAAGATGTAGAAAACTATCCAGGTTATGATCATATCCTTGGTCCTGACCTTTCTAACAAAATGTTTGAGCATGCAAAAAAATTCGGTGCGGAATATGCGTACGGTGATATTAAAGAAATCATCGACGGAGAAGAATACAAGACAGTTCGTGCAGGCAGCAAAGAATATAAAACACGTTCAGTAATCGTTGCTACTGGTGCTGAATATAAAAAATTAGGTGCGCCAGGAGAAAAAGAACTAGGCGGCCGCGGCGTATCTTATTGTGCTGTATGTGACGGTGCATTCTTTAAAGGTAAAGAGCTAGTCGTTGTAGGCGGTGGAGACTCTGCGGTTGAGGAAGGCGTATATTTAACACGCTTCGCAACAAAAGTAACAATTATTCACCGACGCGATGAGCTTCGCGCGCAGAAAATCCTACAGCAGCGTGCATTTGACAACGAAAAAGTTGATTTTATTTGGAATACAACAGTCAAAGAAGTAAATGAAAAAGACGGTAAAGTAGGCAGCGTAACGTTAGTAGACACAAAAACAGGTGAAGAGCGCGAGTTTGGTGCGGACGGCGTATTCATTTATGTTGGAATGGTTCCACTAACAAAACCATTCGAAAGCCTAAACATCACGAATAAAGAAGGATATATTGAAACGAACGAGCAAATGGAAACAAAAGTACCAGGTGTGTTCGCAGCTGGAGACGTTCGTGAAAAGGCTCTTCGTCAAATTGTAACAGCTACAGGTGATGGCAGCATTGCTGCTCAAGCGGCTCAGCACTATGTAGAAGAGTTAAAAGAAAAGTTAAAAGCTATTCAGCAATAAGGCTGAAATCAATCGTTTACAAAACGTAATTCGGTTTTAACTGTTCTGTAACACCTGTGAAACATTGATGGGGTACTATATAGATAGTAATTGACCCCCTTTTATAAAATATATGTATGTCGGGCATAGGACGTGTTCCTATGCCTCTTTTTTTTGACTATAACAGATTGAATTTACGTATATAACAGCAAGCGTTTATTTTCAGAAAATTTAGTAATAGTTAGTTCATCTCCGTTGTGAGAGAAGTTTGTTTCGTAGTATAATAAAAGAAAATGTCAGTATACATATGATGAGGTGGAAAACATGCAAAGGGTCACAAATTGTGTATTAATGAAAGACGATAAAGTATTGTTGCTTCAAAAGCCACGAAGAAACTGGTGGGTGGCCCCGGGTGGGAAAATGGAGCAAGGAGAATCTGTAAAAGACTCTGTTGTAAGAGAATTTCGTGAAGAAACAGGAATTTATTTGAAAAATCCCACTGTAAAAGGTATTTTTACATTTACGATGAAAGAAAACGATCAAATTTCATCTGAGTGGATGATGTTTACTTTTTTTGCTACAGATTTTGATGGGACAAATGTGCTAGAATCAGAAGAAGGCAAACTCGGTTGGCATAATTTGAGTGAAGTAAGTGAATTGCCGATGGCCCCGGGAGATCATCACATTATCGATTATGTAGCAAAAGGGTCGGGTGTTATTTATGGCAACTTTACGTATACAACGGATTTCGAGTTATTATCTTATCGAATTGATCCTTGTTAATGATAAATAGACATGTATGCATAGATTGAGGGGGATGAAAAATGAGTACTGGGTCTGTAAGCGATATTCAATTAGTGATTATTACTGGAATGTCAGGTGCAGGAAAAACAGTAGCAATTCAGAGTTTTGAAGATTTAGGGTTCTTTTGTGTAGATAATTTACCCCCTACATTGCTACCGAAATTTTTGGAACTCATGAAAGAGTCAGGGAATAAAATGAATAAAGTTGCTCTTGTTATGGATTTGCGAGGCAGAGAGTTTTTTGAAAGCCTATTTGAAGCATTAGATAACATGAGTGAAACAACGTGGGTCACGCCACAAATTTTATTTTTAGATGCAAAAGATTCTGTACTGGTGACGCGCTACAAAGAAACGAGACGTTCACATCCGCTAGCTCCTTCGGGTTTACCGTTAGAAGGAATTGGTATGGAACGGGAGCTGCTTGAGGAGTTAAAAGGAAGAGCTCAGCTTATTTATGAGACATCAGAGTTAAAGCCAAGAGAGCTTAGAGAAAAGATTTTAACTCAGTTTTCTTCGCACGCTTCACAAGTTTTTACTGTTAATGTGATGTCATTTGGTTTTAAATACGGGGTGCCTATTGACGCTGATTTAGTCTTTGATGTGCGCTTTTTGCCAAACCCTCACTATATTGACCATATGCGTCCTAAAACAGGGCTTGAAGAAGAGGTTTCTTCTTACGTATTAAAATGGACGGAAACTCAAAAGTTCATTGAAAAAGTAGTAGACCTACTTTCGTTTATGCTTCCGCAGTACAAGCGAGAAGGTAAAAGCCAGCTGGTCATCGCTATAGGGTGTACAGGGGGACAGCATCGCTCCGTCACATTAGCTGAATATTTAGGTCACCATTTCCAGAATGAATACAAAACTCATATTTCTCATCGTGACATTGAGAGGAGAAAGGAAAATCATAGATGAGCAGTGAACAGCTTCCAAAAGTTGTCGTCATTGGGGGAGGAACGGGTTTACCAGTGCTGTTAAGAGGGTTGAAGGAATACCCTCTTGATCTTACAGCCATCGTAACCGTAGCAGACGACGGGGGAAGTTCTGGCCGATTGCGCGATGAACTTGAAATCCCTGCTCCTGGTGATATTCGAAATGTGCTAGCTGCTTTATCTGATGTAGAGCCACTAGTTGAAGAGCTTTTTCAACATCGATTTGATACAGGAAATGAGCTTACAGGCCATTCTCTTGGCAATTTGTTGCTTGCAGCTATGACGTCTATTACTGGCGATTTTGTGCATGCTATACGAGAAATGAGCAAAGTACTAAACGTCAGAGGGAAAGTGCTTCCGGCAGCTAATCAAAGTGTTGTGCTGCATGCGGAGATGCAAGATGGATCCATCGTAACAGGTGAATCTAAAATTCCAGAAGTTAATAAAAAAATTAATAAAGTGTTTTTATCGCCTGCCGATGTGAAACCGCTTGTCGAGACAATAAAAGCTATTCGACGCGCCGATTTAATTGTATTGGGGCCGGGAAGTCTTTATACAAGTATTTTGCCGAATTTACTGGTGCAAGATATTTGTAATGAGCTTTGTTCGACAAAAGCAAAGAAAGTGTACGTGTGCAACGTGATGACGCAGCCGGGTGAGACATTGGGTTTTAAGGCAAGTGATCATATTAAAGCGCTTTACAACCATATGCCGTGTGCGTTTTTAGATGCGATTATTGTCAATAATGCACCTATTCCGGCACCTTTAAAAAAGAAATATCAAGTAGAGCAGGCTCAGCCTGTAGAATATGACCGTGAAGTATTGCTAAAATTAGGGTTAGAAGTGATTGAAGATCAAATTATTCAGTATGACGGCAGCGTAATTAGGCATGATACAAAAAAAGTAGCAAAGCTTGTGTATTCTATGCTGACATCGCTGCAAGGTAAAGCGAATACTGGTGTTTAACACTATTTCCGTATGTAGATTGGAGGTGAAGTTATGTCATTTGCATCAGAAACAAAAAAAGAGTTAACGAATTTAGAAGTCAAGGATTGCTGTGCAAAAGCAGAGCTCTCTGCATTAATTCGAATGAATGGTTCACTTTCTTTTTCGAATAAAAAATTCACAGTTGATGTCCAAACTGAAAATGCAGCGATTGCTCGACGCATTTATGTCCTGCTTAAGAAAAATTATGATGTGTCAGTAGAACTGCTTGTACGTAAGAAAATGCGGCTGAAGAAAAACAATGTGTATATTGTTCGATTAGTAGAGAAAACAAGAATGCTTTTGGAAGACTTAAAAATTGTAGAAGAAGGATTCACGTTTACACATCGTATTTCACCAGAGCTAGTACAAAAGAAATGCTGTAAGCGATCCTACTTAAGAGGCGCATTTTTAGCCGGCGGCTCTATTAATAACCCGGAGACATCATCGTACCATCTTGAAATCTTTTCATTGTATGAAGAGCACAACGAAGCTTTATGCAATTTAATGAACGAATTTCAATTGAATAGTAAAACATTAGAACGAAAAAAAGGCTATATTAACTATTTGAAAGAAGCTGAAAAAATTACGGAGTTTCTAAATATCATTGGAGCCCATAACGCTCTTTTACGGTTTGAGGATGTAAGAATTGTCCGAGATATGCGAAATTCCGTTAATCGCTTAGTTAATTGTGAAACAGCTAACTTAAACAAAACAATCGGAGCGGCCATTCGTCAAGTGGAAAACATTCGTTATATTGATGAAACAGCTGGATTAGATATCTTACCAGAAAAGCTGAGAGAAATTGCTCGTTTGCGTGTGGAATATCAAGACGTTACGTTAAAGGAGCTTGGTGAGATGGTATCTGGAGGTCAAATTAGCAAATCAGGCATTAACCATCGATTGCGTAAAATTGACCAAATAGCAGACAAGCTTCGCGCCGGTCAGCCAGTCACATAAGGGGAATTGCAAGGGGGAGGATTTTATCATGGAAAAACAAGTAGAAGTAAAATTAAAAACGGGATTACAAGCTCGTGTTGCGGCACTATTCGTGCAAGAAGCAACTCGTTTTACATCTGATGTGTACTTGAAGAAAGATGAGAAAGTAGTCAACGCTAAAAGTATCATGGGGTTAATGAGCTTAGCGATTAATAACGGTTCTCTTATTACGCTCATTGTTGAAGGGGTAGATGAAAAAGAAGCAATGGATGCGTTAGTCGCTTACGTAGAGAACGATGCATAAAAAAGCCTTTCCCAAAGTGGGAAAGGCTTTTTTCTTATTTAGGGTCGTTTTCTAATACTTTGTCAATTAGACCGTATTCTAAAGCGCGTTCAGCAGTCATGAAATTATCACGATCTGTATCACGTTGTAGCACTTCTAACGGTTGACCTGTACGCTCAGCTAAAATTGAATTTAGTTTTTCACGTAAGAATAGAATACGTTTTGCCGCAATTTCGATTTCAGTAGCTTGTCCTTGAGCACCACCAAGAGGTTGATGAATCATTACTTCGCTGTTTGGAAGAGCAAAACGTTTGCCCTTTTCACCAGCAGCCAGTAAGAAAGCACCCATTGATGCAGCCATACCGATACAAATTGTAGAAACTTTTGGCTTAATGAATTGCATCGTATCATAGATAGCCATTCCAGCTGTAATAGAGCCACCTGGGCTGTTGATATAAAGTGAGATATCTTTTTCTGGGTCTTCAGCAGCTAAGAATAGAAGCTGAGAAACGATCGAGTTAGCTACATTATCATCAATAGCACTACCTAAAATAATAATGCGGTCTTTTAATAAACGTGAATAAATGTCATAAGCACGTTCACCACGGTTTGTTTGTTCAATAACTGTAGGAATTAAGTTCATATTAAATTCCTCCTTAACAAGAATAATTTGTTATGTACCTATAATACACGTATGGTCAATAAAGGTCAAACAAAAGAACCTCTACTACACATATTCGCTTAAAAGACTATGTATTCCTCTTTGACATTATTAAAATTTTTCCCCCTTCTAAAAAAAATAAACGTAGTATTCTATTGAAAAGAGAAGTTTTCTCTCCTATAATGGAAGTTGTGACAAATATGCCCTCGTAGTGTAGTGGATAGCACAAGAGATTCCGGTTCTCTTAGGGTGGGTTCGAATCCTGTCGAGGGCGTCTTAAAACGTTGCGGATTACGCAACGTTTTTTATTTTGAGTAAAAAGGCTCATCTTCTCAAAAAATAATATTTATTTTCCTTCTATAACCCTTTATACGCGTAAGGAAGCAAGAAATTAATTCCATTGTACCGGTTGCGGAATTTGTCAGAATACTATAAAACAGTATATAAGGAAAAGAAACACGGAGGAGGAATAAATATGAAATACATGAACAAACTTTTCATTGTCAGTGCATCGGTAGCCCTATTACTATCTGCATGCGGGACGAACGAAGATTCTGCTCAGCCGAAGTCTAATGATCAAGCAGAAAATGTTCAGCAGGATACAGCTTCTAAATCTGATCAAACATCAGGCGCTGCAAAAGAAGAGTCGAAAAAAGATGCGGATTCTGCTGAGGTCTCAGCCGAACCTTCAGGAAGTCAATCATCGACTAGCGAAACGGCGGAAGGTGGACAGTCAAGGTCTTCTTCAGAAACAAAACTAACAAAAAGCCCAGAACAAGATTATTCTATTCAAGTAATGGACGGCTATAAACTAACGGGTGAAGAACCTGGAAAAGATGCGTTAGTGTTAACTTCAGATGATTCTCAATTTATGCGTATTGAAATGCTTTCATCAGAAGCATCGCTGGATGACGCTGCTCAATCTGTTAAACAAACGGCAACAGCAGTTAATAAAAATGCAGCAGAGAAAAAGAATCTTGAAGAGAATGGAATCTTCAAAGATTCTGTTTGGTATGAAGCCACATCTGGCGATCATACGGTAAACGCCGTGTTGGTTAAAGGAAAGAAACCAATGAAGCTAACCATTTTTACGAAAAATGACGCAGAAAACTTAGACAAGTTTATGCAAATGGCACAAACTATTCAATAAGCAATTCTTCTATATATTATACAAATGCAGAAAATTCGACATGACGAAGAAAACGTCATGTCGAATTAGTACTCGGATCATGTAGTAGGCGCGAATTATAATGAAAAGTTATAAAGGTGTATAGCTCTATTACTTTTTTGATGGTTAGTAACTAAAAATAGGATGAAATGCTTCGTTAACAAAGGTTGACGGAGATTTTTTGATGAAAAAATTACATATAAAAAATAGTTACATGCTCTTTGAAAGCGTTTTTATAGTAAAATAGATGAAGGGGAGGGGAGAAATAATGGAGATTGGATTATTTCAGCAGCAGTCGTTAAAACTGACGATGTCAAAAGAATTATCACAAGCTATTTCTCTTTTACAATATTCATCGATGGATATTGTAGCGTTTTTACATGAGCAGGCGCTTCAAAATCCGCTTATAGATTTTTCAGAGCTGCCCGTCAATACATCTCACAATCAAAAAAATCATGCAACTTCTGATTCAACAGATTATATGAGCAGTATACCAGCTCCTAAAGAAACGCTGTACGAACATTTAATGAATCAATCCGCATTATTAAAATTAGATGAATGTGAGCAGGCAGCCGTTGAGTTTGTTATTCATAGTCTGGATGATGCTGGCTATTTGCACGATGAGTTAATCATACTTGCTAACCAGCTTGGCCAAGATCAAGAGCAGGTTGAAAAGGCTCTTCAACTTGTGCAGCAGATGGACCCGGCAGGAGTAGGGGCGAGAAGTTTACAGGAGTGCTTAATGCTCCAATTAAAAAGAAGTAATCAATGGACAGAAAAAATAGAGCAAATTTTGACACATCACTTTGAGGAATTTGCTTATAAAAAATGGATGAAAATCTCAAAGTTATGTCAAATCTCACTTGAAGCTCTTCAACAATTACATGAACAGATTAAGAAATTAAATCCTCGTCCTGGATCATTTTATATGAAGTCCAATGAACGATTCATTGTACCGGATTTTATTGTGAAAATTGAAGATGGAAATGTCGTTGCTTATGCAAATGAGGATTTGGAACCTCGTCTTTCAGTGAACGAACAATACAAACTTCAGCTGAAAAATAAGCAGAACCAAGAAATGTTTTCTTATTTGCAAGAGAAATATCGTGAATTTCAATGGATTATGAAAAGTTTACACACACGCAAAGACACATTAAACGCATTAATGAATACTTTACTCGTTGAACAAGAAGCATTTTTTAAAAAGGGCCCTTCGTATTTGAAGCCGTTAACGATGAAGGAAGTAGCGGAACAAACCTCTGTGCATGAATCAACGATTAGCCGTGCTACTCGGCACAAATATATTCAAACGCCTTTTGGCACCTTTTCAATGAAATCTTTTTTCTCAACTAGTATTCAACTGGGCAACAACGAAGCGACTTCTACAACTCACGTAAAAGAACTGCTTAAAAAGCTAGTATCAGAAGAAAACAAACAGCGTCCGCTTTCAGATCAGCAGTTGGCTAACGTCTTGCAAAGCAATTATAACGTTACTATTTCAAGAAGAACGGTGGCCAAATATCGAGACCAATTAAACGTTCTACCATCCAGTCAACGAAAACTTTTTGTCACGCAGTAAAGGAGTGGGAATGTGGAAGTCGTACTATATACCAAAAATGGCTGTCATTTATGCGATGATGCAAAGAAGCTGCTTGCAGAGATGCAGTCTGAGTTTCCCTTTCAGCTTATGGAACGAGATATTTACAAGAACGATGAGTGGCTGGAAAAGTATCACCTTGCGATTCCTGTAGTAGAAATGGATGGAGAAGAAGTGGAATATGGAAAAATAACAGGTATTCCATTAAGAAAACGCTTACTTTTAAAAATAGGCAACACATGAGTTGAATAAAGGATTCACTCCTGTTAGAATAGATTTTGTAGCAGGGTGAATTTTTTTTGCGCAAGGTGGGACATAATATGTCTATATGGGACAAAATATGTCCAGCAAGTTTATGCCTTAAGGGGATTTTAACATGCGTTCTTTAATAGAAGTACAACGAAAATTATTACCTGAACTTCTCTCAGTTATGCAAAAGCGCTATCAAATCTTGCAATACATACGTTTAATGCAGCCGATTGGCCGCAGAAACTTAGCTGTAAGCCTTGGGCTAACAGAGCGTGTGTTACGAAGCGAAGTAACATTCTTAAAAGAACAAGATTTGATTGACATTTACCCTAGTGGGATGACGCTTACAAACGAGGGAGAACTACTTCTAGCTGAGTTAGAAGAAGTAATGAAGGAAGTTTCAGGACTTCGATTATTGGAAACAACATTAAAAGAGGCGTTTTCTTTATCAGAAGTTGTTGTTGTATCTGGAGATAGTGATCAGTCTCCTTGGGTCAAAAATGAAATGGGTCGAGCATCTGTTTCGTGTATCAAGGAGCGCCTTGTTGGTGAAAAAAATACCGTTGCTGTTACAGGTGGTACAACGCTTGCCGCCGTTGCCGAAATGATGACACCTGATTCAAAACACCCTGATGTACTTTTTGTACCTGCTCGCGGAGGGCTAGGTGAAAATGTACAAAACCAAGCAAACACGATTTGTGCTAAGATGGCTGAAAAGTCCATGAGTCACTATCGCTTGCTTCATGTTCCAGATCAGCTTAGTGATGAAGCATACCGATCCATTATCGGTGAGCCATCTATTAAAGACATGCTTCATTTAATCAAGTCCGCTGGTATGGTTGTTCACGGAATAGGAGACGCTATGACAATGGCAGAACGCCGTAAAACACCACAAGCTGACTTAGAAAAAGTGAAAAATGGACATGCTGTAGGTGAGGCATTTGGATACTATTTTAATCATCAAGGCGAAGTTGTTCATAAAGTTAAAACAGTTGGCATACAACTCGATGATTTAAAGAACAATAAATGTGTTATTGCTGTTGCAGGAGGTTCATCAAAAGCAAAGGCAATTAAAGCGTTTATGCAACAAGCGCATGATTCGATTCTCATTACAGATGAAGGCGCCGCAAAAGAGTTAGTAAGGGATTTTAATTAATCCCTCATATAAAAAAATACTTTTTACATTCAAGGAGGAAATACCCATGGCAGTAAAAATTGGTATTAACGGATTTGGTCGTATCGGCCGTAATGTATTCCGCGCAGCTTTAAAAAATGATAACGTTGAAGTAGTAGCAATCAACGACTTAACAGATGCTAACATGCTTGCTCACCTTTTAAAATATGATTCTGTACACGGAAAATTAGATGCAGAAGTAGTAGTAGATGGTAGCAACTTAGTAGTAAACGGTAAAACAATCGAAATCTCTGCTGAACGCGACCCAGCTCAATTATCTTGGGGCAAACAAGGCGTAGAAATCGTTGTTGAATCTACTGGATTCTTCACAAAACGCGCTGACGCTGCAAAACACTTAGAAGCAGGAGCTAAAAAAGTAATTATCTCTGCTCCAGCATCTGATGAAGACATCACAATCGTAATGGGTGTTAACGAAGACAAATACGATGCAGCTAACCACAACGTAATTTCAAATGCTTCTTGTACAACTAACTGCTTAGCGCCATTTGCTAAAGTGTTAAACGACAAGTTCGGTCTTAAACGCGGAATGATGACAACAGTTCACTCTTACACAAACGACCAACAAATCTTAGACTTACCACACAAAGATTACCGTCGTGCTCGTGCAGCTGCTGAAAACATCATCCCAACTTCAACTGGTGCTGCTAAAGCTGTATCTCTAGTATTACCTGAATTAAAAGGTAAATTAAACGGTGGAGCTATGCGTGTTCCAACTCCAAACGTTTCTTTAGTAGACTTAGTTGCTGAACTTGATAAAGAAGTAACTGTTGAAGATGTAAACAACGCTCTTAAAGAAGCTGCTGAAGGTGATCTTAAAGGCATCCTTGGTTACAGCGAAGAGCCACTAGTATCTGGTGACTACAATGGTAACATCAACTCTTCTACAATCGATGCATTATCTACAATGGTAATGGAAGGTAACATGGTTAAAGTTATCTCTTGGTACGATAACGAGAGCGGATATTCTAACCGTGTAGTAGACCTTGCTCAATACATCGCTGCTAAAGGACTATAAGAATAACTTAAAATTCGCTTCTATTTGATTCAATAAGACAGAAATCGACTAGACTTTCCTTTTTTATTGGATATCTGAAAATAGAACGACTATAATAAGACTTGCTAAGGAAGAGAGGGGCATACCCCCTCTTCCTTGATTTATGTATTGGCTTCTACATGAAAAAGCGTCATAAACAGCTAACTCGAGTTTCACTTTATATAGAAAGGCGCCAATATATAAAATGAAATGTACGTTGGTTTGTGGATTGATGATTACATAGAAGCCTACTTGCTTAGTACCATAAATACTTAAGGAGGCCTTTTAACGATGAACAAAAAAACGTTGAAAGACATCGATGTAAAAGGAAAGCGAGTATTTTGTCGCGTAGACTTTAACGTACCAATGAAAGACGGAAAAGTAACAGACGAAACTCGTATTCGTGCAGCTGTTCCTACTATTCAATATTTAGTAGAACAAGGTGCAAAAGTAATTTTAGCTAGCCATCTTGGACGTCCAAAAGGCGAAGTTGTTGAAGAATTACGTCTAAATGCTGTTGCAGAACGTTTACAAGCTCTTCTTGGTAAAGACGTTGCAAAAGCTGACGAAGCTTTTGGTGAAGAAGTAAAGAAAACAATCGACGGCATGAGCGAAGGCGATGTTTTAGTACTTGAAAACGTACGTTTTTACCCAGGCGAAGAGAAAAACGATCCTGAATTAGCAAAAGCGTTTGCTGAATTAGCAGATGTATACGTAAACGATGCATTCGGTGCAGCTCACCGTGCGCATGCTTCAACAGAAGGAATTGCTCAACACATTCCAGCAGTAGCAGGTTTCTTAATGGAAAAAGAGCTTGATGTGCTTTCAAAAGCATTATCGAACCCAGAACGTCCATTTACTGCAATCGTTGGTGGAGCAAAAGTTAAAGACAAAATCGGTGTAATTGACCACTTACTTGATAAAGTAGATAACTTAATCATCGGTGGAGGACTTTCTTACACATTTATTAAGGCACTAGGCCATGAAGTAGGTAAATCACTTCTTGAAGAAGACAAGATTGAACTTGCAAAATCTTTCATGGAAAAAGCTAAGAAAAACGGAGTAAACTTCTACATGCCAGTGGACGTGGTAGTAGCAGATGACTTCTCAAATGATGCTAATATTCAAGTTGTATCAATTGAAAACATTCCAAGCGATTGGGAAGGCTTAGACGCAGGACCGAAAACGCGTGAAATCTATGCTGACGTAATCAAAAACTCTAAGTTAGTTATTTGGAATGGACCAATGGGTGTATTTGAATTAGACGCATTTGCTAATGGAACAAAAGCAGTAGCTGAAGCTTTAGCAGAAGCAACTGACACATATTCAGTAATCGGCGGAGGAGACTCTGCAGCAGCTGTTGAAAAATTCAACCTAGCTGATAAAATGAGCCATATTTCTACAGGTGGCGGTGCGTCACTAGAGTTTATGGAAGGTAAAGAACTTCCAGGCGTAGTTGCACTAAACGATAAGTAAGTTTATGTTTCAGTAAGACGGAGGACCGACCTGACGACTGATAATATAAATAATTATCAAGCAGCGAAGAAGGATGACCAAGAGATAAAAGGGACCGAATCACTTTTAACAGCACCCTCTTGGACATCTAACGCGTGAAGTGAAAACCCACAATAAACAAAGGACGGTGTTACACATGCGTAAACCAATTATTGCAGGAAACTGGAAAATGAACAAAGTACTTTCTGAAGCAACTAGCTTTGTTGAAGAAGTAAAAGGAGCAGTACCATCTCCTGAAAGCGTAGATTCAGTAGTATGTGCACCTGCACTATTTTTAGATCGTTTAGTAGAAGCGACTAAAGGCACAGACTTAAAAATTGGTGCACAAAACATGCACTTCGAAGAAAACGGTGCGTTCACTGGAGAAGTGAGCCCTGTTGCATTAGCAGACCTAGGTGTGAACTACGTAATTTTAGGACACTCTGAACGTCGTGAAATGTTTGCTGAAACGGACGAAACAGTAAACCAAAAAACAATTGCTGCATTCAAACACGGTTTAACACCAATCGTTTGCTGCGGTGAAACAAACGAAGAGTATGAACAAGACCAAACAAAAACAGTTGTAGCTAATCAAGTACAAAAAGCATTAGCTGGTCTAACTGATGAGCAAGTAAAACAAACGGTTATCGCATATGAGCCAATCTGGGCAATCGGTACAGGTAAATCTTCAACTGCTGAAGGTGCAAACGAAGTTTGTGCATACATCCGTAGCGTTGTTGCAGAACAATTCTCTCAAGATGTTGCAGATGCTGTACGTATTCAATACGGCGGTAGCGTAAAACCTGCTAATATTAAAGAATATATGTCTCAATCAGACATTGACGGAGCTTTAGTAGGTGGAGCAAGCTTAGAAGCAGATTCTTTCTTACAGCTTTTGGAGGCTGGTAAGTAATGAGTAAAAAGCCAGTAGCATTAATCATCTTAGATGGTTTTGCATTACGCGATGAAGATAAAGGTAATGCGGTAACACATGCAAAAAAACCAAACTTCGACCGTTTCTGGAACGAGTATCCTCATGCTACACTTCAGGCGTCTGGAGAAGCTGTAGGCTTACCGGAAGGCCAAATGGGTAACTCTGAAGTAGGTCACTTAAACATCGGTGCAGGCCGAATTGTGTACCAAAGCTTAACTCGTGTAAACGTAGCAATTCGTGAAGGCGAGTTTGAACAAAACGAAACGCTTGTAGCAGCTGTAAAGCACGCAAAAGAAAAGGGTACAAACCTTCATCTTTTCGGACTTTTATCTGATGGCGGTGTACACAGTCATATCGAACATCTTTATGCATTATTGCGTCTAGCTAAGAGTGAAGGCTTAGAAAAAGTCTACATTCATGGCTTCTTAGATGGTCGTGACGTAGCACCTCAATCTGCTGAAACGTATTTAAAAGAACTTAATGAAAAAATTGAAGAGTACGGCGTTGGTGAAATTGCAACACTTTCAGGACGTTACTACTCAATGGACCGCGACAAACGCTGGGAGCGCGTAGAGAAATCATACCGCGCAATGGTGTACGGTGAAGGTCCATCATATACAAGCGCTGAAGAGTGCGTAAAAGATTCATATGAAAATGGAATCTATGACGAATTCGTTTTACCTTCTGTTATTACAAAGGAAGACGGATCGCCAGTTGCGACAATTCAAGACGAAGATGCAGTCATTTTCTACAACTTCCGTCCCGATCGCGCAATTCAAATTTCAAATACGTTCGCAAACGAAGATTTCCGCTCATTTGATCGCGGTGAGAAACATCCGAAAAACTTACATTTTGTATGTCTAACTCACTTCAGCGAAACAGTTGACGGATATGTAGCCTTTAAGCCAATTAACTTAGATAATACGCTTGGTGAAGTATTATCTCAAAATAACTTAAAGCAGCTTCGTATTGCTGAAACGGAAAAATATCCTCACGTAACGTTCTTTATGAGCGGTGGACGTGAAGCAGAGTTTCCTGGTGAAACACGTATCTTAATCGATTCACCAAAAGTAGCAACATATGACTTGAAACCTGAGATGAGTGCTTATGAAGTGACGGACGCGTTGCTTGCAGAAATCGAGGGCGACAAGCAGGACGCTATTTTATTAAACTTTGCAAACCCTGATATGGTAGGTCATTCAGGTATGTTAGAACCAACGGTAAAAGCGATTGAAACAGTAGATGAGTGCTTAGGCAAAATTGTAGATGCAATTTTAGCTAAAGGCGGTACAGCAATTATCACAGCAGACCATGGTAATGCTGATGAAGTGATTACACTTGAAGGTAATCCAATGACGGCTCATACAACGAATCCTGTTCCGGTAATTGTAACAAAACAAGGCTTAGAGCTTCGTGAAGACGGTATTCTAGGGGATCTAGCTCCTACAATGCTTACTCTTCTAGATGTAGCACAGCCAAAAGAAATGACAGGTAAAACATTAATTAAATAATTAATTATAAAGGAGAGTTTTAAAATGCCAACAATTCTTGACATTTATGCACGCGAAGTATTAGATTCTCGCGGTAACCCAACAGTTGAAGTAGAAGTATATACTGAATCAGGCGCTTTCGGACGCGCAATCGTACCAAGTGGTGCTTCTACTGGTGAACACGAAGCAGTAGAATTACGCGATGGTGACAAATCTCGCTACCTAGGTAAAGGTGTATTAAAAGCAGTAGAAAACGTAAACGAAATTATCGCTCCTGAATTAGTAGGTATGGACGCAACTGATCAAATCGGTATCGACCGCCTTATGATTGAGCTAGATGGTACGGAAAACAAAGGTAAATTAGGTGCTAACGCTATCCTTGGTGTATCTATGGCAGTAGCTCACGCAGCAGCTGATTTCGTAGGTCTTCCATTATATCGTTACCTTGGTGGATTCAACGCGAAGCAATTACCAACTCCAATGATGAACATCATCAACGGTGGTTCTCATGCTGATAACAACGTTGACTTCCAAGAGTTCATGATTTTACCTGTAGGAGCTCCTACATTCAAAGAAGCAATCCGTATGGGTGCTGAAGTATTCCACGCGTTAAAATCTGTTTTATCTGCAAAAGGCTTAAACACAGCTGTAGGTGACGAAGGTGGATTCGCTCCAAACCTTGGTTCTAACCGTGAAGCATTAGAAGTAATTGTTGAAGCAATCGAAAAAGCTGGCTACAAAGCTGGTCAAGACATCCAATTAGGTATGGACGTTGCTTCTTCTGAATTCTTCAACAAAGAAACTGGTAAATATGACTTAGCAGGCGAAGGTCGTACAGGCGTAACTTCTGCTGAAATGGTAGATTTCTACGAGCAGTTAGTTAACGAATTCCCAATCGTTTCAATCGAAGACGGTTTAGACGAAAATGACTGGGATGGTCACAAGCTATTAACTGAGCGCATTGGCGGCAAAGTACAGCTTGTTGGTGACGATTTATTCGTAACAAACACGAAAAAACTTTCTCAAGGTATCGAACAAGGCGTAGGTAACTCTATCCTTATCAAAGTTAACCAAATTGGTACATTAACTGAAACGTTCGAAGCTATTGAAATGGCTAAACGTGCTGGTTACACAGCAGTAGTTTCTCACCGTTCTGGTGAAACTGAAGATGCAACAATCGCTGATATCGCTGTTGCAACAAATGCTGGTCAAATCAAAACTGGTTCTATGAGCCGTACAGACCGTATTGCGAAATACAACCAATTACTACGCATCGAAGACGAGCTAGGTGTTCTAGCTGTATACGATGGCGCTAAATCTTTCTACAACTTAAAAAAATAAGTTGAAATCATAAAAAACGGATGACGATTGTCATCCGTTTTTTTATGTTAAAATCCGGTGTATTTCGCTGTCATTACTTGTATGAGAGGGTTTTTTATGATAAATTAACCTTAGCGTAGTGCGCGTACTTTATCCCCGGTAATGCCAATCAGAAGGGATGAAGAAACCCCGCTGATTGACTATTACTTGGTGTAGGAGGTGTGTCTTAGTGCATACATTGCTGATTACTTTGCTAGTGATTGTTTCAATTGCATTGATTGTTGTGGTCGTTTTACAATCAAGCAAAACTACTGGATTATCTGGAGCTATTTCCGGTGGAGCTGAAACGTTATTTGGAAAACAAAAAGCACGTGGAATTGACTTAGTTTTACACCGTTTGACAGTAGTGTTATCTATCTTATTCTTTGCGTTAACACTTGCTGTATCTTATTTCAAACTTTAATATGTTACTGGATAGACTGCCACCTAATGCATACGTACTTGGTGTATACCAACTTATGTATTAGGTGGCTTTTTTAATGGGCGTGTTGAATACTTTAATTTCATTTTTAAGTAATGATATAATATAGCTTTAGAAAAAAGTACTAAATATAGTATAAAAGCGTAAAAGTTGACGGACACATCTCTTGTTATGTGATGACCGTCACATAAATACATGTTTTTTTCTATTATGACTGCAGATATTATAACTAAAAGGAGTTAAATGATATATGAAAATTGCACAACCAAAGCCATTTACATTTGAAGGCGGCGAAAAGGCTGTTTTATTACTTCACGGTTTTACCGGAAATTCTGCTGATGTTCGTATGTTAGGTCGTTTTTTAGAGAAAAAAGGATACACATGCCACGCACCTCACTATAAAGGACACGGTGTAGCGCCTGAAGAGCTTGTTCATACTGGTCCAAAAGATTGGTGGAAAGATGTCATGGAAGGCTATGAGTTTTTAAAAAGTAAAGGCCATGAAAGTATTGCCGCTGTAGGTCTTTCACTAGGTGGCGTATTTTCACTGAAATTAGGTTACACTGTACCTATAAAGGGTATTGTGCCTATGTGCGCGCCTATGTATATAAAGAGTGAAGAAGTCATGTATGAAGGTGTTTTAGCGTATGCACGCGAATATAAAAAGCGTGAAGGTAAATCGTCTGAACAGATTGAACAAGAAATGGAAGAGTTCAAACAAACACCAATGAACACGTTAAAGTCTTTACAGGAATTAATCGCTGAAGTGCGAAATTCAGTTGATATGATTTATGCACCGACATTTGTTGTACAAGGTCGTCATGATCATATGATTAATACAGACAGCGCCAATATTATTTATAATAGCGTCGAGTCTCCTACAAAAGATATAAAGTGGTACGAAGAATCTGGTCATACCATTACCTTTGATAAAGAGCGAGATCAGCTTCACGAGGATGTATATGCATTTTTGGAATCACTTGATTGGTAATAGAGATAATACGAATAAGGAAAAAGGAGGGACATGATGTGAAAGAAGAAAATCAGCCCTATATGAATGAAATATTGGATTTTATGAAAAGGGATAATTACAAACCTTTGACTGTCCAAGAGCTTGCAAAAGAATTTAATACGGAGGATGCAGAGTCATTCAAAGAGTTTGTTAAGGCACTTGTTATTATGGAAGAGAAGGGTTTAATTATCCGAGCAAGAAATGACCGCTACGGGCTGCCGGAACAAATGAATTTTGTCAAAGGGAAAGTAAGCGGACATGCAAAAGGGTTTGCGTTCGTAGTTCCTGAAGAAAAAGATGCGGGTGATGTATTTATTCCCCCTACTGAAACAAACAATGCTATGCACGGAGATATTGTGCTTGCAAGAGTGTTATCAGAATCATCAGGTGCTCGTCGTGAAGGAACCATTGTAAAAATCTTAGAACGAGGTACCCAGCAAATTGTAGGTACGTATACGCAAAGCAAGAATTTCGGCTTTGTGATTGCGGATGACAAAAAAATTGCAGGTGATATCTTTATTCCCAAAGCAGCAAGAAACGGTGCAGTTGAAGGCCATAAAGTAGTAGTAGAGCTCACAACCTATCCGGAAGGCCGCATGAATGCAGAAGGAAAAGTTGTTCAAATTCTTGGACATAAAAACGATCCGGGGATCGATATCATTTCTGTCATCCATAAGCACGGTCTTCCTCAAGAATTTCCTGCTGACGCTTTAACGCAAGCAATTGATACACCTGAGACGATTGATGAAAAAGATATCGGTAACCGTCGCGATCTTCGGGATCAAGTTATTGTAACCATTGACGGAGCAGATGCAAAAGATTTGGATGACGCTGTAACGGTTACAGAGCTTGAAAACGGAAACTACAAATTAGGTGTTCATATTGCAGATGTAAGTCACTACGTTAAAGAAGGTTCTCCGATTGATGTAGAAGCAGCAGAGCGCGGAACAAGCGTCTATTTAGTAGACCGAGTTATTCCGATGATTCCTCACCGTTTATCTAACGGAATCTGCTCATTAAATCCAAAAGTTAACCGTTTTACACTTTCTTGTGAGATGGAAATTAATCCACAAGGTGAAGTAGTAAAACATGAGATTTTTGAAAGTGTCATCAAAACGACAGAACGAATGACGTATTCAGATGTGAACAAAATCTTAGTGGATAAAGATGAAGAAGTGTTAGAACGCTACGAGCCAATCGTTCCGATGTTTGAGCGTATGGAAAAGCTGGCAGCTATTCTTCGTAAAAAGAGAATGGATCGCGGTGCCATTGATTTTGATTTCAAAGAAGCAAAAGTATTGGTAGATGATGATGGACATCCTCACGATGTTATTTTGCGTGAACGTTCAGTTGCTGAAAAGCTAATCGAAGAATTTATGCTGGCGGCGAATGAAACAGTAGCAGAACATTTTCACTGGATGAACGTACCGTTTATTTATCGTATTCATGAAGATCCAGATGCAGAGAAGCTTACTCGTTTCTTAGAGTTTATTACAAACTTTGGTTATACAGTGAAAGGGACAGGCAACGATATTCATCCGCGTGCGCTGCAAGATATTTTAGAAGAAGTAAAGGGTACGCCTGAAGAGATGGTTATTTCAACTGTTATGCTTCGTTCGATGAAACAAGCGAAATATGAAGCAGAAAGTTTAGGCCACTTTGGTTTATCAGCTGAATTCTATACGCATTTTACGTCTCCAATCCGTCGTTATCCGGATTTAATCGTTCATCGTCTCATTCGTACGTATTTAATTGAAGGAAAAACAGATCAGCAAACGCAAGAAAAATGGCGCGAGCTTCTGCCTGATGTTGCTGAGCATTCTTCTAATATGGAACGTCGTTCAGTTGACGCTGAGCGAGAAACGGACGATATGAAAAAAGCTGAGTTTATGGCTGATAAAATTGGGGAAGTATTCAATGGTATTATTAGCTCTGTTACAAACTTTGGGATGTTCGTGGAGCTGGAAAATACGATTGAAGGGTTAGTTCATGTTAGTGACTTAACGGATGACTATTATCGTTACGACGAACGTCATTATGCGATGATTGGAGAAAGAACGGGCAACGTCTTCCGAATTGGAGACGAAATTGAAGTGAAAGTTGCCGATGTGAATAAAGACGAGCGTTCAGTGGACTTTGTTATTGTGGGAATGAAAGAAGGCCGCAAACGCTTATCTAAAGATCGTCCTAAAGTGATTAAGGCAAAACAAAAGTCACGCAAAGATGATAAAGGAAAAGGTCGAGAGGGCAGCCGAAGCAAAAATGAAGAGTGGTCTACTCAAAAACCAAAGAAGAAAAAGAAAAAAAGATTCTTCGAAGGCGCTCCAAACGTTAAGCGCAAAAAGAAAAAGCGCAAATAATCGACAGCAGTGAAGCAGAAGGATAGACCTTCTGCTTCAAAACAGCTCTATTAAACGTTTTAGTTGTTGTTTAGATTTCCATACAGTAAAATGATACATAATATCATACATATACGTAAGTACGGCTGAAGGGAAGGAACGTTTTATGCCAAAAGGTGAAGGGAAATTAATTGCACAAAACAAAAAAGCCCGCCACGACTTTTTTATTGAAGAAACATATGAGACGGGTATTGTTCTACAAGGAACGGAAATTAAATCAATTCGTAATGGTCGTGTGAATTTAAAGGACTCTTTTGCTCGTGTGCAAAACGGAGAAGTATTTTTACACAATATGCACGTTAGTCCTTACGAACAAGGAAATCGATACAATCATGAGCCACTTCGTACACGAAAGCTATTGCTGCATAAACGCGAAATCAGCAAGCTAATTGGCTATTCAAAAGAAACAGGTTATTCACTAGTTCCGTTAAAAGTGTATTTGAAAAATGGATACGCAAAGGTTTTACTAGGGCTTGGTAAGGGTAAAAAGAAATATGATAAGCGTGAAGACTTAAAGCGTAAAGAAGCCAAGCGTGATATCGAACGAGCATTTCGTGATAGTCAAAAGATGTAAAATTACAAAATCTTACAATTGCAAAATGCTCATTTTGTGATATAATAAATATTGTTATCAGTTAGATTTCATTTTGCACACTGAAGTCGCTATCTGATGTAAGAATTTTTCTTACACATTCCGACTCCCTTTTATATGGGGACGTTACGGATTCGACAGGGATAGTTCGAGCTTAGGTTGCGAGTCGAGGAGATGGCCTCGTTAAAACATCAACGCCAATAATAACTGGCAAATCTAACAATAACTTCGCTTTAGCTGCATAATAGTAGCTTAGCGGTTCCTCCCTCCATCGCCCATGTGGTAGGGTAAGGGACTCACTTTAAGTGGGCTACGCCGGAGTTCGCCGTCTGAGGACGAAGGAAGAGAATAATCAGACTAGCGACTGGGACGCCTGTTGGTAGGCAGAACAGCTCGCGAATGATCAATATGCCAACTACACTCGTAGACGCTTAAGTGGCGATATTTCTGGACGTGGGTTCGACTCCCACCGTCTCCACCAAATACATATTTTTGGTGGCTTACCTTACTTATAACAGGAGCTAATCAAATGTATGATCTACATTTGATTAGCTCCTTTTTAATTTATGATGTATGTAAAATTGAAAAAGCGGTACAAAAATAAAAGGATGCCTCTTTGTGTAAGAGGCATCCTTTTACTTTTGTTTAAGCTGAACAAAAAGCAGCATAAGAAAGGAAAGAAAGACGATCGAGATAACCCATAGCCAAGCGAGATTCATGTTTCCAGAGTCAATCGCGACGTAGATAGCGGTAGGAACAGTTTGAGTTTCACCTGGAATATTGCCAGCAAACATCAAAGTGGCTCCAAATTCTCCGAGTGCTCTTGCCAGACTTAACACACCTCCTGTTACGATAGCTTTAGAAGCTAAAGGAATGGAAATAAAGAAAAAGACTTTCCATTCGCTTGCACCATCTACTCGAGCTGCGTCTTCAATTTCATGATCAACGCCTTGGAAGCCCGTTTTGGCAGATTGATACATAAGGGGAAACGCAACGACAACGGATGCAATAACAGCTGCCCACCACGTGAAAATAACGGGTTGTTGAAAGACCCATTCAATTGCTCGGCCGAGTAGGCTGTGTTTTCCGAATATGACAATCAATAAAAATCCAACAACGGACGGAGGCAGGACCAATGGTAGCATCAACACCGTTTCAACCATCACTTTTCCCTTAAAGTGTTTCCTTGATAACAGTTTTCCTATAACAGTGCCTAGAATAATCACGACAAATCCCGCTACTAATGCAATTTTAAGCGATAGCTGAAGAGGAGATAAAAACTCTTGAATCATAGCAATCTCAATTCGCAGTGAAACCGTATTTTTTAAACGTGTTAAGAGCCGTCTTACTTTGTAAAAATTGATAAAAATCCTTTGCTTCTTGTGGATGTTTCGAATCCTTAATAACGCCTACAGGATATACAATTGGTTTGTGAGTGCTATGATCTGCAGTGGCGACAATCTTCACTTTTTTTGAAATCAACGCATCGGTTTTATAAACAACTCCAGCTTCAACGTTTCCTGTCTCCACATAGGAAAGCACCTGACGTACGTCTTTTGCATAGACGGTTTTAGGCTCAATGTTTGTCCACAGATTCATGTGTTCAAAAGTCTCTTTTGCATACTGTCCGGCAGGAACGGATTCCGGTATGCCAAGTGAAATTTTTTGAACAGCAGGCTTTGATAGATCTTCAAAATTTTTGATGGCAGCCGAATTATTCTTTGGGACGATAAGCACAAGATCGTTGCCAACCAAGTCAGTTCCATTTTCTTTAGAAATAACTCCTGACTTTACCAGTGCATCAAACTTATCTTCCGCTGCTGAAAAAAACAAATTAGCCGGTGCGCCGTTTTCGATTTGCTGTTGCAGCGAGCCTGAAGCCCCAAAATTAAATTTTAAGTCGACATTCGGATGCTTTGTTTCATATTGCTTTTGAATATCGGTAAGCGCATCTTTTAAGCTGGCTGCAGCGGATATCGTTAAGCTGACGTTTTGGTGCTGAGCCGCTGATTGACTCGTATTTGTTCCGTTCGAACAAGCAGCAGTAAACATAATTAAAAATAATAGTGCGAATAAGGGTTTAAAGTATTGTTGCATCGTGTCACCTCAATTAGTTTTAGTAGAGCAATTTAGTATAACTATATCACGTTCACTTAGAAAAGGACTTCCTAAAAAGAAAACAGCGACTTGAAAGGGAAAAACTTTCAAGTCGCTGCCTTATTTACTCTTCCAACGCTTTGCCCATTCCTTTTAAAAAGTGAAGTCCAAATCCAATTGCACGATTAACATCTGGATCATTTAGCGCTTTTATAAGAGCTAACGCACTTACTTTTTTTCCTGTTTTTACATATTCATTTGCTTCGTTCATACCAGCTGTTGCACTGTTAACAAGTTTAGCAGTTACCTCTGGGTCTGCCTTCATCAAACCGCTGCTTGCACCCATAAGGGTATTAATTAAATTGGTTACGGGTTCTCTAGAAATTTGATGAAGCGCAATTTTTGAGATTTTTTCTTTTGCTTGAATCATTGAATCAGCAGCTTCAAGAACACCCATGTCGTTAAGTTCTCCGACAATACCGAGAATACGATTCAGCGCTTCTTCATTATCTGCCAGCAGAGAAGTCAAGTCTTCTAATTTTTGCTGTTTTTTTTCTTCCTCGCTTAGAAGAGGCTTTTTAATTTCTGTAATAGGTTGTGCCATCTTTTCTCCTCCTATTTACTTGTTAAATGGACGTAGCCAGGACGATTCCATTTACGCTGAACCTCGACCCCATTTTGAGGATGACGTTTTTTGTTACGCGGATTTGTAGACGGTAAAGGCGTTTTTCCACCTTTGCTTAATACTTCCATCCGTACTTTTGTTTGTTTGTAAGCCGGCGTATTTGTTCGTTGGTCGACTGCAGGTCCCGTCAAGAAGTTAATAGCCGAATCTTTATGAACGGAGTGCATCGGAAGATACAGCTCATTTGCTTTTACTCGCTCTGTAATTAATGCCTGTACTTTTACTGCTCCAAACGGTGAGATTAATCTGACAAGCGAACCGTCTTCAATTTCACGCTCCTTGGCAAGCTGAGGTGAAATTTCTACAAATACTTCCGGTACCTTTGATTGAATACCGCTCGATTTATTGGTCATATTCCCTTCATGAAAATGTTCTAACATTCGTCCGTTATTAATGTGCAAATCATATTCCTCTGGAAATTCAGCAGGAAGAACCCAATCTGATAAAGCAAAGCGCGCTTTTTTATCTGGGAAATTAAACCCATCGACGTAAAGTAAAGGCGTGCTTTTTCCCTCTAAGCTCCCCCATAAGAAGCTATCCCAGCCTTCAAGGTTTTCGTAGCTGGCTTGGCTGAACAGAGGTGATAGACTAGCCATTTCTGAAAAGATGTCACCAGGGTGTGTATACGTCCAATTTGCACCTAAGCGGTTTGCAATCTCTTGAACAATCCACCAATCCGGCTTCGAATCACCAAGCGTTGGCAATGCTTGATACAATCTTTGTACGCGTCGCTCCGTATTAGTAAACGTTCCGTCTTTTTCAAGAGAAGGAACAGCAGGGAGTACAACATCAGCATATTGAGCCGTTCTTGAAAGGAAAATGTCTTGGACAACAAAAAAATCTAGATTTGATAATATTTCGTGTACGTGATTAGCGTTCGAATCGACAAGAGCCATATCTTCTCCTACAAGGTACATAGCTTTCATTTTTCCTTCATCAATTGAATGAAGCATTTGGATATTATCAAGACCCGGCTTGTCTTTAATTTTCACGCCGTATGCTTTTTCAAATTTTTCTCGAGCGACTGAGTCCGTGACGTGCTGATAACCTGGAAGCCAAGCGGGAAGAGTTCCCATATCGCATGCGCCTTGCACGTTATTGTGGCCTCGGAGTGGATAAGCGCCTGCACCAGGGCGTCGATAGTTTCCAGTAGCAAGCAACAGGTTTGAGATAGCCGCTGATGTATCAGAGCCTCCTGTATTTTGCGTCACGCCCATACCCCACAGCACACAGGTTCCATCGGCGTCTCGAATCATTTCAGCTATTTGAATGAGTGTTGCTGCTGAAATACCCGTAATTTGTTCAGCATATTCAAGCGTGTACTTTTCAAGTGAAGAGTTAAAGTCTTCAAAATAGTTGACGTTTTCTTGGATAAATTTTTCGTTGTGCCATCCTTGATCAATCATGTATTTTGTTACAGCCATTAGCCATACTTGGTCCGTACCTTGTTTTGGACTGATAAAAATGTCAGAGCGTTCAGCCATTTCGTTTTTGCGCAAATCTGCGACGATTAGTTTTTGGTCATGAAGCTTATGCGCGCGTTTGATACGAGTTGCTAATACAGGGTGACCTTCGGCAGGGTTAGCTCCAACGATGATAACCAGTCCAGCTTTTGCAATGTCTTTTATCGTGCCGGCATCGCCTCCCATTCCGACTGTTCGAAATAATCCATCGGTTGCAGGAGACTGACAGTAGCGAGAACAGTTGTCTACGTCATTTGTTTCAAACATTTGGCGAGCCAGCTTTTGAATAACATAGTTTTCTTCGTTTGTAATCTTAGAAGAAGAGATAAAACCAACGGATCCATGTCCGTACTGCTGATTGATGGAGTTTAACCTGCTTGCTACTAAATCGAGCGCTTCTTCCCATGACGACTCTACAAATGCGCCATTTTTTCGGATTAAAGGCTTAGTAATACGTTTTTCAGAGTTTACAAAATCCCAGCCGAATTTTCCTTTCACACAGGTTGAAATAGCGTTTGCGGGAGCATCTGAGCTAGGTTGAACTTTAAGGATTTCGCGGCCTTTTGTCCACACTTCAAATGAACATCCAACTCCGCAAAATGTACAGACGGTTTTTGTTTTTTTCGTCCGAGTTTCACGCATAGCTGCTTCCACCTCTGAAACAGCAAAAATTCCGCTGTACCCTGGTTCCACTTCTTTAACTAAATCAATCATTGGATTCAAAACGCTTTTTGGAAGTCCGGTCATGAATCCAGCTTCTCCGAGCATAGATTTTTCCATTAAGGCATTACAAGGGCATACTGTTACACATTGACCGCAGCTCACACAAGAAGATTCATTGATTGCTACACCATCATCCCAGAGAACGCGGGGACGTTTCGCTTCCCAGTCGATAGAGAGCGTTTCATTAACTTGAAGATTTTGACAAACCTCTACACATTGTCCACAAGCAATGCATTGATTAGGGTCATAACGGTAAAATGGATGAGACATATCGACTTCATCCTCTGAGGCCTTTGGCGTATAGGGGTATTTTTGATGTTCAATCTCCATCATTTCGGCTGTATTATGTAATTTACAGTTTCCGTTGTTATTATCGCAAACGGTGCAGTATAGCAAATGATTTTCTAATAAGCGATCCATTGCTTCCGTCTGTGCCGCTTTTGCGGGTGCTGATTGTAATTCAATCTTCATGCCGTTTTCAGCTTTTGTAGAACAAGAACGAACTAACTCGCCATTCATTTCAACAATACATGTGTCACAAGTTTGAATAGGGTCTACTTCAGGCACATAACAAATCTGAGGATGCTCGATGTTTTGCTGGTTAATAATTTCGAGTATGGTAGAACCTGAAGCTGCCTTGTATTCGTTGCCATTTATATGAACAGTGATGATTTCACGACTCATTTGTTTTCCTCCTTTATATAAAACAAAAAACCACCATGAATACACATGCCTAATTAAATAAGGGAAGTGCAATCATGGTGGAATAGTTTACTAGCAGGTCTTACTAATATGCCAATCCGGCCCATTTATATCGTTAAGAAAAAGTGATAGAGTAATAACAATTCATTATTATTATTATTCCATCTCGGTTATTTATAATTATATCGCTACGTTTTTAAATGCACAACTTTTTTAAATACCCAACTCTCTTCAAAAGTTTTGCTGCAAAGATTTTAGGCTTTTATTTTTTGAAGTGTTGATTTATGATAAAAAAACTGTAGGAATAAAATGCACAATTTAATTTTAATCGGTGGGAGAGCGTTGATTATGTCAAAAACAATTCATGAATTTAATGATATTATTCGGAAGCTTCGAAAAGATTTATTTGGAAAAGGACCGGAAAGAATACATACGGTTTTTGTTGAAAATATGGCTGTCTCAACACTGTATGGAAATTTAACTCCGACAGAAACATTTATTGCAAGCACTTCTGAAGGGTGTGACATGGTTCATTTAGCTCGAACAAAAATGATTCAAGATGTATATGCATCGAATCCGCCGGAAGGGCTAGAAGAATTGGTAGGAGCAAAGCTGGTTAATTTATTTTCAGATATGAAAATAAAAGAAAATATAGCGGTTTCCGTATTTGTTTTTGATAAAAACATTATTTAAAAAAGGAGACATCACATGAATTCGACCGTTAAGAAGCGTACAGTTCTTAGATTTAAAAATGGTGAAATGGAAAGCGTGGAAGATAAAATTGTAACGGAGTTTCCTGTGACTGTGAAAATTAATGAAGAAGAGTTTGTCACGATGGTATGTAGCCCTCAATACATTGAAGATATGGTAATTGGCTATTTAGCATCTGAAGGGGTTATTCGAGAATACAAAGACATTAAAAACATATGGGTTCAAGAAAAAGAAGGGTATGTTCATGTTACAATAGATAAATTAAACCCGTATTTTCAAAACCTTCAAAATAAACGATATATCACGTCTTGCTGCGGGGCGAGCAGACAAGGGTTTGTCTTTATAAATGATGCGCTGACTGCTAAAAAAATGAATGATATATCGGTAGAACTTTCAATTAAGGATTGTTTTCAACTCATGAATAAGCTGCAGCAATCTGCTGCTACGTTTCAAGAAACGGGTGGCGTTCATAACGCTGCCATTTGTGATAAAAATGGTTTCATGCTTAGCAGAATGGACATTGGCAGGCATAATGCTCTAGATAAACTATATGGGTATTGCTTAAAACACCATATTTCAATTAGGGATAAAGTAGTCGTTTTCAGCGGCCGTATTTCTTCAGAAATTTTGTTGAAAGTAGCGAAGATCGGGTGTGAAGTGGTTCTTTCAAAATCCGCTCCGACTGAACTTGCTTTAAATCTAGCAGAAGAATTGAGAATTACAACGGTAGGGTTTATCCGAAGTGATTCGTTGAATATTTATACATGCCCGGAAAGGATTTTAAGAGAAAGTTAATCTGCTGTGGAGAAGCTGACAGCTAGAGAGGAGAGATGAGGCAGATGTCATACACTATAGTTGATACGTTAAAGCGCCCTTTACGAGACTTGCGTTTGTCCGTAACAGATCGCTGTAACTTTCGCTGTCGATATTGTATGCCTGAAGAAATTTTTGGGGCAGACTATCCATTTTTACCTGCCGAAAATATTCTTTCGTTTGATGAATTAGAGAGACTCACGAGATTATTCGCATCGCTAGGAGTAAAAAAAGTGCGTATAACGGGAGGAGAGCCACTGCTAAGAAAAGGCTTGCCAGATCTAATCAATCGTCTGAAGCAAATTGAGGGTATAGATGATATTGCCATAACAACAAACGGCTCACTGTTAAAGAAGCATGCAGAAGCCTTATCAAAAGCGGGATTATCAAGAGTAACCGTCAGCTTAGACTCGCTTGATGAAGTGAGATTTCAAGAGCTGAACGGAAATCGAGGAAGCGTCAAACGAGTGTTAGAAGGAATAGAGGCAGCAGCTCTTGCGGGGATTTCAGTCAAAATAAACATGGTTGTCCAAAAAGGCAAGAACGAGCAGGATATCCTTCCGATGGCCCAATATTTTAAAGGCAAAAAACATACGCTGCGCTTTATTGAATACATGGATGTTGGAAATTCAAACGGATGGAAAATGGATGAGGTTATAACAAAGAAACAAATTCTTGATATAGTTGGACAAGAAATGCCTCTTGAAGAAATTCCGCCTCATTACACGGGAGAAGTAGCTACCAGGTATCGGTATGTTGGGACAGAAGAGGAAATTGGTATCATTTCATCCGTGACAGATTCATTCTGTTCGACTTGTTCACGCGCAAGAGTATCGGCTGAAGGAAAGCTCTATACCTGCTTGTTTGCGTCAAAAGGGTACGACCTCCGGAAACTGATACGATCACAAGCATCTGATCATACTGTTTGTGACACCATTTCTGATATCTGGAATCATCGGAAAGATCGTTACTCAGATGAGCGGGCTAACGGAAGACAGGTCCAAGGCGCTGAGAAAGTGGAAATGTCTCATATTGGTGGATAATTCAAAAAAAGCCTTATAAATGCCAATCACTGCGATGATTCACATTTATAAAAGTAGGATCTTCTGCTGAAAAAGGCACGCGAAGGACGTTTGCCTGATTCAACAATCCTGTAAGCCTTCTTTCACCTTGTGTAACGAGTTGGTCAATAAGAGGAAGCGTTCTACGGTGATAGAGGGCTAGAAGCGGGTGCATGTGATTTGGCTGAACAGGAAGAACAATATCAGCTGAGTTCGCCTGAGTTAGGGTAATCATATTATGAACAAACTCAGCATTAACAAAAGGAATGTCACACGAAAGAATAAAGAACCATTCAGCACGGCAATCAATTGCAGTTAAAGCATGATGAATTGCATACAAAGGTCCTTGATACGGGCATTTTTCAACTGCAAATGAAACATCTTTTCTTTGAAAATAAGGAAGTAAATCTTGGTTGGTAGACACAAGTATAGGTGTGACGTGATTTTCTTTTAATGCATCTATACTATATTCGTAAAATGATTTCTTGTTATAGGTTTCAAACATTTTTGGTTGACCGTAGCGAGAAGATTTTCCTCCTGCTAATACAATGCCGGCAATGGACATTTATTAAATACCTCCATCAAAATATATTTGTATATTTATGCACATAAGCGTCCGTAAAGCAGCTTAGCTTTATGTGTATAATAGCATGTTTTTAAAGAAATATCTTTGACGAAGGAATAGATAGTGAAGTCATAGATTGAACGAGAAAGGGAGAGAAAAGAGTGACAGAACGTTATTCACGTCAGCAGCTTTTCCAGCCCATTGGAAACAAAGGGCAGCAGCAAATTAGAAGTAAGCATGTTTTAGTTGTAGGCGCAGGGGCTCTAGGCAGCGCTAGTGCAGAAGCTCTCGTGCGTGCTGGAATTGGAAAATTGACTCTTGTAGATCGTGATTATGTAGAATGGAGTAATCTGCAGCGTCAGCAGCTTTATACAGAACAAGATGCGCAAAACAAACTGCCTAAAGCTGTAGCAGCCAAAAATCGTTTGCGTCAAATAAACACAGAAGTGAAAATCGAAGCGCTGGTGATGGATGCTCAGCCTGCTAATTTAGAAAGTATCGTCCAAACAGCTGATTTGATTATCGATGCGACAGACAATTTCGACATTCGCTTTATTTTAAATGATTTGTCACATAAGTATGAAGTTCCTTGGATCTACGGCTCATGTGTAGGGAGTTATGGCACCACTTATACCGTTATCCCAAACGTAACCCCTTGTCTGCACTGCATATTGAAAAAAGTGCCTGTGGGAGGAGTGACGTGTGAGACAGCAGGAATTATCAGTCCAGCCGTTCAAATTGTGGCAGCCTATCAAATAACCGAAGCATTAAAAATTTTAGTGGGAGACGTTGAAGCTTTGCGACACACATTTCTAACTTTTGACGTCTGGAATAATCAGCACGCTGAATTTAAGACGGGTAAAATGAAAAGTTATGAATGTTCTTCTTGCGGATCGGCACGCACATATCCGTACTTAGCGTATGAAAATCAGCTTAAAACAGAAGTTCTTTGCGGCAGAGAGACGGTTCAGATCAGACCCTCGCAGCAGCATTTACACAACTTTGATGAATTGGAAAAGCGTTTAAAAAACCAAGGGAAAGTAGACCGCAACCCATATCTTCTGTCATGTCAGCTTCCAGAGCAGCGCTTTGTTATTTTTCAAGATGGCCGTGTATTTATTCATGGAACGAATGATATTCAATTTGCGAGAAGTTTATATTATCGTTTATTAGGATGAGTAAAGGAGTGAAAAAATGAGAGAAAAGCGAACTCCTATCCCTGTCGGAGAATGCGTTGGGCGAGTGATGCAGTATGTCAAAAGCGGAAAGCAAGAAATCATTGCGCTTGAAGAAGCTCACGGCAGATTTTTAGCAGAAGATTTAATGGCAGATCATGATGTTCCTGCTTTTAATCGTTCTCCATATGATGGTTTTGCTATTCGGTCACAAGATACGAAAAAAGCATCATCACTTCATCCAGTAGAACTGGATGTTCGAGGAGAGATAGGAGCGGGTTCTGTTTTTGAACATACAGTCAACGCGATGCAGGCTGTGCGTATTATGACAGGAGCTCCTATTCCAAAAGGCTGCGATGCGGTGGCAATGCTTGAAGTAACAAAAGAATATACAAAAGACAACCAGCCCGTCGTTCAAATCAAGCGGTCGTTTAACAGCGGAGATAACATTTCGTTTCAAGGAGAAGAAACAAAAAAAGGCACTATGTTAGTTTCAAAAGGAACGTATATCACTCCGGGAGTAGCTGCTCTTCTAGCCACATTTGGTTATAGTAACGTAGCTGTCTTCAAAAAACCTGTAGTTGGATTACTTGCAACGGGAAGTGAACTAGTGGAAGTACGTGATCCTGTTCAGCGAGGGAAAATTCGTAATAGCAATGCTCATATGCTTCGTGCCCAAATTGAAAAAGCTGGAGGAGAAGTAAACTATTTTGGTATTATGCCCGATGATTTAAGTCAGTGCTACAGCGCGGTAAAATCTGCGCTATCAGAAGTGGACATGCTGATTACAACGGGGGGCGTTTCAGTAGGAGATTATGATTATCTACCAGAGGTGTATAAGCAATTACAGGCCGAAGTTCTTTTTAATAAAATAGCGATGAGACCAGGCAGTGTCACAACAGTTGCACGTATGGAAGACAAGCTTTTATTTGGTCTATCGGGAAACCCTACGGCCTGCTACGTTGGTTTTGAACTGCTAGCTCGTCCGGTCATCAGTACATATGCGGGGAAAAGAACCCCTCACCTCCGGAAAGAAAAAGCTTTGTTAGGAAAAGACTTCTTAAAGCCAAATCCTTTTATGCGATTTGTATCTGGCAGGCTTTCATACAGGGAAGGACAGCTGATTGCTTCTCCATTAAGCTTTACAAAATCTAGTGCTGTTTCTTCTTTAGCTCATGCGGATACGTTAATTATATTTCCCGGAGGGACGAGAGGGTACAAAGAAGGAATGCTGGTTGACGTCTTATTGCTAGATGACGTGCAGGGAAGTGAATGGCCTTGGTAGCAAGTTGCACCGTTTTACAAGTAGTTGGATTTCAAAACAGCGGAAAAACGACTTTAGTGGAAAAGCTAATTAAAAAAGCGAAACAATTCGATCTACATGTAGGTTCTATTAAGCACCATGGACACGGCGGACCTCCAGATAGCAGCAGTGAGCTAAAAGACAGTCATCGCCACCAGCAAGCAGGTGCCGATGTGGCAGGTGTAGAAGGAGGTGGGATCCTTCAGCTTACGGCAAACAGTAAAGACTGGAGCCTAAAAAAGCTGATTGATTTTTATCAATTTTTCTCGCCAGATGTCATTTTTGTTGAAGGATATAAAAAAGAATCCTATCCAAAAGCAGTCTTGATTCGAAGTGAAGAAGATCTTGTTCTGCTTTCCTCTCTAACCAATATCATATGCGTGATTAGTCACATTCCGCTTAAAAACGAAGTGCAGCGAGCATATCCAATGTTTCACTTACAAGAAGACGAGCTTTATCTTAATTTTTTATTGAAAGAAGTGGGGGAAAGAAGATGAACCAGCACTTATTTGAAGTAGTAAATCAGCCAATTGCGGTAGATGAAATAATTAAAAAAGTTTCTAGAAGAGACGCGGGAGCTATTACGACATTTATTGGAACGGTAAGAGAATTTACAAAAGGCAAAAAGACGCTCTCTCTTGAATATCAAGCCTATGTGCCAATGGCAGTGAAAATGCTCAGCCAAATTGGTGACGAAATTCAGGAAAAGTGGCCGGATGCTTTGACAGCTATTACTCATCGAATCGGAAAGCTTGATATAACAGAAGTCGCAGTAGTTATTGCGGTTTCTTCTCCGCATCGCAAAACAGCTTATGAAGCAAATGAGTATGCTATTGAACGTATTAAGCAAATTGTGCCAATTTGGAAAAAGGAATTTTGGGAAGATGGAACAAAATGGATTGGCGATCAGTTAGAAACAAAAGAATATCCTGAAGGAAAGCCATTGAAGGAGATGTAAAAATGATTAACGTCTTATTTTTCGCTGCTATACGTGAAGAGGCTGGAGTGGAACAAGTAACAGTTGATAAGCAAGATATAACAGTGAAGGAATTAAAGGAATATGTACAAAAAACATATAAGCTGTCCTCTCTGAATCAAACGATGACGGCAGTCAACGAAGAGTTTGTAACAGATGAAGAAATCATTGGAACGGGAGATACCGTTGCATTTATTCCACCCGTTAGTGGAGGATAAAAAAAGGTGCTGAATACACAGCACCTTTTTTATTATCTAAATTGAGCTACTTTTTCAATTGGTAAACGTACAGAAGGGTAACCGCTATTTGCTGCTTTGCCGATTGAAAGTAACATAACCGGTGCATAGCGTTCTTTGTCTAAACCGAATGCTTCGGCAATTTGATCTTTTTCATAACCGCCAATAGCATTCGTATCATAACCGTGAGCACGTGCAGCAAGCATTAACTGCATAGATACTAAACCGCCGTCAATTAATACCGTTTCTTTATTTAATTCTTCAGAAGCAGCTGCGTAGTGCGCTTTGATTTTTGGAATTTGCATATCTCTAATTTCTTGTGGCATATAGCCTAGTTCAACAGCTTTATCGTAAATTTCATCTAAATTTTCTTCGCTTTTTAAATCGCCGAATATCGCAATAACAGCTGCCGATGTTTCTACTTGTGATTGATTAAATTTAGCAAGCGGAGCTAGTGTTGCTTTTCCTTCAGGGCTATCAATTACTAGAAAGCGCCAAGGCTGTGCATTAACAGAAGATGGAGCTAGCGTCGCTTCTGTTAAAATTTCTTTCATTTCTTCACGGCTGATTTTGACAGATGGATCGTAATAACGAATAGATCTGCGCCCTGTAATAATATCTTGGAAATCATTGTTTAGTGTTTTTGTTTGTGTCATGATGAACTCTCCTTTATGTTAAAAATGTTATGACCGTTCAATGGCCGAAATGTTTACTTTTAAACGCTCAAGCATCTTGGAAAGCAGCAGCTGTTCTTCTTCGCTGAAATCTTTAAATGCTTCATCAATAAAGCGAGCTTTTTCGTTTCGAAATGCACCGATTTTTTCATGTCCGCTTTTCGTAAGCTTTACAAATGTTACGCGGTTGTCATCAGGATTTTTACGGCGTGATACAACATCTCTTTCTTCTAGCTGCTTTAAATGCCTTGTAATTGCAGCATTATCAATGTTTACTTGCTGTTGAAGCGCCTTTTGACTCATTTCACCTGTTTCATAAAGCTGATGTAAAATATCAAGACGTGATTGGCTAACACCGGTACAATGCTCAAACTTTTGATTAATTTGTTTATTAACTTCTTGCAGAGCATACAGAACATTTGCTTTTTCAGAACATGAATGTGACAAGAAAGTCGCTCCCTTTTTTCTATGATATTTATTGATGGATTAATATTTGATACATCAATGTTTGATACATCAACTAATATAAAATAAATAAAAGTGAAAGTCAAGAAAGTGAACAATCTTTTTTTATAAATAATAAAAAGAGATTGAGATATAACGAAATCAATGCAATCTAAAGACGAACAAATCGGATAAATGAGCTCGTATGGACCGCTTGTGACACGGTAGTTGATTTTCGTGCAAGACTTCGCTTTGTCCTCCAATCAACTGCCAGAAGGAACGAAACAGATAAAATCTACGTTCATTGTAACCAAAAAAAACGAACCACTGATCAAACGGTTTGATTAGTGGTTCGTTTTTCACTTCAACTATACTATTTTTGTCTTAGCGTCTTTAAGCTGAATGATTTTTTTTACTAATTTGTTCATGCGTGTAAGGAGACAGAAACGGAATACGCTTGATAATCACATCGTGAATCCAGAATAATCGCTGGATAAGAGGAGCTGTTTTATCTGAAAGATAGATAACAAAGCAGCTGATAGCTCCCGCAATTACCATGCCTCCAAGTACATCTGCTGGATAGTGGACACCTACGTAAATGCGTGAAAGGCCCGAGATGGCAGCCCATATAAAAATGACGCTTCTCCATTTGTTTTTTCGTAACCACATGATCCAAGCAGCAGAAAAGACTAAAATCGAATGATCACTGACAAAAGATGAATTAGCCGGGTGCGGAATCAGCTTATGAACATGATGAGTCACAAACGGACGCGGGTGGTAATACACCAGGTGAATGACTTCATTGATACAAAGAGAAAGGACAATTGTAAACAACATGTATAAAGCCGTATAACGGTGATAAATTGTTCTTTCTGTTTTTCCGCTAAACCAAAGCAAAAGCAAACAAGCCATTATAAAATAAGGAACGCTATTCGTAATGATAACCATGACAGAATCCATTGCGCTGGATTTACCAGCAAACGAGTTAATCCATTGAAATACTTCGTAATTGAGGTTCATTTGTTTTCTCCTTATGCAGTACTTTTCACTCTTAGTTTAGATTGACACTCTAAAAAAACGATGAATTTCACATTAAAAATCAATTAAAATCCGAAATTCAAGGGCATTTAATGATATAAAAAGGAGAGGAAGAAACTGCTTTTAGAATAGGAGATGAAACAGTTGAAAAAGGTTTTATTTTTACCTCTTCTAAAAATGCCTTCTGGCCATCATCAAGTGGCAGAGGCGTTAATGGATATATTGGAAAGAAGAACAACAAATATTTGTTATAAAAAAATAGATTTATTAAGTTATACAAACGAACTATTAGAAAAAGTGGTTACAGGCACATATTTGAAATGGATTCGTTATGCTCCAGAAACATACAATATGGCATACAAACATCTCTTTTATGAACCGCCTGTTCATTCATTCAAATGGTATCATCACGTATTTGCAAAAAAAATGGAGCACTTAGTTAAAGAAGAAAATCCGGATTTAATTATATGCACACATGGATTTCCTTCTTATTTGCTCAGCCAATTAAAAGCAAAAGGCAAGTGCAATGTTCCTATTATAAATGTCTACACGGATTTCTTTATTAATAATTTATGGGGAAAAGAAGAGATTGACTTTCACTTTCTTCCTAGTGAAGAAGTAAAAAGAGGGCTTCGTGCTCAAAGTGAAATTCCACTTCAAAATATGATGGTCACAGGGATACCGGTACATGAAGAAATAACAAAAACAAGAACTGTTAAGCATCATGGTAACCGAAATATTTTAATTGCCGGAGGCAGCAGCGGTCTAGGCAATATTATGGATTTTTACAATGATTTAAAAGACGCGCGCCATTTTCATTACTTTGTCTTATGCGGCAAAAATCAAAAGTTATATGAAGAAATCAAAGGGTGGGAACTACAACACGTTACACCAATTCCGTACATTTCATCACGCACAGAAATGAATGAACTGTATGAGCGAGTGGATGCTATTGTAACAAAACCAGGTGGTATCACGGTCAGTGAAGCTCTTCGCAAAAATTTACCGATTTTTGTTCATTCTGCTTTACCGGGTCAAGAAGAGGTGAATTTACGCTATTTAACAGAGCGAAACTTAGTTCAAGAACTAAAGGCGGATCAATCGTTAGAAAGTCAGCTGCAGACAGTGCTGCAGGATGCTGATAAAATGAGCACATTGTATAACGCGATTGCTGCTTACCATAAAGAAATTGAAGCACAAACGCCTGAAGAACTTTTAGCAGTAGTCAATTGGATTCTAGGTGAAAAGCAAACGATTGGTCTTCATGCGTAAAACATTCATGTTTACAAACAATAAGGATAAGCTAAAGAACAAGTATGTTGAAAAAGTAGGGTTTAGATAAAAAAACAAACATCTTTTGAAAAAGGTGTTGTTTTTTTATCTAAAGAAGCTATTCTTTCACTTAAGACATGTGGTGAGAGGTGCATAATATGAAAGAGAAAATTTTAATTGTGGAAGATGAAGCGCAAATTGCGAAAGTGCTAAAGATTGAATTGGAATTTGAAGATTATGAAGTAGATGTTGAGTACGACGGGAAAGCGGGTTTAGAGACGGCAATATCCGCTCAATATGACCTCATTTTGCTCGACGTGATGCTTCCAAGTCTGAGCGGTATTGAGGTGTTAAGAAGACTTCGGAAAGCGGAAGTGTTTACGCCAGTTATTTTATTAACTGCCCGAAATACGACGTTAGATAAGGTAATGGGGTTAGACCAAGGGGCTAATGATTATGTTACAAAACCGTTTGAAATTGAAGAGCTGTTAGCACGAGTTCGCTCTTGTATTCGCTATCGTTCGCTCGTAGAAGCATCAGGAACGAAAGAAGCTGAAGCAGAGCTCTTAACGATCAGTGATTTGACCATTAATCTTGAAACAAGGGAAGTCCTAAGAAACAATGAATCCATTACGTTGACACCGAAAGAGTATGATTTAGTCGTGTATTTGCTTACGAATAAAAATAAAATTGTCACGAGAGAAGGGATTCTCACAAACGTTTGGGGCTATGAATATGAAGGAGAAACAAACGTAATTGATGTGTATATTCGCCACTTAAGAAAAAAAGTAGATGAAGGTTTTTCTACTTCTCTCATTCATACGGTGCGGGGCGTAGGATATATGATGAAAGAGGAGAAACATGAAGATCACGACGAAGATTAATTTGCTGACAACAGCATGGCTAGTGGTTATTTTATTAATCATGAACATCGTTGTTTTTTTCTCCTTCACTAAATCTACGGTGAATATGGAACAGGACATTTTATTCGAAAAAGCACGCGAGATTATTCAAAAAGGTCAGCAAGATCATTCCGTGGAGCTTTCGCCAGAGTTACTAAAATTTTATTTGACCAACCATTCATTTATCCGAACAGTCTCAGAAAATTCTACGGTCATTAATCAAGTATCAAATGATCCTCATCTGGTGAAAATTAAGCCCGAATTTTCAAAGAAAAAAAAGGTGAAGCTTCGTAAAATTAGAGAAAAACAAGTATTGGTTATTCGCATGCCTGTCAAAGTCAATAATCAAGTCGTTGAAACGCTTGAGATTGGTGAGCTCCTGACTGGTTTTGAAACCCGCAAAGATATTTTGCTATCAATTTTGATTTTTTGTTCGCTTGTGTCCATTTTACTGTCGCTTTTAGGAGGAAGATGGTTATCACGCGTCATTATGCATCCTATTAAAAATATGGTCACAACGATGAAAGAGATTGAAGAGAGCGGTGTTCCTAAAAAAGTTCTCATTCAAACGGAGACGAGAGATGAACTGCAGGGTATGACCGTTACGTTTAATCATATGATTGACCGCTTGCGAGAAAATATTGAAAAGCAAAATCAGTTTGTTTCTGATGCTTCTCACGAATTAAAAACCCCTCTAACCGTTATTCGCAGTTATTCTAATTTATTAAGAAGAAGAGGGATTAAAAATGAAGAAATTACGCTGGATGCGATCGACACCATCTATGCGGAAGCAACCAAAATGCAAAAAATGATTGAAACGCTGCTTGATCTGGCAAGTGTGGAAAAAGAACAAACGCTTGATATGAAGCAAACAGATCTTGTTCTTATTTTTGAACAAATCGTTAAGCAGCTGCAGCAGGTATACAAAAGAGAATTAGTTCTTCATTATGATCAAACGCCCATTATGATTCAAGTGGATGAACTGAAAATGAAGCAAGTGCTGATTATTTTGCTTGATAATGCAATTAAATACAGTACGAATAAAATTGAAGTGACCGTGGAAAAAAAGCAGGAAGATGTCATTATCAAAGTGAAAGACTATGGAATTGGTATTCCAAAAGAAGATCTTGCACATATTTTTGAACGTTTCTACCGAGTGGATAAAGCTAGAAGCAGAGCTACGGGAGGAACGGGGCTTGGACTATCGATTGCACAAACTATTGTCCGTCAGCATAAAGGCGAGATTTTTATTAAAAGTGAAGAAGAACAAGGAACGGAAGTTGTGATTCATCTTCCCGTTTCATCTATAAACTAAAAAAGCCGCCATTAGGGGGCTTTTTTATGATTATGATGCTGATTTTTGTTTTCTTACTCTTAATTTTTTTAACTCCGTTTGGAAGAATAGATACAGTGATGCAACTGTAAATACACTAAATCCAATTATCTCAAGGGGTTCTCCACCAGCTTCAAATAGCTTAACCAAACCTTCACCGCATAACTCTCCCCCAATAAAAATAAGGAAAATACCAAGCGCTTTAAAAATAATCCAAAGGTTCAGCTTAATAGCTGTTTTGAACAAAATGTATGTAATAACGACGGCCAGCAAAATGCCACTTATACTGCCGGATACAATAGAAGAGGCGTGTTGATTCACTTGTGTCAGATTAAAAATGATTAGTTCTGTTCCTTCACGAAAGACAGATAAAAAGGCTAAAACGATTAATCCCCACTTGGAAGAGCTTTTGGAAATTTTTGATGTAACTGAAGATGTCACTTCTTTGCTTCGGTGCAACCACAGAATAAAATAAGCAATAAGGCCAGCAGCTAAAAGCATCATGACTCCTTCAAAAATTTCTTCTGACTCTTCTTCTAACTCTTTCGCCTCATTAAAACCAATAAAGCCAAATACTAAGCTGAAAATAAGGCCAGCAGCAGCGCCAATAAAGACAGAATATTTTAAGTCTTTTCGGCCGATTTTTGTAACATGAGCTAAAATAATTCCAATGATAAGTGATGCTTCTAAACCTTCACGAAGCGACAAAGCCAAACTTGACCACATAAAAAGCTCCCCTTACGTTAAATGATAAATAATAATTTCTCTCTAATTTTAATGATAATGATTATCGTTGTCAATGTGATTTTTGGCTCTTTAATAAATTCTTATATAGGATTTTTCAGACTAAAGTATGAAAGTATTTCATTATAAAGTCGTGCGAAACGCAAGGACAAAGCGAATAAAATAAGAGTATCAACAATCAGTGGAGGTTTTAGTATGAGTTATACTCTTTTTATAAAAGCAAATGACAGATCGGCAAGTGAAGCGGTCAGCGTAAAATTATATGATGCGTTTTTAGAAAGCTATCAACAATCGCACCAAGGTGAAGAAATAATGGAGCTGAATTTGTTCAAAGAAGAACTTCCTTATTTAGGTGCTGACATGATAAACGGTCAGTTTAAATTAGCAAGAGGGCTAGAAGTGACGGCAGCGGAAAACAAAGCAGCAGAAATTGCTAATCGTTACCTAGAACAATTTGTGAAAGCTGATAAAATTGTCATTGCCTTTCCTCTTTGGAATTTTACTGTGCCGGCCGTGCTTCATACGTACTTTGATTATTTAAATCAAGCAGGCAAAACGTTTAAGTATACGCCAGAAGGTCCTGTGGGATTACTGGGCGATAAAAAAGTGATGTTATTAAACGCGCGAGGCGGAGTATATTCAGAAGGTCCATCAGCTGAGGTCGAAATGGCCGTTAAATATGTCAGCAGCGTACTTCAATTTTTTGGAGTTACGGATGTGAACTCTGTTATTATTGAAGGACATAATCAGTTTCCGGATCGTGCTCAAGAAATTATTGAAAGTGGCTTAGAACAAGCAGCACAAGCAGCCAAAATATTTTAAATAACCGTAGTAAAAAAGGACAGGACAAAAGTATTTTAGGTGAAGGTATATCCGAACGATAAATCGTTCGGATTTTTTGATGTTATGGTAAGCGTAGGTTTCGTGCATGTAGTAGCTTTTAGGTGTTGATTGGAGGGCAAGGCGAAGACTCCTGCGGGAAAAGCGGAACAGGTGAGACCCCGCAGGAGCGCAAGTGACGAGGAGGCTCAGCGCCCGCCCGCGGAAAGCGAAGCCTTGCACGGAAATCAACAGCCGTGTCACAAGCGGTCCATACTAGCGCCTTTATCCCATTTGTCCTTATTTAGAGTAAATTGATTTATTATGTGTCCATCTTTTCTTTATATTTTTTATCTGTATATCTTAAAAAATAATAGGTAAAATGAATAAATAAGATAAAATATATTCGCTTTATCTATAGGAGGAGCAGAGATGGATATTCGTCAGCTTAATTATTTTTTAGAAGTCGCTAAATTAAGGAGCTTTACTAAAGCATCTCAAAGTCTTCATATTTCACAGCCGACCTTGAGCAAAATGGTGAAAAACTTAGAAGAAGAATTGGAAGTAGAATTAATTGATCGGTCCGCAAGACAGATTGATTTAACGGATGCCGGGGAAGTTGTGTATGCGCAAGGACAAAAAGTTATGGCATCCATTGATGAGCTATCGACTTATTTATATGATGTGATGAATCTGAAAAAAGGAATGATTAAAATTGGAATTCCTCCATTGATTGGAGTGCTGTTCTTTCCAAAGATTATTAAAGGGTTTCAGCAGCTCTATCCAGATATCACAATTAAACTTATTGAATACGGAGCCAATCGTGTTCAAAAAGCAGTAGAAAAAGGAGAGTTAGACCTAGGTGTAGCGGTGCTTCCAGTAAATGAACATCTTTTTGACATTAATCCTTTTATCTCAGAAAAAATGCTTTTATATGTTCACCACTCTCACCCTTTAGCCTCTAAAACTCATGTGGAAATTAATGAACTAGCCCAAGAGAAATTTATTTTGTTTAATGAAGATTTTACGCTTCACGACCGGCTTATTCAGGCGTGTCAACAAGCAGGATTTGAACCTAATGTAGCTTACGAGAGCTCTCAATGGGATTTTATCGGTGAAATGATCGCGGAAAACTTAGGTGTATCTATCTTTCCACAATCCATTGCAGCAAAAGTGGATTCTGCTGTTGTAAAAGCAGTTCCTATTACTAATCCTTCAATTTCATGGGATTTAGGATTGATTTTAAAAAAAGATAAATATATTTCATATGCCTCTAAACAATTCCTCCACTATATGAATGAACAGCATTCTGTTTTATATAGATAAAATGCATATGTTGTATTGAATATATGTATTTTACGAAAGAAAGAATGTGCGCTAAAGTAGATAGTGTAGAAAACATACACGAAAACAAACATTGATTCCGCGCGGTGTCAGTAAAAAATACGGAGGCTGATTTTACATGGCACAAAATAGTTATCAAAAAGGTTTAGATAAATTAATGGAATATACGTTAACGAGTAACGATGATATTTCGACTCATTTAAAAATTACGGAAGACTTAAAAGACCTAGCTCCTGACGTTGGGAAATATATTATTGAATTTGCCTATGGAGACATTTATTCACGACCAGGTTTAACGAATAAGCAGCGAGCATTAGTAACCATTTCGTCATTGGTTACTCAGGGTACAGAGCCTCAGCTTGAGCTGCATTTAAACACAGGTTTAACAGCTGGACTAGAGCCGAATGAAATTGTGGAGAGCATCATTCAATTAATTCCATATACGGGTTTCCCTCGCGTGTTAAATGCTTTAAGCGTAGCCAAGAAAGTATTCGCTCAGCGTGACGTGGAAGTAGAGACAGGCGAAAAAGAGCTAGTAGAAAATAAATAATAAGCAAAAAAAAGACGCTCTAAAAGAGCGTCTTTTTTTTATGCGAGCTGCTTTTGTTTGGTTTCTTTTCCTAGAAAAACAACCGAACCAACACCGATTAAAATAGCTGCACAAAAGATGGAGAACGTAATCGTTAAAGACGCACCTTGGGTTGACATATACCCAACTAACAGCGGTCCTAAAATTCCTCCAATTCGTCCAAAAGAAGCTGCCATTCCAGCCCCTGTGCCTCGAATAGATGTCGGATATTGCTCAGGTGTATACGCGTATAAAGCTCCCCAAGCGCCTAAGTTGAAGAAAGACAACAGCATACCTGCTGTTAGCAGCAGCCAAAGTGACTCTGCATTTCCGAAGATATATGCGCTGGCAGCCGTACCTAACAGATATGTGACCAATACGAATTTTCGGCCCATGCGTTCAATAAACCAAGCAGCCGTATAATAGCCAGGCAGTTGAGCTAATGTCATAATCAATACATATTCAAAGCTTTTGATTAAGCTAAATCCTTTAATGACCATGACGCTAGGTAGCCATAAAAACATGCCGTAATATGAAAATACAACGCAAAACCACAGAACCCACAGCATAACGGTAGATTGACGATAAGGCTTAGACCACACGCTTCTTACATTGTCCGCAATAGACGGTTTCTTTTCCTTTGTCGCCTCTAAAAATTGAGGAGAATCTGGCAGTTTGATGCGCAAATAAATGGCATAAAATGCTGGTATAGCCGTTAGGATAAGAGCTAGTTGCCACCCGTAAGCTGGGATTACAAAGTAAGAAATAAGCGCTGCCAGTAGCCAGCCGAACGCCCAAAAACTTTCTAACAAGACGACCACTTTACCGCGTTTTTCCGGCGCCACGGTCTCAGACACAAGGGTAGAAGCAACAGGCAGCTCTCCTCCTAAACCCATTCCAATTAAAAATCGAAATACTAAAAAAGCAGCAAGGGTAGTAGTAAGAGCCGAAAGTCCGCTTGCCACTGAAAAAAGAACAAGAGTCACAATAAAAACGGTTTTTCGCCCAATTCGATCAGCCAGCAGCCCGAACACGAGAGCTCCAACGGCCATCCCGATCGAGTTAACGCTGCCTATCCAACTCATTTCAGTAGGGGAAAGTCCCCATTCAGCGTGAAGAGCTGCAATGATAAAAGACAAAATGCCAACATCCATTGCATCGAAGAGCCATCCTAGCCCTGCGATGCCAAGAAGCTGACGTTCTGATAATTGTTTTGTTTTCATGTCTTCCTCCTAGAAGCAAAGAATTTTGCTTTAAGTTTACACCTGTCTTGACATAATGTCACGTCTATTTTAAAGAAAAAATGCAAACGGAAAAGCTCTATACCTTAAGGTATAGAGCTAATTGTATTCTCACATTTTATCGTAAAGCATTTTTCCAGGCCATGTATACGCCATATGACCGCCATCTACCGTAATGCAGTCACCCGTTACATATGAGCTGTCATCGGATGCTAAAAATAATACGGCACCGGCTACTTCTTCTGGTTTGCCTAAACGGCCCATGGGATCGACCCATTCATATGCTTTTCTGAATTTTTTTCCTTCTTCAGCGCCTGATAAATCATCAAGAAGAGGCGTTTCAATTGTTCCAGGAGCAATTGAGTTAACGCGAATACCTTCACGAGCGTAGTCAATTGCCATGGTTCTTGTTAAGTTGGTAATAGCACCTTTCGCCGCGTTATAGCCAGAACGGTCTAAGTCTGCTGCCAGTCCGGATACGGATGAATTATTAATAATCGACCCGCCATTTTCTAACATAAGCGGAATAACGTATTTGCTTACAAGAAATGTTCCACGTAAATCTACCGACATTAAGCGATCCCAAAGTTCTACAGGGTATTCGTGAAGCTTGCCGCCTTCTGTGTCTGTCCCCGCATTATTAAAAAGAATATCCACTTTTCCAAATTTCTTTTCAATTTCCGCTGTGAACTCTTTTACTTTTTCTTCTTCAGCTACATCGATATAGTAGGCGTATGCTTCACCGCCAGCGTCTTTAATTTCTTTTGCTACTTTTTTTACCCCGTCCAAATTAATATCGGCACAAATAACAACCGCTCCTTCTTTCGCAAAGCGCTCAGCAGTTGCTTTTCCTATACCAGAGCTTGACCCTGTAATAACAGCAATTTTTGATTCTAAACGTCCCAATTGTATCCCTCCGAAAAAATAAATATATAAGTATGTATGTTCATGTACCCATCTATTATTTTGATAAAACGTCGCTAGTTTATACGTATGTGAATAGAAATAAAGAGACGCAGCAAAACAAATCCATTGTATAATGAACAGCAGTATGTCAGGAAAAATGAGGTGTTTGCATGAAAGCAATCATAAAAAGTTTTATTAATGGACTCTTAACGATTGTCCCTATTATCCTTGTTATTTATATTTTGGTAAGAGTATTTAATTTTTTAGACAGCATTTTAGGGAACGTATTGAAGCCCTATATGAAGCAGGATTATATACCTGGTATTGGAATCTTAGCAACGCTTGTCTTAATTACGTTCTTAGGGTGGTTATCTACCCGTTTTTTCGCTGGGAAAATTATTAACTTAATTGATCGATTGTTAGAAAAAATACCGCTTGTTAAAACGCTATATAGTGTCATTAAAGATACATTTCAATCTTTTCTTGGAGAGAAAAAGTCTTTTTCAAAAGTAGCTTTAGTGCCAATGCCCGGCACGTCAATGAAAGTCATAGGGTTTGTGACCTCTGAAGAAGTAGAAGAGGTTATTCACTCGTTAAAAGACCATGTCGCTGTCTATGTTCCACAAACTTTTCAAGTAGCCGGTTTTACTTTTTTGATTCCAAAAGAAGAAATTGAATGGTTAGATATTAAGCCGGAAGAAGCAATGAAGTTCGTGTTATCTGGGGGAGTATCTAGTTCAAAAGCAGAAAAATAACAGAAGGCTTGAAGCCTTCTGTTATTTTTGTTGGAGTAAAGCTGTTAAAAGATTAAGCGGTTCTTCCAACGGTTTAAGTTCCGTTAAATTTCCAACCATGCCTTTTACAATAGCAGCGGTAGGCTTATCTTTTTTTAGCTCCGTTTGTAAAATGTGAAAGCTGTCTGCGTGTTCATCAGAAATATGATCGCTGGTGTCTAGCAGATGTTTAATTTCCTCAAGAGCTTGTTTTACCTGCTCATTTTTACTTAGAAAAGTCGTTCGTTCCTTTCCGTATATATCTTCACCAAAAGAAGCGGGAATAAGGGGACGAGGTTTTCTAGCTAATAAATCTTCTACTAATACATCAACTCGTTCCATTATGTACTGCGCGACTTCTTTAAAGGTAAGCTCGTATTGATTGAAGATAATAATTTCTAAAAAGGAATGATGAATACCTTCAATCATTTTCGTTAAATCGGAGATATAAGGAGTTACGTCTTCTCCGTATACGCTAACGAGGCTTTTGCGATGAAAGTAAAACGTTTCTCGCTGCATTTTATGAACAAAGGTCTCCACTTCTTTGTTAAATGGAATCGATTTTTCACGAATTTGCATGATAATAAAATCTCTGTGCTCTGTAATAAATTCATAGAAATAGATGAGCTGATTCATATAGCGGCTGCGGGCATCGTTTACTTCCTCGTCGAGAGCATAAACAGAGCTAAAGAGCTTTTCATAGTAAAAGTTTAGAATTGATAATAAAAGTGCATCCTTAGATTTGAAGTGCAGGTAAAATGCACCTTTTGAAATGTTGCATTCATCTACAATTTCTTGCACAGAGGTAGCATTAAATCCTTTTTTTGCAAAAAGCTTAATCGAAGCTTCAATTATTCTTTTTTCTTTTTCTTTCAAGTATTCTACCTCCTTTATTGAACAATTTGACCATTCATTTCGTTAGTTAATAGTATCATACACTAAAAAAGATAAAGGTATATATCAAAGTTAAGAACGGGAGTCAGTTCCTCTAAAAAAGATTTATCGTAAATATGTCTTTATTATGAACATATTAGGAGAGAGACTGCTTAGGGTTGACACTGACCAGTTAGTCATTTATATTTTAAGTTGTTGTGACCAATCAGTCAATTTTATTAGTATACATATATTTGAAGGAGGATATGCATTGGGGAAGTTTATTAAATTTTCATTGAAAAATAAATTTGCAGTATGGCTGTTAACACTCTTTGTCATTATTGCAGGGCTGTATTCAGGATTTAATATGAAGCTAGAGACTATTCCTGATATATCAACGCCTGTTGTAACAGTCAGTGCAACTTATCCGGGCGCCACTCCGGAACAAGTGGCAGACAAGGTGAGTAAGCCAATTGAACAAAAGCTTCAGGGACTGAGCGGCGTTGACACAGTTAGCTCGTCTTCTTATGAAAATATGGCTACCATTCAAGTTGAATATGGCTTTAGTAAAAATATGGAGAAGGCAGAAGACGAAGTCAGACGAGCTCTTTCAAACGTGGATCTGCCAGATGATGTAGAGGAACCAAATGTTTCAAGACAAAGCATCAGTGATTTTCCGATTATTTCATTAAGTGTTTCAGATGATAAAAAATCATTAGAAGACTTAACGAAGTATGTAAAAAATACCGTTGTTCCACAAGTTGAAAAAGTGCAAGGCATTTCTTCGGTCAGCGTGTCAGGAGAACAAGTTGAAGAAGCAGAACTTGTATTCAAACAAGACAAGCTCAAGCAGCTGGGACTCGATGAAGATACGGTGAAAAAGCTGATCCAAGCATCCGATGCAAAAGTGCCGGCTGGTACGTATACGATGGATGGATCTCAAAAATCTGTTGTGGTAGACGGAAAGATGACAACAGAAAAAGATTTGGAAAACTTAGAGATTCCAGCTGTGCCTAGTCAAGGAGCTGCTCAAGGTCAGCAACAAGGAATGAGCCAGCAGCAAACACAAGGAGCCGTGCAGCAGGCGCCGTCCGCAGCTTCGATTCCAACTGTGAAATTAAAAGAAATTGCGGATGTTAAAGTGACGGGGAAAGCAGAATCCATTTCTCGCACGAACGGAAAACCTTCAATTGCTGTACAAGTTGTCAAAGCGAAGGATGCGAACACAGTAAATGTTGTAAATGATATTAAAGAAAAAATGAATAGCCTAGAAAAGAAAAATAAAGACCTTCACGTTGACAATATTTTTGATCAAGGTAAACCGATTGAAGATTCTGTTCATACGATGCTAAATAAAGCTATTATCGGTGCGGTCTTTGCGGTTATTATTATTCTTTTATTTTTACGTGATATTCGTTCAACGATTATTGCCGTTATTTCAATTCCGCTTTCGCTATTAATCGCCATTTTGGCGCTCAAATCAATGGATATCTCTTTAAATATTATGACGCTTGGAGCGATGACTGTAGCCATCGGAAGGGTTGTAGATGATTCCATTGTCGTTATTGAAAATATTTACCGCCGCATGGCTTATCAGGAAGAAAAGCTTACAGGAAAAGATTTAATTGTCGCGGCGACGAAAGAAATGTTTGTTCCGATTTTTTCTTCTACAGTCGTAACCGTGGCCGTATTCTTACCGTTAGGTCTCGTAGAAGGACCGGTAGGAGAGCTATTCTTACCGTTTGCGTTAACGGTTGTTTTTGCACTGTTAGCATCACTGCTAGTAGCGGTAACACTCGTGCCAATGCTTGCTCATTCGTTATTTAAAACAAATGTAAAAGTCAAAGAAGAAAAGCCAAGCAAACTAGCGCACGGATATAAGCGAATTTTGAACTGGACGCTAAACCATAAGCTTATTTCCTTTGGGTTAGCCGTACTACTGTTAGTAGGAAGTTTATTTTTAGTTCCTTCTATTGGGGTTAGCTTTCTATCATCCGATCAAGAAAAAACGCTGACGCTTACGTATACACCGAAAGCCGGACAGTCTCAAAGCGACGTGGAAAAAGCAGCGAATCGCGCAGAAGCGTACTTGATGAAGCGAGATGGTGTCAAAACGGTTCAGTATTCGTTCGGTGAAGGTAACTCTTTTAATCCGGGAAGCAAAAATAACGTTTTAACATTTGTGCAATATGACGAGGATACACAAAACTTTGATAAAGAGCAGGATAAAGTATTAAAAGCTCTGAATAAACAAGCGAATCAAGGTGAATGGGGCTCCATGAATACGGCGTCTAGCGGCAGCAATAATTCATTAAACGTTCTTATTTACGGAGATAGCTTAGACGAAATCAAACCTTATGCTGACAAAGTTCAGCGCGTTTTAGAAAAGCATAAAGAACTGAAAAATGTCGATTCTACGCTTTCAGATACGTTTGATGAATATACGCTAGTACCGAACCAAAAGAAAGCCGCTGAACTCGGCTTGTCTGCTAGTCAAATCGGAATGCAAATTTCCAACCTTGGACAGCGTGAAGTATTAACAACTATCCAAAAAGACGGAAGCGAAATTAACGTATACCTTCCAAAAGAAAAAGAGGATTTCTCTACTTTTGCCGAACTTTCAAGCACAAAAGTGACCTCTCAAACTGGACAGGAAGTTACATTAAATGAAGTTGTCGATATTAAAAAAGGTAAAACGTCGAATACGGTAACGCGCCGTGATAATAAAATTTATGCAGAGGTAAGTGCCGATATTAAGAGTGACGATGTAGGCGGCGTTTCTTCTAACGTCCAAAAAGAAGTGAAGAAAATTGATCTGCCAAGTGATATGGACATTAACTTTGGCGGAGCATCAGAGCAAATTAATGACTCATTTAGTCAATTAGGAATTGCCATGCTCGCAGCCATTGGTATCGTGTACTTCGTACTTGTACTGACATTTGGTGGAGGTTTAGCGCCATTTGCTATCTTATTCTCACTTCCATTTACACTCATTGGTGCGCTAGTGGCACTTTTAATCTCTGGGGAAACGATTAGTATTTCTTCGATGATTGGAGCTCTTATGTTGATTGGAATTGTGGTAACCAATGCGATTGTTCTGATTGACCGCGTGATTCATAAAGAGCAAGAGGGTCTTTCAACGCGTGAAGCTTTACTAGAAGCTGGAATGACACGTCTTCGCCCGATCTTAATGACAGCTATTGCAACGATTGGTGCACTGCTTCCATTAGCTTTTGGATTTGAAGGTGGAGGCCTTATTTCAAAAGGGCTAGGGGTTACCGTGATTGGAGGACTAACAAGTTCTACGCTGCTTACGCTCATTATCGTTCCAATTGTCTATGAGTTTTTTATGAAGTTTAAGCGCAAAAAAGTAAAAGAGTAGAAGCAAGACAAATTTCCGCTTTTGAGGTGAATAGCGATGAAGTCAATTGATAAACTAATGAAACAGCTGATTCAACAAGGAATTAAAGCAAAGAAAGTGACGATTGATAAATCAAAGCGCCAGCAGTGGATGTCCATGTCATTGCCTAAAACGGCATGGCAGCATTCAAAATAAAAAAGAGCTGACTTAGAGTCAGCTCTTTTTTATTAACGATCTGTATCTTCAAATGATCCTTCTTGATAGGCGTCGCTTACTTGCTCATGTGTTTCTGCTAGACCTTGTGAGAGTGCATCTTGTCGGTTATAATCTTCTGTTTCGAACTGGCGGTCAGCCATTTCATTTGTATCTGGCTGCTTTTTAGGCTGTTTTTTTGAATTCATTTTCACCACTCCTATTTAATAAAGTGAGACCACGGTTAGTGTGCGATGAAAGGAAATACATTATACATGAAAGAAAGAGCTTCGATTCGTCGAAGCTCTTTCTTTCATATTATTATTGTTTTTGATCTAAGAAGATTTTTTCAATATCATCAAGGACGATATTAGCTGCTAACACACCGCCTGCTGTATTCCAAGTAGCATCATCTACTTTATGAACATGATTTTCTTGAGCCACTTTTAGCTTTTTAAAGAGAGGATCGTTTATCCATTCTTTTTCAAGCTTTGTTGCTTCACCGTCTCCCGTTTCATAAGAGAAGTAAAATAGCTGATCGCCGTCCATTGCCGGAATGCGTTCTTTTGTTGCATTCATTTCAGCAAAATCATCCTTGTCTTGAGACTCAGGGCGAGCAAATCCAAGCTGATCTAAAATAACACCTGAGAATGAATCTTTATGATAGATACGAACGTCTCCAGCTGTAAAGCGTACAACTGAGATTTTTTGTTTTAACTGATCTCCAAGGCGTTTCTTTAAATCTGCTACGCGATTGTCATAGTCAGCTAATACTTCTTTACCTTTTTCTTCTTTGTTTACAGCTTTTGCATATAGCTTAAAGTTTGATTTCCAATCTCCGCGCAGCTCCTCAGAGAATACAGTCGGAGCAATTTGACTAAGCTGATCGTATACTTTTTCTTGTCGCATTTTATTTCCGATAATCAAGTCAGGCTTTAAAGCAGCGATTTCTTCTAAGCTTGGCTCGCTTTCTGTACCCACACTTTTAACGCCTTTCATCTGACCTTTAATATGGTCATACCACGGATTTCCTAACCATGATTGAACAGCGCCCACAGGCTTTACACCCATTGCAAGAAGAGCTTCAGTACCTTCGTTTGTTAAAACAACCACTCGTTTAGGCGTTCCTTTAATATCGGTTTTATCCATTGCGTGTTTTACTGTGTAAGTTTCGCCAGAACCCTCAGTTTTTTCTTTTTTATCGCTGTCAGCGCCGTTTGAATTACCGCAGGCTGCCAGCACAAGCAGTGTCATAATGGTAAGAATGGACAACAAATATGACAACTTGCCTTTAGAATATGTATTCACATCTTTTCCCCCTCGTAAGTGATAATGATTTTCATTAACAATTAAGATAATATTCTAACTTTTAAGCGGTGTCAATTAAAAATTGAAAATGATTCTCAAAATCATTGACACTTTTTTCAATGTTTCCTAAACTAAAGGTTAGATATATATAGGAATCATCTTAGAGGAGAGCAATGAAAATGATGCTACGCAGTGTTCAAATGAAAGTAATGGGGCTCATCATTGGAATCATGCTGCTTTTAATCTGTATTGGATTAAGTATCGTACTCGGATACACAGATACAAGTATCAAAACAGCATTTGAAGCTTTTCAAGCGTTTAACGGTTCGAATGAGCACATAGTTATTCAAAATATTCGATTGCCGCGCGCTATAATCGGTGCTGTGGTAGGTATTTGTCTAGGAATTGCAGGAGCAATGATGCAGGCGTTAACGAAAAACCCACTTGCTTCACCGGATATTATCGGTGTGAACGCTGGGGCCAGCTTTTTTATTGTTGTTGCAGTGATGATTTTTTCGGTCAATTCACTTCAAGCTTTTACATGGATTGCATTTGTAGGAGCGGCACTAACCGTAGTGGTTGTCTATTTTCTTGGGTCCATTGGAAAAGAAGGGCTAACGCCTATCAAACTGACGCTCGCAGGAGCGGCTATTGCAGCCTTTTTCTCTTCTTTAACACAAGGACTGTTAGCTGTGGATGAATCTTCGCTTGATCAAGTCCTCTTTTGGCTGGCAGGGTCTGTGCAAGGACGCAAGGTTGAAATGTTGTATGGCATACTGCCTTATGTAGTGCCAGCAATTATTGTTACTTTTTTTATCGCTTCAAAAATTAATATTTTAACGATTGGTGAAGACGTAGCCAAAGGATTAGGTCAAAGAACAGCTCTTGTCAAAATTATAAGCGGCATCATTATTGCGATTTTAGCGGGGGGAGCCGTTGCAGTAGCCGGTCCCATTAGCTTTGTAGGAATCATTGTTCCTCACGTTGTAAGAGCAATCGTAGGACAAGATTATCGCTGGGTATTTCCTTATAGTGCGGTTGTCGGCGGGATTTTAATTTTATTAGCTGATGTTGGCGCAAGGTACGTCATTATGCCTCAAGAAATCCCTGTTGGAGTCATGACTGCTGTTATTGGTACACCTTTCTTTATCTATATGGCAAGGAAAGGGGCGAAGACGTCATGAAAACATACTTATCTCTTCGCTTAAAGAGAATTTCATTTTTAGTTAATATAAAAGCTGCTCTAATCATTACCGGATTTTCAGCTGTCCTTGTTGCACTCTTTTTGTTAAGTGCAGGTACGGGTGACTTATTTATTAATCCATTTCGTGTAATTAAAATTTTAGCGGGTCATGGGTTGGAGTTTGAACGATTAGTTGTTACATCTTTTAGACTGCCGCGTATTATTGTTGCCATTTGTGCTGGTATTTGTCTAGCTATTGCGGGCGCTATCTTGCAGGGGCTTGTGAGAAATCCGCTTGCTTCACCAGACTTAATTGGATTAACAGGAGGAGCGTCAGTTGGTGTAGTGTTATTTTTGACACTATTTAGTGATAAAAGCAACTCGTTAACCGTAAGTATTAATTGGATGCCTGTTAGCGCATTTTTAGGTGCCGTGGCAGTGGCGCTTTTACTTTATGTGTTTGCCTGGAAAAATGGTGTCTCTCCTATTACACTAGTATTAATAGGAATTGGATTAACAGCGTTAACGAAAGCTATGACCACGCTGTTTATGATTATGGGTCCTATCTACCGCGCTAGCCAGGCAAATATTTGGATTACCGGAACGGTGTATGGTTCAAATTGGGCCAGTGTTTCCGTACTAGTTCCAGTTACTGCAGGGCTGGTTATAATTACGATTTTAATGATTCGAAATTTAAATGTTCAAGAATTAGGTGAAGAAATTGCGACTAACGTTGGAAGTCGCGTTCAAAAAAATCGATTGGCACTATTGCTGATGAGCACAGCTTTAACCGGGAGCGCCGTTGCATTTGCCGGTGGAATTAGCTTTGTAGGGTTACTTGCTCCACATATTGCCCGAAAGCTTGTAGGTTCGTCATTCGGCGCTTTAATACCGCTATCGGCACTAATCGGAGCGATTTTAATCACAGCAGCAGATTTAATTGGCCGAACATTCTTCTTGCCAATCGAAGTGCCAGCAGGTGTATTTACAGCTGCAATTGGCGCACCATACTTCATTTATTTACTATACAAACAAAGAAACGTATAGCATTCTTTGTAGAAGGAGCGATTCGCATGCATTCGTTAGAAACAAAGTCGCTAACATTATCATATGGAGAAGCGATGATTATAGATGAGCTTGACGTTACCATCCCAAAGGGTGAGATTACGGTTTTTATCGGCAGTAATGGATGCGGAAAATCTACGCTGCTGCGTTCACTGGCAAGGTTATTGAAGCCACATGCAGGCTCTATTTTACTAGAAGGTTCTAAAATTTCTTCTCTTCCTACCAAGGAAATTGCAAAGCAGCTAGCAATCCTTCCTCAAGGTCCTGTTGCACCTGAAGGTCTGACTGTGCTGCAGCTTGTTAAACAAGGGCGCTATCCGTATCAAAATTGGTTCCGCCAGTGGTCTCAAGAGGATGAAGAAAAAGTGCAAAATGCACTGGAAGCAACAGGCTTAGCAGACTTGGCAGATCGTCAAGTTGATTCGCTTTCTGGGGGACAGCGTCAGCGCGCATGGATTGCCATGACACTAGCGCAAGATACAGATATTATTTTACTTGATGAACCGACAACATATTTAGATATGACGCATCAAATTGAGATCTTGGACTTGTTGTTTGAACTGAATGAAAAAGAAAATCGTACCATCGTAATGGTGCTGCATGATTTAAACTTAGCTTGCCGCTATGCTCATCATATTGTGGCGCTTCAAGACAAAAAAATCTATGCACAGGGAAGACCAGAAGAAGTCATTAACTGCGATTTAGTACAGCGAGTCTTTAATATGAACTGTGAAGTGACGGTTGATCCGTTATTTGGAACGCCTCTTTGTATTCCTCATGGGCGCGGACGATGTATTGTGAATAAGCTGCGAGTTGAAACGCAGCATGCTCAGTAGGAATGAGCAAAGCGAGTTAGCAGAAAAATTCCGCTGTACGTTTAAAGATAACTCGCTGTACAGGTTTTCTCCTGCCAGCTGCATGGATGAAAGTAAGGTGAAGGTGCAGCTATTATGGATTCAAGAGACGATGGAGGCCGCTAGTTTGAGAGCAGCTGCTTCAATGTTAGCAAAGCGGTATAGTTTTGTTGTGGTTGCGGCTTTGTATTCATTTATTGTGTTTCAAAAAAAGATAAATGTATCGACTAAAAATGTATCTTTGCATACCGAACAAGTTGAAACGATGTGGCTTCCAAAAGTGTTTATCTCAGAAATTGAGACGACAGAAGTAACAGAGGATAATCGCGAAATTCTTCTTGATGAACTTCTTGATGAATTGTTTGCTCATCAAATTGAGCCGATGTGGTCAGTACTGCGTAAAGTGACAAAAATCTCAAAGCTGACGCTGTGGGAAAACGTAGCTGTTTATATTCACTGGCTTTATGATTTGCTTTTAGCAAACGAAGAAATAGACAATGTGAAAGTGCAAAAGAATTTACGATACGTGTTAGAAGAAGCTGAGGGACGTCACTTTGGTTCATATCATAACAATCCGCTTGCTCGGTACAGTTCACCTCCTCAATATATAGAGAAACAAAAGCAGGAGATAAGAGTACGAAAAACGTGCTGTTTGTCCTACCAAACAGGAGCCAAAGAGACTTATTGTCGAACGTGTCCGGTTATTTGTAAACCAAAGAAAGGAGTGACTGCGCATGAGTAAAACCTTTCAAGAGCAATTCGACGGTTTGATTGAAAAGTATACGGAACTAATGGTTGGAGAAAGTGATGAACAGCTGCAGGAAAAAGTGAAAATGTGGGCACTTTACAACCATATCTCAAAATCTATGCCGCCTTTAACAAAGCATTGGAATCAATTATATCCAGACGCAAAAGCGGAAATGATTGAAATTGTGAAGGAAATAAAAGAGCTGAATGAAGCGCATCGAGCGTCACAGCGAAAACCAGAATAAAAACATTCATCACGAAGCTGATGAATGTTTTTTTATCAAAAAAGCTCCAGGTAGCTTTTTGATCTAGTGTGCATATGTTAATGAAGGGTGCCTATCTATCTGGTTGATAAAATGGTAAAATTAATGATAATTAGATAAAATTTGTGAGGTGTATGACAAGTGAAGGCGGGGGGTTGCTTTGGAACAAACGATAAGAAACTTTTTTTTATTGTTATCAAAAAGCAAAAAGTTAACAAAGCTGGCTAAGCGCTATGGTTTACGTTTTGGGGCAGCAAGGTTTGTTGCAGGGGAAACCATCGATGAAGCTGTTAGTGTGATAAAAAAGCTAAATGAACAGGGATTAAAAGTAACGATTGATTATCTCGGAGAGTTTGTGGAAAGTGAAGCTGAAGTCAATAATGCTGTGGCTCAATGCATAAAGGCCATCCATCTTATACACAAAGAAAGGTTAGATTCAGAAATTTCTTTGAAATTAACGTCTATGGGACTTGATATTTCTGAAGATCTGGCGCTTCAGCATATGCGTCATATTCTAAATGAAGCGGAAAAATATAGTGTGTTCGTGACGATTGATATGGAAGATTATAAGCGATGCAGCAAGACGATTAAGCTGTTTAAACAATTAAAAAGTGAGTATGACCACGTAGGGACGGTACTTCAGGCATACTTATATCGAACAGAAAGTGACGTTCGCGAATTAGATGCTTATGCTCCTAAATTAAGGTTAGTAAAAGGAGCGTACAAAGAAGCGGCAGACGTGGCTTTTCCTGATAAAGAAGACGTAGACGAAAACTTCAAAAACATAATTGGACTTCATTTATTAAACGGTCACTACACAGCAGTTGCTACTCATGATGAACGAATCATTCAGTATACAAAAGAGTTTGTTAAAAAGCATGGAATTTCAATGAATCAGTTTGAATTCCAGATGCTATACGGTATTCGACCAGAAAGGCAGGTTCAGCTCGTAGCAGAACAATATCAAATGAGAGTGTACGTTCCTTATGGAACGGACTGGTATGGGTACTTTATGAGGCGCCTTGCAGAAAGACCTGCAAATGTCGCATTTGTCTTAAAAGGAATCGTAAAAAAATAACCATGAAATGGTCGTGATGACAGAATAAGAAATAGTCAAAAATCGAACATGATTCGATTACTCATGTTCGATTTTGAGGTTAATGTCCTTGTGTATTATGCTTTGTGTACTGCTGGTTTTGAGATGTCTTTTTGCCGCGTCCGTGCGGTTCATTAACCGGTCCAGCATTTCCTTTAACGCTTGCTGCGCTTACGCCTGCTGAAGATGGATCTTTCTTTAATTTACTCACAAAATCACCTCCTGTGTATTAAGATAACCAAACACATTAAAAATAGTTAGAGATAATATTGTGAATATATTGCGAAAATTTAAAAAATGCTTTATAGTAAAAACAGAGATTAACAGTGACTCTCTTTTTTTACACATAAAATGAATGACCATTCATTCAATATATCAAAGGGGATGTGGGGATAATTATGAACATAAAAAAAGCCGCCGTTTTAGGTTCAGGAGTTATGGGCTCTGGAATTGCAGCTCATTTAGCGAATGTAGGAATTCCAACGCTTTTGCTAGATGTGGTTCCAGCTTCATTAACACCAGACGAGGAAAAAAAACAGCTAACGCTTGAAGATAGGCAAGTCAGAAATCGGTTGAGCACAACTGCTTTAGCTAAATTAACTAAGCAAAAACCGGCACCTTTAACGTCGAAGTCGTCACTATCGTTAATTACGCCGGGAAACCTTGAAGATCATTTACAGCAGTTAAGCGACTGCGATTGGATCATTGAAGTAGTAGTGGAACGCCTTGATATTAAACAGCAGTTGTTTGAAAAAATTGACGGCGTACGAAAAAAAGGAAGTATTGTAAGTTCAAATACTTCAGGAATATCGATCCACGAAATGGCTAAAGGACGCTCAGAAGATTTTAAAGCGCATTTCTTAGGAACGCACTTTTTTAATCCACCTCGTTATTTAAAGTTATTAGAAATTATTCCAACTCATGACACAAAATCAGAAATTGTTGAATATATGAAAACGTTTGGTGAAGATGTATTGGGTAAAGGAGTAGTTATTGCAAAAGATACGCCTAACTTTATCGCCAACCGTATCGGTACGTACGGTTTACTTGTGACCGTTCAAGAAATGTTAAAAGGTAATTACAGCGTGGGAGAAGTTGACTCTGTGACGGGTCCCTTAATTGGAAGACCAAAAAGCGCAACGTTTCGAACGTTAGACGTAGTGGGACTAGACACATTTATTCATGTGGCCAACAATGTGTTTGACAAAGTGGAAGGCAAAGAAAAAGAGGTATTCGACGTGCCTTTATTTATGAAACAAATGCAGGGAAATGGCTGGCTGGGAAGCAAGTCGGGGCAAGGCTTCTTTTTAAAGAAAGGCAAGGAAATTTTAGAACTTGATCCTAATACACTTCAATACGTCGAAAGAAAGAAGTTAAAAACAGCTTCTACCGAATTAAGTAAGCAGGCAAAAGGGCTGCAAAACAAAATGAAAGCGCTTATATATTCTGATGATCGTGCTGGACAGCTTCTTTGGAACATTATCAGCCCCGTTCTTGTGTATGCAGCACAGTTGAAAAATGAAATCGCCGACGATATCGTCGCCATTGATCAAGCTATGAAGTGGGGATTTGGCTGGAAAATGGGTCCTTTTGAGACGTGGGATGCAATTGGTTTAGAAAAATCAATTGAGAAGATGGAGCAGTCTGGCTTAGCCATCCCGCAGTGGGTAAAACAAATGCAGGAAAATGGATTTACAAGCTTTTATAAAGAAATGGAAGGTCAAACGCTTTACTACGAAGAGGATGAGTATAAAGCAGTAAAAGAAAATAAAAAGGTGATCCACCTGTCATCTTTACGCTCTCAAAATAATGTCATTTTAGAAAACAGCGGAGCGAGCTTAATTGATTTAGGAGATGATGTGGCATGCCTGCAGTTTACTTCTCCTAACAATGCGATTGGGCTAGATATTATCAGCTTATTGAATCAGTCTCTTGAAGAAGTGAACAAGAATTATAAGGGGCTGGTCATAGGAAACCAAGGAAAAAATTTCTGCGTTGGCGCTAACTTAGCTATGATTTTGATGGAAGCACAAGATGACAATTATTTTGAAGTTGAGCTTGTCATTAAACAATTTCAACAGGCAATGATGAAGGTGAAATATAACGAAAAGCCGGTTGTTGCAGCTCCATTTGCGATGACTCTTGGAGGCGGAGCAGAAATTTGCTTACCGTCAGCTAAAATCCAAGCTTCTGCTGAAACTTACATGGGCCTTGTAGAAGTAGGAGTCGGGTTAATTCCTGGCGGAGGAGGTAACAAGGAGCTTTATATCAAACAGCTAAATGGTTTACCGAACGGTGTAACGCTCGATCTTCAGCAAATTGCCAATAAAACATTTGAAACAATTGCTACTGCAAAAGTATCTACTTCTGCTGCAGAAGCTAGGCAGCTAAACTTTTTAAACCGCCATGATGCTATCAGTGTAAACGGAGATCACTTGCTGAATGATGCAAAGAACTCAGTCCTTGCTTTACACGACACGGGCTATAAACCGCCTGTAAAAACTAAAGTTCCTGTCGTTGGAGAAACAGGATATGCAACGTTGCTGCTAGGAGCTCAATCCATGAAATATTCAGGATATATATCAGAACATGATTACAAAATTGCTAGTAAGTTAGCATTTGTATTAGCTGGAGGACGCGTAGCGTTTGGTTCCAAAGTGGATGAAGAGTATTTGCTTGATTTAGAGAGAGAAGCATTTTTAAGCCTTGTTGGAGAAGCGAAGTCTCAAGAACGTATGCAGCACATGTTAGTTAAAGGAAAGCCACTGCGCAATTAAGGGGGAGAAAAAATGAGAGAAGCAGTTATTGTAGCAGGTGCTAGGACACCGGTCGGAAAAGCAAAAAAAGGTTCATTGGCAAGTGTTAGACCTGATGATTTGGGAGCTATTGCGGTTAAAGAAACTCTTCGCCGAGCAGGCGGATACGAAGGACCGATTGATGATTTAATTATTGGTTGTGCGATGCCTGAGGCAGAACAAGGTTTGAATATGGCTCGAAATATTGGCGCTCTTGCAGGTTTGCCTTATACGGTGCCAGCAATAACGATTAATCGTTATTGTTCATCAGGTTTGCAAAGTATTGCCTACGGTGCAGAACGAATTATGCTAGGGCAAGCCAAAGCAGTGTTAGCTGGAGGAGCAGAATCAATGAGTTTTGTTCCGATGTTTGGAAACGTAGCGCGTCCGAATGTTCAGCTGGTTGAAAATGCGCCGGAGTATTATATGGGCATGGGACATACAGCAGAACAAGTGGCGATGAAATACGGCATTTCACGTGAAGACCAGGATGCATTTGCCGTACGCAGCCATCAAAAAGCAGCAAAAGCACTTCAAGAAGGGAAGTTTAACGACGAAATTGTTCCCGTGGAAGTGACGCTTCGGAAAATCGATGAAAACAATAAGCTACGTGAACAAAAGCTGATGTTCTCTCAAGATGAAGGAGTTCGTCCTGGCACAACTGCGGACGTATTAGGGAAACTTCGTCCAGCCTTTTCGATTAAAGGATCCGTCACAGCTGGAAACTCTTCGCAGACAAGTGACGGAGCTGCATCCGTTTTTCTAATGGATAAAGAACAAGCTGAAGCAGAAGGCTTAAAGCCTTTGCTTAAGTTTCGCTCATTTGCAGTTGGAGGAGTTCCGCCTGAAGTAATGGGGATTGGCCCGGTAGCTGCCATCCCTAAAGCTCTTAAACTAGCAGGGCTGGAGCTTTCTGATATCGGATTGTTTGAATTAAATGAAGCATTTGCTTCTCAAGCACTTGGCGTTATTCGTGAATTAAATATTAATGAAGATAAAGTAAATGTAAACGGAGGCGCTATTGCCTTAGGTCATCCATTAGGCTGTACTGGAGCTAAGCTGACTCTTAGCTTAATGCACGAAATGCAGCGTCGAAATGAGCAGTTTGGAATTGTCACCATGTGTATTGGTGGAGGAATGGGAGCTGCTGGTGTATTTGAATTGTTAGCATAATCATTTCAAAGGGGGATATGAACATGTCAAATAAAACAAAACAAATGATTAAAGGTGGAAGTTTTTTAATTGAAGAAGGCGATGCAAGCCGCGTCTACACGCCGGAGGATTATACATCTGAACAAAAGATGATTGCCAAGACGACAGATGAATTTGTAGAAAACGAAGTCCTTCCGCAAGTGGAATATTTAGAAAAGCATGAATTTGACCGTTCTGTAAAGCTATTAAAACAAGCTGGTGAATTAGGCTTGCTTGGTGCAGATGTACCGGAAGAATACGGTGGGCTTGGTTTAGATAAGATTACCTCGGCTTTAATTGCTGAAAAAATGTCTCGAGCAGGCGGATTTTCCATCACTCATGGTGCTCATGTAGGAATTGGGTCATTGCCAATCGTCTTATTTGGAACAGAAGAGCAAAAACAAGCATATTTACCTGCTTTAGCGGTAGGGGAAAAAATAGCGGCTTATGCGCTGACTGAACCGGGTTCTGGTTCGGATGCTCTCGGTGCTCGAACAACAGCTCGCCTTAACGCAGAAGGTACACACTATGTGTTAAATGGAGAAAAGCAGTGGATTACGAATGCTGGATTTGCTGATGTATTCGTGGTGTACGCAAAAATTGACGGCGATAAATTTTCTGCTTTTATCGTTGAGCGCGAATTTCCAGGCGTTTCGGTTGGCCCGGAAGAGAAGAAAATGGGAATCAAAAGCTCATCAACCAGAACGTTGATTCTTGAAGATGCGCTTGTTCCAAAAGAAAACGTGCTAGGTGAAATTGGAAAAGGCCATGTGATTGCCTTTAACATTTTAAATATTGGGCGCTATAAGCTTGGAGTTGGAGCAGTTGGAGCAGGGAAACGTGCGTTAGAAATTACGTCTCAATACGTTAACCAGCGTCAGCAGTTTAAAACGCCAATTGCTAAATTCTCATTAACACAAGAAAAGTTAGCCACAATGGCTTCTAAATTGTATGCAACTGAAAGCTCCGTATATCGTACGGTAGGACTTTTTGAAGACCATATGGGCCAGCTTTCAGAAGAACAGCAAAAAGACGGAAAACAAATTGCTGCTTCTATTGCTGAATATGCTATCGAATGTTCATTAAATAAAGTGTTTGCCACGGAAGCTCTTGACTACATTGTAGATGAAGGCGTGCAGCTTCATGGAGGCTACGGTTTTATGAGCGAGTATGAAATTGAGCGTCTGTATCGCGATTCTCGCATTAATCGTATTTTTGAGGGAACAAATGAGATTAACCGTCTTTTAGTACCAGGCACATATTTACGCAAAGCGTTAAAAGGAGAGCTTCCACTGCTTCAAAAAGCACAAACGCTTCAAGAAGAATTGATGATGCTTATGCCGCAGGAAGTAGGAAATGAGCCGTTAGATCAAGAAAAAATGCTTGTGCAAAACGGGAAGAAAATTGCGCTCTTGCTTTTGGGATTAGCTGCACAAAAGTATGGCAAAGAATTAGAAAAAGAACAAGAAATTCTCGTTAATATTTCTGATATGATTAGTAACGTATATGCAATGGAATCTACTGTTTTACGTACTGAAAAAGCCATTTCCAAAACAGGAGTAGATCAAAACAGCTTAAAATTAAAATACACGCAAGTATTCTGCCAAGAAGCATTTAATCGAATCGAAGCAGATGCAAAAGAAACGTTAATTGGCGTTGAACAAGGTGATACGCTTAGAGTCATGCTTTCGTCTCTTCGCAAATTAACTCGCTATACACCAATCAATGTAATTAGCGTAAAGCGCGAGGTTGCAAAAACGCTTCTAGAAGTAGAGAAGTTCACAGTTTAAGGAAAAAGGAGCTCGTTTTGCGAGCTCCTTTTTGTTTAAGAAGCCTCTATCTAGGTAAATGATAAAGGATGTGTTAAAATACGAAAAAAGCTTAAAATAAAGGGTGGTTGACGAAATGTCATTATTTTTTTATTCATATCCAAAGTGCGGTACGTGCCGAAAAGCAAAGAAGTGGCTCGATGATAACGGAGTAGCATATGAAGAAATTCATATTGTAGAAAATCCGCCAACAAAAGAGCAGCTGCAAGCTTACTATCAGAACAGCGGCCTAGAATTAAAAAAATTCTTTAATACAAGCGGTAAAAAATATCGCGAGTTAGGTCTTAAAGATAAAGTAAGCAGTGCGAGTGAAGACGAACTTCTGTCTATTCTTGCGTCAGATGGCATGTTAATTAAGCGTCCGCTGCTAACAGATGGACAAAAAGTAACGCTTGGTTTCAAAGAAGAGCAGTTTGAGGACGTGTGGAAGTAAGTTTTCAAATAGAAAATTTTTACCTTTTACGTTACACTGTTAATAGGAAGTTATTTTAGGTTGTAGAAAGTGTTCTCCACGTTGAAGGCGCTTTTTATATAAACAAATTACGATACATATTTTGGAGGGATTAAGATGAGTACACCAAAAGATTTGCGTTATTCTGAAGAGCATGAATGGGTAAAAACAGAAGGAGACGTTGTCCGCGTAGGTATTACACATTTCGCTCAAGCTGAGCTTGGAGACATCGTATTCGTTGAACTGCCAGAAGTAGGAGCAACAGTAGAAGCTGACGAGCCGTTTGGTAGCGTTGAATCAGTAAAAACAGTTTCTGAGCTTTACGCACCAATTAGCGGTGAAGTTGTAGCAGTAAACGACAACTTAGGCGATAGTCCTGAACTTGTTAATGAATCTCCATACGAAGAAGCATGGATGATTACAATCAAACCATCTGATGCTTCTCAAGTAGACAAGCTGATGACAGCAGAGCAATACGAAGAAATGACAAACGAAGGATAATATTCCTCCATAAATTGTCTTTATGAAAAGTTTTTGACTGGACACTCTATTAGTAAACAAGCTAAAGGAGTGTCTTTTTATGTTTGAAAAACAAAAAATGGACGTTACAGATCGCGTTACAGCTAAATTTCATGACGGCGGTATGAAATTATACGTTGATAAGCAGCCAATTGGTGAAGTTAGCTACGGAACAAGCGGCAATGAATACCGCTTTGAAGAAGGATATTCGCAAGAAAATAATAAGTTCTATCAATACGCGGACGTACAAAAACAAGGTGAAACGCAAAAATATACAGACTGCGATGAAGAAGCAGGATGGTGCTAAACAGTGGCAACTGCCGCTGTTTTTCTTGTTTTATAGAGATAATATGGCCTAAACTGCCTTTTAAAAGAGTTCTTTCTTGCAAATTTCTTTTAAAAAACAGGTGAACTGTGATACATTAACGAATATTGTATAGCATAAAGAAATGATGTTACTATACAACTGACGATTATGGGTGATGAAAATGGGGCTAATTGAAATTGAAAAAGTAATTATTGTCGAAGGAAAGTCAGATAAAAAGCGTATTCAAGATATCATTCGAGAACCAATTGAAATTATTTGTACAAACGGTACGATTAGTTTATCAAAGCTGGATGAAATTATTGACTGTACGTTTAACAAAGAGGTATACATACTCGTTGACTCTGATGATTCAGGGAATAAGCTGAGAAAACAATTTAAACGAGAGCTTCCGGAAGCAGAGCATCTATATATTGATAAAATGTACCGAGAAGTTGCTGCCGCCCCTAGACATCACATAGCAACAGTATTGCTGAGTGCCAATATCGATGTTAATGCAGAATTTTTAACATAAAAGGAATGAGCAACATGCAAGAATGGAGCGAAAAACAGCTGGATGATCAGTTAAAAGAAGGAGAAAGAGCCTTTATCTTTTTCCATACGCCTTTTTGCGGGACATGTCAGCTGGCAAAAAAAATGTTAACCGTGGCAGAAGCGATGCTGCCGGATGTAACCATCGGAATGAGCAATTTAAATTATATGCCTTCAAAAGCAGAATTATTTTCTATTGAAAGCGTACCTTGTTTGATTGAAGTGGAAAATGGTGAAATGGTAAAAAAACTCTACGCGTTTCATTCCATCGAGCACGTACTCGAGGAGCTTCGATAATCAAACGTTTGTTTAAAATGAAGAAGTGGAAAGAGAGCGAACCGTTGGGGCTGTTGAAATCTTGGGATATTATCCCAAGAACAAAATCTGTTGACAGCCTATCTGACACATGCTAAAATCACACTCATGAATGTTCATAAATGAATGAATATTTCCCAAAAACAAAATAATTGTTGCGAACTCTTATCAAGAGAGGTGGAGGGACTGAGCCCTGTGAAACCCGGCAACCGTCAGACTAACTGAAATGGTGCCAATTCCTGCAAAGCTATGCGCTTTGAAAGATGAGAGAAAGGATTAAATATCGAGCCTTTCTGTCATGCGCAGAGAGGCTTTTTTAATGGGGAAAATTGTTTTACGGCTTTTTCATCCTATAGGGCAACCTAACATAATTAAGTTTTTATTAAAGAAGGTGAAGAAATATGATTACATTAACAGACGTTACAAAAATTTATCAGGCCAAAAGCGGTCAAGTAACAGCTGTTGATAATGTGAATCTAACCGTTAACCAAGGTGAAATTTACGGAATTATTGGTTATAGCGGAGCGGGGAAAAGTTCTTTGATTCGCTTGCTAAACGGATTAGAAACACCAACGACAGGAACGGTCGAAGTAGCAGGTAATGATATTGGAAAAATTAAAGGCGGAAAACTCAGAAAAGCTAGACAAGAAATTAGTATGGTATTTCAGCACTTTAATATCTTGTGGTCGCGTACGGTACGAGAAAATATTGCCTTTCCGTTAGAAATAGCAGGGATTTCAAAAGAAAAAAGAATGAAACGAGTAGACGAACTTATTAAGCTAGTCGGGCTTGAAGGGCGTGAAGATGCTTATCCATCACAGCTTAGCGGCGGACAAAAGCAGCGTGTTGGGATTGCTCGAGCGCTAGCGAACAATCCAAAAGTATTGCTTTGTGATGAAGCAACATCAGCGCTTGATCCTCAAACGACAGATTCTATTTTAGATCTGTTAGTAGATATTAATGAGAAGCTAGGGTTAACCATTGTATTGATTACTCATGAAATGCACGTCATTCGTAAAATTTGTCATCGAGTAGCCGTTATGGAAAATGGGGCAGTAGTAGAAGAAGGACAAGTGCTAGAAGTATTCAGAAAACCTAAGCAGCCGATTACAAAACGATTCGTTCAACAGATTTCTGAACCAGAGGAAACGTTTGAAACGATTGAACAAGTAAAAGAGCTGTATCCAAGCGGGCAAATTATTCAGCTGACGTTTGTTGGCGGAAAAGCAGAGCAACCGCTCATTACAACGATTTTAAAACAGTTTGATGTAACGATTAATATTTTGCAAGGAAAGATTTCTCATACACAAACAGGTTCATACGGGACGTTGTTCGTTCATTTAGACGGAGAATTAACAGAAGTTGAAAAAGTCATTGCATACATTCATGAGCAGCAGGTAGAAGTGGAGGTAATGACAAATGCTTGAGAAACTATTTCCAAACGTTATTTTAGATGATTTTATTCAAGCGACAAATGAAACACTATATATGACGGCTATTTCAGTTGTAGCCACATTTGTTCTAGGTATTTTATTGGGCTTGCTTTTATTTTTAACGTCCAAAGGACAGCTTTGGCAAAACAAACCTTTATATGCCATTGTGTCGGCGGTTGTAAATATCTTTCGTTCCATTCCATTCATTATTTTAATTGTTTTACTGATTCCATTTACCAAAGCATTGGTAGGAAGTATTTTAGGCGCTAATGCAGCGTTACCGGCTTTAATTGTTGGAGCAGCACCATTTTATGCGCGTCTTGTAGAAATTGGTCTGCGTGAAATTGATAAAGGTGTTATTGAAGCTGCTAAATCAATGGGAGCCACAACAAGCACTATTATCTTTAAAGTGCTGTTACCTGAATCGCTGCCAGCTTTGATTTCCGGTTTGACAGTAACAACCATTGCGTTAGTCGGCTATACGGCAATGGCGGGTGTGATTGGAGCTGGAGGTCTTGGAAACCTTGCATATTTAGAAGGATTCCAGCGCAGTCATAATGACGTAACGCTAGCCGCTACGATCTTAATTTTGATTATTGTATTTATTATCCAACTTATTGGAGATGCGATTACTGCAAAAATTGATAAAAGATAAAGGGAGGATTATTTATTATGAAAAAATGGCTTTCAGCTTTAGCATTAACATCTGCGCTAGTAGTAGGATTAGCGGCGTGTGGATCTAACAATGGATCAAAAGATGAAAAGAAAATTGTCGTGGGTGCATCTAATACGCCTCATGCTGAAATTTTAGAACAAGCAAAACCTATTTTGGAAAAACAAGGAATTGATTTAGAGATTAAAAAATTCCAAGATTACATCTTACCGAACACAGCTCTTGCAAACAATGAAATTGATGCAAACTACTTCCAGCACGTTCCTTATATGAATTCAGTGCTAAAAGATCATAAAGGTGAAAAAGGGTATGATTTCGTAAGTGCCGGTGCCATTCACATTGAACCAATTGGTATCTACTCTAAAAAATACAAAAGCTTAAAAGATCTTCCGAAAAACGGCACAGTTATTATGCGTGATGCAGTAGCAGAGCAAGGACGTATTTTATCGATTTTTGAAAAAGCTGGCGTGATCAAATTAAAACCAGGCGTAAAGAAAACAGACGCACAAATTAAAGATATTGTAGAAAACCCTAAGAATTTAAAATTTAAAGCCGATGTTGAAGGCGGATTGTTACCTCAAATGTACAAAAACAATGAAGGTGACGCTGTTGTTATCAATGCTAACTATGCTATCGATGCTGGTTTAGATCCAGTAAAAGATCCAATCGCAGTGGAAAGCAAAGAAAACAACCCATATGCAAACATCATTACGGTTCACAAAGGTGACGAAAATAAAGATACAGTGAAAGCTTTAGTAAAAGTTCTTCACTCTAAAGAAATTCAAGACTACATTAAAGAAAAATACAAAGGCGGAGTATTGCCGGTAAATAAATAATAGAAGAAAAGCGCTTGCCCACTCTGGGCAAGTGCTTTTTTGTATGCATCAAAACGAATAACTCTTATTTTTCTCACGCATACTAACCGTGAAAACTTTACTGATGATGGGAGCTGACGTTATGCAGCAAGAAGCACGTCATTCAACTGAGCAAGCACTTCATGATTATAAAATGGGTGTTGGGAAATTTAGCGAAAAATTGCCGGAAGTAACAAAAACGTTTAATGCGTTTACTGAAGCATGTTTTGGAGAAGGTTCTCTTTCTAAAAAAGAAAAGCAGTTAATCGCGCTAGGAATCAGCGTAGTAGCTCAAGACGAGTACTGTATGATTTATCATACAAAAGGCTGCATTGATCAAGGTGCAACTGAGCAAGAAATTTTAGAAGCATGCGGAGTATCAGCGGCATTTGGCGGAGGCGCAGCGATGAGTCAGTCCGTTACGCTTGTCCAAGAGTGTGTTTCAGAACTGACTAGCCACACGCACTAAGTAAATAAAGCGGGTAAAAAGCTTGTCTTAGAAGGCTCTATCGAGTCTTTTAAGGCAACTTTTTTATGAGTGGATTTAGTCTTAAAAAACGTACATAATGGTTTAAAACCTTTTGGGTCAAAAGGTTGCTATAAGTTTTCATTTGTTATAAGATTGTAATGAGAATAAAATGAGAATAATTAAAAAGATATAGGTATATCGTTTTTTACTATATACGTCTATAACTGGAGGTTTTAATATGGCAGGGTCAACTTTAACAATTAAAGATCTTCATGTTGCAATTGAAGGTAAAGAAATTTTAAAAGGTGTTAATTTAGAAGTTAAGGGCGGCGAAATCCATGCAATCATGGGACCAAACGGTACTGGTAAATCAACATTATCTTCAGCAATCATGGGACATCCTAAATACGAGGTTACACAAGGAAGCATCACGCTAGACGGCGAAGATGTACTTGAGATGGAAGTAGATGAGCGCGCTCGTGCAGGTCTATTCCTAGCGATGCAATATCCAAGTGAAATCAGCGGGGTAACAAACGCAGACTTCCTACGTTCAGCAATTAATGCTCGTCGTGAAGAAGGCGAAGAAATTTCACTAATGAAATTCATCCGTCAATTAGACAAAAACATGGATTTCTTAGAAATGGATCAAGACATGGCTCAGCGTTACCTAAACGAAGGTTTCTCTGGCGGTGAGAAGAAGCGTAACGAAATTCTTCAATTAATGATGCTTCAACCAGGAATTGCAATTTTAGATGAAATCGACTCTGGTTTAGATATCGATGCGTTAAAAGTTGTATCAAAAGGTATTAATGAACTGCGCGGCAGCGAGTTTGGTTGCTTAATGATCACTCACTACCAACGTTTATTAAACTACATTACACCAGATAAAGTTCACGTTATGATGCAAGGTCGTGTTGTAAAATCAGGCGGACCAGAATTAGCGCAGCGTCTAGAAGCAGAAGGTTATGACTGGATCAAACAAGAATTAGGTATTGAAGACGAAACTGTAGAGCAAGAAGCTTAAGAGTTAGGAGGATCTCTATGACTATTGATACGAAATTACCATTTGATCAAGAGTACATCAGCAGCTTTTCAAAAGAAGCTAATGAACCAAGTTGGCTGCTAGATCTTCGCTTACAAGCTCTTGCGAAAGCAGAAGATCTTGCACTTCCAAAGCCAGATAAAACAAACATTTCGAAATGGAACTTTACTGCTTTTGACAAGCACACTTCACAGGGAAGCACAATCTCATCTGTAGACGAGCTTCCAGAAGTGGTTAAAGCACTGATTGATACAGAAGCGGTTAAGAATCTATATGTTCAGCGTGACCAAACAGCTGCATACTCAACGTTAACAGAAGAGCTAAAATCTCAAGGCGTTATCTTCACAGATATCCAAACAGCTGCTAAAGAGCATAGCGACCTTGTTGAGAAGTACTTCATGAAAGACGGAGTTAAAGTAGATGAGCACCGTTTAACTGCATTAAACGCAGCGTTATTAAACGGGGGGGTATTTGTATACGTTCCTAAAAATGTAGAAGTACAAGAGCCTCTTCAAGCTGTATTTGTCCGTGAAGATGAAGAAGCAGCTTTATTCAACCATGTTATTGTTGTAGCTGAAGACAACAGCTCAGTAACATATGTAGAAAACTACATTGCTACTGCTGAAGAGTCACACGGTGTTGTCAATATCGTGACGGAAGTATTCGCTAACAGCAATGCAAAAGTAACGTTTGGAGCTGTTGACTACTTAGCTAAAGGTACAACTACTTATGTGAACCGCCGCGGCGTAGCGGGCAAAGATGGTCGCATTGAGTGGGCTTTAGGCTTAATGAGTGAAGGAAATACAGTTTCAGAAAATACAACGTATCTAATGGGCGACGGTTCATATGGAGATACAAAAACGGTAACAGTTGGACGTGGAGAGCAGTCTCAAAACTTAACAACAAGTATCGTACACTTCGGAAAACATTCTGAAGGCTACATTTTAAAACACGGCGTTATGAAAGAAAGCGCGTCTTCAATCTTTAACGGTATCGGTAAAATTGAACACGGTGCATCTAAATCAAACGCTGAGCAAGAATCCCGTGTGTTAATGTTAAGTGAAAAAGCACGTGGAGACGCAAACCCAATTCTTCTAATTGATGAAGATGATGTAACAGCAGGACACGCTGCATCTGTTGGACGCGTAGATCCAATTCAGCTTTACTACTTAATGAGCCGTGGTATTCCGCAAACAGAAGCAGAACGTCTAGTTATTCACGGGTTCTTAGCACCAGTGGTAAACGAGTTGCCAATCGAAACGGTTAAAAAACAATTAACGGATTTAATTGAAAGGAAAGTTCGATAATGAATATCTCTGATATTCGTAAACAATTTCCTATTTTAGACCAAGAGGTAAATGGCAGCCCACTCGTTTATTTAGACAGTGCAGCAACTTCACAAAAGCCGCTTGCTGTAATTGAAGCAATTGAGAAGTATTACAAAGAATATAACTCAAACGTACACCGAGGTGTTCACACGCTTGGTACAAGAGCAACAGACGGATACGAAGGCGCTCGTGAAAAGGTTCGTAAGTTTATTAATGCAAAATCAACGGAAGAGATTATCTTTACGCGCGGTACAACGACAGCTCTTAATACAGTAGCTGCAAGCTATGGCCGTGCGAATCTTAAACCTGGTGATGAAATTGTGATTACTTATATGGAACATCACAGTAACATCATTCCTTGGCAGCAAGTTGCCAAGGAAACAGGTGCAACGTTAAAATATATTTCATTAACAGAAGATCATGCACTTTCACTAGAAGAGGTGAAAAGCACGATTACATCTAACACAAAAATTGTATCGATTATGCAAGTATCTAACGTATTGGGTACAATTAACCCAGTAAAAGAAATTGCAGAAATTGCACACGCTAACGGTGCAGTAATGGTTGTGGATGGTGCGCAAAGTACGCCTCACATGAAGGTGGATGTACAAGATTTAGACTGTGATTTCTTTGCTTTCTCTGGACATAAAATGGGCGGACCGACTGGAATCGGCGCTCTTTATGGAAAGAAAGAGCTTCTTGAAAAAATGGAACCAATCGAGTTTGGCGGCGAAATGATTGACTTCGTAAACTTATACGAATCAACGTGGAAAGAGCTTCCTTGGAAATTTGAAGGAGGTACGCCAATCATTGCAGGTGCAATTGGTTTAGGTGCAGCGATTGATTTCTTAGAAGAAGTTGGTTTAGATAACATTCAAGCACATGAGCACAAGCTAGCGCAATATGCACTGGATCGCTTATCGCAAGTAGATGGAATTACGATTTACGGACCGAAAGAGCGAGCGGGTGTTGTGACGTTTAATATTGAAGATGTGCATCCGCACGACGTTGCAACAGTAGTAGACGCTGATGGAATTGCGATTCGTGCAGGTCATCACTGTGCGCAGCCGCTGATGAAATATTTAAACGTATCGTCTACTGCACGTGCAAGCTTCTATCTGTATAACACGGAAGAAGAAGTAGATAAATTGGTGTCATCATTAATAAAAACGAAGGAGTATTTTACAAATGGCTTTTAATAATTTAGATACTCTCTATCGTCAAGTAATTATGGACCATTATAAAAACCCGCGTAATCGTGGAACATTGAATGAAGATACTGTGAACATTCATATGAATAACCCGACGTGCGGAGACCGCATTGAACTTTCTTTAAAAGTAGAGGACGGCAAAGTGGTGGATGCAAAGTTCGAAGGTGAAGGATGTTCAATTTCAATGTCATCAGCTTCAATGATGACACAAGCAATTAAAGGTCAAGAAGTAGACAAAGCGTTTAAAATGGCCCATATCTTCTCTGACATGATGCAAGGTAAAGAGTATGATGATAGTATAGATTTAGGAGATATTGAAGCACTTCAAGGTGTAGCAAAATTTCCTGCGCGTATTAAATGTGCAACACTAGCGTGGAAAGCGATGGAAAAAGGTCTTAACGAACAAAAATAAGACCTTCATTCATTCCCAATCCTATCAAGTAGGGGGTAATAAAAGATGGCTAAAAAAATGCCAGAAATCGGCGATTATAAATATGGATTTTCCGATAAAGACGTATCAATTTTCCGCTCTAAACGCGGTTTAACAAAAGAAATCGTAGAAGAAATTTCTCGTATGAAAGAGGAACCACAATGGATGCTTGACTTCCGTTTGAAATCTCTAGAGCACTTCTACAACATGCCAATGCCACAGTGGGGCGGAGACATGGCAAGCTTAGACTTTGATGAAATTACGTACTACGTAAAACCATCTGAGAAGTCTGAACGCTCTTGGGATGAAGTTCCTGAAGAAATTAAACAAACGTTTGATAAACTTGGTATTCCTGAAGCAGAGCAAAAATATCTTGCGGGTGTATCAGCTCAGTACGAATCTGAAGTTGTTTATCACAATATGAAAGAAGATCTTGAAGCGCAAGGTATCGTATTTAAAGATACAGATACGGCGCTAAAAGAAAACGAAGATATTTTCCGCGAGCATTTTGGAAAAGTTATCCCGCCAACGGATAACAAATTCTCTGCTCTTAACTCAGCGGTTTGGTCTGGTGGATCATTCATTTACGTACCAAAAGGCGTAAAAGTAGATACACCATTACAAGCTTATTTCCGTATTAACTCTGAAAATATGGGACAGTTTGAGCGTACGTTAATTATTGCTGATGAAGGCTCACACGTCCACTATGTAGAGGGCTGTACAGCACCTGTTTATACAACAAACTCTCTTCACAGTGCCGTTGTAGAAATCATCATCAAAAAAGACGCGTATTGCCGCTATACAACAATTCAAAACTGGGCGAACAACGTATACAACCTTGTAACAAAACGTGCAGTTTGTGAAGCAAACGCAACAATGGAATGGATTGATGGAAACATCGGTTCTAAGTTAACAATGAAATATCCAGCTGTTATCTTAAAAGGCGAAGGCGCACGCGGTATGACATTATCTATTGCCCTTGCTGGTAAAGGACAGCACCAAGATGCTGGTGCAAAAATGATTCACTTAGCACCAAACACATCTTCAACGATCGTATCAAAATCAATTTCAAAACAAGGCGGTAAAGTAACATACCGCGGTATCGTACACTTCGGCCGTAAAGCAGAAGGTGCACGTGCGAACATTGAGTGTGATACGCTAATTATGGATAACCAATCAACTTCTGATACAATTCCGTACAATGAGATTTTAAATGACAACATCTCACTTGAACACGAAGCGAAAGTATCAAAAGTATCTGAAGAACAATTATTCTATCTAATGAGCCGCGGTATTTCTGAAGAAGAAGCGACAGAAATGATTGTAATGGGCTTTATTGAACCATTTACAAAAGAGCTTCCAATGGAATATGCAGTAGAGATGAACCGTCTAATCAAATTTGAAATGGAAGGTTCAATCGGTTAATAATAGATAAAAACTCGTTTGCTGTTTAAGCAAACGAGTTTTTTTGTATCGTTTGTATTAAAATAAAGAAAAGCAATCTAAGAAAATAGAGGAGGAATGGCATGATTTATATTGGAGTTACAGGCTGGGGAGATCATGATTCATTATATGAAGCGGGTGTTTCATCAAGAGACAAGCTTGCCGTATACGCAGGCCATTTTCCAATTGTTGAAGTCGATTCATCTTTTTACGCCATTCAACCTAAGTCAAATGTAGAAAAGTGGGTGAATGATACGCCGGAATCTTTTCGTTTTGTGGTAAAAGCCTATCAAGGCATGACGGGGCATATGAGAGAAGGAAATCCGTTTGATAGCAAAGAAGAAATGTTTCATGCATTTTTAGAATCAGTGAAGCCGTACGTAAGTTCAAATAAGCTTGGTATGATTTTATTTCAAATGCCGCCTTGGTTTGACTGTACAAAAGAAAACGTAGCCTATTTGAGGTATAGCCGTGAGAAGTTTGGAGATTTGCCAGTAGCGCTGGAGTTTCGAAATCAATCTTGGTTTAAACCGTTTTTCTATGATAAAACGTTAACGTTTATGGAACAAGAGAAGTGGATTCATGGTATTTGTGATGAACCGCAGGCAGGAGAAGGATCTATTCCCATTGTGATTCATGCTACAGATAAACAGAAAACACTTATACGTTTTCATGGACGAAACGTACACGGTTGGAATAAGCCCGCAGAAGGCAATTGGCGAGCGGTAAGGTTCTTGTATCGTTACAATGAAAAAGAGCTCCTAGAGTGGAAAGAACGTCTTGAAAAGCTGCAAAAACAAACGAAGGACATTTACTTGTTATTTAATAATAACTCCGGCGGAGATGCTGTACATAATGCCAAACAGCTCATGAGCTTATTAAATATTGAATATGAGAATTTAGCTCCTAAGCAACTAGATTTTTTTAACGAATTTTAGCACCGAGGTCTATAAAATGTATAAGGATTACTCTAAACGTTAAATAGGTAGAAAAGTATATGTAAAACCTCACTTTTTTCTTTCAAAATCATAAATTGATTAAGAAAGGAGTGAGCTACTATGATTACCTTAGCGCCTATCGTAATTGAAGGTCATACGTTTAATGCAGTTACCGTATTGCTGCCAAAAACAACTTTGTTAACCATTTCATCAGATAAAGGCTACATTATGTGCGGAGCACTAGATGTAGGTCTATTAAATGATAAATTAGCTGATCGTCAAATAATAGCTGGAAGAGCTGTAGGTGTACGTACAATTGAGCAGCTTCTTGAAGCGCCGCTTGAATCTGTAACGCTTGAAGCTGAAAAAAGAGGGATTTTTAAAGGCACAATTGGCAAAGATGCTTTATTGAAAATGCTTTAATATAGTCGAGAATTTAAGATAAAACTTTTTAAAAGAAGCGTGAACCTCCTTATACATGCATACATATAGCTTGTAAGGAGGGATTTTTTTTGGTTAAACTTCGTCGGAAATTAACAAGAAAAGGCCCGCTTCCTTTTCGTTACGTTCTGTTGCTCACCTTTCTTTTTTTTATGCTTTCCACAGGGGTAGGATTATGGCTAATTAATAGAGGGATTGAACCAACGTTGATGAAATATGCTGAAGCACAAACAAAAGAGATTGCAACTTTAGTTATTAATAAAGCGGTGAATAAACAGGTACTCGATCAGCTCGACGTAGATGTCATTAAAGTGGAATCTACACCTAACGGTCAAGTAGCCAAAATTGACACAGCGCTTGTGAACCGAGTTAGAGCTCAAACTACGTCATTTGTCCAGGCTAACTTAAAAGAAGCAGAGAAAGGGAATTTAGATGCACTTGAACTTCCAACAGATATTCGTATTGAAAAAAATGAAAAGTTGCGGAATCAAGGAATTGTCTACCAAGTTCCGCTTGGGCAAGCGACTAATAATGCGCTGCTTGGAAATCTGGGTCCGCTGATTCCGGTTAAATTTCATGCTATTGGTGACGTTCAAACAGACGTAGTGCGAAAAATCGAGGAGTATGGAATAAATAATGCGTTTCTTGAAGTATCTATCAAAGTGAAAGTAAACATGCAAATCATTATCCCATTTGCAACTAAAAAAACAACCGTTACGGCTACAATCCCAGTCGGAGGCACCGTTATTCCTGGAAATGTTCCTGACTATTTTAACGGTGGAAACTCTTCTTCTCCGGCGATTGAACTTCCGAAGAAAAATTAACAATATTATATTAACGTGATAAAGTATTATTGAAAAAGCAGGTGCGGAAGTTCAAAAAGACTTTCATACCTGCTTTTATTCATTGGTTAATTTGTCTGAATTTTCTATAAAAAATATTTTGACATACTATCTTCTCCCTTCTATAATTTGAGATAGGAAGTTATAGAAAGAATAATCTAAAAATTATAAAAATTCTCGTTGATCTGCGATAAAAAGAGAGTAGGGAGAGAACAAGAGGGGGAATTACGGTGGAAAATAGGCCGCAGTGGGGATCAAGAGCAGGGTTTATTTTAGCAGCAGCAGGTTCAGCAATTGGACTAGGGAATATATGGAGGTTTCCAGCTACTGCATATGAAAACGGAGGAGGAGCATTTTTTCTTCCCTATTTATTTGCTTTGTTGACAGCAGGGATTCCTATTTTAATCATGGAGTTTGCTATAGGTCATAAATATAAAGGTTCTTCTCCTTTATCATTAGCGAGACTAAGTCCAAAGGCTGAGTGGCTAGGCTGGTGGCAAGTAGCTATTTCCTTTTTTATTTCAGTTTACTATTCCGTTATTATCGCATGGGCGATGTCGTATTTTATCTTTTCATTTAAGTTAAGCTGGGGAAAGGATACGGAAGCGTTTTTATATGGAGATTACTTAAAGTTAGCCGAAGCACCAGGACAAACAGGAAGCATCGTATTACATGTTTTAATTCCGCTTGTACTTGTATGGATTGTGACGTTAGGTGTGTTATTAAAAGGAATCAAAAAAGGAATTGAAGCGGCAAATAAAATCTTTTTACCAACACTAATTGTTCTATTTTTAATCATTGTCATTCGAGCAGTAACATTGGACGGAGCGATGGAAGGTCTGCACGCTTTTTTTAAACCAAACTGGAGCGCAATTGGAGATGGAAAGGTTTGGATTGCAGCATATGGTCAAATTTTCTTTAGTTTATCTGTTGGTTTTGCTATTATGATCACTTATTCCAGTTACCTTCCAAAAAAATCTGATTTAACTAATAATGCGTTTATTACTGGATTCGGTAATTCCGCTTTTGAATTACTAGCAGGAATCGGTGTGTTTAGCGCACTTGGTTTTATGGCTACTCAGCAAGGTATCCCAATCGATAAGGTGGTTCAGGGAGGCGTAGGACTAGCCTTTGTTGTTTTCCCGCAAATTATTAATGAATTTCCAGCCTTTAAACAGCTGTTTGGCATGTTATTCTTTGCTTCCTTAACATTAGCAGGGTTAACGTCGCTTATTTCAATTATTGAAACCTTTGTAGCAGGCATTCAAGATAAATTTACTATCTCACGTACAAAATCCGTATTAATAGGCGGAGGAATCGCTTCAATTTGCTCCCTATTATTTGCAACACAGGGCGGACTTTATTTCTTAGATGTGGTCGATTATTTCATTAATAACTTCGGAGTTGCTTTAGCAGGCTTAGTAGAAGTTGTATTAGTTGCTTGGGTATTTAAAAAGCTGAGCAGCCTTCAGCAGCATGCAAACGAAGTTTCTGATATTCGAATCGGTTCATGGTGGAAGATATGTTTAGGAGTAGTTACACCGCTTGTACTTGGGTATATGATGTTTGATAACTTCCGAAAAAATATTTCGGAAAATTACGAGCAGTATGCAACGACTTTTGTAGGTCCTTTTGGTTGGGGCGTGGCAGCTCTGGCTGTTATTTTAGGAATTGCTTTTTCTTTTGCACGATGGAAAGATGGGGCGACTCGTTTGTCAGTTAAAGAGAAGGGGGTTTCTAAATAATGGATGGAAGTTCAATTACAATGATGGTTGTAGGGATGGTCATCATATGGGGCGGCTTGGCCGCGAGTATTGCTCATGCTGTGAAAAAAGCAAAAGAAAGTAAACCATCAGGATAAAAAAACAGGAAGCATTAGCTTCCTGTTTTTTTATTTTTTCTTTAGTTCTAAACGATCATTTCTTTCCCACGTTCTTAACTGAGGATATGGGTCAAACGACCACTCATTTTTGCCGTTATCTTTATACATTCCGTAATGCAAGTGAGGAGGGAATTTCCCAGAAGTTCCAGGAGGTCCATAACCTGAACTTCCTACTCCGCCAATAAGTGTTCCTGGTTCTACAATTTGTCCTACTTTTAAATTTTTTGCAAATCCGCTTAAATGAGCTAAATAGTGATAGTTATTATGAAGGTCACGAATACCGATTCGCCAGCCTCCATATTTATTCCATCCTTTAAGCTCAATAATGCCATAGCAAGGGGATTTTACTGGAACTCCATAATCTGCAAAAATGTCTGTTCCTTCATGGATTCGTTTTCCACCCCAGCCGCGCGCATCTCCCCATGTACTGCGATAACTGTAGTTCGCACGGAGAGGGACAGGAAATGAAGAACCTTTTAAATCAATGCGACCGTAATGGCGAAAAATTTTAGCATTCCCTAAAATAATATCAACCGCTTTAGCCCGGTGATAATAGTTCCAAAGCGCAATTTTAATATAGTCTTCGGACACCCCGAACGTCCGAATATAATCTGCCATGGTAAAAAGCATATCTTCATCATTAAATTGGTCTGCTTTTTTGTCTCCGTTCCCATCTTTACCCATTCCCCCGAGAAGAGAAATAGTAAGTGGGTTTGTATCTTCCAAATTTGGATTTAAAGAACCTGACCATTTTTCTGGAGGATAATAAATGGCGATCGCACCTTTTTCTCTTGGAATATCTTTATGAGAGCGTCGAATATTTCGTTCATACTGGTCAATCCCAGCAAAGTAATACCAAGGAATTGTAGTAGCGGCTTCCATTTGGTTATACAGCTCTAATCTCTTTTGAATAAGCATTTTTTCTTGATCTGCTGAAGATTCAGCTGTTACGTGGTGCCATCCTGTGAATATAGACATGAACATAAAAAGTAAGATAATCGTTTTGCGCATCGTGTTTCCCCCTTTCTAAAAATAGTGTGTAACACTAGTTTGCAGCGAGAAAAAAGATTTCATAAATATTAATTAATGGAAATCACTTCAAAACTTTTTAAAAGAATTTTATTCAGAAGATAAATGGAAATTATACGGAGGATGAAAACGCACACATTTGGATGGAAAATAGAAGAAAACTGAGGAAAATAAAGAGCAGACAACTTGTCGAATCTCACTTTTTTATGATAAAGTGACATATAGTTATGTTTTTAATATGTAGTTAAAATTAAGCATATAGGTTATAGACATTTTCTAGATTGGTGGAGTTGATAATATGGCAACAAAAGAAGAGCATGTCCGCAAACCCGAGTGGCTGAAGATTAAGCTAAACACAAACGAAAATTACACAGGCTTAAAGAAAATGATGCGTGAGAAAAACCTTCATACAGTTTGTGAAGAAGCAAGATGTCCGAATATTCATGAGTGTTGGGCTGTTCGTCGTACGGCAACTTTTATGATTTTAGGAGAAGTATGTACACGTGCCTGTCGTTTTTGCGCGGTTAAGACAGGTTTACCAACAGAATTAGATTTAGAAGAGCCAGAACGCGTAGCAGATTCTGTTCAGCTAATGAACTTAAAACATGCGGTTATCACAGTAGTAGCTCGCGATGATTTAAAAGACGGAGGAGCAAGCGTATTAGCTGAAACAATTCGTGCGATTCGTCGTAAAAATCCATTCACAACAATTGAAGTATTGCCTTCTGATATGGGCGGTGTGGAAGAGAACTTACGTATTGTAATGGACGCACGTCCTGATATTTTAAACCATAATATTGAAACAGTACGCAGCCTTACGCCTCGTGTTCGTGCTCGTGCTAAATATGAGCGTTCTCTTGAGTTCCTTCGCCGTGCAAAAGAAATGCAGCCGGATATCCCTACAAAATCAAGTATCATGCTTGGTCTAGGAGAAACAAAAGAAGAAATTATTGAAACGATGGATGATTTGCGTGCGAACAATGTAGATATTATGACGCTAGGCCAATATCTACAGCCAACTAAAAAGCACATAAAAGTTCAGAAATATTACCATCCAAATGAGTTTGAAGAGCTAAAAGAAATTGCATTATCAAAAGGATTCAGCCATGTCGAAGCAGGTCCTCTTGTACGTTCTTCTTACCATGCAGATGAGCAAGTTAACGCTGCTGCCAAAAATAAAGCACAAGAAAGCAAATAAGGTAAAAAGAGGCTGGGACGAAAGTAGTTTAGCCGAAGTAAAAAACGAACCATTAATCAAATTGTTTGATTAGTGGTTCGTTTTTTTTGTTACGGTTAACGTAAAATTTATCTGTGTTGTTTATTCCACCATATCTTTGTCAGTCATCGGTTCATTCAATTCGTTTTTCTCTCTTCCATTTGCATCTTCTCCGCCGTTCATTTTACGCCCTTGGGGAGATTTTAGCATTTGTTGAATAACAGCATCGATTCGTTTTCTAGCATCATTTGTTTGTGTATTCATTTCACTGATATTTTCGATTTGGTCCATCTGTTTCGGATTATCTGAGACGTATACATGATAATAACGAGGGACTACAGACATAGCTGTACGTTTTACCTGATCGGCTGCGTTATTCCTGTTTTTAGCATCTGTTTTATAAGCAACAAGCACATCTTTATCCGTTACTAGCGTAGCGGCTTGTTTAATATTTGGGATAGCGGTGCTCAGTTTACTAATATTGTCGGCTGCTTCCTCTCGGTTAAATGTTCCTACTTGGTTCATATTGGAACTTTGTTCATTTGTGTTTTTAGTGTATCGGACATATCCATAATTTGTGCCGCTATTATTATTTGGATTATAATAATGATTAGGCTCGTTTACATTAATGGCATCTGGGTTGTTTGGTGATAAATTTTCATTTTCAGCTGTGTTTTTATTTTGACAGCCAATGGTTAAAATACTTGTTATTAAAGCGATTCCAAGAATAGATTTCTTCACCATTTCCACCTCCTGTAGTTAAATATCGTACGCCAGGTAAACCGGCGAACCTTAATGTGGAGCATAAAAGATCAGTAGGTATACCGATAAAACTCCTACAGGATTAGAGTGCTGCTTATACGTGAAAAATTTCATGTTAATTGATGGTTTCATCATCATAATTATGGTATGGTAAATTTTAAGAGAAGAGGTGTGAGCAATGGTCTGTATCAATAATATTTGTTATGAAGTATTAAAAGATGAGCGCGAGGCATTTAATGAAGAGGCGTTTAGAGGTCGCTTTATCGACGTGCTGAGCCGCTATGACTATATTGTGGGAGATTGGGGATACAATCAGCTTCGACTGCGAGGCTTTTTTGATGATCGTAACCAGAAGGCAACGTATGATACGAAGATTAGTACGCTTCAAGATTATTTACATGAATATTGTAATTTTGGCTGTGCGTATTTTGTCTTAAAAAAAGTCCATAAGTAAAAAAAGGCAAGCCGAAGACACTAATTGTCCTTCACGCTGCCTTTTTTTTTAGATGATTTCATATAAAAATTCGCGAAGTTCCTGACCATCTTCGCTGTTTAGTTTAAATACTTCTTCAAGATAGTGGGGTTCTTCAAGGTCATCTTGTCCAATAATGGCAAAGCGTCCTCCTTGAATATCAAGAACAACTTGTTTGCCATAATAACGGTCGGTTTGGATAATAGCTAAATCAAATCGTTGATTTTCGCCCATAAAGCTGACAAACCGGGTCTTTGTAGAGACGACATCGTCATATAGATAAAAGCGTTCGCTCATAGGTATACTCCTTTCATAGGTTGTATTTGTATCATATCAAATAAGGTCAAAAACAAAAATGAATTTATCAAATGGATAATGGGTCATGATAAAATAGAACAGGAACCCCGTTTGTTTATGAAAGAAGATTTATACAGAGCTGACAACTAGGGAGGAAATAATATGTACTTTGTAGATCGTGAAAAAATAGAAGCCACGCTTGTTTTTTTTGATGAACACGTTCGTTTGTTTGCGGAGCATTCGAGCTGGAACACAGAAATAGAGAAAAAGGCATTAGAGAGAATTGTACATCTTTTAATTGAAAACGTTTTAGATGTAGGAAATGCAATGATTGATGGTTTTATTATGAGAGACCCAGGCAGTTACGATGATATCATTGACATTTTAGTTGATGAGAAAGTGGTTAAAAAAGAGGAAGAAACACCATTAAAAGAGATTGTTCAATTGCGTAAAAGCCTTGTTCAAGAATATGTGGATGTTAATCATCAGGATATTTATCAAAAAGTGATGCAGCATAAAGACGTACTGGCAGCATTTTCAGAGCGCGTAAGGACATATCTAGAGACAGAGTTAGGACCTGTGTCTGCTTTTCGTAACTAAAGGCAAGCAATTTGTAGTTGTATAAAAAATAAGCTATGATTTCAAGTATGAGACTTGAAAGGAGATCACACAACATGAAGGAATATAAAGGATATTTGATTGATTTAGATGGAACCATGTACAAAGGAACAGAGCTAATTGCCGAGGCGCGTGATTTTGTTATTAAATTAAAGGAAAAAGGAATTCCTTATTTATTTGTAACAAACAACTCAACAAAAACGCCCGATAAAGTAGCTGAAAAGCTAGAGGCATTTGGCATTCCTGCAACAGAAGAGCAAGTTTTTACAACGAGCCAGGCAACAGCTAATTATTTGCATGAACGCAAAGCAAACGCTTCAGCTTATGTAATTGGTGGAGAAGGAATCCGACATGCGTTGCTTGAAAAAGGATTTACCATTGAAGAGGAAGATACGGATTTCGTAGTTGTTGGTTTGGATCAGGAAATTACATATGAAAAATTAGCAAAAGCATGTTTAAACGTTCGAAACGGCGCCTTTTTTGTTTCGACGAACGGAGATATTGCGATTCCTACTGAAAGAGGCTTACTGCCTGGTAATGGATCTATCACGTCCGTTATTACGGTTTCTACTCAAACAAATCCAGTATTTATTGGTAAACCAGAAAGTATTATTATGGAGCAAGCCCTTGAAGTCATCGGTACGCCAAAAGAAGAAACAATCATGATTGGTGATTACTATGATACAGATATTTTAGCAGGGATGAATGCAGGCTTAGATACATTATTAGTCCATACAGGGGTAACAACAAGAGAGTTACTAGAAGGGTATGAGAAAAAGCCAACTTACACGGTAGATTCACTAAAAGAGTGGATGGAGCGAATTTAAAAAGCTGTCAATTGACAGCTTTTTTTGTTTTTAAAACCTATTCTTGACTGGCAGCCCGATGCGCTAACCGGCTAGAAGCAGCGGCAGCAATTGCGCCTACTAAATCATCTAAGAAAGTGTGGCACTCTCCAGTAGATTTATCGTTTAATCTTTCTAAAATACCCGGCTTTTGTTTATCAATATACCCGTAATTGGTAAAGCCGATTGATCCGTACACATTTACAATCGATAATGCTAAAATTTCGTCGATACCGTATAAACCTTCATCTTTCTCAAGAATATCCAACAGAGGCGGCTCAATCACTTTTTTTTCTGTGAGGACATCTAGTTGAATACCCGTTAAAATAGCATTTTGAACTTCTCGTTTAGAGATGACGCGCTCAACGTTATATAAACAGTCTTCGATTGTTAAGTTTGGGTGATACTTTTTTTGCAAGTAATAGACCAGTTCAGCAATGTCTGTAAGAGCCACGCCGCGTTCTATTAACCATTCTCTTGCTTTTTTTTCTAATTCACTTTGTGTATGTTTTTTCTCCAAGTATCATCACCTGTTTTCTATATATTTTTAAGTCTAAAGTTGTTTCATACTACTAACCCGGAGTAAATAACTATAAATGGTGTATTTCTAATCTATTCATTCCTCCGTAAATATTATGACAAGTAATGTTGTTTTCCATCATATAATTTCTTGAATGAATGAAGAGAGGGATTAAAATGATACAAACCATTTATGAGCATTACGGATTACGTCCAAATGAATTTATGCCCGTTGGTAAATTTGAAGGTTTTCAGTATCGAGATATTTTATATACAATCATTAATGTAAAGCAAATGGAACAAGACGAGTTAAATGAACTATATCAAATGAGTCAATTTCTGATGGGCCAAGGTGATCGCCATGTGGCAACATTTATGCCTAATTTAAATGGAGAAATGATTACAGAAACTGAAACTGAAAAATTTATCATTTGCCGATGTCTTGCGGAAGAGAAAAACCCCAATTTTTCACCTGGGCACGAGCTAGCTGTTTTTCATCAAAAAGGGAGGCTGTTTCCTTATGAAGTGGAAAAAGCAAACCGGCTAGGGCAATGGAAGTCCATGTGGGAGAAGCGTCTCGACCAGATGGAGCAATTTTGGTATGGAAGATTACGTGCTTTACCTAATCAAGAGATGGAAAAACGTTTTTTAGAAACTTTTCCTTATTACCTAGGATTAACGGAAAATGCTATTCAATACCTAGTAGACACGGAAATTGACGATTTGCCCCGGTCAGTTGACGCTGCGACGATTTGTCATCATCGGTTCGGCCAAAAAACATGGGGGGAAGACCACGTTTACAAGCTCCCGGCAGACTGGGTTTTCGATCACCCTAGCAGAGATATAGCTGAATATATAAGGGAACAATATTTATTAACATACGCTGTCGATGAAAGGCACATGCATCAGTTTTTAAGTGAATACGAAAAGGTAAATCCACTTTCTTCTTTTTCATGGAGACTGTTATATGCTAGACTTCTTTTTCCCGTTCATTATTTTGAGGTCATTGAAGGATACTACAGTGTACAAGATGAGCGGGAAAAACAAAAGTATTATGAGAAGCTTGAAGGAGTATTAGCTCATTCTTCTCACTACGAAGCTTTTCTGAAGCGCTTTTACCAGTCGGTAGGCATTTCAACGTCTCGTTATCACATTCCTGAATTAACATGGATTCATTAAAAAGCGATTACTATAGAATATGATAAAATAGAAAAATAGGTGTTGGATAATCCAAACCCGTTTTTCTATTTTGTTTTTGTGCATGCAGTTTAAAAAGGATAAAGAGGTGGCGTACATATGGACAAGCCGTTTGTATTTATTACGAGAAAAATACCGAATGAATTAATTGAACCTTTAAAGGCAGTAGCGAATGTGGAAATGTGGGATAAAGAAGATGAGGCAGTTCCTCATGAGCTGCTTTGTGAAAAAGCTAAGCACGCACATGCTCTATTAACAATGCTTTCAGACCGTATTGACAGTGAATTGCTTACGCAAGCTCCTCATTTAAAGCTTGTAGCTAACTTAGCGGTCGGATTCGATAATATTGACATAGAAGCGGCAACTGAACGCGGAGTTATCGTTTCTAATACACCCGATGTTTTATCTGATACAACAGCGGATTTAACGTTTGGTTTGTTAATGAGTGTAGCTAGACGTTTAGTAGAAGCTGCTGAATACGTGAAAGAAAATCAGTGGAAAAGCTGGAGCCCATTTTTGTTAGCGGGTAGAGATGTTCATCATAAAACATTAGGTATTGTTGGAATGGGGAAAATTGGAGAGACGCTTGCGAAACGTGCTACAGGTTTTGATATGGAAATCTTGTATCACAATCGGAGCCGCAACCTCCAAGCAGAACAAAAGCTCGATGCAGTTTACTGTGAGTTAAATGAGCTGCTTGAGCGATCTGATTTTATTGTTTGTTTGACACCGTTAACGGACGAAACCAAACATTTATTTAATGCTGAAGCATTTAAACAGATGAAAACAACAGCGATTTTTATTAATGCTTCAAGAGGAGCAGTGGTTGATGAGCAAGCACTGTTACATGCAATTCAATCAGGTGAAATTGCCGGAGCTGGCTTGGATGTATTCGATCAAGAGCCTATTTCTGCTTCTCACCCTCTTCTTCAATTGCCTAATGTTGTAGCGCTTCCTCACATCGGCAGTGCGAGTATCGAAACGCGCACGGAAATGATTTCTTTATGCGTAAAAAACATTAAAGCAGTGCTCACAAACGAGTCTCCTATTACAATTGTAAATAAAGAAGCGTTTGCGAAAAAATCATAATGGAAAAAGGCAATTTCATTTCAGTGAAATTGTCTTTTTTTTATTAAAAAACAGTGGTAGCCATGTTATGATAATAAAATGAAATATTTTAAAAATTTACATTTATCTTTATATACCAATTTTTTTAACAAGTTTACGAGAAAAGATGGCCAGTAAACCTTGTAAAAAAGAAAAATAAGGTCTATAATGTCCTCTATAAGAGAACAAATGTATACGTAGAAAGAACACAGAGGTGAGGAATATGACAAAAAGTATTTCAGTAGGATTATTAGGGTTAGGAACGGTAGGAAGCGGAGTAGTCAAAATTATTGAAAATCATCAGGATAAATTAAGTCATCAAGTCGGATGTCCTGTAGAAGTTAAAAAAGTAGTAGTTAAAGATATTGATAAGAAACGTGACGTGGAGATCAGTGAAGATAAATTAACAACGAATGTTGAAGACGTTTTACATAACGCGGAGATTGACGTTGTCATTGAAGTAATGGGTGGCGTTGAAGAAACAAGAGACTATATCTTAACAGCCCTTCGTAATAAAAAGCATGTGGTAACGGCAAACAAAGATTTAATGGCGGTTTACGGCTCAGAATTGTTAACAGTAGCTTCTGAAAATAATTGTGATTTATTTTATGAAGCAAGTGTAGCTGGCGGTATTCCAATCCTTCGCGGATTAGCAGATGGATTAGCATCTGATCGTATTACGAAGATGATGGGAATTGTCAATGGAACAACAAACTTCATTTTAACGAAAATGACAAAAGAAGGAAGCGCCTATGATGAAGTGTTAAAAGAAGCGCAGGATTTAGGATATGCTGAAGCGGATCCAACTTCTGACGTAGGTGGTTTAGATGCTGCTCGTAAAATGGCAATCTTGGCTACACTAGGGTTTTCAATGAAAATTGATTTGGACGATGTTCGTGTTCAAGGTATTACAGAAGTAACGGAAGAAGACTTGCAATATAGTAAACAACTAGGTTATACGATGAAACTGATTGGATATGCACATCGTGACGGTGACAATGTAGAAGTGAGTGTTCAGCCAACTCTTTTAGCTGATACACATCCTCTTGCTTCAGTAAGCGATGAGTACAATGCTGTGTATGTATACGGAGAAGCTGTCGGAGAGACGATGTTTTATGGACCGGGGGCAGGAAGCCTGCCAACTGCCACTGCTGTCGTATCCGATTTAGTAGGCGTTATGAAAAACATGCGTTTAGGTGTAAATGGTAAAAGTGCGGTAACACCTCAGTATCCAAAACAGTTAAAAGCAGAAGATGAAATGTTTTCAAAACATTTCTTACGTATTCACGTTAAAGATCAAGTTGGCGCATTTGCAAAATTAACAACACTGTTTTCAGAGCGTGGCGTGAGCTTCGAAAAAATTATCCAACTTCCTGTGAAAGGAAGCGAATTAGCTGAGATTGTTGTTGTTACACACAAAACGTCTCAAAAAGATTATGAGGAAATCCTTCAGCAGCTTCGGGATTTACCAATTGTAGAAAATGTAAAAAGCAGTTACCGCGTAGAGGGAGTTGGCACAGTATGATGTGGAAAGGTCTATTAGCTGAATATAAAGAATTTTTACCTGTAACAGAGAAAACACCTATGCTTACGCTACATGAAGGAAATACGCCTTTAATTCATCTTGCTCATTTATCAAAAGAGCTAGGCATTGATTTACATGTGAAAGTAGAAGGGTTAAATCCAACGGGGTCATTTAAAGACCGCGGAATGGTAATGGCTGTAGCAAAAGCAAAAGAAGAAGGAAGCAATACGGTTATTTGTGCATCTACAGGTAACACATCCGCAGCTGCCGCAGCTTATGCATCACGCGCTGGCATGCGCTGTATCGTTGTTATTCCAAATGGGAAAATTGCGATGGGGAAATTAGCTCAAGCTGTTATGTATGGTGCAGAAATTGTAGCAATTGAAGGAAACTTTGACCAAGCGCTTTCTATGGTTCGTAAGCTAAGTGAAACATCACCGGTTGCACTTGTAAACTCTGTGAACCCATACCGTATTGAAGGGCAAAAAACAGCTTCTTTCGAGATTTGTGAACAGCTTGGAAAAGCGCCGGACGTTTTAGCTATCCCAGTGGGGAATGCAGGGAATATTACAGCTTACTGGAAAGGATTCAAAGAATACAGTGAGCGTCACCAAACGTCTCTTCCTCACATGCATGGTTTTGAAGCAGAGGGTGCAGCGGCGATCGTGCGTAATCAAGTTATCGAAAATCCAGAAACAATTGCAACGGCTATTCGAATCGGAAATCCAGCAAGCTGGGATTATGCTGTAAACGCAGCAAAAGAATCAAACGGAAAAATTGATGAAGTGACAGATGAACAAATCTTAGAAGCATATCGTACAATTGCACGCAAAGAAGGCGTATTTGCAGAGCCAGGTTCTTGCGCTTCAATTGCTGGTGTGTTTAAAGATGTAGCTTCTGGTAAAATTGCAAAAGGTTCAACGGTTGTAGCTGTACTAACAGGTAATGGATTAAAAGATCCAAATGTAGCAATCGATGCTCATAACGTAAAGCCAGTGGTTTTACCAAATGATGAAGAAAAGGTATTTGAGTATATCCAAGGTGTCGTTGCTTCATGCTAGAAAATGAGCGTTTTGTCATTACGGTCCCAGCTAGCTCTGCTAATTTAGGGCCAGGATTTGATTCCATTGGAGTGGCTTTATCCCGCTACTTAAGATTAACAGTAGAGCGTCATGACGAATGGGTTTTTATCCCTGAAACGAAAGAAGTGCAAAGTATTCCTACAGGTACAGATAACTTAATGTATGAAGTGGCACAAGACGTGGCTCGTCAATTTAACATTGATCTTCCAAGTGCGAAGGTCAATGTTTGGAGCAACATTCCATTAGCAAGGGGACTTGGAAGCAGTGCATCGGCTATCGTAGCTGGAATCGAGCTGGCCAATGTACTGTGTGACTTGCGTTTATCAAAAAGAGAAAAGCTTCGCATCAGCAGCTTAATGGAAGGACATCCCGATAACGTCAGCCCGTCTATTTACGGCGGCATCGTTGTTGGTTACCATCATGAAAAGGAAACATATATTGCTCAAATACCTGAATTTGATGTCGATATTGTGATGGCTATTCCAGAATATGAATTAAAAACAACGGATGCCCGTGATGTGCTGCCTTCCGATATTAATTATCGCCATGCAGTAGAAGCTGGAGCAATAGGCAATATGCTAGTAGCAGCCTTGTTAAATAAAGATTTGCCTCTGGTAGGCGAATTTATGGAGAAAGATTTATATCACGAACCATATCGCATGAGACTCGTGCCAGAACTTTCTCTTGTGCGAAAAGAAGCAAAAGCTCTCGGCGCATACGGTGTGTCACTAAGCGGAGCCGGTCCGAGTGTATTATGTTTAGCACCAAAAGGAAAAGGAAAAGCGATTGCTGAACATATGTATGCTTTACTGCCGAACTGTGAAATAGATGTTTTACAAATTGACCGCAAAGGTGTATTTGTAGAAGCTGAAGTCACAACGAGCTAATAAAAAAATCCTCATTCATTTGAATGAGGATTTTTCATTTGCAAGCCCCAATAAAATGGGAGGTTGCTTTTATAATAAAATCAAAGAGATTAGAATACTTGTTCTACTTCAACTACACCAGGTACTTCTTCTAAAAGGGCACGTTCGATACCAGCTTTTAGCGTAATTGTTGAACTTGGGCAGCTTCCGCAAGCGCCTAAAAGACGTAATTTTACAATACCATCCTCTACGTCTACTAGCTCACAGTCTCCACCGTCGCGAAGTAAAAACGGACGAAGTTTTTCTAATACTTCTTGAACTTGCTCGTGCATTTCTGACATAACTATCGACTCCTTTCTTCTACTCTTATTATAAACGGTCTTTCATGAAAAATCTATTGGAGTATACATCGTAATGTTACCTTAAAAGAAAAAGATGTGCAATGAATCAGTTTTGTGTAAAATAGTATTCATAATGAAGTAAAAGTGTGAATAATCGTACAGTTTATATGTAAAGATTCAAGGGGGATGTGCTATGCAGTCAACTGAGGTAGAAGTGTGTATTTATGGAGCTGAAATTGTTTGTGCAAGCTGTGTTAACCTGCCGTCTTCAAAAGACACCTATGATTGGCTAGAGGCAGCTATTTCTCGTAAATATCCGAACCAACCGTTTGCTATCACGTATGTAGATATAAACGAGCCGCATACGGATCCGGAAAAAGCAGCTTTTGCCAAGCGTGTGATTGAAGAAGATTTATTCTATCCTGTAGTGGTCATTAATGGAGAGATTGTTGGGGAAGGCAATCCGAAATTAAAGCGCGTATTTGAGGAAATGGAGAAGTATGGTTTCCGCGCATCATAACGAAAAAAGCCGTTAGATTGTCAGTCATCTAACGGCTTTTGTTTTATCCACTGTGGTGTTTATACATCCAAAGAATACCTGATTTCAATAATCGAGCTACGCGTCCTGTAATCGGACGTTCGGCAACTAAGCCAAACCCATGCTTTTTGCCTAATGAACCAAGTATGCCTTTTAATTTAATAGTTGGCAATTCATCAGGAAGCGCTTCTCCTTTCCAACGGTGAAGAAGCACTTGCACAATTTGTTCAGCCTGACCTTCTGCAAGCTGAGCACTTGGGGCGTGCGGTAGGCTTGCACAGTCACCCAAAATGTAGACATTTTCATCGTCAGGCAAGTTATGGTATTTTGTCAATACGACGCGTCCTTGAGGATCTTTTTCCACGTCTAAATCGCGTACCACTTTATTTGGCTGAATGCCTGCTGTCCACACGATTGCATCGCTTTGAACGGGCTCATCATGATTATAAAGAATGTTCGGTTCTACTTTTGTAATATTAGCACTATTTACAATTTCGACACCGTTTGAAGTAAACCAAGTTTGAACGTAATTGCTTAAACGTTCTGGGAAAGCAGATAAAATTAATTTACCGCGGTCAAATAAGATGATTTTTAAATCCGGGCGGCTTTCTCTTAGCTCACTTGCCAGTTCTACTCCGCTTAATCCAGCTCCGACAATTGAAACAGTAGCGTGGGCCGGTAAGTTGTTTAATGTCTGATAAGTTGCTCGTGAAGCATCAATGGATTGAATGCTGTATGTATGCTCAAGAGCTCCGGGAACTCCATGATATTTATCTTCGCATCCGAGTCCTACAATCAGGTCATCGTAAGCGATCATTTGATCATCCACATAGACGCATTTCTCTTTCAGGTCTATTCGTTTTACACAGCCGTAGCGGATTTTTAAGCGAGGGTGTTCAGGAAAAGCAACACGGACATGTTGATCAGAGATTGTTCCAGCTGCAAGTGCATAGAATTCAGTTTTTAGTGAGTGATAAGGTGCTTTGTCAATAAGCGTTACTTCTACATCGTTAGGCAATTGATTCGGAAAAAGGCGCTGCAAAATGCGCATACCACCGTATCCGCCGCCCAGTATGACAAGGTTCTTCATGTGAATTTCCCCTTTAGCTTCATGCATTTTTGTTTTCTCTCTATTATTCTTGCTTTTAAGAATAGGAGGGTGCAAATTACCGTTAATAAGGATGGTTGCCAAAAAGATATGAAAGGCTATATAAGATAACATATTTTACTTAAATAATAATTTAATATAACCTCGTTTGGTTTTCTATACATAAAAGTATAACTAAATTAATAAAAAACCACAATATGTTTCAACATAATTTCAAGCTATCCACGTAATAAAGCTTATTTATGCGTTTTTGAAAAAAGTCTATAAAGCTAAAAAGCGCGCGCGAAATGAACGTGAATTTCTAAAGTTGACGTTGAAAATGAAAGGAGATAGGATAAACTAATAGTAGAGAGGTGAAAAAACGTGATACAGCCAATTATTGAATTTTGCGTTAGCAATTTAGCCAGCGGTTCTCAAGCAGCTTTAGAAAAGCTTGAAAAAGATCCAAATCTAGATATTATTGAATACGGATGTTTAGGTTATTGCGGGAAATGTTCACAATCTTTATTTGCCTTGGTAAATGGAGAGATTGTTACGGCGGAAACACCTGAACAGTTAGTAGATAATATCTACATTCATTTAGAAGAAAACCCAATGTTTTAAACTACCCCCGCTGTCGTATCTCTTTTTAGCAGGAGAGGGACATGAGGCTAATAGAATAGATGATGTAAGCACGGCTAGTCTTGCCGTGCTTTTTTATGCGTTTTTGCGCAAATATATGCGCTTTAACCATCCTCTTTGTAATCATAAAGCTTCTTTTGTTTTTTAATACTCTAAAGGAGGACAAAATAAAAAACCCCTTAATCTTTATGATTAAGGAGCTAAAAAAACGGGGGATGATATTATTGTGTACAAAAGAGAATCACTTTATACTAGAGCTACATAAAAAAATAATGGGTGATAATATGAAAAAATTTCAGTTTACAAAAATGCATGCACTTGGCAACAACTATATCTACGTAAATATGTTTGAAGAACATATAGAAGAGCAAGAGTTAGCACCGCTTGCTGTAAAAGTCTCAAATGTTTATACGGGAATCGGATCGGATGGAATGATTCTTATTTGTCCATCTGAACGCGCAGATGTGAAAATGCGCGTATTTAATAATGACGGCTCGGAAGCAAAAAACTGCGGAAACGGTTTAAGATGTGTAGCTAAATATGCATACGAACATAATTTAGTAACAGGCGAAAGATTTTTTATCGAAACGCTTTCTGGAGTTGTAGAAGCAACGGTGCATCCGCAGGGAAATGAAGTTCCAGAAGTAACAATTGATATGGGAGAGCCTATTTTAGCTAGAGAACAAATTCCAATGACGGGAGCAAGCCAATACCAAGTTGTTGATGAAGAGATGGAATTTGGAAAAGAACGGTTAAAAGGGACGGCTGTATCAATGGGAAATCCTCACGTCGTCTTTTATGTAAATGATATTGAACAAGCGCCTCTTACTACACTAGGTCCGGTAGTTGAAAAAGATGCGCGTTTTCCAGAAGGAGTGAACGTTGAATTTGTCGAGGTAGTGAACGAAAGAGAGCTGAACTTTCGCGTATGGGAAAGAGGTTCGGGTATCACTCAAGCATGCGGGACAGGAGCATGCGCTGCCGTTGTTTCTTCTGTGTTAAATGAGAAGACGAAAAAAGATGTGCCTACTGTTGTACACCTCGCTGGAGGAGATTTAACGATTGTTTGGCAAAATAAAGGCAATGTGTTAATGACAGGTCCAGCCAATGTGATTTGCGACGGCACGTATTATTATTAAAAATGAAGAAGCAGACGATTTGTCGTCACAGACATTTCGTCGTATACTAAACAAAAAAGGAGGTCTGTTTAAAAATGAGTCAAGATATCCTAACAATTACAGAAGCTGCAAGCTTTCAAATAAAAGATATGATGAAAGAACATGAAGAAGAAAATGCTTATTTACGTGTTACTGTAAATGGAGGAGGCTGCTCAGGTCTTTCTTACGGCATGGGTTTTGCACACGAAGTAAATGAAAACGATACGCTGTTTGAACAACATGGCATTAAGATTCTTGTAGATAGCGAAAGTGCTCCAATTTTAAAAGATGTAAAAATTGATTACAAGCAATCTATGCTAGGCGGAGGGTTTACAATTGATAACCCGAACGCCATTGCAGCATGCGGCTGCGGCTCTTCTTTCCGTACAGCAAGCAACGCAGGTGCTCCTGAAGAGTGCTAAGTATATTTTTATAAAAAAGCTTTCTTCACCTCATCTGGTGAAGAAAGCTTTTTTAGTGAGAAATTTTTGTATGTTACATCATCTACCAAACTTATTGACCGAATAATCAGTCTTTTTTATACTCAATAAAAAAGAGGAGATGAACGGATTTGATAGATGCGACTCGTTACGACGCGGAACAAGTAGGAGGTTATGGAAGTTTTCGTAAAAAAAATACCCTGCCTATTCTATGGAAGGGGTTTATAAACTGGTTAAAACTTGAAAATAGGAAAATGGAGTCTAAGGATGCAAAAAGTATTCACTTCAGTGAATCGCATTTATTTGTTCAACATTTGCCTTTTTCCTCAGGTGAAGTCTGTCATCAAAACTCGTCCTCTGCGCCTCTTAACCATTCTGAACCTTACATTCGCTATTATGAAAATGCTAATGCATCTCTGGCCGAAAGCTATGGAGCAGTGGAAGGAGAGCATATTCTGCTGATTGAACGTATTGTCGGTCAATCAGAGGTAGTAAAATATTTAAGCAAGCTCGAAGGCTTGAAGGCCTACAGAATGAGCGTAACTAGTCAAGAAGGAAACCATTCCTTTTATGAAATCTGTTTAATAAGCAGTGATGCAGAAATGATGAGTGAAATCATTCATCGAATGGTTACACCAATCCAGCAATGAAAAAAAGCAGGCGAGAGCCTGCTTTTTTTATGAGAACATTGACGTACTGTGCATAGGCTGTAAGCGAGCCTTTGGGTCAATGTATGCTTTAGCGTTATTAACGGCAGTCGGACCTTCGCCAAATCCTGCCACGATGAGTTTTACTTTTCCATCATATGTGCAGACATCACCTGCTGCATAGATGCCAGGAATATTTGTTTCTTGCTTTGAATTAACAACAATTGCATTTTTCTCTAAATCTAAGTCCCATTCTTTAATTGGACCTAGAGAAGAAACAAATCCAAAGTTTACAATAACATCATCTACGTCTACTACTGTCTTTTCTTCACCTTTTGTATTTTCTAACACAACTTGTGTAATACGGTCATCTCCAATAAATTCAACCGGTACATATGGTGTTTTAATATCAACTGATGAATTATGCAAGTTTTCTACGCTATGTTCATGAGCGCGGAACTTGTCTCGACGATGCGTTAACGTTACTTTTTCTGCGATCGGCTCTAACATAAGAGACCAGTCTACAGCAGAATCCCCACCCCCGCATACTAATACTTTGCGGCCTTTGAATTTATTCATATCATCCACAAAATAATGAAGGTTCGTTTGCTCGAACTGTTCTGCGTTTTCTAGCTCAATTTTACGGGGCTTAAATGCACCGTTTCCAGCCGTAATAATAATTGTTTTTGAATAGTGGACTTCAGAATTAGTAGTTAATCGGAATACACCGTCCGCTTGTTTTTCTACCTTTTCTACTGCTTGCTCTAGTGCAACTGCAGGTTTAAATTGATCCATTTGCTCTTTTAGGTTATTGACTAATTCTTGAGCACGTACTTTTGGAAACCCAGCTACGTCATAAATATATTTTTCAGGATATAAAGCAGAAAGCTGTCCACCGAGCTGTGGTAAGCTTTCAATAATTTTTACGCTCGCCTGACGCATACCGCCATAAAATGCTGTAAATAAGCCTGTAGGGCCGCCTCCGATGATGGTAATATCGTATACTTGTTTATCTTCTTTCATTTATAATCACCTCTAGATTGTTCTGTGCCAATGCATATTCTACTTTATGATAGCATAGTAAATTATAAAATATCATTAAAACACGCTGGAATGTTTGAGAAACTTTCTCAACTTAAAGATCAGTATTTGCAATCATTAACATAACCACACGTTTTGGTCAAATATAAAACTGGGTATACAGGAAAGTAATTGAAAATTTAAAAGCTTGTAAATACAAAGTGAAGGGTTGAAAAACCGATGAAAAAAGCATAAGATGTTTGTGTAAATCAAGCTAGGACTTATGCTTACATTTTTTTGAAAAAGAAAAAATGTATTTTTTTAAAAAAGAACGTGAAGTGATTCACATTACTTTTCGTATATGAATAATAAATGGATAGCGATGATCGTTCTTGCTCAAACTAACATAAAAAAGCAAACCAAATAAAATTGCTCTTATCATTATATTTGTAAGACATACTTGTGACTATAACTAAAAAAGGTGGATGACATTCCTATGAAAAAGCCTAAAATCGTCATTTTGGGTGCCGGGTATGGCGGCATTATGACAATTGTTAATTTACAAAAGAAACTGGGTGCTAGTGATGCGGAAATTGTTTTGGTAAATAAAAACGATTACCATTACGAAACGACATGGCTTCATGAAGTATCGGCAGGTACAATTCATCAAGATCGCTCTCGTGTTCCTGTTAAAAATTTAATTAACACGAATAAGGTTACATTTATTAAAGACACGGTCGTAGATATTAAGTTAGATGAAAAGCGTGTTCTTCTTGAAAACAGTGAGCTAACGTACGATTATTTAGTTGTTGCTTTAGGGTATGAAGCAGAAACTTTCGGAATTAAAGGTTTAAAAGAACATGCATTTACCATTACGAGCATTAATGCAGCACGTCAAATTCGTGAGCATATTGATTATGTGTTTGCGACGTACAACAATGAAGTGGAAAAAAGAGACGAACTTCTGACAATCATTGTCGGAGGTGCTGGCTTTACCGGCATTGAATTTGTGGGAGAATTAGCAAATCGAGTCCCTCAGCTTTGCAAAGAGTTTGATATCCCGCGTGAAAAAGTACGCGTTATTTGTGTAGAAGCAGCGCCTACGGCCTTGCCAGGTTTTGATCCGGAACTTGTAGAATATGCGGTAACACAGCTAGAACGAAAAGGAATCGAGTTCAAGATCGGAACAGCGATTAAAGAGTGTACAGAAGAAGGAATTATTGTATCAAAAGATGACCAAGTGGAAGAAATCAAATCAGCAACAGTTGTATGGGCTGCAGGTGTTCGAGGCAGTCATTTAATTGAAAAAGCTGGATTTGAGAACATGCGCGGACGTGTAAAAGTAAGCAATAGCTTGCTGGCACCAGGGTATGAAGATGTGTTTGTTATTGGAGATTGTTCACTAATGATTAACCCAGAAACAGAACGTCCTTATCCGCCAACAGCTCAAATCGCTATGCAACAAGGCGGTACCTGCGCTGAAAATATTAGCCGTTTGATGAAAGGGCAAAAAGAATTAAGCGAGTTCAAACCAGATATTAAAGGAACGGTATGTTCGTTAGGGCATGATGACGCAATTGGCGTTGTATACGGTCGAAAACTATTTGGTTCAAGCGCATCTTTTATGAAAAAAGTTGTTGATAATCGCTCGCTTTTCCTTCAAGGCGGAGCAGGTCTTGTATTGAAAAAGGGAAAATTTAATTTCTTTTAAAACAAAAAGCAAAAGGTCTTCAAACCTTTTGCTTTTTTTGGTATTAACTTACTTTTCTGTGATTGACGCCTTGATTACTCTTAAGTAAACTGAAAGTATAAAGAGTAACGGAGGCGAAAAGCAATGGAAATGAGTGTGCCTGTCCTAATTATCTCCATCTTGTTGTTTTTTGTGTTGTTTTTTGGAATCGGTTTCTTGTTGAATATGCTGCTTCGCATGTCTTGGATTATGGCCATTATTTATCCCGTAATTTTTATTCTTATTATTGATGATGTAAGAGCGGTTGATTACATTCAGCATCCCGCTCACTCCTTTCAGCAGCTAGGTACAAAAGTGCTATCTTTAGCCACAGCTGACATTGCGATTTTAATGGCTGGTTTTATAGGTGCACTAGCTTCAGGTATTACCATTAAATCTTTACGAACAAGAGGGTACCAAATGTTTTGAATGTAAATTCTTCTCGCGAACGAATAATTTGTTTTTATGTTGGAAACAAATAGATTCGTGAGAGGAGTTGTGGAAATCACAATGATTGGAAAAATAGCAAAGCGATTCATTATGTGCCTACTACTGGTCGGAGCGCTGTTTACAACATATGAAGCAATTACTGGCGTCCCAATAAACACGGTCATCAAATATATGCCTTTTATAAACAGTACAGGGCATCCTCTAATGAATGAAAGGCTCTTACCATCATTTCTAAAACCACTAAGAGCTGAAGCAGCTAGCAATGACAGAGAGCGTCTGACAATTGAAGAAGCATTTGATTGGTCGCGTTATCCAACTAAGAATGTATTGGCTACGGGTTACACAGCTGGTTACGAATCAACTGGGAAAAATCCCAATCATCCAGGGTATGGTATTACATATTCGGGCGTTAAAGTAAAACGTGACTTGTATTCAACCATCGCTGCTGATTTAACCATATTTCCAATCGGCACGATCTTGTTCATTCCGGGCTATGGGTACGGAGTGGTAGCAGATAAAGGTGGGGCTATTAAAGGCAATCATCTTGATTTATACTTTGAAACTGTTTCTGATGTGTATAACATATGGGGTAAGAAAGAATTAAACGTCTATGTAGTCAAATCAGGAGACGGCCGTTTAACTGAAGAAGAGTTAACAATGCTGAATGAAAAGAAATCGATGCAAGTTTTTCGTCAGCAGGTGAAATAAACGAGAAACACATGAAGCATTCTTCATGTGTTTTCTTATGTTTTATGGCCATACATAATACGTTACAAAAGCAACTGCTATTCCTGTTAAGGCTCCAAAGAAAACTTCAATAGGCTTATGCCCAAGCAGTTCTTTTAGCTTCACTTGTTTTTCGTCCTCTTCATTGGTCGTCCACAGCTTTGCCTCTTTTACTGCGCGCTGAAAGTCTTCAACCAAACGATTTAAAACTGTTGCTTGCTCTCCTGCGTGTCTTCTTACTCCTTTAGCATCAAACATGACAATGATGGCAAAAATAGCGGATAGAGCAAAAATAGGGGATTTAAGACCTTCTGCTAGCCCAATGGCAGTTGCTAAGGAAGTTACGGCTGCGGAGTGAGAGCTTGGCATGCCCCCCGTACTAAAAAATAAGCTGCCGTCTATTTTTTTAGTAGCTACAAAAGAAAGGGGAATCTTAATAAATTGAGCAAAGAAAATAGCGATTAATGAACTCCAAAGTGGAAAATTTGAGAATAACTCCATTGAGATGTCCTCCCTCAACTTAAAATGTCTAAAAAGATAAATCCGTATGATGAAAACAGTGGTAGATGAAAGTATATGTGTGAAACTAAGATTTTTGAACTGTGATTAAAAATTGTATTTCTGCTATCATATGTATATAGATGAAAACAGTGGTGAATATGATATATATTCCACTTGCTGAATAGATTAAACAAAGCAGATGATAAATAAAAATAAAATATCTATACGTAAAAGGGAGGAATTTTATGTTTTCGCACGTAGAAACATATGGTGTTGATCATCAAACAGAAGCGCTCGTAATCGGGTTATTTAATCAAAACCAACAGTTTGAAGGCTTTCTAAAAGAAATTGATGATGCTTTAGGTGGACAGCTCATTCATTTGATTAAGGAAGGAGATATTCGCGTACAGGAAAAGCGTATATCAACGATTCATACACTAGGAAAATTAGGAGCAAAACGTCTTTATTTTGTAGGGCTCGGACGAAAGCAAGCGTTAACTAAAAATGGGCTCAAAGAAAGCTTTGGCCTTTTATTTAAAAAGTTAAAAGAAGCAAAAATTTCAAACGCATCGGTCGTCCTTCCTACATTTGATACAGGAGAGTGGTCAGAGCAAGAAACTGCAGCTTTACTAGGAGAAGCTCAACAGCTTGCTATGTATGAGTTTGAAAGCTACAAAAAGAAATCAAATGAGCCTGACAAGCAGCTTGAGAAAATTGAACTGTTTTCTTGTTATAAAGACGTTTTACAATCTGCGTTGGTTGGATATACGTACGGGAAAGCAACAAACTCAGCCCGCACCCTCGTTAACTTACCAAGCAATATGCTAACGGCTACAGATTTAGCTAATTATGCAGTAGAAATGGCACATACATATGGTTTTGAATATGAAATTTTAGAAAAAGAAGAGATGGAAACGCTAGGAATGGGCGCGTTGCTCGCAGTCAATCAAGGTTCCGCAGAGCCTCCTAAAATGATTGTGCTGAAATATCAAGGTAAAGAAAAATGGGAAGACGTTATTGGGTTGGTAGGAAAAGGGATTACCTTTGACACAGGTGGTTACTCTATCAAATCTAAAGACGGGATTGTAGGCATGAAAACAGATATGGGTGGAGCTGCATCTGTTCTTGGTGCAATGGAAGCGATTGGAGAATTAAAACCTCATCAAAACGTAGTAGCGGTCATTCCATCAACTGACAACGTTATTAGCGCGCGTGCCTTTAAACCAGATGATGTTATTACAGCAATGAATGGAAAGACAATAGAAGTGCTGAACACAGATGCTGAAGGGCGTTTAGCACTAGCTGATGGTATTTCATATGCCAAGCATCATGGAGCAAATTATTTAGTAGACGTGGCGACATTAACGGGTGGTGTAATTGTAGCTCTTGGTACACACACAACTGGGGCAATGACGAATGATTCTGCTTTATTGCAGCAAATAGCGAAAGCGAGCATTGAGACAGGCGAACCGATTTGGGAGCTGCCTATTACAGAACGAGACAAAAAGCGTGTTCGGGGAAGTAAAGTAGCAGATTTAAATAACTCTCCTGGACGGGAGGGGCACGCAATTATGGCAGGAACCTTTATTGGTGAGTTTGCAGAGCAAACACCATGGGTTCACTTGGATATTGCTGGAACTGCAACATCCGCTGCTTCTCATGAGTTAGGACCTTCAGGTGCAACAGGCGTGATGGTGCGAACCCTAGCTGCGATGGTTTGTTCATTTGAAGCCAATTAATAAAAAGAACATAGAAGTGATAGAAAGAAACGTAAAAAGAAGCATCGAAGATGCTTCTTTTTTAATATGTTTACATAACATTTTTTTCTTTTTAGGAAGAAAAGATTGTTTAAAAAAATCCTTATATTGTTAAGGATGTAGAGAAGTTAAACAAACGTTTATTTAGTAAGATGATTGACTTTTTTTCTATACCTAATATAATGAACATGTTGTTTATCTCTCTAATGTTTTAATGAGATAAAGTAAAAAGAAAAATGGAGGTTTCAAAATGAATGCAGTATTAATAGCTGTGCTCGTGATGCTGATTTTGAGCTTATTGCGTATCAACGTTGTCTTTTCTTTAGCGGTCGGAGCGCTAATTGGAGGACTTGTTGGCGGTATCAGCCTCACAAATACAGTAAGTATATACACAGATGGTCTTGGAAACAGTGCTTCTGTTGCATTAAGCTATGCTTTGCTTGGAGGGTTTGCAATGGCTGTTTCGCGGACAGGGCTGCCTGATGCCGTTGTTCAGCTAGCGTTGAAAATAGTAGGAAAAGAAGGAGAAACGAAAAAGAAGTCACTGTCAAAAGTACTAATTTTATTGATCATCCTTATTATTTCGTGTTTTTCTCAAAATGTTATTCCGGTTCACATTGCATTTATTCCGCTTTTAATTCCACCGCTATTAAAAGTATTTAATCAGTTGAAAATAGATCGCCGATTAGTCGCAACAGTTATTACATTTGGATTGGTTACACCTTATATGTATTTGCCGGCAGGATTCGGTAAGATTTATCACGACATTTTATTTACTAACATCAAAGAAAGTGGATTAACGATTGATAAAGGAGATATTACCACGGCGATGGCTCTTCCAGCTTTAGGAATGGTAGCGGGCTTATTGTTTGCTGTGTTTATTTCGTACCGTAAGCCGCGCAGTTATAAAGACATTGACATTGATCAAGGCGCAGAGGAGCGTACAGGTTACACAACAAGAGGGATTATAGTAGCGTTACTTGCGATTGTAGCGGCTTTAACTGTGCAGCTCTTAGTAGATTCTATGATTTTCGGAGCGCTTGCAGGAATTGTGGTCGTTTATTTCAGCGGGGCTTTGAAGTGGAATGAAGCAGATCCAGTATTAACGAACGGAATGAGAATGATGGCTTTCATCGGATTTGTTATGCTGTCAGCCTCTGGTTTTGCAAAAGTTCTTCAAGAAACTGGAGATGTAGAAGCACTTGTAAAAGGCTCTGTTGCTCTTATTGGCGGAAACCAAATGCTGGGTGCATTTCTTATGCTTGTCATCGGGCTTTTAGTCACAATGGGCATTGGTTCTTCTTTCTCTACCATTCCAATTATCGCGACGATTTTTGTTCCTCTTTGCTTAGAACTTGGTATGAGTCCAATGGCAACGATTTGTATTGTTGGTACAGCGGGAGCGCTTGGAGACGCTGGTTCACCAGCTTCAGACAGTACGCTTGGACCAACATCTGGACTAGCAGTCGATCGTCAACATGATCATATCTGGGATACGTGTGTACCAACTTTTCTTCACTATAACATTCCACTCATTATTTTTGGGTGGGTTGCCTCAGTTATCTTGTAAATAGAGGGTCTCTAATGAAAAAAAAGCAGCCGATCAAAACCGGCTGCTTTTTTTTCATGCTTGAGAAAGAGTAGAAGCAGTGCTGTCACAAGCTCCTAATGCTTGCTCTACAGCCTGAAGAGATTGTTCAATATGTTCGCGATTTGAATCTTTCTCTACTGTTTGAAGAGCTTGTTCAAGGCTTGCTTTTGCCTGATTTAATGACGTACAAGAATCCTGCACGTAACCTCTAGCGTTTTTAGACATTCTTCTTCCTCCTAACTAACCAAAAATGAGAATCAATAAGTAGTATGAGTAATTTGCAGGGAATTATGAGGAGAAATAATAAAAAGGATTAACTCTTATGAAAGGAGTTAATCCTGTCAGCCTAACTGTTTAAATTGGTTGGAATGTAGAAGTTCAAGCACTTTCTTATCAAGCTCCTTAATTTTCTTTACAGCCAAATTGTATTCCATTTCACGGTAATGATGTTTGCCGCCTGGCTCTTCATCAGCTTCATCAGCTAGTTTGACTACTTTTTGAAGAGGGCGTTGCTGAATGGTTCCTTCAGGCAAATAGGAGTCTGTGTGTAGTAAAATAGCTAAGGCAATTTCTTTTGCCGCCTGAGGTTCCTCGCCTAAACGAATGAGTAATTTATGTGCACGTTCAGCACCTTTAATAGCGTGAATATCATTTTGACGATACTTCTCATAATCCCACTGACCATTTGTGTACCATTCGTAGTGGCCAATATCATGAAGCAGCGCTGCTTTTGTAGCTAAATCAGGGTTTACATTATGCTGTACAGATAGACGAAACGCATGATAGGCGACCGATACAGCATGCGCAACGCCAGATCGTGTTAAATATTTTTGAGCGATAGGATGCGTGAAAATTTCTACTAGCGTAACATGTCTCATCATGTCATCCCTCCTAAAGAAAAAATATATTTCCAAATACAATATCATATTTATTTCCTAAATACAATTATCGTGTAATTTGTTTTTACATCCAAAAACGGCATATATTATAATATTCGAAACAAAACAACATGTACATCTTTTTCAAAAGAAAATAAGACTTTTTTCCTTGTGTTTTACCATTTAATATTTAACGAAACGTGACAGCAGTCAAATTGGTTATCGGGATGAATAAACGTAATTTTAATATAGTCTGGCGTATAAAAAACATCAATTTTGGCCTTAACGCCTGTTGAAAGAATGAGTCTTTTTACTTCACTCATTTTAGATTCTTGAGCAGCAGCTTTTATTTTTTTTATTAAAGCTGGCGAAGCGTTAGCTCTTTGAATAAATATGGTAGCGCTTTGCATGGTAGAGGGAATCACTTTAAGAGATTGCTGGAAAGTCGCTATGTCCGCCTCAGGTAAGCTAGGTACCCTGTATGTATAAGGGTGAGGCATGTAGTACGATGGCCAGTAGTAAGACAAGGGAGCAAATGGTTTCATATAAGAATCCTCCTAAAAAACGGATTTTTATTATGTATATGTAGAGGGTTCGTATATGTTGTAGCAAAACCGTTATTGTATACTAGATACAAAGGGAGGTATGTATATGAAAACAAAAGATACGCTGTTAGAAGCATTAGGAATTGAGATTATTAGCGCAAGTGAACAAAGAGTGGAAGCGACGATGCCTGTTGATGAGCGAACGCGTCAGCCATTCGGGCTTTTGCACGGAGGAGCATCGGTGGCGTTAGCCGAAACTGTGGCTAGTCTAGGTGCTATTAAAAGTGTAGATATTGAAAAAGAAATCTGTGTGGGTTTAGAGATTAATGCTAATCACATCAAAGGGAAAAAAGATGGAACAGTTACAGCTATAGGCGTTCCTTTACATAAAGGAAAAAAAACAGCGGTTTGGGAAGTGAAAATTCAAGATGAAGAAGAGAATTTAATCTGTATATCCCGGTGCACGCTTGCTATTCTGCCTAAAGCTTAAATATAAGAAAGGCTTAGTCTAAAAGGTGTGAGGTATGCTTTTGAAGTCAGGAGGAGCACCTCACACACTGATATGAGAGCTTAAAGAGAATTTGGAAGAGCGGATACATAAAAAAGTGAAAAAATAGGTAAAAAAAAGAAGCGAAATTATGTCTATTCGTGACAGTTACCCTGCGCATAGAGACATGCTCTAGAATATAGTAGTAGTAAAGTATTCTTTTTATTCAGCAACTAGAATATTCATAATATTAAAAATAAGAACAGAAAATAGACCTTCCGATTGTTCAATCGTGCTATAATAGCATTAATATAGTAGGGCGGTTTATTTTACAAAGGGGTGATAATATTGGATAAGAACTCTCAGTATTTATTCATTGATTTTGAATTTACAATGCCAGAGTATAAAGGTTTTCCAAAAGGCTTTTTTCCGGAAATCATTGAAGTTGGTTTGGTGTTTGTTAAAAATCAAGAAATCATTGATCGTTTCTCCTCTTACGTACAGCCTACACACTTTACAAAATTAACTGAGCGCTGTAAATCATTTCTCCATATCGAACAAAATCAAGTAAATGAAGGAATTACGCTAGAGCAGCTTGTACAGCGACTGGGCATGTATAAAAACAGCACGATTATTACATGGGGAAACATGGATATGAAAGTATTAAGGCAGTGCTGTCAAAAAAATAAGGTGCCGTTTCCTTTTACAGGTAAAGAAATTGATCTTTCGATGGAGTATAAGCGCTTTTTTGGAGATCAAAATCAAACCGGCCTTTGGAAAGCTGTGCAAGAGTATGGTAAAGAAGGAACTGGAAAGCACCACTGCGCGCTTGACGATGCGATGACGACACTCAACATCTTTAAGCTTGTAGAAAAAGATAAGCGGTACCTTCAAAAGCCGGAGCCGACGACCATAGGAGATCGAATCGATTTTTCAAAAGTATTAAATAAATTTGCATTATAAAAGCCAAATCACTTCTATGTGAATTTGGCTTTTTGCTTAATGAATACCGTACTCTTTTTTTAACTCTTCTAAACAGTCAATACTTGCTTGAGCAAAAGCGCTATCTTTGGCTTGTTGTTCAGCTATCTTTAATTCAAGGGCTTTTTTTAGTGAATGCTTATAATCAGGAACGCTGTCTTCATAGAGATGAACCATTTTTTGAGGAATGTTGGCCTGCTCTCGAAACGCAAGTGCTTTTCGCTCGTGAAAAAAAGGTACGTCCACTTGTCCAGGATTATGTAAGTCACCTTGTTCTGGATGCTTCAACACAGCTTGAATTCGTACAACATAATGCAGATCTCGAACTTGTGTAATTTCACCGATGTATTTCCCGGTTTTATAAAGTGCTGTAACGGTTTGACCAATTGTAAATGTCATATTGCCAGATCTCCTTTAAGTAAAGTGTTTGTTATAAACAGTATAAATCAAAACCTACTACCGTTTCTATGAAAGGATGTTGTACATGATGTATTTAATGTTTTTGCTTTATTTTCCGGAAGATAAAACAGAATATATTCCTGCTTTTGCTACAATGGCGATTTTTGTACTAGCAGCAGTTGCAGTCTGGCGGTTCATCATCAAGGTGTCTAAAAAAGAAGAAGAAAAAACGAAGGAATTAGAAGCAAAGTTGAAAGAACAAGAAAATAAGAAGTCACTCTAATGAAATGCAAATAAAATGTAAGCGTTTAAAATGATATGTTGCTGGACAATCTATGGAAAGACATCTAAAACTTTCGCTAGTGCGTATGCGATTGGAGGGCAACATGAAAAAACTACTACTCATTGGAACCGTGCCTTTTTTCTTGTTAACGGGGTGTATGGAAAAAGAAATATCCAATAAAGAAGTCAAAGTCTATAACGCAGATGGAGATAGCATAGGTACAGTCAAATTGAAAGAGCAGGCTGATGGAATTGAGTTTACGTACGATTTAAGCGGACTTCCACCTGGCGAACACGGCGTACATATTCATGAAATGGGGATTTGCAAAGCTCCTAACTTTAAAAGTGCAGGAAATCACCTTGATCCTGATAAAAAGAAACACGGACTGTTAAATCCAAAAGGACCACATTTAGGCGATATGAAAAATATTGTGGTAGAAGACGATCAGACGTATAAAGGAACGGATATGGTTCCTCAAGTCACGTTAAAAGAAGGAAAGACGTCTCTCGTTAAGCGTATGGATGGTTCCTCTCTTGTCATTACTGAACAAGGTGATGATGGAATGACAGAGCCATCAGGTAATTCTGGCAAGCGAATCGCGTGCGGAGTTATTTCAAAAAAACATTAAAAACAGCGTTCTTTCGTGAGAAAGAACGCTGTTTTTTACGTTAAAGCTATTTTTAAGCGATTTAATCCTTCTTGAAGTTGTTCATGTGAACAGCCAATGTTCAAGCGAATAAAACCTTTTCCATATGTGGAACTGTATTTTTCGCCTTTTTCTACGGCGATTTTGCCTTTTTCTAATAAACGTTCATGTAATTCTTCTTCTGATAAGTGCAGCTTGTTGCAGTCAATCCATAGTAGATAAGTTCCTTCCGGCTGAATGACTCGCAGTTCAGGTAAGTGTTCACTTATAAACCCTGTCACGAGATCTACATTTTTCTTCAGATACACAAGCAGTGCTTCTAGCCACTCTTCACCTTCACTGTAAGCCGCCTCTAATCCAATTATTCCGAATGTGTTTAAATTAGAAAACCCTTGTTTTTGCTGCTGCTGAACATACTGTGTGCGCAGTTTCTCATTTGGAATAATAACAGCTGAAGCCTGAAGTCCTGGTATATTAAATGTTTTGCTAGGGGCCATACACGTAATGGTTCGATTGGCTACATCTTCACTCACCATGCTGATGGGAATGTGTTTATAAGGATGGTAAATTAGATCAGAATGAATTTCATCTGAAACAATTAATACATTGTATTTTTGACAAAGATCGGCAAGCTTCTTCAGTTCTTCTTTTGTCCACACGCGTCCTACTGGATTATGAGGACTGCAAAGAATCATTAATTTTACGCCTTCTGCAAATTTTTTCTCTAAATCTGCAAAATCAATTTCGTATTTATCGCCCGCAAGTTTTAACGGATTTTCAACAACTTCTCGATCATTTACCTCTATCATGTTGAAAAACGGAGTATAAACTGGAGGTTGAATTAAAATTGAATCTCCAGGTTCCGTAAATGCTTGAATAGCCATACTCAGGGCAAATACAACTCCTGGACTGTATGTAATCCATTCATGATCAATGGTCCACTGATGCTTGGTTTTTACCCAAGATGATAAAGCATTTGCCGTAGATTCAGTAGGGGAAGTGTAGCCGAAAATACCGTGTTTGACACGCTCATTAATGGTTTGAAGAACATTAGGCGGCGCTTGGAAATCCATATCAGCTACCCAAAAAGGCAGAACATCTTTTGCTCCAAAAACGAGATCCGTTTTGTCCCACTTTACGGACTGCGTACCTGTACGATTAATTAATTGATCAAAAGAATAAGTAGACAATAAAAGTACCCCCTTTTTTAATATAATAGTTTGCTTATTTTTAATACGTTTGTCAACGAAGTTAACTTGTGAAGTCAATAAAGAAAGTGGGAAAATTGGCTGAAGCACCACTAATAAATTTTTTATTAAAGTTAGCGCCTCGTGTGAAATATATGAACTCGCTCCGTCATTATTGAGACAGGGCTTTTTCACCGTACAAGAAATCGACCATATGAGACTGCACAATGTCGGGACACTCTTCTGGTAAAAGATGTCCAATTTCCTTTAACGAGATAAAGGTAGAGTCTGTCAAATCATCTTTTAATTTACGTCCGAGATGTAAAGGGACAACTCGGTCTTCTTCTCCCCAAATGAGTAAACTTGGTTTTTTTATGTGCTGCAAATCCTTTGAGGAGAGGTCTCCTTCTCGATCACGAATCATTCTTGTTAAAGCCATAAACGTACGGTCATCCAAAAAGGGTTCAGTATAGCCATCAATCATTTCTTCGTCGATTAACTGATGATCAAATACGACATTTTGCAAGTTACCTAATACACCTTTGCGAGACAGCCACGTTTTTACCCACAGATAAAAGAAGGGAACATAAGAAGACATGACCAACCCATAATGTGAAGGGCCTAAATAAGCTGAGCTGCACAGAAGAACGAGTTTTGATACACAAGAAGGCTTTAATTTTGCTACGTTTAAACAAACCTGTCCTCCCATTGAGTGTCCCGATAGTACAACATCTTTCAATTTTAAGTATTCAATCAACTCGATGACAATTTTGGCTAAGTTTTTATACGAGTATTGAAAGGTTAACGATTTTTCACTTCGCCCAAATGGCGGAAGGTCCAGCGTAATGATAGAAAACGTATCTTCAAATAAAGGAATTAAACGCCGAAAGCTAAAACTGGATGATAAAAAGCCGTGAATAAATACAATAGCTGGTTTATCAGGATGATAGTTATGGCATTCGTAGTAAACATTGACGCCATTAAAAGTACGCTGGTGGCAAGTAATTTTAGAGTCAGTCAATTTGTTTCACTCCATCTTTTTCTTTCTAGTCTGTCCTAATTTCCAGCAATCTATAAAATGAAACTCAATTACCGGTATAGATTTCACATTAAAGATGTGTTTAAATTTGATATAATGGAAAAAGTGAAAAAATTTAATCGGTGTAGGAGGGGAACGCGGTGTTCTTAGAAGAAAAAGAGTTAGAAATTTTAGAAATTCTAGAAAAAAATAGCCGTATTTCAATAGATAGTATTTCAAAAATGGTGGATTTAACGTTTGAAGAAACCTCTAATATTGTTAAAAAGTTAGAGAGAGAAAAAGTAATTGTGCAATATTCAGCTGATATTAACTGGAGACGAGTAGATGGACATGAGGGCGTCACAGCTATGATAGATGTAAAAGTTGCACCAAAGCGAGGAGTAGGCTTTGACGAGATTGCGGAGCGCATCTATCGTTTTCAAGAAGTAAAATCCGTGTACCTAATGTCAGGAGCATATGATTTGTCTGTTATTATTGAAGAAAAATCAATGTCTGAAGTAGCATTTTTCGTTTCTGAAAAGCTTTCTACGCTAGACTCTGTTTTATCTACAACGACTCACTTTATTATGAAAAAATACAAGCACGATGGTACCATCTACGATCAAGGCGATGAAGATCGCAGAATCGTGGTGTCTCCGTAATGAAAGAGCGCTTGTCAACAACTGTACAACAGCTGAAACCTTCAGGTATTCGCCGCTTTTTTGATTTAGCAGCAAGTATGGATAACGTCATCTCTCTTGGAGTAGGTGAACCTGATTTTGTCACATCTTGGGCTGTTCGAGAAGCGAGTATTTTATCGTTGGAAAGAGGATATACCTCTTATACAGCAAATGCGGGGCTTTTAGAGCTCCGCTTTGAAATTATGAAGTATATGAAAAGAAATTTTAACGTCTCGTATGATTATAAAGATGATATTATTGTGACCGTTGGAGGAAGTCAGGCTTTAGACATTACAATGCGAGCTTTGATTAACCCTGAAGATGAGATTATTGTCGTGGAGCCAAACTTTGTGTCTTACAGCCCGTTAATTTCGCTAGCAGGAGGAGTTCCTGTGGCAATTGAAACAACGGCGGAAACAGAGTTTAAACTACAGCCTAGACAGATTGAAGAAGTCATCACAAGCAACACGAAAGCCCTTCTTTTATGTTCTCCTAATAATCCAACAGGAAGCTCACTATCTAAAGAAGAGTTGCAGGCTATTGCTGATATTGTTATCAAGCATGACTTGCTTGTTATCACGGATGAAATATATGCAGAATTAACATATGATGAAGAATTTACATCTATTGCTTCTTTAGAAGGAATGAAAGAACGAACCATTATTATTTCTGGCTTTTCTAAAGGATTTGCCATGACTGGATGGCGTCTTGGGTACATATGTGCACCAACTGAGATTGCGAAAGCAATGCTGAAAATTCATCAGTATACAATGATGTGTGCGCCTACCATGGCACAATATGGAGCAATTGAAGCACTACAAAATGGGCAGCATGACGTAGAAGAGATGAGAAAAAGCTATCGCAGAAGACGGAACTATATGGTGAAGTCATTAAATCAAATTGGTCTGGAATGCCATTCTCCCGGAGGAGCGTTTTATGTGTTCCCGTCTATCAAGAAAACTGGATTGTCATCGGAAGAATTCGCTGAGCAGCTTTTGCTTGAAGAGCGAGTAGCCGTGGTGCCAGGCAATGTATTTGGAAAAGGCGGAGAAGGACATATTCGCTGTTCATACGCTTCTTCAATGGAATCATTAGAAGAATCCATAAAACGGATTAGCCGTTTTGTTGAAAATAAGTTATAATAAAAATAAGATATTATGTCATATCGTATAGACGGTTTGATATAATATCTTTTTTGCTATGATGAAATGTAGTGTTAGTTTATATTTGTGACGAAATTGGTAAATAATAAATATAGTATAACTACTTTTTGATTCAATCTATGAACTGTGCTATAATTTTAAATTGGCTATAATGGTGAAAATAATAAGGTATCTAGGAGTGTTTATATGTCAAAATTTGAAATCGGTACTGTTACAAAAGGTAAAGTAACAGGAATTCAACCATACGGTGCATTCGTTGCATTAAATGAAGAAACTCAAGGATTAGTTCATATCTCAGAAGTAAAACATGGCTTCGTTAAAGATATTAACGAACATTTATCAGTAGGAGACGAAGTAAACGTTAAAGTTTTATCTGTTGATGAGTCAACTGGTAAAATTGGTTTATCTATTCGTGCAACTGAGCCAGCTCCAGAAAAAACTGAAGCTTCTGCACCTAAAAAACCTGCTAAAAAGCGTCAAGGTCAAGCAACAGTTCATACTGAATCTACTCAAGGATTCAACACATTAAAAGAAAAATTAGAAGAGTGGATTGAGCAATCAAACCGCGAAGATCTAATTAAGAAATAAGAAATAAGAAAAAAAGAAGGATAGCTTAGCTATCCTTCTTTTTTTAATGTTCCGTTCTAGGTTCTGTACGCTCTACTTCAGCAGAAGGTTTAAATAATAGACCTAGGTTAATCAGTCCTGCGATTCCAACCAATCCATAAATAATGCGGGAGAAAGCAGATGTTTGACCGCCGAAGATTGCTGCTACTAAATCAAATTGAAAAAAGCCAATAAGTCCCCAGTTAATTGCTCCAATAATCGTTAATACGAGCGCAATACGTTGAATACCACTCATGATGAACCCTCCTTGTTTTGTAGTTCACTTATTAGCCTGCTTTTTTTAGAGGGAAATATGCATATTTGCTTTTGGAAGATACAGACAAATAAACGTTCATTTGGATGGGGTGAGCATCTAGCCAACAGGGAATAATCTTTAGGAAGTCAATTTTCTTTACAATCAAAAAGTTGTTCTTCATAATGATGCATGTAATCAAGCTCGTAAGGAGGAGTTTATAGTGAACAATTTTACATTTTATAATCCTACAAAATTAATTTTTGGTAAAGGTCAATTAGAGCAATTAAAAACAGAAGCAAGTCGCTTTGGTAAAAAGATATTATTAGTATACGGCGGAGGAAGTGTAAAACGCAGCGGTTTATACGATCAAGTAATGGATGTACTGAATGACATGAATGCAGAAGTACATGAGTTAGCGGGAGTAGAACCGAATCCTCGTCTGACAACTGTTCGCAAAGGAATCGATATTTGTAAAGAAAACGGTATTGAATTTTTACTTGCAGTAGGTGGAGGAAGCGTAATCGATTGTACAAAAGCAATCGCAGCAGGCGCAAAATATGATGGCGACGTATGGGACATCATTAACCGCGACGTATTCGCAGCTGAAGCTCTTCCATTTGGAACAGTGCTAACATTAGCAGCAACAGGTTCAGAAATGAATGCTGGTTCTGTTATTACAAATTGGGAAACACAAGAAAAATACGGCTGGGGCAGTCCGGCAACATTCCCTCAATTCTCTATTTTAGATCCGGTTAATACATTTACTGTACCAAAAAATCAAACAGTTTATGGCATGGTTGACATGATGAGCCACGTATTTGAACAATATTTCCATGCTGCAACAAATACGCCGCTTCAAGATCGTATGTGTGAAGGTGTGCTACAAACGGTTATTGAAACGGGACCAAAATTATTAAACGACTTAGAAAACTACGAGTTACGTGAAACGATTTTATACAATGGTACCATCGCATTAAACGGTATGTTACAAATGGGACACCAAGGCGATTGGGCTACTCATAATATTGAGCATGCGGTATCAGCTGTATATGATATTCCACATGCGGGTGGACTCGCAATTTTATTCCCGAACTGGATGAAACACGTAATGGATGAGAACGTAGATCGCTTCAAGCAAGTAGCTGTACGCGTATTTAACGTAGATACGGAAGGTAAGACAGATAAAGAAGTAGCACTTGAAGGTGTGGATAAGCTTCGTGAATTCTGGTCAAGCCTAGGTGCACCAACTCGCTTAGCTGATTATGATATTGGCGAAGACAAATTAGATCTTATGGCTGATCGTGCAATGGCCAAAGGTGAATTTGGTAAATTTAAAAAATTAAACAAAGAAGATGTACTAGCAATCCTACGCGCTTCTTTATAAGATTCTCGATAAAAAACGCCGTGCAAACCGCACGGCGTTTTTTTTTTATTCATGATGGGTAAGCTTTTTCTGCTGTTTGGTTTTCAAATCATCCCGAACGGTTTTATCAGAAAGAGGAACTCCGCTGTAATAAGCTGCTCTTCCTAGTAAATGCCCAGCAATAGGAGAGGTGATAAACACAAAAACAATCGCTAAAATTAACCGTGCACTAATATGGCCAGTGTCAATCCAAAAGTAGAGTAAGCAGCCCACTAATATAAACAGGACGCCTAAGGTAGCACTTTTGGAGGCAGCATGACTTCTTGTGTACGTATCAGGCAAACGAATAAGCCCAATCATGGTCACAACTGTCAGAAGAGACCCTATGAGTACCAAAGCTCCTACAATGATTTCACTGATCACGTTCATATTCAATCACTTCTCCTTTCTCTAAAAACTTAGAAAAAGCAACGGTACCTACAAAGGCTATGATGCCTAGCAGTAAAATGACTTCGAAAAAAGCCTGAGTTCGAAAAATAATCGAGATGATGGCCGTGATAGCAATGATGTTAATTCCAATAGCATCAAGGGCCATTGCTCGGTCAGCAGTTGACGGACCTTTTACCACTCGGTAAACAAACCCAATAGTTGAAGCAGAAATGAGAATGAGCGAAACGTTTAGAAAAATATCGAGCATTTAACGACTCACCTCCATAATAGCTTTTTCGAATGTTTGCTGAATATCTGTAATAATGTCATCAATATCGTCGGTATTGATTGCATGAATATAGATAGTAGAATTGTCATCTGACACATCCATTACCAGTGTGCCTGGCGTTAGCGTAATTAAAAGAGAAAGAATGGTAATTTCCCATTCACTCTCCAGACGGGTTGGCATTGCAAAGATGGCTGGCTGAATATTTAATTTAGGGCGCAATACGTCTTTCGTCACTGCAATATTGGCTTTGAATAATTCTCGTATGAAAATAAACAGCAGCTTAATGATCGCATATACTTTATGCAGGTAAAAACGTCTGTGAAAAAAACGGCGGAAAACAAACAGCAGTACCGCTCCCCAGAAAAATCCTATAATAAAGGAAGGTAGTGTCCAAATCCCTCTCAAAAACATCCATGTGAATGCAATGATTACGTTTAATAATAGTTGAAATGACATGCAGATCTACTCCTTTAACACCGATTGGATATAAATTGAAGGATCCATAAGCGTTTGAGCGGCTGTCGACACATAAGGAATAACAGCTTCTGCACCTAGTCCTAAAAAGACAGAAACAGCAAGTAAGATAGCGGATGGGTATAGAATACCTTTAAGGGATACTTTTTCATGCTCAGAAGAAAGCGTAGGTTCACCCCAGAAGCAGCTCATGAAAATCTTAATGGCAGAATATAAAACGAGCAGGCTTGAAACGAGTAAAACTCCTACAAACGTGTAGCTCTCTGATTCTAAACCGCCTTGAACTAAAAGGAATTTTCCAATAAAGCCGCTTAGGGGAGGAATTCCTGCCAACGAAATAGTAGCGATAAAAAACATCCAGCCAAGCAGCGGATAGTCTTTAATTAACCCACCCATTTTCTTTAATTTTGTTGTTCCAGTTATTCGAATGATGCTTCCAGCAAGAAGGAAGAGAGCTGCTTTAATAATCATGTCGTGAATTAAATAATAAATGGCTCCTTCAAAACCTGCTTTTGTTGTTAAAGTTACACCGTAGACAATGACTCCGACAGCAATAATAATATTATAAATTAAAATTTTATTCACATCCGAATAAGCAATGGCGCCTACTGCACCAACAACGATAGTCAAAAGCGCAACGTAGCCGATAATTTGATGAGTGAATTCAGGATGATGGTAAAACAGTAAAGTGAAAGTCCTGAAAATCGAATAAACGCCTACTTTTGTGAGCAATGCACCAAACAACCCGATGATAACGGGTGGAGGCGCACTGTACGAACCTGGAAGCCAAAAATACATTGGGAATAAAGCTGCTTTTAATGCAAATACAATAAATAAAAGCATGCCAATGGTTGTTAAAATTCCCGGCTGATTAGCCTCTGCAATTCGCTGCGAAAGGTCTGCCATGTTGAGAGTTCCTGTTACGGCGTACAAATAAGCAACAGCAATTACAAACAAAGCAGATGAAATGACATTGACTAAAATATACTTAAGAGACTCTCGAAGCTGTGCTTTTGTACCGCCAATTACAATGAGAGCGTACGAAGACATAAGCATGACTTCAAAAAAGACAAATAAGTTAAAGATATCACCTGTCAAGAAAGCGCCAAATACGCCTACTAATAAAAACTGTACAAACGAATAAAAGTAAAAGCGTTCACGTTTTTCGCCAATTGTATGAAAAGCAAAAAGAACGCAGCATAGTGTTACGATACTAGCAGTAAGTACGAGAAGGGAAGCGAACATGTCCGCTACTAGAATAATTCCAAAAGGAGGTTTCCAGTTCCCAAGCTCGTGAGTTAAAACACCTTTTGATTGAACCAACTGTACCAAATATGCAGCAAAAGCAGTGGTGGTGATTAATGATAAAACACTGATTATCCTTTGAAGTTTAATATTGTCTTTGAAAAAAATGAGCACAACACCTACAACAAACGGGATAAGCAGTGGGATGATTACAAAATTACTCGTCATGTTCATTTCCCCTTAACTTGTCCATATCGTCTGTTCCGAGTTCTTGATAAGCCCTGTAAGCTAGTACAAGGAAAAAAGAAGTGACGCCAAAGCTTATGACAATGGCAGTTAAAATGAGGGCTTGAGGTAAAGGATCTGTATAAGAAGAAGCCTTTTCTCCCAGAAGGGGAACACTCCCCCCTTTTAATCCGCCCATCGTTAAAATCAACAGGTGAACACCGTGGCTTAATAAGCCTGTTCCAATAATAATTCGCAGTAAACTGCGGGATAACATGAGATATACAGCGGCAGTGAATAGAATCCCTGCCACTACGGACATTAATATTTCCACTATTCACTCTCTCCAATCGTTTGAATAATGGTCATCGTAACACCAACAACTACTAGATATACGCCTAAATCAAACAGTACAACGGTAGCTAAAGATGTTTTCCCGAGAAGGGGAAGGTTAAAGTAGCTGTACGTGTGAGTGAGAAAGGGAACTTTGAAAATAAATGATCCCAGCCCGGTTAAAATAGCTAGCAGCAGACCGGAAGCCGCAACCTTCTTATAATCAAATGGGATGACTTTCGATACGGTTTTTATATCGAAAGCCAGCAGTAGTAATACAAGGGCAGCTGAGGTAGTAAGTCCCCCAACAAACCCTCCTCCAGGTGTATAATGACCTGCAAAGAAAAGATGAATGGCAAAAATGATAATAATGAATGTGACTACTTTCGTTGTTGTTTGTAGTATCAAATCATTTTTTTTCACTCTTCTTCCTCCTTTGTTAACCGAAGACGAATCATGCCATAGATAGCAAGAGCTGCTATACAAAGTACGGTAATTTCAAATAATGTATCAAATCCGCGGAAATCAACAAGGATCACGTTCACCATGTTTTCGCCGCCTGCTTTTTCATAACTGTTTTCAATAAAGTAATGTGAAATGGATTCAAATAGTTTTGTACTGTTTGCTGATATGCCAAGCAATGTAACGGTCGTTCCTACAAGAAGGGCAACCAGTAAATTTGGCAGTTGAAACTTCACCCTTACTTTTCGCTTTCGAAACTCCGGCAAGTAGTAGAAACATAGTAAAAACAGTGATACGGATACAGTCTCAATAACTAATTGAGTCAAAGCTAAGTCAGGAGCGCGGAATAATACGAAAAATAAAGAAAGTGTATACCCGACAACTCCGAGCGAAATAATGGCTGTGAGGCGTGATTTTGCCAATAAAGTTGTAATAGTAGCCGCAACCATTACAACTGCTAGTATGGCTTCATAAACGCCGATAGAAGCAGTATCTTTTAGATCAATCGCAAAGGCATTCTGAGAAAAGAGCGTTACGAGAAGTAAAATGCCTATGAAAGTAAAAATGATTAAAAGATAGTCTCTAATAAATCCTGTCATTAATGTTTTCATGATGCGCGTTGAGCCTTTTTCCATCCCTTTAATGCCATAATTATATCCGTTATTAAGCGTTAAAGAAGAAGGGAATCGTGTATAAATTTTTGACCACTTTTGAAGCGTCATAAACAACAAAATACCAAATGTGATGACCCCTAGCGTCATAAATAATTCTGGCGTAAAACCGTGCCAAAATTTAATATGCACTTGATATCCTTTACCTGCCTCTAGCAGGCTAGGTGCGATAGAGGCCATTGTTGGCTCAATAAGAGTTGATTCTAATAAATTAGGAGCAAAGCCAAAAATAACAACCAATGATGCTAAAATAACCGGTGAAATCAGCATGCCTACTGGTGCTTCATGCGGCTTCTTCTCCAACTTTTCGGGCTGGTATTTGCCTGTAAAGGTTTTAAAGACAAGAATCATACTATAGACGAACGTAAAAATACTTCCCACCCAAGCGATGATAGGCAGCAAAATTCCCCACGTCTGCATGCTATACATATCCATTTTTGTCACGTTTACCATGCCTGTAAAAAACATCTCTTTACTTAAAAATCCGTTAAAGGGAGGGAGACCTGCCATTGAAAATCCCCCAATGATAGCAATGGTAAATGTGACAGGCATGAAGCTCATTAACCCGCCTAACTTTCTAATGTCACGAGTGCCTGTTTCATGATCGACAATGCCTACTACCATAAACAAGCTGCCTTTGAAGGTAGCGTGGTTAATCAAATGGAAAACTGCTGCAGTAAGAGCCACTAAGTAGATATTATCGTCTAAAAAATCATAGTGAATAGCTGCGCTACCTACTCCTATAAGTGACATAATCATCCCAAGCTGACTAATTGTTGAAAAAGCTAAAATCCCTTTCAAGTCTTGTTGCTTTACTGCTGAAAATGAGCCCCAAAACAGTGTAATTAGTCCTATGATTGAAATAACAAAAAACCAAGTGGCGCTTATAGCAAAAACAGGGCTTAGTCTTGCTAAAAGATAAATTCCCGCTTTTACCATTGTAGCTGAATGAAGGTATGCACTCACTGGGGTTGGAGCTTCCATTGCATCTGGCAGCCAAATATGAAAAGGAAACTGAGCAGATTTTGTAAAGGCCCCTAATAAAATGAGGACTAGAGCTGGAATAAATAGATGACTTGATGTAACCACATCTACGTTTGAGATAATTTCGCGTATGCTGAAAGTACCTGTCATGACATATAAAAGTACAATTCCTGCTAATAGGGAAAGTCCTCCGAATACGGTAATGAGCATAGATTTTAAGGCTCCGTATTGAGATTTCTCTCGTTTGTACCAATAACCAATCAATAAAAAAGATGAAAGGCTTGTTAATTCCCAAAAGCTGTAAAGACTCATTAAGTTGTCTGATAATACAACTCCTAGCATAGACCCCATAAAAAGAAGCAAATAGACATAAAACGAATGCAGCGCTTCTTTTGTCTTAGAAAGATAATAAATGGAGTAAAGAATAACAAGTGTCCCAATTCCAGTGATTAACAGAGAAAATAGAAGACCGAGTCCATCCACATAAGCATCAAAGTTAATGCCCAGACTAGGTATCCATTTCATTGAATGTAGGTAGGTTTCCCCTTTAGAAACACCACTGATATATTGTGTGAAATAAATGAACAACACAAGTGGGAGAGGTAAAACGAACCACCCTGTATGAATACGCTGGAATTTCCTATACAGAAGCGGGACAAAAAAGGCTAATAAAAAAGGCGATAAAATCACCAAGTGCAACCACGACAAAAGACAAACCTCCTTGTGATATTCAATTCTGTAACCGATTATATAATAATTTAATTATGCATGCATCCATGCTAATTCTTAGTATCAGCGGATTTTTCAAACCTTATTAAATAAATAGAAACTCGTCACAAAATCCATAAAAAAAACATAAAAAAATTTTTTTAGACGTATAAAAATCAGGTGAAATTGTCACTCTAAGAGTGAGGTGATGGAAATGTATAGGAAACAAATAACCATCAGTTTTCTCATTTTTAGCGCATTATGTATGAGCGGATTTGTACTGAATAATCACTTAGAAATGAAAGAAGAAAACAGGATGCTACTCACTTCTAAAAACGAAGCTGAAAATTCTATATCAATAGACTCTTCCCTGTTAAAAGCCTCTTATAAACCGAGACAATATGTAAAGATAGGTGAAATGAACTATATTGCACCATCCGGTAAGTAAATGAAAAACGATTGAAGACCACTCTTTAGTCGTTTTTTATTTGCATATTATTTGCGTAATCGTGCATGAATTACGTTTTTTAATCAAAGAACATTAGTTGACTTCATAACTGAATTTATCGTTAAATAAAAGGGTACATACAATGATTGCAGTTTCAACAAACTATAATGATTGTGTCAAATTGTAAGTGGATTCCCTTGAATTCAGCTAACAGTTTCGATAAAGTGGAAAATAAAGATATTTTAATGGAGGAACAGACTATGACACATGTTCGTTTTGATTATTCAAACGCGTTATCATTTTTTGGTGAACATGAACTTACATACTTACGTGATGCCGTGAAAGTAGCTCACCATTCAATTCATGAAAAAACAGGTGCTGGGAACGACTTTTTAGGATGGGTAGACCTTCCTACGGAGTATGACAAAGAAGAATTTGCACGCATTCAAAAAAGTGCAGAAAAAATTAAATCGGATTCAGATGTATTGATTGTTATTGGTATTGGAGGATCTTACTTAGGTGCTCGTGCTGCTATTGAAATGCTTCAGCATTCATTCTATAACACATTATCAAAAGAACAGCGTAAAACTCCGCAAGTTATTTTTGCTGGTAACAACATCAGCTCAACATACATGAAAGACCTAATGGATGTTTTACAAGATAAAGATTTCTCTATTAATGTTATTTCAAAATCTGGTACAACAACAGAACCGGCGATTGCTTTCCGTATCTTCCGTAAATTATTAGAAGAGAAATACGGGAAAGAAGAAGCACGCAAGCGTATTTATGCAACAACAGATAAAGCGCGCGGCGCATTAAAAACATTAGCGGACGAAGAAGGCTATGAAACATTTGTTATTCCAGATGATGTAGGCGGCCGTTATTCTGTATTAACAGCGGTTGGCTTATTACCAATCGCCGCTGCAGGTCTTGATATCGAACAAATGATGAAAGGGGCAGCTGATGCTCAAGAAGCATTTTCATCATCAGAGCTAGAAGAGAACCCAGCTTATCAATATGCTGTAGCTCGTAATGTTCTTTATAATAAAGGAAAAACAATTGAAATGCTGATTAACTATGAGCCAGCTCTTCAGTACTTTGCTGAGTGGTGGAAACAGTTATTTGGTGAAAGTGAAGGAAAAGACCAAAAAGGTATTTACCCTTCATCTGCTAACTTCTCAACGGATCTTCATTCTTTAGGTCAATATGTACAAGAAGGTCGTCGCGATATTTTTGAAACAATTGTACAAGTTCAAGATTCTCGTCATGAGCTAACAATTGAAGAAGATGCAGCGGACTTAGATGGACTAAATTACTTAGCTGGTGAAACAGTTGACTTTGTAAATAAAAAAGCGTTCCAAGGTACAATGCTTGCTCACACAGACGGAGGCGTTCCAAACTTAGTTGTGAACATTCCAGCGCTAGATGAGTATACATTTGGATATGTTGTATATTTCTTCGAAAAAGCATGCGCAATCAGCGGCTATTTATTAGGCGTAAACCCATTTGATCAGCCGGGAGTAGAAGCATACAAAGTAAATATGTTTGCTCTTCTTGGAAAACCTGGTTTTGAAGAGAAAAAAGCAGAATTAGAAAAGCGTTTGAAATAAATAAAAAGAGGCCGGTACAAAAGTATCTTAGCCCAAGTGAAAAACGAACCATTGATCAACGTGTTTGATTAGTGGTTCGTTTTTTTGTGATGGTGTATATAGTTTTACCCGTTTTGTTCCTTCTAGCAGTTGATTGGGAGGGCAAGGCGAAGACTCCTGCGGGAAAAGCGACGAGGAGGCTCAGCGGCCGCCCGCGGAGAGCGAAGCCTTGCACGGAAATCAACTGCGGTGTCACAAGCGATTTATACGAGCTACTTTATCTAGTGTGTTTGTCTTTAGGTTAATTATGTCTCAACCTCTTTTTTGCTTTTGAGATAAAGGATAAAAAGCTGGAAAAAGGACATGTTAAAACAGAGGAGGGATAAGATGATTGAATTATCTTCAAGATTAGACGGCACATTATTCAAGCTTTATGAATTAGAAAAAACGCTTAAGCCGCTTGGGTATAACATTGGAGGAAATTGGGATTATGATCATGGTTCATTCGACTATAAGATGAATGATGAAATCGGCTATCAATTTTTGCGTATCCCGTTTACAGCTACGAATGGAGAACTGGATTCTAAAGGAACAACCGTACAGATTGGTACGCCATTTTTACTTTCACATAAGTATCAAATTGGCTTAGATGACAATGTTCACAATGGAAACGTGGGTGCTTCATTTAACCAGTTTGCAGAACCCCAAGACGCAGACGCTTCATTTCCAGAAAAGTATATCAGCTTAGGAGAAGAGCTAATTAGAGAGGCAGAAGAGGCGCTGCTTCAATAATTGAAAGGATTATTCTTTTCTTAAACTCTCTAATTTTTTCACAAAAATATGTTCGTACATGACCTGACTAATCAACTCGTTTGTTTTAATCATTTCATTTACCCCCAAATTTTGCGCATTTTGAATATGCTTTTTTGTTAACAGTTCAACGATGCTGTAAATAGAAGGGTTCAATCCTTGCAGAGCGACTAGCGTAACAATCGTATTCATGTCTGCATATTCTTCTGTCTTATGCTGATCGGCAGTAATCAGCACTTTTTTTGCGCACCGAGCATTGGCAAGTTCTAATACCTCATAGTGAGAGGGACTTCCTTTAATAAAATGAACGCGATCACAGATCATGGGGTTTTTAGTCAGAGAGTCGTCGATAAGAACAATGTCTTCTTTATGAAATGCGTCGCGATAAGACTCTAGCACGAGTTTGGCGCGCTCATTCCACCCCACAACGATGAAGTGATCTTTTCCATAAAACTTTAAATTCCCTTCCAAATAAGCGCTCTCAGCGGAAACAGCAATTTTAGAAAGCGTGACAAAATAAGTAGTAATAAATCCCGTTCCAACCAGGACTAAAATAATTGCAGCTAACCTTCCAATCGTAGTGGTGGGAGCAAAATCACCGTATCCTATAGTAGAGATTGTAATAATAACCCACCAAATTCCTTCAAACACATTCCCAAACGTTTGCGGCTCTAGGAAATGTATAAGCATGCCGAAAAGTAAAACAAGGCAGCCGATAATAAAAAGAAGCCGCACTAAAATAGAACGACGAAAAAGTCGGAATAATAGCCATTCCATCATAAAAAAACCTCCAGTGATTAGTCATAGCCACAGTATGACCATTTTTCACTGAAGGTATAAGATATCTTTATCTTTTTACTTCGTAATATTCAATCCATTCTTTGTCTGGACCGTAGAAAAATAAGTATCTTGCTCCATTTGGCAAAGTTACAATGTTTTCTTCCACAAATGAAACGCCTGCTGATTTTAAACGCTCAAACTCTTCTTCAATTCCATCTACTGCCAGCGCAAAATGATGAACTTTACCTTCACTAGGTAAGCTTGAGTTATACCCTTGAATTAACTCTACGATTACATTGCCTTCTAAACCTAGAAAAGCTAGCTTCAAAGACGGATCGGTATGTGGTAGTGTTTCGATGAGCTCCAATCCCACTTTTTGTGTATAGAACTCAATAGATTCTTCTATATCCTTTACTTGAACGCCTACATGTTCAAATTTTAAAATTGCCATATGCATCACCCGTATCTATAGTATGTAAAAACTATGAAATATATTAAAGAGAAAGGATAGATAAGTCAAGATAGGGCTGCTTATCAGGAAAGGGCTCTTAAATCATATTTTTGCTGGAGTGAATAGGGTAGAGGCTTCCATCAAGAGCAAACGAAATTTTACCTGTTTCTTCAGATACAACTAAAATTAATGCATCCGATTTTTCCGACATTCCAATGGCTGCACGGTGACGTGTTCCCAACTTTTTGTTCGTTGAAATAATAGACGAGAGAGGTAAAACATTAGCAGCTGAAATAAGCTGATTATTTCTAATTAGGACGGCTCCGTCATGTAAGGGTGTCCCTGGATAGAACAGTGTCTCAACTAGCGTAGCGCTGACAGGAGCTTGAATAGGCATTCCTTTTTGAATAAGAGGATCAACACTTTGTTCCCGTTCAATGACAATTAAAGCGCCGTGACGTTTCTCAGAGAGGTTATGAATAGCTAGGGACAGAGCAGCGTATTCAAATGTATAAGGCGATAAGTAATGACGCAAGTAATAAGAGGCGGCCGTAGCTTGAACATCTTGAAATAACCTTCTCATCTCCTCAAAATCACATAAAATACAATGATCACTCGTGTCTAAATGTTTAATTAAATTAGAGGCTTCAGTTGAAATCTGCTGTAAATATGTTCGCACATTATTTTTAATTGTATCGTCTAATTGAAAGGGTTGTCTCTCCATCTTATATAGCTCCTATCTGTCAGTCAGTGTTATCTGTAATGTGTGCTAATGTGAGTGAATTATCCGTAAAGCTCATAAATCCGTTATTAATTTTATAGAGAGATTTTGCATTTTATTTAGCAAGAGAACATAAAAAGTCGGGGGAAAAAGAAAGCGTTTTATAAACTTATATGTTCACATTTGGGTTAAATTTACATATGTTGTTTTAAATAAAAGTATAGATATTTCTGTGAATTTAAAGTATAGTTTTCTTATCGGATATATAATTTTTAATGTTGACAAATATTCTAAATATGCTAAAATTTTTAAAAAATGCTTATCAAGAGTGGTGGAGGGATCTGGCCCGCTGAACCCCGGCAACCTGCTTAGCAAGGTGCTAATTCCAGCAAAGTGTGTATCATTTTGAAAGATAAGGTGAAAATTATTGCCTACCCAGTCTTTCAATACGGAAGACTTTTTATTTTGATATAGCGCAAGAGATATTTTGAGGAGGGACAACGATGACTGTAAACCCCGACTTAAAACAAACCTTTGAACACGCCGAAGCAAAGTAAGAATTAAATAGTTTCGCTGACTAGACACACTAGAGGCGGTTTTATCCAATTCTAGTGGGTAAAACCGTCTTTTTTTATTGGATAACGCGGATAACTAAGAATTGGAGTGGAGAAAATGGCAGGCTTATATACGTACGAAAACTGGAGCGATACATTTCCAGAGTTCGACAGTAAAGATGAAACAAAAGGAGCCCTTTCAGCATTGCAGTGGGCGTATGATACCTACGGAGATTCAATTATTTATGCGTCAAGCTTTGGGATTGAAGGAATCGTGTTAATTGATTTAATTTCAAAAGTGAAAAAAGATGCTGAAATTGTCTTTTTAGATACAGGGGTTCATTTTAAAGAAACATATGAAGTGATTGATGCAATTAAAGAACGCTTCCCTGATTTACGTATTCATATGAAAAAGCCGGATTTAACTCTTGCAGAACAAGCTGAAAAACATGGAGATGAGCTTTGGAAGAGTCAGCCTAACCTATGCTGTCAAATTCGAAAAATCATTCCGCTAAGAGAATCCCTTGCTCCTTATGATGCGTGGATTTCTGGTTTGAGACGTGAGCAGTCTGAGTCTCGTGCCAACACGAATTATTTTAATAAAGATGAGAAATTCAAGAAGGTGAAAGTTTGTCCGTTAATTCATTGGTCATGGAAAGAAATTTGGCGTTATGTGTATAAGCATGATTTGCCATACAACAAACTTCATGATCAAGGCTACCCAAGTATCGGCTGTGAGCCCTGTACCGCACCTGCCTATAATGTAGACGATTTACGTTCAGGAAGATGGGCAGGTACACAAAAAGTGGAGTGCGGATTACACGAATCTTAAATACGAAAGAGCTGAATAAATGATGCTTTTATATGTTGCCTTTATCATTGCGCTTTTTTTTGCAATGAATATTGGGGCAAGCGGTGCAGCAGCTGCTATGGGCGTTTCATACGGCTCCGGTGCAATTAAAAAGCGAAGAGTGGCCCTGTTCATCTGTGCTGTAGGAATTGTGCTCGGAGCTGTTACCGGAGGCGGTGAGGTGGTAAAAACCATCAGTTCAGGTATCATACCTGAAAAACTGCTGTCAGTAGAATTAGTTATTATCATTCTGGCTGCTGCAACGCTGTCACTCTTTTTCGCGAATTTGATTGGTATCCCTTTATCAACAAGTGAAGTAACAGTTGGCTCAGTTGTTGGAGTAGGGGTAGCTTATCAATCTCTGTATGTAGAAAAACTTTTAATTGTCATGTCTTTTTGGATTATTGTTCCGCTAGTTTCATTTGTTATTGCTTTTTTGATTGGGAAAGTGATAAAGCGCAGAGCGCATAAAAAAGAAGCAGAGGGAAAGTGGAAAAGAGTTTTAACGATTTTAGTTATTGCAACGGGATTCTTTGAAGCCTTCTCAGCTGGAATGAACAATGTGGCAAATGCTGTCGGTCCTCTAGTAGGAGCTGGATTAATGGATGCTACAACGGGTGTCATAGCAGGAGGATTGGCGGTGGCGCTCGGAGCTCTTTTACTAGGAGGCCGAGTTATTGAAACAAACGGAAAAAAAATTACTCGCTATTCTGTAGGAGAAGGCTGTATTATCTCGGGTACTGGTGCTTCTCTTGTTACAGTCGCTTCACTGTTTGGTTTGCCAGTACCGCTTACACAGGTCACTACGTCTTCTATTATTGGAATAGGCGCAGCGAAAACGGGATTTACGAAAGAACAGCGAGAAGTGGTCATTCAAATGTTAAAGGTTTGGGTGGTATCCCCTGTATTTTCACTCGTAATCTCATATGTTCTTGTGAAATTAGTACTTGAAAGCGACTTATATTCATTTGTGGTGCTAGCTAGTGGATGTATTGCTACAGGAGGTATTCTAAGCTTAGCTAGAACAACTAGAAGAAAAAGAGCAAGCCTGCAGTCGGAAAAAGAAAAAATGACTGCGTGATTCAAGTGCTTTTTATTATATTGTGTTAATTACTTAAGGAGGATTTTACAAAATGACAACAATTCAAGCACACGGTGGAGAATTAATTAATTTATATCAACCAACATATGACTACACGTCACTAACAAAAGAAATTGAAGTAGACAACATGGCTCTAAGCGATTTAGAACTAATTGGAATTGGTGCTTATAGCCCAATTACGGGGTTTTTAGGAGAAAAAGATTATCAATCAGTTGTTGAAAATATGCGTCTAGCAGATGGAACTGTATGGAGTATTCCTATTACTCTTCCCGTAACAGAAGAGCAGGCTAAAGAATTAAACATTGGCGACAAAGTAAAACTAGTTCAAAGCGGTGTGACATATGGTGTTTTAGAAGTTTCTGAAGTATATACGCCAAATAAAGAAAAAGAAGCGGAAAATGTGTACCGCACAGCAGAACTTGCCCACCCTGGTGTGAAGAAAATGATGGAACGCCCAAATGTATATGTAGCAGGTCCAATCGTACTTGTAGAACGTACACCTAAAACGCGTTTTGAAAAGTATTACCTAGATCCAACTGAAACAAGAGCAGCATTTGAAGAGCGCGGTTGGAAAACGGTTGTTGGATTCCAAACTCGTAACCCTGTTCACCGTGCGCATGAGTATATTCAAAAAACAGCATTAGAAATTGTAGACGGCCTGTTTTTAAATCCACTTGTAGGAGAAACAAAGTCAGATGATATCCCAGCAGATATCCGTATGGAAAGTTATGAAGTACTTTTAGAGAACTATTATCCTAGCGATCGTGTAGCTTTGGCAGTTTTCCCTGCTGCAATGCGCTATGCTGGACCTAGAGAAGCTATTTTCCATGCAATGGTTCGAAAAAACTTTGGATGCACGCATTTCATTGTAGGCCGTGACCACGCTGGTGTTGGTGACTACTACGGAACATATGATGCACAAAAAATCTTCAGTAACTTTACGGCAGATGAATTAGGAATTACACCTTTATTTTTTGAACACAGCTTCTACTGCAAGAAGTGTGAAGCGATGGCATCAACGAAAACATGCCCTCACAGCAAGGAAGATCATATGATTCTATCTGGTACCAAGGTACGTGAAATGCTTCGTAACGGAGAAGTGCCACCAAGCACATTCAGCCGTAAAGAAGTAATTGAAGTGTTAATTAAGGGATTAGCAAAACAAAAAGTATCTTCAAAATAAGGAGCGGTTGAAGTGAGTAAATCAACAAACATTACGTGGCATGATGCTGGAATTACAAAACAGGAAAGACGCGAGCAAAATAATCATCACAGTTTTGTATTATGGTTTACGGGCCTTTCGGGTTCAGGTAAATCTACCGTAGCAAACGCAGTGGCAAAAGCGCTTTTTGATAAAAATATTCGCAATTATGTATTAGATGGTGACAATGTTCGTTTTGGCTTAAACAAGAATTTAGGGTTTTCTGCTGAAGATCGTACAGAAAATATTCGCCGTATCGGTGAGGTTTCTAAGCTGTTCGTAGACAGCGGTCAAGTGGTACTAACAGCATTTATCTCTCCATTCCAAGAAGATCGCGCTCAAGTGCGTGAGATCTTAGAGGGGAATGAATTTTTGGAAGTATACGTAGAGTGTCCGTTAGAAGAATGTGAAAAAAGAGATCCAAAAGGCCTTTACAAAAAAGCAAGAAGCGGAGAAATCCGTGATTTTACAGGAATTGATTCTCCCTATGAGTCACCTGCTAATCCTGAAGTAACAATTAATACAAGCACACAGTCTGTAGAAGAATGTGTACAAACTGTTATTGAATATTTATCTAACCGAAAATTCATCTAAATGACAGCGGACTTTGTCCGCTGTTCTAATTCAAATTAAAATTTGGGAGCGCTGCGGAGACGTGGAAATGATGGAAGGGTGAAAGGCATTCATGGGGAAAGTATATCTAGTCGGTGCAGGACCAGGAGATCCAGATTTAATTACATTAAAAGGGTTGAAAGCAATTCAGCAAGCAGATGTTATCTTATATGATCGTTTAGTGAATAAGGACCTGCTGGAGTATGCTAAAAGTGATGCTGATATTATTTACTGCGGAAAGCTTCCAAACTACCATACCCTCAAGCAAGAAACAATCAATAACTTTTTAGTGAAATTCGCTAAAAAGGGGAAAATTGTAACGCGCTTAAAAGGCGGAGATCCATTTGTTTTCGGACGCGGAGGGGAAGAAGCAGAAGCTCTCGTGCAACAGGGCATTTCATTTGAAATTGTTCCAGGAATTACATCAGGTATCGCAGCTGCTGCTTATGCAGGAATCCCTGTCACTCACCGGGAATACAGCGCAAGCTTTGCTTTTGTAGCAGGACACCGTAAAGACAGCGAGCATGATGCAATCAAATGGGATAGCCTAGCCAAAGGTGTAGATACTCTTGCCATTTATATGGGAGTGAGGAACTTACCGTACATTTGCCAACAGTTAATGGAACATGGAAAAACCTCAGCTACGCCAATTGCATTGATTCACTGGGGCACATGTGCGGACCAGCGCACTGTAACTGGAACTCTTGGTACAATTGTTGATATTGTTAAAGAAGAACAAATTGAAAATCCCAGTATGATTATCGTTGGTGAAGTTGTAAATTTTCATGACCGATTGAATTGGTTTGAGAAGACTGGACAGCATTACTATTCGTATGCACAAGAAGCTTACTAAAGAGGTTGATTATATGGATGCAGTTTTATATGTTTGCCATGGCAGCCGCGTAAAAGAAGGCGCTGATCAGGCAGTTGCTTTTATTGAAAGATGTAAAAAAAATCTAGATGTACCGATTCAAGAAGTTTGTTTCCTAGAGCTAGCTTACCCTACTATTGAACAAGGATTTGAAGCGTGTATTGAACAAGGTGCTACTCGTATTGCCATTGTGCCGCTGCTGTTATTAACAGCTGCCCATGCAAAACATGATATACCTGAAGAAATACACAAAGTATATGAACGCTATCCACAAGTAGAAGTACTGTACGGAGAACCGTTCGGCGTAGACGAACGAATTGTTGATATCTTAGTAGAGAGAATCAATGAAACCAATGTGGATAAGCATGAAGATTCGATGGTATTGCTGGTTGGGAGAGGAAGCAGTGATCCTGCTGTAAAAAAAGATTTTAACGAAATAGCTCAACTGCTAAAAGGTAAAGGAGCTTTTAAAGAAGTGAGCACATGCTATTTAGCTGCCGCTGCCCCTAATTTAAAAGAAGGCCTGCACCTTGCTAAACAAACTTCGTATAAGCAAGTATTCGTTCTCCCGTACCTTTTGTTTACCGGTATTTTAATGAACGAAATTAAGGAAGAGTTGGAGCAGTTATCAACAGATGACCAGCAGTTTATCTTAGCAAACTACCTAGGTTATCATGATGGACTTGCACACATTTTAAGTCATCAAGTAAAAACGTTATTATCGAGTAGAGGAAATCAATACGATGTATACCGTTATGCTTGATTTAAAGGATCGTTCGGTCTTAGTAGTTGGAGGCGGAACAATCGCAACTCGTAGAATTAAAGGTTTTTTACAAGAAGGAGCAGCCATTACAGTGGTTGCTCCAACTGTTTCAGCTGAAATAAATGAGTGGGAAGCTAAGAATCAGCTGTGTGTAAAAAGAAAAAAAGTAGGAGAAGAAGACTTACTTAATGTTTTTTTTATTGTTGTAGCTACAAATGATAAAGCTGTGAATAAGTTCGTTAAGCAGCATATTAAAAATGATCAGTTGGTTAATATGGCCAGCGGTTTTTCCGATGGAAATATTCAAATTCCTGCACAGTTTTCTAGAGGGAGATTATCGCTAGCAATATCCACAGATGGCGCTAGTCCTTTGTTGACAAAACGAATAAAAGAAGAATTATCTTCGAATTATGATGAGAGTTACACACAGTATACACAGTTTTTGTACGAATGCAGAGTTCTTATCCACAGATTGAATGTGTCAAAGAGCCGTAAACATGAGTTGTTAACAGAAATTATCGATGATCAATACCGGCTGTCTCTAGTAAAACAGAGGGAATTTTTACAACAGATTGAAAAATATAAATAAAAAAACGGCCAATTGGCCGTTTTTCATTTATACATTTTCAACTTCAATGCTACGAATACCGCTGATTTTTTGAATCTCGTAATACACTTCTGTAGTAGGACGCTGATTATTAACTGACACTTTCATACGTATATATAATTCATTGGTGTCTAAATCTTTGATTCGAATATTTTTTATTGTAATATTCTTTTCTCTAATGCTGTTAGTTGTATCAAAAATATTGTGCTTATCAGCCAGCTTAAGTTGAAGAATAAGCTCTTTCTCGCGCAGTTGCCTAGGCCCTAGAATAGTAATAAGGAAAGGGAGAAGTTCAACGCTGATGATGAGCAGTACAACTCCGGTAATAGCTTCGGGATAAAACCCTGCACCTACAGCAATACCTATACCTGCTGCCCCCCAGATAATAGCGGCTGTTGTAAGCCCAGAGATGCTGTCATTTTCTTTTCGTAAAATAACACCCGCTCCTAAAAAACCAATTCCAGAAACAATTTGAGCAGCCAGACGAAGCGGGTCCATTGTGATATGATCACCTTTATTAAAAATTTGAGAAGACTCAATCGAAACAATCGTGAGTAAACAGCTAATAATGGAAATTACGAGAGATGTTTTTAAACCAACAGGCTTTCGTTTTAGTTCCCTTTCAATTCCAATAATAAGACCAAGTACAGCAGAAATACCTAATTTGAGCAACATTTCATTTTCCATTATTTTCACCTATTTCAATAGACATTGTTGTTTATATCTGTATGAAAGAAGAAAAACAGATATGTATCAGTATAGTAAACTTTTCTTCATAATGACAGGTGAAATTCGAAAAAATCTGATTATTTATAAAGCGCTACGATCGTTTCTTTTAATTTATATTTTTGAATCTTGCCGGATGCCGTCATGGGAAAGTCGTCTATAAAATAAATATGTTCGGGAATTTTGAAATGAGCAAGCTTACCTTTGCAAAAGTCTTTGATTTCTTGAGCGGTAAGAAAAGAATCTTGCTTGAGTTTAATGCATGCAGCAACTCGTTCTCCATACTTTGGATCAGGAATACCGACAATTTGCACATCTTCTACCTCGGGTAATCTATATAAAAACTCTTCAATTTCTCTTGGGTAAATGTTTTCTCCACCTCTAATAATCATATCTTTTAGACGTCCTGTAATTTTTACATAGCCATCTTTATCGATGGTAGCTAAATCTCCTGTATGTAGCCAGCCCTCTACAATTGTTTTTTCTGTTTCTTCCGGCATTTTGTAATATCCTTTCATTGTTAAATATCCTTTTGCACAAAGTTCTCCTTGTTCTCCAAAAGAAGCTTGTTTACCTGTAATTGGATTAATAATTTGAATCTGTACATGATCATGTACTTTGCCAACCGTTTGTACTCGCCGCTCGATAGAATCAGTTGGGGTTGTTTGGGTGATTACAGGAGATGTTTCGGTTTGACCATAGGCGATGGTAATTTCGCTGATACCCATGTCATTTATGACTCGTTTCATTACTTCTGCTGGACAATTAGAACCAGCCATGATTCCTGTGCGAAGAGTAGATAAGTCATATTGATTAAACTCAAGTGCATTTAATTCCGCAATAAACATAGTTGGTACACCGTGAAGCGCTGTACATTTTTCTTTCTCTACGGTGCGTAAAACAGAGGAAGGCTGAAATTCAATAATCGGTAGCATAGTAGCACCTACGGATACGCATGCTAGAACGCCCAGTACACATCCAAAACAATGAAAGAAAGGAACTGGGATGCATAAGCGGTCTTCGTTAGTCAGTTTCATAGACTGAGCAACTAAAAAGCCGTTATTTACTATATTATGGTGACTTAGCATAACTCCTTTTGGAAAACCTGTTGTTCCGGAAGTATATTGCATATTGATAACTTCATGGATATGTAGGGATTGCTCATACTTATCGAGCACCTCATCCGATACCATTGAGCTACTCATTAAGAACTCGTTCCAAGAAGTATGTTCGCTTGATTCACTTAAGTTTATAAGATGTTTTAGATTGGGAAGATTATGTTCAATACCGGTGATAATAGACGTATAAGAAGTGCTTTTAAATTCATCAATGAAAAATAGCGCTGCTGTATCAGAATGCCTCAATACATACTCTAATTCAGAGGATTGGTAGCTTGTATTAAGGGTAACCAAAACAGCGCCTATTCTAGCTGCTGCGAATTGCAGAAGTAACCATTCCGGCACATTTGTAGCCCAGATAGCGATATGATCGCCTTTTTTGAGACCGGTGGCTAGAAGTGCCTTTGCAACTCGAGAGGTTTCTTGATAAAACTCTGCGTACGTATAGCGAATATTTTGTTCAGAGTAGATAACCGCTTCTTGATGCCCAAACTTTTTTGTACTTTCTTTTAAAAGTTCTCCAACCGTTACTTCAAGCAATGGTTTCATTTGGTTTCCTCCTTGAATAATGTTAAAGTATATATGAAAGCGTTTTCTAAAAGTAGTTTATCAAATTTAAAGAAAGTGTTCCAAAAAATCATTCGACAAATTCCTTCACTGTCCATCGCACGTATGAAGAAGGGGGGAGCTGAGTTTATCGTATTGATTTCAATAAGTAAGTATACCGAATGCGAATATTGTAATAAAATAAAGAAATGTCTCCTTATTATAAGAAGACAACGTAACATCATGTTAATAAAGAATGGTATAAAAATATGAAGTAAACAAACAAAAAATTATGCTGAATGTTGAAAGTGAAATAAATGAAAGGCCGTTGACTTTGCCTTCTTTATTAGACATTTGAATTGATTCCCAATAAGCAAGTGAAATTAAGAGAATAGACATACAAAAGGACAAATAGAGTGCAGCTGCAATTAAGGTATCCAAGTGAACGCCTCCTTGGCGGATAATGATTTAATAGACATTATGCTAGCTTAGGTCTAGATATGCTAGTATCTATTAATTGGCTAACGTTTCGTGTACAAGAAAATAGTTTTTAAAAATATATCGAAAAACTATTGCACAATAAAAGAAGGCATGGTATATTATTAAATGTCGCTAAGATGAACTGCTAAAGCAAACATCGAAGTGATAAACAAATAAAAAACTTGTTGACAACTAGATTGCAACTTGTTATGATAGTAAAGTCGCTTAAGAGCGGCGGTTGAACTTTGAAAACTGAACAAAGCGACAAACGTCAACGTTAATTTTTATTTTTTAAATGAGCAAGTCAAACATTTCTTCGGAGAGTTTGATCCTGGCTCAGGATGAACGCTGGCGGCGTGCCTAATACATGCAAG